>JAKPPT010000063.1 GCA_029547205.1 Spirochaetota bacterium
TTTAATTTCAAGCTTATCAAATCTGAAAAAATATCAGGGTGGTTTAAAAATAATTAATGTTTTTGCTTCGGTTCGGAAAGTTTTTGAACTGACTAAACTTACGTCGTTTTTTGAAATATATGATTCTGAAGAAGTGGCTATTGAATCATTTAATAAACGGTAATACCTTACAAAGTAAATGATCGTTTATTCAAAAAAGATACCCATGGCCGGCGTGTGCCAACCCATAAGGGATAAAAATAGTGGGCAACAGTCATCATGAAATGGAGGAAGTCATTAATTGATAAGCATTTAATTTTAATAAAGAGTATATACATTTAGAAAAATGAAAGAGGTGTATTATGAGATCACAATATCATATCAGTGTCATTGCGTTATTGTCAGCTCTTTTGCTGATGACTGCCTGCTTTGAAAAGTTGCCCGTTAAGGAGCTATCGCTTGCAAAAAATGCTATCAGTGAAGCTGAAGCAGTGAAAGCCCCCTACTATGCCAAAGATGAATACAATCAGGCAAAAGAATTGCTTGTAACTGCCCATGATAATGTCAAAAATGAAGAGTACGATAAAGCAGAGCAAAATGCAATCGAAGCACAAAAGAAAGCTAAAGAAGCATATGATAAAGCTATACCACTGCTTGCCAAAGATACTCTTGATATAGCTACAAAGAGCGTTGAGGCTGCTGATAATGTGTATGCAGGTGTTCTTGCAAAGGATGATTTTGCCAAAGCCAATGAAATGCTGCAGGAAGCAAACAAAAACTATGAAAATAAAAATTATTTAGCTACCTACAAAGCTGCTCTGGATGCAGATATGTATGCCAAGAATGCGCGCAATGTTGCGTTGAGCCAGAAAACAACATTGGCTGATTCAATCAAGGAAGTCAATATCATAATAGCACAGGCTGAGAGCTATAATGCCAACCAGTATGCTCCTGAAAAGTTAAAACTGGCAAAGGAGCAGTCGCAGGTAGCGCGGAGTGCTTATGATGCAGAAGAGCTCAAGAAAGGTTTTTCAGCCATTGAAGTTGCCAAGCTTAATGCCGATGAAGCATATTTTGCATCATTAAAGGCTACTGCAGCTAAAAAAATTGATGAAGCACAGGGAGCAATAGTAGCAGCAAAAGCTACCGAACAGGCAAAACAATCCCCTAATGATATTAAAGCAGCAGAAGAATTGCTTGCTAATGCAAAAACTTTATTTAATGATGCAAAATATAAAGAATCA
>JAKPPT010000064.1 GCA_029547205.1 Spirochaetota bacterium
TTATATCCGCCTCATACCAAGTTTTATAAACTTGTTCCGCTTCCCATTTTGTTCTGCCATAGTCATTAAAATAATTTATTGCACCATCCTCCCCTGTATTCGGTGGTGCAAAGCCATATACAGCAACTGAGCTTGTAAAAATGATATGTTGTATACCTTTTTCTGAACAAACCTTTACAATATTTTCAGAACCCTTAACATTGACTTCATCGTAAAGACTTCTTGGGCTTACATCATCGCGATGTTCTGCAGCTAAATTGATTACTGCGTCACAGGGCTGCAGTGCTTGCGATAGAGCTTCATAATCTCGTATATCTGCAATAGTAACCTTGTCTGGGAAAAATTTGGAAGGATTTTTATCAATTATCTTAAAATTGATACCAGCATGAGAAAGGCGCTGACATAAACGAGAACCAATAAAACCTGAACCACCAATTATAGTTACTTTCATTATTGACATTCCTTATATAGCTTTAAATACTCATTTACCATTTTATCAATTTTGAATTCTTTTTCATATGTATCACGTGCTGCCTTTTTATAACTTTCTATATTTCCTCTCATAATTTTTAATATTGCCTGTACTGCATGTTCAATGTTATTTTCTATTGCAATACCATTTTCACCATTAAGTAGTTCGGTAACACCACCAACAGCAGAAGCAACTACGGGTACACTGGATGCAAATGCTTCAATAATTGATACGGGTAATCCTTCATAATTAGAAAATAACACAAAGAGATCGGCATAGTGTAAATATTTACGTGCATCTTTAATTTCACCCAAACAAAATGTGTTATATGGTAAATCTTTTACTTCATATTGATTGCCAATCCAATAAAAAGCAAACCCTTCTTTTCCTAATCTTTCTGCTACCTTTAGAAAAATATCAAATTTTTTGGGGGGTTGTAATCGAGCTATGGATATAATAATTTTTTCATTATTCTTATGTAATGTTAAAATATTCTGATTTTTTTTATCATTTATAACTAAATCCTTTATTCCGTTTTTTATTGTATAGCAATTTTTAATGTTACAACTTATAAGATTTTTATAATCATAATCACTTACAGGTACTAAATATTTACAACGGTTCTTTAATAACTTTTCTAACAATAAAAATATTTTATTTGCTTTTAGTATTGTATCAAATCCATGAACTGTATAAATAACTTTTTTCCTTTGTTTTTTTCCGGCAGCTATACGCCCCCACACACCAGCTTTGCTTGAATGTAAATGAATTACATCATAATTGTTACGCTTAATGATTTTTTTTATAAAAAATATCGCCTTTAAATCATTTATTGGAGAAATTTCTCTTTTAAAATATTTACATGGATATTGCTGGACATTTTTATCAAGCAAAGACCATAGCTCACCCTTTTCACTTGCGACAACTGTTACAGAATGTCCCCTTTTTATTAATTCATTAGAAAGCTCTAAAACAACACTCTGAGCTCCGCCAAGTGATGATAAAGTTATTATTTGTAAAATGTTCATAACTCTTCCATGATTATCTTATTGTATTTTTTTCCAAGCTCACAATAATTATATTGGTTTATATTTTCATTATAAGTATTTTTTATTTCTAGATGTTTATTAATTTTTTTGTTATATATATCTAATATATATTCTTTTAAATTTTCAATAGTATCTAAATCGTTATAAAAGACAAACCCGCAATTTGTTTCTTTTATTATATCCTCAATTTCTGCACCTTTTTCACCACTAATTAAAGTTATAATTGGCTTTTTAAACATAAGATATTCAAAAAATTTACCTGTTAATATTCCTTGTTCTTTTTTACTATTCCAGGTTGCCATAACTAAGCTATCGGATGATTCAAGAATAGACAACACTTCCTTTCTAGGTAAATAACCTTTACATATTAATACATTTTCTAAAAAGTATTTTTTTGCAAATCTTGTAGCAATTTCAGTATCCTTTCCTGCATATATAAATTTTATTTTTTGTAAATCGATTTTCTTTTCTACGGCTAGTTTAGATAAAGCTGAAAATAATGGACTTAAATCTCTTTTCCCTTCATACAAGACACCAGTATAACTAAAAACTAATTCATTATAGTTACTATTACACCTTGTTTCCAGATGAATATCCAGTAAATCCTCTTCATCAAATCCATTGGTTATGACAAAAATATTTTTTTTATAACTATTATTCATCTTATACTTTTTTAAACCATGTGATACCACAACAGCACAATCGCTCACTCGAAATATTTTTTTTTGTATGCTTTTAAGAATCATTTTTAATACTGAATTGCAAACATATTCTGGTACTATTGCATCTCGAATATCAATTACTAATTTTAATTTTTTATTTTTTAATTTTATATATTTTGCTAACATTAAAGTCCCTATTGGACCAAACGAAGCTATTACATAATCATAGTTATAGTTTTTTATTTGTTTTTTTGCTTTATAATACCATAAAAATGAATTTAACAAATCAAATACTATCCACTTTTGTAAACCAAATATATATTCTAACAACTTATTTATATATTTAACAAAATATTTTACTATATTTTTTTTATTTGATTGTTCATTATTTTTTATATTTTTCATTGTTCTTATATTTTCAAATATTTTATTACTATTGATATATTTAATATTTTTTTTGTTTTTAATATCATTTAATAATATTTCATCTGTAATTCCAAAATTTCCAGAAACAACATCAACAATATTTCCAAGCCGTTCAAGATATTTTACAATCTTCGTTGTTCGTACTGCTGCAATTGTATTTGCTGGCGCGTAATAATACGAGATAAATAATATTTTCATTTTTGTAAATAACTCCTAGTTGTAGCAAAAGAATATGCAAATAAAATCCATAAAAATCGCCAATGCAATGTATCTACAAAATAAGAATTTACATACATACCAAATAATATTGCTAGTAATAAAATATCTTTTTCTTTATAAGATTTATACAAAGGAAGTAAAAAAATAATTAAAGTAATTATTCCAAACAGTAAACCCCGTTCACCCAATATTCTATAAAATGTATTGTGTGCTGCTATATTGCTAAAACTCATATAATTTCCAGTTCCAATACCTATAATTGGTGAACGTGTTATCATTTTTAGAACATTATGGTGACTTTCAAATCTTTCTGTATCATATTGTTGAAGCCCAATACGTGATGTTAATAGCTCAATAATATTTGAATATTTGGTTTTAGCAAAGTTAAATCCAAAAATAAACAGTGGGATACATAACATTAATCCTAAAGTAAATAATTTAAATTTATTTTTGAATGATGATTTTTTAAATAAAAATAATAGTGAGAGAGCGACAAAAGCATTTAACCAAGCCGCTCTGGACATACTTAATATGACTCCAATAAAAAAGAAACTGAATAAAAGAATATCTTTTAGTTTAATTTTTATGAGAATTTTATCAAAAAAATACAATGCAGGGACAAGCAGAAATGGACCGCAAACATTTGGATCTTTAAAAAAACCAGTAAGCCTCCAACCAAATCTTATTACGTCTGTGCCTAAAAACGTTTTAGTATGTAGTAACAACGCTATAAAATATATTACAATATTGATACCTGCTGCATATATCCATGGCTTTATAATATCATCAAATTCAATATTACATTTCTGGAAAATATCTAACTCAAATAAAAACATTACCCATAAGTATATATCTATAATGAAAAACCTTATATTTGTGTTTGAAAAAACTATATTACTAAATAAGTATGGTATAATTGAAGTGGTTAATAGCAAAAACAAAACTACTATATGAAATATATTGTAATTTTTTTTATAATCTATAAAATATGAAATCAGTAATATAATAAATATATAATCGGCAATTGCTGGTTCAAAAAATACAAAACCATTAAAAAAAATATATAATTGTAGTAAAGCAAACCTGATTGTTTTAATTTTTAATATATCAATTCTTAAACTGTTTGTATTACTAAAATTCATGCTTAACTCGATATGATTTTTTTATCACAGCTTAAACACTTTTCCATCTTCAATATGTACCTGTTTTACCGCATTGCGGGTGTCTACCACAAGCTGGGCTTTTTCTACAATATGGTCAACATCGAAACAGGAATGGTTGGTTGTAAAGACAACACAATCGGCACTGCTAATTATTTCATCAGTGAGTTGTACCCCTTTCCAGAGATGTCCATGTTCATCAATTACTTCTGGTATGTAGGGGTCATGATACATGACATGGGCGCCTTTCTTTGCAACATGTTCCATTACAAGCAGGGCGGGGCTTTCACGGGCATCATCGATATCGGGTTTATAGGCAACCCCTAAAAACAAAACTGTGGAACCGTTCAAGGGCTTTTTATGTCGATTAAGCGCATAGGCAATTTTGTTCATCATACGGTAAGGCATGAGATTGTTTATATTACCAGCGGTATTTATCATAGTGAGATCAAAATTAAAGCCCTTGGCAATATATTCAAGATAAAAGGGATCAAGTGGTATGCAATGGCCGCCGATTCCCGGTCCTGGATAAAAGGCCTGAAAACCATAGGGTTTACTTTTTGCAGCTTCTATAACTTCCCAAATATTAATATCCATTTTTCCTGCAAGCAGTGCAATTTCATTTATCAGCGAAATATTTACTAGTCGATAGGTGTTTTCGAGGATCTTCACCATCTCTGCTGCTCGGGGAGAACTTACGGGATATAAATGTTGTATTGCCTTACCATACAAGGCGAGGGCAATTTTTTGTGCCTCTTCGCCAAGGCCGCCAACTACCTTAGGTGTGTTTTCTGTTTTATAGTTTTTATTTCCTGGGTCTACCCGTTCTGGACTAAAGCAGAGCCAGAAATCTTCCCCTTCCTTCATCCCCGACTCGCGCTCAATAATGGGCTTCATAAAATCTTCGGTAGTTGTCGGATAGGTTGTACTTTCCAGGCTGATAAAGGTGCCTTTTTTCATATTTCTACCAATATCGACACAGGCACCTTCGATATAACTCATGTCAGGCTTTTTAAATTTGTCCAAAGGTGTTGGTACGCAGATAATGACTGCATCGCATTCGCCAATACGGGTAAAATCAGTCGTTGCAGACAATAGTTTTTCATGTACTACTTTGGTAAGTTCATCATCTTCTATATCACCAATATAGTTACGACCTTCATTAACCGATTGTGCTTTTTTCTCACTCTTTTCAAAGCCAAGCACAGAAATTCCTTTCCTGGCAAAGGTAACTGCCAAAGGCAGGCCTACATAGCCAAGACCGATAATGCCTACTGTTACGGTGTTTTTTTCAATTTTTTCTAGCAGTTCTTTATATAAGCTCATATTTGTTCCTCAATTCCTTTTCCATGTTGTATATACACCTTACCACATTCTGGACAGATAAGTTCATCGTTTAACTTTACTCCACAGCGGCAAACCCAGCCGTGTTGACGCGCCGGGCTCCCATAAATGAGAGCAAAGGCTGGGACATCCTTTGTTACAACACTTCCTGCACCTATAAAACAATATTCACCCAGGGTGACTCCACAAACAATAGTGGCATTTGCTCCAATTGAAGCACCACGCTTCACAATAGTTTTTTTATATTCATGTTTACGTTCGATAAACGACCGTGGGTTTATAACATTGGTAAAAACCATCGATGGTCCACAGAACACGTCATCTTCAATTATAACATCATCGTAGATTGATACATTATTCTGCACTTTTACCTTATCGCCAATTACTGCACGGCCACCTACGTTAACATTTTGCCCGATCGAACAGTGCGCACCTATTTTAGCACCGGCCATGATATGGGAAAAATGCCAGATCTTCGTACTTGTACCAATAAGAGCACCTTCATCTACATAGCTTGACTCATGGCAATAAAATATACCGCCATCGGCGGCAGGCTTTTCGATGAGTTCCTTATTTCCCATGTTTACCTCGTATAAAACGATGCGATCGCATCGCAGACATACTCTACTTCATCATCATGTAATTCAGGGTACATTGGTAGAGCGATGATTTCTTTACTTACCCGTTCTGCAACTGGGAAATCGCCTTCTCTATAGCCTAAATAAGCAAAGCACTTTTGGAGATGTAAGGGAATTGGGTAATAAATTGATGTGCCGATACCGTTTTCTTTAAGGAATGTAGCTAGTTCATCACGCCGAGGTACAAGGATATTGTACACATAGTACACACCACGATTATTCTCAGTAATTTTCGGAATTCGTACCTCTGCAATGCGAGAGAGCCGCTCGGTATAGTGCACAGCGTGGCGTTCGCGCATGGCGATCGATTCCTTCGTCCTCTGCAGCTTGAACCTGAGAATTGCCGCCTGGAGCGTATCGAGCCGGGAATTATAACCAATGTAATCGTGGTGGTATTTTATAGTACTGCCGTGCACACGATAACTCTTTATTTTCTTATAAAGTTCTTCATCGTTTGTTACCATGAGCCCCGCATCACCATAGGCCCCCAATGTTTTGGTAGGAAAGAATGAATAAATACCGATATCACCGATGGTTCCTGCCTTCTTCCAATT
This sequence comes from Spirochaetota bacterium, assembly GCA_029547205.1. Lineage (GTDB taxonomy): Bacteria > Spirochaetota > Spirochaetia > Treponematales > UBA12059 > JAKPPT01. The sequence continues at coordinate 6,525 of JAKPPT010000064.1, forward strand.
TTCATTAATCTTAGTCTCCATGCCCCAGGCTTCTGCAGCATCCTCGAGCACTTTGAGATTGTAGGCACGGGCAAGATCCATCACCTTTTGCATAGGAGTAGCTTGAACAAAGAGGTGGACTGGAATAATGCCAACTGTTTTTTTTGTAACCCTTCGTTCTGCATCACTCAAATCCATGTTCAGTGTATCTGGATCCATATCGACAAAGACCGGTTTTGCTCCGAGCCGGGCTACACAGGAGGTTGATGCGAAGAATGTAAAGGTTGGCGTAAGTACTTCGGCACCATCACGAAAACCCAGAATATCAGAACCGATTACCAGTGCATCACTGCCAGAAGCTACCCCTAGCGCATACCGGGCGCCGAGGAAGTCTGCCGCTTCTTTTTCAAATGCTGCGACCTCTTCCCCCAAGATAAAATCCCCCCGTTCCATGACACGAAGCACTGCGGCATCAAACTCATCCTTATGAGCGCGGTATTCACGGGTGGATGTGTAAAATGGAACGTTCATAATAGCGTATAACTTCCCTTTTAGTTATTTTTGCCAAGAAAGGAGAACATCAGCAATCTTTTTAGCCGTCATTCCATCACCATAAAGTGGTACTGAATCTCCATACTTTGGCATTGCTTTTAAAGTATCAACTATTGTTGTTTCATCAGCCCCTACTAGTGTATTCCATCCATGTTCAACGAGCTCACGCCATTCCGTCGTGTCTCGTAAAGTGATACATGGCTTTTTAAAGAAATAGGCTTCTTTTTGAACACCACCCGAATCGGTTACAACAAAAGAACATTTATTTTCTAGGGCAAGCATCTCAAAATAACCTACAGGATCTATCATGTGAATGTGAGATTTGAATTCTAAACTGTATTGGCTAAGGATTTTTTTAGTTCTCGGATGTATCGGAAAGACAAACTCTATACTATCAAATTTATTTAAGGCTTGTATGATTGTTGAGAGACGTTTATAGTCATCGGTATTCTCTGCACGATGCAGGGTTAAAAGGGCAAAATGGTCTGGCAAATCTTGTAATGATGATTCTGATTGATCAAGCGCTTTTGGCTGGTAATAAAGTGATGCTTCGTACATGATATCACCGCATTGCACTACTGCTTTATTATCCGCCGAAGGATTGGTTATTCCATTATTAAAAATGCCTTCTTTTTCAAGGTTTACTACTGCGGTGTCGGTTGGACAAAAAAGCCAGCTTGCAAGATGGTCGGTAAGTCTGCGGTTTTGTTCTTCTGGCATGACCATCATATAGGAACGCAGGCCAGCTTCTACATGTACAACCGGGACATGGAGCTTGGATGCCGCAAGAGCGCCCGCTAATGTAGAATTGGTATCACCATACACAAGTACTACATCTGGTTTACGCTCGAGGATTGTGCTTTCTATACCCGAAAGCATAGCACCAGTTGTAGCACCATGGGTTCCTGATCCGATGCAAAGATTAACATTCGGTGTAGGGATCTCCATTTCTCGAAAGAAAATATCCGACATATTTTCATCATAATGCTGACCAGTGTGAACTATGGTTTCTCTTATTTTTTCTGCATAAAGGTTGGTCCGAATAAAGCGGCTGAAAACAGCGGCTTTTACAAATTGCGGCCTTGCCCCTACAACAGTTAGAATATTAAGCATCAAACGATCCTTTCATTTCGATAGCGGAAAAATTGACCGGAAGATCCACGGGGAGTCCTGTTTTTTGGCTCTTGTAGATTGCAAGGATAATCTCTAGCGCTTTTTTGCCTTTCTCTCCTGAAATAAGAGGATCGCGGTTTTGCTCTATGGCATCGATAAAATCAGCATACAGGGCGCTATGACCAAATCCATACACAGTTGGAGGATCCTTTTCATCGGGATTAAGTACAGCGGATTCGGTATCACCAACCTGTTCAGCATCTGCAAAGCGCCAGGTTTCGATTTTATTAACTGCAAGACCACCTATTACTGCTGTTCCCTTTTCACCAAATAGTGAAAGGGTTTCGTTCAAATTTTTTGGATACACTAGGGCGGAACCTTCTATAATACCCACTGCTCCGTTTTTAAATTCAACGATAGCGCTCCCAAAATCTTCCGCTTCGATGGGTCGAGCAAAACGGCGTGTTACAGCTTGCACACGTACCGCATCTTCTCCGAGCATCCACTGCAAGAGGTCGATACCATGGGTACACTGGTTCATGAGAGTCCCGCCATCGAGTTCCCATGTACCACGCCAAGGAGCTTCTGCATAGTAAGCATCATTTCTGTTCCATCGAATTTGTACCATGCCGTGATAGAGCTTGCCAAAGCGTCCCTGTTCCAAAGCCTTTCGGGCTCTCTGTATGGGAGCGTTAAAGCGGTTCTGAAAGCATACAGCTAGCTTTTTACCTGTCCGGTGTGATGCTGCAATCATGGCATCTGCATCTTGTGTAGAAAGGGCCATCGGCTTTTCGCAGATGACATGCGCACCAGCTTCTAAACAGTCAATTGCTATGGGCGGATGGTATCCCGACTCTGTTGCGATGGCACAGATGTCCGGTTTTTCCTTAGCAAGCATTTCACGATAGTCGCTATACACCCTAATGCAGGTGCCGCTTACCTGTGCTTCATATTCTTTAGCACGCTGTTCCGCACGTTCAATAATGGGATCGCATACCGCAAGAAGCGAAAGCCTATCTGCATTTTTAATAGCAGCTTCAATGTGTTTGTAACTTATCCTGCCACAACCGATGAGGGAAAGGGTATACATGGTTATTTTATTCCTTTTAATTTTTTATAAATATTTGCCAGTAATTTATAGAATTTTATTTCAGATCCATATTGAGTATGGGGTTTTTCAGGACGATTAACATACTCTTCTAACTCTTTTCGTGTCCAGCGCATTTTCTTTAAAAAATACTGCATATCCTCTTCCAAATCCCTTTCAGATGGATAGGCATATTTGCCCTGCAATTGCTCTAATGCTTGTTCACGTGTCATCTGTCCGGAAATAATTAATGTTGAGAGATGCACTTTTCGTTTATCAACATTAAATTTTTCAGGCAAAAGGTAACCCTGATAAAAGCGAGTAAATATTGATTCATAATGTTTATATGGATATGGTTTATACTGATAGTTTTCCTGCAAGATTTGCAATGCATCAAATTTATTGTAATTATCAAGATAATCCAAAAAGGAAATCCATCGAATGCGCCTAACATACTCATAATACACAAAATCAAATGTGCTAATTGCAGGAAAAGTCTTTATTTTAATATCTCGTGTCTTTGCTAAATTATAAATATTTTTTTTATCAAATTTAAACCAATTCCAGTTTTCAGGTATTTTCATGCCTTCAGTGCTGGTATTTGTACCAGCAAGAATATACTTTATTCCATATTTTGCAGCCTGCTCATAGTCCACAGCTAACATTGCATTATCATATAATAACTCAATATCAATGACATCGGCATCAAAAAATGCCTGCATAAGTTCTCTATACTCATCCCAATCGATAACATGAGTGTATAAATCTACTCCTAAACCTTCTACTAAATTTTTTATATTATTAGCTGCTAATTCACTGTCCCAACCATTATCCATATGAACAGCAAGCGGTCTTAGTCCTAATTCTTTTGCTTTTACGAGCGTATAGGAACTATCAACTCCACCGCTTACACCAACGATACAATCATATGGTTTATTTTTTCCATCCTCTTTTATTTGTTTTACTAAATCATCGAGATGCACATTGATTCGTTTTTTAGGGTTTTTTAAAACATTTTCAAAATCTTTACAATAATTGCATATTCCATTTTCATCAAAAAAAATATCCTTCGCTGTTGTATCCATTAAACAGCGGGTACATTGCTGATAGCTCATACATTACTCTCCTAAAGATTTACGTAATTCTTCATACTTTGGATATGAAATTAAAACTGCTCTATGTGGTCCATGATATACAAACATCGCACCAGCAGCACATGCATGTGCTCCTGCTTGTTTTGCTTTTACAAAATCTTCTACAGTTGCTGCACCTCCGCAAACTATAACAGGTATTTTTACTGATTTTGATATTTCTTGAATGTATGATAAATTATAACCAGTTCGTGTACCATCTTTATCAATATCGTTTATAATTATTTCTCCTGCACCAAAACTTTCCATCAATTTGGCTGCTTCCAGAGGTTTATATGAAGTTTTTTCTGTTCCATTTTTTATATACACAAAAGATCCAAGCAATGTTTTTTTTACATCTAAAGAAACAACTACTGATTGTGCGCCAAATTTTTTTGATAGTTCAGAAACCAATTCAGGGGTTTTAAATGCCTGGGTATTGAGAATTACCTTTTCAACACCTATGCTAAATATTCTTTTTGCATCTTCAATAGTTTTTATGCCTCCACCATAGCCAATTGGCATAAAAGCTTCGCTTACCACTTCTTCTAAGTACTCAAAATCAATTGGCTTATTTTTTACAGTTGCTTCAATATCAAGAACCACGATTTCGTCTACTTCTTTGTCATTAAATATTTTAACAGTATTTATTGGATCGCCAACATACGTATGATTTTTAAACTGTATTCCTTTATAGAGTCCACGATTTCTTAATAATAATACAGGAATTATTCGAGTGGTAAGCATTTAATAATTCTCCAGGAAATTTTTTAATAATTGCATTCCAAATTTGTGTGATTTTTCTGGATGAAATTGAGCTCCTATAATGTTTTCATGTTCGAACATAGAAACAAACTCTGTTCCATACTTTGTAACTGTTAAAATATCATCAGTATTAGAGCAATCAACATAGTAGGAATGAACAAAATAAAACCTATTTTCTTGATTTTCCATTTCTGAAAATAATTTTGATTTTTTTATTGGTTTTGCAGTATTCCACCCCATGTGTGGTATTTTATAGGTATTTTCTAACTTAAAAAGTTTTGTCTCTGCATCAATAAATCCAAGACCAGAAAGGGTACCTTCTTCGCTTTTTTTTGTTAATAATTGCATCCCAAGACAGATTCCTAATATTGGTTTTTTATTTTCTAATATTTCTTTTTCCAATACGCTAATTAATCCGAGTTCTTTTAAATTGTGCATGCCGTTATCGAAGGCACCAACACCGGGAAGGATTAATTTTGTTGCACCCCTGATTTCCTCAATATTATTTGTTATTTTTGATTCAAAACCAATTTTTCGTATCATGTTTTGAATTGATTTGAGGTTTCCAAGATTATAATTAATTATTACTAGCATAAGTTATCCAATAAAAATTTTGAAAATTTTTCATGATTAGTAGTTGAAGAAAAATGCTCCTTAAATATTATTCTTGCATTTTTTCTTAATTCTAAATAATTTTGATATTTTTTAATTTTTAAATTATATGCTTCATTTAAAATTTTTATTACTTTTTCTTCATTATATTTTTCAATTAAAAAACCATTATATCCATTAATTACAATTTCTGGTATACCACCAACTGCTGTTGCAATTACTGGTATGCCACAACTCATTGCCTCAACAATTGATACAGGCACCCCCCCCTCACTTTCGGAAAGAGTTATAAAATAATCATAAGAATTATTTTTATACATGTTAAATATCTCATTATTATCTAAATGTCCAAATAAACGCAAGTTGATATCATATGATGAATGATTACAATTTATAATATTAATAATTTTATTATAATCTGGTCCATTTCCAAAATGATGCCATATAATTTTTATTTTATGCATTTCAGATGTTTTTATTAAAATTTTGACAAGTTGATCAACTCTTTTAAGAGGAACTAAAAATGAACAGGATACTAATTTTAATTCGTTTTCATTATTATATGTATTCAGTATATTTCTATCATTTGTGCCTAAATAAAATGTTCTTATATTATTAATATTATATTTTCTTTTCAAATAATTTTCACCTGCTTTTGAAACAGTAAATATAAAATTAATATTATTTACATCATATTTCCTATATGGTATATAATTTTTTCGTCGTTCTTCTTCATATAAATCATATCCATGAACTCGCGTAATTACTTTTATATTTTTATATTCTTTTTTAATGGCTAAAATACCTGAAGTACAGGCAGTAAACCAGAAAGTATAAAAGATATCATTAATACTATATTTACCATTTTTCAGATTATTTTTAAGCCATTGTTTTATCTGTATTTTTTTTAAATTATGTATAATTAAATCCTTTAATAGGAGAGGATTATTAAAAAACTTTTTAATATTTTTAAATTGTTCACGATATAAATCTATATCAAAAAATGAAAGAATTAAACATTTAAAAAGTAAAGCTTTGTTATTATTTAAATTTGTATTAAGATATATATTTTTAATATTGTTAACAGTAAAATCGTATGTACCTTTTTTTTCAAGTGGAACAATTTCAACGATAAAATATTGTGAAAGAACAGCGAGTTCAGGTTTTACAAAAGTATCTTCGGCAGCAATACTATATGGATACGATCCTGTAAATAAAATTATTCTTTTCATTATTCCCAACCCCTATTTAAGGTTAAGCTTTTACATAGTTATATTTACTATATTTAACGCTTAAAAAGATTGATAAGCCTGAAACAATTATTCCTGAAATTGATAATAAAAGCATTGCTAACAAGTCATTCTTAAATAAAAAAGCAATATAAATTGCCAAAAACCTAAATAATAGATTTAGGCATGATGTTATCAATGAGATATATTGCTTTTGAACTATAATATAAATAATAGAGATTGGACTGGAAACAAACCAGAAAACTGCCCATGGTGAAAGGATTTGCACATATAGACCAGCATTAATCCATTTTTCACCAAAAACAAATACAAATAATTCTCTTCCAAAAAATAATAATATCAAACCAAATGGGAAAGTATATAAAAACAATTTTTTTATATATTTTTTTGTATAACTATATAATTCATTATTATGATATTTTTCACTAGCATTTTTAAAAAAAACCTGTCCAAAAGAAGCACCTATAATACTTATTGGTAATTGAATAATTTTCAAACCAATTGAATATTGACCTGCAACATAGCTATCAAAATACATGTTTAATAAAACTGGAATTATCATCCAAGACAGTGTATTTATTAAATTACTCCAAATATCATAAAGTAAAAAATTTTTATATTTGAAGATTATATTTCTTCTAGAAATTTTTTCCCAGCTTTTTTTTATATCATCAATAATGGAAAAAAGCAAAATTGCTACATTTATAATATTACCAATTAAGATTGCAAAAAGACGTGCTCCTAAGTTTAAAAAACCTATAAAACCTAAAAAGATAGATAATATATTTACAAATAATGTTGGTATTACTTTATTATATGATATAATTTTAAATTTTTTATTACGTATTAACCAATAATTAGTTGATTGAATAAATCCTTGAGTTAATAACAATAAAGGAACATAAAACCAATAATAACTTAAATTGCTTGCACCAAAATTATAATATATTTTATTACCAAAAACAAATAATAAAAACATTGATAATAATGATATAATTAATGCAAATAGCCAAGAAACTTTTAATATAGCATACCCTTCAGCATCTTCCTTTGGCAAAGGAATCCCTTGATCATACCCTAAACATATTATGGTACCAATTATACTTGTTATTGAAGTAAAAACTGCTAATTCTCCAAACACCTCAGGAGAAAACAAACGTGTCTGGATAGGTGAAAATAAGAAGTTTAACGCTTGTGCAATCGTTGTACCACCAACAAGGGCAAGTACTGATTTTTTATCACCAGAAATATTTTTTAATCTATTACTTAGTTTATTTAACAATTTTAAACCTTATATACTGATAATTTTATTTACTGCCACACCACAATCTTATATAGGCATGGTCCATTTCATATCTACACGACTCATCGCTACATCCATCTTTAAAAAGCTAAGGCGGTTTATTGTGCATTTAAAAACATATATTAATAACGTTTCTTTAATCTTCAATAACACACAAAGAGCTTCCTGCATACTGTACACACCCGGAATTCTTGTAGTATGCCCTGCATGAAGCTTTCTTTTCAACTTTCTTTCCCCCCGTCGCGGCCGAAACATATTAAAAGGAGATATTCAAAAACCACCATGAACTTTTTTTATTTTACGATTGATTATTTTCCCATTCCCTCAGGACACGCCGGTTCCGAACTCCTTATCAGCTTACAACCAGCCTCCGGCGTACTATACACCCGGAACTCCTGTTGTATGTCTGTATGGAGCCCTAAACCAAACTTCCCTCGTGCCACCCTGCCGCGGCCGAAACACGCTGGCAGTACGTGTGGTCAAAGCCATGCATACAAATTCCTGCATTATGTAAACGGAATGCTCAGAGCATCAGCCTTGAACCTGTCGGAATTAAGATTATCACAGTGCACTCTCATTTTCAAGGCTTTTAGAGAAAATTTGTTCAAAATGTGAACAAACTGGCGCTGTGCCATCCTAATTCATCAATCACCGGGGGCGTGCCGTTCTAACAAACTGCCGCAGCGCTATTGCAAGCAAAGCACTTCAATGCGCTATTGTAATTCATCAATCACCGGCACGACGCTATTCTATTTCATTAATCTAAAAACGTCATCCTCATACTTAAATCAGGAGCGATATTGCAATCCACCACGCACAAGGCTGCAGTGTAATCATGCGTAGGCTTTACTCTGAACCCCACTCCTAGGTGTTCGTATGCGCTCCACACCGAACACCCAGTACTGTGGAGCAATGCGCCCCACACCGAACACCCAGTACTGTGGAGCAATGCGCTCCACACTGAATACCCAGTACTGTGGAGCAATGCGCCCCACACCGAACACCCAGTACTGTGGAGCAATGCGCTCCACACCGAACACCCAGTACTGTGGAGCAATGCGCCCCCATCACAATCAGTGATGATTACTGAACCGATGTTTTATTTTCAGCGCCGAGCTTTTCAAGCTCGATAGCCAGGGCGGCATTTTCATATGTTAAAATGAATCCGATGTTTTATTTTCAGCGCCGAGCTTTTCAAGCATCTTGATTATTTTGGTATATTGGACCTTCTTGTACTGGTCATCGGTTCTGTCCCGCATCAAATATGCCAACGCAAGTGGTGTATAGCTGCCATCGAGATACACAAAAAAGAAATCTTCAAAGCCATAGCAGTCAACATACTGGTTGATATCGGCTCCAGCTTTAATGAGCATATCAACAACTTTGGGATTTGCAGATACCACTGCTGCAAAAAGCGGCGGTACCTCCGTTGGATCGGCAACCTCATATGGAACTTGTATCGAAAGGTAGTATGCCACGGCTTCCTCATACCCAAAGAGCGCAGCATCAGTTAATATCGATTTTATACTCCCATTACCGGAGTCAAATTTTATATAGGGATCCATGCCGGATTCAATGAGCAATTTTCGTATTTCCGGCTTAGTGTGCACCTCGAATAATGCCTGGTTATCTGCTAAGGATGCTCCTTTTTGTATTAAGGTTTCAACGAGTGCAATATCGCCTCCATATGCTGCTACCTGAATAACAGGATAGGCATCTCCAGTCGTATAGTCGTCAGTCTTATAGTACACATATTCTGGTACTTTAGCTCCTTTAGTAAGCAACAGGATTGCTTCTTCGGGAAACCCCGCGGCAATTGCCCATGCGAGCAATGATTGTTCTTTGTAGTTGCCCAATTTGATAGGATCATCGAGCTCAATGCTATTGAGCTTATAGAGTATTTCAACAAGATCCCACTGCCGTGTGATGAGGGCGAAAGGAATATACTGAATGGTGTCTCCCTTTAATCCTGCTAGTGTTTTTTTGAATAATTCCGTATTGCCAGCAATGAGATATGCATACAGGTTATCGGCATAAGGCATTTGCGGACGTTTTGCTGCAGGAAGTTTCATAACTGCCTGCCACAAGAGATTTGCTTTACTAAAGTATGACCAGTCTGGTGTCATGCTGTCGCGCAAGCATGCTGCAATGTATGAAAATGCTGCATCAATTATTGTGTAGTTTTTGTATACCGGGTTTTTAGCTGTTGATTTTGCCGTATCGAGTTCCTGATGCAGCACGAGAAGCGGATCCGCTTTGGCTGCAAGTAGTTCTCTAACAATTGCTGGTGATCAGTAATGCAAAATGACCAACTATTTTTTAAACCATACTGGTATTCCAATATTACCGGGATACACAGACGAAAGGTATTGCTTTGCCACCTTTTCGAGTGCATAGATGGTTTTAGGTGGCGTAGGAGGTATGGTATATCGATACATCGGATGGTAGGCACTGAGATGGAGCGGAATTGCAGCATCGATATCGGCAAGGAAGCGGGCTATCGATGCTATTTCTGCCTCGCTGTCATTTTTACCGGGAATAACGAGCGTGGTTACTTCTACATGAACGCCCATTCTCTTAGCAAGCGCAATAAAAGCGCATACTGTGTCCCGATTGCCGCCAAGCTCCTTTTCATACCACTCAACATTCCAGCTTTTGAGGTCGACATTGACAGCTTGTGTGTGCGCAAGGATATCCTGAGCAGGAGCTTCGTTAATGCAACCATTCGTAACGAGAATTGATGCAAGCCCCGCTCCGTGAGCGAGCGTACAGCAGGCACTCACAAACTCGGCATGTATGAGCGGTTCTGAATACGTGTGGCTCATCGAAGGACATCCCGACTGCCGAGCGAGCGCAACGAGCGCTTCGGGTGTATAGGTTTCCACAGGATAGTTCGTTGTCTGTGATATGTGATAGTTCTGGCAAAATGGGCAGTGTAAATTGCAGCTTACGTATCCAATGGAAAAGGTGCGCGTCCCCGGCATAAAGTGGTAGAGCGGCTTTTTTTCGATGGGATCGAGAGCCAGCGCCGATACTTTACCCCAATACGGAAGCCTCAGTACTCCTCCCTCGTTTTTCCGTACCCGACATATTCCGCTCTGCCCCGGCTTGATCACACACCGGCGAGGACAGAGCACGCAGGTTACCGTGCCATCAGGCTGCGTCTCGTAGTACTGTGCCTCTACCGATTGGGTTTTCATCAGTGTATGATGTGAATGTAGCGCAGCGGCGTATCGACTTCAAATGGCTCATACCGTACGCCAACCGCACCTCTTCGAATCCAGAGCTTTACTTTTGAATACGATTCACCTTTTTCTGTAACAGGATTCGGAAGATTTTCTGCTGAGAGTACGTCTTCTACCCTAAATTCAAGCAGCATAGCTTCATCGGTGCCTTCATCGACAATCAAGAGGAGTTTTTCCTTGTCATAGGGATGCTGACGCGCAGAACCGATAAACGCTACAGCATCCTGAGGTACATCGGCATGTTTATGATAGAGTTCCAGATCATATGCTGGTTTATCAATAAAATCTCTGTAGCTCATGTATACCTCCTCGTTATTACTATACAAAAAGCAAGAAAAATTGCAAATACTGCAATAATCCAGTCCCCGAGCAGGGCATACGGAGTGAGCGTTCGTGTATAGATTGGTACAACAACACTGTCTGCGAGTGCCGTAAATACGGGAAACTGCTTGAGCACGGTACCATCAATATCGACAACAGCGGTGAGTCCTCCATTCGTGGAGCGCACGAGCGGCACTCGGTACTCGATGCTCCGATAGCGAGCTGCAACAAAATGCTGAATTTCTGCCGATACACGCCTCGACCAGGAATCATTGGTAAGGTTTAAAAGAAAATCGATGCCATTTTTCACAAAGATTCTATTAAGATCCGAAAATGCATCTTCAAAGCAGATTGGTGCTGCAAACCGGACTTCCGAGCCTGTTCTGAGGGGCAGCGTAAAAATGGTGTACCGTGTGCCCATTTCCCAGCCCGATGAGAGCCCAACTACCTCCTGAATAAATTTTCTGAATGGTTCAACATCCCAGAACGGTATCGATTCAGCAAAGGGCACAGGGTGTATTTTAGCGTAGTCATCGACAATGGTGCCGTCCGGGTTTATGAGGAGTACCGAATTGGTTGCCTTAAACGTCTCCCAGTCGAGCACAACCGGAGCTCCCGTAAACAAATACACATTGTAGGTTTGCAGGAGAGAAACGAGCGGATTTCCGGGAGGATTTCGTTTATAGTAGGTAACTGATTCCTTCCAGGGACGCACGAGTGATGTTTCGGAAAAAACGAGTAAATCTGCCTGAGGGTTTTTTTCGAGGGCAGCCTGTGCTAGTGTCACGCAGGTTGTGAGCGTTTTTTGCCCGCCATCGTTTTCAAGCCAGTTATCGGTATTGTGCTGGACAAGTACCATGGAAACCTGATTTACCGGTTCTGGTAAAAACTGCATCCTGACAAAACCGTATGCACAAAACAAACCGATGTAGAGGAGCGCGATTGCTGTCCACCCCCAACGCTCCACGTACCTCGTAAAATTTGAAAGCAGCATGCGCGGAAGGAGCAAAACCGGTTGCTCGTTCAGTAGATGCAGAGGAGCAAACACTTCCTCGTTTGCATGCATGCAGAGCGGCACGAGGAGTTCAGCAATACAGGCATTGAGGAGTGCGAGGACAAAGCTGATGCTGTACAGTCCAAAGAGCTCGACCACCTGATTGAACGGCAGAATGGTATTCCAGGAATACGGGAGCAAGCCCCAGGGATACCCTAAAAAGCCAAATGACTTTGCATACTCAAATACAGCCCAGATTACGGCAAACAAAAAAGGACGGAGTGTGCCTCCACGCTTGAGGGCACCAAATAGGTACCAACCGAGAAAAGCGTACACAACCATATAGGCAATAGTTGTAGTACCGAGTGTCCAGAACCTGAATCCCTTAAAAAACCAGAGCCAGAAACTTGAAAACCCGTGTGCTGCACCGCCAAACACCATACCGGTAACAAACGCGCGTTTATAGCTTCCTGCAAACCGTAATGCACAGTAGAGCGGTACGAGCGCTATCATTCCAAACAAGGGGTTTCCCCACACAAAGAGTTCATTGGGAATTGCAAGCGCCAGCAAGCCACTTGAAGCTAACCCTAACAGCACGAGGACAGGGAGCGGTTTTGTTGTTTCTTGTTGATTGCTCATGGTTACTACCTTAAAGCCCGATTATAGCATTGACAGAGTAAAACTTCCACACTATCGTATGGTAATCATGGTTAAAGCAGTTTTCCCGGGATCGTTTGATCCACCGACGTATGGACACCTCAATATCATTGAGCGGGCAAGTTCACTCTATGAAGAACTCTTTGTTGTTATCGCTGTCAATCGCAGCAAAGATTCACTCTTTTCACCCGATGAGCGTGTTGCATTTATGAAAAAGCTCATGGAACCGTACCCCAATGTTTCCGTGCATACCTGCGATACCCTCATTGTAGATTTTGCAAAAAAGCATGACTGTAAGGTGCTCATCCGTGGCGTGCGGAGCGTTCAGGATTTTTCGTATGAGTTTGAGCTCTCGATTATGAATAAAGGGCTCGATCCAGAGATAGAAACAATTTTTATGCCTACCGACACCAAATTTTTTGTGCTGCGATCGAGTGCTATTAAAGAGCTTGCATCGTTTGGCGGCAGGATAGAAACCATGGTACCGCCTATAGTCGCAGAAGGTATCCGCAAGAAATTCAGCTCTGCTTACAATTTATAAAATGTTGTCAAAATCTATCTTGACAAATCATATAGGTTTTGTTAATCTTGATGGACACGGGGCAGATGAGGAACCCAAGCTGTGTGAAGCCTTGCTCGGGATGTCCTCTTGCGTTTTTTAAGAAAATAGTGCATTATGGTACGGATTTTTTAGTATTCTTTTTGAAAGAGGTTATTCTATGGCAGTACCCAGAAGTAAAACTTCCAAAGCTCGGACCAGCCGCAGGCAGTCAATAAATATGAAACTTACCGCACCATCACTCGTTTCATGCGGTAACTGCGGAAACCCGGTTCACTATCATCATGTATGCCCCAAGTGTGGTTTTTACCGCGGCCGACAGGTTATTAATCCTGCAAGCGGTGAATAAGCCATTGTAAGACGGGCAATTATTCAGCCACTCAGAAAAACGCTTATGCAAGCTATTTTCTGAGGAGCTGGTTTTGATGCATGATCCCTGGTAGATCGTGTAATTCCTTTAGAAAGGAGCATTTCGATGGACGAGATTTTTGAAAAAATGAAGAAAATAATTGCTGACAAGCTTGAAGTTGAGGAAGATAAAATCACCCTTGACGCCAGCTTCCGCCAGGATCTTGGCGCAGACAGCCTTGATACCTATGAACTTGTATACGCAATTGAGGAAGAATTCAAGGTAAAGATTGATGATGAAAAAGCTAACGAATTTGAAACTGTTCGCGATGCTTATAACTTCATTAAATCTGCTCAGTAATTGTTTCCACACATTATTTACAGCAATGAGCCTTGCAAGGAGCATACTTACGGTATGAATCCTGCGGGGCTCATTGATTTTCAGAACAAGCTGGGAATTACCTTTAACGACGACCAGTTTCTTGTTACCGCACTTACCCACCGTTCTGCCTCGAATGAGATGGACATTCATGTACATAATGAACGTCTTGAGTTTCTTGGTGATGCCATACTTGGAATGGTAATTGCTGAAACGCTCTACAGGGAGCTTCCTCAAAAACCGGAAGGCGAGCTGGCACGCATTAAAAGCATTGTTGTCTCGGAGCGAACGCTTTCCGATATCGGTTTTGCGCTGGGCGTTGATAGTCTCCTCATCCTTGGAAAAGGCGAAGAACTATCAGGCGGCAGGACAAAGCGCGCCCTCATCGCCGACGCAATGGAAGCCTTATTTGCGGCCGTCTATCTCGATCAGGGCTTTGAAGCGGCAAAAAAACTGATTCTTACGCTCTTATATCCCGAAATTGAAAAAGTGCTTCAGAATAAGCACCATCACGATTATAAATCACTCCTCCAGATTGTTTCACAAAAACTCTACAAGACCATTCCAGTCTATGTGATTAAATCAAAAACAGGACCGGATCACGATAGAACCTACAGTATTGCGTGCGTTTTTAACGGAAAGGAATTTTCTCCTGCATCCGGTAAAACCAAAAAAGAGGCAGAACAGAAAGCCGCAGAGCTTGCGTATCACGCGCTCATTAAAAAAGGCGGAAAGCTAGCCCGCGAACTAACTGAGGGGATGAAGTAGGCACCCTCACGCTATTTCACGGTTTTACATATTAAGTTTAATCCTATGAGTGTCAAATCGGGTTCTATCCTATCAAAAACAGAAACAAGCGGAGCGATGACTCTGTGAAGGCCGCCTGTTGCAATAACGGTGAGCGATCCCATCTCTTGCTTAAAACGGGCAACCATGTTCTCAACAAGCCCGGTATACCCAAGGACGATGCCGGACTGGATTGCCTGGATGGTGTTTTTACCAAGTACTCCTGGAGGTGCTTCGAGTGGAACTACCGGAAGCTGCGCGGTTGCTGAAGAAAGCGATGAAACTGCGGTAGCAAGTCCTGGAGCGATTGCAACACCGACTATTTTCCCCGAAGCATCAACTGCGGTAAATGTGAGTGCTGTACCAAAATCGATGATAAGACAGGCAGTTGAGCACAGGTTCCATGCTGCAAACGAATTAGCCACTAAATCTGCGCCAATTTCATCGGGTGCAATAATTTCTACAGGAAGTTTTCCATACAGTGCAGGACCCATAATAAGCGGTTGTTTTTGAAACAGGTGCACACAGAGCTTTTGCATAGCACCAGTGAGCTGAGGAACAACAGAACTTATGAGCGCTGTTTCAATGCGTGCAAAATCGACAGAACGTTCGGAAAGTAATGCTTTTACGATTACTCCATACTCATCTTCGGTTTTACCGGGAACGGTACGAATCCGCAATGTCGACACGAGTGTGTCCCCATCAAAAACACCACCAACAATATTTGTATTACCAACGTCTAAAACAAACTGCATGCTGCCATCTTCGAACAAAAGTGTTCTTTTTGTCAATATACATGATATCGACATTGTTACCAATATATTGTATAACCATACACGTCATGATTAAGGCTGTTGGGTTTGATATTGATGGCACCCTGTATCCTTCTGCATCGCTCTATTTGCGAATGGTGCCAAAAACGATTGGACACCTGATATTTCTGCTCAGATATAACTGGCTCCGCACACAACTCCGTAACGATTCATTTGTACGAAGATACGGGTTTGATACGGTAAGCAGTATCCAGGAATTTCACGAGAAAGAAGCTGAAACGCTTGCAAAGCACTTTGGCGGGAATTTTGACACAATCTATGAAATTATGGAAACCTGTATCTATCAAAAGTCAGAAACCATGTTTAAGCATATCAAACTGTTTAATGGTGTCGAAACGCTTTTGCAAACATTACAGGAGAGGGGAATACCAACAGGAGCTCTTTCCGATTTCCCAGCAGAAACAAAGCTCGAGTATCTTTCTATAAAAAATTATTTCAATGTAATTATGACGAGTGAAGCTACTGGAAAGCTTAAACCGTTTTCAGAGTCATTCATTAGGTTCTCAGAGGCTCTCGGTGTTGCTCCTGAACACATTCTCTATGTTGGCAATTCAGAAAAATATGATGTGCTCGGTGCTAAGACTGCTGGTATGCAGACCGCGCTCATCAAACGAAGCTGGAAACGTTCACAAGCTGATTTTGTTTTTTCGTCTTACAAAGAACTTGAAAACTATATTGTAACACACCTCTAAAACACTTCTTAATCGAACCATGCATCCTGGACAACCGGAAGTGCTTTTATTCTGCCAATGATGTCCTGGTTTGCAGGGCAGCTCAATGCGTTATTAGCTTTAACGGTTACCAGATGATTATTCTCTGGAACATGGAATAATATTGAGCATTGACCGCGCTGTTCCATAAGAATTTCTTTTAATGCATCAAGTGAATCTTCGCTTTCTATATGTGTAAGCGTTATATGTAATTCACGAACACTCTTTTGCTTTAGATCACTCGCATCAAGCACTCTGGAAACTTTGAAGGAAAGCCTATTTCGTGACGGATCAATAGAGCCTGCTAAAAACATTATGGAATCTAGTATAAATTTATTTCTAAACTGCTCAAGCTCTTTTTCAAATACAACGATATCCATAACGCCGTCGTAACCTTCAATTTTGCCGAGCGCCATTGGTTTTCCTGTTTTGCTCCGTATTTCCTTAAAATCGATTAATTGTCCAATGAGGGTATATTCTTTTGATGGAGAAGCACGCTCAGGATGCAAAAAATCTACCGAATTGCATCGTTCATATACCTGACGAAACTCATCGAGTGGATGTCCTGAAAAATAAAAGCCTAAGTATTCTTTTTCAAACTTTAAGAGTTCCTGATAGCTGTATTCTTCAATTGGTTCCCAGACAAATGGAGGAAACCCTTCACAGCTATTGATATCAAACAAGTTGCCGGTTTCACATATTTCGAGTTTTTTCTCAACATAGCTCACCGCTTTTTCAAGATTGAGGAGGAGTTCCCTCCGGTTATGCCCGAGACTATCAAAACAGCCTGTCTTAATTAAAAACTCAAGTGTGCGTTTATTGCAGGCTTTAATGCCAACACGTTCAAGAAAATCAAGAAAATCTTTGTATGCGCCACCTTTCTGCCGTGTTGCAACTATAAGCTGTGCGACACTTTCCCCTACTCCCTTGATACCAATGAGACCATAGACGATTTCTCCATTGCATACTGTAAAATTATCTTCACTAATGTTCACATGGGGAGCTTTTACTTTTATTCCAAATGTTTTAGCTTCTGCAATGTACTGGGTTAATTTATCTATATTATTTACTTCATTGGTAAGGTTAGCAGCTAAAAATTCAGCAGGATAGTGAGCTTTGAGCCAGGCTGTCTCGTATGCCAGAATTGCATAGGCAGCAGCATGGCTCTTATTAAACCCATACTCAGCAAATGGAACAAGAATATCAAAAATACGTTTTGCATCTTCTGCTTTATAGCCTTTTTTAACAGCCCCTTCGATAAAAGGTTTTTCTTCCTGCGCAAGAACATCGGCTTTTTTCTTTCCCATAGCACGGCGGAGCACGTCAGCACGGCCGAGCGAATAGCCGGCTATTTCCTGAGCTACCTGCATGACCTGTTCCTGATACACAATTACGCCGTACGTTTTTTTGAGGTACTTCTCAAGCGATGGATGCGGATACACAATCGGTTTTCTGCCAAACTTGCAGTCGATAAACTGAGGAATGTACGCCATTGGTCCTGGCCGGTAGAGCGCATTTAATGCAATAAGCTCTTCTATTGAACGCGGCTTTGCCTGAATCAAAATCTGTTGCATGCCCTCTGATTCAAACTGGAACACACAGACACTCTTTCCATCGCCGAGCATATCAAACGTTGCATCATCATCCTGTGGTATTTTTTCTATATCGATGTCGATACCCTGTGATGCTTTAATGAGCGACAGCGTGTTTCCTATGAGCGTAAGCGTTTTGAGCCCCAGAAAATCCATTTTTACAAGGCCACATGCTTCAATCTGATCCATAGTATATTGTGTCAATACCGCTCCGGATTTAGGATCTTTATAGAGCGGTACAAAATCGATTAGTTCCCATTTTCCTATTACGACACCAGAAGCATGTGTGCTTGCATTGCGTTTTTTGTTTTCCAGTTTTCGTGCAATCTCAAAGAGTTTCTGGTATCGCGGATCCTGCGCTTTTTCTGCAAGTGCTGGTGATAGCTCGATTGCCTTGTCAATTGTTATTTTTTGTTCTTCTGGAACCAAATCGGTAATGCTGTTTGCTTCATCAAAACCGATGCCGAGTGCACGCGCTACATCTTTTACAACGGCTTTAGCCTTGAGCGTACCAAAGGTTATGATCTGTCCAACAGAGCTTTCGCCATATTTTTCCTTAACATAATTGATAACACGCTCACGATTCTCGTAACAGAAATCGACATCAAAATCGGGCATGGATATTCGCTCGGGATTGAGAAAGCGCTCAAAGAGAAGATCATACTTTATTGGATCGATATTGGTTATTTGTATAGTGTATGCTACGAGTGACCCTGCCCCAGAACCGCGGCCAGGACCAACAAGTATACCATTGCGTTTTGCCCACCGTATAAAATCAGCCACAATCAAAAAGTAACCGACAAAATCCATAAAAATAATTATCGAAAGCTCATAGTCAAGCCGTTCGACAAGTTCCGGTGTTATAGTTTGATAACGCTCTGAAAGACCCCTGTTTGAAAGCCAGACAAGGTAGTGCGTCACCGGATCTTTGAGACGAACTGCAAGCTTGTTGCGTATATCAGCTGCAAGCTCGTCAGTCCCCATTTTACCAGCACGGGGATCCCAGCGCACGATAACCTCATTGCTCATCGCATCATAACGCTTCTGTATTCTTGCGACATTTTCCTCATTTTGCACGCGAAGTTCAGGTGTAAACTCATCCGGGATTTTGTATTCGGGAAGTAGTGGTCCAGGAGCAGGGAATTTAATCGAAACCATTTCATTTATGAGCAATGTGTTCGATAGCGCTTCTAGCACTTCACTGAACAGTTTTTGCATTTCCTCAGCAGTTTTGAGATAGAACTCATCACCGGGAAACCTCATGCGTTTTTCATCGGTTACTTTTGCATTGGTGCCAATACAGAGTAAAACATCATGGGCTTCTGCATCAGATTTTTCGGTATAATGAATATCGTTTGTGGCTATAAGCGGAATTGAATTACGATGACCAATGTCGACAAGCGCCCTGTTTACAATAAATTCTTCTTTAATACCGTGATTCTGCAATTCAAGAAAAAAGTTTTCTTTACCAAAAAGCTCGCGATAGCGAAAAATGAGAGCCTCAGCTTCTTTATGTTTATTTTCTATAATAAGAGATGGTATTTCTCCTGCAATACAGGCTGTGCTGCAAATAAGATTATCATGATACCGCTCCAGAAGTTCCCAATCGATTCGCGGTTTACAGTAAAAGCCTTCGAGGTATGAATACGTATTGAGGTACATTAAGTTACGATAACCTGCTTCATTTTTTGCTAATAAAATAAGGTGATAGTATTTATTTCCTGATTCAGAGCCTTTTTTTTCATGACGGGAATGCGGTGCTACATAAAATTCACATCCAATAATCGGATTTATTCCCTGTTCTTTACACACTTTATAGAAAAGATATGCACCAAACAAATTGCCATGGTCGGTTATGGCAAGACCGGGCTGTCCAAGACTCTTAGCTTTTTTAACGAGCGAATCAATACTGGCAGCTCCATCGAGGAGTGAATAATCGGTATGGTTGTGAAGGTGAACGAACGACATAGCAAAAAGTATAGCAAGGAGCGTTCTACTGGTAAAGTAGAGCAGTCTTTGATACAATCGGTCTATAAAAACATGTTCTTGAGGAATAGTCCTTGTGACTATTTCCTTATAAAATAAGGAGGTATGATGTTTGATGTAATTATTATCGGGGGAGGACCCGGCGGATATGTGGCAGCAGAAGAAGCAGGACTCTTAGGACTTAAAACAGCACTCATTGAAAAAGATGCGCTGGGCGGAACCTGTCTCAATCGGGGATGCATTCCTACAAAAAGTATGCTCAATAGTGTAAAGCTTTATAAGCATGCACAACACAGCGGTCAGTTTGGTATCACAGCAGAGCATGTTGCGCTTGATTTTTCTGCTCTCATGAACTGGAAAAACCAGAGTGTCACAAAGCTTGTTTCTGGTATTGAGTTTTTAATGAAAAAACACAGCATAACAGTCTACAAAGGGACTGGAACCATACTCGAGCCACACAAAGTTTCCATCGCTGAGACTGGCGAAGTTTTAGAAGGAAAACACATCATTATTGCAAGCGGATCAGAGCCTGCACTTCCTCCCATACCCGGTATCAAAGATAATGACTGCATACTCACAAGTGATTCGATACTTACTATTCAGGCACTGCCTGCATCGCTCTGTATTATCGGGGGCGGTGTTATTGGTATGGAATTTGCTAATTTCTTTGCATCAGCAGGAACCGAAGTCCATGTTATAGAAATGTTACCAGAAATTCTTCCCTTTATGGATGGAGAAGCAGTTTCTGTCTATAAACGCACACTCCGCACCATAGATATTCATACGGGAGCTAAAGTGCTCGAAATCAAAGATAATAGTGTTATCTTTGAAGAACAGGGAACGCAAAACACCATAACTGCAGAAAAAATTCTCATTGCTACTGGAAGAAAGGCTGTTTTTGATAAATCACAGTATGAAGCGATGGGTATTGCCTGCACCAATAAAGGTATTACTGTTGATGATTACTGTCGCACATCGGTTCCGGGAATCTGGGCAATAGGCGATGTTACCGGACGAGCTCAGCTCGCGCATACTGCGAGCGCAATGGGTAGAGCCGTCTCCCTGTTTATTGCTGGTATCGAAAAGCGGAACGAAAAGCCGGAAGCCTCACGGATCCGTATTCCCTGGAACTATTTCCCCTGGGTCGTATACGGAGAGCCAGAATGTGCAGGCGTTGGTATGACAGAAGCGCAAGCTATAGCTTCAGGCATGGAAATTGTAAAAGCAAGCATACCCGCTCGCTCGAACGGCCGCTTCCTCGTGGAACAGGGTCAGACTGGTCATGGACTTTGCAAGATGCTTGTAGATAAACGAACGGAAGTGGTAATCGGCGTGCATCTCGTGCTGCCCTATGCTGGAGAAATGATCTGGGGTATGCAGTATGCGCTGGCTCACGGGGCAACCGTGTATGACATTGCGCAAACGGTATTTCCGCATCCCACGGTGAGCGAAATTATACATGATGCCGCTATAGCCTGCATTGGCGAGCTGCATCATTAAACGACTAGATAAGATCGGCAAATACAGCGCCCACGAGACCTGCAAGTTGTGCCGGTGCAAGGAGTACCTGTACTCCTCGCTTACCGGCACTCACCGATAGAGTATCCCACACGAGCGCTGTTTCATCGATATACGTTGAGAGTTGCTTCTTCATTCCAATAGGCGAACAGCCTCCCCGCACATATCCTGTCACCGGTTCTAGTTCTTTGAGTGGCAGCATTGCAATAGATTTTTGTCCAGCAGTTTTTGCAGCTTTTTTAAGATTAAGCTCACATGAACCTGGAATAACAAACACGATATGAGTTCCATCGCCACCCAGGGCAACCAGTGTCTTAAAAACACGATCCAGTTCCAGACCAATCTTCTGTGCAACATACTGTGCCGAAAGGTCATCTTCATCGACAGGATACGTTAACACATCATGCGGAATCCGCTTCTGAGCAAGCAAACGGGTAACATTGGTTTCCATATTACAACATTAAGCATTTTTCCTATCACTGTAAAGATGGCGTTTAGTACATTCTGTATGCATTAAATTACATGGATATAAAATGACTATGAAATACTTCTTGAAAATAAAAAAATGTAAAATTATACTTTACATGAGCTAATGTTTTGTAAAGATACCAATTTTTAAGGAAAATCACATGCGACAAACCGCTGTTTCATTTTTAGAGAATGTAGCAGAAATTTCTAAAATAAATTATTTTTTGCACGATCTATACAAAAATCTCAATGAGAAGCTTGATTCACTTATTTTATACGTCGATAGCGAAATTGCCATTGAACCTGACTCTATCAATTTAGAAAGCAAATGGATTCAACAAACAAGACCAATAATACGCTATTATGAACATTCTACTACGCACAGAGCAACATGGGAAATACTGGAAAAAACGTTAATTAAGCATGTGCAAACAGAGCGAGATTCCGTAATACACATTAATTCAATGTGCAAATCACATGTATTGCATTCAATGTTAATTCTTTCATATTATCTTGGATTTATACCAAAACCATCTACTATCTGGACTGGCTTAGAATCTACAGAAGGCATACGTTTTTTTCCAGTAAGCTTACCAATTAAGATTTCATTTACTTCCTATGCTTCAGATCATGTAGAAACTAATTTCAAAGCTCTATATAACAAAAATGTTCTCGAAAGTCCCAATCTCATAGAAGCGCTTGATATTATTAATGCATGCTGCCAAATACCCGAAAGCAACCTACTTATTCTCGGAGAAAAAGGTACAGGTAAAAGCAGAATAGTTGAAGAACAAATTGGTCATATAAAAAACAAGATAGTTACCACTATCGTATGTGGATCATTGAACCGCGAACTAGCAATGAGCCAGTTATTCGGATACGAAAAAGGAGCATATACTGGTGCTATCAAGAGTCAAGCAGGTTTAGTACAAGAAGCAGAAAATGGAATATTATTTTTTGATGAAGTTCAAGATTTGCCAAAAGAAGTGCAAAGAATGCTCGTCAGATTTTTACAGGACAAAGAGCACCGCTACAGACCGGTAGGTTCAACAAAGGAATTTTGCTCAAATACAGAACTGATATTTGCATCACATTTATCATTAGAAGCTCTACGAGAAACTATTGACGATGATCTCTTTGACCGGATTAGCCTTGTAACCGTTGAAATTCCACCATTGCGATCAATTAGAGCTGATATTCCAACAATTTGGAAAAGTGTCTGGAAAGAACATAACGTTATACTTGAATTCCCTGATGCACCTAATAATGATTTGCTTCAGGATTATTTTTCTACAGATATGCTTGAAGGTAACTTACGTACGCTTGTAGCATTATGTAAAATGATCAACATTTTTTATATTCAGACAAAAGATATAGAAAAATCATGCGAACTTGCTATTTATTCACAAAAAAATAAGAAATATTCAAATTCGAAAGATAGCGTAGATTCATCATGCAATACACATTATGTTATTGATTTTTCTAAAGATCTAAAAACTATGACACAAGATTTTAAGAGAACTATTATTACCAGACTCTACCAACAGGCATATACAAACCAGCAGATAGCAAAGATTCTTCAAATTGATGAAAAGACCGTTAGGAACATACTATCAGGAAATTTTTCCTGATTTTAGGATTTTTTTCCTGAATCTCTTATATTACTCCATACTAACTTGCGATTAATTTCATCAAATAGCACCAAATGTATTACTATGCAAATAAAATTATATGTTTTTTTCGTGTATAGTTTGGCATGTTTTTTGCTACATAGCTTATAGAAAGGAGGTGAGTTATGAGTTTATCAAATATCAATCTTAAAGTAGTAAAGATGGTTGGTAGCAAAATACTCATTGTTATTGAGTTGCAAAACTCTCAAACTCTGTGGGGAAAACCAATTACCATCAATTACTCCAACATGTATTTGCATATTTCATCAACCTTAAAAGACATAGGACATTCAAAAGTTCCGGAATTTTACTATGACGTACAATATTTGGCATTTCCTAAAATATTGGAATTTGTCAATGGGAATATCGGCTTTGGCTATTGGCTAGATAAGACCAATACATTTATTGATTCCGGTACTTTTGAAGTAACAATTCCTACAAGTGCTTCAATTTCCTACGATGAATTTATCAGAGAGAAAATTGAACAACCACAAGAAAACACTAGAAATAACAAGGAGGATACTATGAACAATAACGATTATATTAAAGGAAGAACTTTTGATGTGTTTCCCGAAGAAACCGATAGAAGATTTCTTTTCGACTACTATCTCTTTGACATTGACACTGACGAAATTATAGAGCATGGCGCGATTATCGCATCAGGAAGTACTATAGATGAGGCAACAAAAGATGTAATATCAAAAATGCAGAAAAAGGTAGGCAATAAGATTTCAGAGCATATTAAAGTTCATTTGAATTACATAAATAATTTTAAAAAGCCACAAAAAGAAGACAGTACGCTTGAAAAATTATCTCAAGGCATAGCTCGTATGCTAAATGAAGCACTTAATAGCAATAAATAAGGAGACTAAAACTATGAAAGAACTCTGGGATTCTTTGGAAATTGATTTACATAAAAAGAATCTTAATGAGGCAATGCAAATTGTAGAAAAAAGCATTGAAAACTTTAAATTACAGAGCAAATCACTTGTTTTCATTACTGGTAAAGGTCTTCATTCAAGGAATAAGCAACCAGTTATCAAGCCTGAACTTGAAGGCTACCTAAAACGAAATGGATTCTGGTGGTCACACCCAAAAACTCCAAGCGGGCTTACAAATACTGGCCGCTACACTATAAAAACTTTTGCAGAGTATTTAGACTAATTTTGAAAATTCGTATAATAGTAAAAAATGGCTGCCTTTTGGCAGCCATTTTTATTATTCCTTGATAACTATCACTTTACGAATTTCGTCTATGCCTGGCGCGACTACTCGAATAAAATAGATGCCGCGTGCTACAGGGAGTCCTGCCATGTTTGTTCCATCCCAGACAAAATTGTACGTGCCTGCGCCAAGTCTTCCTCTGTGTAGCGTGGTAACAACATCTCCATCTAAGGTGAACACCATTACAGTTACCTGTCCTCCCTGTGCCAGGTCAAGCTGTACGGTAGTCCGCTCACGTTTGAGAACGTTAATAACGTTATTGAGAATCGTAACACCACCCTTTTGCTTGATTACATCTTGAATCTTTATCTCCCAGAGTGCAAATGAGCGCGGATCACCCGGCACTGCTTCTCGAGCAAGGAACAGGTCTCCGTAGCGGAAAAGGAATCCAATCGTTGTACCGGAAACCATATCAGAATCGGCAGAGGGTATTAAGAAATTCCTGTTTGTTGATGGTAGCGGTGCAATGAGGAAGGGAGCAAGCGAGCGTGCATCGGTATTAGGAGCTCGGTTAAAGCCTGGCTTATAGACCGGGAGCCAGTACTGTAATGAACTGTCTCTTCCGGTAATGCTGAATATCAATGAAGAGTCAGGTGGGAATGCGCCATCAAAATACATGGTAAGTGGAATTGCTGCTAATGCAGCATCAGTGTAGGAAGCGGTTCGTGATATATCGAGTGCCGTGTAAATTGTGATATCACGATCATAGAGCCTGCCTGTTCCATCGAATACACGCAACGTGCCTAGCTGGCTCACCGTAAGCGAGGGATCAGAACCTGGAGCATCTGCATGAATGCCATCGCTTGCTGCAACAACATTAACAACGCCCATGCCGATATCTACAGCACGCCTCGAGGATGAATCCGCCTGGTTGCTGCGCAAATCGATAATTGTGTTTTGGAGGTTCATCTGTAGATACAGCATATCGCTTGCTGTAATGGCTCTATCGAGATTGAGATAGCAATCAACTACACCGCCGCCTACTAAATTCAAGACAGTTACTGAATTGATTCCAAAAGCATCGGTACCGCTTATAGCAAAGTCAGCTGGAGCTAAACTCGTTGTACCCGGGAAAGGTCCCTGTAATATAGGTTCAGTAAACACAACATAGAGTTTTGTGTCTCCCTCGATTGCTGTTGTCAACCTGATACGGGGCGGAATTTTCTCAATACAGGCTTTTTCAGGTGAAGTAGTGTATGTAGGAAGTAAATTACCTGCAAGGTCGGTAATGAGCCCTATTGATGAATCGTACTTGAAATAAAACTGGCTTGTGTTTTTCCAATCATCACGTAAATCATTATTTAGTATAGTAAAAAATCTATCATCCTTAACATTCTTAGGTACAAAATATTTATCAAAATATGGCGCCTGTACCTGTGTTGTAAATGAATCACCACCATACCGGTAACCGATACTGGCATCATCTGAACGAAACTCAAACGCAGCAGGTGATGTTGGTATTGTACCGGTTGTAGGATAGGTTATACTGGTATCACGCACTGCTTCAGAAGCACAAATTTCAAATGCCTCTATCCGTGTTTCACCTCCAGTATAAACATATGGAAGAATATCGAAATCGTCCTGGAGGCTATTATAAACAATTTCAGGAGGCGCTGTATCCCACGTTCCACTGACTGAAACTGTAGCTTTTGAATAATTATTAGAATAGGTCACTCCTCCTGAAGCCCCCGGAATTGTAATAGTCGACGCCAAATTGTCCAGAGCAGGCTCTAATGGATTACCATCATCATCGGTTATAAAATTATTATACATAGATTGGAAATTTCCTGTTGGTGCAATTGTGCCTGGTTCAAAATATCCTGGCCAATAGAGGTCTGAGTCAGATACAAACGACCAGCCTGCAACAGAAATATAGAGGCCATGCGCTCCATAAGCATTGGGTCCAGCCCGATAGAGGCCATTAACTTCGTAGTCAGCTGCGTTCACAGGATCGCGCGATTGCAATGATACCGTGCCATTCACAGTTCCGTATCCTGTAATGGTAAGAGTTCCGTTACCCGATATATGCCCGCCGTGTTCTAAAGTTGCTGCAAACGAGTTCTGACTTTTTACATTTTGCGCGCTCACAGGCGCGCTCGCATCTGCAATGGTAAAGCCAGAGTTTGTGCCAATATTTACTGGCTCTGAATACTTAAGCTGGATATAGTTGTGTCCGTCATAGTTCTGATATGAGGCAGTGCTGTGCGCGGCCTGCCCTATGCTCACTGCTACGAGTACTGGCCGACAGCGATCCACTGTAGCGGTATATGCTGGTTGCCCGTTAAAGTTATAATTTTGTACCATGGTTTTGCCATCTGCAGCGTAGAGCACGCCTTTAAGGAGAGCAATATCTGCTGTAGCAGTACGATGATTATTTGATCTATCTGTGCTAATGGCAACGACGGGCGAATTTCCTGTAGCGTCGGTATTCCATTTGCCTGAAGCTTTAACAAAGAAATACTGCAGGTCGCCTGCTCCGTCTGTGGAAACTGTACATCCAGCGTCTGTGTAAGTTCCTGTTATGGTATAAGTAAGGTTATTGATGCCGGCGCGCAGCGTAGAGCCAACTAGCGCTGTAGAAATTTCATTGTTGGAATTTTCAACAGGAATATTGAATTCGACACGGATAACATCATCGTATACCGTCGCCGCCCAGTTTATCGATGGCCAGTTAAACTGCCAGTTTGTGTTTCCGCCACCATTCACGATTGCCTGCCCCGCGGTCGCGGCAGCAACAAAACCGCTGGTAGCTGTCACATTCTGCGCTGTCATGTTGAAGGCGACAGCATATGGCGTGCCCCACTGATTCGCGGTAACGGCATTTGTCGTATTGAATAAAGGATTCGAATTCGCGTTTGCCGGAATATTGAGCGTACAGGCACCCTGGTTCATACTAACGCCGTTATCATAAAAATTTCCTCCGACTGTAAGTGTTGAACCGGCAAGACCACCCGCGGCGAAAGCTGCGTTTGGAGCAGTTGAGAACAGACCAGTCCCAGCGTTGTATGTTCCGCCAGCGGGATAGTAAACGAGCGTTGGTGCTGGAAAGTACGCATAACGCGTATCGGCTCCTGTCCATTCAATATCATCAGGGCTATAAGCAGCCCCCCAAAGGGCAAGATTTGCGCTGGTCGTGACTGTCCTTCCCGCGATATTGAGATTCCCCCGGTAGAAGTACAGATTCCGGCACGACAGATTCGCGCTAAGTACAAGGGTCGCGCCATTATGATCCAGAAACATATCAGTATTTGGCAAGCTGATGCCAGCACCTCCTGCCTGCCATGTACCGCCACCTGTAACCCGCACTCCCTGCGCGACAGCGCTCCAGGTCTGGGCACCTGTACTGGTTATATTTGCATTGCTTATGGTAATTGCTCCCGTTGCTGTAGCAGAAATTGTAGTGCCTGCGTTCATGGTATTGTTGATTGTGAGTGTTGTGCCCGTCGAACTAAAGCCACCGGGCGCTGTGATTGCTCCATTGAGGTCTATCGCTGAACCTGTGAGATTCATTGCGCCCGTAAGTGTCACTGTTCCTAGCCGCGTTGTCCCTGTGCCCGCATTCTGAGTAAGGCTCGCTGCTGTTATGGCTCCTGCATCCGCTGTCGCTCCTGCATTGCCCGCAAAGTTATTCGCACTCACTACAACAACTGCTCCAAGCGGTGCTACGCCTGTGCCTATGGCTCCTGCACAAATAACATTGC
>JAKPPT010000126.1 GCA_029547205.1 Spirochaetota bacterium
TTTCACTTTCTGGAGTTATGGCTCCAGGGCCCATGAGCGCTGTGGCAATGAATCATGGAACACAACAACGGTTTGCTGGATTATTCATTGCAAGCGGGCATGCTTTCGTGGAACTTCCGCTTATAGTAGCACTCTTTTTTGGGATAGGTTTTACTTCGCAGTTTTCCTCTCTTACAGCATATATTACCCTTGCAGGCAGCATTGTATTATTTATCCTTGGCACAGTAACCATACGGGATATCCGTAAACAAATTACTATCGCTCATCATTCCCCCCTCATCGATGGTATTGTGCTTTCAGCTTTTAATCCATATTTCTTTATATGGTGGTTTACTATTGGTTTGACGCTTATTCAAAAATCAGTGCTATTTGGTTTATCCGGATTGGCTATTTTTTCCGTACTGCATGTAGCATGCGATTATGTATGGCTGCTCCTTTTATCAATGGTATCATTTGCGGGCGCTTCATTTTTAGGAAAGCAATTCAAAACGGCTGTTAGTATCATAACTGTTGTTATGCTATATGGTTTTGGCGCGTACTTTCTGTTTGATGCCTTACGCCAGATACTTTAAGATTTTCCACCATCAACTATGGTGTCGTCTGCAGTGATTATAAAAGCCATTTTGGCAATACTATGCTAAGTCAGAATCACACCATGCAGCAACAGCAAATTTATTTGTGATAGGCTACAGCATCCCCCGTTGCAACAATTTTATCATCTGCACCTCGCACATCAACACGCCATGAACTTACTTTTCTACCAGCATGGATTACAATAACCTCTGCAAATATACGTTCGCCAACCAGTGCAGCCTGAAGATACTGCAATGTCATACTCAAAGCCACAGCCATTGTACCCATTGAATTGCTTGCAACAGCAAATGCCTGATCTGCCACAGCATGAATAATACCGCCATGCGCGCGTTCAACCGCATTACAATATTCAGGTTTAACAGTAAGAGAACACCGCGCATAGCCATGCTTAACTTCTTCTACCGTTATTCCTAAAAATGTAGCTAATGGATCCTTGCCCACGACCTCCCGTGCATACACAATTGGGTCCTTAATAATATTTTCCATGTGCATCACTCCCTCAGAAGATAAAATTATTTCTCAAAGTCATTCCGGGCTTGCCCCGTAATCCAAATAATTACAAGATTTCCTTAATTGCCACAGGATTCACATTCACTAAAAACTTTCTTTGGGCGGATTGTAATAGCCCAACCGTATATCAGGATACCGCTCCCGTAAGGTAGCAAGCAAATTACGGATGCCAAGTGCAGGTTCATCAACAAAACCAATAGTATCTAAATAATAATCTGGATCAATATT
>JAKPPT010000130.1 GCA_029547205.1 Spirochaetota bacterium
GCGTAACCCGTACCGGAATACCTACTGAAACAACATTAAGCCCACAGGCTAAATCAACATTACGCAGACTAAAAAGAGTATGATAAGCCCATCTGAATTTAAATCACTGATTACATTTAAGTCCTACGCATCTGTGAAAGATAATGTTTACGGAGGACTTACTCGTACACTGGCCGAAACGGTGCAGCAGTGGTGCAAGTTTGAACGGTTATCAGGCAGCACCGGTCCTAATCAATCGCGAATGATGAGTGATGTGCAGGCAAGGATAACAACTAGGTTTAACAGTGGGTTTACTACGAATTGGGTAGTTGAATTTGAGGGTCAGGAATACACAATAAAATTCATTAAAACAGAGGATCCGGCATACAAGCGGTTTATGATAATTGATTGCTCCGTGTCGCTCAGTCAAACAAGCTGGAGTTGAGTTTAACGCTTACCATAGGAAACCTGGATAAAGTACTGGCAGAATTAAAGGCCGCACCCAAAGATATTGACCGAATAATAAACAATGAGTTCAAGGCTTTTGGTCAGGACATGGAAAATAAGGCTAAACTTAATGCACCAGTAAACGAGGGTAAGTTAAGGCAGAGTATCAGTCATGCTACAACAAATTTAGCAGTAAAAGTAGCGGTGAACGTAGACTACGCTGCATTCGTTGAGTTTGGCACAAAGAAATTTGCTGCTGAATGGGTCGCAACATTACCACCCGACTGGCAGGCTTTTGCGGCTACTTTTAAGGGCAAAGGTGGCGGTAATTTTACACAGTTGTTTTACAGAATATTGCAGTGGGTTACTATAAAAGGCGTTGCAGCTACGCACTCTGTAAAGACAAAGAAGCGGATAAACAGTAAAGCTAATCAGCAAACCGAAAGAGAGGTTGCATACGCCATTACATTGTCGATATTGAAAAACGGCATACACGCACAGCCATATTTTTACCCGGCTTTTAATGAAACGAAAATCGATCTGATTAAAAACCTAAAAAAACAGCTAAATGCTCAGTAGTAACCTGGCCATACGCAAAGCATATAATACCCTGCTTAGTACAATACAGTACCCGGCAGCGTCATTTGTGCCTGTTTACTGGCAGCAGATACCTACTGATGCGGCGCCGGGCATTTATATTACATTCGGGCAGATAAGAAATAATGACGATAGCAACAAATCTGCATCAGTAACGCAAACCAGCGTTACCGTTTCAATATTCACAAACAGTCCTCAGTATAACGATGGCATAGCAGTTGATACAGTGGCAAATGAAGTGCTAAATAGGCTGTATTTAAACCCACAATTTAAGATACCATTAAACAGCAGTTTTTTTCAGGTAACAGGTACCAGGCTTGATTCAGACCAGACAAACGACTGGAGCCAAGATCAGCAGAATATCTATATAGACCGGACAATGGTATTCACTCATACTATTTTTCAAAATGTTTCTTAAAAATGCAACATCATTGCAAATATTTACTAACTTTAAATAAAAATTATCATCATGGCACGCAGAGAAATATCAGGCAACGACATACTATTGAAAATTGATCCG
>JAKPPT010000012.1 GCA_029547205.1 Spirochaetota bacterium
CTCAATCGCTCATGCTTACCGCAGCTATGCTGGGTGTAAACTTTGCGCTGGCATGCCCTAAAGGATATTATCCTGCAAAAAATGTAGTTGAGATGGCTTTTTCAATAGCTTCAAAATCAGGTAGTGTTATTACCCTGACAGGTGATATTGCGATGGCAGTTGAACAGGCCACTTATCTTTATACTGATGTGTGGGTTAGCATGGGGCAGGAAAAGGAAGCATCTCGACGAAGAAAAGATTTTGCAAAATACAAAATAACAATGAAGATTCTGGATAAATGTGCTCCCAATTGCAAAGTAATGCACTGCTTACCTGCCCACCGCGGTGAAGAAATTACCGATGAGGTCATAGATTCACCACAATCTATAGTATTGGATCAGGCCGAGAATAGGCTTCATGTACAGAAGGCTATTCTATGCGCTTTAATGGTGAAATAATATTGCACTTAGCTGTATTCATTTTTTTTATAAACAACAGCACGGTTCCTTCCGCTTTGTTTAGCATGATATAATGCCTCATCAGCATGTTTTATGATCATTTCCAGTTCTTCGTCTATATCTGTCAATGAGGCAATCCCTAAACTTATGGTTACTGTTATTAAATGGTCATTTTCTTTAAACTTACACTCTTCCACAATATTCCTGATCCTTTCAGCTACTATCACAGCATCATTTGGCATTGTCTCAGGCAAACAGATGATAAACTCTTCGCCACCGTACCGTGCATAGATATCAAGGGTACGTAGCTGTGATACAACCTTTTGTGCTATCTCCTTTAAAATATCATCACCTATAAGATGTCCATAGGTATCATTGATATTTTTAAAATGATCAAGATCAAATATAATAATGGAAAAAGGACGATTAACTCTCCTTGCACGTGCTAATTCACGCGAAGCAGTTTCAAAAAAATATCGCCTGTTTGCAATGCTTGTTAATTCATCAGTTATTGATAGCTCTTTCAATTGTTCCATCAATATTTTATATTCGCTTATATCACTCAA
>JAKPPT010000029.1 GCA_029547205.1 Spirochaetota bacterium
AAATCCTAAAGTTAAGCTATGCGATCTTATAAAGTATATTTTGTGGACTGGCCAATCCAATTAAAGATTAAAAACGGAGGTAATATTAATGGATACAAATGTTTTACTAAAGAAAAACAATTATGTTGCAACTATAATACTTAACCGGCCTCCTGCAAATTCTATCAATATTCATGTCAGAGAAGAATTGTATGCTATAGTAAAGGAATTAGAAGATGACAATACTATTAGAGTTCTGATAATAACCGGTGCAGGCGATAAAGGTTTTAGCGCAGGTATGGATGTAACTGATGTAGCAAATCTGGATAAAGGTCCTGATGCGATAGAACTTTTTAATTATATTGATCGATATCCAAAACCAGTAATAGCAGCTATAAATGGGTATGCATTAGGCGGTGGTTGTGAATTAGCATTAGCCTGCCATTTCAGGTTGATGACGGATATGCCAAAAGCATTAATTGGCTGTCCGGAAGTAAATTTAGGTATTACTCCAGGTTGGGGAGGTATTCAACGTATGACCCGTATGTTAGGACGTAGCAAAGCACTTGATTGTATACTTTTTGGCAAACGATTAACTCCTCAAGAAGCATTATCAATTGGTCTCATTGATCGAGTGTTCCCTCATGAACATTTTATGGAAGAAGTTCAAAATTTTACTGATTCTCTTGCAAAACGTGCACCATTAGCGGTAAGCTGTATCCTGAAGGGTATGATAACAGGTATGGAGAAAGGTATCGATGAGGGTTTAAAAGTAGATCGTCAATGCTCGGCTATGCTGGCAAAAACAGAAGATGCTGCAGAAGGATTTATGGCTTTTGCGCAAAAGCGTGAGCCTGTTTTTAAAGGCAGATAATAGATAGATAGTAACTATCGCCTACTAATTGTAATGCAAGGTATAATTAATCTTCAAAATAATTTTCCTGCATGGATATAGTAAGTCCATCAGAGCCTCGTATGCTTTTCTCTAAAGCGTAGATGCCAGTAAGTTCATAACGAAAGAAATATGCAAGCGTATGCATCTTTCCTTCAAGAAAATCTTTACTGTAGCTCCCTGAACTGTTGTTAATACTATTTTGCACAGCTATTCCCTGCAATAACCATTGCCATGCTATGCAAATAAGACTGCTAAATTCAAGAAAAAGAGTAGCGTCAGCAAGAAAACGTTCAATATCACCGTTAACCGCAAACTGAATAAGAAAAGAGGTTACCTCCTGCCATAAAGCTGCAGCTTTATCTAAATCTTCAGCATAGCTGATAAGCGAAGGATATTGTTTTGCTGAAGCGATAGTTTTATAAATTTCTGTCATATATACTTTAGCGGCAGCACCGTTTTTCATCGTGACTTTGCGGCCAAGAAGGTCCATTCCCTGTATGCCTGTTGTTCCCTCATGAATGGGATGAATACGGGAGTCGCGCATGTACTGTTCTACAGGGAACTCACTTGAATAACCATAACCGCCCATGCACTGGATAGCCAAACTTGTTGAAACTACACCCATCTCAGCAGGATAGGTCTTAACTATGGGTGTGAGCATTTCTAAAAAAAGTTCACACTTCTCTTTTTCTTCGCCAGTACTGGTATTGATGAGATCCACCAGTTTTCCTGTTTGAATTATTAATGAAAGTGAACCCTCTACTATAGCTTTTTGCTTTAAAAGCATCCTCTTAATATCTGGATGTTGTATGATGGGTATCTGAGGAACAGAAGGATTTTTTTCAGTAATTTTACGTCCCTGACGGCGTTCCTTTGCATATTCCAGCGATGCTTGATAGGCAGCTCCGGCTATGGCAGCAGCTCCTAAACCTACATTAATCCTAGCTTCATTCATCATATGGAACATATAGCTAAGCCCTTTATTGGGTTCGCCAACAAGGTATCCACGGCAGTCTTCCGCTTCGCCCATACTTAGCTGTGCGATAGGGGCTCCCTTATATCCCATTTTATGATAGCACCCAGCACAGTTGACATCATTGAAAATGAGTTTTCCGTTTTCATCCGGTCTATATTTTGGAACAATGAAAAGTGATAAACCCTTTACTCCTTGCGGCGCATCCTTAATACGTGCAAGCATCAGATGAACAATATTTTCAACAGCATCATGATCACCAGCAGATATAAATGTTTTTTGGCCTTTTATGAGATAGTATCCTTTATTCGTGGGTGTTGCCATAGTTTTTACATCGGTTAATGAGCTTCCAGCCTCTGGTTCGGTCAAAGCCATTGTGCCCTGCCATTTACCGGCTATCATTGGCGGTGCAAAAATCTGGTAAAGTTCTCTGGTTGCAAATTGATAAATGAGTGCAAGTGCTCCTGATGTAAGACCGGGATAAACACTCATTGAATAATTTGCAGAGGCAAAGATGAACATACAGGCATT
>JAKPPT010000038.1 GCA_029547205.1 Spirochaetota bacterium
CTGCAATTTGCTTGCCTTAACCTGCTCCGAATCGTCAAACTGCCCTTGTTCGCTTTGACGTGCTAATGTAGCCCTTTCCATAGGATTTTTAGAAGCATAAGGCATATCATCAGTTACATATTTGGAATATTCAGCTTTGGCTTTTTCGCTCAATGTATTAAGATTGAATATGCCTTTATCTCTACCGTATTGCCAAAAAGCACGCTTTCCCATTTCATTCATTTTACTATAGTTTAGTTGACTTTTGCTACCATATTCAAAGGCTTGTTTTGCTTGTTTTTCAGAAGGATTCCACATTAACATCACCCCTTATTTCAAGAACCACAAATCACCATCGTTTGAGCCACTGCCTGAACTTCCTCCTGTAGTTTGATTCTTGTACAATCTTGTTATATCATCTTGTGTTAATCCATATGCCCCAAGTATCTGCACCATCTCAGGAGTAAGATACCCAAGCTGCGCAAACATCTTTATGGCGTTATCTACTTGCTGTTTTGCTGCTGCTGCTTCTTGCTGCGCCTTATAAGCATCGGTCATTGTACCTACTTCTAAGCCTAATGCTGCGGCTATGTCCTCAGATACATACCCTTGTTTTTGGTATTTTGCCATAGCATCGTCAATCTTCTTCTGTCTTGCTGCTGCTAATATGTCGATTTTCCATTCTTTATCAGGGTCATCTGAGCTTGCCAGTCTGTCCATTTCTGCTTTATAATTTCCTGAGAATTGACCTGCTGTAGCCGCATATGCAGCTTTTTTATCCTCTAATCTATTGTATGCTGTTACATCAGCTGCTTTTGCCTGTGTTGCATCATATCTCTCTTGTTCAATTGCGTTTTGCTGGTCTATTCTCTGCTGTTCAATTATTGCCTGTAATGCCTGCGCTTCTGTTTCTGCCTTTGCTGCTGCCAAATCGCTTTCGTATGCTCTATTTATGTCGGAACGCCTATTTTCGATACCTGACAAGTCAGCAGCTTCTTGCTGATTCAATGCTCCAATCCGACCAAGCAAAGCAGCATTGCGGTATACTTCCGGCATTGCTCCTGCATTACCCTGTACGCCCCTCGAAGCCATGAACTGAGCAAAGTTTAAAGCCCCTATGTCTGACTGTGCTGCTGCTTGATTTCTTTTATCGTAATACATTGGTGATATTTTTGATTTTTCAGCATCAAGCGAAGATAACGCACTATTTTTTTGGGTTTTCAATGCGTTTGCCCTTGCTTCATATTGTGCTTGTTTTAATGCTCGAAGTTGTGCTTCATAGTCAATAGTGGGTTCTTTATATCCTTCGTTTGGTATTTTTTTCCCACGCAGCTTCTGACTATAGTCTATTGTTTGAGTCCAAGGAATCGACGATGAATAATTCTTGCTCCTTGGGTCTGAACTAAAATAAGGTTCTTCACGCATCGTATAGCCCTGTGAAATAAATTGGTCTATAAATCTTTCATTTATGCCCACTTTCTTTCCG
The DNA here is from genome assembly GCA_029547205.1 of Spirochaetota bacterium. Taxonomy (GTDB): domain Bacteria; phylum Spirochaetota; class Spirochaetia; order Treponematales; family UBA12059; genus JAKPPT01. The sequence goes on from JAKPPT010000038.1 coordinate 1,466, forward strand.
TCAGGGCTATACATTTTAATCCAATTTGGTTTCGCTGCTGTTCCGCCTTTATTATCCGCTCGATACGCCATTTCCTTTCCTCCTTCTGCAAAAGAAGGTACAAACAATAATGATACAATAAGTAAAGTTGAAATTATTTTCATATTATCACCTCTACCATATTGTACCATGTTTGTACCTACTTTTGTAAATATTTTTTATTGCATATAAGTGTCCTACTGCGAAACAATATAATCTAATTCTCCTTGTGTTATTTTCTCGTATAAGAGCATCTCATCAAGTTTTCCAAT
>JAKPPT010000046.1 GCA_029547205.1 Spirochaetota bacterium
ACGAAGAGATTGAGGAGATTGATAGGTTAGTGCCCATTGGAACGATTGTTGAGATAAGACCATAAACGGACGCAAAAATGGTGCTTATTCCCCCAATTTGTGATCCAGAAGCTTTCTTTGTAACGAGTATTCACAAATAGAATTTGTTGTGGTATTATATCTCCATATTCAGAGCATGTTACGAGGGATATGTGTGAAACGTATTCGTAGGATGTGGGGCAGGATTGAACGCCCCCTATTGCTCGTTTTAGTTTTCGTATTTTTGTTTGCCTGGTGGGCAATCATGTATAAATTTACCAAAGTCGTATTAGCCTTTTTTCGTTAATCAGATTTTTCAATAGATGCAGCAGCAAGCAGCATTCTTAAACAAGCCGAATTAAACTTTCCTGTGCAGAGTGCATTAGAATTTGAGGCAGATGTGCATGCAGTATGGAAAATAATAAAAATATCTCGATTTATTACAACACTCTGGCATGGGAAGCCAGGAATGAAGCACCTCTTAATTTACACTGAAGAACCGCAGTGCCCGTACTTATACCAAATGATAACAATTCCGAAAAAAAGTAGGCAACGGGCATACGGTCAATGACTTTAATAACACGGATTTTTCGAAATATTTGTAGGAAGCAATAAAAAAATTTTTAAATATATCGAGGCTGTATAAAACAGAAATATTCTGCCTCCATGTTATCGATAGGTGAACATACTTCTGATGCTGGCTTGTTGTTTCCAACGAAGTAATGGAGCAGATCAAGGATAGATAGCTCAGTCTGTTCCAAGGAAAGGTTACAGGATCAGCCTTTCAGCTTACCACAGGCCAAGGCAGTAAAAGTTGTCACCAGAATTCATGAAGGCTCCATATACAGATTATAAAAGGGGGCAAAGAGCAAGGCGTAGGCTTGATCGTGATGACATCTCTTGGCCAATCCGGCAACGCACAGCATCTGATTGGCAGTGTGGCGGAAATGTATTCAAAAGTCATCATAAACAGAATTGACGACAAAATGAATGGTATTGCAAGGCTTGCACAGGATTTTAAGAAAGTAATGCATATCAGGGGACAGGGTTAAGCTGAACTTAAGCGAATACCTGAACTCTGCG
>JAKPPT010000049.1 GCA_029547205.1 Spirochaetota bacterium
CCACCAATACTCCCTAATAAATTTGTATACACTGTTGCAATAGGAAGCATGAGTGCCAGGGATATAACCCGTGGCATAACCAGAAAGCGTACAGGACTTATTGCCATCATCTCCAGTGCATCAATCTCTTCGGAAACAGCCATGGTCCCAACCTCAGCCGCCATGGTTGAGCCAACTGCTGCAATCAAGATGATGGCAGTTACAAATGGTGCCATTTCACGGGTAAGTGTTGCAATAATGATATTCCCTACAAGCGATTGTTGCTGATAGGGTTTTAGCTCAAGCCCTATCTGTAGTGCAAGGATCATGCCGGTAAAAAGAGCTACAATTGAAACAACAATGAATGTTTTTACCCCTGCATAATACATCTGTTTTAAAATCTCCCGACGCTTTTCAAATGCGGCTTTTGAATGATAAGCAACTTCCAAAAAAATCAGTGTGGAATATCCAAGCATATAGACAATATTGATAGTGTTTTTACCTATACCACCAATAACCGTTACTAAAACATCCTTTAATTTCTTTATTATAATCATACACTAACCTAAAAAAAAGTAAACTGGCTATCATTATGGACTGCCGCACACCAGCTATGGATAACTCCTCACTGGTATAAAGTTTTTTAAGAAATTACCATACTGTATTTAGCACTTGCGCTTTGATACAACGCAATACGCTAAATACTACTTTGTTATAAAACAGTAGATGAATTCACCATATATTTAAAACCGTACCATGTAACCTGTCGCATCATTATAATAGCTCATGGTGCTGCCATAAGCAATCTTAGAATCATAGCCACCCTCTAATCTTTTTAACTGCAGCGACAGCTTTTTTTTAGCATCATACTGTTTTTGATCTTTAACATTTCTATACACCGGTATCCACCCAATACACAGCTCATTAATAGTTTCATCATTGGTATACTCAAAAAATGATAGTAGCAGCGATATATGCTGTACTGTATCATCCCTTCTGTGATACGAAATGATGAACGGAATCTTCATTTTGAAGTAACTATCGCCCCAGCTCTGGAAGTACGTTCGCAGTAATAATCCGAAGCGCTTGCTGCCATCATCACGGGTAGCATACTCAACTAAACTGAAAAAAGGCTGATACAAGCGTTCGTATCCCTCTTCATCCCTGAACGGAAATATAGAAAGGATTGCAAACGAGCTATTGCCTTTATCATTGTACTCATAGTGAAACAATGGCCATAACTTATAAAAGCGCCAGTGATTTCCATACCGCGTATGTCCGTATTTATAATCACGTTTAAAATGCCAGAACAATATCCCATAAAACGAATATTGAGAATGGAAGCTATCCTTTTGTTTTTCAAGCACAAAATAAAACGGGGATATAAAAAAGGTGGTTTTACGTTTTTCTATATATTTGCCATAAAATGGGAAAAAGAT
>JAKPPT010000054.1 GCA_029547205.1 Spirochaetota bacterium
ACGGTTAAAAAAGTTTTTTGCAATGGGCAAATTCGAAGTGGATGATTGGTTGGGCGAAGCATACATACAGAAAAATGGTGGGATACGATACAAAATATACAGGATTGGTGAAATGAACAAGGTATTGCCGTATGCATTGCCTACCAAATATGAGGTTAAGGATTCACGATTATATATGACAATTGAAGGGAAAAGAGGATTGGTTAATTATTTTCTCTGTAATTTTATAGATTGTAATCATATGTTAATCGTTTCTATAGGCGAATATAAATATAAAGAACCGGTAATGTGGCGAATAATGGAGTAAACACCATAAAGGTAGCGATAACAAAGATCAATAGTATTATAGAATAAATTAGCAATATGCGCTGGAATAAATTCCCAATCAAACGTATTGGCGTTTAGCAAGTATGGTTACGCCATGAGTTCAGGCTTTGTAGTAAACCGTTTTGATGGTACAGGAAGCTGGAAAGATGACACATAACGTTTCAATGGGAGATGAGAATTTTTTTGTAGAAAAATAAATAGAGAGTGATTCCCTTAAATTTATTTTAAAGTTTATACAGGGGAGTGATGTAATAGCAGGGTACGGCAGTTGCACAGGGATGTGTGGTGCATTGGGATGCGGGTGCAAGATAGGGCAGGCGCAGTGGAACATTTTGTATCAAGTACTACATGCAAACTATGGAAACAACTGGTGCATAAAGTATTTTCTTTTTTTTAAGGCAAAACAGCGGAGGCAGGATGCTGGAGCGCCATACGGCTCGTGCGAGGACATAGACAGGATGTCTTCCGCAGCACGAAGGCAAGGATATAATCCATACAGTGGGATAAGGCACACCGCCGTGTGAGGTGCGCTTTGGGGGTTGGTAAGGGGGCATTTAGCGCATAAATGCTCCCTTACAAAGGGAAAAAGCAGTGGCATACTGGGACTGGCATGGTTAGGATTATCCAGAGCAGGGAGTATGCTATCCAGTGCATGGGATGGGGTAAGTGAGTTATTTAACGCTACAGTACGTAACACCAAAACACAGAGCAATGAAGCCCTTACGCACAATACTAACGATTACGAAGTAATTATGACCGATGCAGGCTATGCCA
>JAKPPT010000066.1 GCA_029547205.1 Spirochaetota bacterium
ATATAGTCGCCTGAACTGAAATCAAAGTTTAATGCCAGTGAACGCTGGGAATTTTCAGATTGTAGGGAATCAGCAATGTGACCGGTTGCCACATTATATGGTCCTGGTTTTTTAGAGTAGGGGATGTTTATTGGTGTAAAGTGCAATCCATACAGCGTTTCAGGGCTGTTGATATCACGGTAAAATTTATAATAGATACGCGCGCGCTGATTTTGTGTTATACTATCTGGCAGTGAACCTAAGATCCAATCTTTTTCTGACATGGATAGTGTAAGTCCGGAAAAAATTGATTCAAAATCGTCTATCAAACCTTTTCCAAAAGTATTGATGCTGTGGTAACTTTTTGCATATTCAACGTATCCTCTCAATGAAACTGGAATAGTTACATTACTATTGCTCATCTTTGCTGCAATACTGGAGATGTCATGGGGAGTCAGAGCAATAGAGCTATCAGCTTCAACGACTGTGGTTTGCGTGGGTTCATTCCCTATAATGGGAATGGTTGAAGCACTACCCTGTGTAGTATAAAGAATTGTTCCTCCAACATTTATATTCTTGTTTACAGCATAGTCGGCTCGGATACCTCCCATAAATTCTTGAGACTGTCCTTCAAATGGGAGGTATTGGTAGCTTATCTCAATGTCTGTTTCCTGAGTAATAACGGGATTGCCTGAATTGGTAAATTGGAAAAACCCGGATGTAGGATCCACTGAATAGAGACTTTCAGCCAATTGGGCACCATTGATCTTGACACGGACAGTATCGGGTATAATATTGATATGTTTTAGCTGAAAACCCCGTGATTGACTGTATCCAGAGATGCCAATTTTGAATTGTGATACGGTATAAGCAGACAAGCTTTGTGTTTCAGAATAAATCACCTTTTGTGACTGTATTGATAATAGTTGCTTAAAAGGTTCACGAAGCTTAAATTGTATAACTCCTGTATTGTAATCAATAATAATCCCACCTAACCGTTCGACATCTGTCTTTGACATTGGAAAAAGATTATTAAAGAAGGATAATTTTGTATCGTCGCTTCTCAGTTGCTGTAATCCAGTAGCATACATACCCCTGATTTCATAGATGTCAAAGTTTAACATCCCATCGTTGTTACTATCCTCACCACTATCAAGTACTCCGTCATAGTTGAGGTCTTCATGGAGTGAAGAAGCATATTTTAAAAATACACAAATTTTTCCGGGGAATTGCGGGTGGCTTGTAATGGCTGAAGGGTCTGATGTCTGAGTTGTTCCATTTCTGGTGTACACCGCAAAAAGTTTTGCCTGTGATTTTAAATGCTTGAGCATGGTAATTGTACCGGTGGCAAAATTAATGGTGAAATCACTCCCCATCTGTAATTTTTTAAAATATCCTAATACTATTGATGTATCATTCCATTTGTAAATTGCCAGCAATCCGGTTTTATTTTCAGATGATGCCTCATCAGCATAAAGCTCAAAACCGGAACTATCTATCCCAACACTATACGGAGAATAGGTTGCCGGTGATGGAGGATTTGAATTCCATGTTATAGTAGAATAAGGATTAGCTGGAGGGGCATCTACATTATCAAATCGTTTAAAAGGCTCTAATTGATAATATGTTGCTTTTGTGTATTGATATTCCTGCAACGAGACACTTGTATTGGAGTAATTGCCCTTAAACCGTTCAATCTCACTTACCCCTTTGGAAACAGAACCAAATGCCTTGAGTTTAAGATCACCTTTTTTTATTGTAAAATCAATGCCAACACCTTTTGAAGTTGTGTCATCATATACTGCGTATTTAGAGTTGTTAACCTTAATATTGATATCGCCAGCATTAATTTCACGTATTACTTCATCATCATTCACTGCCTTGTATTGTAAAACATAGGTATTATTTTGCTGT
>JAKPPT010000075.1 GCA_029547205.1 Spirochaetota bacterium
ACAAGCCATGCGCAATGCTGGTTTAGAACCACATTACAAACCTATACGCGGTGGTACAGATGGTGCACGGCTAACACAAATGGGCATACCTACACCCAATATTTTTGCCGGCATGCATAATTTCCACAGCCAGCTTGAATGGGCAAGCGTTGCTGAGATGACCCTTGCCGTTGATGTGATACTGGAACTTGCTAAACTGTGGGCTCAATGAGTGAAAGGTTTAGAGAGCTTATTGCTCTTCCTGAAACCAATATTCACCTTTGATTGAGTATTTTGCTTCTGCACCAACAAAAACAGTATTTTCAGATTCATGCTGCGCGATGAGCTTTTCATGTTTGAAGTGCACGGTAAGCTCGTCAGCAGCATAGTTTTTATACATACACACTTTAAGTGCTAATCCAGCAGCATCGATCGGATCTATTGCAAAACAGGTGATACTAATAGTCTCTCTATTGATGATTCCTACATGTACTTCGGGTATATGGTTTGAGGATCCCATAAATACTTTGAGATGCATTCTGGCAGGAACCGGCCCATCCCATAATGTAACCCTAACCTTATTATTATTAAAAACGGTATTGACGCTGCCAAGGTACAACTTGGGGCTTATTGCTGAAGAAGGAGGGATTTGTCTTCTTTGCAATTCAGAAAACTGTGATTCGGTACGAATTTCAATACCAAGAAAATGCATATCGATAGGCAGAATTTCTACTATTCCGCCAAACGTTTCCATGACAACTTGCTCATGATTGGTGAGACCATTATCGAGCAACCAACGAGCAGCTGCGAGACAGGAACTACCAGCAGTTTGTATGGGAATGCCATGCCGAGAGTATACTCGTACAATAGGCACGTCTTGAGTAAGTTCAGGTATAATTATACCTGCAGTCATAAGTCCTTCGACAGGGTTACATATATTTTTAGCAAGTTCATGTGCAAGCTTTGACTTTTGTCCTTTTAATTGATCTGGTAATATAAACAACCAGGAGTTGGCTCCCGCTGAAATCTTAAAAAATGCAATATTCATGACTGTAAACCCTATACTTTTTCCCCTGTAGTATCAAGTACTTGATAGTGTCAGGAAGCTTGTGCATACTACTATCTCCATAATATTTTGTATATATATTTTTTATGCTGAACTATCTGTTTGACATTTTTTAACCAAACAAGTAGTAATCTACATCAGCCTTTTTATAATTTTCATGGTACTAAGCAGTATGCTATTATAAGCATAGTGTATTGATTGCTGCAATTACAAGAAAAAGCAAGGAAACTTTATGTATATATGTGGTGTCGATGAAGCAGGAAGAGGACCGCTTGCAGGACCTGTATCAGCAGCGGCTGTAATACTTCCAAGAGAATTTCCAATAAACATACTCAACGATTCAAAAAAGCTTAGTGAACAAAAGCGCAAAGAGGTATTTAGAGAAATACAACGTCTTGCTATCTGGTCACAAGCATGGGCATGGCCTCATGAAATTGATGAAATCAATATACTGCAAGCAAGCTTGCTTGCTATGAAGCGAGCTATTGCTGCATTACCAGTAGTTCCTGATTTTGTACTCATTGATGG
>JAKPPT010000092.1 GCA_029547205.1 Spirochaetota bacterium
CGATGCAGAGAGCCGCTCGAGTTCTTCCAGATCGATGATACGTTTTGCATAGTAATGGAGAGAAAACGTCTGTGTGGAGAAGGTTTTACCGCATGCGCTGCACCGGTAACGAAAAACATCTCCAAAAGTTTTGGTTGTGTAGTACCCGAACGGGTAATACCAGTCTGTGCCCTGTGTCCCGGTATGGAATGTACAGCATGGGTTCGGGCAGAAAGGGAACGTGTCTGTCATCGGTATACCTCAAAAATGGTGGATGTGTATACAAATTATTCGCTTACAACAGATCTATTTGCATGCAATATGTACAAATATTTTTCACAATGTTCCTAGCACTACTCATGCTCTGGACTTGTAAGAATATGCTTAGGTGAGAGAAGTTTTTCTTTTGTTTTTATTTCTTCATAGAGCAAACCAACCATAATTTTTTTTAGTTTGGGTGCATCCATGATAGATTGATAGCAGGGACGCGAGAAAACCTTAAAGTCTGGAGGTGGTTCATATAATCGTTAATGAGAAGCAAGTTATTGGTATAACCCGCATAAATGTAATATATATTAGGATTAGCGTTCTGAAGTTCTTTGAAAATAACAAGAGCACGCCTCTTTGTAGCAATATCTCCAAAAGGCACCTCAATAATATCCTCATTAGCTGCAAGAATTTTGACACTATTAATAATTTCCTTAAAATAACCTTCAATAAAGGTTTTCAGGTGGTTATTTTTTACTGTAGGCAATCATTCGTTTTTTAAAGAATTTGGGGATAATAAAACAATATCAATTGCAAAACGAGTGCTCCAAGCAAAACAATCATCAAAATACTACAGAGGGTAATAATTTGTCTGCTCAATGTCTTTAGTGCCAGGAAAATTGTGAAAAGCCGATTTCTAAGTATTGAATCGTCGAATATGTAGAAATGGAGGCAACATATTGTGTGCATCACAACGATATACACCATATATTCTACTAACTAAATTTATTCACAAACTTCCTGACACTATACTCAATGTCCTAGATTTCCTCATATTTTTTTTTAAACTTTTTTATCTGTCAAGGATAAACAAGCAATGTGTGTTATCGTTTATTATTAAATTTGACATATTTCATACAAATCAGAAACCATATTAGTTGGAATTGTTAGTTTCACAATCTTCCTGACACAAAACAAGAGGTTCACCCATTAGCAATTGTGATGTACCCTACCAAACCAACACAAGCAAGAGAGCGCTAACTCAGTTCTCTCTTTACCATAAAAAATGGAATTTGCGTACAGTGCCAATATTGTAGAGACTTATGAAGCGTGTTCTCTAACAAATTGTATAACAGCCTGTTCAATTTCGTCACGAACAAGCCTAACCCGTTCCATGATCTCTGCGTCGCTTCCTGCAAATGCAGATGGATCATTAAATGGCCAGTGATGTCGTTCCGCAAGTCCTGGGAAAATTGGGCATCGCTCCGCCGCTTCCTTGGAACAAACCGTCACAACAACATCGTAGGTTTTACCCGCGGCATGCAAATCGAATACACTTTTTGTCGCGTTACCGGAAATATCTATGCCAACTTCCGCCATGGCGCGGACGACATACGGATTGAGTTTTCCGAGCTCAAGCCCCGCGCTCTCGGCAGTAAAACGGTTACCTCCATGCTTTTTAAGAAAAGCTTCTGCCATTTGGCTCCGCGCTGAATTATGGACACATAAAAATAGTACTGAAATCATTTTAGTATTCCTTTCTGGTTGTGCATGTTTGGTCATTAGTGGATTTTCACCTGTTCTTGTCTTTATCTTGCAGGCACACTGCCCGCCAAGCGCATAGTCAGGATCTTTCCGAACTGGAAGCCCTGAGGCATCCCAATCGATCATTCCTCCTGAGAGTTTTGCGATATTAGTGTAACCCGCTTTGCGCAGCATAGCAGCAGCTTCTCGACAGTAGATGCCTGCAGCATCGGCAAGTATCAATGGTCTGTCATGAGGAAGCACATGATACGATGACGCAAAGCGTGTCCAGGGAAGGTACAGCACTTCATCGACATCAAAAACACGATAATTTGTCTCATAGCTTTCGCGTAAATCTACTAGTATGGCACCTTGTGACAAAAACTTATAAGCTTCTGCCGGGCTTAGATTAAGGACACCATCGCTGCGAGGTAGTGTCCCTTGACAATTAGCAAAATCGAATTCAGCACTCATTGTAGTGTCCTCTCTACCAATAGTGTGTAAGTTAAGAAACCTTCTCCAGAGATGGATTTAGACTTATTGCAGGAAACTTTGACCTAGTAGCCCTTGCAATTTTGACAAGTGAAAGCATTACAGGAACTTCAACTAGAACACCAACAACCGTAGCAAGCGCTGCCCCCGATGAGAGGCCAAAGAGGCTGATGGCTACTGCAACCGCAAGCTCGAAAAAGTTAGACGCCCCTATCATCCCCGCAGGAGCTGCTACCTCATACGGAACCTTCCACGCCTTTGCCCAGCTGTAACCTATAAAGAATATCAGGTATGTTTGCAATACAAGCGGTACCGCAATTAGAATAATGGCAAGCGGATTAGCAAGGATCACACGACCTTGGAAGGCGAAAAGAATAATGAGCGTGAGGAGAAGCCCTGCCTCGGTAATACCCTCAAATTTTTTAAGAAAAACGTTTTCAAACCAGTCCTTACCGCGGCTCCTGATGAGACGGGAGCGGGTAATAGCACCAACACCAAGCGGTATAACTACAAAAAGTACAACAGACAAAAGCAGCGTATCCCACGGCACATGGACGTTGCTCACACCGAGGAGAAAAGCAACGATGGGCGTAAAGGCAAAGAGGATGACGAGGTCGTTCACCGCAACCTGGACGACCGTGTAACCCGCATCCCCATCAGAAAGGTATGACCATACAAACACCATGGCGGTGCATGGCGCAGCGCCGAGCAAAACAGCACCCGCAAGGTACTCGGTTGAAAGCTCAGCAGGAATCAAAGCTTTAAACACGATTTTTAGAAAAAATGCCGCAATAAGATACATCGTAAAAGGCTTGATGAGCCAGTTCACAACAAGGGTTATAAAGAGTCCCTTAGGCTTCTTGCCCGCATTTTTGATGCTGGCAAAATCAACCTTGAGCATCATTGGATAAATCATGAGCCAGATGAGTATAGCTACCGGTATAGATACCTTTGCATATTCAAACTTACCAAGAAATGCCGGTACACCGGGAAAGAAGTAGCCGATTGCCACACCAAGTGCTATACATAAGGCAACCCACACCGAAAGATACTTAGCAAAAAAACTCAATCCAGCCTGTTTTGTATCACCCATTGTGTTTCTCCTTATATTATCCGTTGACAGTTCTTTATAAAACAACTACAATTATTGGCGATATTGCCAACAATGTCAAGCACATATTGGTCATATTGCCAACAATACAGTGAGGGCTTCATGAATAAACAAGACACACAACGATTAACAAAAAGAGCAGCTCTGCTCAAATCTCTTGCGCATCCTTCACGGTTACTTATGATTGAAATGCTCGAAAAAGCTCCAAGGTGTGTCGGGGAACTTACCGAAGCTGTAGGGTCAGACATAACTACCGTTTCAAAACATCTAGCTGTTTTGAGACGCGTCGGACTTGTTCATGTTGAGAAACACGGCACCTACAGTGAATACTCACTTGCATGCGACTGCGTAACCCATATGCTTGATTGCATTGAATCAGGCATGGGTAAGACTGTTCGTGGTTCTACATGCGAAACACCGAAACCTGAAAACAAACAAAAAAAGTAAACCGAGGAAAACATCTATGAAACTCACGAGTAGTACCAAAACAGCTTTTAGCCTCATCATCCTCAGTGTCATGCTTTTTTGAGCAAGCATCCACAGTTTAGTGTCAGGAAAATTGTGAAAAGCCGATTTCTAAGTATTGAATCGTCGAATATGTAGAAATGGACGCAACATATTGTGTGCATCACAACGATATACACCATATATTCTACTAACTAAATTTATTCACAAACTTCCTGACACTATACAAACATTGCGAGCGCTTCGTCAGCCTCAGTGGCATAGCTAGGAATCATCTCCGAATGCGAAGTATTTGGAGGTGTAATCTTATCGTTCATCGACGATGAACTATCACGCCTCCCATTAGCTGTCAATAAAACAATAGCGGCTGAGCAAGGACATAGATCTTGGTCGCACTGTAGTCAGATGCCATAGACCGGCTCTTTCATGCGCCATAAGCCAGCATTATGAACCGGACTCGGCAGCACTACTCTGTAAACTACAGCTTAAGACAGAGCCATGAGTATAAAACGCAAGCCAACCAGGATCAACAAAGGAGCAATAATCAAATTTACAATTTTATTCAGTTTCTGAGACCAGAATTTGTTGACAATAAGTGCTACTGCAGTAACAAGAATAAACTCATAGAGGGCAAGGAACAGCGTGGTAAGCGAAGGCAGGGAAACGAAGGCTACCTATGTAGCAAGTGCTGCCCAACTCGATGCAACCACACCGAGGGATGCAAATGCATAGGCTCGTTCCGGATGATGCCCCATTGCGTTGTTGTACGCAGGAACAACAAAGGGTTTACCTCCAGAGCAGAAATAAGACCTTCAAGAACTCCCGCAGTAAGGCTTGCTGGTGCCAGCCAACTCTCATGTGCCTTTACCTCTCTACCAGGCAAAGGCTTTATGAAAAAGATCCGAACACCTACTAATATGGCATATACACCAAGAATGGATACAAGAACGTGTGGACTGAGACGCGAGCCAAGGAGCCTACCTCCGATGACTCCTAAAAACGCAGGAATAGCAATGAGTATCCATTCTCGTTTCCCTGTAGGGACATGGGTAGAGAGCATCTTTTTTTGATGTATAACCATAAACAGTGCAGCAAGCGCTACAACAACAAGGTTAACAATGATGGCTTCTGTTATGGGAAGTCCAACAATGCCTACAAGCATACTAACAAGGAAGACTCAATCTACCCAGGAATTTATCGACGCCGTTACAAATCCAACAACAACTGCGGCTGCAAGCCCTTTAAAAAGCAGGGTACTGTTTATCATAGCATATCTCCTTCTTTACAATTCAAAGCCTTCCCCGAGCACTGTTCGCAGTCAATACATTCAAACTGAATAGTTGTATGTTCGACCCTGAACCGTTCGCGCAAAAGCTGTTTTGCTTGCGCCATAAGGTTTGCAGTAGCACTGAGTGGTTGATCATCAAGCACGATATGTGCAGTTAAAACCCGGAATGATGGATCGAGTGACCAGACATGTGTATCATGTACGTTCTTCACGCCAGGGAGTGTTACAAGTGCAGCAGCTACCTCATCGCTCGAAGCATCCTCAGGCGCTCCTTCATTGAGAAGATGCACCGCCTCTTTGAGTACCCTGAATGAACCGGAGAGGATAATGATGCCAATAATAACACTCGCTATGGGATCGACCCATGTCCATCCGGTAAAGAGGATTATAAGGCCAGCAACAATGACGCCAATCGAAGAAAGTGCGTCCCCGATGACATGGAGAAAGGCAGATCGGGCATTGAGGTCTTCATGATCGTGTCCGCCAAGCACTAAAGCCACCAGCAAATTAGCTCCAAGACCAATACCAGCCACAATGAGCATGGGCACAGCGATAATGGAGTGGGGGTTTGCAAAACGGATGACAGCTTCACGGAAGATTTCAAATGATATAAGCAAGAGTGTTGCACCATTGATAAATGCCGCAAGTACTTTCATTCTGTGAAAACCATAGCTATGCTTTCCGCTTGGAGCGCGGGCTGCTAGTCGAACTGCTCCGTAGCTTAGAGCCAAGGCGAAAATATCAAGAAATACATGAGCAGCGTCGGAAAGGAGCGCGAGGCTTCCTGTAAGTAAACCGCCTACTACCTCCGCAATAAGTGTTGCTCCAGTTATAATAAGTGATAACAGCAGCTTGCCGCCAGACCCTTTGTCGGAGACAGTTTCAATACCATGCATGTGACCATCATGGTGATGATCATGCTCATATTCTTTATTTTCATTCACAGAAAACATCCTTTCATTAAAATGCATCAGCCATCAGACTGTAGCAAATATCATGAAGCTTGTGTATAAAAGTATCGTTACTATAGATTAATAAGTGAATTTATACAACATAGCTGATACTTTCTATAAAAATTAAACAAGCAGTGAGCAAAACAGCATTTTAACATTTTTTATGGCACTAATTTAATCCTTATATATAGATTGATGCAAAACTGGATCCGCTGCGTATATACCACAGGCTCCAATAGTGTTATTACTAGGCAATAGCGCCAAAGAGCATACCTGCAAATGTGGAAAGCACAACCACAAGCCCCACATAGGTTAAGGTTTTTTTCCAACCAAGTTCACCGCTTATTACCAAAATGGAAGGCAACGAGAGACTTGGACCTGCTAAGAGCAGCGCCAGAGCGGGCCCCTGCCCCATGCCAGCACCAAGAAGCCCCTGAATTATGGGAATTTCTGTGAGCGTCGCAAAATACATGAGGGCACCAGACAAAGCAGCAAAAAAGTTTGCAAAAATAGAATTGCCACCAAGCACACTGCCAATCCATGCGCTTGGAATGAGCGCGTCGTGTCCCGGACGGCCGAGAAGGAAGCCCGCAATAAGCACACCGCCAAAAAGAAGGGGCATGATCTGGAGCGAGAAATCTCTTGTTGCGACGACCCATTCTTTGAGATCGTCTTTTGTAAACCATTTGACAAGTGTGTATAACAACACAAGACCAAAAGCACCAGTTATCCAGTACTTTGCCCCATAAATTGCGTCCCAGACCGCACTGCCGCCCTTTGAGTTGGCCCAGTTCACAAACACGAGTATGCCAATCATGCTTGCCATATAGACAATCATCTGTCCTAGGCTTCTTGCTGGCTTCTCATCTGGCTTTGCAAACAACCGTGCATCAGCTGAACGCTGTTTATCTTCCTTGCGGTAAATCAATGCCATGAGAAAGCCAATAACCACCGAAAAGAGCACAGCGCCAATTGTCCTTGCAAGTCCAAGCTTCCAACCAAAGACTTTGGCGGATAGCACTATGGCAAGAATATTGATTGCCGGTCCCGAATAGAGAAAGGCAACAGCAGGCCCGATCCCCGCGCCTTTCTTGTAGATGCCCTTGAAGATCGGAAGGACTGTACAGGAACACACCGCGAGGATGGCACCTGATACCGAGGCCACGCCGTATGCAGTAAGCCTGTATGCATCGGGTCCAAGGTAGCGCATGACAGCCTGTTGATTCAAGAAGACCGTTATTGCCCCGGCAATGAACATTGCAGGTACAAGGCACAGAAGCACATGCTGCTGTGCATATTCCATTAACATGAGGAATGCTTCATTTACAGCACCCGAAACCCGTACGCTTCCCCATGGAATAAAGTACGCTGCTAGAAAAACACCAAAGACAACAAGTAATTTTTTATTGGGTGACCACTCTTTGCTGCTCATGCTTTTGCCTCGCCACAAACCGATGCAGCAATTTTGGATGCAACATCGGCAATGAGTTCTCCAGTTATGGGAGTTTTACCCTTCTCCACTCCAAACTCTGTCATAATGTAATGCTCATAAGGTATTCCATGTTTCTGAAAAATCTTTGCACCGCATGAAACCTTGCAGCCATCGAGTACAATATTTTTAGCTGCGTTCTGCGCTGACTGGATAAAGCCCGAAAGGTCAGCACCCATTGCCGCAAGGCAGGTACTCGCTCCTACCTTGTCTCGATTGAGTTCCCGCATTACCTGATCGGCGAGCAACCCGGTATTTGCAGCTCCTGAGCACGCATAGATGAGTTTAGTCTCACAGTCCCCGCCGCATGTACAACCTGCCATATTAGTTTCCTCCCTTTAGGTACGATATCACCTGGTCTTTGGTAAGCACTTTTCCAACACTTTTAACCTCGCCGTCAATTGCTAGAGCCGGCGTCATCATGACACCCATCTCCATAATTGCTTCGGTATCCATAACCTTCTCTATTTCAGCCTGAATGCCGAGTTCCGCTACTGCCTCCCGGGCATGCTGCTCGAGGAGCTTGCACTTAGGACAACCCGATCCTAAAATATGTACCTTCATAATAACCTCCTTGTGGTTTACACTATCTATGTTGTTCGGTTTTTACCGAATCAGTGCTCAATCAATAGTTTCTGCCTGAGCGTAGAGCCTCGCAACTTCTTTCTTAGGCAACACCGCTTTGATTGCAAATGCAATAACAATAATGCCTACAATATCGATGGCAAGCCGTGAAAGGGCAAAACGAGGTCCAAGTGCCGAAATCTCAAACAGCAGCATGGGAATCTTGGTTGTGGACCATGCCCCAATAAAAATCAAAATATTTGTAAAGCTTGCACCTTTTTTCATAAGAACAGCGGCAAAGGGGAAGGCTCCATATAAAGGACCAGCTGCAAAGGAACCAAGCAGAAACGCCAGAACACCGCCTTTAACGCCGGACCCTGCGCCCATATAACGGATCATCTTCTCGCGCGGAACCCAGACATCAAGTAAACCCAGTAAAATAAAGATTGGCGGTATGACAAGCAGCATGGTTTTAGTCTGAAACACGATTGAGACTATGGCCTTAGTACGCCATACCGGCAAGAATACAATAAAAGCTATAAATGCAATGATGGCGACAATTACGCCAGAATACCGTTTTAGATCTTTTTTCATAGTGACACCATCCATCCTACAAACAAAGCCGCAACAATGGAGAACATAAAGGCAAGTACATTGCGCAGTATTGCTACTCGCTGACCAAAGTATTTTATTTCCATGGGAAGTGTTACTACGCCCACCATCATGAGGCTCGATACAAAAGCGGCAATCTGTGTTGCCCCGGCCCCCTGAGCCAGCAGAGCTGCTGCAGCAGGGAAGGCAACAAAACCAGGGATCAAGGTAATAGCACCAATAATCGATGCGCCGAGAATGCCCCAGATACCTGCTTTGGTTCCAAGGAAACGGGAGATGGTTGCAGTATCCAATATGGCAAGAGCCACCGCAACAAGTACTAAAACAGTGAGAAATTGCGGAAGTATACCCTCGAATGCTTTCCACGCCTTCTTGAGCGCTGTCGTTGTCTTGGTTTTATCCTTTACAAGAGAAAGAACTAAACCGACAACAGCCAGTCCGTACAACAAATAAGCATCCATACGTTCTCCTTGTTTCCAAATATGGAAACATTTCAGCAAAATGTCAAGTACCTTCTTGACTTTTGTTTCCAAACATTGCAACTTATAGGCATGGAAGCAAGAACAATACAGCAAAATATGCTTATGGCAGATGTCTTCAAAGCCCTAGCTCATCCAGTACGGATTGCCATCCTCGATATGCTCAGGACACGCCCCTGGTGCGTATGCGAACTGGCTGGTGAACTCAACATTAGTAAATCTGTTGCATCAAAGCATCTATCGCAGTTAAAAGCTGCAGGCCTTATTGATGTAGAAAAACGCGGCACCCTTGTTGAATATCGTCTTATCGCGCCATGCATTCTTGATATGGCTGCTTGCACCGAGCGTACCATACTGGAAAACAAGCGCAAGGAGCTCGAACGATTAACAACTACTACCACTACAACGTAAAATGAATATAATGGAGAGACGCTCTATATGGCACAAAACTCGTATGAAAAACCGGATTTTTGGACTCAAAAGGCAAAAAAAGAAGGATATCCAGCAAGAAGTGTGTATAAACTGGACGAAATAGACCAGAAGTTTAAGCTCATAAAAAAACATATGCACATTCTTGATGTTGGTGCTGCACCAGGTAGCTGGAGCCTCTGGGTACTGAGAAAATTTGAAACACTCCATGACGACAGCATACTTGTTTCTGTTGATTTATCAGATTTAGCTATTCCCAAAGATAAACCTAATTTCCATTTCTTTCAGGGTGATATTTTTTCTCCTGAAGTGCAGGAACAATTAGCTTCATTTCGTCCTTACGATCTAATACTTTCAGATGCAGCTCCTGCGACCACAGGTAATAGCACTGTCGATACAAGCCGTTCCGAAGAATTGGTTCACTGTGTACTTGAACTTGGCAATCAGTTCTTACGAAAAGGTGGAACGCTCGTATGCAAGTTTTTTATTGGTGGCGGTCAGCAGGAATTGCTCAACCAGGCAAAAAAAATGTTCAAAACGGCTCGAACATATAAACCAGAGGCATGCAGAACATCAAGTTTTGAAACCTATCTCATTGCACAATCAAAAATTTAGTCATTACTTTTTTTTGCACGAAAAACTGTCAAAAGTGGCTCAAGCGGTTCTCGTGCTTTCAGTAAATCCATTACACCTGGTTTTGATAACCCTTTTGCGAGATCAGAAAGTGCAGCAAGATGCTTTTCTTTTGATGTCATACAAATAAAAAACACTGCAAAAACCGAAGTCCCATCATCCCACAATAGCGAGAAACGCGGATATGCCAGGTAGATAGTATCACGGGTTATCGGGGATTCTGCAGGCTCATTCAATCCATCAAAATCAGGATGCGGAATTGCTATACCGTTACCAAGATTTGTTGATTGTCGTTTTTCACGAGCAAGAATTGCTTCAGGTAACTGTGGATTGTAATCAATATTATGATTTCGGAGCGCTGTAAAAAACGAATTGATAAAACTCAACGACGAAGATTTATTTGTACCAGTACTATCGTCCCAAATATTATACCAGACACCACCCCGAAGCAAACTCTCTTCTATACTCATACCTGTAGTATACCAGGAATTAAACCAGAACGTAATACCCAAAAAAGTTTACTGGGTTACTGCATGTTTTTCTTGCTGTAAAACTGACAAATCTGCCCTGTACTTTTGTATACTTCATATACAGGCATTTCCTGGCACTGTACTTGAAATAGCCTGCACGCATACGGAAATGCAATCTGATATGTTACAAAAAAATATGAACAGGTGGTACAGTTGGGAACACCTGGTTTTTTATGTGCATCATTCATCGGTTTTCTCCATAGGTTCGTTCCAGATTCGTATGTTTTCACTTATATCTTTTTTTAGTATATTGACTCCATGAATATACTACGCAAAGAATTCAGATACTCTTTTGATTATATAACACTGTATATCATTGGAGCTAATTTTATTATCTATTTTTTAACTATGGCAAGCCCGGTTTTATTTTATAACTTAGCACTCGTGCCGCAGCTCACTTTTTCCGGTTCATTCTGGCAGCCATTTACCTATATGTTTGTACATGCAGGATTCCAGCATATTTTCTTTAACATGCTAGGCCTTCTTATTTT
The DNA here is from genome assembly GCA_029547205.1 of Spirochaetota bacterium. Classification (GTDB taxonomy): domain Bacteria; phylum Spirochaetota; class Spirochaetia; order Treponematales; family UBA12059; genus JAKPPT01. The sequence continues at coordinate 11,247 of JAKPPT010000092.1, forward strand.
TGGCCTTGCTGTGGAACGAACAATGGGAAGCAAAGAGTTCCTCCTCTTTTATCTGGTAACTGGTACGCTGGCAGGTATTTTTTCATTGGTAGTATTTACCGTGATGAACATCTCTGCTCCGCTCGTTGGTGCTTCGGGCGCTATATTTGCTGTTCTCTTTGCTTATGCTGTCATTTACCCGCGTTCTTTAATCTACATCTGGGGCATCATACCAGTCCGCGCACCAGTTCTTGTACTGGGATACACAATCCTAGAAATTTTCAATGAAATAATGGGTTTACAGGGGAATGTAGCACACCTGACACATCTGGCAGGATTTGCTTTTTCAGCACTCTATTTCCCGGTGAGACACGGAATAAACCCAATTAAACGGCTTTTAATCCGGTAAGAGCTATCATAGTTCCAATACTATGCTAAAGAACGCAAGCACTCACTTGTTAGTGTCTCGAAGCTTGTGCACGAAAAACTATTTCTGCATTATCTATAAGGTTTATTTTTCTACCATACACTATGTTTGATACTTTCCATAAAACATCAAGCTAGTGTCACTCAAAAAGCACCTTTTCACATTTTTCATGGCACTAACTAAGATTCTCATGTCAAAAATGCCGATATGTAAGTTGATGAGTAAAAATGTAATCATACTACTCATATTTACAATTGTATCTCTCGTTAAACCGATCACCATGAATCGGACTCTTTGTGCTACACCAGATTACTTTATCCAAGGTATCTTTACAGCAGATAGTTTCTCACCACCTGCTCCCGAGGGTTTTGCAGAAGTAAGCGATCCCACATGGAAACCTCTCTATACAGCAAAGGAATTAGCAGAAGCAGTATTTGCTGAAGCTTCATGGGTATTTTCAGGCATTATCTGGGGGTTCAGTTTTGAATATACCCCCTCTGATAAGGCACGAAAAGTTACAGAATCATTTGTATTGAAACCGCGCGGAACTATCACACGCGGAAGCAGCGGTTTACGAATTCTGGAAACGAACCTTGAAAGAGGGACACTCTTAGTAAATATTCTCTACTATCCCACTACAACTGAGCTTTCAGAACTACTTGCATGGAAACAGGCATCGTATAAAATTGCACAGGGAAGAGCGTACAGCCCTGCATTTCCACCAATAATTGCCATCCAGGCAGAGGATCGAGTGCAAGCACGTATCACAGCAATGGGAGAAGCAGTAAAAGAAGCCATAAGAGGGTATGCGCGAGGGATTACCTATAACAAACCAAAAATAATTCGGGGAACCTGCAGTCTCACTGAACAACCGAGTGTTATCATTACAAGTGGTCAATACCTTGCACAGGTAAAAATTTACTTACAAATATCAGAAATTGTTTCCTACGGATCATATTAACAGTGAAAACTATTTGTGCACAGGATAAACAGAATCCAGGTTTATGCAAGTCTCATTTTTTCTACAGCTTCATGCATTGCATCAAGCCGTTCCATAATGGCATCAACAACGGCTTGTTTTTTATCATCGCGGAAATGAAGCTCATGCTTGATTTTCTCACGAAATTCATCACAAACAATTGGCTCACTGACCTGGAACAGCAATGTATCAGGACCGATTAGATCTTCATGCATTTCACCTTCTGGATTGATTCGGAGCATATTTCCGTTTATTGAGACCAGCACCATGTAATCAAACGAACGCACATATGAATCGATTTCCCTCACACCTCGTTTTGTTGATGGATCCCAAGGTCGATAGCGCGTTCCTGCAGGGAAAACGAGTATAGGATGCCCCTGATACTTCATCTCATTCAAAGCCTTCATGGCTGCATGGTTTATTTCTCTGCTCTTCATAAGTTCTTTGACGAGCTCTTTGGGATCTTTTAGTTTTTCTTTTATTATTTCCAATGATCTACTTGGATAGATAACAATCCTGCTGTATGCCTCCGAAAATGCTGTAACAACAGGATTTGTTTCATTAAGCTTATATCCTGCTATTGCAATAAGCTTTTCAGCAAGATCAGCACACTTACCACCCTGTTTTCTAAGCAGATAATGAAACACTGGCAAATCAAAATTACTGTAATGTTCTGGCAAAATGAGACAAGATTTCCCCTGCTGTACAAAATCAAACAATTGTTCAAGATGCTGATGTTCAAGAATTCTTGAACCAGGAAGTAAATTTTCTTCAATTATCTGATCTATATAACCTAAAATGGTTTTATTGCTCGGTTGATACACGTTCTCATCAGAAACCTTCATTTGAGCACGTGATGATTCAATCATTTTCATGATTAAACCGGAATATTTTTTGCTTATGGGTTCCATACAAGAAAACCTCCAGGTGACTCAAATATTATTGCGAATAAACATTATATTGTCTTATTAAATAATTTGTCAATCTTTACACTTTTTTTATTTTTGTAAAATAACGTATTATTTAAAATCTATACCAAACCAATCTTCTATAGCAGATTGTTGCTTATCAATGAGACCAAGATCGACATGAGCGGTAGTTTCCCCAATTAGCCAATTCTGGTTTTGATACGGAAACTTTGCACCTTTTCCCTCTATTCCGACTCCAATGAGCGCATGTTCATGTACAAGTGAAATCATGAGAATAGCATCTATGTGTTCATACTTTAACAGAATTGCCATTACAAGCACCCGGGAATCGCAATCACCCGTTTGCTCGAACGCAGCAGTTATCGGATTAACGACATCTGAGCCTTCCGGGTTCCGTACATAATTAAAATCTTGCACCCATGCTAAGAGTGCTCTTACATACCCTTCAGGCTGAGCAGGTATACCAAAATGAGGCTGTAGTGCAGCAGATACATTCTGATTTGCAGCTACACCTGTAGTCTGGTTGCTTGAATTTTCCCACACAAGCGAGAACAATAGCGCTAACTGAACAAGTTCACTGTACGAAGCCCTGTATATCTGCCGATAAAAACGCCGCACAGCATCGTCAACAAGATCGGGAATCGCTCCGTATGGTAATAGCACTGCATATTCACGTTCAACTAACTGCTGTACGAGATCAGCATAATTTTTATCATAGACACAGGGGACAGTAGTGCCTCCAAAAGCAATCTGTTTAGGTATGAGCAGTGGCGTTATGCGAGTTCGTTGAGCTGTTGTATACGGACCAGGCTTTAACCTGTCACTTGCATGCAATGAAAATCCATCAATTATTGATTCAAGGATCGGTTTTACTTCTTTAAACAGTGCGCTCTTTGTATAGGCAAGCATTACAAAATCAAAATTTTTTTCTCCATCAGAAAGCTTTGCTGGTTCCTGGCTGTCAATACTTAAAATATATCCCTGTAAGTTATTCTGAAATTGCGCAAGGTGGATTCGTGCCTTTCTTCCTGCATACTCAAAAGACCATGCATCTAATGACTTAGCTTGCAATTTGCTGTTTATCTGCCCGGCAAGCATATCAATTGATGTATACGTTTGCGAAGGGTATATTACTATATCTACAACAATATTCCCCTGCGGATTGGTAAAAGTGAACTTACTTGAGCCATCACTCTGTACCAGCGAAAAGCCTTCGGGAAGATCTATGAAAAAACCATAGTTAGAGTTGAGCTCGAGCGCATTGGTGGTTACAATACCAGCTATGCAAACAATAAAAACGAAAAATGATTTTATAGAAGGATTCATAGTAGTAGTATAGCACAAATTAAAAAAAGCTTCATATTAATACCGTCATTCCTTGGTTAGTGTCATGAAGCTTGTGCATAAAAGTATCTTAATAATATCTAGTAAGCATATTTATATTCGATACAATATATTCAATATTTTCTATAAAAATCAAACAATCAGTAACCAATGAAAGAATTATCACATTTTTCGTGGCATTAACAATGCTTGCAAATTGTATCACTCTCTGCTATATTCAGCTTACATTCCAGCGGCGGGGATACATATATACAAAAAAGCCGCGGCGGTCGTTCTGCTACCCGCCTCATCAAAACAAGGAGATCTCATGTCAGATTCTTCTTTTCTTCATCCCGAGAACCGTTATCGGTATCTGGATCTCATAATGGCTTATTTTGTTACAGTGCTGATTGTCAGCAATATTGCATCTTCTGCAAAAATTGTTGACCTGGGTTTTTCACTCTTTGGTGTACAAATGGCCTTTGACGGTGGGACACTGCTTTTCCCACTCTCCTATATTTTTGGAGATATTTTAACCGAGGTTTATGGTTTTCGTGCTTCCCGCAGAGTTATCTGGACTGGTTTTGCCGCACTCGCTCTTGCTTCACTGGTATTTTTTATCCTAAAACTGCTCCCAGGAGAAAGCCAGTGGGAAAACTATGCTGGTTCAAATGCATATACTGCTATTCTTGGCGGTATGAGTTCCGGCGGCATAGTACTTGCAAGCCTCGCAGGGTATTGGGCTGGAGAATTTTCCAATTCTGTCATTCTGGCAAAAATGAAAATTCTTACCAAAGGGAGATGGCTCTGGATGCGTACAATCGGTAGTACCCTTGTTGGTCAATTTGTAGATACCGCAGTATTTGTACTGATTGCAAGCATTACAGGAGTTTTTGGCTGGGAACTATTCGCTACTCTGGTTCTTACAAATTATCTTTTTAAGTGTGCAATCGAAGCCATAATGACCCCTGTTACCTATGCTGTTGTACGCAAGCTTAAAAAAGCTGAGGGTGTCGATGCCTATGATGTCGGCGTATCAATGAATCCGTTTGGGACCGAACAAGCATAAAATGTTTACAAGCTTCGTGACATTAGTGCAATTCTGATACATACTACCATTATGGCAGTTTTTTATATCGTCGCTACACCTATTGGCAATTTAGAAGATATTACACTCAGAGCAATTCGCGTATTGCAAGAAGTTGATATTATTGCATGTGAAGACACGCGGCATACCTTAAAATTGCTCAATCACTTGAACATTCAAAAGAAACTTATCTCCTGTCATGCGCAGGATGAAGAACGAGGCAGTTCAAAAATCGTAGAACTTCTCAATGAAGGACGAACTGTAGCGTATTGCTCCGATGCTGGAACACCATGCATGAGCGATCCTGGTATTCTTGCGGTAAAACGAGCACGCGATGCAGGCCATACTATTATTCCTGTACCAGGTGTCAGTGCCTTTACCACCCTCATTTCAGCTGGCGGTATTTTTTTTAAATCTGTCACGTTTGAAGGCTTTCTCTCGGTCAAACCAGGAAAGCGCAGAGCACGACTCACAGAACTCATGAGCCGTCCAGAAGCATGTGTTATCTATGAAAGTCCTTTCAGAATCGTAAAGCTTTTAAAGGAAATTGCCGATATAGATAGTGAACGGTTGATTTGCCTGGGCAGAGAACTTACTAAAGTGCACGAGGAAATCATAACCGGTACGGTCCAAAATGTGCTTGATGATTTTGAGCATCGAGATTCAATAAAAGGGGAATTTTCGGTACTTGTATCCGGTACAAAAAAAGAATAAAATACAATAAGGCGAAAGCCGATATATAGTACAGAGGAGCTGGCAATGATTATTGATAGGTTAAATTCAGCAGAACCCATTCAGCCTAAAAAGAACAATACCATTACGACACACAAGGTACAAAAATCAGAAGGTGATTCTGTAAGCCTTTCTGCTGATGCGCTTGAAAAAGCCGAACTATATGCAGCTCTTGAAATTGCCCGCTCAGCTCCTGATGAACGACTGGCACTCATAGAAGAACTAAAAGCCAAAATAAATGATCCAGCTTACATCAATGAAGAAGTTCTGGGGAAAACAGCTGATGGCATTCTCGATCAGCTGCTATAAGTACATGCAAAAACTAATGAATATGTGAGAGCGGAAGTTTTCTTCCGCTTTTTTTATACAATTACTGGAAAGCTTTGCTATACTACTAGTAAATATTTATATATTGAATTTTTACTAGAAAGGGGATAACAATATGCCTGATTTCCATTATGCAATTAACACAGAATGCTATATTGGTCCAGATACTCTTTTCAAACTCCCCTTTTTAGCTGGTAAGTATACTGATCGAGCACTCCTCATAGCTGATCCTAATCTCGCCGAACTAGAGATTTTGGAAAAGATTCAAGCAACATTGCAGGGACGATCTATTGAAACGATTCTTTTTGATGAACTCGGTAAAACTGCAGATGTTCAGACTGTTGAAAATGGTACAGAACTTGCTCGAGGAAGCAGGGCACCGCTCGTTATTGCGATAGGAGGTATTCGAGCACTCCATTGCGCAAAAGCTGTAGCTTGCCTTGCACCCGGTACCCGTAGTGCACTCTCATGGATAGATGGAGAACCCATTACCGAAGAACCTTTACGGTTAATACTGATGCCAACAACCCTGCGTGATCCTTTCCTGCTGTCTGGTGAATGTATACTCACTGATTCTAGAAACAGCGCTGCAGTACATGTAGTTGCTGCCAAAGGCATTGAAAAAGCAATTATTATTGATCCTAATCTTTCACAAAAAATGTCGCAAAAAATGAAAGCAGCATCCATTCTTGATGGCATGATGAGCGTTGCAGAAGGTCTTGTTTCAACAAAAGCTAATTTTTATGCAGATTTGCTCTTAAATAAAGCAATGGTGCTCTATGTCGAAGCGCTTAACACGATTATTGAACGCCCAGATGATCCTACTGGTCTTGAAAGCGCTTGCAATGCTCAATTTCTTGCAGCACTCGGTCTTGCAACCACAAGCCCCGGTCTTGGAACTGCGCTGACATATGCTATCAATAGTCGCTGGCAAATTCCTAAAGCTAATATTGCCACCGTAGTGCTTCCCTATCTTTTAGAGGAGCTTGCAACCATACAGGTTGAAAAGATTGCTCACCTACACTTCTTATTCGGTGAAGAAAAACGCGAAGAAACCGCAGACCAGAAAGCAGCCTTTGTTATAGAAAGTCTCCGTACGGTACTTGGTGTGCTAAAAATACCAAGCCGCCTTAAAGATTTTGAGCTTAATCTTGAATATTTAGTGCAAACAGCTGAATTCGCCCGTGCAATGAGCTTTTTATCATTTCATCCACGCAATATTACCGTAGACGAAATATTCGATTTTATTAAGAAAATCTACTAAGATCATGATTACTGTTAAAAAGCTTTTTACCCTTGAACCAAAACATCGTTATCGCAAAGCTTGCCAGATACTGGAATTAATAGAAGCTGATTTCCGAAACATCCTCGATGAATATACCGCGCGCACAATACACAACGGGCATAACGGGGACAGACCCCACAAACTTTACAATCTCGATACTCGCAATCTTTCCCTGCAAAAAGCTAATTCAGAACAAATTTATGATTGGCTTAAGGATTTTGTTTTATACGCCAGTTCCGATCCCGCTCTCGCTGAACTCGACACAAACAAACTCTTCATAAGCAGTGGTGCGGCTTTTATTAAAATGATAACAACACCTGGTACCTTAAACGATGCTCAAGAAAAAAACGCAACACCCAATTCAGTAAAAAATACGACAGCTGGCAGAGAAATGCATTGTGCCCCAAACGATACCCACAATACAAATGATGCCAGCGTAATCGAAACCACTATTCGTTTTGTTAATACACTAAGACGATCACTTGAATCTCTATTTGGACGAGCACCCGCAGACTGGGATTTTTTTGCACCCCTGGGAACATTTTCAGAACATCGCCGGTATTTCGATGGTGTCCGCGTTTTTTTAGAAGATATCCGGTCACCGTATAATGTTGGTTCAATATTTCGAACAGCTGATGCATGTGGTTTCGATGAAATACTGCTCTCCGGTTTTACCGCAGACCCCAACCATCCCCGCGCTCAGCGAACTGCAATGGGTGCCTGCACTATTGTTCCATGGCAAAGAGTGTCCCTCAAAGAGCTAGCGGCACAGGAATCCGTCATAATCGGGTTAGAACTGGGAGGCAAATCGATCGATTCCTTCCAATTTCCAAGAAAAGGGACACTCCTCCTCGGTTCAGAAGAGCTTGGCCTATCTCCTGAAGCGCGAGCACTGTGTACAGAACTTATCAGTATACCCATGCTAGGAGCTAAAGGTAGCCTCAATGTCAGTGTAGCGTTTGGAATTGTTGCAAATACATGGCGAGCTTCACTCATGCGACAGGGAATCGAGCTTATCATCACTCAGTAAATACAATTTTCTACTAGGTAATTCTGTTATACACTTCTGGCTATAATTGAGGTATTGTTTACATTACTGCATTAGTGTCACGATTCTTGTGCGTTAAACTATATCCATAATATTTAGTAGTTATCGTTATATTCGGCACTATATATGGTATTTTCTTCAAAAAATCAAATTAGGAAGTAATCAAAACAGCATTTTCACAATTTTCATGACACTAACATTCTTTTCCCTGTCTCTTTTGTATAACATACTCAAAGGATGGCAGAGAGATAATGCTTCCAGGCGGCACAGATGATGTTATCCAGACATTCCCGCCAATGGTGCTGCCTGCTCCAATAATCGTGGAACCACCTAAAATTGTTGCACCAGAATAAATTGTGACATTGTCTTCTATTGTAGGATGACGTTTCTTTTCAGAAAGCTCTTTCTTAACACTGAGAGCACCAAGCGTTACACCCTGATATATTTTTACATTCTTTCCGATCACTGTAGTTTCTCCAATGACCACACCAGTTCCATGATCAATAAAAAATCGTTCACCAATTTCAGCTCCTGGATGAATATCGATGCCGGTTCGTGCGTGTACAATTTCATTCATCATGCGGGGTATGAGCGGCACATCAAGTTTCCAGAGTTCATGCGCAAACCGATGCACGGTAATAGCATCAATACCAGGATATGCAAGTATCACTTCTTCTATTGATTTTGCAGCTGGATCTCCCTCCCATGCTGCCTCAACGTCTGTCATGAGCAAACGCCGCAATTCCGGTATTTTTGTGAAAAAAAATTCTGTCTTTTCTCGGGCAAGCATGTAGCAGGATGCGGGACATCCTCGTTCATTATTCACCCGCGCTTCATACTCGAGGCTTTTCACAATTTCATGGATGAGGAGACGCGCTGTTTTTAACACAAGCTCTCCAATAATAAATTCACTATTTGTATGGTCGATACCGTCTTCCCGCCTATAACCGGGGAAAGCGAGTGTTTCAAGCTGCATTACGATCGATTGAACTGCTTCTTTTGAGGGCAAATTTTGAATCGATCTATGGTTGATACCTCCAACAGTTTCATACGATGCAAGCAATTCTTTAGTACAGTCATAAAAAAAATGTTCATCCATAAACACAGTATACTCATATTTACAATTATGTGAAAAGAGATACCAGCATACGCGCGTATGCATCGAGAACAGTAATGGTATCCCGCTGCAATGCATATGGCTGTGTATCAACTTTTTTTGATAAGTTATGCAATTTCCTTTATACTATTTCGTGAAACACATTTTGAGCAAACAAGTTAACCCATGTTTTTCTAAAACATGGTATAAATACAATACAAGAAAGGAATTAATGACTGAGCGCTATGGGATTTCTTCCTCATAAACTGGTAGTAAGGCTTTCACAAAATAAGGATTTACCTCCATTAAAGCGCACGAGCTTTAGAATTGGAGAAATTCCAGCAAAGCAGCCTCTTAAATTTTTGCTCAAACTTGCTGGCCCATTACTCGACAGGCTTTTTGGTACTTATCCGCTCCATGTTATGTATCACCGTTATAAGCTCTGGAAATATAACGGAATTGAATTCCTCAGGCATTTTCTCCCTGCAACTGGTGTTACCTATTACTGCAAAGGCAAAGGACTCGATGTACTACCAAAAACGGGAAAAACTATAATAATCGGCAATCATCCGCACGGTGGCATCGAAGGCGTGATTTTAGCATACATGCTCAATCGAAGACGTACTGATTACAAGCTCTTTGTTAATATCATGCTATATTTTGTCAAAGAACTTGCTGAGTTTTTTATTTTTACAAATCCCATGCTTCCGGGCAGCAAAAGCAATGCACGCGCAATACGCAAAGCAGAGGAGTGGATCAAAAACAATCATTGCCTTGTTGTTTTCCCGGCTGGCAGAGTTGGCCTATATCGTGAAAGCAGAGGTTATATAACCGACGAAAGCTGGGACCGAATGGCTGTAAGCCTCACGCTCCATACCGATACACCAATCTATCCCATCTTTATTGATGGGCACTGTAGTGCGCTTTTTAGCTGGTCATGCAGAATACTCTTTCCAATGAAGCTTTTAATGCTTGTCAATGAATTCTTAAAAAGCTTTTCCCGCACTATTAAATTCTATACGGGTAATCCCATTTCACCTGAAGAAATTCGCCATATGACAAGAATTCGAGCAAATGCATACCTCAGAATGCGTACCTATCTGCTCGCCCCGCTTTCATTAGATGGTTTAGGGAAAGCCGCAGATAAAAACTCAAATAAAATACGATTATCAATGAGTAAATCTCCAAGAATATATGGAACACCATCACGTGCAGTAAAATCAGATTCAGCTGCTCACTATTTCAATATGAGCAATATAAAAAGAATAGCAGGAACTAATTCTGTTATAGAATTATCACCTATAAATTTCTGGGAATATGAAACCAATTGCATACTATACACGGAACAGCATCACAATAGTGTTTTTTTACTTACATTTAGTAGCCTATATCCAGAATCTGCGGTAAGCCAAAAAACAAACCACTTTACCGCTCTTTGGCTTTACTCGTTTCTCCAGAGTAAAAAGCAGCGAAAAACAAAAATCAAAAAACGCGCACTGCTTCATCCATCACCGATAACCACTGCACTCCGACCACTATCCCTTCAGCTCCATCGCGAAGTTTTCTGGTTCTTCTCTCGATATACCTTAAACCCAACAGAGGCAAACACGGTGATTACTGCAATAGAAGAAAAAAACCTCGATATCAATGCCCGCGTACAAAAATTCAAGCACTGCATTGCACTTGGATTGAGTGAAGATGAGTTTCAGAATCCTGTTCTGCTCTTATGTTCATCCAAGCATAAAATAATACACCAATAATCCTGAATAACCTAGCGTAACAAGAATGTGTGAAATGAGCGATGGAAGTATGCTCCTTGTGGTTTCTCTCATTACACCCCACAATATGCCGCTCAAGGTTATTCCTAATAAACTTAAGAGCCCTGCTGAAACTGATGGTGCAATGCCAGCCATTATTCCCACATGATTGAGTCCAAACAAAATTGCTATAATGAGTATTCTATATAAAACATACTTTGATAGCAATTTTTCTCTACTAAGTTGCTGCTTGTTTTTATTTTCTGATTCCAGTCCAAGAATCAGATGGAGTGTTCCGCGCCAGAAAACTTCTTCTGCAAAAGCATTAAAAACGAGGCCAACAATAGCTACAATAAGTGTAAAATTTTTTTGTATTCCCATTGATGCCACAGCGTCAACCACTATTTTTGCATTACTAAAATATTTATAGAAGACTGCAAAGCCGATAATCATTAGGATCACAATAATAAATCCCGAAACAAAGCCAATTAACAACAAGCGGTTATTCGTAATAGTTAATCCAAGTAACTCCATTATAGCTTTTCGTGACACTTTGGTATAATGTTTTTTAATATAAACAAAAAAACTTCCTATACAGAGCAATAAAGAATACAATATAAATGATGCTAAGAGACTTTTAATAACACCTATAGTCATAGCCTGTAATAGTGCAGCAAAGAGTGCTAATAGCAAAACTAAAACGTAATTCTTTTTCATGCAATCCCCAGCTTGTTACATAATAATTTTCTCATATTCTACTGTACTAAACTATCTACAACTTGACAACATAATACTCATGTTTTACTATAATAACAAAACAACATTTATCCGGGAGGTTATATGAAACACATAATAATCAAAATGCTTTTTATCAGTATTTTTTCACCCTCCTGCAATAATAATAAAAATATTTCCTTCAATAATAATTAACGACACCCATAGACAACTTGCTATTCATAAAAACAGCAGCACTCCATGCTCAAAGACATTATTGTATGATAGCAAAACATATCTTTAAAATATTTTTACTTTTATACTTTAAGGAGACAATATATGTCAGGTTTTTTTAAATATCCTAAAGGATATAAATCATTACTTTCATTTGAAGAAACCGAAAAAGCAATTGCTGATATTAAAGAATTTTTCCAGACCTATCTTTCGGCGCAGCTCAAACTTCGGAGAGTAACTGCACCTTTATTTCTAAAAGGAGGTACAGGTATAAATGATGACCTCAATGGAATTGAGAAACCCGTAACCTTTAAGCCACGCGGTATGGAAAATATAACTGCAGAGGTTCCTCAATCGCTTGCAAAATGGAAACGGCTTATGCTAGCAGAGTATTCTATACCCACTGGATACGGTTTATATACAGACATGAACGCTATTAGACCTGATGAGATTCCTGATTCTCTTCATTCATACTATGTAGATCAATGGGACTGGGAACTTGCTACTGATAGTTCCTATCGAACAATTGATTTTTTAAAAAAGGTTGTATCAAAAATTTATGCAACCCTACTTGCAACAGAGTTCCTGGTATATGAAAACTATCCTGAAATCACTCCAACACTACCCGAAGAAATAACCTTTATTCATTCAGAGGAGGTACTAGATCGATATCCAGATAAAACACCTAAAGAACGAGAATCACTTATTGCAAAGGAATACGGTGCTGTTTTTATTATTGGTATTGGGTATCCATTAAAGAATGGATCGCCGCACGATTCAAGGGCACCCGATTATGATGATTGGAGCACAGAAACAAAACCAGGCTATCATGGACTCAATGGAGACATTATTGTCTGGAATCCCGTGCTTGAGACAGCTTTTGAGCTATCATCAATGGGTATTCGAGTAAACAAAGAAGCATTGCTTAAGCAGTTATCATTGCACCATTGCGAATACCGCAAAGACTTACTGTTTCACAGACGACTTCTCAACGGAGAATTACCAGAATCAATTGGTGGCGGTATAGGGCAATCCCGATTATGCATGTTCTTATTACGAAAAGCACATATAGGCGAAGTTCAGGCAAGCTTATGGCCAGATGAAATTATAAATGAATGTATCCTTCATAATATAAGACTAATGTAAGGCTTTATTACTACTTGTTATATCCGAAATCATTTTCGGTAATGTGTTTTCCAGATGAAAAAGCTCAAGCCTATGCTTGTATTCAGCGTATTTCACTGGATCACTCAATAATTGTTCAACGCGTTTTTTTACTAATGATGGTTTATAACAGTAAAAGCCAAGTTTATTTTTTGTAACCCAGTGAATATTTGGTCGTTCCTGTCCAGGAAGGCTAGAAGCAATAAGCATAGGTTTTTTAAGAGCTAATGCCTCTCCAATTACTCCAGGGCCAGCTTTAATAATGGTAATATAAGCAGCATTCATAAGTTCATACATTGTCGTTACAAAACTATATATTTTTATAACACGATTTTTAGAAAAAGGAAGCGCTAAAAGGTTCAAGATATTATACGTATCAATATCATGCCCGCATATTACCGCAATTTGAAAATCCAATTTAGATTTCATTAATTTTCTAAAAATTGATATTGCTTTTGGCAGCCCATCAGCACCGCCCGCCATTAACACAAGAGGCTTATCAGGATTAAAACCTTCCTGTACCATAAATGTGTGCACCTCTTGAGCAGTCATTTGATTAAAAAATTTTTCTTGAACCAGCAAATTGTATGCATGAATCCTTCTTGCAGGAACACCGCGCTTTTGCATCCATAGTGCAGCATCACGTGAATAGCAGAAAATCTCAAAAGTATGCCCCTCATACCACAGTCTGGGGGGATCAAATGGATCAGTAACAACCATCGAAACAGGAAGTTTGTATTTTTTTGCACAATATTTTACAGCATACGAAGGTATTGCATGTGTACATATAATTCTGGTTGGCTGATAAGTTTTACATATTAGGAGCATTCCATATAAAGAAAAAACAAGACCAATAAGATGCGTCAGACATCGCCCAAATCTGGATTCATCATTTAAATATATTATTTTCCATATCATAGGAATTTTTTGTGAAGCCAGCCTGTAGCCAGTTCCCATTAAAAACTTTCCAAGCGCAGAATAAGGAGAAATAGGATCATACAACAGGACATCTGTATAACCCTGTCTTAGTAATTCTTCTCTTAGTGCTTTAGCATTTGAGAGGTGGCCACCACCTGTGGGAAGATAAATTATTAGAATACGTTCATTCAATTTTTCTTTCATAGCATAATTTTAAAACTAGACCTAACGACACATTGAGCTGTTCGTGTATAAGCCCGTCTATATGAGTAAAATTAGTATAGTATAGATACTCTAATTGTGCAAATATAGAAAAGAGCTGACTAAAAGAATATGTGCACGATGTGTCACCTTTTACTAACCTCTCAGGTATTCCGGTTGGAGTCTTAAGGTTTACAGCATGCTCGCTTTCTTCATATGGAGTATATGCATTGTTTTCTCCGCGGGTAACAGAAGCGAACGAAGCAGATACTCTTAGTTTATCAAAAATTTCATACCCCAGTGAAATAGAAAACACTATGCTATCTGGTCCAGTTGGATAACCGAGCGGCATAGTAACTGCCTGTGTTGCACCTGCATAATTAGAAGTAAGAGCCCTATACCAGAACCAGGAGTTTAGTTCGTTTTCACGGATATAGAGCCAGGGATTTGTATAAACATATTCGATTACTCCTGTAAACCAGCCATCACCAAAAGGAATTGCTGTTTTTATACCTGCAAGAAAACCTATTGCATTTGGTATCGTAGTCGCCTGATAGTAAGATTTTTCAAAATCAGTTTGAAACTGATTCATTGCAAAGGAGCCATAGAGTTCGATATACTTCCAGGGATTAATGCGAATTTCAGCGCTAAGAAAGCTCGAAGCTGGCATAAAACCCTGTGAAACACCTGCAATATGATTCCATAAAAAAAGATCATGAAAAATCATAAGAGGATTGAATGCTGCTAGTGGTACATCCATACCTCCTATCATCATAGCTTCGGTCAGGCCGATTGCAATGCGTTTCCCTATCATTACATCGATATGGTGATACAGTGCATTTTTTTGCCAGGTAGTTATTTTGGAAGCTAATTCACTATTATTGACTAAAGGATATATCGAAATAAATTGAATTGTATACGCAAAACCTGGTAGTTTGTACTGGACGCGAACCGTATCGTAGAAATCTGCAGCATCTGATAAAACGAGCGAACCAGTGTAGCCATTACCGATTCTTGCTGAATACCTTCCAGCAAGTATTGAAAATACACTTTTTTGTAAACCAATCCATGCCTCAAATGGTGCTGTAAAATCAATATATTCAAAATTATCCGGTATATTACTCCAATTATTTGGCGCTCCAGGATACTCAAGCGTGTTATGGTCTTCTCGAATATCATATTGAACAAATGCGGTGAACCAATCAGCATATTGCATTGTTACTGGCACCAGAATTATTGGCTTACGCGTTTTCCAGCTTCCATTATTAATAGTGTACGAATCAAAAGAAAAAGCTGAATATATAGCGGGATTAAATTCAATTCCTAGACCAAATACAATATTCGTATTTATAGTTTGTTCAAAAGGAACATTTGCAGTTTGAGCTAAAATTAATACATCTGTGGAGTCAAATGGAAATACAGTGAAGGGATTGAGAGCACCTTGAGCAAGCGCAATATATTCTAATTTTTTTACTTCCGAAGCATTATACTGATACCACCCTCCCTGTGCCCAGACAAAAGAAAAGCAAAAGAAAAAGCATATTGCTATTACACTTCTATGTTTCATACGAACCCCTAAAAAACATACTTACATAACACGGATAGATAATGAAGATTTGCATCAACTCCTTGTTGAAGATTATAATTACTATGATATTCAAAACAATAACCAACATCAAGTAAAATATTATTAAGCAATTCTACTGTTGTCTTTATCTCAAATTGGAATACTGTTTGAATTACCTGTTGCGATAGAAATCTAAAATATTTTGGTGTTGTTCCACTTGGATAAGGTGGTTGGTATGTTGGTTTTCCATTTACCCAGCCATCATCCCAATAATCACCAGTCCCTGAATAAACTCCTTCAGAAGCATTGCCATGACGTAATATCCGCATCGTGGTGGCTAGATTTAATAAATTCCAATCCAGTGCAAGCTCAAACCTATCCGAATTTGGCAAGAGTCCTGCTCCTAATGATGCTCCCATATGCGTATAATTATCTTCTCCTGTAGTGTAATGATGTGCATACATATAAGGGAAAACGGCTGTGTAGTCACCTGATATTTTTTTTACAACACTATTTAGTGGTGCCCATAGAAATCCAATTTGCATTGCTCCTATTGTTTTTGTATCGAATAGTAATTTTACATAATCAAAAGGATTAATGTCATCTAGAAATAATGAACCGCGAACTACAAGGCCATTAGGCATATTCCAGACAATATAACCGCCCGCTAGTGAATTATCAGCATATAGTGCGCCACTAGTCATAGACTGCTGATAAAAAAAGGCTGTTATTGGTAAAAGATACTGCGGTTTGAATTCTCCACCAAAAATCACAGTTTCAACAAGACCTATTTTTAGATTATCGTTTATTCGAAAGCTATAATCATGATAGATCGCGTATTTGTTTGCATTGCGCGTAACTGCTGTAAGCTGCAGTAACAGTGTAGAAAATGTAAATTGACCAGCAGTAAAATTAAGACCCCAATTTGCTGTTTGCCTCGCTTGAGGTCCAATAAAAATTCCATTATCAAAAAATGGTCCAGCAGAATTTCTTCCCAAACCTGCACTGATCCAGAATGAGCTTTCCCCATACCATGAATACGATGTCAACGTATACAGTATTGCTGTATTATCACCACTAATTAGTGGAGGCAATAAATAGACAGAATCTTCATGAATATCTATCGGTTCTCCTGTACCATATGGATAAAATTTTGACTGCCCATCAATTAAATAAGCGCCTGCATGTACCTTACACAATAGCTTATCAACAGGTTCTAAAAACAAGTTAAAAGCAATACCCGTTATACCTCTATAATCATCTGCAGTCCCGGCAAGTAATGTATTATTGCTATTTATTTCAAAACCAATATCATATCGAGTTAATTTTTTTATATAGTGCTGAGCCTTCTCTTTAGCCCTATCGTCTCCGTTTATGGAGACCTCTTCAAGTATCGCTAAAAGCACTTGAGGAGCGTACGGACGTATATTATAGATTAGTTTACAATATCCCTGTGCAGCCCAGATATCAATATCTGCATAAATAGGGTCAAATATTTCCTGTGTCAAACCAAATGAACAAGCCAATAGGATGAGAATCATGAGAAGCAATTTATTTTTACTATTCATACAACTCCCTTTTATACACTAATTTGAAATGCTAAAAAATCTTACAGGTATTTATGCTAAAATCCACCAGAGAGAGTGACCAGTAAAGCAGCCATCAACCTCTGTCCAGAAGGATTACTATTGTTCATAACATACGATGATGTATCATTGCCATATACCAGAGAAATACCTGACTCTATTTTTACATGATTCCACGCATCCCATTTAATGCCAGCTGTAATTGTTCCAGAGCCATCAGACCAGCGATGTAACCATTTAAATACCGGATCAACTGGTACACCAAATATATTATTATAACCAAACGCTAATCCTGTATCATGTTGTGGATTCGAAAAATCTGTGCATTCATATTCACCATACACATGAAAATCACCCCATTGCTTATAAAAACCAATGAGCATGGTAATAACCGGATCGGTCTCAGAAGACAGTTTTATTGTTGAATCAGCATGTATGTCAAATCCAAACACTGTCCGTTTTGCAGAAAAAAGCATTTGCAGGTTTTCAGAAGGTTTCCATCTTCCAGCCAGCCCTAAATATGTATTCCATATTATAAAATCAAATTTCGCACCATAAATCGTTGTTGTATACAATGGAAGCATTGGAGAACTGAACTGACTATCTGAAAGCTCAATAAAGATCTGACCGCCACTGAAAAGAGTTGGTAACGATGCCATCACCGTATAGTTGCTGCTACTGTCACTTACTAGGTTACCTGGATTAAAAATTCTTCCCTGACCCCAGGTAAATGCAAATTTACCAACTTTCCAAAACACTGAATCAAGCCAGATATACTCACAATATATGGAACTTAAGCTGAAATTTGTCCACTGTACATTTTCAGACGACAGAGGATCCATTTTCGCACCAAATGATGCATAGTAACTGAAATAAGTGTCGGGATGTGCCTCAAGCGATAATACGCTAGAAGCTGTTAGCCCAACATTAAAATCCAGCTGTGGAACAAATCGTTCATCCCAGGGAAGATATGTGTAGCCTGCAGTAATACCACCAATTGTTGTTATGGAACCTGTTATCGTTATTCCTACATTCCTCTGTACTACATTTTGTACATTTTGATTTGTTTGATTATTCTGATTGTCAGTTATAACAATATCACTGCTCTCATTAAATATATCATCTAGAGTTTCATCCTGAGCAGTGATAAAAATTGCCATTACAAGACTTATTAGTAGAAATATATATCTTTTCATAGCTATTTATTTATTTTTTCTAGATATTCCTTTGAATACACATAATCCGGAAGCTTTTCAAGCGATGGCTGCGTGATAGTTATTGTAGTTTTTTCATACTCAACTTTACCCTGAACATTTTTTGATTTTAAGTGATCTAAAATTATTATGCTTGCAGGTACCCATCGATTACCTATTTTTTGATACGATGGAACAGCAGTGGTTCTTAAAAGCTGACCGGACAGACTGTAATCTTCTACTTTGCGTATAAGAAATGTTTCATCGATCCATAGCTTTACTTTTGGAAAGGTGACATTGCTTTTAATCGCCTGAAGCTCAACCAGCGTACAATTATATTTACCTAATATAACTTTTTCTGCCTTAATAGGTTTATAATTTACCGAATAGTTTGATCGATCAAAATCAGAGTTTCGTATGCTTGTATTCTGAAACCGTTCAGTAGCATTTGAAAACATAAATGTTTTTCCAACAGGGTCATAGAGCCATAGATTATCGCCAATTTTTAAATACCCCTTACCTTTATCTGAAACTGGTTCTAAAATTAATACCAAAAACTGATTCGTTCTGTCCCTGCGTGATACAGTTGCACGAGTTATACTTATGCCACCACCAGGTGTTTGGGTTTCAATTCGATATAAAGCCGTAAAATCAGTATCCAGGTATGTAAGCATTTCATCAGCTTTTGCTACAATTGATTGGATTTCATGAAGGTCTTGTGAAGCTGCTCCTGAAAGTATTAAACTGAGAAAACATACTATAAATAAAATAAATTTAGATAATTTCACGTAACGCCTCCGCAGGGGACAACAAACTTGCTCTTCGCGCTGGTCCTTGCACAGCAAGGAGAACAGCAGCTGTTAATAATATAAAACCAATCATAACATATGAAGGTTTCAAAAATAACATCAAAAACCCATTGTTTGTAAAAAGTCCAGCACCAGGAATATTTTTTAATGACAATTTAGATATCACAAATAATAGGCCTGTACCAGCTATAAATCCACACAGTGCAGAAACTGCAGCTAAAAAAAAGGCCTCCAGTAAAAACATAGTTAACACCTGATTTCTCTGAATTCCAAGTGCCCTCATGGTACCAATTTCAACAGTTCTTTCAAAAAGAATAACCCTGTATGTATTCATAATTCCAGTCATAATAACAAGAAGAAAAACAGCAAATAATAAATATAAAATAATTGTTAAGGCATCTAAGAGATCTTTTATTGTATCCAGATTTGCATCGAGAGAAATTACAGTAAGCACATACGGTCTTTTATCTTTTGAAAGCTTTTCTGTAAGATCCTTTCTGCCAACAAGCGGTAAAACAGGATAGTGTTCAGCAAGAAATCCATGTAAATATTTTATTAACATATTTTCTGAAATTCCTTTCGGAAAATATATCGCAATATCTGTTGCAGATCCAGCTGACAGATTAACTAGTTCATTGAGCATTGCATAATTAACATATGCTGCATAGCCAAAAAGGCTTGTTTCATTAAATATACCCTGTACAATAAGCTCTGCTGTATTCGCCTGTCCTTCATTAGTAGTAAGATATAAAAGCACAGCATCACCAACATGAGCTCCAAGAATTTTTGAAGCGCTCTTACTGATCAGTATCCCTCTTTTATCTTTTAACATCGCTTCTGCTGAACCTTCCAGGAAAGGTAACGTAGAAAATTCCTTAAGCTCTTCTTCGAAATTAACACCGACAAGCCTGCGCTGTCGCACTGACTCACCACCATAGTAAATAGCGGCATTGGTATGGTAATAAATACTCCGTTTACTGATAGTAGAAAAAGGAAACTTGCCTGTTTTTAATATTGCAACAAGCTCATCCGGGTTTTCGATATAAGCACTACCATTACGATAACCACGAATGGTAATCTGGCCTGCAAAGTACCGTGAAGCTTTCTGTTTTATTGCCGCAAGCGCTCCACTTGAAACGCCTAATAGTAATACAACAAGTGAGAAACCAAAAAAAATAGCTAAAAACAGCAACTTATACCTATTTCTGTTCCGCCACAAAGTTCGCACTGCCAGTCGAGCAATCATGTATTCCCCTTATTTATTGCAACCACTGGTGGTATTTTTAAGGCAAGACGCAATGGATACATCCATGCTACTGCACCAGCTATGAGCCCTGCAATTAAATGAATAATAACATTGCCAAACGATATATATGGTACAAGAACTTCACCACCAAACATTGAAATTAACAGAGGATTTTTAAGCACTATTCCTGCTTTTCCAATCATAATACAGAGTATAATACCTGACAGGATACCTGCAAGAGTTCCTACAAATGTTAACAACACAGATTCAGTTGCAAGCATTTTTGCAATAAAACCTTTACTTGACCCCAAACTACGCATCGTACCAATTTCTGAAGTCCGTTCGAGCACCGCTAAGACAAGTGAATTCATAATAACAAGTATTGCTCCAAAAATTAAAAATATCATGCCAAAATAAAAAGCTGATTGGAGTGCAAAAAGAATCTGAATACTTGAACCAGAAGCTGTGCGCCAGTATTGAATTTTAAGCGGAATTTTTTTTATTAAAAACTGCTTTGTTAACTCACGGGCTGCGTATTGATAATCCCCATCTTTTGTTTTAACAAGCACAAAACTCCATGCTCCAGTATCCACTGCAGACTGTTCCCGTTCCTCATCAGTTTTTGACAGTAAGTTTTCGATATCAGAAAGTGTAAGTGCTGAATTTTGAGTAACAGTGCTATCAGTAGAATCGAAAAACAAATCATCGATAGTTGTAGAAGTATTGGAACCAGCACTTTGATTTTGTGATTGCTCCGAAACAGTTGGTACTATGCCATTTTCTGGATTATTGTCGCCACTCGTAGAGTGAGACAATTTTGCCTGATCAGCATGTACAACCTTTGACTGTGTTACACCTACTGTATAATTTGCAAGGCCTCGTGGAATTGAAGGATCCGTGAGCACTATACGATTTATAACATCATGCTTGCCGCTATATACAGCTGTACCTGCATAGTATCCTTTACGGAGCTTGAAGGAATTGCCCGAATACATGGAAAACACGATTGGCTCATCAAGCACAAGCGGTCTACCAATTGCGGTTTCAATTTCCTCCTTTAACACCTCATTGAGTACGACACCACCACGTAATAGCCTCGATTTAGTGTTACTATCAATAGTAATCCCTGAACAAACTACAAAATAGGATTCTGGATCGATGCCAAACACTGGAACCGTTTTTGAATAACCACCAATTTTCATTGATGCAGCGGTAGAAACAATGGGTGTATATGCTGCTATATCCCTATTTTGTAAAAGCGTATCAACAAGTTCCTGGTAGTAAGTAAGCGGCGGAATCGTATCATACTCACTCACAATAGGAATCTCGTTTCCAAAAATACTATACTGCTCGTCAGCTTCTGTGCCAATCATAAACTCACCGGTCAAACTGTTGATCAGCAATTGTTCAAGCCCTCTGTTGGTAGTAAGCAGTATTGAGTTTGCAATAAAAAGACTCATTATTCCTATTGCTATCAAACCAGCTATCAGGATATTCTTTTTTGGATGTCTGAGAAGATTTCTTATCGCTAGTTTTAATAGTATACGCAATGTATTTCCTGCTAATTTTCCAAGAATTCTGTCGTGATTTTACTACTATAATAATCCAAAATTAACATCACAACAAGCACTGTTGTTCAAATTTTGAACACTTACATGTAGTGTCGCGAAGCTTGTGCACAAAAACCCCCCTCTAATTTGTAGATTCATGTATATACCATGCACTGTTTTGAACTTTTATGAAAAACCAATCAAGCAAAACTCAAAAACAGCATGTCCATATTTTTCCTAGCATGAGCCTTTCTTTATTTTTCACTCGCTTTGGTATACTATACAATTATCATGAATTTACAGCTGAGACTGTTTCTTTCACTAAGCCTTATCTTTTTTCTCATCGTACTCGGAGTTGTAGGCTACAGTATACTTGAACACTGGAGCTTACTCGAGAGTCTCTATATGACGATTATCACATTGACAACCGTAGGTTTTACAGAGGTACGTCCTCTTTCAGAGTCAGGTAGAATATTTACAATTATATTTATCATACTGGGAATTGGTTCTGCAGGTTTTTCACTGACAACCCTTTTCGGGTATATTTTTGAAGGACCAATGATGCAGTCAATAAAGGAACGAAAAATGGAACTATTGCGAAGAAAATTAAAAGACCATCATATTCTATGCGGTTATACTGCTATAAGCCGTGAAGTACTCATTGAATTGAACCGGCAGAAAATTCATCATTTGCTTATTGATAAAA
Source organism: Spirochaetota bacterium (assembly GCA_029547205.1). Taxonomy (GTDB): domain Bacteria; phylum Spirochaetota; class Spirochaetia; order Treponematales; family UBA12059; genus JAKPPT01. The sequence goes on from JAKPPT010000092.1 coordinate 34,104, forward strand.
ATCCTGCTATTTCATTACCACCTAATTCCAAATACACTGCAATTATTACTGGCGATGTCCATGACGAAGAAATTCTCAAACATGCACGTATTGAGCATGCACAGAGTCTCATTGCTTCGCTCAACGATGATGCATCCAACTTATTCCTCGTTGTAACTGCCAGACAAATGAATCCTATTATAAAAATTATATCAGAAGCCAGTGACGAGGCTACCGCTAAAAAGTTGACACGGGCAGGAGCCGATATAATTGTTACCCCCTATCAAATTGCTGCAAGTCTGCTAAAGCCTCGCCTCATTAATTTTCTTGATATTATTTCAGGAGATGATGAGGATAGTTCACTAAAAATCAAAGATTATCATATCAGCAAGCATTCTGCACTCCTGGGTAAAAGCCTCAGAGAAACTAATATCGGACAAACAACTGGAGCTGTGATCCTCTCCATAGTCGATAAAAACGGCAATTCACGAATAACGCAAACAGAACGCATCAGCCTTGCAAGCTTACCACTCAAAGAAGATGATTACCTTATTGCAATGGGAAGCTCAGAACAACTCCAGAAACTTGAGGAATTTATTCATGCCCAGGAAAAGTTCTTTAAGCTTAGATAAATTAATCCCACCACACTCTTCCCACATGGTCAGGCTTAAAACCAGATGAGCCATGCCGAATTACAGCACCGGTCCTCAGTTTAAGTCCCATCGAAGAAAGTGATTTTTCTAGTATTCGGAGGGTCTGTCCCGAAGCACTGTCTTCATCAAATACAAGTACATCAGCATTCTTAAAATGTTCTAAGTAAGTGCGATCGTACTCAGTGATAACAGGCCCCGTATCCTTGCGCTTAAACATGCTAAATCGGAGGAACCATAATGGTGCGTCTAAATACAAAGCCAAAACAAGCCCTGCCATAAGAGCACCATGAGCTGCACCAATAATAAGTGATGGACGACCTTTGCTCATTATTGAATCAGCTAATTTTTTGATCAATTCAGGATTCGAACCCTTCCAGGTGTATGCATCGGGTTGTGATGTATACACAAAATTGGTGATGATATCCGGTACCTGCTTCTTAAAATGTTCTAGTTTACTCTGTACCGTATCTGACAGAGCATACAATGCTAAAGCCAGTTCTATGGAATTTATAAAAAGCTGTTCTCCGGCTTTAATAAATTCATTGGAATACCGCTGCGGACATGGTTTATCGGGTACCTCAAAATATTGTGTAGGATGAAGCGGCAATTGATAATACAGACATATTTTATAGTTGAGCGCAACATTGATAATACCTGGCACCAGAATATATAACAATCGAGCCCATACAGAGACATTTTCGCAATTATGCACAGTGCCACCGTGCTGTACATCATGTTTTAGTGCACAGTACAGCTTTTCACACATATTGAGCAGTTCATTGTATGGAAGTTCTACTTCCATTTCTTGAGGAGGCTTATCCCAGGTTTCATGCAATAATTCCATGAGAATCATAGGCTCTCAACTAACTATAAAAAATCTCAGTTCGTTACACAAGACTACTTGCAGACTATACTATCACCTTACTCTTCACTGATAATAGCAATTTTTATGATTTTGTTATATTATTGCTTCTATGAACCAGGTAATAGAAATAATTATTTATTCTATTTTAGCAGCCATTTTTTTAAGTCTTTTTTATTTTCTGCTTATCAATCCTATATTGCGAAAAAAAGAATATAAACACTCAAAGTATCATAAAGACCAGCACGGAATCAGTCACAAAAAACAGGGAGATACAGTGCGTACCTGCCCTGTCTGCAATGAACCACTTGAAACAGGTATGCGAATCCATTCTAAACTGGTAAAACCATCGAACAAAGAAAGCTATATGCACATTTATGGCTGCCCATACTGCTGGCCAGAAAACACTGCACACCAGCGTGTCTGTCCCGTCTGTCATAAAACTGTCCCTAAAGGCGGATTCCTCGTTGCCCGCTACTATGAAAAATTAGGTACAAAACACGTCCATGTCATTGGCTGTTCTGGATGCAGGAGAGCATGAGCGCGCTCTACTATCATGAGTTCAGTTCTTTTCCACACTGGGTTCAAGAAAGCGCACTGTTTATCTACAATAGTATCAAAACCGCATATGAGTTCCAGAATCAACCTATCGTATGCCTTGCCGGTGGAAATACACCAATTCCGGTGTACCGTGCGCTAACCAACCTGCTTAGTGCGCTTCCAGCAGATTTTGCAGTGCCATCAGTGTCAGGTACCTCATCAGTGCCATCAGGGTTCGATACCACCGATGAACCAATTACAACACGAAAACCGCTGCTCATTATTCCAGGTGACGAACGAATAACAGGTACATCTCATCTGCAATGCAGCAATCGCAATGAATCGATGCTGAGAGAGGTATTCCATACACTCCTCAGCTCCAGACAAGCTGAACTAATTTCCTGGTATAAGGAATATTACACAAGCTCATATTATGAACGCAACTCAATCAATACTGAAACTGTAGCTTTAAGCACCACTCAAAACACATCACAAATTTGCATACATATGAACGACTATATCACCAGACTTAAGCAGGTTCGCGGTCCGCTCTTTGATTGCGTTGTACTCGGTGTTGGTGCTGATGGTCATATAGCTGGTATTTTTGACGCAAATGCAAGAACAATAGAAGAAGAAAAATCGGTTTCGGCGCTTTTTACTGCACCAGCAGAACCGCGACAGAGGGTGAGCTTACTACCTCACATTTTGAGGGACAGTTCTGCTACGCTTGTACTAGTGCAAGCACGCGGGAAAGAAGTAGTCATTAAATCCATACTCGAAGGGACACACTACCTCATCAATAAGTCTATATGCCAGAATGCAGTACTATACTGCTATACTGGTAATTGATACAACCAATAATTAGTGTCATGAAGCATGTGCAAAAGAGTAGTTCCACATTTTTTAAGACATGTAACTTTTACCCGGACATCAAAACAGAATCACGTAGGAGGCGGGCTTACACCCGCTGACCTCTCACACCACAGAACCTACGAAAATCAAAACAGAAAAAAAGAAAGCGGCTTCGCATGAAACCGCTTTCAAAACTAAGGAGGTTTTTATGAAGAAACGTCGCTTATTCGTCTGCAATGAGCAGTGTTCGCACATCTAATCTAATCTGTAAATCAGTCGGATTAAGCCTTTCGTGGTCCTTTACAACAACAAAGTGAATATGATCAGGCTTTGGTTCTAACACAATGAGTACTGCAATATCGTCGATAAAATCCCTGAGCATAATAGGGAAATTATTTTTATCGTATAAAGGCTCTTCTCCTTCGAGTGTACAGGAATACCATATTTCAAGCGCATGTTTTTTTGCAAAATCCGCCATTCTTTTTAGATCAGACGGATTAGCACGAGCAAAATCATATCCATCAATTATTACAGCTGAAGCTTTGATATCCGCATTAAGAAGCCCTTCGAGAGATGATATTATCTGTTCAACCTTGAGGGATGTCTGATTAAGGTTGAGTATAACCCGGTTGCGTATCGCTTCATCATGCACATCCTTGTAATGATCAAGGTTTTTTCGTTTTGCTACTTCTGTAAAAATGTTGTCGTACCAGGCATGGACATAACTCGTATGCGTGGTAAATGAAACATGAATAATCTTTTCATTCTTCATGAGCTTATCAAGCGCAATCTGAACGAGCACACTCGTTTTTCCAATACCTTTTTTACTGGCAATGATGCCTATATTTCCTGCCTTTAGCCCACCAGCTATACCCTTTTCCAGAATTCTAACCGGACTCCGTGCTATTAGCTCCTCTTTAATCATGGAAACTCCTTCAAATAAGTCTTCAATTTTAATAGTAAAACTATACCAGCTATTTGGCAATAATTAAAATAATTTATTTAGCCAGCTGATCTTTTTTCTTTTCCTGGAAATCCTTTATAAGCTGCTCCGACACATTGTTGGGCACTTTTGCGTATTTAAGAAATTCCATAGAGAACTCAGCCTTACCCTGCGTAAGAGAACGCAGTACCGTTGAATAACCAAACATTTCCGAAAGAGGAACTTCTGCTTCGACACGGCAGAATGCATCTTCCTCGGTGCTAGCAACGATAATGCCGCGTCGCTGGTTGATGCTGCCAAAGATATTTCCCTGGAACTCGGTCGGTCCCTCGACAACAACCTTCATGATTGGTTCAAGAATTATTGGTTTTGCTTTTGGATATGCTTCCCTAAAAGCGCCAATTGCTGCAAGCTGGAATGCTATATCCGATGAGTCTACCGGGTGGCTCTGTCCATCATTAATGGTTACACGAACATTAACAATCGGGAAGCCGATGAGCGTGCCTTTTTTAATTGCCTCCTGGAAGCCCTTATCACAGCTTGGAATGAACTCATTGGGAATAGCGCCTCCCTTAATTGAATCCACAAATTCGTACAGCTTATCTTCACAGGGTTCAATAAAACCAGCAACACGTCCATATTGACCAGAACCACCTGTCTGTTTTTTGTGGGTATAGTTAAACTCTGCACGTTGAGAAATAGTTTCTCGATACGCTACCTGCGGCATACCTGTTTCTACTTCACACTTATACTCACGTTTCATGCGCTCGATGTACACATCAAGGTGAAGTTCGCCCATACCCTGAATAATGGTTTGGTTCGATTCAGGATCCACAAAGGTTCTGAAAGTAGGATCTTCTTTTGTAAATCGATTGAGTGCTTTTGAAAGTTGATCTGCACTCTTTTTGTCTTTTGGGTTTATGGCAAGTGATATAACAGGATCAGGTACAAACATGCTCGTCATTGCATAGTTAATGCTCGGATCACAGAATGTATCACCAGATGCACATTCAATACCAAACAAGGCAACAATGTCCCCTGGATAGCCCTCAGAAATATCTTCCATTGAGGAAGCATGCATGCGCACAAGACGTCCAATCTTAAAACGCTTTCTTGCACGGGTATTTAATAGTTCATCACCCTTCTTGATACCACCCTGATAGATGCGGATGTAGGTGAGCTGTCCATACTGACCATCTTCCAGCTTAAGCGCGAGCGCTACTGTTGGCTTATCGCCAGATGCTTCAAGTTTTACAGGCTGTTCGTTTGCATCAAGGTTGAGTGCAACATTTTCCCTATCATTTGGTGCTGGCAGGTAGTGCGTAACACCATCGAGGAGCAGCTGTACACCTTTATTCTTATAAGCAGAACCAACAAAAATAGGAGCAAATTTAAGCTGAATTGTTCCTGTACGAATTGCACTACGTATCATATCTGGAGTAACCGTACCCTCAAGATATGCTTCTGCAAGTTCATCAGAGAACATTGAAACGGCGTCTACAAGTTCTTCATGATACCGCTTAGCATCATCAAGGAGATGTGCCGGAATCTCAGCAAAACGCAACTCTTCACCACCAGGACCATCGAAATACACTGCTTTCATATCAACAAGATCGATAATACCTTCAAGCTTATCTTCGAGACCAATTGGCAATGTTACGAATGCTGCATTAAGACCAAGCTTTTCGGTGATTTGTGATTTAACTTTATAAGGATTTGCTCCAGTACGATCACACTTATTGATAAAGATAAGACGGGGTACATTATACCGTTTGAGCTGTCTATCTACAGTTAAAGTTTGGGACTGAACGCCGCCAACAGAACACAAAACTAAAATTGCGCCGTCCAAAACACGGAGCGCGCGTTCAACTTCAATGGTAAAATCCACGTGGCCTGGAGTATCAATGAGATTTATTGTGTAATCTTTCCACTGTACATTCGTTGCTGCTGACTGAATGGTAATGCCTCGTTCCCGTTCCAGTTCCATGGAATCCATTGTAGCACCAACACCATCTTTACCTTTAACTTCATGAATCGCATGTATTTTGCGGCAATAAAAAAGAATGCGCTCAGAAAGTGTTGTCTTTCCTGAGTCAATGTGAGCGCTAATACCTATGTTCCGCATTTTACTGATATCAAATGCCATCGTCTTTGTTCATCCTCAATCTTCAAATATAACAGGCATTACATGCCTGTACTGTAGGGGTACAATATAGTATTTTTTTCTAAAATATTCAAGTATATAGCAATATTTTCTCTATGGTTTACTATAAACGTAGCCTTTCTTAGCCACGAGCAGTGTTAAAGCAGTGTACACAACGAAACCAATACTTGCATATTCGTTACTATCACGCCATACGAAGCGTTTATTTCATTTATTAAAACTATATTGCTTATAGTAAAATACTTTGACGAAACAGTAAAAAAACTATACAATAGAGCAGCCTAAATCTATTCAAAGATACGAAGGAGTGATCAATGCAGCTGCCAATTCCCGAACCATATCGCATAAAAATGGTTGAACCTATCTACCCTTCAACACGCAAAGAACGTGAACAGTGGATACGAGAAGCAAAATATAATCTTTTTAACCTACGGTCCGAACAGGTTATCATCGATTTGTTAACGGACTCTGGAACAGGCGCTATGTCGAGCGCACAATGGGCAGAAATCATGCTTGGCGATGAAAGCTATGCGGGAGCAAGTTCATACTACAAGCTCAAACAAACCATAAAAGATATATTTGGATTCGATTATTTTTTACCTACACACCAGGGGCGGGCAGCTGAAAATGTGCTTTTTAGTACATTAATTGGTGTTGGAAACGCAGGTGTCGGGAAACTGGTACCAGGCAACAGTCATTTTGACACGACCAAAGGACACATTGAATTTCGGGGAGCACATGCTATTGATTGTACCATTAATGAAGCTTTTGACACACAGGTCGAGCATCCATTTAAGGGCAATGTTGATCTTGAAAAGCTGGAAAAAGTTTTTAAGACATATCCGCGAGAACAAATACCTGTCTGTATGCTTACTATTACCTGCAACAGTTCCGGAGGACAGCCCGTCAGCATGGAAAATGTAAAGGCGGTATCTGGTCTCTGCAAAAAGTATAAAGTTCCGCTCTATATCGATTCCGCTCGTTTTGCTGAAAATGCTTATTTTATCAAAATACGTGAACCTGGTTATCAAAATAAGACGATTCCTGAAATTGTCAGAGAACTCTACAGCTATGCAGATGGCATGACCATGTCGAGTAAAAAGGATGGTATCGTTAATATTGGTGGTTTTATTGGTTTCCGAGATGAAGAAACATTTAAAAAAGCAAGTACCTTTAACATAATGTTTGAAGGTTTTAATACGTATGGCGGTATGGCAGGAAGAGATATGGGAGCACTATCAGTTGGGCTCCGCGAAGCTACTCAATTTGAATACCTGGAATCCCGCATCAATCAAGTTGCTTATTTAGGTAAAAAGTTAACCGATGCTGGCATCGTAGTTCAGAGACCATACGGTGGTCACGCAATCTTTGTCGATGCAAAACGATTTTTCCCCAATGTGCCCAAAGAAGAATTCATCGCCCAAACACTCGGCATTGAGCTTTACAAAGAAGGTGGTATCCGCGGAGTGGAAATTGGTACGCTGCTTGCCGACCGTGATCCGGAAACGAGGCAGGAACGGTACCCAGCATTAGAGCTATTGCGGCTTGCTATCCCTCGACGAACCTATACCAACGCACATATGGACTATGTAGCAGCAGCGCTTATCAATCTTAAAGAACGGAGTGCTGAGATTAAACATGGCTACCGCATCATCCGAGAGGCACCGATTATGCGGCACTTTACAGTTGAGTTAGAACCGGTGCAGCAGTAATAAACCATAATTAGTGTCACCAGGCTGCATTTACACAGTCTTCGCAGCACTATCTATGGCTGAATATCACACATAATTCGATTGCGGCCAGCTTCTTTTGCTTTATAGAGAAGCTGGTCAGCCTTTTGGATGAACATTTCTAAACTGTGTGTATCATCTAGACAGTGCCAGTCTAATACTTCGATTGCAGTCACTCCAATCGAAACTGTTATATATGGTAAAACCGGAGAGTTTCGGTTTGGGATTTCCATTGCCCTAATAGATTCCTGTATTCGCTGCGCTACGGTGAGCGCACCATTTGCTTTTGTATTTCCCAAAAAAAGAATAAATTCTTCTCCGCCATACCGAGCAGCTATATCAGCAGGACGTCGCGCAGACTGATTGATTACGTCTGCAACCTTAATGAGTACCTCATCACCTGCGGGGTGACCATACGTATCATTAAAAATCTTAAAATGATCGATGTCTATCATAAGTATTGAAACTGATAGACAATTGCGCAGTGAATTAGCCCATTCACGCTGTGCTAATTCTTTGAAACCTCTGCGATTATACAGCCCTGTCAGCGCATCTTTAATAGCCAGTTCTGAAAGCTCCCTGAGCTTTAATTCTTTTTCAGAAATATCAGTGAGCGCAGCCACCATACCGCTGCATTTTTGACCATCTTTTTCATAAGGAGAACATTGCATTGACATAAGTACCGGTTCATGACCAGGAACAAGCATTCTGGCTTCTATTGTAAATGAATCTGATTGCTTTTCTTTATGGTAGATAAATTGCTCTTTAACTGCATCAATATTTTCTTTTTCTATCAAATCAAAAATACTCATGCCAACAAAAGAGCTTTTAGTCTCATCAGAAAAAAACCTGTAAAACGCATTATTGTAACCAGCAATAATCAAATTGCAGTCTGTATAAAACACCGGAGCACTCAAGGTATTAATAAGCTGATACACAAAATCCCGTTCTTCTTTAGCCTGCTGCAGTGCGTGTTTTAGCAGAGTAATATATGTTGACGCTCCAATTATTCGTACTACTTTTCCTTCGTTATTTTTTATAGGAGTGAGCCGTGTAACCCAGTCAGTCATTTTCCCTTCAAAGGGAATCGATTCTTCATACTCTATTGTTTTCCCGGCTAAAACACAATTAATATAATTTCTTTCTACCTGTGCCGCTATTTCTTCCGGCACAAATTCATGGGCAGTTTTTCCTTTAACCAAATCAGACTTTAAACCCGTAAGCCGTTCATGCGCTGGATTGAGCCCTTCAAAAACAAACCTGGAATCGTTTTCAACGCGAATCATGAAAATAGCAGTATCAATAGTATTATAAACAGTTTCAAAAGAATATTTACATTCTTCGAGTTCCCGTTGTAATTGTTCTACCTTGTTTGTGTTGCTTTTACCGCTCATTCTGCGACTCCAATGTCTCTAGTATAATACTAAATAATTAAAAAATCGACACCATACATAGCAACTTATAGTTTTTTAGCATCGATAACTATGACATTGGTTATATTTACATTTCAAGCAACGTAATACGTTCAAAGCATGACCAGGTATTCATAGTTTACATGGGTACCTGGTCATCAATTTTATTTAGTTACATATTTTTCCAAAATTTATAGTATTTGCGTTCGACTTCTTCAAGCGGCAGCAACGGATAAAACTTAGTATCAGCATGAGAAGCAAACATAAATCCATGTCTGAGGTATTTGTATGAAATCCTATCAATAGGACAATCGAGCGAAATACCTTTTGTATTTTTTCCAGGCTTGCTCCGTACTTCAAAAATAGCTTCCCGAAGGCGAGCTGGGTGAATTCCAGGAACAAAACTGCGTATAAATGGATTTTCCTGAAATTCTTTTAAGAAATCTTCTACATTGAACTCAAGCTGAGTGTAAAACATTTTTGGTGCACCTTTAGGCATTTTGGGGTCGGTAATAAAACGAGCGTATTCAAGGAAGTTATATTTTGTTAACACCATCATTTTAATTGGATTTAGTTCTAGAATTATGCGCATTTCATCACCACGGATTGATGGATCATTATCGTTTGCTGTTAGCTCAACATAATCCCCCAGTGAATTAGCATAGTATAGTTTTCCTAAAGCTTTAAAATCGATATGCTCGAGCGTTCGATAGCTTGAAACAAACTTTGTGGCTTTAGGGCGACCATCCTCATGAGGGACAAGCTCTGCCATCGCACCGTCGATATTAAAGTACGGATGGCGGAAATCCGGATCAACCTCTACAAAAATAAGTCTTCCTTCAAAATATCGGGTAGAACCTTGTGTATAGTGTTTAGCAAAATGTTCTGGATCAAGCTGGCTTGCAATAAGCGAGTGGTTCGGATGTAAAACCATGTACAAATGTTTTTCGTTACTCATATTTATAACCCCCAATAAGATTTTAACATTGGTGCTATCACCAGTGCAATAATAGACATTAATTTTATTAAAATATTGAGTGCTGGACCAGCTGTATCCTTAAATGGATCTCCCACGGTATCACCAACAACAGCAGCCTTGTGAGCATCTGACCCCTTACCGAATTCCTTCGATTCAATGAGCTTCTTAGCATTATCCCATGCGCCACCAGAGTTTGCCATAAAAATTGCAAGGAGCACGCCAGTAACTGTAGCTCCAGCTAAGAGTCCGCCAAGCATGTACACACCGAATAAGAATCCTACAGCAATGGGAACAAGAACGGCAAGCACACCTGGTACGATCATGCGAATGAGCGCCGATTTTGTTGAAATATCAACGCAAGCACGATAGTCAGGGTATTCGGTTTCTTCCAGAATGCCGGGTTTCTCACGGAACTGTCTTCGGACTTCCTCTATCATTGCGAATGCAGCTATGCCAATTGCATCCATGGACAGAGCAGAAAATAAAAACGGTATCATTCCTCCGATCAAAAGACCAATGAGCACCTCAGGCTTTGCAATATCAAAACTCGCAAGCACATTTCCAAAAACCGTCTGCCCGAATGCTGAAAACAAAATAATTGAAGTCAGTGCAGCTGACCCGATTGCAAAGCCTTTACCAATTGCTGCTGTGGTATTTCCTACTGCATCAAGTTCATCTGTTATGTCGCGCACATGAGGATCCATGGCTGACATCACTGCAAGACCGCCTGCATTATCTGCAATAGGACCATAGGCATCGACCGAGAGCTGGATTCCCAATGTAAGGAGCATACCAAGCGCTGCAATGCCTACACCATATAGACCAGCAAGTGCATAGCTCCCGCCAATTGCGACGCTAATAACCAGTATCGGTGGCATAGTTGAGACCATACCGACAGAGAGCCCCGATATAATTGTTGTAGCTGCTCCAGTCAAACAGGATTGTTCAATTTTACGAACTGGCGTTGTATTGGTACCGGTAAAGTATTCTGTGAGCATACCAATCAGCACACCACCTACAAGACCAACTACAGCGGAAAATGCAATAGCGAGTGCACCCTTGCCGCCATCAAATGTGCTCGCTCCAAGCAGCCAGAAACTTGCAGGGAACACCAGCACCATTGCGATAATTGCGGCCACTATTGTACCGGTATTGAGTGCCCGCTGAGGAGAGGTACCAGGTTTCCCCCGCACAAAAAATGTTCATACGAACGACGCTGCAATACCGATACCACAGAGCAAAAGAGGCAAGAATGATAGGGCGATACGAACCGAATCTGAGGCATTGATAGAAGCTCCCAAAACCACACAGCCAATTGCCGAACCAACGTATGACTCAAAGAGGTCTGCACCCATACCAGCAACATCGCCAACATTGTCACCAACATTATCAGCAATAACTGCTGGATTACGCGGATCATCCTCTGGAATACCAGCTTCAACTTTACCCACAAGATCAGCACCGACATCTGCAGCTTTGGTAAAAATACCACCGCCCACACACAAGCAAAAAGTGCAACAGTTGAAGCTCCAAGGCTAAAACCAGTTACAATCGGGAAAATAGTATTCTTAAACGTTCCAATATCAACACCAAACAGCTGCATACCAAGTGTAATGAGCACGGTAATTCCAAGAAGCGCTAAACCGACTACCGTCATACCCATAACCGAGCCTCCAGCAAAAGCAACACGGAGTGCATGGTTAATACCCTTTTCGGCTTGCTGCGCTGTTCTCGCATTTGCTTTTGTAGCTACCATCATGCCAAAGTATCCCGCTAAAGCCGAAAAAAGTGCCCCCATAAAAAAAGCCAATGCTTGCAAACGGAGCGCTCCGCTGTTTGCAACCAGTAAAAACAGGGCAACAATCACTACAAACGGCAGGAGTACCAGGTATTCTCGGTTAAGAAATGCCCGTGCGCCTTCTGCAATGTAGCCTGAAATACGCTCAAGATTTTTATTGTCCACCGCTATGCGGCTAATCCGCAAGCTCTGTATTACGGCATATCCCAGTGCGAGAAGACTGCCTAAAAATGCTATCAGTAGAATTTCTGTCATAAACACCTCACCTTTTTTAGTATGTATGAGTACTTGTATTGTACAATAGGAACCATGCTTGAACAATCAAAAAATCTGTACTACAACTACATATGCATATAAAAAGAATACTGTTGCAGAGGTGCATGCATGAAAAGTTTTAGAAAAGAAATCACGGTAACTACAAAAAAACGGTATGATATTGTCCACATAACCCCGCTCGTAGAAGAAGCACTCCGCGAAAGCGGTATTCGTGAAGGAATCTGTCTTGTAAATCCAATGCATATTACTGCAAGTATATTCATTAATGACAACGAATCTGGATTACACGCCGATTTTCTGGAATGGCTTGAACACCTGGCACCATATAATCCTAAAGGGTATCGACACAATGTCGGTGAGGATAATGGGGACGCACATCTTAAACGACAGATCATGGGCAGAGAAGCAGTCATTGCTGTTACCAATGGCAAACTGGATTTTGGGACATGGGAACAAATATTTTATGGTGAATTTGACGGTCAGCGACCCAAACGAATCCTCATAAAAATAATTGGTGAATAGTTTCAAATAACGTAATCCTTGAAAATTATCGCAATACGGGCTACTATTTTGGATATGTCCGAAGAAAAAAGTGCTATCACAGGTAATGAAACAGAACCAAACGATAATTCTAATCAAGAATATTCTCCGGATGATGAATTTCTCTATGGTCCCGGAGATGATGAGGTTGAACAGGAATTATACATATCTCCTAAAGAAGAACACCATAACCCTGCCCGGCTACAATCATTAAAAATATCAGACACATTGCGAGGGCGAATCGCAGAGTACGAACACAGCCCGGAGACAAAAACTCAATTCAGACACCGCATTGCGCTCATCGGCGCTGTAGAGCTCGATAGTAAACGGCAGCTTCGCGCCCAATCTGGAGCGTGGCCGCTGCTTGAAGCCTTTTATCAATATGGAAAACCACACTGGATTGATCCCATCAAAGTAATAATGCCTATCAAAGAAATCATGTTTAAAATGCAAGCACCGCCAATGGCTGATCGCGGTATTTTTTATGTACTGACGCGAGTTGCACGTGCCGGCATATCGCCTGCAGCATTTGCAATGCATATCGTGCTTCCGCGCATGGCTCAAGATTACAACTGGAAACTCTGGCGGGCTCGCCATATCTGGATCCTTGATTCTATTGCAGACCTGCTCGTTGAACTAAGAACCAAAGCTCCCTGGAATACGCACTATCTCGGTAAAACAAAAGTCCTCACCGATATTGCCCTGTGCAAGTATGTTGGCCGACCGCTTGCTCGTCTCCAGAGTGAACGTATCGAAGAACAAAAAGATTCATTGGCCGCATGGGCAAATGCATGGATTAACTTTACCTTTACAAGCCCTCATTTTTTAACATTTTTAAGAAAGGCAATATTGCCATGTTTCTATAGGCTATCTGGTAAAATTGATCCAGAACAGCTTGCCCCAATGGCAAACATCATGTCTAACCTTGAAAAGAAACTTGGTAAACGGTTCGATGTGATACCTTTTGATGGCATAAAAAAACTGATCATGCAGTCTGGATTTTTACAGACATTAGAAGACCGCATTAAGCTGCGAGTAAATGAAGAAATTGGTTACCTCCATGTTGTACGTGAACTCATGGCATATCTTGAGCTTGTAGAAGCCTTGAGCAACACACATGCAGGCCTATCAATGCTTCGAGAAATCTGTCAGCTTAGCCTCCTATCAGAACCTACGTTTTTAGGACATGCAGCAAAGCTTGCAGCAGCAATAAAGCCATCTGAAGGTATACTCATATTGCGAAAACATATTCTTGCATTGCAAAAAATCCCAGAAAACCGCCGTGATGCTTTTATTGATGAAATTAGAACGAGCAACGGAATCCACGGTACAGTCTCACTTCCACAAAAGCCAGCCGATGTATTTCGCTATCCCGCTCCGTTTGAAATTGCTCAGCAATGCGGCATTAGTCAAGATGTTTATGACGGTTTAGAATTTAATAAAAAAGCTCCACTCGATTATAAAGACATATCAACATACTTAACAAAAAACAACCAGACTTATGCAAAAACACTTTTGACAATAGCTCAGGCACTACAAAACAATTCTGATAGAGATTGGAACGAAACCACTGTAAAAGAAATTGATTCCATTGATCCTGCACTATTAAAACTGTGCATCTACACCTGCATTGCAGGCTCAGGAAACCGCTATACGCGCTCAACACTACCAGAATTAACCAGTGTTTATAAAGGACTTAAACCCTTTATCAAAACTAGCTGGCCTCCAATTCGATTTGAATTTGCTATTAACACAATTCCTCTTGAAGAAACAACACTTGAACCATATGCATGTGATCTCATGCGATCACGAATTAATCGAAGTTTATTTATAAACACACTTCGAGCTTTGACAGTACCATCACCAGATAGTGACTGTTCAGAAGCAATCGCAGAACTCGGAAAATATTATACCGAAGTTTCACGAGCGCTCAACGCAGAATTATCTCGTGCTATTGAAGAAACACAAAACAACGTTTCTGCAAACCAGGAAAAATCCGATCCACACAAAGACCCAAAAGTCAAGCAGCTTAAAAAAAAGCAATGGATCCTCAACGAATTATTCAAAGCACTGGAGGATGTCCCTGTAAACCGCGGTGATCCAAGACGTTTTGTTCTGGCTGTACTGGGATGCGCAATATTTTTACCTGATAATGAAAAATCATCCTTTTCCATACTCATGGCAGTAAAATCCCGTTATAGTACTATAACAGAAATTGCAAAAGCCCTTGATTGGCTTGAAACTGATGCAGATAGCAATTTTATAGGTATCAATCATGCAAAGACACTAATTTCTGTTTCAGAAGGTCTGTCAAATTATGTTGGAAATGATGAAGTCTTAAATAAGACACTCTATACGCCGGAAATTCATTTTACTAACTTTGTCAATGAGGCTCTTGGAATCCTCAATCTTCCTATTTCGAGTTCGACACTGGAATATGCATTCAGAAAATCCACCATGCTCGATGCGCTTGAAATAGAGCTTGCTAAATGGCGCGATCTAGCTATCAAACTTGCACCTCAAGAACAAAAGCAACATAAATTAGTATTTGCTCTTGGGAAAGGGTATCTAGATATACTACATGGTGAAATGGGAGGAAGCATATTTACCGGTTTTATTGATATACTTACCAATCCTGATACACTACTCTGCCGTGTATATGACAAGGACAGTGGCGAAAACATCGGTTCCTGTATTTTCATGCTTTCACGAAAAGGTATTCCGAGTGCACGAATAAGCGCATTCTGGCAATTTTATGCTATTAATATAGCTCCCGGAATGCTACACCGTATGAGTCTTTCGCAAATTACCCGCCTGTATCTGGGATTCAGGTATATGGCAGAACAGCTCGCGGTTAAGAGCGGTTTTCCTGTTGCACTATGTGGAATAACCGAACTCAATATTGTTTCATCAGACCCTACACTTGCGCTTATAGCAAAAAATTTTGAAGTTTCTGCAAAAGCCCAGCTCATACGAGATGCCGAATGCCAGGCTCTCTTATACCCTGACAGCAAGTTTAAAACTGCGCTACTCATCATCGATCCACAAAGACCTGAAACACTCAAAGCAGCCAGGATGCTCCGTAAGTGAATGCAGGGTTAGTGTCACGAAGGCTGTGTAGACAGGTGCTTCTAGCATTTTTCATTACACTATGTTTTGGTAATTAAATAAGTAAAAACTACTTGCTTTTTTAATAAAAATAGATAATTATCGATATATAAGGATTTATATATTACATCAAGGTGGTACAGCAATCATTCATTCACGAATAAAATAAGGAGTAGCAGGATGACTACCAAAATTGTAATAATTGGGGGAGGCTATGCCGGTGTCTGGGCTGGTAAAATCCTCGAAAAACATTTTCGTAAACATAAAGATGTAGCAATTACGCTCGTTGACCCAAAACCCTACCATACACTCATGACCGAACTTCATGAGGTAGCAGGCTGGCGCACCGAACCAGAATCGGTCCAGGTAAGTTTTAGAAAAATTTTTGGCGCACGACATATCAACATAGTGCTCGATGCAATAAAAACTATCGATTTTGAGAAAAAACAGGCATATGGCAAAGCCGGGACATATGATTTTGACTACTGCATTATTGCTACAGGTTCAGAACCTGAGTATTTTAATATACCTGGTGTCAAAGAAAACAGCTTCTCGCTATGGTCTTTTGATGATGCAATGAGGCTCAGGCACCACATTGAAACTGTTTTCAGAAAAGCAGCTGAAGAACCCGATAGCGAAAAACGAAAAAGGCTCTTAACGTTTGCTGTAGCAGGTGCTGGTTTTACCGGCATTGAAATGCTTGGAGAGCTGCTTGATCACAGAGATGTCATGTGCTCAAAACTCCATCTTAATAAAGATGAAGTTCGCATTATCAATATCGAGGCATTGCCGTCGATACTACCTATCCTTGAACCGAAACTCCGTGAAAAAGCAGAAAAATACCTCAAAAAGCGCGGCGCAGAACTTATACTTAACGCTGCAATCACCGGAGCTGAACCAGGAAAGATTATCCTCAAAGATGGCACACTAATAGAAACGGAAACATTTATCTGGACATGCGGGGTAAGGGGTTCGTCATTCTCGGACAGTATCGATTTAGAAAAACCAGAAAGGAGCCGAGGACGTCTTGCTGTCAATGAAGAGCTTCGCAGCACAAAATATCCCTATGTATTTGTAGGTGGCGATGTTTCCTATTTTATGGAAAACAGTAAACCTCTGCCACAAATTGTTGAAACCGCTCATCAAACTGCAGAGGTAATTGCACATAACATTATTGCAGATATTGAACACAAAGAAATTCCTAAGCAATTCAAATCAAACTATCACGGTTTTATGATTTCTCTTGGAAGCCATTATGCTGTAGCAAATGCTGGAGGACTCAAAACAAGTGGTTTCATAGCAATGGCTATGAAACATTTTATTAACGTACTTTACCTTGTGCAAATTGCTGGAATTAACCAGGTATGGGAATATATAAAACATGAGTTCCTAGACATCAAAAACAACCGGTCATTTATTGGCGGTTTTGCTGCATACAAAATCCGCAGTTACTGGGGTGTGTTATTACGCATGTTCCTTGGCTTTAGCTGGTTTGCCGAAGGGCTGAACAAAATTGGTGAAGGTTGGCTAGCCTGGTCTACAGGCAGTAAGAGTCAGTGGATGTTTAGTCCTGGAGTCATTCAGGCAACATTAGCCCGCACTTCCGTAACTCCGGAGGGTGCCAGTGCAGCAAGTGAGTATGTAGATCAAGCTGCTCAAGCTGTGAGCAGCGCATCCGAAGCTGTTACACAAACTGTTACCCAGGTAGCCGATGCAGCAAGTGCAGCCAGCCAGACAGTCTCTGAAGCCGTAACCAATGGCGCTCAGGCAGCAGAAACAGTTTTTGGCAAAATACTTGATTTATCAAAGCCAATTTTTAATATCAATGGTCCTGTTGCTACCTGGTTCCGCAAAACCTTTATGGATGGCATTGCTGCGCACATACCTTTTGAGCTGTTTCAACTCATGATAGTGATTGTAGAGATTGGTGTCGGTCTCGCGCTCTTTGGAGGCTTCTTTACCTGGATTGCCGCCGCTGTTAGCATCGTCATGTGCATTGTCTTTACCCTATCAGGAATGTTCTCATGGGATCAGCTCTGGTTTGTGTTCGCTGCTGTACTCTGCCTCGGTGGTATGGGACGTGCATTTGGTCTGGATTATTTTACAGTACCGCTCTGGAAACGCTGGTGGAATGGTACCAGGTTCGCTCGTAAAACGCATCTCTATGCCGATGAACCGACAAAATAAAGCATTTACTGTACTAGCTTAAGGATCTATTATGAGTGATTTCTGGAAACCATATCCAGAGCTTTACAACCAGTTAGAATTAGTTCATAAAAAAACAGTAGAAGCGGTTCATAATTTCCCTTTATTGGAAAGCATCGAACCGCTCCTCATGCAAAGAGGCAAAATGCTCCGACCTGCCTTTTTGCTTATTGGCAGCAAATATGGTAAACAGCCAGACACAATTATCGATGCTGCTGCTGCCATAGAATTATTACATATTGCAACACTCCTCCATGATGATGTTCTCGATGATGCTGCGTTACGCAGAAATGTCCCCACATTCCATATCAGCGCTGGTATTAAAAACGCAATCCTCGCAGGTGATTGGCTCTTTGCAAAATCTATATCACTCATTGCACCAATGCTCAAACAGGACCAAATACCGATACTCACCACTGCAGCACAGAGAATATGTAGTTCAGAAATTGAGCAGGATATTCGCAAAGGAAAGGTCTTTACCAGTACACGAACGTATCTCCGAACAATTGCAGGAAAAACCGCAGCTCTCATTACCCTGGCTCTGCGCTCTGGTGCTGAGCTTGCACAGGCAGAGCCGGCAATAAAAATAACACTGCAGCGTCTTGGATACAATATTGGAATAGCATTTCAAATCCAGGATGACATTCTCGATTATGCAGGCGATACTAAAAATCTTCAAAAGCCAACTGGCAAAGATATTTATGAAGGCATCTGTACATTGCCACTTATTTTAGCTTTACAAAAAGCAACCAAACAATCTTCTCAACAGCAAATTTTTAATAACTCCTTGCCACCATTGACCAACGCATATAAATCCTATTATGAGAATTTTGTACAAAAGTACAACGGAATTCAGGACGCGGTTCAATTTTCAAAAATGTATATCACGAGAGCCAACAGAGAAATTGAAACATTGCCACAAATTCCTGAAACCGAAATATTAAAAGATATAGTAAAAAGACTTATTGAAAGACAATATTAGCATAACAGAAATTTTTTCCAGCCTGATTGATTTTTTAAACCTAAAATTATACCATGTAGCCTAATAATCTTTTTTTCGGAGCTATCATGCTTGTCTATATTCTTGCTGGAATAAGCCTTTCTATGGATGCTTTTGCAATTGCAGTCTCATCGAGCATATGTATGCCTCACATGCCTCTGAAACTTGCATTGAGAACATCTTTTATGTTTGGTTTTTTTCAATTTCTCATGCCAGTAATTGGATTTTTTCTTGGTATATCTACAATACAGTTTATCGAAAAATTTGATCACTGGGTTGCGTTTCTGCTTCTTGGCTTTATCGGAATAAAAATGATAATTGAATCATTCGGAATAAAATCAGAACAAGCCTGCAGTGATGATGAAAAAAAGAAAACCGATATTGCCGATTTTAAAACACTTTTAATGCTCTCAATTGCTACGAGCATTGATGCTCTTGCTATTGGTATTTCTTATAGCATAATTTATGCGCCAATCTGGATAGCAGCGCTCCTGATTGGAATCACAACCTTTATAATTTGTGTGATTGGCTGCGAATTTGGTAAAAGGTTAGGTACCAAATTTGAAAAAAGCGCTGTTCTCGTTGGTGGGATAGTACTTATTGGTATAGGTACAAAAATATTACTCGAGCACTTGCTCTAAATTGCATATAGCAGACAATTAATTTCACTATTCACATTTATTGTGTTCAAGCTTTCTCAACCTGTCATCATCAAGCACAATATGCAAGTTTTTTTCCTGCGTTGGAATCACAAGGCCTTTTGGTCCATTTTTAGCCCTTCGTAAATATTTAACGCGTGTATAATACAAATCTGCTTCACGCGCATTACGTGCTTTAGAATAAAATACAGCAAGATTTCCTGCGTCAATAAGAACATCAAGCGGTACCGATTTATCTTTTTTTGCTTTTATAAAAATATAACCACCAGGAACATCACGTGTATGCAGCCAGATATCCTGACCTTTCACATAATGACGCAAGAGCTCATCATTTTCTGAAGCGTCACGACCAGCCAGTATTAACCATCCATTGCTCATAAATGCTACACCTGGTCTTTTCTTATCATGAACTTGCTTTCGCTTTACTTCGAGAGTCAGTGCTTTATGTAATTCAAGAGGGTTTTCGAGGGAAAGAAGCCAAGATTTCTCTTTCTCCATTCGAGAAAGCTCTTGTTTTGAAGTTTCCATATCTTTTTTTAACTCATCAAGTCCGCTTTTTGATTTTCTATAGAGCTCATAATAGTGTTCGGCATTTTGTACTGCTGATTTTTGAGGATCTAGCTTTATAGTAATAGAGCCCCCAGTATAGAAATTTTCCCCCTGAAACCATTCACTGCCAGCTCTGATTGCAGCAATGTTCGCCATAATGATATCAGCCTGTTCTTTGAATAATTCAGCATCTTCTGCCTGTCGTATTTTTTTTTCTAACATTACGATGGACGCTTCAAGCCGTTCCATTTTTGCAGAAAACAATTTCTTAACCTGCTCTCTAAGCATTTCAAGCGATAATGCAGTTCCATGTTCAGCATACCAGGTATCGATGTAATCATTAAAAATCATCCCCTGCGGATAGTCTCGAATTTCATAAATTCGTTTACTTTTTTCCTGATTTTGTATGATCGCATAGTCATAGCGCTTTCCGCCTATCTCTCCTTTATTGGGCTTTCTTCTCATAACATCGAGTATCGTATAGGAATCATCTGTTACTATTACATTACCTGCATTGGACCATAAACGAATAAACATATACAGTATTTCTTTTCCTCGATGCAGTGAAAGTTTTACGATTCTTTCCTCGCCAATTTGTACAGCTTCATCAATCCATGCATTTACTATATGAGCTTTTAGAAATTCTACGAATCGCAAAGGTTTTTCTGGTTTTGGAATATTCTGTTTTGTTTCATGAATTCTACATGCTCCCGGTGCAATTGAAATAAGAATATTTTTATAAACGCCTGTTCTGTATACTCCAAATACGACGATATCATACGCTGGCTGAAATACTTTTTGTATTTGTGAACCAGGTAAATTTATTTCATCTAAAACGAGATTTATTTCTTTCCAATTTAGTGACATGCTATAACTTCCGCTGCTTATTTATTGATGAACCCTCGAGCCTATTGAGTACGCGGTACGTAATAAAACCAATAATTACCATAGCTATTGAAAATAAACCATATGCAATTGGCCACCCCCACTGCTCTGTCATCATAGAATACTCGGACATGCCTCCAATACCTGCAATGAGATTTAACGGCAAGAAAATTATATTAATAATTGTTAACCTTTTTATAAGATTATTCATATTATTATTGACAATCGAACCACGTGCATCCATAAGGCCTGTAAAAACCTGCGAATATATTTCTGTTTGCCTTGCTGCCTGATCGACTTCAATGAGAATATCTTCCATATAATCGATATCACCTACATTTTGTTTTTCCATCCATCCATTAAGCTTTACTAAAACGGACTTATTGCTATTTATAGCATCAAGATAATAAATAAGAATTTCGCTCAAATTAAACATCTGCAAAAGATATTCATTACCCATAGATGTATTAATTTTTTCCTGGATTTCCTTTGATAACATTTTAATTACTCTCAGATGCTCTACAAAATGCTTTATCGTACGCTCTATTACCACCATGACTACATCATACGGATCATCGATACTCAGGTTTAAGGAGCCAGTAAAAAATTCTTTGTCTTCACTGGTAATTAAAATCACATGCTTTTTTACCACAAAAATTCCCATTGTTGACACATTAAAGCTTTTAATTTCTTTTAAATTAAAATTAGTAGGAAGTTTCCAGATTATAGAAAGAATACCGTCTTCATATTCCATTCGTGGTACTTCATCCGGATCAAGTGCAGAAGCGATTGTGTGAGGATCAAGTTTATAGAGAGTAATAAGTTCATCCATTTCTTCCTGACTCATAGCATAGTAATGGAATATCTTCCCCTTTTGAGATGGTGTGATGGTATGCACGTTTGCCTGGTATTGCTTTTTCATTTTCAATTCCTATTGAATTAATATTGCAAGAATTTTATCATTTTTCTTCCAGTTGGGCTCTACTCGTACCTGCAATGAAAGTTTAACAGCATATGGGAAAATAAGCGCTAACTCTTTTTCCGATTCCTCCCGGATTCTCTGTATCATTTTCCCGGCAGCTCCGATAACAATGCCCTTTTGAGATTCGCGTTCTACCACAATATTTCCCGAATATACTAGCGTACCATCTTTCTGAAAATGATGCTGTTCATACTCAACAAAGACTGCATGAGGAATTTCTTCACGGAGATTTCTGAATATTTTTTCTCTGATAATTTCTGCTATTCTAAAAACAGGTTCTTGATCGGTATAAACATCTTCGGGATAATAGAGAGGACATTCTGGTGCTCGCTGCATAATGTCTACCAGTAATTCATTTACACCTTTTACTTCCAATGCTGATATTTCGTATACCTGTACATTGGGTATATATTCTGCTAAAAAATTACGAGTACGAATTGTATCTGCACGTGAGTGATCAATTTTATTAATTACCGCAATGACTTTAGGTTGATATTGCACCAGTTGTTTCACTATGTATGCTTCTTCTTTTCCAGGTTCTCGTGCAGCATCAACAATATATAAAATGAAATCAGCATCCTTAAGCTGTTCAAGCGCAATTTCTTTAAGCTTTTGGTTAAGTTTTTTTTCTGAATCATGTATACCTGGTGTATCGACAAAAACAAGTTGAGCATTATCTCTCGTCACAATGCCTCGAATTGCATTACGTGTGGTTTGAGGAACTGATGATACAATTGCAACTTTTCCGCCACAAACAGCATTGAGAAATGTCGATTTACCGCAAGAAGGACGCCCAACAATTGCAACAAATGCCGATTTTGTTTTTACTGCCACAAATACTCCTTACACAAACTAATTACATTAAATAATAGAGTAAATATCAATATCAGGGAATTTCTTTTCGGTAAATAATTCAAACTGAGCTACAGCCTGCCACTTGAGCATTGAAAGTCCATTCATAGTACGACAGCCAGCCTTTCGTGCGCGCTCCAGCATTGGTGTTTCTGCAGGGCTATAAATAGTATCAAAAACCATTTCAGTCCCCTTAAAATCATACCATTCAAGAGGGTCTCCTGGTTCACCACCATTCATTCCAACCGGTGTCGCCTGTATGATAAGATCATTATATTCATTTACTAAGTTGACCGCATGTTCGGTAATACCAGCCCAGGGAAATCCATATGTCTCTGCAAGTTTTCTTGCTTTATTCATATTACGATTAATGATGCAGGCTTTCCCACCTAATTTATGAATCACATACGCAATAGCACGAGCTGCACCACCAGCACCAACAATTGTTGTGCTCATTGAAGACAAATCAGGACTACCCGTAAACTCTATAATAGCCTTTTCAAAACCATACCCATCAGTATTATATCCAATTAACCCTTGTTTGGTTCGTATTACGGTATTGCAAGCCCCGATTTCCTTAACTTCCGGAGAATATTCTGAAAGATAATGAATTATTTTTTCTTTATGCGGCACAGTTACTGAAAAACCATGAATATTTAAAAAATCTGCAAGACTTAGAAAATTCTCAATAGAATCGACCGGGAATGGCAGATAAACCGCATTTTCATCGCAAAGCGCAAACCCAGCATTATGAAAATATGGTGATAAAGAATTTACAACAGCAGCGCTCCCAATAATGCCATATATTCGCTTATGAATAATATGCTGATTAATTCTGTAAATTTTAACCAATATTTCGGGATCTAGCTGTCCTGGTGCAGCAAGCGGTAGTCCAGCATGCGATGCGCTTGCATACATGAGCATGCTGCCAGTTATATCAGTGAGAATTCTCGTACAAAAACCATAGCTTCCCATTCCCACAATAATTCTATGTTCACCTTTTGGCCGTGCTGAAAAATATCTAAGAATTTTTTCTGTATCGGAAATTGATTCCGTCAGGACAGAGAGTTTTGGTATTTCTAAATGATTTTCTGAAATTTTTTTCCAGATAGCATCAATATCATCTGGGAAACTATGAGCATGATATGATCGTATCACCTTTGTCCCGAACGTGCAGGTAGCTTCCTGAAGAGCTGGAGCATACATATCATGTTCAATATCGACATAAGAAAAATTTTTTGATTTATCATTACTTGCAAAAGCCAATGCTTTTGCAATAATTACAAGCCGTACAGCTTCTCCTTCTTTGAACTGACCCCCGTCTGAATACCGTCTTACCGTGAGTATACTAGGTATATGAGCTAACTCAGGAAAACGGCGAATATAAAAATATTCTTCAGGCCTTAAAAAATCAACTCTCAGCTCGACAAGATCGATAATCGATCGATACCGTTCAAGCACCTTGAGGTTTTCTTCTATTGTTGGTGCCGTCAAACATAGGCACAGCTTAGCCACCTACTTCTCCTTAATAATTAAATATCATTAAATATCCGAACGGTATAAAAAAAGTGCAACTATTTTGCCATCATGATCGGTTAAAGCGCGCAAGCGCATTGGCCAGCTTTCAAAAGGCATTACCCACTCTGTATATTGATTTTCTTGAACTTTTGGGAGCCCAAATAGTGTTACTGCCATATCGACAGATGAGCCTATTACGATCCCCATAAAGGGCTGACGATACCCTGAACCTATTCGTAATTTCCATACCCGATCTTTATATATGTAAAATGACAAACCATTTTTATAATTAAAAACAATATCATCCTGCCATGGTTCAATACCACGAACAGCAGTAACAGAAACTGGCACACCAAACGAAACAAGCAATTCCTGCAGTGTCATACCAATAAGCTTTATAGGTGCTTCCTGCAATTTTTGCAAAGCTTCTGGAAGCGGATCAGGTGGCAACACAGACATTGTATTAACATTAGAAACATTCTGTGGTTGAGCAAGGAGTGTCCCCACAGAGCTAAAAACAAGAGATGCAAGTAGTATAGTTGCTACACGTTTATACTGAAAAATCATATAATAATACTGTAACTGAGAGCATGAATTAGTGCAAGAGTGCTCATATAGCAGCTACTATGCAGCTCGGGGAGGTTTTATCGGCCTATCATCCCGCATCAGTGTATAAAAAAGTATTTTTTCTATTGCAGATACTGTGAGTGGCTTTATTTTTGAGAGTTTTTCATACCCCTGAAGCCGAAAAGCATAATCGCTCATTACAGGTATTTCAGAAGCAGACTCCTGAAGTTCAAGCATAGTAAGCGATTGCCTGTTACTGAACGAATGTTGGCTCATAGTATTCATTGGTTGTCCGCACTTGCCTTTTAATACTTTACAGGGGCTAAATCGTACTATTCCGTCTTTATCTCTGTCCCCAGCTGCACCAAAAAGCCTACAAATCAAAGGTCGTCCACTATAAATCATACAAAAGTGAGGCCCATCATTTGAACGAAAAGGACACCCTCTAGCATCATTATTAAAGTTGGGGAAAATTCTTTCCAAAAGCGCAATTACAGAATATTGTTTTTCTAACTCAGGATACAATGCGCTACTCAGCATAGCATCGTCATGATAATTCTTTTGCCTTTTACTAAGAGAAGATTCAAACAACGAAAATCTCTCCCAGTGTTCAAACAGTATGCTCACAGCAGTAAATACTGCCTCCTGTTCTGTGACATCAGGATTATATTCATTGCAGCATACACCACAGTTTGGAATACAGGATGTCGATGCACTTAAAACCTTTTGTGCACCGAGAAGATCCTCATACACCTTATCGACCAGGAGAAATTGATCAAGATAATAGGGTTGCAAAAGTATTTTAGCCCATGTTTTCATCTTGCATGGTGATGTAGCAAAAATTAGTACCGTTAGTCAAGTAAACTCATCTAGTGTGTCAACAGTAAACTGAGCTAGTGTCAGAAAACATGTACAAACTTCGTGACACCACGCTAGTTTTGCTCTAAAAAATGTTCACGGATAAAAGCAGCATATGCTGGCAACAACATAAGTTCTTCATGTGTACCAAAGCCGACTACCTTTCCTCTATCCAAGAACAGTATTTTGTCTACATACTGCAGCGTAGAGAGCCGGTGTGATACAATAATAAATGTCAGATTCTGTGCAAACGCATTGAGTTCATTCATGAGACGCTCTTCGTTTGCTGCATCAAGACTCGCTGTAATATCATCAAAAACCATAAGCTCTGGTTTCCTGGCTATTGCGCGAGCTATAGCCATCCGCTGTTTTTGTCCACCAGAAAGACTTAAGCCTCGCTGTCCCACAACGGTAAGTTCTCTATCGGTAAAGTTAGCGACTTCATCGCTCATCTGGGATATACGTAAGGCTTGATTGAATACCGTGTCGTTCGGTTCATCAATAAAAAAATCTATATTTTCCTTAAGCGTTCCAGAAAACAAAAGAGCTTCCTGCGGGACATACCCTATTTTTTTTGCATATGTTTCTGTATCGATTGCATCTAGCGGTACGCCATTTATTTTTACCATACCTGAATCTGGAGGCAGCAAGCCGAGCAATACTTTAATGAGCGTCGATTTACCTGAGCCTACTGGACCAATAACCCCAAGTCGTTCACCCTTTGTTACTCTAAAACTTACCCCATCGAGCGCTTTTTCTACACGCCCCGGATAAGTGAACGATACTTCATTAAAATCGATTGTAGCTATATCTATTGCTATTGTTTTCTCCTGAGGTGCGATACCTGGCACCGATACTCCGCCCTGCACCTGGATACCTGGCACCGGAACACTGCCCTCTAGCGGTACGTTGCCCTGCACCTGGATACCTGGCACCGATACGCCGCCCTGCACATGGATACCTGGCACCGGGTCCTTTTCCGAAGCGCTTTTTCCTGGTACCGGAAAGCTCGCCATCTCTTCCAGCCTATCAATATTTACAAAAGCTTTTTTGCCATATACGAAGAGCTGTGGTATATCCAGAATTGGATAAATGAGCATCATGAGGTATGTATAGAACGCATAAAACGTTCCGATGCTTATTTTTCCTCTCACCGCCATTAAGCCGCCGGCAAATACAATACCTACTTGAGCAACGAGGTCAATGTACTGATAGATAAGGTGCAGAATCACATCGAGTTTTGCTGCAGTCATTTCGGTTTTCCAGCGTTTTTGCAACACCTCATTAAAAAACCTTCGATATTTATCCTCGCAGGCATACGCTTTGATAATTCGCACACCCGAAAAGCTCATTTCAAGCTGTTCATTGACCTCACTCACAGCTTTTTCGTTTTTCCTGTAAACATCATATACCTTATCAGATGTTACCCAGAAGACTGCCAGCATGAGCGGCAAGGGAATGAGCGAAAAAAGCGTCAGCTTTGGACTAATGAGCATCATTGCAATGAGACAAAACAGCACTTTACTGATTGATTCCACTGCGCGAAAAATTCCTGAACACAAAAACCACGACAGCTTTGGAAAATCATAGAGATCGCTCGTCAGCCGTGTAACAATATCACCCGTAGCAAATTCTGAAAAAAACTTATAATTCTTTTCAAGAATTTTCTTAAAAAATTTCATTCGGAGCAAATGTTCAAAAACAGAGTTTGTCATGCCACGTATTGCAGGAAAAAATGAGGCAATAAAACCACCAAATCCCACTGCAATTAAAAGCATTAAGAGTCTATCTATTTCCAACATCGGGTCGGTTGTGCCAGGATGCTCCAAAAGCCGTTGGATAGTATCAAGCAACAATTTAGAAATATATGGAAGCAACACCGCCACCGCACTCGAAATTAATGTGAGTACAAATAATA
The DNA here is from genome assembly GCA_029547205.1 of Spirochaetota bacterium. Classification (GTDB taxonomy): domain Bacteria; phylum Spirochaetota; class Spirochaetia; order Treponematales; family UBA12059; genus JAKPPT01. The sequence continues at coordinate 61,933 of JAKPPT010000092.1, forward strand.
GTGCTACAAGTCCTTTTTTCTCACTCCAGAGTTTTCTAATCCAGGCAATATGATTAATGTTCAGCTGTTTGTAGTGTATTGTATCTGACATAGTCTCCTCCTCCCCTATAAAGCTCACGTTGCCTCATCAAGTTCTGCATCTGCAGAAAGATCAGGGAATTGCAGACGGACCAGTTCTTCATACTCAGAATACTCTGCAAGCAACTCATGATGCTTTCCTCGTGCTGCTATTCTGCCATTTTTGAAAAAAAGAATTTCATCAGCAGTAAGTATTGAAGAAAGCCTGTGCGCCACAATGATAGCCGTTCTACCTTTAAGAAGATCTTTCATGCTCCGTTGAATTTTCTTTTCTGTAACTACATCAACACTTGCGGTTGCTTCATCCATAATGATAATATCCGCATTAAAAACAACCGCTCGTGCAAATGAAATGAGCTGCTTTTCACCCATCGATAGATTGCCACCTCGTTCTGCAAGTTCAGTGTACGCACCATGAGGTAGCCGCCGAACAAAATCATCAGCATGAACCGTTTCCAATGCTTTGAAAACATCGAGTTCGGTAAACTTATCATTATATACGCGTACATTTTCAAGGACTGTCCCCGGGAATAAATATATATCCTGCAACACAAGTCCAATATGTTTCCGCCATTCATGTAAATCAAGTGATTCCAATCGTACGCCATCAACAAGAATCTCACCACTCGTATATGGGTAAAACCTGCAGAGGAGGCTTACAGTTGTTGTTTTACCGGAACCAGAAGGACCAACAAGTGCAATGGTCTGTCCCTTTTTTACAGTAAATGAGACATGATCAAGCACCGGTTCGCCTTCTTTATAAGCAAAGGAAACATCACGGAACTCAATTGCATGCTTAAATTCAGGTTTGTTTGTAGGCGTTGCCACTGCTTCTTCAGGTTCAAGGCTCATAATCGAAAAAATACGTTCCATTGCAACGCGAGCCTGCTGAATACTCCGTACATTTTCCCCAATTGCAAACAAAGGTTCAAACAACCGCATCCCATATTCAATGAAAACCAAGAGTGTCCCTACGGTTAAAACTCCTTTAAAGATTTGCGGCGCTGTTAATTTAATGATGAGTGTAAGAAACAGCGGCCCAGCTAAAAATTGCAGCCCGCCCATAAAGATATACTCGATAAGACCAGCCCGAATCTCGATATCACGTTTTTCTTTACTTACTTTTTCTAGCTTGGAAACAGCCTTCTCTGTTTTTTTAAACACCTGGAGAACTTCTATACCCTGCACAAACTCTGTCACCACAGCACACACTTCTGCATACTTTTTTCTCGCTTTTTCATAAAGTGGCCTCAATTTATCAAAAACAAGTAAAAATGCAGCGAGTAAAAACGGTATCGGAATAAAAATAATGCCAGCAAGTTTTGCATCAATAGTAATGAAAACAATAAACATTCCAATAAAATAGATAATATTGGTGATGAGCATGATTGCAGTTTCGCTAAAAAGCTGTTTAACCCGCTCAGTATCATTTTCCACACGAGCCATAAGCTCGCCAACCTGATGCTTATCAAAATATGCAACAGGTAGAGTAACCATGTGTGCAAACAGATCTGATTTTATATTTGTCACAACATTTAGTCCCAGACGAACCATAAGCATGCTTTCGAAGTATGTGATAACACCCATAAAAATCACGAGAGCAAAATAGAGAAACGCATACTGCAGCATGAGACTAACATCTTTTTGTGGAATAGCCTTATCGATAATTGCCCGGAGAATGAGCGGACCTGCCAGTCTAGAAGCAGTCACCGCCAGGAGTGCTAGCAAACCCAGAGCAAACAGAAACCAATACGGCTTGAAATATGAAAAAAATCGCTTGAACACCAGCCTCTTGCTGATATTTGTGTTTTGAACTTGTGCTTCTGACATATCTTGTCTCCAAACCTGCATACGATGCGGCACAATGCGGTAATCGGCATATCTTGTCTCCAAACCTGCATACGATGCGGCACAATGCGGTAATCGGTACCAGGTATCCAATGCATGCTGTAATTCTGTACCAGGTATTGTGCAGTACCAGGTGCCAGGTTTTCTTAAATCTAGCATAGTATTAAAATAGTTTCAACGTTCAAGTAGTTTGAACGTCCCCTGCCATATGACTCAGTGGCATTAGTTCATTAGTGCGAGTTTCTCGATGTACCTTAAAATGGGGATAGACCTGCAGCGATACTTCTATAATGTAGGGCTCCATGCTCATCATTGAAGCGCTTGGATAATAGAAGGGAATACATAGGGAAACTCCTGCATTCCTGTATCTGACTCTGTATCTGCAGCTCTGTGTCTCATCCTGAATCTGCTGTCCTGTAAAGTACCGTACATTATTAAAAACCAGTCTAATTATTTTGTCCAAAAAAATGGATAGTTAAATAGACTGGTTTAGCTATGGCTACTTACAGTTGCATGTAAAAAAAGCGTATTACGACGAAGCTTATTCAATAGGCTTATCTAAAGCCTCACCTCGCTTAACTTTGCTCATTACAAAAAAGGCCGACAGCATGCAGAGTGCAGCAAACAGGAAAATACCGCTATAGAGATATTCCAGGGAAGGCTTGAATACCCGTTTTGTAATATCGATAATGAGCCCTGTTATTGGTGGTGCAAGAATACTAGCACTCTGTGAAAACAAATAGTAAACACCAGTATAAATGCCAATATTTCCAAATGTGGATAACTGCCAGAGCATTGGAAATGAATTCGTTATAACCGATCCCCAAAAAATTCCATATATAAACATCAGTGCAAGAAATACAAGAAATGCACTATTTTTTATTGCTGTAATTCCCGGACCAAATAAGCTGACAAGGAAGAAAAGACCAGTTATTGATGCCAGGGCTATAAGTGATATTTTAATAAGCTTTTTGCGTCCTATTTTATGTGCGAGAGCACCCATGGGGATGGCAAACAGTGCATACGCAACACCTGCTATTCCCTGTGGAAGCGCCATACTACCCTCAGATGCCTTAAGAGCATCTCGTGCATAAAGTCCCAGGTATGGTTTAACTCCCTCATGCGCCATAAACCAGAGGAAAATACTGATGAGAATATACACAGCACTCTTATCCTCATGTCTGAAAATTGATGTAAGGGATTTCAATAGCGGTTCTTTTTGTTCTTCTTCGGTTACTTCAGGATGCTCTTTTTCTCGCACAAATAACACGAGCGTTATTACCGCAAGAACAACAAACAAGCTCGCTACCGGGAATGCCAGTTTACCCTGTGTCTGACCAATTACTGGAAGCACCATCTTTACATCCATCAGGCGTGCCAGTACCAGCGTTCCTAAAATTGTACCAAGACCGCCCATAGTGTTAATGACACCATTTGCTTCAGAACGATACTCTCCCGGTATTGTATCAGGCATTAAAGCGACAATAGGTCCTCGCACACTTGTTTTAAAAATATTGAGCATGAATATTACCAATATGAGCGCAACAAGCGATACACCTGCGGAGTCCGGGATTAGTCCAAAAAACAGTGCTGCTAGCGGCAGCATCACAATAATAAAAGGCATGCGTCGCCCTATTTTTGTTCTTGTTTTATCACTCCATGCAGCAACAATAGGAATAAGAAATAATTGGAGTACATTATCAAGAGTCATTACAAGGCCAATCAATGAAAACGAGCTGATATATTTTTGTAAAAACTTTGGGACATACGTATCGTAAAGCGGATCCATTAATCCCATAGTAAAAAAACCAAAACCAATAAGAAATGTCAGTCCCAGATATTTTCTAAACCCCTTATCGTTTGCCATGCCATACTCCTCATCAAATAATGAAGTGAATTATGTTAGTGCCAATCCTGATTAATATGATTAAACACCTGCTAATAGCATTAAACATTCGGTATGAATTTTACAATGCTTTTTTTAAAAATGCAAATAGAATTATTTGCTATTTACTTCTAACTGTGTAATATTTATTTTAATATTAGTATTATGATTTTAAAAAATTTGGGCTGACTATAGAGTAGCAACAATCAGCCCGTATTAAAAGTTTGTTTATGCGGACATTTCTGCAATATAACCTGTTCTTAAACAAGTTTCAAAAAGATCTTTTGAAATAAATTCTTCACTTACATCTTCCCAATCATCACGTGTTCTGATGATTCTTACAATAAAGCCATTCTCAATTTCTTCAAGTAGTTCCATTACCGAAGGTGCCGAATCATAGCCTTTTATAGCAAATTGTTTCATGTTCTGCTCCTTTGCTATAGAATCCAGACATAGCGAGCAGTATCAGCACAACAGCATTTTGATCATTCTGTGAGCTGCATTGCTCGTGATGCTTTGTATTATTTTTCGGATAAATTTTCGAGTGAATTAAGTATTTTGTAATGAAACTAACTGGTCTTCAAAATCTTTCTGTAATTTTCGACGTATAAAACTGTGGATTTTTTCTTCTTTTACTTTATCTAATGATTTTAGATCAAACAAAATTACATTTACTTGTTGTCCATTTACATTGCGAGTTTCTTCAGTTTTATAAGATATTCCATCAATGGTCAGAATTGTTCCATGAAGATTTAACTGAATATTTGGTATTTTGATGTTTGGAGGCAAACTCTCTTGATCTTCAAGCAGCACAGCCATACCAGCTATAGATAAATCTATAATGTGCCCACGAATATTAAGACCATTAAGCTCAAAATTAAACGATGCATAGTTTACTGGACATTTTACTCGAATGTATTTCCTTCTTCCTTTTACCTGTTTTTGTGCGCATATCTGTAAAATCGATTGGAGCACTCTCTGTTTATCTGTAATAATAAAATAACCACAATCAATTTGCAGCGTTTTACTCAGCTCAACATATTGGCTATTAAGATCACGAACAGAAAATAAACCTATTTCGATATGCTTGCATGACTCATCTGCTCGCAAAGCACTTATATTTTGTTGTAACTTATGAAGAGCTTGTTTATCGGTTTCAAAATTAAATAAGAGTATGGCATCAGCATTCATGCGAAGATAAGGTAACAATAATGAAAAATCACTTACCGTATACGCTTCAATCTCGTAATTCCATAACTCATCAATATATTCTTTTAAAATTGCAGGTGCATATACAAAATAAAGCTTTTTACCCATTAGTTCTATTGACATACATGGTATTATAGTACTCTTAAACAGTTGAGGCAATGGATCTGTAATGCCATGAAGATGCTGAATGCAATTTATCTTTAATAATTTTTACTTATAATGACACAAAATGATTTTTGCAAAGCAACGAGCATTCCGCATATATTGACATTTATTTATGCATATCGTATTTATTTAAGTCTCTATGAATAACGATCAGCAACAAAACATTTCTACTCCAAGTCAAACTATACTCAAACACAACAAATTCTGGCTTACAGTAGAAGGCGCTGCATCATCTGTATATCTCATTTTAACACAGGGTGCTCTTTTTACTGCTATTGCGATCTATTTCAAACTTACGACATTCTGGCTTTCTGTTACCACTGCATTTCCACTTGTGTTCCAGGTATTCCAGCTTATTGCTCCAACCATTATTAAACGGTCAAAAAACAGAGTAAGGCTGATGATTATTTTCAATGCTGGCCGATTCATCTGGTTTATTCCGCTTGCAACTTCGCTCTTTGGCTTTTCATCTGCCTTAGAATTCATTGTGATTTTTGCAGTGAGCCAGCTCGCAAACGCTCTTGCTGGCAATGTGTGGGTGGGATTAAGCCGGGACCTCATTCCAGAACACGAACGCGGAAAATTTCTTGGGAGAAGAAATGTTGCAATCAGCATTACCACAATGATTTCGACATATATCTATACTGCTATTCTCGATATACTCAGCAAACCTTTATCCATCATTATAACTATACTCATTGGCATGATTGCTACAATCATTTCAATCATTGCCACGTTCCCAATTCGAGATATCAGTCTCCAGGAAATCAGCCAACAAAGCACAGGAAACCTGGCACCAGGAACAACATTCGAAGAAAAATCGGCTGGAAACCTGGCACCAGGAACAAATAAACAAAAAACAGATTCTATAAAATCAAACTTGGTTTATTTATTTAGCTACAACAAGCAGTTGCTCCAGGATAGCAACATCAAACGATTTGTAATTGCAATGTTCGCGTGGAACTTTATTCTTCAACTAACTGCTCCGTTTTTTGCATATCACCAGATCACCAATCTTTCTATGTCGATGCGATTGATCGGAATTACTTCCATCCTTACGAGTCTTCTTTCCATAATTTTTTACAGGATTTGGGGTGTTTTAGGTGATAAACTTGGCCATAAATCAGTATTGGTGACAGGTATCAATATCGTTAGCCTTATCCCTATGCTATGGTTCTTTATGGGAAAACCGCTTTGGCCATACATGATGGGTGTTGATGTACTCTTAACCGGACTTGGATGGTCAGCTATCGATCTTGGCATTTTAACCTTTGGAATGGAAATCGGTGGTAAAAACTCCAGTGCATGCTTTGCTCTCGCTAATGCAGGAGCGGGCATCAGCGGACTCGCTGGAGCTGTAGTAGGAGGCTTCCTGGGACAAAAACTTAAGCCAATAAACCTGACACTCTGGTCTTTCGAAATCAATGGTCTTCAATTTTTATTTCTTGTTGGTGGACTTTTACGGTTTTTAGGTCTTGCTCTCTTCAAAAAAGTACAGGCAGCTAACTATGCAAAACCAGGTGTCATGGTTACGAATGTGCTTTCAATTATTGCACGACGCTTTGCAATCCGTCCCGCTGAACTTGATGAGTAATCATCCACTATTAAGCTGCTGTTTTATAGTAAAACTTTTCTTAAGAGTACTTGTACTAGCTAAAGGATCTCTGTATAATGATGCAAATAAATTCCATGCACGATTATTGAACATAAGAGACTTAACTTTTTAAAAGAGGTAACCATGTCAGATATACAAAACACTCATGCAGAAGACGAAATTTCTCTCATTGATCTTATAGCAGTAATGCTTAAATACCGATGGCTTATTATCGGGCTAACCTGTGCAAGTATAGTTATCACCACATTAGCATATTTCATTCTTCCAGCACTAAAAACAAGCGAGATATCAACGAACAATGCAACTGCAGCAGTTTTGTCACCTTATGAAACAGTAACAACGCTATCATTCACACCAGGTATTGAATTATTAGTTCAATATAGTAATCTTCACTATTTTACTATAACTACATTATCAAATCCTCTTACAATTGACACAGCACTCACTGCAGCGCATTTAGACTTTGGTTTTCTCAGCCGTTCTCCTGATGAAAGGCTTGCAACAATACGGCAAGAACTAAAAAAGACAAAACCTGCTGATGCGGTAAATTCCTGGAGCGCAGAATTGACCTTTAAAGATTACAAAGCGACCGTATTAAATGGCATAATTACACTTACTATAAAAAGCCCTGATAAGGAGAAAAATGAAAAGTTCATCGATGCAACTATTCGTTCCTTAAACGAAACTCTTAAACAATATCTTATAGCGCCAGCAAGCGCACTATTAACGCAAGGAATTAGCACAAACCAGAAAAATTCTTTTGCAGAACTCGATGCAGCAAAGCTGAATCAACAGCGTTCTTTAGCAAATGCTATAGTTAACCGTTCATTTAATCCAGTTGTCAAACTCATGAGCTATACGCTTCAGGAGCAAAAGGATATACAACAGGAAATACAACAGGAAATACAACAGAAAATACAGATAAAAAATCAAATAAAAAAATATGGTACAATTGGTACTATTGGTATGTTATTTTTAAGTATCATGCTTGCATTTATTCTGCAATGGATAAATTCTATAAAAAATGACCCAGAAGCTATGCAAAAAATTACAGCAGCTCTAGGGAAAAATAAAACACAGAAATGAAAATTCACAGCAAGTAACACAAGTGCTGAAATTGAGGCTAAAATAGTAACTATAATTCAAAAAATCGCGACAGCAAAAATTGCTCAATTTTATAAACACTTGCTTTTTAGTTAGCTAATTGCATATAATAGCGCTACGATGCAGCTGGAAATACAGGAAGTAAACAGGCAGGTCCTCGAGCTCGTCTATCCAGAATTAAAGTATGGAGAAGATCCGGATATTGAGCGCTATTTTGATTACCGAAGTCAGGGGCGCATGTTCGATGCTCTCGTCATCTATCAATCAAAATTAAAACCTCGTTATCCTGATGATGCAAAACGTATAGAATTGCTATCGTTATATAGAAAAAAATCACCATTATTTTCACAGTATCTCTATGAACTACTAAGTGAGCGTGCAGATAGTATCATAAAACAACTTAAAATCAATCTCGACACGATGCTCATGCCAATAGAAAATATATCACTCAAAAATACATATCGTGTATTAAAAGCTGTTGAAACAATTGCGCGTTTATTGCCTGAAAATAACGAACAGGCTTTGAATATGCTATCTTTTTATGAAACTGTTTCGCAGACTTTGCAATACCGTTATAAAGAGTTTAAAAAACTCAGCGAACTACTTACCGACTTTTATGAGCAGACAGCAATTAAGGAATTGGAAGCGTTTGATTTTCTTTCATTAAATGAATCTGCGCTATTAGAACAAAAACGCCGCGAAGAAGAATATCGCAAACACGAAAATTATTTTGATATTAGCAAAATCGAGTTTGATGAAACTGACAAACAGGCGATAGAAATTTCTCCCCGACTCGAGCGCAATGAAGATAAAGTTCTAGCATTCTGTTACAAATACTGGTTACGAATTGATGATGCTGCTTTTGAAAGAATCGTGTTCCTCTATTCACAAAAATATCATTCAAAACATTACGATATTTTTCGCACCATCAAATTCTGTAGAAAACGAAAATATTCCGATGATGATATACTCACCATGGTCGCTACTGCCTTATCCACAGATTATTCATACACAGTTCAAGGCGATATTTACATGCAGGAAACCTGGCGACGGCTCAAGGCTAGTCTGTATGGAACAGGAAAATTAAATGCAACAGTACCTGTCACCACTCAAAGTAAATTACCCGGCACCAATCAAAACAAATCAGGTTCCGCACTCAATCACAAAAAAAGTTCTGCCCACCTGCGTACAGAGAAACCTTTATCCAGAAAAACTGTTCCTGTACTTAAACCAATAGAAAAAGCTGTCCCTAAAAATAAAACAAACAACGAAGCCCAATCTCTAGCCAAAGAGCTAGAACAGAGAAGAAAACTGCTGACCAGGCCAGTTTCATCAACAAAACAAGACACAGTCCATCTCATCTACACAGGATCAATTTCAGACAAAGTCAGAAAAATTTCCGGACGTTCGTACGATGTGTTTCAGGATCTCTTTTTTTCAAAAGTCCGAACCTTTATACAAGACGCACTTCATAAAGCGCGAATACCTGGCTCAAAAGTGCCAGGAGATAAGCTTAACATGGCAGAAGATCTCGTTTACGCCTGTATGAAAAAAAACTATCTAAACACCTACTTTGACTGGCCAAATTCTCATGAGTATAGGCAGCTTAAAGAATATGGATTTGACTTACAAACACTCGATGGCATCATAGAGCACTGCATGCTTCAAATCCTCGAAAAAGAACAAGTTATTTAGCAACAATCTAATTGCCTATCCAAACGTGTTTTCTTAGTCGATAATAAGCACCTGGCATTATTAGTGTCATGAATATTATAAATTCATGACACTAAAGAGGCACTGTCTGTTCTATACAATCTAAACATCAAGCTTTTTAAGCCGCTTTTCAGCAAATGGCATAAACACAATCAGCATCACTACGGAAAGAAAAATTGGTATAATAGCTGTAAAAACAAATAACTCTGTTATAGTTTTAATATATGTAATACTAAAATAACCAACAACTCCCAGTATCACCATTTCTGCAAGAATTACAATGACTGCATTGATATTTTGCTTCATTGCTGCAACTGGAGTTTCCCACTTTAATCGCGGATTAATTGTATCTACAATAAGACCTGCGATATTGAGCATAACCGCAATAGAAAAACCTATTACCATAGCAAGCAAGAGTTCACTCACTCGCATCTTAAATAAAAAAACACCCAGGAGCACACTCATCGCTATACCTAAAAATCCAAAAATACACCCATGAATGAGCTTGGCTGCTAAATATGCTTTTCCGCTTATGGGAAGACTCTTCATAAATGAAAGCTGTTTTGCATCACGAGATATCGATGTGCAGGTAATACTCGTCGCGGAACCTAAAAAAGCACCAATGAGACTCACCAGCACTACTCTGATTATTGGTGTTATTGATGAAACAAGTTCGGTTATTTCTTGTGCAGAACTCTTATTGTTTGACAAATTAAAATAAAAACTGATTCCTAAAATAAGTGGCATAAGAATAATGATAAAAGGACCATTTAAGAAGTAAACAGGTTCCCTATTCATGAGCCGTATTTCTCTCAATACCAGCGATACAATTTTTGGATTTTGTTGAGTTTCTTTTCCCAACAGAATCTTTGCCTGCTTTTTATCAAGCTTCTTAATATAGTTTTCAGAAAAATTCCGTACCACATATCGATAGAGCGGTGCCATGAGTTCAAAAATCAAATACACCAGACCAAGTATCGCTATCAGTAAAGCTGTTAGTGCAATCACGTAGATTGGCTTTTGTGGTTCTAAAAGTGTTGCTAAAATGAATTGGAATACAGGATTTTTATTATATAGCTGCAAAAATCCCTGATTACTGCCCTCAAGTAGCTTCATGAGAGCTTCTGGTGACGAAGCCATAGCCATGATTCTATTTGTTGTAGCATTGAAAAACAGCATAAAACCTATTGCTATAAGGCCTACAAGAATCATGACCATATCACGGTTTCTAAAAAACTTGCTAATCGATAACAACGGCAGGCCAATGATATAACCCAATGCGGTTGCAACAACAGTAATAATAAGGATAAGCAGCACCGCATTGATCAAAAACATAACCGATGAGTGTTCAAAATACCAATAGATACCAAGGCCACTCCCTATGATGAGCAGTGCCAATCCGAATTGAGCAAAAGCAATTGTACTTGCTTTTGCAGAAAGGATATAGGAAGTTCGTAGGGGTAACGTTGTGATATATATTTCCATATCATTCGAATAAATAGTGGAAATAGCTGTCAAAACACAAAGAATCGTAATAGCTACTGCTCCATACAGCAGTGCATACATGATGAGTAGCTTTTGAATACCAACTGATGCAAAGAGACTATACATTGAGTAATAAACTTCCCAGGCCAAAAAACCAAACGATGCTAAAACATACAAAACTAAAAACAAAATGCCCAATAGTTTTGCAATACTCTTGAAGCTTATCTTATCATTGTTGTCTTTAATTTCTGGTAGCGCATAAAAACTTTTGAAATAGAATCGTATTGTAGAAAATATTTTTTTCATGAAACCTGCTCCTTATCATCCACAAGTTCCAAAAATAGATTTTCAAGTGACGTATCTTTTCCTTTAAGTTCACGAAGCTCATCAAGCGAACCGGTGAATAGTATCTTCCCCTTATTGATAATAGCAAGCTTATCGCATACCCGCTCTGCAACCTCCATTACATGCGTCGAAAAGAAAACACACTTACCGGCATTAGCACGTTCCCGCATGAGCTCTTTGAGCTTAAATGCCGCATGCGGATCAAGCCCAACCATCGGTTCATCGAGAAGCCAATTTTGCGGATCTGGAAGCAAACTTCCCGCAATAATAAGCTTTTGCTTCATACCGCGAGAATAACTTGCTATTTTAGCATTGAGCACATCTGCAATTTCGAATATCGTCGTGTACCGTTCTATCGCAGCATACCTGGCACCTTTGCCTAAATCATAAACATCTGCGATAAAATTGAGATATTCAATACCTTTTAACCGGCTAAACAACTCAGGATTATCTGGTACAAACCCTATAGCATGTTTCGCCTTCAAATCATCGGAGATGGTAGAATGACCATTGACAAGAACCGTACCCTCATCCGCTTGCAGCGAGCCGGTTATTAATTTAAGCGTTGTTGTTTTTCCAGCTCCATTTGGCCCCAAAAAACCAAAAATACAGCCATCAGGTACTGTAAGGCTAATAGCATCAAGCGCTTTTGTTTTTGCTCGGTTATACGTCTTGCTCACCGCATTAATCTCAATCATATCGTCTCCTCTCGTTCTTTATTAGAAACCTGGCACCGCAATCTATCGATACCTGGCACTGCAAAGTTCAAATCAGTCCAAAGGGAACCCTGACACCGCTTGCACAGCCAGAACGCGCCCGCTGACTGAAACATGGGGAAACCTGGCACCGCAGACACTTTCCGCAGGCACTTTAGGAAACCAAGGGCTCGCTTTTGATACCTGGCACCTAACTGGCTAATGGCTCATGGCTTGTTATACCTGGCACCTAACTGGCTACTGGCTCATGGCTTGTTTATTTAACTGCCGCTTAATTTAGCTATAAAGCAATTCTTCCTCTAAACGAATGTGCAAGAGTGATTCTATCTGCATATTCAAGATCACCCCCAAATGGAATACCAGTTGCAAGTTTCGTTACACTTACTGAATATTCAGCAAACAACTTCTTTATATACAAAGCGGTTGTGTCTCCTTCCACAGTTGGATTTGTGGCTATAACCAATTCCTTAACCTGAAGCCTTTGAACACGTTTTTGCAAAAGGTCGAGCGTTAGCGCCTCTGGTCCTACTCCATCGAGTGGTGAAATGAGCCCTCCAAGTACATGGTATAGCCCATGAAATTCTTGCGAAGCCTCAATTGTCAATACATCTTGGGGCTGCTCTACCACACAAATTATTGATTTATCCCGCAAAGGCGATGAACAAATAGGACAAGGATCTGTTTCGGTATATGACCCGCATTCTGGACAAAAGTGTACAACACTTTTTAACTGCCTGATTGATTCAGCAAGAGCTTCTGCAAAATCATAATTTGAACGCAAAATATAGAATGCCATTCGCGATGCTGTTTTTTTCCCTATTCCAGGCAGCCGAGACAATAGATTTACCGTATCATCAAGCGTTTTCATACTATTGTTTGAACAAATTATTAAAAATTGAGCTGAGATCTTCTGGATTTATTCCACCTGGCAATCCTGCAGCATTGGCAGGAATAATATCTTTCATTGCTTCTTTTAATTTAGCCTGAGCGTCATTATATGCTGCTTTAAACAAGTCTTGAACAATAACAACATCTCCTGAAGCAAAAATCTCTGGTGACAGGTATACATTTGTTATTTGCATAGCACCATTGAGCGTTACAGATGCCATATTCCCCCCAGCAGTTCCTGTCACACTCACCTTAGCTAATCGCTCCTGAGTTTCTTTGACTTGCTGTTGTAAAAGCGCTGGATTGCTAAGCATCTTAAAAAGATCCGATATTTCCATATTGTTATTCCTCCGTCAATCGAGTTCCCCTGAATACCTTTTCAACTATTTGCGCAGGACTTTCAGTTGTACCAGAATCTTCTATCTCATGAGATTCTTGACTATGCTCGGTTGAATTTTGCACAACATATGCATGTATTTGAATAACTCGATTAAACACTTTTTGTAAAATAGGATTGATTACCGAACTTTCTGCATTAATTTTATCTGCCTCAAAATTTGAAACACAGGATACTTCTAACCTGTCACCCTTTATCGACCAATCTTCTGTTCTGGAAAGAATCGCATTAAGCATCAAATTTTGCTTACCCAGTGCAGTAATTACCCTCTCCTTTTCAGCTATTGCAGTATCAGTAGCAGAATCTGACTGTTCAGAAATATAACCACTGGAATCTACACTTTTGCCGCGAGAAACCGCGATTGAAACTGCGCCGATGCCTGGTTTAACTGCACTGGTGCCAGGTTTCCCATCACCGATGCCAGGTTTAGTTGCGCTAGCAGTGCTAACTGTACTGGTACCAGGTTTTGAATCGACTGCTGATGCACCTCGGCTACTACCCACCATGTTGGCCTCGCTGGCCAGTTCAACGGTGCCAGGTTTAGTTGCGCTGGAAACTGCGCTGGTGCCAGGTTTCCCATCAGGTTTATTTGATTTATCCACTGAAGAAGCTTGAGAACTCAATGAGATTAGTTTTTCTGCAATTCCACTTGCGTTTTGAGTATTCCCTTCACTAAGAGCATGTTTCAAATTGGTTAAGATTTCAAAAATCTCAGAACGTGAAATAAGCGCTCGTATTTCACAGAGCATTACCAATGCAAGTTCTATTTCATATCGGGGGTTAACGCTGTACCGCATGTTTCTATAGATATCAAGAAGCACAGCAAGCATCCGTTCCAGGTGTCGTGTTTCGAGCGCTGACACTTGTTCCGGCACTGATTCTTTTGAAAACCCTAAAAGTTCCTGTTTCTCGACACCAGCTTTTATAAAAAGGAGCGTACGAACATATTGAATAGTATCAACTAAGAGCTGCTCAATTGAAACACCTGAAGATACAATTGATTCAACAAGTTCGATTGTTTTAGCCTTATCTCCTTGTGCTACCGTGCTTATCAGCATACCAATTCGTTCAGAACCGACAATACCTAGTTTATCCTGAATTACCGACAGCCTGATATGTCCCTCAGAAAATGAAGCCACTTGATCAAACATGGTATACGCATCGCGGAGAGAACCAGTTGCCTCTCGCGCTATCCACATGAGCGCATCATCATCAGCCACAATACCTAAATCCTGCGCTGCCGATGCAAGCCTTTCCTTAATAACAGCAAGCGGAATCAATCTAAAAACAAATTGCTGACACCGGCTGCGGATGGTAGCTGGTACCTTATGCAGTTCAGTCGTTGCAAATATAAAAACAATATATGGCGGAGGTTCTTCGATAGTTTTCAACAGTGCATTAAAGGCACTGTTAGAGAGCATGTGTACTTCATCAATAATGTAGATTTTATATTTAGAGAAGTTAGGCGGGAAAAGCACCTCATCTTTAATTTGACGTACATTATCAACTGACGTGTTGGACGCACCATCAATTTCAATAACATCCAATGACGCACCTTTGGTGATAGCATGACACGAATTGCATACCCCGCATGGTTCTGCGGTTGGCCCTCGTTCACAATTGAGAGATTTTGCAAGTATTCGTGCTGTACTTGTTTTACCGCAACCTCGAGGACCAGAGAAAAGATATGCATGCGCTATCCTTCCCGATTCTATTGAAGCCTTGAGCGTAATCGAAACAAAATCCTGTCCCGCCAGCTCATCAAAATTCTGAGGCCGCTTGCGGTTTGCTGTCACTTCATACGCCATGCGTTTAGCATATCATGGTGCCAGGTTTATAGTAAACTAGGCAACAGGTTATTGTTATTTTTGTTTTTTTGGTACCAGGTATCAGATTTTGTTTGCTGCGCCAAGCCATTGGCGAAAACCTTCGGTGCCAGGAAAACCTTCGGTGCCAGGTATCTAATAGCTGAATGTTTCATGAAAACCATTGGTGCCAGGTAATACATGGCCAAGTCTTTGAGAAGATTTTAGGTGTCAAGTTTCCCTAGCATATAGGTTTATGATAACATTTTCCCAGCATGCAAATGCACATGGCCAAGTATGCGGTGCCAGGTTTCTGATAGTTAAGTATACGGTGCCAGGTTTCTGATAGCTACCAGGTTTCTGATAGCTATAGCTAAGTATAGCTAAGTATGCGGTGCCAGGTTTCTGATAGCTAAAATATTGGATTTATGACACGTTTTATTGACTACACGTAATCCGACAAGCAGTCCGGTGCCAGGTATCTCTAGATACGGTGCCAGGTATCTCTAGATATAACCTCTATCTATGTAGCAATAATATGGCAATACGAGAAGAACAGACAATTAAACGGGGAAAATTACAAATTAGCTATTAACCGTGTGGGTTCCTGCAACCATAAGGTCAGGCTTGGCATGGCACAAGATCATTCTGCTTACCGTTGCTTCCTTCCGGACCTGGCGGGGTTAGGCAGCGAACCTTTGCATGGAGCCTGACCATATTGTTGCAGGAAAATAGTACCGCCCATTTTGATATTAGTAGTCTTGCTATCAGTTATTAGCGGCTATTGATATTTTAAAATACGGAGAGAGAGGGATTTGAACCCTCGGTGCCCTTTAGGAGCACACACGACTTCCAATCGTGCACCTTCGGCCGCTCGGTCATCTCTCCAAAATCAGTCTTGATAATAACAAAGCAAGCCACTTTTGGCAAGCCAATGAGCATTAAAACAAGCCATTAGATCAAAAAAGCGTGAATCTTACCGAAGTTGAAACAATATCTAAAATTTACTAAAGATTTTGGTCATTGAAATGACCACTCATAAAAGGTTTTAATGCAAAGATAAAAGATAATTATGTTGCAATAACTGAACTAAAGTCATAGTTTTCTTGAGAAAATTTTTCATATAGATTTTTAATTTCATCGCTTATCCAATTTAAAAATATTTTAAAGCCCTTTTTAAAAAATAACAAACCACTCCAAAACCACTCGTCTGGCCTTTTTACCATTTTTGCTTTCACAGGATTTAAAATTATATATTTCAAAACACGTTCTACATCCTGTATTCTCATCAACGGCTCTGAAAAATATCTACCAGCCCAAAAATGTCCTACTAAATCGTTAATTGCATTAAATTTCTTTGCAAACGTTACTAAAAGCCTTTGCATTATCTTAGGAAGCTCCTTACAATCCCTTGGTTTAATAAGCAGATGAATATGATTATCCATTAAAGTAAAACCTTCTACATTAAACTGATACTCTTTTTGCAACTTTTTTAATATTTTCATAAACATCTTTTTTAGACCAGAACGTTGCAGAAAGTAAGTTTGATAATTCGTTCGCGCTGTAATATGATACGTTGCCCCTGGAATTAGCAATCTCGGTTTTCTTGGCATTTTGATTCCTCCTAATTAAAGGTAAAAATATTAAGTTTTCTCCTACTTTAATTGATTAAATTTAAGTGATTAAACAATCACATCTAAATATACTTGCTGGCAAACTCTCTTGCATGCAGAGAAATCCATGCAGTGAAACCTGACACCATAAATCCAGAAACCTGACACCATAATTTTTTAAGTTCTAGTTTTGGTGGCAGGTTTCTAATTTTCTACAAGAAGTGCGCTTATTGGTGCTTGTGAAGCATTTAGCTGTGATTCGTACCATGTTTCCATGTTTCTCGGTGCCAGGTTTCCCTCTAGCCAATAACCAAAGATATGCGCCCATTGGCGCCTGTGAGGCGCCTAACCGGGCGCACATAAAAAAAGCTGCCTACTTTCGTAGGCAGCTTCGCTGTTACTTACTAGATTTCTAAAGAATTAGAAATTGAAAATGCATAATGCATAAACATTGTAAGTAGAATCATCAGCAACACCAGCCGTTGTTGACATATCATAGTTCATACCAAGTTCTATAGAACCTTTTTTAAGCGCATAGGTAACGGATGGATTAATATTAAATGCCCATGTTTCTTCTGCAGCTCCTAAAGCATAAGTTAAACTGAGTTTTGGAGTATATTTATCTATTGTATAAGAAACTGCAGGATTCACTGTAAGAGCTAATGCTGTATTAGGTGCAGTAACATCAGCATATATATCCTGGTCTAAATACAGCTCGAGAGTAAGCGCATCCATTGCATAGGCAAAATATTCTGAAACAAAGAAAGCTTCTCTGCCAGCGGTATCGTCACCTAAATTGAATACTTTTCCTTCAATATATACATCTAAATTCTCAATGGCTGAAATATATGCACTAAACATAAGATCGCTGAAAACTGCTGCATCCTCTGCATTTACTCTTGGATCAAGATCATAAACCAGGGCAAAATCACCAATTCCTTCTGCAGAATATGAAACACCAATTGCAGTGTCTTTCAGAACATTTACTGGAGGAACAGTACCTGCAATACTCATTGGCATAAAGGTACCTATTTTTAATCCTGCGATGGGTGAAACTATTGTTTCAAGACCAGTTGCTCCATCAAAATTACCAAACGCCCATACAGCACCTTTAGCAAATGTATAATCGCCAAGCTTGCCTACATTGAACTGTAGTAAGCCATCAAACAATTTTGCCCAACCAAAAGCGCGAGTAAATGCTGGTGCAGTGAAATCGTTGCTCTGGAGACGGAAAGCAATTCCCATGTCTTCATTTGAATAAGAACCATTCAGGCGTACACGGGTTCCAGGTGTTCCATAATAACGTATCAATTGCGTAGTGTCATTTGCAGAATCATACCAGAAACCAGTGTATACAGCACCACTCCACTTGAGTGCTGGTGCTGCATCCTGCGCAAATACAAATGCGCCAACGAGAGCAAAGGCTATAAGGAAAGCTAGTGCTTTCTTCATGAATGTCCTCCTTAAAGGATTTTTTTAGTAAGCTGGGGGCACTGGTGCACGACCCTGTCTCCCCATACTTTTGTTGTAAGTATACCAGCACGAATTTTAGCTGTCAAGTTTTTTTTTCAGGAATAACGTAACCTTTCGGTGCCAGGTATCAGGTATATCAAATATTGTCAGGTATCAGGTATTTCAAATATTGTTATGTAATGATGTATTGTTGAGCAGCCAGCGAGTGCCAGGAATATTACCAAACTTATTTCCAGACTTATTTCAGCGGTGCCAGGTTTCGCCCCTGGATTTTTCTCTACGGGTGCGTCGATATTTGACATACCAAGTATAAAATCAGTAAACTAACGGTTGCATAACAGCTGCGATTTGGCTTAGTTTTAATTTTTATTTAGTTTTACCCTATTTTGCCGAGTATAAAATCAGTAAATTAAAAAACCGTGCATTTATCGATAATCCATTATAAAATTACATAAGACGAGGCTTGATTCAACACAGGCCTGGATATTTTGTTCGATTGGAGCTATTGATAGTATGATTAAGCTATTTTTCCCGCTAAAACACCGCGAAAATCTCCCTATTGAATTCATTAAACGTGTACCTATACTCATCAACACAAATTTTATACTTATTCTTTATTTTGTGTTCGCTTCATTTACACGGTATCGAGCTGACCCAGAAGCTACTCGTATATTTTTTATTGCAGTACTGGCTTCATGCTCCTCATTTGTAATATCGCTGATGCTCATCCGATTCAAGCATTATATCATTGCATCGACCTTCTCAATGTTGGGGATTTTTTTAAACAGTCTCTGGATTGGGATTTTGCTACCGCTCACTAACTACATGGATTTATATCGATTTTCAGTCTATATTATCGCTGCAAGCACGGTAAATATCTTACTTTCCTTCAGGCGGCTTCAAATATGGCTCTATAGCATTACAACTTTTGCAGCATTCGTGTGTGTTTCGCTGTTTTACTATGCGCCTCGTTTTGGCGGTTTTACGGGTGAAATTAGAACGATATTTACCACGCTTTCAATGTTATACATTGCCGTTACAATTGTTTTCTTCATTATCAACAAAATCTCTACAGATCTACTGACCGTAGCTAATGTGGAAATGCAAAAAAACAAAGCAAAGGCTGATGCTTTAAACGAGCTCATTCGCAATACTAAAAACACCATGAAAGTCGGCGCTGATCTTGTGGAATATGCAGGACAGAGTACCGCTAGCGCTAATCAAATTAAAAACGAACTCCTCTCGATTGCAGACTCAGCTCGAAAACTTTCCACCGATGCAACATGTGCCGATGAAACAAACCGTGGCATCGTCGAGTTTGCCCAAAAAATGCAGGAAGCAGTAGACAATCAGAACTCATTTCTCCAGGAAACAAGCAGTGCTGTTACAGAAATTATGACTACAATCCAGAACATAGCGCAGCTTGCTGAGCAAAAAAAGTCGATAATGAATGCGGTTGTCAATAAAATTGAAGCACAGGGCAATGAAATAAAAAAACTTACCGAGGGCTTTGAAGCAATTCAGGAATCTTCTCGCAGTGTACTGTCAGTCATATCGAGCATTCTCGATATTTCAGAGAAAACAAACATGCTCGCAATGAACGCCTCGATCGAGGCTGCACATGCCGGTGCAGCAGGTAAAGGCTTTGCAGTCATTTCAGGAGAAATTCGCAAACTCTCTTCAGAAACACAGGTAAGCACGCAACTCATCAGTCAGGCACTCTCTCGCAATCAGGAAGTCATCGATACCGCATCAAACTTGATACATCGGTATACCGCAAGCCTTAAAGATGTCATTGAGGACGTTCGCGATACTTTTAATTCATTTGAAGAAATTATTGCCGGCTTGAGCGAAATCAATATAGGGGCAAAAGAACTAACCACCGCAACAGGCAACATGGTCAACATATCAGCAGAGACCCGAGAAACCATAAAAGGCGTAGCCACGCAGATTTCGGACAGCTCCGCAAGCATTGAACACATCTCATCATTTGCATGCGCACTCGACGAGCGCATCAACAAACTCAAAGAGGACTTTGCCCGCATCGAAGCCATTATCCAGCAAATCCGAAACATCGGCGATCTCAACATCGAGCAAATCAAACGCCTCGAGACCGAACTCGATACCATTACCGGCAGGTAATCTTAATCAAATTAGCAACTCACTAGCGCCTCGCAGAAACCAAAACCTGGCACCTTTCTCCCCATTCTCTCAGATCCAACGAAACATGGCACCCTTTGGCCCTCCGCAACCGGGGACCCTTTATTGAGAAACCTGACACCGTTCTCCCCATTCTCTCAGACCCAACGAAACATGGCACCGTTCTCGCAGACCTCGCCGAAGAGCTGCGCCTATCAAACCGAAACCTGGCACCATTCCCGCAAACCTAAAACCTGGAACCTGGAAACCTGGCACCGATCTCGCAGTTCTCAAAACCTGGAAACCTGGCACCGTTCTCGCAAACCTAAAACCTGGAACCTGGAAACCTGGCACCGATCTCGCAGTCCTCGCCGAAGAGCTGCGCCCATCAAACCGAAACCTGGCACCGTTCTCGCAGACCTCGCCTGGAAACCTGGCACCTTTCTCCCCATTCTCTCAGACCCAACGAAACCTGACACCTTTCTCGCAGTCCTCGCCGATTAAGAGCCGCGCCCATCAAACCGAAACCTGAGGAAACCAACCTGGAAACCTGGCGCCCTTTATTGGGAAACCTGGCACCGTTCTCGTAGTCCCGATTCGAAACCTGGCACCCTTTGGCCCTCTGCAAATTAGCAACTCACTAGCGCCTCGCAGAAACCAAAACCTGGAAACCTGGAACCAAATGAAACATGGAAAGCAACCTGGAACCCGGAAACCTGGAAACCAACCTGGAACCCGGAAACCTGGCACCAAATACTTTGAGACGC
Source organism: Spirochaetota bacterium (assembly GCA_029547205.1). GTDB lineage: Bacteria > Spirochaetota > Spirochaetia > Treponematales > UBA12059 > JAKPPT01. The sequence goes on from JAKPPT010000092.1 coordinate 83,178, forward strand.
CCACCGCAACATGGGACCCCTTATTGAGAAACCTGGCACCTTTCTCCCCGTTCTCTCAGACCCAACGAAACCTGGCACCCTTTGGCCCTCTGCAACCTGGGACCCGGAAACCTGGAAACCTGGCGCCCTTTATTGGGAAACCTGGCACCGTTCTCGTAGTCCCGATTCGAAACCTGGCACCATTCCCGCAGACATCGCCGATTAAGAGCTGCGCCCATCAAACCGAAACCTGGCACCCTTTGGCCCTCCGCAACCTGGCGCCCTTTATTGAGAAACCTGGCACCGTTCTCGCAGACATCGCCGATTAAGAGCTGCGCCTATCAAACCGAAACCTGACACCATGGCACTTGATTTCTTTCAAACCGAAACCTGGCACCGTTCTCGCAGTCCCGATTCGAAAACCTGGCACCGTTCTCGCAGTCCCGATTCGAAAACCTGGCACCGTTCTCGCAGTCCTCGCCGAAGAGCTGCACCCATCAAACCGAAACATGGAACCTGGCACCCTTTGGCCCTCCGCAACCTGGGACCCCTTATTGAGAAACCTGGCACCGTTCTCGCAGTCCCGATTCGAAACCTGACACCATGGCACTTGATTTCTTTCAAACCGAAACCTGGCACCACGGCACTTCAGGCACTTATTTCTTAAGGCACCATGGCACTTGATTTCTTAAAAAAATCTATTATTCTTTATTTGTGGAGTTTGTTTTGCTGTTTGTATTTGACAACTTGATTATGATAGTTCTATCATATATAGTAGATATAAAATATCAAACAATATCATTTGCAAGAGGGGTACCATGACAAATAACGATATTGTCCCTGGTTTCGATGATGAAAAAGATGACAGCCTCAAAATACGTCTTCAAAAAGTCGATGAAGTGGAAAACTGTATCGCTATGTATCTTACAGGTTATATCGATACATACAATTCTATTTTCTTCCAGAAACGGATCAATAAAGCTATTGAAGCAGGCTTTAATAAGCTCATTTTTAACTGTGCAGCTTTAAACTACGTTTCATCAACCGGTATTGGATCTTTCACAGCATTTCTTAAATCGGTTAAACCTCGCGGTGGAGATATAGTACTATTCGAAATTCAACCAAAAGTGTACGAAGTATTCCAACTCCTGGGCTTTTCACAATTTTTTAATATCCGAGACAGCCTTGATGATGCTATTCTCTTTTTCAAGCAAGGCACCACGGTATCAACACAATCTGTATTCCCTAAAATTTTTAACTGCCCTATCTGCAATAAAAAGCTCAAAGCTGCAAAACCCGGCAGATTCCGCTGTTCGGAATGTAAAACAATTCTTGCAATTGATAATCAGGGACAGGTTTTCCTGGGTTAACTACTATACAAGGAGCTAAAGCATGGCTGATATAAACACGATAGAAACCTTTCTCATCGACAACAATATTGGTTTTAAAGAGCTCGACCCAACCACACTCTATATCGAAGATGCAGCTAATTCAATTCCTGGACTCTTTATCGCTGTAAACGATCCAATCGTCGTCGTCAAAGCACGGGTTATGACACTGCCAAACGCTCCTAACATTCAGTTTTTCAAAAAACTGCTTGAATTAAATGCAAAAGATCTACCTCATGGGGCATATGGCCTCGATGGTGATGATGTTGTGCTTGTCGATACCTTAGAACTTAACACACTCGACAAAGAGGAACTCATGGCATCGATAGATTCAATCAGTTTTGCACTGGTAAACCATTATTCAATCTTAAAAAAAACGATTACTGCATAAACATGCAGACATAGTAAAGGGGGCATTACAATGGGAATATTTGATCGTCTGAAAACCTTAATTTCTTCAAATATCAATGACTTGATTTCCAAAGCAGAGAATCCAGAAAAAATGCTTAACCAGCTCATTCTCGATATGAATCAGCAAATGGTTGAATCAAAAAAAGCTGTAGCAATGGCTATTGCTGATGAAAAACGGCTTGAGCGTGAAATGCTCGAACAAAAGCGCCAGGCAGAGGATTGGGAAAAGAAAGCCATGCTCGCAGTCAAAGCTGGCAGAGATGATCTTGCAAAAGAGGCACTGCTCAGAAAGGCTGAGGCAGAGAATTACTACAATCAACTCAAACCACAGTGGGAATCTCAACGAGCATCGGTTGAAAAACTCAAGGAGTCACTGCGAGAACTTCAAAACAAAATTGATGAAGCAAGCCGTAAGAAAAATATTCTTATTGCCCGAGCTAAACGAGCAGAAGCACAGGAAAAAATTCAAAAAACTATGGGCTCGCTTCAAAACAACAAAAGCGCTTTTGAAACATTTGACCGTATGGCCAAAAAAGTTGATGAAATGGAAGCTAGAATTGAGGCTCAAGCTGAACTAGCTGATCTTTCAAGTTCTGCATCACTAGAAAAAGAATTTGCTAAGCTAGGCAATTCTTCTGCTTCAGCAGACCTGTTGCTCGAAGAACTCAAACAAAAAATGCAGCAGGAAGGCCAGACCGGCACTCAAAATTAAGCCCCGGTATTCTTCTTAGCACCGCAAGTAAATTACCTCATTAAAAATACGAGCCAACAGCCATATGAGCCAACAGCCATGCCTTAATAAAATGCCCTAATAAAAATCTTGGAGCCGTTTGGTGCCAGGTTTCAAAATAGCCATTTGGTGCCAGGTTTCGTTCCAAGTGCAGATATAGAGAAAAACCGGTGCCAGGTATCGCTATAAATCCCAAAGTCTGTGACAAGCAAGAAGGCCGGTGCCAGGTTTCCCATTTGTGTCATTTGGAGGTGCCAGGTATCCCCACTGGTACCCTACAGCTTCAACAAAAGTTAGCAATGGAGCGATTGGTGCCAGGTATCCCCACTGGTACCCCACAGCTTCAACAAAAGTTAGCAATGGAGCGATTGGTGCCAGGTATCAGTATGGGATTGGTGCCAGGTATCGCTATACCAGGTTTCCCATTTGTGTCATTTGGAGGTGCCAGGTATCCCCACTGGTGCCCCACAGCTTCAACAAAAGTTAGCAATGGAGCGATTGGTGCCAGGTATCAGTATGGAGCGGCCTATTTACAAAATACCGTAATACTGTACAATGAAGATTAATGAAATTTGCCTCAAGAATATTGCACCCTGCGGTATATATTTGCTGGTTTCTGGTTTTAGTTTTCTCAGCTTGCAAACAAGCAGAAACCACCACAAAACCTCCGAATCCTCATGAATCGGTCAAATTTTCTGTGACACTATCAAAAACAGAACCTGAAATTGTCTATTTTGATGCAGACAGGCCACTCAACGAAGCTTTTTCTCTTACGAAACCTGGCACCAAAGCGTTATTACCTTATCCACTCCAAAAGCGGCCTGCGCTTTTTGTTCCGTTGGACAAATCCTCAATACTTCTCTTAGTTAACAAAGTAGGCTTTGTTCAACTCACTTTTACAGCAAACGCAGATGTATCTACAACGATACAATTTGATTCTCCAGTCTCTGTTGAAGGTGTACCAGTAAACCAGTACTCTGCAGGTTCAGTTTGGCAAACGAATAATCACCAATATCTACTATTGTATAAAGATCATGTACTCGACACTGACTGGGCAGCAACAGTTTTATTTGAATTTTCTGGTGACACTGTCTCACGGATAGAAATCCCACCACATCCTGAAAATAAACGCTATGAACCGTACTGGATTTTCCCAACAAGCGAAAACACCTGGCTTATCCAATATCGTTACATAATTGGAGACCGATCGTATACAACATATGCTTCATGGGACCGTAAACACAATAAACTTTCGGAGCTCACACGCACCTCTTTTGAACGCCAACTCACTCCAATCACCTTTGAAAAAGCTCCTGCACCCATTCGTCTCATAGCTGAACATATATCAGAACCCGTTCTATTAGAGTACCGTGATAGCAATGGAGCCATTCATTATATCAATAACAAAAATCTCGATGATGCTGTTCTTGGCATCGCAGAAACCAACAATTACGGCACTTTTGTCCTTCTGGAAGATGGCCGATACTGGATCGCTCGGGGACAGGTACCACCATCAGTTTCTTCATCTGAAAATCAAACAATCACTCCGAAACAACAGCAATCAGCAATATCCTTTTCAGGAACACCACCAGTGACTATAGGGCAGGCTACTGTACCTGTTGATGATGTTCATTTTAGAAATGCAATATTGACTGATACCGTGTTTATCAGCACCTGGGAAGAAAATGGTTTTCCAGAGACGGGAATGAGCGGTCTCTTTCTTTTTCAGCTTCCGTAATGTTTCATAATATTGTAAAACTCATTGAATCTATCATCGAGATGAGTATATAGTAAGATAAGAGGAAGCTATGAAATATCGGTGCCAGGTATCAAAAAAGGTTTTCCGTTTATCAAAACATGCAATCAAAAAATATTTGTGCATCCTTGCTATTTTTTTAACATCGTATTCCGTTTTTGCCTTTGATATTACTCATGCAGGCGGATCACTCGGTGTGCTCATCATCAATAATACGGTTCCCGAATCAGCACCGAACCCGGTTGTAAATACCATTGGTGGATTTGCCAATTTTACATTTACTTCGGTGCCAGGTTTCGCCCCTGGTTCTTCGGTGCCAGGTTTCGCCCCTGGTTTTTTCCTCTCAACAGCTCTCGACATACTCTGGCTCAATTATGAAAACCGAGACGGTATTGCTGTGCCTACAGAAACAGAAACTGGTAACGGCAATAACGTTTTTGTTATCGGTTTACTGCTCGATGTACCGTTAGGATATGTATTTTATTTTGGACCGCCTGTTACCGAATCATTACCGCATCGATTTTCAGCTACCTTACTTGCAGGCACATCTTTTTTATTTCGTATCTGCATGAATGGTGATACAACCGAAGCTTATGCAAGCGTGATGGAACAAAACCGCATTGCTGTTGCCCAGTACCTCTGGGGGAATGGTAGGTGGTTTTATCCAATGATAAGCGGGAAATTCGGTATTGTGCTTCAAGAAACGTTTACATTCACAGTAGGCGCAAAGTGGTACATCCCCATATTCAATCTTTGGACAACCGATGATAATTCATTTTTCAATGCAAGTATGCTGGCAATTCAGCTTGCAATGCAAATTTCCCTGTAAAAGGCAGAACAGACACTATGCGCTCACATCATTTTCAACACGACGAACCGTCTGACATCCTGCGAGTTGCTGTTGATGCAGGCCGGCTAATGCTTGAAGCTGGAGCTGAAACATACCGTGCAGAAGAAACGATGGCAGGCATAGCTCAAAATTTAGGAGCACTTGAAACCGAAAGTTTTGCACTACCTACTGGCATCATGGCTTCTACTGTTGATATTCAGGGGAACAGCATATCGACAGTCCGAAGGATTCGTACTCGATCCATTAACCTTGAAAAAATCTGTAAGCTTGAAACACTTACCAAAATGTCAGGTAGACATACACTCGACAGCCTCGAACGTGAATTATGTATCATTGAAACTATTGGTTTGTATCCGCAACCAGTCCCCTTTTTCGGTTCCGCACTCATCAGCGGATTCTTTTGTTTACTCTTTGGAGGCGCTCCGCTCGATGCTGTTTGTTCAGCACTCGCGGGAGCATTGCTCAACATCGTGAGACGCTGGCTCGCATCAAAACGCCAGCCCGACTTTATCCTCAATATTGCAGGTGGATTATACGCAGCTCTCATTTCAGCACTGCTCGTATATGCTAGCATAGCCAGTCATCTCGATAAAACAAGCATCGGTATTATCATGCTCATGGTACCAGGTGTCACAATTGTCAATGCAATTCGAGATTTAATTTCTGGCGACCTCGTGGCAGGTATAGCACGAGCAGCAGATGCCTTTATTTCGGCTGCTGGTATTTCCATAGGAGTCGGTATCGGTCTACAGATCTGGTCAGCATGGGTGGGACTTTTGCCATGAACTATATCACCGATGCTCTCTGGGCGCTTTTTGCTACCTGCGGTTCTGCGCTACTCTTTCGCGTACCAAAAAAGGAGCTTTTTGCAGCTTCACTTGGAGGCGCAGTCGGATGGGTCGTGTACCTGCTCGTACAAGGATCAGCACATTCAGAAACGGTTGCAGCGCTCATAGCTTCAATTGCTGTTGCTGTCTACGCTGAGGTTATCGGTTTTTTGAAACAAAAACCAGCGACACTCTACAGCACCTGTGCAATTATACCGCTCGTACCAGGTGCTGGGATGTACTATACCATGTTTGAAGCTGTGCAGGGCTCTGCAGAAAAAGCCTGGGCAACAGGTTTTGCCACACTTTCGATAGCTGGAGCAATCGCAGCAGGGCTCGCAATTGTTGCATCATTAACCAGGATTATCAAGCTGGATGGCAGACACTTTAGAAAATCCAGAGGAGACTAGTCACATGAATCTGATAATTCCTATGGATTCAAATAGACCTACCCGTGCAGAAGTCCGGATTAACGCTCTCTACAGAAATTTTTCTATAATTAAAAATCTGGCTGGTTCAGCTAAAATTATGGCTATTGTCAAAGCTGATGCATACGGTCACGGGCTTCTCAGAATGGCACAGGAATTCGAAAAACTTGGCGCTGCATATCTCGGTGTGGCACTGGTCGAAGAAGGTGTTTTTCTGAGGAAAAACAATATTTCCCTGCCGATACTAGTCCTCGGACCCCTTGCTCAGCATCAAATCTCAGATTTTATAACCTACAACCTTGATGTTACCGTGCCATCACTTGAAAAGGCCAGAGCGATTTCCGAAGAAGCCTTGCAGCTTGGTCGTACAGCCCGGATACATATCAAAATTGATACCGGTATGGGCAGAATCGGTATGCAATGGAATAGGAATGTTATTGAAACAATAAAAACCATCATAGCATTGCCACAGCTCAGCCTTGAGGGGATATTTTCTCATTTTGCCTGCGCCGATACTAATCCTGCTGTTACCAATGAGCAAATAGCACGATTTTCCAACATTATTGCTGAGTGCAAACGTATTATCGACAAACCATTTCTAGCACATATCGCTAATTCTGCCGGGCTCATTCAGTATCCCCATGCCCTATTTGATATGGTACGCCCAGGCATTGCTCTGTACGGCTACAACCCGGTTCCTGAAAACAGCCTTAAACTTGAACCAGTTCTCAGGCTTATGTCCAGAGTAGCCTACTTTAAAGTTGTTGATGCGGGCATATCGATCAGCTACGGGCACACCTACACTGTATCGCAACCAACACGAATTGTAACAATCCCAATTGGTTATGCGGATGGCTACTCGCGCTGTTTTTCTAACAGAGCCCCTGTCATTATTAGAGGAAAAACCTACACGGTGACAGGTATCGTGTGCATGGATCAACTTATGGTGGATATCGGGCCGGATGGCACTGCGTATAATGGAGATGATGTCCTACTATTTGGTATTAAAAACGGTGATGCTATTCAACTCGAAACTTTATGTACAATCGCTCAGACGATTCCCTACGAGCTTCTCTGCCGAATCAGTTCACGTGTTCCCAGAATTTATGTAGATGAGTAAAGGGATGCGCCCAGCGTGTGGCCACATATCTTGTAGGTTCTTAGCATTTATGTTGATGAATAAAGCAAAGAGGGGGAAAGAAGGATTATCACAGGCTATGTTTCCCAGCATTTATGTATAGTTAAAAGGGCACCCTGTAGTACCCCTTTTAACTATACATTTTTCAATACTTTGTTCATCAAAACTTACTTTTACTTATACACTTATACTAACTAACCTTTTTTTACATCGATTTTACCGTTGTCGTTCTATACTTTTTTTAATTATACAATTTTTAACTAGAGATTTTGTACTGGCTTATTACATAACTCCAACCACCATATCATATACAGCAAAATGTATGCCAAACACAAAACAAAAAAAGATGATTCTATTTTATTATAATGTAAATACTTATTAGTTTATTTAATAATATTTCGTTAGTTTCTAAAAAGCTCTGGTGTGCATTTTTATACCATTTTCAGATACAAAAAAACGTATTTTTTTGCATTATAAACAATTATGCATTTATGCAAATGTGTAACATGTGCAATTTTGCACACCCTTAAACTAAATTTGTCAACTGGTTCATAGTAATGCTACGAGGTGTTTGCATAGTAGTATTTCATAATGCAGACTCAGGTTTTATTCACTCGTCGATTGAGAGCACTTCGCGACAGTCCCAGAACCTGTGCAGCCAAACCTTGATTGTTATTATACCGACGCAATGCCTCAGCAATTAGAGCTTCTTCTGCTTCCTCTATTGTTGGTAACATTTCTAAAGAAGAAAAAATATCATCGAGTGTATGATTTTGAATGAGTGGAACTGTATTATTTCGAATCTTAGCTGCGATGCTGTCGAGGGTGAGTACCTGTCCCTCCAGTCTGCTTACAGCATCGGAAATGATTCCTTCAAGTTCTCTGATATTACCAGGAAACGAATAATTATTGAGTAATGTATAAACTTCTTGAGGAATTCGCGTTATTTTTTTATTGAAGTTTTTGCATGCGCGCATAACAAAATGTTTAACAAGATACGGTATATCCCCTTTTCTTTCTCGTAAAGGAGGAAGAACAATATTATGCGCTTCTAATCTGTAGTATAAGTCAGCTCGATAGGTTCCATTTAGCACAGCAGCTTTCAAATCTTTATGTGTTGCAGTAACAATAAGTGCGTCAGTTGCCTTTTGTGCATCTGACCCGAGCGGATAATATTTTTTTTGCTCAACAAGCCTAAGGAGTTTTACCTGACTCTGCATGCTTAGATCTCCAATTTCATCAAGGAAGAGTGTCCCTCCTGTTGCTTTTTCAATAAGTCCTGCTCGGTCTGTACCCGCACCCGAATAAGCGCCTTTTTTGTGCCCGAATAAAGTATCACTAAAAAGCGTATCATCAAGCCCTGCTATATTTACAGTTACTAGTTCACCTTTTCTTCCTGATGCTTTATGAATTGCCTGCGCAATGAGCTCTTTTCCTGTCCCAGACTCGCCATTTACCAGAATTGCTTTATCTGTTTTTGATACGTTCAATATGTATTGAAATATTTTTAACATTACCGGATCCTGAGTGATAATATATCCGAAAATTTCAGGATCAATTTCATTTTTACTAAGCAGAGTATCTTTCAGTGCACGATTATCAGAGATAAGTGATTCTATTTGTATTGCATGATTGATACTTGCAATTAGTCGAGCGCTTTCAGCAGTTTTGGGTACATAATCAAACGCGCCTGTTTGCATGCATCGCACAGCTGTATCAATTTCATCAACAGCCGTAGAAACTATTACAAAAACAGATGGATATTCAGTTACCATTTTTTCAAGCACTGTAAATCCATCAACTTTTGGCATTAGAAGATCGAGAATTAAAACAAATACTTTTTCAGTTTTTAATATTTCCCACAATTCATCAACATTATCTGTTATTTTTATATTATTAAAATTATAAAATTTTAGTGTCCTTTCCGTTCGTTTTAATACACCTGTATCATCGTCAAGTATGACAATGAGGTGAGAATCGTGCATATTTATACTCCTTCCTCTATTAGAGCTGGAAATAGTATTTTAAATTTTGTACCGATATCTTTTTTTGTCTCAACATGTATTTCCGCGTTATGTTCTTTAACAATACCATATACTACTGGCAAACCAAGTCCTGTACCGCCCATTTCACGTCTTGTAGTAAAAAAAGGATCAAAAATAAAAGGTAAAATATCATCCTTAATACCGCATCCTTCATCCTCTACAATCAATACAACACATGACTGATTATTTACTTTTTCCGCATATGTTTTAACTAATATTTTTTTACTTTTATCAGGCAGTGAATGAATTGCATTTTCAATAAGATTTACTAATATTTGGACTATTTTCATTGCATCACCATTTATGTTTGGAATATCTTGTCCTAATTCTAAAACAAAATTAGAGGTCCCATTTTTTATTGTATGATTTAATAAACGTAGTGCATACTCAACAACACCATTTATGTTAATTGGCTTTAGCATTTGAGTATTTCCCGTTCGCACATACAACCTTAAATCATCTATTATTTTGCTTATTTGTATTGCACTCATATAAATATCGTTAAGCATTTTGGGGAATTCATTTTTTACTTCAGTATACGTAAAACCACCAGAAAATAACTCATCTTGGTTAAATCCAATTTTATCTACTTCTTGTAATAATCGCTCTCCAACAGCACGAATAATAGGTACATTTCTTAATACTGCATTATTCGGCGTGTTAATTTCATGAGCTATTCCTGCAGTTAGCCATGCAAGACTTTTTAATTTATCAAGCTCTGATATCCTTTGTTGATTTTCCAATTGGTTTTCTATGCTTTCATTTATTTGAATATGCATTTTTATTCGTGCAATTAATTCATAAATATTTATTGGCTTTGTAATAAAATCATCTGCACCAGCTTTAAAAACAGTATCGATATTATCATGCTTCGTTATACTTGTAATAACAATAATTGGAATTCTTTTTTTCATTATTTCAAATATTTCTTCAATAAATTCATGCCAATCCATATCGAGCAAGGAATCACTTAAAAGTATAATTTTTGCGTCACCATAGTTTTTTAAATAATCAAGCCCTCGATGACCAGAAACAACAGCCTGTACAGTATATCCCATTTTTTCGAGATTTCGTTTTAATGCATATAGAATTATTGGCTCATCTTCAACAATGAGTACTTTTGTATTTTTATTTTTCATATCTGTTTTTTGATTAAAAGCATAGTCAATTTTATCTTGAGTATATGTATCTGTACTGGCAGCATCAAAAGACTGTAAAATTTTAATACTAATATTTATAATTTTTTCTTCAATATAAATATCTATTTCCAATTCGGCAAACTTACTTAATGCTAATAGCTCCTCTTCATATATTTTTCTGTTTTCTGTATTTTCTAATGATGAATAATTTTTTATATTTTCAGCGGAAATATTAATGATTACATATGGCTTAGATTCTATTACACTAACAGTTACATCACTCGAACCTGATATTGTATAAACAAATAATATAGCTTTAACAAACAGCCATTCAACTATTTCCTGATCTACCAAAACATCTATATTTATTACTTTTATATCATTTACTTTTATATTGCAATCATAGTATTTAAGATAAGAATTTGCATTGTATAACAACCTGGCTAAATTTATGTATTCTCGATTTTTCACTTTATCCAGGACTGCGTACATTTCTGTATATGGCAAATAGTGTCCTAGCTCAATTTTCCATATTGTAGCAAACTTCTTTATATTTTCTTCATTTGTGCTTCCAACAATATCATCGAGCATTACCATTATTTCTGACACAGGTTTACATAAAAGCCCACGAATTATTTTTAACCTTTGGTGTAATTCTTTTTCCAACTGATCATATTTTTCAGATAATTTTTCTTCGATATTATTGGCTGAAATCATTATCTTTTTATAGTGAACCCATTCATAATTTTTTAGTATTAACAATAGAATCGATAACAAAATGCCATAATGTAAAAATCTATGATTAAAAGAAAAGTTTTTATTAAAAAGTGATTCAAGTATATTTACAAATAAAAAAACTATACTAGTAATTTGAACTACAAAACCATACTTTTTTGCTATTTCTGTAGTATATTTAAAAGTATTATTATAATATAATACAACTAAAAATAAGATCATTATAAATGTAGTAGATAATATTTCAGCTATAAACAGATAACCAGAAAAAATAAGCAGCATAAATATGCTTATCAAAAGCAAACTAGAATGTAACCATTCTTTATTCATTCGTGATGATATTAATAGTTTTAAAACACAGAATGCAACCCCGCCCGATAAAACCATTATTATTGTTTCAATATAATTCAAATGTAATGAATGTATTGAAAAAAAGCCTGTTCTTACAATCAAAATTCCAAAATATGATAATATATAAATAACAATAAAAATATACGCAATAAGTTTTCTATTATCTTTTTTTTCTAATATTCTTGATATGTTAGAAATTACAATTAATAATATACCCAACCAAATTCCAACTAATAAAAATAGTAATTCCTGCAATTTAACAAAATTATTTTTATCATATGTAAAGACTCTTATATTACCAGGATCACCTGCAAACTGTAAATATAAGTTATACTCTTTTTCATTTAGTTTTGAAGCAACATCAAGAACTATTTTCCTATTGGTATTTTTTAACAACACACTATTATAATCAGATTTTTTTAAAATATTTTTATTGTTTTTATTGATTATATATGCTGATTTTAAAAAGGCGTTATCAGTATATATCATCAAAACATTGCCTTCAACTTGATCCGATGTCACCTTAATTGAAAGCCAAATATTTTGTGATTTTTTAACAATGTTAAAGTTTTTAAAGAAAAAATTATCATCTATTCTATTTTTATATAAATATAATGGAATAAAATGTGTAAAATCAGTTTCAAAATTAAGCGAAGCATAAGGTAAATTTATTCCCATTTCCTCATATAGGTATACAGAATATTCTAAATTTTTTCCAATTGTAATCAAATTATCAAAAATCATTAGCAATGAAGCCACTATAATAACAACTAGTATTAACAGAAGGTATTTTATTGAAAAAATTACTTCACGATATGATGATTTTTTTTTCATATAAGACCTCTCTTAAATTTTCAATATTTACATATCCCTGATTATTTATTAAATTGCATTCTGTATCAATAACAAAATTTCTTCGACCTATTTGTTCTGGATGATGAGCATCAGAATTTTTTATAACTGCAAGCTTCCCATGATATGATTCTTCTCTGATTACTTCCACAGCATCATAATTACCTTCTGGTAGAAATCCAAGCTGGCTTATTGCACCATAAGCAGGACGATCTATGTGTGATGGAATAACAATAGCCCCCGCTGCTTTCCCATTTCTGATTACATCATCAAATGACCAATCGGTAGCCATACCAAGATAGTAGTCTAAAATATCAAGTACATTTTCATGTTCATCAACAACTACTTCTTCTCCAAACATATCAACATTGTATTTTATTTTTGGTTGAACCTTGCTAATTTCATTTGAAAAAATCAAAGCCTCATCAGGTGTTCCAAAAATACAGAGTATATGTACTTCTTCAATACTGGTCACTTCAATTCCAAAAAGCGGTATTATTCCATATTGTCGAGCATTAATATCCCAGGCAGGTGCATTTAATGCAGAATTATGATCAGTCAACGCCATTAAGCCAATACCGCGCGCTTTAGCATGCTCAGCAATAAACCGCGGTGACATTTCAAGACTACCACAAGGAGAAAGGCATGAATGATTGTGTAGATCGGCCCGTATTCTCACTTACGCATAAATTCCTGATACAAGATTCCCGAAACCTCAAATTGATTTTTTTGAGTCCTAAATAAAGCAATTGATTCTTTTTCTGCTGCTTCAATCATATCTTCAGGAACGGGTCTAGTATTGCAAATTATAATTGCTGGCATCCCAATTAATGTTGCTACTGCAATACTATTTTTGTGTGCCTGAATAGTAATTAAAACCTGCCCTTCCTGAGCATTCGCCATTACATCGGATAGTAAATCTGATGTATATCCACCTGTAATAGTTCTATCAGCGTTTGTAACAACAACCTGTTCAAAATCAAATCGTTCCATGATATCTTTAATCTTCATAAAACTCCTCTTACTATTCCATATATAATTAATTAAAGCTCACGAAGTTGAGCAAAGATAAATGCCCTAACAAGCGTACCTCGTGTTGATGAATCAATAGAAAATTCATCAGACGATTTTCGCGCATTGGGCAATCCCAGTCCGGCACCAAAACCAATTGAACGAATCCAGTCATTTGCTGTTGAAAAACCTTCACGCAATGCAAGCTGAATATCCTGTATGCCAGGACCTCTATCCCGTGCAAGTATCTCAACGCCTTTATTTGAAATAGTATATTGCATGTATCCACCATCAGAATGAATAATTTGATTTAATTCAAGTTCATAACTTACAATACTTGCACGTCTTATAACAGTATTAGCAAATCCATATTTTTTCAAAGTGTTTTTAAGTTCTGTAGAAGCTGTACCTGCATGTTCAAAATCGTATTTTACAGTAGGAAATTGTAACGACTCAAGGATTCCATTTTCATTAACATTTGGTTTATTATCATTTTTAGCAAGTGCTTCTAACTTAGTAAATTCCGAATTCATTGCAACAAGCAATGCTTTTATTATATCCGTTGCTGTGATAATTCCACTTAACATCCCTGTTTTATTAATAACAGGATACCGACGGTACTGATATTTATTTACATACGTTATTGCATAGCTCAAAGGCATATCGTCTTCTAATGTTACTACTGAAGTTGTCATATATGTTTTAACCGGAGCATCAATTTCTCCAGCATCAAAAGCATCTATGATATCACCAATGGATACTATACCAACCAATCTGCTATCATCAAGCACAGGAAGTCCTGTAATACCGCGCTCTCTCATTTTTTTTTGAGCTTCTCGCATAGTTGCATGAATCGATATAGTTTCAGGGTTGCGAGTCATAACATCAGACACTTTGAGCTGGTATATAAGTTCTAAAATAGGACCTGCATTCACCGCCTGCTGAATTACATCCATACATGGTATTCTAGCATATTCATTGCTACAAGGCAAAGCAGATAGTATTATATTGTTTCTTCACCCTTATCCTCTGTCCGTACTTTAAAACGCTGAACGAGATCTTCTACTTTATATAGATATTTGTTTGTTTTATTATTTGTATCCAATACCTTTGACATTGCAAGCGCTATTGCTTCTGCATCCTGAGCATTCTCACGTGATCCTTCTTCAATTTCTGATGTTTCCTTCATGAGCCTGCTCATTTCATCATAGATAGTCTTATTACCAATTTTTATTTCATCAGAACCTGAGCGTATCTCCAAAGTAATGTTATTGAGCTCTTTCATTGCAGCAAGAATCTGCTGAGCACCTGTACGTTGTTCTTCCATTGAACTCTTTACTTCTTCTTCCTGGTCCTGTACTTTCTTAATGCCGGTAAAGACAGTTTCGAATTTTACCTGAGCATCATCAATATAATTCACAGTTTTTTGTATTTGAGTAATTACATTTTTCAATACCTGACCTATGGTTTTACTCTGACTGTTTGCATTCTCTGCCAGTTTTCGAATTTCATCAGCTACAACAGCAAAACCAGCCCCAGCATCCCCGGCATGTGCAGCTTCTATAGCTGCATTCATAGCCAGGAGATTAGTCTGGCTTGCAATGTCAGAAATTACCTTATTTGCATCAAGCATTCCAGAACTTGAACGTTCTATTTCTTTTATCATTTCTTGAATTTTAATTAGATTTTCCTTACCAACATCACTTGCTTGCATGAGTGTATCGATGGAATCTTTATTCCGGTCGATAATTTTTGCCACCGATTCAATATTAGCAGCAATTTCTTCCACTGCACTGGAAGCTTCAGAAATTTTTTGGGATTGCGTCTCTATCATTTGCAAAAACGAGAGTATGTTTTTATTGATTTCTTCTACAGTTGCCATTGTTTCCGTTACAGATGCGGATTCAGTTAATAGTTTATTTTTAATTACTTCACTCGTGTCTTTGATTTTTTGAATAGAATTATTTGATTCGTTAATGGCATTAGAAAGCCCTATGCTTTCCGTTCTCATAGCTTCCACCGTGTTTCGTATAATTGCCACTATATCGTGGATAATGGTAATAAATGCATTGATATTTTGCCCCATTGCTCCAATTTCATCGTTACTTGAAATATACAGTTGTTTTGTGAGATCACCTTCTCCTCGTGCTAACTCTTCAATCGCCTTAGATGCACTGGTTATCTGACGTGTTACAATTCCACTGATGAGAATTACTAATATAATCAATATAATTGCCAATCCAGCAAAAATTATCAGTAAAGGCTCTACTATTTTACGGGCAGGTCGTTCGAATTCTTCCTTTATAATTGATATTCCAAAAGCCCATCGTGGGGTATATTTTATGGTTCTGTAGTATACTTTTTCGATTTTACCATCAAGACGGACGATTTCTGCATCACCATTATAACCACTTAGTATTTCTTCGCTTGCTTTGTCAAAACCTTTATAACCAATTTTATCAATTTCCTGCACTTTTATTTTTTGACGCACATCTGCGAGCGGATGCGCAAGAAACAACCCTGTACCATCGGTTACCCATCCATAACCCTTGTTAACGCTCTGTATGTTTGCAATTGCAGTCAATGAGTCAATAGCTATTCCTGCACCCAGGATACCCTTAGGTTTTCCAATACTGTCGAGTATCGGAACGGCTATTACCATTATCAAATTGCCTTTTGCTCGAGAAACAAGTGTATTAGTAATAACATAGTCTCGCCCCTCTTCCATTATTTGTTTAAAGTATTCTCTGTCTGCAATATTAGCTGTTGTTCCATACGTATTGGGAGCATTACCTGTCTTATCTCCAAGAAAGAGAAATTCAATATCAGAATCATAAATTAGTTCAGATTTTAAAAACTCAATTGCCTGATCAACATCCATTGATTTAATAAGAGTATCTCGTGATATTGTTTTTAAATATTGTATTTTCTGCAAAAAATGGTTTTCTATTCCGCGAATTGAAACATCAATGAGCTCTTTCGTTTGTGTATGGATGAGTTCGGTTGTTACTTTTACTGTAGTTCTATAAATAAATGAACCAATAAGGCCAAATAAAAGAATTATAGGGACTACAAGAAAAAGCATCATGCGCACTCGTATACTTTTTATACGATGTTTAGTCTGTTTCATGAGAACACTCCTCGCATTGATTCTACCAAACTATGTGTCAACAATAAGAAGTATAAACCATAACGCTCGCTATGTAAAATTTATTTTGAAAACAAAAATTAAAGTACCAAAGCCTGTAGCAGCCATTCTTTTGCACATCAATTCCGGTGGGCAAGAAAGACCATACAGAGAAAATCAATACTTTCATTCGTAAAATAATATGCTATACTAATAGAAAATATCAAGGAGTAAACATGCATGCTGATTTTAAGCACACAGATTTTCTCAATGATTTTATAGCCAGATTCAAAAACAGTACGGAAAAAATCCATGTATTTCGTTCACCTGCAAGAATCAACCTTATTGGTGAGCATATCGATTACAATGGCGGTAAGGTTTTCCCTGCTGCAATAGACCGCTACCTCTCGATGGCAATTCGCCTTAGAGATGATGACACTATCAACATACAAAATCAGGATATTCAGGGTTCGTGGTCATTTACCATCCCTCAATTTCATGAAAAACCTTCTGAAGCTTCCTGGATCTCGTATTTGCGGGGCGTATTTCACTATCTATTCAATGGAAAGTGGCCGGATCGAGGATTTGATGCACTGTTTACCAGTAATGTACCCATGGGCGCAGGTGTTTCATCATCAGCTGCCCTGGAGCTATGTTTTGCATATGGTCTTTCCTGGCTCTACAAACTCGAAATTCCGCGGCTCGACCTTGTGCATATCAGCAGAAAAGCAGAACATGAATATGCTGGTGTCCACTGTGGCATAATGGACCAGTATGCTGTAGCCTTTGGAAAAGCAGAACACGCACTCCTGCTCGATACGAGTGCATGCACTCATACATATGCTCCAGTAAAATTGGGCGACTATGTAATTATGCTCATTAACACTAATAAGCCTCGGTCTCTTGCAGATTCAAAATACAATGAACGCCTCGAGGAATGCCAGAAAGCACTTACATTGCTCAGGACAATTCCAACTCTATCACAGTGCCAGAACCTCTGCGATATACCACCAGATCAGTTTGAACAGCATAAAGCAATACTCAATAATGCTAACCTCGAAAGACGCGTTAGACACTGTATTTATGAGAATCAAAGAGTCCTGGCTTCGGTGGATGTACTCAATAAGGGAGACCTCAAAGCATTTGGCAAACTCCTTATCGAAAGCCATATATCGCTCCGAGAAAACTACGAAGTAACAGGGCTCCATCTCGACACCATATTTGAATCTGCACGTTCGTATGCAGATTGTATTGGCGTACGCATGACCGGTGCTGGTTTTGGAGGCTGCGCTATTGCCCTTATTAAGAAAACTGCACTAGATGATTTTGCTAGAACTGTAGGATCAGACTATAAATCTAAAACAGGATTAGAAGCAACATTCTATCCGGTTACAATAGGAGAAGGTGTCCATGAACTTGAATGACACATCGATAATCAGCATGTATATTCCAGAAATTACTCTTTCATACATTGAAGCAGGAACAGGCACTTCAGATGAGCTCAAAGCAGTAACAACAATAAAAATGCCTGCGCATAAACAAACTATAACACAGAATGGTGTACTCATAGCCTTTAATCAAATCAGCGTAAAGAATGGTATGCGGTGGCAGGTGTATGTAGAAAATTCAGTTCCAATACTTATTAAAGAACTTTCTATCAAATTTATCCATGGATTCCAATCCGGTGAGTATATCTATCTTAATGGGTACCAATCCTGGACGGATTCAATGGAATACCCCCTCAGCCATCGCATGAAGGATCCTTCCCATGCATTGAAACCCCTATTAAAAAAATATCAGCTTAGTCGATATGGCGACTATACGTTTGTACCCTATTCACGCAAAAAAGGTGTGCTACATGGTTTTTCCTATGCCTACATCAGACAATCCGACACATGGGCAATTCTGTTTGCAAGCCTCAATGAGGCAAACGGATTTACCATTATAAAAACAAATACTAAGACCGGTGAAGTTACACTAATAAAAGATCTCGAAGGAGTACAGTACCAGCATAGTAGCAAACCTTATGCAAATAAACCCGTTATGGATATCTTTATCCAGGAAGGATCAATCGATGAAGTTTTTAATACATATTTTTCTGCGCTTAACAAACCGAGACTTGCCGCCGAACCATGCACCGGATGGACAAGCTGGTATAACTATTACCAGAATATTTCAGAAACTATAATTTTAGATAATCTTAATTCCTTCAAAAAACACAATATTCCAATAAATATTTTCCAAATCGATGATGGTTACCAGACAGCTGTTGGTGACTGGCTCTCATTAAAGCCAGAATTTTCCCAGGGCATGCGATACCTGGCAACTGCAATTCGAGAAGCAGGATATACTCCCGGGTTATGGCTTGCTCCGCTTGTATGTGAAACTAAATCAAAAATCTTTGAGGAGCATCAGGATTGGCTCATGCGAAACAGCCATGGTTCCATAATCTCATGCGGTGGTAACTGGTCTGGTTTTTACACACTCGATTTTTATAAACCAGAAGTACGTGCATATCTTAAAAAAGTATTCGATATAGTACTCAATGATTGGGGCTTTGAGCTCGTTAAATTAGACTTTTTATACGCCGCATGTATTGAACCTGTTTACGGAAAGAGCCGCGGAGAACTCATGGAAGATGCAATGCTGTTTTTGAGAGAGCTTGTTGGCAATAAAAAGATACTTGGGTGCGGTGTTCCGCTCTGGCATGCATTTGGTAAAGTAGAATTCTGTAGAATTGGTCCTGATATTGATTTACAGTGGGACAATAAGCTTTATAGAAAAATAGCACACCGCGAACGGCCATCGACCCTTAACGCCATTCAAAATACAATTGGCAGATACCATCTCGATCGGCTTGCATTTATCAATGATCCTGATGTGTTTTTGCTCCGCAGTACTAATTTAAAATTGAGTAAACACGAAAAATTTACACTGATTCTTGCAAACACAACACTTGGGAATGTCTTATTTACATCGGACAATCTTTCTGAGTATACAGAAGATCAATGGAAATTGTATCTTTCCATTTTTCCTCATAGCGCAAAAAAAATTAATGCTATAAGAAAACGCGGTAAAATTACAGAAGTGAATTTCTCAATAGACACGAAACAGTATACAGCACTATTCAATACAACCGAACATAAACATGATATATTTATTGATAAACCATGTTTTGTGCGGACACCCGATGGCTGGTTCTGGATTCATGATACCATGCTGACAATTCCAGCCCACAGCAGTGTTTGCCTCTTCTACCCAAACAATGAACCTGTGAGTGTAATTGGCACTACTTGCTCACTGTATGCAGGATCAGAAATTACAAACTTCTCCTATACAATTAGAGACAAACAGGCAATACTCACCATAGAAATCAACCCTAAAACATTAGGAAGCGGTAAACTGTTTATACGGGTACCTCAAGAAATAGAGTCTGTACAGTACAAAAACGAGAACCTCATACCACAAAAGCAAGCATGGTACACAGGCAAAGGGAAACTCGTAACAATTGAGATTCCCTCCAAAATCATTTCATGATAAGGAGCGCTATGATGGACAAAACATCAACAATTTTTAACAATAAAATTCCTAACAAAACTATCAGGGAAGCTAATAAAAAGCAGCATGCATATCTTAAAGAGTTCGGTGACGACAGGAATACACAGTATACACTTACAGCTGTAAAAAATCCTATTCTCTACGATGACTTAGCTATCATGAATCTTTTCAACAACACTGATGGTTCGCCTATAGATTCTAAAAAGGGTATCATTGTTGGCAACATTCGGATGGGATTTGGCCACTACCGTATTGCCATTGCTGTTGCTTCTGTAGTGAAACATTACGGATTTATTCCCTATTGGTTTGATATCAATGGCTTTTCAGACACCACTGCTGGGAAAATTGTGGAAAAACTCAATCAGTTATACTCCCTTGGATCGAGATTGTCGCAAAAATATGCTCTTTTTAATAAGTTTTTCTGGGAACCGCTCAATTACGAAGGTTTTAAAAAATTAACATACAATGCTGTTGATCAAAAAGTCGCAGAGCTTTTTGCTCCTCTTTGTGCATCATTTGAAAAAACTATGCCGTTTATTGCGACACATGCGTGGCCTGCACAGGCAGCACTACATGCTGGCATGACAAATGTCATTAACATGATTCCCGACAATTGGCCAATGGCACTCCACCTCGCAGAAGGTGCAATACATACTGTTCAGAGTCCTTCATCATACCTCGGGTATAGGATTCTTCGTGAAATGAAATCGCCTAAAGAGCTTTCAGTACCGATGCCATCGAACGCTATCAAAATGGTAGGGCATTATATTGATCATGAACTTGTTGCTAATCTGGAACATGACACCGATGCGCGATTTAAACGTATCACTAAAAAATTACCAAGGCGTGTCCTCATTTCAATTGGAGGAGCGGGAGCACAATTTGAACTCAATGCACGGCTCATTGAAGAAATTGTCCCACTTATTAACGAAGGTACGTCAGCTCTCTATGTCAATTGTGGCGATCATGTTGCAGTTTTAGATAAAGTGATGAATCTGCTGGAAAAACTAAATCTTGAAGATATAGCTCAGCATCATAAAAACAACTGGCAGGAAACCATACAATTCTGTAAAAAAGCGCTCACCGAAACAGTTACCGGGGTACACATTTTCTATAATGAAAATAAATTTGCCGCTGTATATGCAACGAATCTCCTCATGCGCAGCACTGATGTATTGATAACTAAACCAAGCGAACTTGCCTTTTATCCTGTTCCAAAACTCTTTATTCAGCGAGTCGGAGGACACGAACGGTGGGGAGCAATCCGTGCAGCCGAGCTTGGCGATGCAACCTATGAGCTGGAAAATATTGAATGCGCTGCACAGGTACTCAAGTTGATGCTCACTGAAGATGAACTACTGTCGCTATACAATGAACAGATTCTTTTAAACCATAAAGCTGGTATTTATAATGGCTGTTATCGCATAGGTGACATGGCTTTAGGCAAACGATAGGTACACGTATAGGTTACCCAAAGCTGACTTTTCCGGCAGCATCAGAGCAAACTATATGGCAAGCGTGTCGCAATAATAGGACCTTATAGGTAATAAGGGTGCTGCCCAAAAACATTGATAAAACCTGTTAGAAAACTGGATACTGTCCACAAGCCCTGTATAGTGTCAGGAAGTTTGTGAATAAATTTAGTTAGTAGAATATATGGTGTATATCGTTGTGATGCACACAATATGTTGCGTCCATTTCTACATATTCGATGATTCAATACTTAGAAATCGGCTTTTCACAATTTTCCTGGCACTAAACAAGCCCTGTAAGTACTCTTGAGCCTGTTTTGTTTTTATTGCTATTCCCAGTATATTTCAAACATGAACCAGCCGTTACGAAAGGCATCTAGCATACCATCTTATGAGATAAAGGAGCAAAGTGAATCTATGGATAGGGACATTATTACGACGATAGGAAATACTCCACTCATTGCACTTACTAAAAAACCTGAAGAGTATGCACGCATTCTTGTCAAGCTTGAAAATCGCAACCCTTTTGGCAGTATTAAAGACCGAATAGCACTTAGTATGATTGAACAAGCTGAACGAGATGGTTCTTTCAAAGCGGGTGGTATTATCATTGAACCTACGAGTGGAAATACCGGCGTTGCACTTGCAGCAATAGGCAGGAAAAAGGGATACAAGGTTATTCTTGTAATGCCTGATACTATGAGTGTTGAACGGCGTCAGCTCCTCACAGCATTCGGAGCAGAATTGGTGCTCACACCAGGCAAAGAAGGAATGACT
This sequence comes from Spirochaetota bacterium, assembly GCA_029547205.1. Taxonomy (GTDB): domain Bacteria; phylum Spirochaetota; class Spirochaetia; order Treponematales; family UBA12059; genus JAKPPT01. Next base: position 105,752 of record JAKPPT010000092.1, read on the forward strand.
GGAGCAATAGCAAAAGCGCGCGAACTCCGTGAATCATTACGGGCTTTTATGCCCATGCAGTTTGAAAATCCTGCCAATCCGAGAGCACACGAAACGAGCACCGGTCCCGAAATTTGGGAAGCAGCTGGTCATGCTATTGATTACTTTGTAGCTGGTGTGGGGACAGGGGGAACCATTACTGGTGTTGGAAGATATCTCAAAAGACAAAATCCTTCCATAAAGCTCGTAGCTGTAGAGCCTGCTGACTCACCGGTTCTCTCTGGTGGGAAACCTGGTACCCACGCAATTCAAGGCATAGGAGCAGGATTCATTCCGCCAATTCTTGACCGGACAATACTCGATGAAGTGCTTACCGTAACCAATGACGATGCAAAAGAGACAGCACGAAGCCTTGCGAGAAACGAATCAATTACAGCTGGGATTAGCAGCGGAGCAAATGTATGGGCAGCACGAAAACTTGCATCCTGCTCCGAGCTAACCAATAAAACAATTGTAACAATTATTTGTGATACTGGTGAACGCTATTTATCTACAGGTCTGTTCGTTTGAGCCGGCATCAGGTTCAATACGGGAGTATCCATTGTACGACACGATTTCAGAAAGTTCACGGCGTTTTTTTTCAGGAATCTGGAAATTCTCAATAGGATAACCAACTGCTATCAATAACGGAATCTGCTTTGTTTTTGGAACACCAAGTATTTTTTTCGCTCGTTTTTCATCAAACCAGCCAAGTATGCATGTTCCGATGCCCCGTTCCGCAGCTGCAAGACAAAAATTTTCTACAGCCATTCCAATATCGAGATGCTTATAGCCGTGTCCTTTTATAAAGCCACCAATACTGGCAGCCAATTTTGCTGTTTCTTCTACTACTGCGATAATGACCGGTGCTTGCCGAACAAAAACATTGATTGGCACGGGATTACCTACTGCAGCTTCACGCATTTCTACGAGTAGCTTTCCTTCATCCACAACAATAAAATGCCACGGTTGTGAATTACAAGCCGATGGCGCAAGCCGCGCAGCTTCAAGACAGGCTTCGATTTCTTTTCGAGAAACAGGTTGTACACTGAATTTTCGCACGCTACAGCGTTTTTTAACCAATTTTAAGAATTCCATATATGATATAGTATGCCTTAGCTTTCAGAAGGTCAATACATTAACTTGTCCAAAAGACAGATTACATTTACAATACTACTAGTGGAACCACAGAAACGAAGAGAACAGGCAGTAGCGATCATAGAAGCTGCTGTGCAGCATGCAAAACCATCAAATCTCATCCAACAATGTCTCTATGTACAAAATGGTAAACTTTGTGTTTCGACAGAACAACTAACTAAAAATTTTGATTTATCTCGATACCAACGATTACTCGTTACAGGTTTTGGAAAAGCCAGTGCCACTTCTGCGAGTGTTATCGAGTCACTGCTCGGTGACTATGTTTCCGGAGGACTTATTGCTGTAAATAAACCAAATGCCGTTCCGCTAAAAAAAATACAATCCGTGTATGGTTCGCATCCAATTCCTGATCTTTCGAGTATTAACGCTTCAAAAGCATTACTCAATTTTGCACGTCAATGCACTGAAGATACACTTGTTATCAATCTTATTTCCGGTGGTGGTTCGTCAATATTATGTGCTCCCTATACCGATGCAATGCACCATATTACACTTGAAGAAAAAGCTTATATTACAAAAAAATTACTTTCTTGCGGTGCCAGCATTAAAGAAATAAATGCAGTACGCAAACATCTCTCAATGATAAAAGGTGGAAATCTTGCAAAAGTATTTTACCCAGCAGAAGTGCTCTCGCTCATAATCTCCGATGTTATAGGCGATGATATCAGCACCATTGCATCGGGACCGACAGCACCTGATCCTACAACGTGGGTAGATGCATTTGGAATACTGCAAAAGTATGAACTAATACCCGAAACACCTCAATCGATTATCCGGCTCTTCCATCATGGATTGAGGAATCTTGTTCCAGATACACCCAAAGAAGGTGATATTATTTTCTCAAAAAACACCAATCTCATTATTGGTTCTAACCGACTTGCCTGTACGTATGCCATTGAAACAGCAAAGCTGCTTGGATACAGAACACTCTACCTTGGTTCAAGAATCGCAGGTGATGTGCATAAAGAAGCACGAGCTTTCTGGCGTATTGTGTTGCAATATGCAAAACAGGCAGCACATTCATCACAGCCAATCTGTATTATTGCAGGTGGCGAACCAACTGTTGAAGTAGCGGGGACAGGTAAAGGGGGACGGGCACAGGAGTTCGCACTTACATTTCTTAACGAAATGGCCTCGGCACCAAACGAAATCATTTCTAAAATAACCCTGCTCACCGCTGCAACCGATGGAATTGACGGGATAACTGACGCAGCAGGTGCTTTTGCAGACAGCAGAACTATAGAGAGCATGAAACAGATTGGTCTTGAACCTGTTCAATTTATTAAACATAACGATTCGTATTCATTTTTTAAGAACTGCAACAGCATATATGTGAGTGGTGCGACAGGAACTAACGTTAATGATATCTATCTTGCACTGATTGGCTGATATTTTTTTAAGTCAAACTATTACAATATGCCCTCTTAGAGAGATACTACGCAGCACCTGATCAAATTACAATTACTGTATCAACCCTAAAATCATGATCATCTGCAGGAACACTTTCAACAAGCTGAAGTTCTAAACCTACCCCTACTAAAAACGGCATAGGCTTTTGCAACTGTTTTGACACAGCTAAAAGCTTTCCTAAATAACGATCATAAAACCCTTTGCCCCGCCCCAGTCTTCGGCCTGTTGTATCGAACGCCAAACCAGGCACCACAATGAGTGATGGTTCCTGTATAAAAAGCTCAGGTTTTACAGCAGGAAGCTCTCCCGGGGGGACAGGTATGTTCCATGCATCTTTGGTCCAGGAATTCCAATCGGTCTCTAATATAACAAAATCGATATCAGAACCTTCAATGCGGGGAACATACACATGCTTGTTCTGGTTGAGTGCTGCGGTTATAAGCGGTCCGGTATCAAGCTCGTCCGGCATCGATAAAAATGCGCAAATGTGAGCACATGAATCCCATGCCGGAACTTTCTTTATTTTTTCTGAAAGCAATACACCAAGGCGATTTTTCTCAGCAGCCGAAGAGGAAGCCCAAAACGATTTGAGTGAAGTTCGAATAGACTTTCTGAGCTCTTTTTTTGCCTGATATACAATTTCATTATCGTGTACCATGAGATTATCACTCGCTTATGGATGTTTATAAAAAAGAATTACATTCCACTCTTACTCTCAAGTAGTCGCTAATAAAAAATTCTTTTAATCTTTGAGCCTATTGTAAGGTACTACATCTAAAAATTCTACTCATAAAATTATTTCAATTATAAAAAAAGGCCATGCAGATTATTCCACATGGCCAATCCCCCTTGCCTACAAGAGCTTGGGGTTTAAGGAGGAGGGAGTTTATGTAAAAGAAACAAAGTTAGAGGCAACACTGAGCTCTCGTTTACCCAGTTCAATATTCAGCATGAATAAACCCTGTTTGTTTTCTCCAAGAAGCTCTATATTTTGTAAAATTTCTTCAGCATTTTTCTCTTCTTCAACTTGTTCGTCAATATACCACCGCACAACATTTTCTGTTGCATAATCCTTTTCAGCGCTTGCTAGCTCTAAAAGCTCTCTAATGGAAGCAGTAACGGTTTTTTCATGTTTGAGTACTTCTGTAAAAAGCTCTTTAATACCTATACCACTCTTAACCTGAGCTTCTTTAATTGCAGGTACAGCCGGTTTTGCTCCCTGTTCGATTAAATATTTATAAAACTTCATTGCATGGAACATTTCTTCATGATATTGCACCATGAGCCATTTTGCGATTCCGGTATACCCCTGTTTTGACATTTCTGCAGACATAGTCATATACAGAAAAGCTGAGTACATTTCCCTTTCAATCTGAACGTTGATTCTGTCAATTACTTTCTGTGAAATCATATACATCTCCTCTTTCACAATAATATATAAAAAATATACTATATTTTTTATAGGAAGCAAAACATTTTAGAACCAATAGGTAAACACCGCATCAATCTCTCGGTTACTGCTGTTTGAAAATCTTCCTTGCTTAAATCCAAATAAAACCGCCTCGTCAATATCTGAATAACCTGAACTCTTTATTAGTTTTATATTTACCAGCATGCCACCTTCATTTCCCTTTGGTGGCAAAACAGTAAACCGTATCTGAACAGGTCTCAGATTTTTCCCCATTTTGTACTCTGCATTGAACATATCATAGCCATTTGCTTCAAGTATCGACCAGATATCGGGTCGTTCAGTAAAATCAGGCTGTGCAAAACCCTTGAGCTGGTACGTGTCTCCTGTGCGCACATAATACTTTAGCATTATTTTTTTTAACTCATCTGCTGTTGCAAAAATTGTGCCATTGATTACCCTGTCGCGTATTCCATCAATAAGCGATGCCGGAAGAACATTGGGGACAGGCATATAAAGCATGATAGGAACAGAAAGTGACCTGCGGACTTCACCGGATGCACCAAGATACTGTATCTCATACGAATTGCCTGTCTCTGTTCCTTTAATGCTCGTTACCTGGGGTTCTGATGGTTTTGTTTGTTCCGAAGGTTGTGCCGATGATGGCTGTGCAGCAGAAGCCTGTGTGCTGGAAGCTTTACTGGTCTGTGATGCTGTTTGCTGCGCAGTTTTACCAGAATTTGTATTTACTGGCTGAGATTGTACTGCTGATGGAGGAGGCTGCGTCTCTGCTGCTTTTGCTGCTGTATTTGCTGATGTCTCTTGCGGTACAACCTCTCCTGAATTTTCCTGCACAGTTTCAGATTGTGCAGCTTTGAGCATATCTTCGTTTGCTATCTCTGAACCTATTCTTATGAGCATTGGACCACTCATTGCGCCAACATCAGAAACACTGCACACTCGCAAAACCATAAAAAATCCGATGATACACATATGCCCCAAAAGTGAAAGTGCAAAAGCAAAACCAGTGCGGCTATGCCTGTTTTCTATGAGGCCATTTTTCATATTACTTTTTTCCTTTTGGCAACGTAGTGTTAAGTGCTATATTACTTATGTTATTTGTCCTACATGCATCCAGTAATGAAATAATAACATCATATGAAACATTTTTTTCAGCAAGCAAATTTACCTGTTTGACATCCAGCTTTTTGGCATCCATTTCATTTTTAATAACTTTAGCAGCACCGTCTACAGTAGTTCTAATCTCATTGATGTATACTTCGTCTTTAGAAAGTGCTGTAATGGTAAGCTGATTCAAAATAACTGGTTCCGATGTTCCTGCCTCTGGCAGATCAAGTGCAATTGCAGGATTAGTTTTGAATGTTGTAGTAATCATAAAGAAAATTACAAGCTGAAAAATAACATCGATAAGCGGTGTAAGATCAACATTGACATTTGGTTTTAAGCGACGTTCTATAATCATAACCGCTTCTCCTCTCTCTTTGCCTCGAGTTTTGCAGCAAGCGATTTATAAGGTTCCTCTTGTTTTACCTGTGGAGAAAGAATTGCAATAAGTGCATTCACCTGGTTTTCCATCTTTATGAGAATGGTATTAACTCTTGTAACAAGATAGTTATAAAATATTACAGCAGGGACAGCGACAATAATTCCTCCCACTGTAGTAATTAATGCTTCGGAAACACCCTTTGCCAGCACAGACGGATCTGACACTGCACCAAAATTTCCTAAAACACCAAATGCTTTCATGGTTCCAGTAACGGTACCCAAAAGTCCAAGAAGCGGTGCAATATGAGCAATTGTTCCGAGCGACGAAATATGCTTTTCCAGTTCAGGGATTTCCTGATTTGCAGCATCTCGCAAAACTTCTTTTTGCATCACTTGAGGATGCTCTCGGTACTCGATACCTACTTTAATGAGCTTTGCAAGCGGAGAAATACTGGTATCACAAATAGCCAGAGCCTCATCATAGTGCTGTTTCTGTAATGCACCTTTAACCCTATTAAACAATTGTTCTTCATCTACCTGAATTTTTTTGAGATAGAGCAAGCGCAAATTCCTCTGCTATGCCAACAATTGACAAACTAAGGATAACCCAGAGAATCACACCGCCCTTAATTAAAAAATCAACCATGCATCACTCCTTGTATCTGGCTATCAAGCCATTTTACTTGATGTTTACAAGATAAAGCATATCATTTATAGTGTAAATTGTCTAATTTCAAAGTATTAGAAAAACAAACAACCTACTTGAGAGGTAACGCCATGCTGCCAGGCAAAGTAACCACCTTTGAAGCAATCGATTCCCGGTCATGGGAACATCCTGCAGACAGAGCTGCACTTGCTGCACTAAAATCAATTCCGGGTTTTGATGAATTTATAAAAAAAATTCTCGGTATTATTTCAGACCGCAAATTAGAACTAATGTTCCTGGCTAATTCAATACGCGTTTCGGAAACTCAGTATTCTAAACTGTGGACTATCATGAATCGCCTCTGTACAACGTTTGACTGGCCTGTACAGCCCACAGTATTTGTCACACAGAGTCCATTTCTCAATGGCGGCACACTAGGCGTTGATAAACCGATGATTGTTATCAATTCATCGGTACTGCATATGCTCGATGATGATGAGTTAACCTGTCTCCTTGCTCACGAGCTTGGACATATTATGAGCGGTCATGCAGCGTATAAAACACTACTTTATTTGCTGCTCAATATAACATTTAACCTGCTCCCCGTATCGCAGATGCTTATTGTTCCCATAATCCTCGCACTCCGTGAGTGGGATCGTAAAAGTGAGCTTTCTGCAGACCGGGTGGAAGTTCTTGCACTCCAGAATCCTGAGCCATCCTACGAACTTCTCATCAAACTGGCAGGAGGCACAAAACCAGGAGAAGTTAATATTAATGAATTTTTCAAACAGGCACAGGAATACGAAGCCGCTTCTGGACTTATTGATCAAGTACACAAGTTTACAAATCTGCTCGATGCAACACACCCCTTTGCCGTCATGAGGCTAAAAGAACTCCACGAATGGGTGCAGGGCGGAAGCTACCAATCAATTATCGATGGTGTGTATCTCCGCCGTGGTATTCATAAAGCCGATACTGGAGAAGAGCTTAAAGGTGGTTTTGATTTTTATAAAGAAGAAACACAAAAGGCCTCACCTATCATCGAGTCCGCAATTGAGGAAATAGGCGATAAGCTTATTAATGTTACCGTCGAGATTGGTAACGTACTGGGTTCAATTTTTAATCCAGAGAAAAAATAGGTTAAAGCTTAATACCAGACTCTGATATTTTCTCCAACAATCCCGGGATGCGCGCCTTTTTCGATAAGCGGTTTCCGTTCCGGATGAGCGATAAGCCACTTGTTTTTCATAAACAAAAGACGTTCCTCTGTGACAGTATCGCTTCCAGACTGCTCATATGTAAAACTTTCGAGCGGCAGATTTGTTCCTTTAGGCAAAATTATCAACGACTTAAACCCTCTATCGTCTGTTTTGCATGGACTTAAATGCAATGTACCGGGCATGAGTTCAAAACATGATCCCCGATTAAGATAGAGCGCTTTTGCTTTTTTGCTCTCAAACTGATACCTGGCATCAATATCACTCTGTAACCCTAAGAGCAAAACCTGGTCGGTCACTGCTACTATAATCTCATTAGACTTGTGATACTCCATGCCATTCATTGTACTATTAGGTCCTGCAACCCATCCAATTTGTATTTCTATTCCACCAAAGTAACTCATAAATAGCTTTCTATTTTCTGGGGTATCAAGCACAGGGTCGCTCGCAACATACGTATTCTGATCTGAATTGATAACAATCTGACGGTCAGCCTGTTCTATTAACGCATCAATACCAGCAATCGTAAGGTGTTTTCCATAGCGCGTCAGTGCGCTATGATTATCATTTAAAAATTCGAGATGACAATTTTTTGCTTTTATTGTTTCGTAACTCATAAAAACCCCTTCATGTTTAATTTTTTATTACACTTTTAATCTATAATTATAAAATCATTATAATTCCAGTTGCGAGCAGCATACTGAACACAATGATACTGAAGGTTCTTGCATTTACTTTATGATGCAAAGCTTCACCTATAATAATTCCGCCAATTAAAAAAGGAATTGCAGCACCTAAATCGATAAAGCTCTGCATTGAAAATCGACCCTTGAGTATATACGTTACAATAATGATTGTATTGAGCGTTGACCATAATACGCAGAGCGATGCTCTAAACTGTGATTTGTCCTTAATTGCTCCTGATGCATACAGTACAACAAACGGCCCACCCGATGAAAACATGCCATGCACAATACCTCCTGCAAAGAGGAGCAGATACCCTGCCCAGCGAGGGAGCACTGTCCTGTCGGTTTTAAGCACCAGCAATTTAATTAGCTGAATAGCTGCTGAAACAATTATAAAACTGGCAAGTATTTTTTTTATAACGGCTGCATCAATTATATTGAAAAGGTAAATACCAAACGGCAGCCCCATCAATACAAAAAGCAATATAACTGCAAGCTCTTTCCATGCAATATGTTTTATGTTTTTAATCACAATATACAATGCCAGAATCCACGCTAAAATTGTGAGGAGCAGTATACCTCTTGTCATACCCAGTAGCGCTGTAACAAACGGAAGAGCAAGCACAGTGCAACCAAACCCGGTAACTGCTTCAAGTGCATGCGTAATGAGTACAACAATACCGCTCAGAATAAGCTCTAGCATATTTTTTTCTCCAGAAGATCGTATACCGTTTTTTCATCCGGCAAGGGTAAGGTGTTTTTCATTTTTGGATCATCAAACGAACGCGCAAAAAGTTTTTCGATTTCGTTTCGTGTTATCGTAATATTCATATCCTTAAACGTAAAAGGAAGATTCATCTTTTTCTTTGTTCGTACTATTGTGTCATAGAGCATGGCAAGTGCGCTTTCTCCTTTCGTAACAGGGAAGATATACTCTGCAAGCGCAATGAGCCGTTCTTTTACTGCTTCATACTGTGATACAAACATAAAACAATCTTCGAGCGTGAACGCACATGCCTTGCCGTGCGGCACGTGCCATTCTTCACCAAGTATAAATGATATTGCATGTCCCATAGCCGTACCGGTAATACTAAATGCCATGCCAGCCATACATGCTGCTTCTGTCATGCTAAGCGCACGGTCATACAAAGCTGAAGAATCAAGGTTTATGGTGCCGGTCAATGCATCATAGAGTGGTTCAAAGTTTTCCAGAACTGCACGTGCCGCACGTGCTGATGCTCTTAGTGTTGCAGGTGTCGCATTTTTATTCCAGACAGATTCAAGCGCATGAGAAAGCGCATCAAATCCTGTTGCTGCACAGAGCGCTGGCGGCATTCCTGCAGTGAGCTCTCCTATAAGTACTGCTGTATCAGCAAAGAGCGGTGGTGAGCCAACAGTATGCTTTCGATTTCCTGTATCCCTATAAACACCCACTCTGGTTACTTCAGAACCTGTCCCTGCTGTTGTTGGTATCAACACGAGCGGAAATTTTCGTGCACTTGCTGAACTGCCAGCCTTCCCGGAAAAAAACTCATCAGGATTAAGCGTATTGCCGTAGAGCATTGATACAGCTTTAGCACTATCGAGCACGCTGCCACCACCAATACCAATGAATATATCGGGATTTCCGCACTCTGGCAGCATGCTGATGATATCTTCTGTTAAAGGATCCGGCTGCACTCTCGTTAATACAGTAAGTTCATATTTACTGCGCAATTTTTCTATCAGTTTTTCACGTGCAGGAACCTGGTATGGATCACTTATTACACATATTCGTTCTACAGGTTTTTTTGCAGTAAACAATAAAACATCATTCAGTGTATCCATATCAATGGTTTTCATAGAAACCACACGAACTGGCGACATGAGATTTTGTACAGAGAGATCCATACCGTTTCCCCTTTCTTCAATCTAAAAACAGCATCGCTTATTTAAAATTTTTCTCTTCGAGAGCAACGACCTGGTTAAACGCATTTGTGAGGAATTCCTTCTTAAATTCCATCTTTTGTGTAAATGACATTGCAAGCCAGGCGTCGACTATTTCTTTTGCAAGGAAAGGAGCTGTCACCCAACCTCCCATGGTGATGACATTGGCATTGTTAATAATTTTTGCACGTTCTCCAGAAAAAATATCGGTCACTACACATGCATAAATTCCTTTGTGCTTATTGGCAACAATAGCCATTCCCTGACCCGTTCCGCAGATAAGAATACCCTTTTCTGCTTTTCCTTCCTGAATTGCACGAGCAACAAGTGGTGCCTGCTCAAAATATGGCTTTGGCTGATCCTCTGACGGTATACCAAAATCCAGTACTTCAATACCCGGTTTTGATTGAAGATGTGCAACGAGTTCCTTTTTAAGTGGAAATCCTGATAAATCTGATGCTATTGCTATTTTCATAGTATATGCTCCTTTTATGCTCTTTGTTGCATAAATAGGCAATTCTTAACAGATTGCCTATTTTGTTCAAGTTACTATACTGGTTATTTTTTAAGAACTTCTCGTATTCGCTGTACAATATCCTCGCCACGTAGCTTAAAGCGCTCGAGAAGATATGCCTCTGTCCCAACTTCACCAAACTCATCGTTGATACCGACACGCACCAACCGGGGGCCACCCTGTTCTGCAATTATTTCTGCAACAGCAGAACCAAGTGCTCCGTTGATCTGGTGGTTCTCTGCTGTCACGACAAGCTTTTTCCCCTGCATCGCCAAAGCAATAGTTTCGCGGTCAAATGGCTTGAGCGACAACGCATCAACTACTGCAGCATCAATTCCAAATTCTGCGAGCATTGCATGTGCTCGCAGGCTTTCGCGAACCATAAGACCGCCCAGCGCTACAATACAAATATCGTTTCCGTTTTTAAGCAGCTTTGCTTTGCCGATTTCAAATTGCTCCGATGCATCATAAATTGGTTCAAGTGCTTTGCGGTGCAATCTGAGATATGCACTGTTTTTTCTTTCTGCAAGTTTTTTAACAAGCGCTTTTAAGGAAACCGGATCCGAAGGCTCAACAATATCAATCTGCGGTACAGCACGCATGATAGCAAGGTCTTCAAACGGCATGTGCGTTCCGCCATTAAATGCAGCAGATACACCAGGGTCTGTCCCCACCAATTTTACGTTGAGTTTTGCATAGGCACAGGAAATAAAAAACTGATCGAGCGCTCTTCGTGCTGCGAAACAACCAAAGGTTGCTGCAAACGGTATTTTCCCTTCTGCAGATAATCCTCCTGCAACGCTCAGCATGTTTGATTCTGCTACGCCAACATTGATAGCACGATCGGGAAATTTTTCTTTGAATACACCGGTACCGGTAGCCTTCATGAGATCAGCCTCAAGAATGACGATATCTGGATTTTTTTCAGCAAGTTCAATAAGTGTCTCTGCATATACTGCGCGCATTTCTGGTGTTGCCATCAGCGTGCCTCCTTTAGTTTTGCAATAGCTTCTGCTGCTTTTGCAGCATCAAATGTCATATTGTGGCTTCCAAGGCTGCCTTCACAAAAACTTGCGCCTTTACCCTTAATGGTATCAAGAATTATCATGGTAGGTTTTCCGGTATGCTGCTTTGCTTCTGTAATTGCGTTGTCAATTGCTTCCACATCATGACCATTAACACGGAGCACATGCCAGCCAAAACTTTTCCATTTTCCCTCAATATCCCCCAGATCGTTTATCTCATGCGTCATACCATCTATTTGCATTTTATTGTAATCGGTGAATGCAATGAGCGAATCTAATTTCTGTTGGGCGGCGAACATTGCAGCTTCCCAGACCTGTCCCTCATTCGATTCTCCATCACCGATAATTGCAAAAACTTTTGCATTATTTTTATTCATACGCAAAGCGAGCGCTATACCAGATGCTGCAGATAGCCCCTGCCCCAATGATCCAGTAGTCATATCAATACCAGGTGTTCGATTTCTGTCACAGTGGCTCGGAAGATTAGTTCCACCGCGGTTAAGCGTATATAACATATCTTTGGGGAAAAATCCGCGGTATGCAAGTGTGCTGTACAAAGCCGGACCAGCATGTCCTTTTGAGAGGACAAGCCTATCCCGTCCGTCCCAGCGTGGCTGCTTTGGATCGTGTCTTAGATGCTTCATATACAGAACAGTGAGCACTTCAACAATTGACATTGCACCGCCAATATGTCCCACCCCAAGATTGCCAATTGCGTCGATTGTCAATATTCGTATATCGCACGCAGCATCTTCAAGATGCTTTTTTTCTTCTGAAGTCATACAAACTCCTTCTCGTCTATATCTATATTAAACAATACAGTATTATAATTTACTAACCTGTTCAAACAATGTCCTCCACGATGTTCCTTCCCGGAAAAATACCGGTGGATACCCTAGCGGAGCATCAACAACCGCTAAACCGCTCTTATAAACTTTTCCTGTCCATAAGTGTACCCATGTGTCATCCGGTAACCAGACACGTTTACGCTTTTTCCCTCTCTGTATCACGGGAGCGACAAGGAGATCTCTCCCATAGAGATATTCATAACCATTCTGCCAATTTTTGTTTTCAAGTGGATAGTGCATAAAGAGTGGCCGGATATAAGGAAGGCCTGTATGCTGATATTCTTCGCGCAAGGCTATTGCATAGGGCTGTAATGCTCTGTAGATTTTAGAACATCGAGCGGTAAATGATGCCAAATCATCATCGAGGTATGGCTGTGCATTCACGCCCGGACGATTGCCTTCATGTGACCGCATGACCGGCATGAATATGCCAAGTTCTGTCCATCGTTTGAGTAATTCACGAGAACGCTTCACCCAACCAACGGTTGTGTATCCTCCGATATCAGCATGGAATTGACCCACACCGCATAGACCAAGCGAAAGCGCTGCAGGAATGATGCTCGGAAGACCATCATCTTTATACCAGTTTACGAGTTGATCCCCTGCCCAAAATGCTGGAGCATAACGCTGACTTTCTGAATAACCAGCCCTGCAAAAAAAGAACACTTCATTGGCTTTTCCAGCTTCCTCGACTGCCTCATAGTTTACTTTTGCCCAGAGTGCAGGATACCTGTTATGGACAAGTTCTGGTGACTCTCCCGAATACAGCACAGCATCGGTTGGCATATACTCACCAAAATCAGCCATCCATCCAGATAGTCCAATACCAATCATATATTTTTTAATTATTTCCTTAATCCAGGAAACTGCTCCTGGATTTGTTAAATCCAGGAGCGCAGCCGGAAACGTTGTTATTGTTACTAAATAATCACTTCCATCTTTCTTTTTAACACAATAGCCCTTTAACGATGCTTCTTTATAAAGACTTCCTTCCAGCGCAAGAAATGTATTGATATACCCAAGCACACGGATTCCCTTTTGCTTGAGTTCTGCAATTGTTTTTTCAAGGTGCGGATAGAGCTCATCATTCTGCATCCAGTTCCAGAACAGCTGAGAACCAAAAGAAGTAACACGTTTTCCTTCCCAATCCTGTATCCACAGTCCAGAAAGCGCTGCTTGAGCCTTTTCAAGTTTTGATAGTTTATCGAGAACGCTCTCTGTACCGCCCTGAGCACCTAAAATAAATCCATCAAATACCCAATCAGGGAGTTTTGGCTGAATACCCAGATTTTTTACAACTGCAGAAACCAGCTCGGTCATCTGTTTTTTTGCAATAATCTTTATTGTACGCGGAACCTGCCAGAATTCCAGGCGTGTAAATTTTTTATGACTAAAATCGAACAGGCTATATGCATCTGTATCTGCAATCACCGCATAATGTCGCGAAGAGATAAAAACCGGCATGGCATAATAGGTAGTAAATTTATTCCCGCCAGCTCCATGTGCTGCAATATCAGCAGCATATTTCATTGCGTTAAAACCTCTCCCAACACCCTGTTCCTGCACCCATATTGGCACCTTTTTCCCACGAAGGTTAAAATAACTATACTGTTCCCCGCACCCATACACATATTCATCGGGAAGTGCTTCCAGGTTCACTACAACTCGATTGTATGCCCCATTGGAAACAAAGGATATGACAAGCATATCATCAATATCTTCAATAATAAGAGTTCCAAATTGCTTTGATACAAGCTCAATTTTATTTTCATTTTTTTTACTTGCTGACCAGTCTGTAATTGGTTTTATCATACGGTTTTGTTCCTGTATTGTGAACATACCATGTGATATTGAATACCGGGCTGCACCAGTACCAGCTGCAAAAAATGGTTTTTTTCGCGTATTATTTATAAAGGGTAATCCCTTATACACTATAGAAAATGTGCTCTGCTCACTCCCATCATGTACCAGTACCAGGTTGCTCATTCTATAATCTCCCACTTCTTTATTTTTGCAAGAATTTTGAACGGTTTCATGTAATGTCCATATACCATTGAAGCGTGGTGAGCAATGCCATTATCAATGACTGTTTGCAATACGTCTGCAACTGGCTTTTTGAAAACAGCTTTAACATATGAACCTTTTAAGAGCTGCTGCATGGGGACAGCTGTGCCTTCCTGTAAAAAGAGCCGCCACTTCCCACGTGCCGCATCAAGCCGTGCCACCGAAAAATCACCCGTTCGGAGCACAAAATCTGCAGTGACCCCCTTGCCGCCGGCAAAATAGCTATCCAGCCTGCATTTCGATGTCTTATCCCACAGATTGCATGGCGCAACTCCACAGTGCCAGAGCAATGCAGTGTTTTCTTTCAGGTCAACCTGCGAAAAATCAAACAGAAATGGAGTTTCCCCACCTACGGCCTGGTGCATGAGCATAGAGATAGCGCCTTCAACATCGCCCTCACATGCTAGTATTCTTCCTTCCGACTGGAGTAATGACATCGCTGCACAGGGCGATATTCCATAGTCGCGAGCAAATTCCGGCCAGCAGCGTATTGCAAGCGAGTCTGTCCCTGTTCGTGTACAAAACGCATCAATACTGGCAGCAAGGCCAGCCACCTTATCGAGCTGTGCTTCCGATATATCGCGAACATCAAAGGCTGCTTTGAGCTGTTCCTTTCGTCGTTTTACTTCTTCCAAAGATGCTGGCTCGTTGTATATTTCTGAAAGCTCATAGTGATCGATTAATATGCCTGTCTGTGCAAAGAGCTGCGGATCAGATACCGTAAGATTAAAGAACCCATGTGCACGGTATCCTGCTATACCCAGTCTTGTTTGTTTGAGTCGAGCAATCACGCGAATTGCATCAATCCAATTCTCATCGATTTCGTCTCCAACAATAGCATGATACTCATCAACACCCGCTTTGTATAAGTTTGATGCATTTAAGTTTACGCCACACACAGAATTGAGCCGTATTTTCCCACCATCATATGGTAGTTCATTCATTCCCCAGAGCAGTATTGGAACTCTCACCGCTTTGTAGAGATCAAGTGCCAGGTGTCCAAGATGGAACGTGCCAGAAATACAGACAAGTCCATCTATATTCTCTCGCGCAAGCATTTCTGCAGCTTTTTTCCCATCTTCAATGCTGATGACGAGATCTGGTACAATTACCCAGGTTACTGCAGGTATCTTTTGTACCTTTTCCTTTAGCGTTCCATATATCGATTTTGCTGCATTAAAATCAAACGTCTCTCGAGCAAGGCATACAAGACCGAGTTTTACAGGATATTTCATGGCACCTCCTATTATTTTCACAAAGTAAGTAAATACCTATTTTCATGATTAGTCAAGGTGTAATCGTATGATTTACGAGAATTGCTCAACCAACCATGCGTGTTATTGGTTATTCCGAAGAGAAAAAGTATATCAGACGATACCTGGTGTATCAGGATAAGAGATGTTCAATTACAAGTTTTGCAGCACCGAGCAGTGCATGTTCAGGATTATAGACAGTAGCTTGTAGCGCAAAATCTCCATCATCAAAGATTGATGTACATCCCTCAAGTTTCTTTTGTACTGCATTACAAAGTAGCTCGGAAAATTCTTTATTTCCGGTCATCAATAAAAATAAATGCGGATCAAAAAGCCGCCGTATAGATTGCACTGCAGAGGCAAAAACATCGATAAGTTCGTTAAAAAGCTTCGTGTTTTCCTTAAGCGCTGTTATATCAGCGTAGTACGGTTCAAACAGCCAATCATTACCAGAATGGTTATCGAGCTTACTAATTACTGCTTCCAGACAGCCCTGTGCACCACAGGAACACCGTTCTGTATTTGAAAAAATTGGAATATGCCCAAACTCAATAGTTTTATTGTTTTTAAATACAAATGGCGTTCGATTTTGAATAAATACGCCATTAATACCACGACGTACTATCATAAGAAACAAGGATTCTTGTATTGGATACTGTTCAGCAGCCTGCATACCAAGAACAGCACAGTTGTTATGAATAAATGCAGGTATAGAACAAGCTGCTTCAATGTGCTCACAGAGTGGGAAATTATTGATTCCGGTGATTCCAGGGTAGTGCATAATGCTGCGTGATTCTAAATCAACCTGTCCTGGGGCACCGATACCAACACCCAGTACCTGCTCACTGGCGATACCAGCATCTGCAATGAGCTTTTTTATTGAAGCAATAATAGTTTCTAATACGTGTTCTACAGTATGTGTTGTAAAATTTTGAGTCAGTACTTGCTTCTGTTCACCCGTTAAATCAAAAAGCCCTGCATAGAGGTGATTCTCCCAAAAATCAACACCAATCGTAAAAAAAGTATTAGGTCGTATTTGATACAGGACTGGTTTCCGGCCTTTCTTTTTAACAGTTTCAGGTAACTCTTCAGGTTTACCGCTCATTTCGATATAGTTCAATCGTTCCAGATTATTAAAAATACGAAATACTGTCGGTGCTTTAAGTCCTGTTTTGGTAACAATATCAGACTGCGCAATGCCTTCAGCACCTGCCATAAGAATCATTCGCAAAACTAACTTCTCGTTATGCTCTCGAATGTCAGAAGATCTAATTGGTGTATACATAAGTAGTCATTGTAGGACACTATTTTGTTTTTGTAAATAATAAAAGCAAAACGCGCAATTTTCGCTATCGAGAAATTTTGTTACGCTAAAATTCCTCGAGTTTTCAATAAAGTAAATACAGTGAAATGTATCACATTACTTTTTTATTGAAAATTTTTAACTTCAATAATACAATAGAGACAGGTATTGCAAAACGCTGCTGTACCCACAATCCATGAAGACGAGGTTGTACCATGAAGAAGTTTTTAGTTGTACTTGTAACTGTACTAACACTGACAGCACTGAGCGCACAGGAATTCACCTTTGGCATAGGTGGTTTTGGCATGTGGTACGTCGAACCCTATGTAGGATTTAAAGGCTTATCTATCGTACAGGGTGCCGACAGCCAGGTTTTACTCTATCCTGGTATTGGTTGGGTAGGAGACGCATACTACCGTGAACCGAACAACACGGTGATGTTTGATCCTACGGGTGACTATTTTGGTGCCGGTTTTAATAAATTTATTGTTAACGGTAAACTAGGATTAAATTTAGGTTTAGCCTACGATGACGCACTCAACAAGAACTGGTTGTATTCACTTATTTTTCTTAAAACAACCTATCAAAGGCATTACACAACAAACGATATCGATCCTAACTTGTACTTTACAACATATCCAGACAAAGAAGGCCTTTGGCAGAATTCGGTATTTTTGGGATTATACTATGACAGGGTACAATATAATAATAACATTCAGACAGCTTCAGGGTTTTATGCTGAAGTAAGCGGCGAATGGGCACCTGGATTTTTTGCAAACAATCTCTTTGGGGACAGCGACTATATTCGTGGGAACCTAACTTTGAAAGGCTTCATCACGCTTATCGAAAGTGAAACATTCTCCCTGTACCTTGGTGATCGCATTATTGCGGATATTCTCGGAGGGGCAAAAATTCCATCAATCGCTATGCGCCAAATTGGTGGTTTTTCGACATACAGCGGTGCGGGCGGTGCAGTACGAGGTATTGAAGGTGGACGTTATGACAGCTACATCAAGCTTATCAATAACTTTGATGTCCGCGCTCCATTCCTCCCCCTTTTTGACAACCTTCTCATCCCCGAATTTTTCGCTTTTTTTGATGCTGGTATAGTTGATGACCTTCACTATACATTAGGAGCAGAGAACACTACATTACTTACTACAGGAGCAGGTTTTGCACTCAATCTTAATCTTGGTGGTTTCCAGTTTGATGTAGGTGTTTACGTAAGCTTTTCAATTCTTGAAAATCAGTTCAAGCCTTTTAACCTAATGCTTGGCGCACACCAATTCTAACGGTACCATAGCGCCCGCTTCACTGTATCGAACCGAACATGGCGGGCTTCCAAAGCAGGGTGCTTGTTTCAAGCACTAAAAAGGGGCTGACCGGAAAATTTTGGTCAGTCCCTTCTATGCAAGCTATCAATTTAGTAGGCATTAAAAATACTTGTGTCTGGCGATTTCAGCAAGAGTGACTTCCAGTTCCGCGAACCAGCTCCAAATACACTGCATCAGCAAGGCCAAGCTGTGAGTTTTTACTGATACTTTTAGCATATTCAGAGTAGAGCATGTCAGAAAAGATATCCTCTGCCTGTCCCCCATAGAGGAGATTATCTTCTTTGTTGAGCGTTTCCCGCATCGTCTTCAGCATCATTTCTACAAATAACGATTCAAACTCGATACACTGCTCATACAGTGCCGATTTTTTATCAATATTTTGTTTGGGGACAATCATAGCAGTAGAGAGTGTCGCTGATTGCTTCTGTTTCATTTGTTCGAGAATGAGCGGTGTCTGCAATCCTGTAATGTCTGTCACATTCATTTTTTACTCCTCATGGTACGACACTTACCGGTTACCGTTTCAGGTTAGTTGCAGTTCCAAGCATGTTATCACTTGTCTGAATTGCCTTAGAGTTGAATTCGTATGCACGCTGGGCTACTATCATATTTACCATTTCCCGCACAACGGACACATTGGACATCTCCAAAAAACGGTGAATAGTCTGTCCCATTCCATCAAATCCGGGACGCCCTGCAATGGGATTCCCCGATGCATTGCTAATTTTAAAAAGATTTTCACCGATTGCACTTAAACCCGCTGGATTTGGAAATCGGTAGAGCTCGATCTGACCAACATCAATAGGTTCATCCAAGCCAGGTATTTTGACTGTAATTCTTCCGTCCCTGCTGATTGCAAGCGTCTCAGGAATAAAACCCTCAGGTAAGATTACTTCTGGTATCACTTTGTACCCCTGGCTGGTAACAAGCTGTCCATTTGCATCAACTTTAAAGGATCCGTCCCTCGTATAAGCAAATGAGCCATCATACAGCATGACACGGAAAAAGCCATCTCCGGCTATTGCAATATCCGAAAAGTTTTCCGTATTTTGCAGAGCACCTTGAGTAAACTGCCGCTGCGTTGCAGCAAGTTTTACACCATGTCCCATCTGAATGGGGACAGGTACTACAGTATCCTCAGTTGCTGGTGTTCCCGCAATTTTTACTGTTTGGTAAATAAGATCTTCAAACTCTGCACGCTGGCGTTTATAACCGCTCGTATTTACGTTTGCCAGGTTGTTGGAAATAGTATCAATATTGCCTTGCTGACCAATCATGCCGCTTGCCGCTGTCCATAAACTTCGTACCATAGTGTGGATTCTCCCTCACTCTTTTATCGGCATTGATGAAAAAATATTCAGCAGAAATCGATTATTAGAAATCACCCCGTCATCCCTCTGCGATTTTTGTCTCTATACAATCTGCTTTGTATCATACAACAGTACTATTACATATGGGATGAGCATGCAAAATCGCGAGTTGTGCTGTACATACTAGACAAGGAGAGAAACATGAGTGAGACCGTCATATACAACAAAGATATTCCTTATGGCAAAATTACAGTACGAGAAAAAATAGTCGAACAGGGTATCCACATGGTAACAGATATGGAGCTTATTGCAGCCATAATCGGCACAGGAACTAAACGCCAGTCACTACAGGATCTTTCATATAAAGTGCTTGAAGTTCTAGACCAGAGCAGAGGTAAACCAAAGATTACGGATATACAGAAAATACAGGGCATGGGTATTGCTCAAAGCTGTAAGGTTATGGCTGCATATGAACTTGGCAGACGGCTTTTTGGGCAAAACTTAAAGCAAATAACAAATCCAGCAGATATCTGGGATGCAATCAAACACCTTGCAGATAGGACAAAAGAACAGTTCATTTGTTGTACGCTCAATGGTGCACAGGCTCTTATTCATATTCATATTGTAACTGTAGGGATTATTAATAAAACCATCGTGCATCCTCGTGAAATTTTTGCAGAAGCAATGAATGACCGAGCTTGCTCAATCATTGTCGCCCACAATCATCCTTCGGGAAGGTTAGAGGCATCCCATGAGGATATCGAAATAACCAGACGTATCAGCGAAGCTGGAGAGATACTGGGCATTCCGCTGCTTGACCACATTATTTTTTCAGAAACAGGCTTCATAAGCCTTAAAGAAAAAGGGTGGGTTATTACCTCTTAACACCAGTATCACTAAGATAATGGGATTCTCTAACACTATTTTTATAGCTATCTGTAAGCCACTGCGTTTAATAAAAAAGCAGCCCTTAAGGCTGCCTCTTTGCAAATTACTTTAATACACAGTTTTCAGATTACTTTTTCTTTCTCGTATACTTAATTCCCATTGCTCCTGTGAGGGTGTCTGTTCCATCGAATTCTAATTCGGTTACAATACCATTTTGCTCTATAATCGACACTTTTTTATCATGTACAGAATATTTCATTTCGATAGTAACATCTGCCACTGTCACCACCACCGTATTTCCAGATTTAAAGGTTAGATTTGAATTGCCACTTTCATCGACAAACGTACCACGAATTCCTCCAGAACTACATGCAGCAAGTAATACTGCCACTACCATCACATTGATAATTTTTTTTATTGCAACCCTCATATTCGAACTCCTAAAAAGGATTAATTAAATTTCATACAGCATTTAGCAGCTACGCATAGGAGTACCCAGTTGCTAAATGCTGTTATACTATTTAAGCAATAATTATTACTGAATAATCTTAAATTTTCTGCCAACTTCTTCAAAGATATTGAGCACGCGATCGAGCTGTTCTTTTGTATGTGTTGCCATATAGCTGGTTCGCAAGAGTGCATGACCTGCTGGCGCTGCCGGAGCGATAACAGGATTTGTATACAAACCTTTTTCAAAAAGCTCTTTCCAAACAAGGAAGCATTTTTCATCTTCCCCAATAAATACAGGTACAATCGGTGTTTGGGTGTTGCCTATATTAAAACCAAGCTTTTTAAATCCTTCTGTAATATACTTTGTATTTTCCCACAAGCGTTGAACATGTTCTGGTTCAGTTTCCATAATATCCAGAGCCGCCATTGCTGCCATAAGATTTGATGCAGGTAATGAAGCCGAAAAAATAAACGATCGAGCAGTATGCTTTATATAGTTGATTACTTCTTTATCGCCTACAACAAAACCACCCAGTGATGCAAAGCTTTTTGAGAATGTTCCCATTGTGATATCAACATCGTCAACGAGATTAAAGTGATGAGCGGTTCCTCTTCCTCCACCGAGCACACCAAACGCATGAGCATCATCTACATACAGCCTGGCTTCATATTTTTTGCATACTGATACAAGTTTTGGAAGGTCAATAATGTCACCACCCATTGAAAAAACACCATCAACAACTACAAGTTTACCCTTGTCTTCTGGGGTTTTTGCGAGCATTCTTTCGAGCTGATCTAAATCTCCATGCACAAACCGTTTTATTTCTCCAAGCCCAAGCCTACAGCCATCAACAATCGATGCATGATCATCTTTATCCACAAATACAATGTCATTTCGCGAAATCAATGCTGAGATTGCACCCAGATTAGCCTGCATGCCTGTAGAAAAAACAAGAGCAGCTTCTTTACCAGCAAAAGCTGCAAGCCGTTCTTCTAATTCCTGGTGTATTTTTAATGTACCGTTTAAAAATCTGCTTCCTGTGCAGCTTGGTCCATACTTTTCGACTGCATTTTTCGCTGCCTCAACAACCTTTGGATGTGTAGTTAAACCAAGATAGTTATTTGAACCAATCATTAAAATTCTTCGCCCGTTCAGGGTCACTTCTGTTCCTTCAGAAGCATCAAGCGGCTGAAAATATGGATAATAGCCTTTCTCCATAGCCTGCTTGTCGAGATCATACTCATAACATTTCTTAAAAATATCCATGCTCTAAAGCCTCCATGATAAACACACGTGAATGATATTCATTCATCAGTGCTATAGTATTTCAATGAATAAAAAAAATCTAGTACATTGGGCTAATTTCTTTTTTTCAGAAAAATATTTAAAAAACTTTCCAGTATATTACGATGTGCTGACAGTGAGATTCCCGCAAATTTTTCAATGTTATCTATCATGCCAACGCACAGTATTATATCTTCTTCCTCGAGCTTATAACTGGGATCAAAATAAAAATAATTGTCACTTCCATTTTTGCGTATTGCAATGACATTTATTCCATAGAATTGGCGAAAATTTGCTTCAATAAGTGTTTTCCCGATATACCGTTCAGGTAATTTTATTTCTGCTATTACAAGCGAACCACTGATTGGCGAAAAATTAAGGAGCTTACCTGAAATAAGTAAGGGCACAATTCTTTCTGCAGCTTCAACAGCAGGAATTACTATTTGAGTTGCTCCAACAATGCTATAAATCTGCCCCTGTTCCTGAGTGTCGCAGCTTACAATAATATTTTTTACATTGAGCTTTTTTAATGTGCTAATAATTATAACAGCTGCTTCAATATCATTTCCAACATCAATAATTGCCGTATCTACGGTTTCACCAAGCGATTGCTCTATAATATCACTGCTTCGTAAATTAACGATATGTGCTTTTCTTGCCCAATTTTTAAACCGTTCTATGACGGAAGCATCTTTATCAATAATAATAATTTCATTCGTGACTGTATGGAGTTTTTCTAAAACAGAAATTCCAAATTTTCCCAAACCAATAATTGCAAACTGATTTGCCATAGCCGCTCCTTTACCCAATTAATATATTGGCATCAGGCACATCATAAATTTTTGCCGGATGATCCTTTGCATTATTAACTATCATGGTGAATATGCCAATTCTTCCGATAAACATCGTACATATAATGATGATTTTACCCATTGAGGACAATAAACTTGTTGTATTTAATGACAATCCAACTGTACCAAATGCTGAAACTACTTCAAAAAATAGCTGAACTATACTTAGACCATGTTTATGTTCAATAAATACAAGCAGTATAAAACTTACACAAATTATTAGCAATGCACGTAAAAAGAGCACAAAAACACGCGCTAACATTTCAGCACTTACTTTTCGGTTTCCCACATTGAGCGAACCGTCGGCATAAGTGCGACGGAGCAAAATGAGTACGAGCATGAAAAATGTCGTTGTTTTAATTCCACCACCTGTCGATCCAGGAGAGGCTCCAATAAACATTAACAAAATTGATACAAGTATAGAAGGTGTTGAAAAACTTGCGATTGGAATGGTATCGAATCCTGCTGTTCTACAAGTAACAGATTGAAATAGTGCAGCCAGTATCTTTTGAGAAAATGTTAAATTCTTAAACGCACCATTTCTTTCTTCAATAAAAAAGAATATCGCGCCACCTACGATTAGTAGAACGGTCATGAGCAAAGCAATTTTTGTGTGCATGGTAGCGAGATGTATTCTGTTTTTTAATCGCTGTTTAACATCTTGAATTACTACAAATCCGATCCCACCTAAAACAATAAGGAACATTATAATAATGTTTACAGAAATTACTCCAGCAAATTGTTCAAGGCTCGTAGAAAACGTTGAAAATCCTGCATTGCAAAATGCGGATACTGCATGAAAAACCGAAGTTAAGAGCAAATGATCTTTTATACCAGAATTTTTGAATGCAAAAAATAAGAGAAGTGCTCCAGAAGCTTCAATAATAATTGCTGTTACTACTATATTACGTATTATTGTGGAAGGTTTTGTACCTAAATCGATTATAAATAAATCTTTAATAATGGAACTGCTTACAATCGAAAATTTTCGTATTGGTGTTGCTAGAAAGAAAGCAAAAAAGGTAACTAAACCTAAACCACCTGCCTCAATGAGTAGCATCAAGACTATTTTACCAAAGATCGAAAATTGTGCTGTATCCACCACTATGAGTCCAGTCACACAAACTGCACTTGTTGCAGTAAAAAGTGCATCTATAACTGTTAGCTGGTTTGTTCCTTGCCAGACACCTGGCATCAAGAGCAGTACTGTACCCGTAAGTATTAAAAAAGAAAAATAACTGATGACAACAGTTCGTTCAGTAAGCATATAATTGCATTTAGTATATGTAAAATAATTTATTTTGAAAAGTATCATTATATGCCATGTTTTAATTGAAATATTTTGTAAATTGCAAAAACTTTTTACTCAATATTTATTAACTTTCTTATAAACACGTTTTATAATATTTAGAATTCTAGTAATTATCGTTTTAAGATCATTTCACTTTCTACCTTATTGCAATAAAAAAAGCCCGGCGACGACCTACTCTCCCGCCCAAAGGCAGTACCATCGGCATAAGAGAGCTTAACTTCCGTGTTCGGGATGGGAACGGGTGTGAC
>JAKPPT010000093.1 GCA_029547205.1 Spirochaetota bacterium
CGATGCAGAGAGCCGCTCGAGTTCTTCCAGATCGATGATACGTTTTGCATAGTAATGGAGAGAAAACGTCTGTGTGGAGAAGGTTTTACCGCATGCGCTGCACCGGTAACGAAAAACATCTCCAAAAGTTTTGGTTGTGTAACGTCCAAACAGGTAATACCAGTCTGTGCCCTGTGTCCCGGTATGGAATGTACAGCATGGGTTCGGGCAGAAAGGGAACGTGTCTGTCATCGGTATACCTCACAAATGGTGGATGTGTATACAAATTATTCACTTTCAATCTGTCTATCTGCATGCGGCACTTAGAAATAATTTTTACAAGCTTCGTGACACTACAGTCTGTTACTTTCTGAAAAAAATAAGTTGACAGATTGGTAAAACCGGTTTCTAATAAAAACAGCCGACCACCAATCTGGCGTGCCTGGATCCATTTTATCTGTTAAGGAGCTTTGCGTGAGAAAACAAGCATTTTATATTGTTGGTATTCTGATACTAACACTTATCGCAGTAGGTTGTTCTAGTCCGCTATCAGCAATTAGCAAAACTGAAACAGACAATGCAGAAATCGCGCATGGTGATGCAATAAGTTCACGAGCGGCACTTACAGTGTTATCACATTACTACGATAAGGGCAGTTTTAACCGAAATTACACTTCTTATAGTACTGCTTTTACTGACAAGACCGATGATGTCAATGTTGATACAGGTGCATGGATAGTTGTTAGATTTTCAAACGCTATCAACCCATCATGTTTGCCTGCATCACTCGATGCGACAGCAAACTATCCTATAAAAGTTGTACGAACAGAAGATAATCAACCGGTACTCGGAACCTTCGAACTTCGTAATGGAAACAAAGATATTGTGTTTAGGCCGGTACAACGTCACTGGCTTGAACCGCTTTCAGGTACCGAAGGAAGTAAGGCTAGCTGGCAGGGAATTAAACCCAATTATACTTACAAGGTAACTGTGAGTGGTGTTGTTGATGTGAATGGACAGACGCTTGCAAGTGCGAATACTTGGACTTTCAAGACGATAGATGTTGATTGGGGTCTATATTTCGTCTCTAAAAAACAGGCTGATGGCTATGTGTATATGGAAAAATATGTGCCAGGAAGAAACAACAGGTATTTTAATCCATCAGCAAAAACAATGATTTACACACATGGCTATGAGAAAAACGCTGTAATAAACGATTATCGTCGTGAAAATATGTTATATTTTATTACCAAAGGTTCAGGAACAATTCCTCTTGGCCTTGATACGTTACAGTATATTATTGATGATGGCTGGAACTTTGGTATCTTTTTCTGGGATCAGTTTGCTGATGAGCCCGATGAAGTAAAAAATGCAGAAGCAAAAATCTGGAAAACGAGCAATGGATTCCAGGGTATGCGCTATCGTGTGAGAACAGGTTTTGGTAAAGGAGAATTCCGTACAACAAATCAGCCGGTTCGTCCGCTTGGTGAAGAATTTTATAACATCTATATCAGTGCACTTGCTGGCAATACAGCGAATAAGAGAATCATTGCTCATTCTACAGGCGCACAACTCGGTGCGTATCTCGTTCGAGTTATTTCTGATCGGGTTACAAACGGAACAATCAGTCAGAGCTATGTTCCGAACAGGCTGGCATTGCTCGAGGGTTTTTGGTCAAAAGATGCAAAAAGCTACTTTAATGGCATCCTTGGTTGGACAAAATCGATGTGGAATGGCGAAGCCATACGCTCTATTGTAAGCACTGTAAAGAGTAGACACACTACTCTGGCAATTGAAATGGATAAACATCAAAACTATATGTGTGGTGATAGCTGGCTTGCTATCGGCGATTCGAACTATGATTTGCGTAAAATGGTCTGCGTTACCTATGTTTATCCTGATTTTATTGGCACCAATGCAACTAACGACACCGGGGACAGACACTGCTATGCGCGGCTCTACTACTTCTGGACATATGCATCGAATATTACATCCTGGATTGAGAGTCATGGCGGGGTAACAAGCAGAACAGCTGATAGCACGATACGAAGCTACATGAATAATGGCACGAGCAACTATGTCTTTGTCCAAAGTGGCGGAAAGAATAGTGCGACGCCGCTTGATGATACCTTTTCTAGAGTGAGTTTACGTAATTATTGATTTCATATATAGTGTCACGAAGCTTGTTAAAAAACTGGGCAGCACAATATGTTGTGTATATTGTGCTGCCTAATACGATATGGTGTATCTATTTTGATACAATCGAAAATTAAGCGCTTAGAAATCAGATTTTTACAATTTTCGTGACACAAACATTATCGTGACACAAACATATCCGCAACACAAATGCTATTGTCTCAGTTTTATCGAAATAGTTACCTCGCTCGAATTGAGAACAAATGCTGCTTTAGAAAACGGTGGTGCGCTAAAAATCGCTTTTGCGTTGTTAGAAAAACCGTATGGTTCCAGTGGACCGAAAGCACCCATATCCATTTTGCCATTTCCATTAACATCATGATAGACGCTTATGGCATACGTCCCATATGGTATATTTTTAAACTCGATATAGTTAGTTTCAGCAGTTACCGTAAGGATTTCGGTTCTGTAGACCTTATCTGCTTTATCGGGAAAACCGTCGGCAGATGCAAACAATGCAGCATACAGTGAGCCGGTGAACTTTTTGCAGGGTGAAACTTCAACGATAATTGTTCCGGTCGAATCACCTCCTATCAATGTGCTCATGCAAATACATGTACACAACAGGCTTAGGAATCGTTTCATGCTTTCCTCCAATCGTAGTGATACCGCATATTCAAATCCATGATTTTTTCTCTGCTGACCATATAATATACTGATAGCACAATTAAAAACAGTAGGCATGATCCGTTCGGGTTTGGTAAGAGATTCCTGTGTGACATGCTGGAATAAGGACACTATGTCAGAAAAAGAAGCAAAAGCGCGCATTAAAATAAACAAATTATTGGGAGAATCGGGCTGGAGATTTTTTGATACAGAGGCTGGGAAAGCCAATATCTTATCTGAATTAGGTGATTGTTAAACATTTTAAACAAAAAGTAAAGTTATAAGGAAATAAAGAAAAATAGAAGGTTTAAATGATTTACTATTCTAAAGTTGATGAATATTTAAATAATGTAGAAGATGAAGGATTTTAAATATTTTGACAAGTAATTTTAAGCAAATCTTTGATTCCCTACCTTCTGAAAGCGAAGTTAATTCATGGAAAAATTCTTTAATGGTGCTTGCTAGTGTTTTAAAAAGCAATATCAAATTACATAATTTGTATATTTTTTTAGAATATAAAATGCCTTCTTGTTCAAGGAGAGCAGATGTAATGCTTTTTGGATTGGATAAAAACCAAAAGCCAACAGCTTTAGTTATAGAATTAAAACAATGGAGTAATATAGGCCAATCAGCAATAACTGATACTATTGCTATAGGTAATAAACCATTTTGCATCCATTTATTCAAGTGAAAGGCTATTGTGAATACTTAAAATACTATCATCAAGCTTTCTCAAAAGATAACTATTTAATAAGAGGATGTGCATATCTACATAATTTAAGTGATAAAAAAAATTAGAGCAAATTATAACAAATGATATTATAATAGATTATCCTATATTTATTAAAGGTGAGGAAATTAAGTTAAATGAATTTATTACAAATATTTTTTCAGATAAAGAAATAGGTGATGATTATTTAAATAAAATAATAAATGTAAATTACTATGTTTCTACAAAATTGCTTGATGTATTAAATCAATCTATCCAATCAAATTTTGAATGGAGATTATTAGACGAACAAAAAATAGTGTTTAATACAGTAATTGATAAAGTAAATGAATCAATAAAAAACAATAAAAAATCTGTAATAATTGTAACAGGAGGTCCTGGTACTGGAAAAAGTGTTCTATCTATTCAACTTTTAGTTTATGGGGCAAGGCAAAATTTAAAGGTTGCATATGCTACAGGATCAAAAGCATTTATAACGGTTTTGCAAGCATTAACGCAAGATTTGGCGGATGATTTGCTAAAAAAATTCATAATAAAAGAACAAAATCACAAATACCAGTTAAAGATATATTTGTCTTGTCAAAAGATATAGCAAAAATTGGATGTAAAGAATCAAGTAGAAACTATTTTGATTTAATTATATACGATGAAGGGCATTGATTATGGGATTTTAGAAGAAATATATTTAATAATATGAATAAACAACTATCAGACACCCCAATGATTGCTTAGTGTCACGAAGCTTGTGAAAATCCAGGTTGAAAGTATTCTATTTTTGATTGTATTACAATTAACATACTATTTTGTATATGTAGCGAACCATAATCACTATATATTGTAGTGCAGATTCTATTCACAATCTTCCTGTCACTAGTAGGATATCATTATATTTATCAAACTTGCTCACTATGCTATAGTTCATGACTATGAACAATCCTATTCAAAATACCAGTGCGGAAGTTCCAGCAATTGCATCGATGAATGTTCCGTGTTTTGCTATAAAGGCTCTAGAAATACCGGTATTGCGTAAGGCTGCGCTGCAGGTTGTTAAGAATGCAGCAGTCGATTTTTTTGCTGTTCAGTGGCTGGAGCGGCTTTTGCCGGGGAAAATCCCCATTGCATCAGTCGATCATGAACTCGATAAGGATGTGCCATTTAGCCCCGGGCATGTGCATGTGTACATGGATTTTATTCCTTTCTGGATTCGAACAGCAGCATGGATGTATACGGTATATGGATGGAAGGAGCGTAAAGCAATTGCTCAATTTGTTGATGGTATTGCCAGGCTCTACAATCAAGCGGCTTCAGTGTACCGGGTACATCTTTCAACGACCGAGCGCCCCTTTTATATTAAGCGTCCGCGTTTTGCGCTCATTCACGCTGCTGATCCTCACTATGCCTGTGTGCCGAGCCTCCATGTCATGATCGTGGTGTACTCGTGGCTTGCATTGCGTGATTTTCTCACACAGCGCGGTGATGTTGAGCGCTATCATGCTCAGATTGATGAGCTCAGAACTGGTGCGCTTGCGATTACCGAATCGATTTTATTTGTGAAACAGCATAGCGTAAACTGTGTCGGTGCTGCGATGTATGCAATGACAAAGCTCTATGGGGCATGGTTGACAGAGGAAGAAGCGGTAAAATTTATTAACGATCTTTTTTTACAACCACGGATTGGTAGTGATGCTGAAATGAGAATTAAAAATCACATTATCACGCTGTATCGCACACTGCTCAAGCAGGGTGAGGCAGCACGGGAATGGCATCATCCGTTACTTGATTTTTTGCGTTCCTGTCCCCGATAACTCCTCACGGCGTTGTTATCGCGACGCAGGTTGTAATACGTGTAAGTTTCAGTAAAGTGTCGGCCCCTATCAAGTACAAGTTTCTTTCAAGTACCATCAACTACGAGCTATCAAACATCACGTTTCAAACAAAAAGCACCGGTTTTGTTCCGGTGCTTGTGTTGTTCATATGTTTATGAAAAGACTCATTGCGAAAGTAGTCGGTTCAATCGCGTTACAAAATCCGATGGATCTTTTATCGGCACACCTTCGAGGAGAAGTGCTTGGTTAAGGAGCACATGCGCAATGTCCGATGTGAGTTCATCGCTCTCTGAGTTCTGAGCTTTTTTAAGGAGCGCATGGTCTGGATTGATTTCCAGTATTGGTCTCACTTCAACTTCCTCACCGCGGCCGAGTGCTTTCATGAGCTGAGCCATCTGCATGCTCGGATCTTGTTCGTCAAGAATAATGCATGCTGGGCTTTCCGATAATCGCGATGAGACGCGCACGTCTTTTACAAGGTCACCGAGCGCTTTTTTGATTTTTTCTGCAAGCGGTGCATTCTCTTTTTGTTTTTGCTTTGCTTCTTTCGATTGAATATCTTCTTCCGCACCTGTTCGATTGGCTGCTTTAAGCTCTATGTCTCCATAGCGGCCAATCATGGGTATGACAAGTTCATCGATTTCATCAAAACAGAGGAGCACTTCGATACCTTCTTTTTTGTACATTTCGAGTATTGGAGATTTTCGAACGCGCTCTTCACTCTCACCGGTCAGATAGTAAATTGCTTTTTGACCATCTTTCATGCGCTTTTTATAGTCTGCAAGACTTGTCCAGCCATCAACTGCTGTGCTCTTAAAGCGAACGAGTTCAAGGAGAGTTTCTTTATTTGCAAAATCGCTGTAGATACCTTCTTTAATGGGGCGGTTGAATTCGGTAATAAACTGCGCATATTTTTCCGGATCGCGTTCTGAAAGTTCCTTAAGTTCTGATAATATTTTTTTAACAGAAGCGCTCCGTATGGTATTCATGATGCGGTTTTGCTGGAGTATTTCTCGGCTTACGTTGAGCGGGAGATCTTCGGAATCTATGATACCGCGAACAAAGCGGAGATAGGTTGGAAGCAGCTCTTTATCATCATCGGTTATAAAAACACGTTTGACGTAGAGCTTTACACCGGGCTTGTAATCAGCATGGTACAGATCGAACGGGGCTTTCTCCGGAATATAGAAGAGGGTTGTGTATTCGATAGTGCCTTCTGCTTTAGTGTGTATCCAGTAGAGTGGGTTCTCTTCGGAATCGGTTATATTTTTATAAAAATCGATATATTCTTCAGTCGTTATTTCCTGCTTTGATCGGCTCCATAATGCTTTGGCACTGTTTATTTGATCTTTCCGATGAATCTTTGTGTCTTTCTTTTTGCCCTTATCATCGTATTCAAATCCGTCCCATTCAAGGAAAATGGGGAACGCGATGTGATTGGAATATTTTTTTATGAGCGATTCAAGACGCCAGCGGGACAGGAACTCTTTTCCCTCATCGTTCATGGTGAGGGTGATGCACGTGCCATGTGATGCCTTTTCGGCCGGCTCAATAGAGAACGAGCCTTTCCCATCGCTTGTCCAGAGCCATGCAGCATCTTCTCCGGCTTTTCGTGTGAGAACCGAAACGGTTTCTGCCACCATGTAGCTTGCATAAAAACCAACACCAAATTGACCAATGAGGTTCATATCTTTTTTGGAAGCCTGAGCAATTGCCTCCATAAACCGTTTAGTTCCCGATCGGGCAATGGTTCCCAGGTTGTCAATAAGATCCTGTTCGTTCATGCCGATACCGGTATCTTCGATGGTGAGCGTGTTTTTTTCATCATTAAACGAAATGGTAATTGATGGCTCAAACGTGATACTTTTATACGCTTCGTCTGATGTAGTCAAATAGCGGAGCTTATCGAGCGCATCAGAAGCGTTTGATATAAGTTCCCTGAGGAATATCTCTTTGTGGGAATAGAGCGAATGAATGATGAGGTGAAGCAGATCATTAACTTCAGCCTGAAATTTGTGTACAGACATGATTTCTCCTTGAAAAATTGCTGAAAATGTTGCTTAGAAAAAATTTTTAGAAAATATACAAAAAAAAACAGATAAAGGCAAATTGATTGAGCGTTTGAGATTCAGGTATATTCGATTATCATCTATAAATAAACTATGTTTGATTTTTTTTAAAGCGTGTTATAGTATAGTGCAGTAAAAGGAGACATCATGCGCCAGCTTGACACTATAGAAGAAGTACTAATTAGCGAACTGGGAAATGCTGTCATATTTAAAGCATTGACGATTGAAGAACTTCGTCATTTGATACCTATTTGCGAAGAATGGGAATATGCACGTGATGAGATTATTATTACACAAGATTCAATAAGCAGATATCTCTATATTTTACTTGCAGGAAAAGTAGAAGTTACGGTAAAAGGAAAAGAAAAAGAGACAATAGCGATATCAACAATACAACCGGGTGAAGTGTTTGGAGAAGCATCAATTTTTATGGATGTGCGCCGTATTGCAACAGTAAGCGCAAAAGAGGAATCACGAATTCTCAGCATTTCAAGAGAAAAACTCTTTGCGTTTTGTAATGATCACCCGAAAACAGGATTAAAAATATTTACGTTTATCATATACAGCTTGCTGCGCAGGCTCGATTCTATCAATCAAGATCTGGCATATGAACGCGAGACAGCAGTAACTGAGGAAGACCTTGAAGCGCTCAAAAAACTGTTTCCTGTTTCCCTCGACGATATGTTTTAATGGCATTATGAGGTCACCTGCTTAGTGTCCTGAAAATTGTGAAATCGCTGTTTTTGATTACTCCTCACCTGGTTTTTACAGAAAGCATGCAATATATAGTGTAGTATGAAACTCTATGTACTAAATATTGTATAGGTGTAAGTATGCACAAGCTTCCTGACACTAAGCACAAGCTTCCTGACACTAAATAAACTTTGCTTATAAGATTAGGTGTGATATATTGTACATATTACTATGTCTATAAGTTTTACAAAAATGTATGGGAACCATTCTATAACACTGTAGTTAACTATATAAATTGCAATGAGAGAGGTATCATGATGAAAAGAATTGTTGCACTGAGTTTGGTCTTGCTCTTAGCGATTACTGCAATGGCATTTGACCCTCCAGCTGGAGGAGATGGGCTTCCCTTTATGTGGACGCCGTATCTGGCGGGAGGTAGCATGTCGGTTGCTTCGCTGTTTGGTCCGGGTGCTGATTATCTTAACCCGTCAGCATCTGGTTTGTTGCAGCGGGTTACGCTCGATGTCGGATATCTTGCACTGACTGGTTTGGGTACCGAACAGGGACTGGGTACAGGTGTAAATCTCGGTATCGCAATTCCGCAACCGTATGGAGTTTGGACGTTTGGTCTCAATTTTCTTTCAAGCCCGCCTGAACTGGCTTCGCTTCCTATAGGCACACTGTTTGGAGGAAGGATAGGGCTTGCAAAGGATGTATACCCTAATTTTCTCGTGGGTCTCGGTGTTCGCATGCTGTTGGGGAGCAACGGCAATAGCGATTGGGGACTCGGCGCGGATATCGGTGTGCTGCACCTTTTAGGAAAAGTAGGCTTTCTCCAGAATGCCCGATATGGTATAGCTGTTCGCAATATGGGAAAGGGTTTTGCACCGGTTGGACTTGTTGGTTATAACGGAACACAGGCTACAGCATACGATTCCCCATTTACTCTGGCTCTGGGTTTTGCAGGTGACCTTTTTAATGACACAAAGACAGGTTTCCGGATTGGAAGCTCTATCGATTTCTATTTCCCAACATTTCAGAATCTGGTGTTTGCAACTGGTATTGAATTTGCTTATAAAAATATTGTATCTGCAAAAATTGGATGGGATATCAACGTGGGAGAAGCTGTCGCAAATGTGCCGCGTGATTTATATCCATCGTTTAGTGTAATGGCAACAATTCCTATCTCTCGAAAAGCCGATGACTCGTTTATTTCCCAACAAGGATGGGATAAATCAGAACTACAGCCGATTGTTTCTGCACGGCCGCTCTACAATGGTATCTGGTCGATAGGCGGAGGCGCTACTATGCCATTAGGTGTTGTTGATAAGACACCGCCAAAAATTGCTGATAAGTATCCGGAAACAAAATACGATGCATACTACATGAGTCCCAATAACGATGGTGTCCTGGATACCATCGAGATTCCAATAACCATTACAGATTCACGGTATGTTAAGTCTTATTCATTCAAAATATACAACGAAGCTGGTGAACTTGTGAGAACAATCGTAAATAAAGAAGCACTTCCTGAGTCTGTTTCTTTTGGTGATTTCTTTAAACGGCTTATCTATGTAAAAAAAGGAATACCAATACCACAGAGCCTCATCTGGAATGGAATCAATGATGCTGGCGCTGTTGTGCCAGATGGCGTGTACTTTTATGAGATAGAGGCTATTGATGATAATGGTAACAAAGCTGTTACCGAACGAAAAAAGTTTATTGTCGATAACACACATCCTGAAATTACTATCAACGTGTCAGCTGATAGTTCTGGTTTAATTTTTAGCCCCGATGGTGATGGGAATAAAGATATACTCACAGTAAAACAGAGTGGCAGTTCAGAAGATCTCTGGAAATTAGAGGTGATTGACCTCTCAGGCACAGTCATACGTACCATTGAAGTAAAAAATTCATCACCTGGAAATTTTGTATGGGATGGTAAAGATAATGCAGATGTTGTGGTCCCCGATGGTATCTATTCGTATAGAATTTCTGCAACTGATCGCGCAGGGAATGTTACAACAAAGAAAGTTGATAATATTATAATCAATACGCAGCAGCCTCCAGTCGGTTTTTCAATCAGTACCAATGCATTTAGTCCCAATGGTGATACTGTTAAAGATACCGTAACATTTACCATTAGTGTTCCTGTTAAGACAGGGCTTTCAAGTTGGTCACTGTCTGTACTGGACAGTAAAGGTACCGCAGTATGGGAACTTAACGGGAACGAGGCATCTAGCCTCAAAGATAGTTTTGTTTTTGCCGGTCTTGATTCCTCAGGTAAGACGTTACCGGAAGGACAGTATCAGGCTAAACTTGCGGTTAAATATGTGAACGGTCATAGTCCTGAAATTGTAAGCCCGCTCTTTACGCTTGATGTAACGAGGCCGAATGCTGTCATCAAACTTGATAGAATTGCGTTTAATCCGCTTGCCGGAGGCGATCAACAGCTTGTGATTACACAGACTGCATCAAAAGAGGACAGGTGGATAGCTGAGATAATCAATGCAGAAAATACCGTTGTGAGGAGCTGGACTTTTATTGATATGCCAGAGGCAACACTAATATGGGATGGTGCTGATGACAACGGAAAAGTTGTAAAAGACGGATTGTATCGGTATAAAATTTCCGCAGTAGATCGGGCTGGGAATGAATTTAGTGTAACATCACAGGCAGTTACTGTTGATACTGCTCAAAAGCAGGTACGGCTTGCTCTCGATAAGCGTGCATTCAGTCCTAACAACGATAAGGCAAAAGATGATGTAGTGCTCTTACCTGAGGTTGCATCAAATGATCGTGTACGTTCATGGAGTGTTACTGTAGTTGATGAAAAAGGTACTGTTGTGCGCACTTTTAAGGGTACCGGAAAAGTTCCTGACAAAATAACATGGGATGGTAAAAATGATCGAGCCGAACTCGCCTCTGATGGATTGTATACCGCAAATCTGGAAGTTCAGTATATTACAAATGAAATTGAAAGAGCTGCTTCATTCAAAGTAATGCTCGATACAACTCCACCGCAGGCAAAAGTTTCAACACAGTATCTTGTTTTCAGTCCCAATGGGGATAAACAAAAGGATACGCTCGCTATTGAGCAGGACTCAGTGCCTGGTGATGATTGGGAAGGCGCTATTATCGATGCAAAAGGCACAGTCGTAAAACAGTTTGTCTGGAAAAATAAAGCTGTAACGTTCGAGTGGGATGGCACTGATAATCAGGGGAATAAGGTACCTGATGGCACATACTCATACAGATTGTCTGCAACAGATGCAGCTGGAAACAAAGCAGAAACAATTGTGCGCGGCATCGTGCTTGATACAAGAACGGCTGATGCATACCTTACCGTTGATAATTCCGGCTTTAGTCCTAATGGCACGGTAAAGACTATTACGGTTGGCGTTGTGGTAACACTAAAAGACGGCGTCGATACATGGAAGCTTGCAATTGTGGATGATGCAGGAAAAGAGTACAGATCTGTAACAGGAAAGGGTGGTACTACCATACCTGCTACGTTTGTATGGGACGGAAAAGCTGATACCGGGCTTGCTCCTGATGGTACCTATAAAGCTCTCTTAACAGCAAATTACACTCGAGGCGATCGGTTAAGTGCTGCCTCTTCTGCATTTGTTCTTGATTCGACAGGCCCTAAAGTAGCAATAAAGGTAACACCAGAACTCTTTAGTCCTGATAATGATGGTGTAGATGATGAGCTTCAAATTGCGCTTTCAATCGCTGAACCGAATGGTATTGATACCTGGCGATTCGAGATAAATGAAGTATCAGTTGATGAAGGCACAGGCGCTGCACGAAAAGAGCGTGGGTTCTTTAGCTGGTCAGGACGTGGAAAACCTGCAGATCGATTAACGTGGGATGGACGCTCATCAAAAGGTGAACTTGTCGAAGCTGCA
Source organism: Spirochaetota bacterium (assembly GCA_029547205.1). Classification (GTDB taxonomy): domain Bacteria; phylum Spirochaetota; class Spirochaetia; order Treponematales; family UBA12059; genus JAKPPT01. The sequence goes on from JAKPPT010000093.1 coordinate 12,011, forward strand.
ACCGATTATCTCTATCGCTTAACTGTTGTCGACATGTATGGTAACCGAACAGTAACAGAAGGCATGATAACCACAGATGTCCTCGTAATTCGTGATGGTGACAGGCTTAAAATTAAAGTGCCTTCAATAGTGTTCCGTGCAGGTTTTGCCGATTTTAAGGATCTTACACCGGAGATAATTGCACGAAATGATGCAGTATTGCGCCGTATTGCACAGATACTCAACCGTTTTAAGGAGTACAACATTAGAATCGAAGGGCACGCTAATAACGTGTCTAAAATAAATGGAAGACCGCAAGCAGAGATTGATAAAGAAGAGCGAGAGGTCGTGATACCATTATCTGAAGCGCGTGCGCGTGCAATCATGCAAAAGCTTATACAGTTTGGTGTCGATCCAAAACGGTTATCGGTACTTGGACGCGGTTCGAGCGAACCGGTAGTTAGCTTTACCGATGCAGAAAACCGCTGGAAGAACAGGCGTGTTGAGTTTATTTTAATAAAATAAAAGCAGATGTTCGGTGACGGGCATCCTGTCACAAGGTTTATTGAAAGCCGGCGCTTAACTGTGCCGGCTTTTTATTTTATGCTTAGTGTCAGGAAAAATGTGAAATGGTGCTTGTGAACACTACTGTTTTGATTTTTGATAGAAAGTATCCAATATATTGTATGGCATATAAATAAGACCACTAAATATTGTGTTGATACTTTTATTCACAAGCTTCGAGGCACTAATCACAAGCTTCGAGACACTAATCTGGTATTAATTATTTTAGAAAGAATTGAAAAAAAAAATGATTTACAGTACTCTTACCTCATGATCAAATTCTACCCTGATTTTTTGCCTATCGAACTTTCAATGAAAAAAGAGTTCCATCCGGCTCTCAATCTGCTTGAAGATGGAATTTCAGAATTTACCTTTGCAGGTTTGTATCTTTTTCGTAATACATATCATTACGAGGTTGCAAAACTGCCTGATCGCGGATTTATTATCCGTGGCATAAAAAACGGCGAAAAGTTTTTCTTTACTCCCTGTTGCCTTCCTGGAAATGAATTTTTGACTGAGCTCTTTAAGGAGTACCGATATCTAAAAAACATGTCGGAATCTCAATGCAAAAGAGAACGTATACGACTTGAAATGGCTGGATTTTATGTCATGGAAGATAGAGATAATTTTGATTACTACTATAACAGGCAGGATCTGGCAGAACTAACCGGAAAGGCATACCATAAAAAACGCAATCTGGTAAACGCATTTCTCAACAACTACCATTACGAACAGCGAAATCTTGATATGACAACGCTTAACGATGGCTTTTATATTCTCGATAAGTGGCGTGAAGAAAAAGGAGAAGATGGCGATTACTATGCAAACCGGGAAGCGCTCGAATTGTATAATGAGCTAGAGCTTAAAGGGTCTATATTTTATGTAGAGAATGAACCTGCAGGCCTTGTAATTGGTGAGCCGCTTGCAAAGGCAAGAATGTTTGCTGTTCATTTTGAAAAAGGGTTAAGTAAATATAAAGGAATTTATCAGTTTATCAATCAGGCTTTTGCTCAGACTTTGCCGCGAACCTATCACTATATTAATCGAGAGCAGGACCTCGGTGATCCTGGTTTACGACAGGCAAAGATGACGTATCGGCCACAGGGATTTGTAAAAAAGTATCGAGTGTATCAATCAAAACCTGTGTAAGCTGGTTTACCTGATATAACGTAAGTTTTTAGCGGAGGAAAAATGAAACACAGGAGGGAGCAAGCACACAAAAAAAAGCTTGCATATGGTGAGTACCGATTTTGCGATAGAATAATGCGCGAACGGTTGCCTGCATCTGTATATGAGGAGATAAAAAAAGTGCAGGCTGGTAAAAAAGAGTTAACGTTAGAGATTGCTGAGACTGTGGCCGGTGCCATGAAGGATTGGGCAATTGAGTATGGTGCGACACACTATACTCATTGGTTCCAGCCTTTGACTGGTCGTACGGCAGAAAAACATGATTCGTTTATTCGCCCGCTCGGTGATGGTAGTGTGCTTATGGAGTTTTCTGGTAAAGAACTCATCAAAGGAGAATCTGATGCATCGAGCTTTCCATCTGGCGGGCTTCGTGCTACATTTGAAGCACGTGGCTACACTGCATGGGATACGACGAGTCCTGCATTCCTTAAAGAAGATCCGCAGGGAGTAACACTCTATATTCCGACAGCCTTTATTTCCTATAATGGTGAAGCACTCGACAAAAAGGTGCCTCTCTTGCGTTCAATCAATGCGCTTGCAAAACAGACGCAACGTATTTTGAAATTATTTGGAATTAATAGCGAAGCACGAGTGCTTCCGACAGTAGGACCTGAACAGGAGTATTTTTTAATAGAAAAAACTCTGTATGCACAGCGTCCTGATCTCAGGTTTTGCGGGAGAACAATTCTTGGCTGTTCTGCACCAAAGGGGCAGGAGCTAGAAGATCATTACTATGGACAAATTCCTGAACGAGTTGCAATTTTCATGCGAGACTTGAACCAGGAATTGTGGCGGCTCGGTGTCTCTGCAAAGACTCAGCATAAAGAGGTTGCGCCAAATCAATTTGAAATAGCAACAGTGTATGGACCCGCAAATGTTGCTGCCGATGACAATCAGCTTGTTATGGAAACAATACAAAAAGTTGCACAGCACCATGGGCTTGTCGCATTGCTCCATGAAAAACCATTTGCAGGAGTAAACGGTTCAGGTAAGCACATTAACTGGTCTATAAGCTATGATAACAAGAATCTTCTCGAGCCCGGGAACGAGCCCGCTACTAATTTATTATTTCTCATAACACTTACTGCAATACTCACAGCAGTAGATAGACATGCATCACTTTTGCGTGCAACCGTTGCAAGTGCAGGAAATGATCTCAGACTTGGTGCAAATGAAGCTCCTCCAGCGATAGTTTCGATTTTCCTGGGAGATGAATTAACTGCAATTATGGATCATTTAGGATCGGGAAATAAAAAATTACCAAACTGCAGTGATGCCCTAACTATGGATGCGACACAGCTTCCAAAACTGCCGCGTGACATTTCTGATAGAAATAGAACGAGTCCTTTTGCATTTACTGGCAATAAATTTGAATTTAGAATGGCTCCTTCAAGTGAATCAATCTCAACAGCCGTCGCAGTTCTCAATGCAGCGGTAGCATCTGTTTTTGAAGAATTTGCCGATAGGCTTGAACAGGTTCCCTGTCTCGAGGATGCAGTATATTCACTTGTGGCAGAGTATTGGAAAAAATATAATCGTGTTGTCTTTAATGGAAATGGTTATTCCAAAGAGTGGGTAGAAGAAGCAAAACGGAGAGGGCTCCCAAATCTTTCTGATAGCGTGAGTGCTTTTTCTGCATGGTCTGACCCTGTAAACGTAGCTATGCTCAAAAAGCAAGGGATATTCTCACAGGAAGAGCTTCATGGAATTCAGCATGTCGAGTATGAAACATACACAAAACGAATCCTCATAGAAGCAAAGACAATGCAGGATATGATAGAACGTCATATTCTTCCTGCGGTTCGTGAATATTTAGTCGAACTCATTGAATGGAATATGATGACAGGTGATACGGGTCTCAATGAGCTAGAACTAATTGGTCAGGAACGAGTTAAAACTTTTGCTGAACAGAGTGCTCTGCTTGAAAATGAATTTTCTAAATTTAAACAACAGGTAGCTTCAATTAGCCATTCCTGTAAACCTTACGAGGAGCAGGCTGTTGATGCTCGAGAGATTCTAGTTCCAGCAATGGTTCGGGTCCGTGCCGCTTCGGATGTACTTGAATCTATGATGCCCGCTGATCGCTGGCCATTCCCTGGTTATACAAAATTGCTTTTTGAAATTTAACATACAGGATTGTCATGGATACAACTGACGCAAAGCCATTAGAATTCCTCAACATCAGACACTCTCGTCCTGGTTTTTCATTTAACTTTGAAGCAGATACTGAGTTACAGCGTGCTATAAACGCTCATTTTTCCACGCTGCTTTTTTCAGAGCTTGCAGCAACAAACGCAGCCTATCCTGATCTAACACAGTACGATGCTGTTCTCGTATTTGGCGGAGCAATGTTTGTGCATGAAACGCACAAGTATCCATGGCTCCTCGATGAAATGAAGTTTATAGAAGCTGTGCTCAGGGCAGATATTCCGCTTGTGGGTATCTGCCTGGGCGGCCAGCTCCTTGCGCACGTACTCGGTGCTCGTGTTTATAAGCTCGATCAGCCTGAATTTGGATATCAGGCACTGACGCTAACGCCAGAGGGTCGTCAGTCTTCAATTTTTGAGGGCTTTGCCAGTACGTTTACTGCTTTTGAATGGCACTACGAAGGTTTTGATATTCCTCACGGTGCTGTAAAACTGGCTGAAAGTTCTTTTTGGCCGAATCAGGCATATGCTTATGGAGCGAATGTATTTGGGTTACAATTTCATCTTGAGTTTTCGTATGATCATCTTGCATATATGTTAACAAATGATAAGTCAGAAGTACCGCATGAAACTGTAGCAGCACGGAGCATTCACGAAACATTAGATGATCGATCAAGCGCTCGTTCCGTTGCGCTTTCAATGCGGCAGCTTATCTTGAATATGAGCAGGCTTGCAGCATTAAGACATCAGGAACGAATGAAATGATCCATTTCAAATGGGATTTCGAGCGATAGTTCGATAAGTCCGCCCACAGTACCATCTGGCTTTTTCCATGCTTCCTGATAGATGAGCTTTTTTATGCCATTTTTTTCTATTGTGTATACATTTTTTCCAGCTTCTTTCAGGAGTTTTTGTATTATCGCTTGCGAGTGGGGGTTGTGGCATTCTAGCAGGTTCTTTCCAGTTATTTCACCGTAAGATGCCCATGTTTTACGGGATTTTTCGTTAACATAAATAATCGTTAGATTTTCATCGGTAACGGTTATCGCACCATTGAAACAATTCATCCAATCGGGAATATGTTCTAAACTCATAGGAAGAATTGTATCAATTGGCAGTTCTTGCGTCAAGCAAACGAACTGCATGTGTTATTTGCTTTCATTTGAAAAACAAATAGGTATGACATACAATTGTACAGTAGTGTCAGGAAGATTGTGAAACTACAAAGTGCCCTTAGTGTCATGAAAAATGTGAAAAATCTGTATTGAGCATAACTTGTTTGATTTTTTATTGAAAGTATCAAATATGTTGTATAGTGTAAAAATATGTCTACTATATATCGTAGAGGTTCTTTTTTCACAAGCTTCGTGGCACTAATGAGTAGTTTATTCACAAATGCAAGGAGATTTTAGTACAACTATGAAAGAAGCTTTTGAGCTCTGGAAAACGATTGAAACACGGGAACTGCTTGATTGTCATATTTTTTCTGTTCATGAGCATGTACGGGAGGGACCGCATAAAAAAACCGGCAAATTCATTACACTTCATGCACCACAGTGGGCAATAATTGTTCCTGTTCTGGAAAGACAGGGCAAGCGCTTTTTTATCACGGTGACGCAGTATCGGCATGGTACCGAGCAGCTCTATCACGAGTTTCCGGGCGGGGTCATTGAACAGGGTGAAGAGCCTCGTGCAGCTGCTCTCCGTGAATTGCTAGAAGAAACGGGCTATACCGCTGGAATTCTGGAACTTTTGGGAACGTTTTCACCAAATCCTGCGTTTATGGATAATACGCAGTATGTGTTTCTTGCACAAAATCTGGTAAAGACTTCTGAACAAAAGCTGGATGAACACGAATTTGTACATGTTTGTGAGGTGCCAGAATCAGAAGTGCTCGCTCAATTGGGACATGGTGAATGGGGGCATGGGCTCATGGCTGCAGCTGGTTTTTTATATCTGCAATATTGCTATAAAAATCAGTTCCCGCTGCATCAATAGCGCATACGAGCGGCATATCTTTTATGGTAAGTAATCTCACAGCTTCCATTCCCAATTCTGGCCAGTCAATGAGCTGTGCTTGTAAAACATGATGTTTGGCAAGGAGTGCAGCACAGCCTCCTGGTGCTGCAAAATAAACACCGCCATAGTTTTTACAGGCCAGAGCAGCCTCATGTGATCGTTCTCCTTTGCCAATCATGGTCATAAATATGCCACGCGGAAGAAATTCCGGTAGATAGCTGTCCATACGGCGAGATGTAGTTGGACCAATCGAACCAATAATATACCCTTCGGGAGTTTCGGTAGGTGATGCATAAAACACCGGGTACTCATATGCCCAGGATGGCAGCGGGTTATTATTTTTTAAAAGATGTAACAGGCGGGCATGTACGGCATCGCGTGCAAGAATTACAGAACCAGATGCTCGCACAAGTGAGCCTGCCCTTATGCTCTGGCATGCATTACGATCATTAATGTTGAGTTTGACACAGTGCTGCAGCGCATCATTGGTATTCAATGGTGGTATGCTTTGAGTGGGATCTGCCATGCGTTCAAGATAGATACCTGTCTTATCGATATGCATGTGTGCCCATCGGTGTGCAGAACAGGAAACCGCAAAGCTGATGGGAAGGCTTGCAGCATGTCGTGGAAGCCGTATGGCGACAACCTTTCGTGCCAGATAGTGTCCTCCAAATTGTGCACCCCATCCAGAGTCTGTAGCTAGTTGCATAAAAAGAGCCTCGAGCTCATGATCACGGAACGGTACATCAGGGGCTTCTCCAATGTAATCGAGCATTTCACTCGAAGCAAGTTTTGCTGCAAACATGCTTTCTTCCGGGCTCTGTCCGCCGATCGCAATACCAATGGTATAGGGAGGGCATGCTGAAACACCTAGTTTTTTGATGTATTCCGCAAAAATAATGGTAAGACCTTCGCGGTTCAAATTCGATTTTGTGGTTTGAACGAGCGTGCTCTTGTTTGATGACCCACCGCCTTTTGCTGCAAAAATCATATCCCAGCTTAAACCAGGAACAGAAAAATTTTCAAAAAGCAGCGGAAGGTTGGTTTGAGAATTCTTCTCACCATAGCATTCCATTGGTAAGAGCTGACTGTTTCGGAGTTTACTCCTCTGCCATACACGGCTCACAGCATGTGCGCACAGTGTATAATCCGATTTTTCATTCGGAACTGAAATACCTGTTCCACGCCACGAATAAATTGATGCGGTTCCGGTATCCTGACAGAGTGGATACACGCCTTCATGTGCAATACATGCATTCGAAATGATAAGATCTAAAAGGTAGCGCTCGAGTAAGGAATTCCCCTTAGCACCTGCAATAGCAACTATATCGTTATAAAAAATTTGAGGTAGGTTATAGGTAATTGAAGTAAAACCAGCCTCAATAACATATTCAAGTGCTTCTTTTGAAACGTGGAGCATGTTATTTTTTTCTTCTGGTATGGGGAGAGGAAGTCTTTCATATAATACAGGACTCTCTATAAAACGCCGCTGGATTGCTTCATAACACGCTTCATGAAACGACTGGATCATAATTCTCCGCCACTTAAAATTTTGAATGTGAGCATGAGACCAGTAGAAAAATCGGTGTTGAGTTCCTTGAAAATAAGACCTGCCCAGAACCCAATTTCAATAAAGCTTTCTCTGGGGATAAACGCAATATCAAACATAAGTAATGCTGGAAGCATAAAAGTAAACTGTTCCCGAAGCAAATTGCTCGTGATAAATCGGGATGAGAGAGCAGTAGTTAAACTAAAGGAAGAATACTGTAAAGCTAATTCTGTATAACACTGAAGTGTTGGGTCGCTTAGCCATGTAAACATGATTCCGGGCAAAGTTGTAAAAGAAATTTCGCGTGAACCTAATGTTATTGGAATTCCTAAGCTGATATTCGTTCCACCAGCAGTGCTGCTTTGAATGATAGAAGAAACTGCAAAACCCGCAGCCACCGCATTGGTTTTAAGTGCTGGTAATAAATAGCTCACGGTAGCTTGAAGTAAATCGGGGTCTGTACTTATGCTGGTACCGAGCTGCAGCTTTCCGAGAGCTGGCATAGAAAGTGATAGCTTTAATATAAATGCGAGGAGTCCAAATTCATCAAAAGAATCTGTGCTTGTGTAAGAAAATCCTGTAGATGTTTTAAGTGTCATCGTGTTTGGCGGAATAATTGAAGGAGCAAAGAATGATCCAGGGGAAATTCCGCCTTCAGGTTCCGGATAAAAAACAAGTGAACTATCTATAACAACAATACCTTCATATGAAAATGTTGTTGACTGTTTTAAACCGCGAGATGTGTCAAAGAATTCAATATGAATAGTATATGTGCCATCTGGGAGTATTTTATTATTACTATCTCTTCCATTCCAGCGGATTGTCTGCTCCCACGTTGTAAAAGATGGTGTGGTATAAGAAAATACAGGAGTTCCAGTTTCATCAACAACTGAAAATTCAGCAAATCCATATGTCGTAGTATTAAAATTGATCGCTGTAAAACCAAATAGTCCAGCATTTCTAGGATTAAATGTTGTGTTAGAAGCCGTAATGGTATCAATGCTAAATTCTGCTTCTTTGAGGTTTATTGTTTGGTATGTTGTCTTGTTATAAAAAATTTCAGTATAAAAGATTTCATCTTCAAAGCCAAACGCACGAGCCGTGCAGGTATATTTGCCTTCTGGAATTTCTATAAAGTTACCTTGATACGTTTTACCGTTAATTACTATTTCTAAATTTTGAGGGGAATTTATTGATAGATAACCTGTGGCAGGGATAAGATTCATAAAGACAGTAGTTTTCGTGTTAGCTGAAAGTGTTACAGAAATTGACCGTTCCTTATAACCTTTTTTTTTGATACTTATGAGGTACGTGTCTGGTTTGATGCCAGTAACCGAGAATGGAGTTATTCCGCAAAAAAATCCGTTTATGTAAACATCTGCTGCAGAAATATCTGTTTGCACCACAAGTGAAGCTAAGCCTTGCTGTTCAAGTGTTTCTACTGTAATGCGTGGTGGTTCTTCCTCTGTTGCATAGATAAATACGCACGAACAGAATAGCAAAAACATAAACAATTTTTTCATACTGCTTTAGCTCCTCTACTAATACCACTAAAATTATGCTAAACAATAAATATGCGTGTTCGTATCGATGTCGTTCATACCTTTAAAACCATGAACAGGGAAATTGTTTGCAATACAATACCTGCACTGGTAAAGCTTATTTGCAGTAAATATTGAATCGATTGATGCTTTTTTTGACTGTAAAACATGCCAAGAATATAAGATATACAACCAGCAAAAAACCAAATCCACGCATACTGAGGCATTTCCGCACAGTATTGCATGAGAAATGGCATTATAAGAAAAAATATCGAATAGCCGGTAGTGAGTGAATATTCCCTGAAAAACCCTACCAGCGTTATGTATAAGACAAAACCTGTTATGCCATACGTAAGGAGCAGTGCAAACAATACCCAGCGCGTAAATCCATCGAGAGAGAAGAGCAGGTAGGGAAGAAATACGCCAAACGGAAATAAAAAAGCACCTGCATCAGCGATGAGCAGTATTGTTTTTGAGTTTCGCCATGTATTGATAAAAAAAGCTATTGCAGATAGTATCAATCGGTACAGAATGAATGCTCCGGATAGCGATAAACCTATAAGCAGGCTGGTATGAATAGTTTTTTCAACGACCAATCTGCTGGATCTGATAATTAAGAGGACAAAGAAAGGGATATAGCCTGCTGCCGCAGTAATTGCAATGATGGCAGCAGCGAGAAACGATTTGTTATATGTTGTGTGTTTTTCTGTGCTTTTATTCATCTTTTAGTTCCAGATATGATTATATGGTATTTATCATTAAATTAAAAGACGTAGTTAGTAATGGAAGGTGATTATCTATTTTTTAGATGCATTTTTTATAGTGCATACAACCGATATAGAAATATGGGAGCGAGTATGTGAAAATGTATGAAGCATTACTTTCTGCGCAAAAAGCTATTAATTCCAAAACATCACTTAGTGAAATTCTGGAACAGATACTCAATTCAATCTATGAAGTATTTGGATTACAGCAGTGTGCTGTCCTGTTGCTGGAGGGTTCAAAGCTCAGAATTGCTGCAGCGAGAGGCTATTCCTCTGATGTTGTCAGTACATGGGAAGGGACTCCGGGAAAAGGTATAACAGGGACAGCAGCATTAGGACAGGCTGTATATGTAGCAGATATACAGAACGATCCGCGCTATGTGCGGGGTGTTCCTGGTGCTGTTTCGGAATTAGCAGTACCAATACAGTTTGCTGATGAAGTGCTCGGTGTACTTGATGCTGAATCACCTCGAACATTTTCAGATGAAGAAAGGCAGTGGTTTGCTCTTTTTGCTGGTCAAATTGCAATAGCGCTGCGCAATGCATTTTTGCTGGAGAAAGAACGCAATAAGGCACGACAGCTTAAAGCACTTGCTGCAATTAATGCGAGAATCAATAAAACTGGTACACAAGAGCAAATTCTTGAAACAATTCTTGAAACAGCAGCTGATATTTTACACTACGATCGCTCTGCAATATTACTGTATAAGTATACATACCTGGAAATGCTGGTTTGCAGGGGTTACAAAGAGGGTATTGGAAAAGGTTTTAGAATACCAATTGGAGAAGGCATTACGGGAGAAGCAGCACTTCGCCGGGAGGGAATTTTAGTGCAGGATGTCCGGAATGATAAGCGTTACATCCATGCATCTGATACTTCATTGTCGGAAATGGCTGTGCCTCTTTTTTATAAAGATGAATTGCTGGGCGTGCTTGATGCTGATTCATCATCACGTTTTTTTTCTGATGATGATTATTTTATTTTTACAGCGTTTGCAGAACAGATTGCATCAGTGTTGAGTATGCATGAGCTTATTAATGAAATTGAACAAAAAAATGCTGCATTAAAACGGCAAATCGATGATATCTATAGAATCAACAAAGAACTTACAAAAACAACCGAAGCGCTGGAACAGGCAAATAGTGAACTGAAAAAACGAATTGAAGAACTTACAACGCTTTATGAAGTTGGAAAAACAATAACATCAAGTCTTAATCTTGAAGATACACTCAATGCAATTTTACAAATGACCGGCCATATTCTCAATGTATCTTCCGGTGCAATTATTCTGCTCAATGATGATGCGTCAGAAATGAAAGTTCAGGCATCGTATACGCAAGACAGAGAGCCAGGTTTACATCTTGCAACTGAAAATACTGTTAGTGTGAGCAGTAATGAAAATGCTGAAAAAATTATTGATATTCCACTCCAGATAGGCGAACGTCTCATTGGAAAATTCAGACTCGCACAGCGATCCGATAGTACATTTACCGAAACCGAAAGGACAATGTTGGTTACTCTGGCTTCTCAGGCAGCCATAGCGATCGAAAATGCCAGACTGTATGAAAACACACAGAAGGCATACTTTGAAACTATTAAATCTTTGGCGCAAGCTCTTGAAGCTCGTGATGCGTATACACGAGGTCATTCTGAACGTGTTACAGAATATTCACTGTTGCTGGCTCAAAAAGTTGGTGTTTCTCGCAAGTATATGGATATTTTACAATACGCAGGGCTCCTCCATGATATAGGGAAAATTGGTGTTGCAGATGCAATTCTCTTAAAACCTGATAAATTGTCAGATGACGATCTTGTGCTCATTCGCGATCACACACAGCTAGGAGATGCAATTTTATCGCCGCTCAGATTCTTACACGATGCACAGGATATTGTACGGTATCACCATGAACGCTGGGATGGAACAGGATATCCCGAAGGGTTAACTGGTAAAAAAATTCCGCTCCTGGCTCGTATCATTGCAATTGCTGACAGCTATGATGCAATGACAAGTGACAGACCTTACCGAAAAGCTATGCCTATTGAAGCTGCTCTTGAAGAAATAAGAGCTGGAGCTGGAACACAATTTGATCCTGAACTGGCAAATTTGTTTATTGAAGTAATTAAAGAAAAATTTGCGGTATGAAAGCAATAAATAATTATATAATTATAACTATTTTTATTTGTTTACTAATACTCTGTAATGCTTGCAATGGGAATGTGAATAATCAGGCAAAAAATTCTAAAGCTTCAAGTACATCATTACAGACAATACAGTGTGCTGAATATGCGCGCTATGCTCGTACATGGATTGCTTCTGCTACCGATGAAGAGCTTATTGGTCAGATACTCATGGTATCTGTTCCGGGAAAAGCTCCTTCTCCCTCAGCAAAACAATTGCTGGAAACAGTGCATCCGGGAGGAGTAATCCTCTTTGAAACAAATATTGCCGGTACTCCACAGGAAGTGCGATCGTTTACAGATTTTATTCGCAGTTCAGGTATGACACGGGGTATAGCACCATTTATAGCCATTGATCACGAGGGTGGGGTAGTGTATCGCCTAAAAAACAATGCGGTACGGTTGCCGGCACCATTAAAGTATGCCAATTCATATGGAAGCACATATGCAGAAACTGCAGGTGCCATTGCAGGTGAGGAGCTGAAGTGGCTTGGCTTTACACTCAATCTGGCTCCAGTTGCGGACAGTGGAGCAGCACAGTCTGTCCTTGGTACGAGAATCTGGACTCAAGATCCTGAACATGCTGGAAAACTCGCAGGATCATTTTTATCGTTTCATCAAGCACAGGGTACCGCCTGCGCTCTCAAACACTTTCCGGGGACAGGTACTGTGGATCCGCATCATGAGCTTGCAGTGCTCACCGATAATGCAGAGTTATTTCATGAAAATTATTTAGTTTCGTTTCAACGCGCACTCGTTCAAGAACCAGCTGCTATATTGCTCTCATTAGTCATTGCACCCGTGCTCGATTCTGATTTACCTGTTGTTTTCTCACATAAAGCAGTTACAGGTTTTTTGAAAGAAAAACTTGGTTATAAGGGTTTTGTCCTTACCGATGACCTCTATATGAAGGCACTTTCCGGATATGGAACAATTCCTGAGCGGTGCCTTAAATCATTGAATGCGGGATGCGATATGCTCATGTTATCGGTAAGTGACGTTAAACCTGTTATTGCTTATTTGCGTAAGGCGCTCGAAGAGAAGCGTTTATCGCGATCCCGTCTTGAGGACGCAGTTACACGAATTCTCATTCAAAAAAATCGGTTTTCTATTGCTAGTTTACCTGCATTTTCGGAAGAACGCTATACTGATATTCTTGAAAAACACAAAACAATGCTCAATACGGTTCTGGAAAGTGCTCATTAAGATTTCCCAATAAAAACCTGGTTATAACTACCTTTGTAATAACCGAAAATTCTAATATGAAGAAACGTATATATATTCTGTCAGCAGTATTGCTTGCAGTTTTAGTAGTACTGTATGCGCAAAACCTTGATGCGTTGTCAGTTAAACCCGATGATGTCCGCATTGAACAGCGGAATGATGGCGGTTATCATTTATTTATTAAAGCAAAACCTGGCATTGGAAGCGTTTTACTTACCGAAACCACACGTGATCCCGCCCTCAAAGAAGCAAATTACACATACCGTGCAGAAACATGGAACCCCATCAATGGTGATGAAAAGCGTATCCTTGATGGAAAAATGCTGGGTCCCGAGAGCAAATTATACTCCCTTATTGATTCGACACCAGAACCTGATGCACAGTTTGGGATGGCATTCCATATTTTTATACCTTGGGTAGTTATCTGGGGATACTCATGGTCCCGAAATGGAAAGACATACATTACCGACGGCACATTTATTAATATTCGAGCTTTTGCAAAGCCCTATGCCGATTATTCAGGAGCTTTCAAAGACAATCCGTATCTCATTGCAGTCACGCAACGGCCATTCGAGCGCCCTGCAACAGTATCGCAAGCCAATCCTGAACCAGCAGTGGAAAACCAGCAGCGGGAAGCTCCCCCTAAAGATATATTTATGGATGAAACCGTTAAGGCATTTGAGAATATTGCAGATGCAACCAAAGGTAAAACTGATTATTCATATGGAAAATCTGATATTGTAGATGTACTTGCCCAGATTCTGGATTCGCTTAGCGGGGAAACGCTTGACCTTGTCATTTGTCTCGATGCGACCGATTCTATGGCCGATGATATTGATGCAATCAAAGACAAGCTTCCTGCAATGGTTAAGCAAAAGATTGGCAAATTTAAATCGTTTAGGCTAGGGCTCGTGCTCTATAAAGATTATTTTGAAGATTTTGTCGTAAAAAAATATGATTTTACAAAAAATATAGACCAATTCACTCTCTGGGTGACAGGTGTCCGAGTGCAAGGAGGGCGAGATATTCCCGAAGCTGTTTATGAAGCACTCTATACAGCACTGTCAGAGTTTTCCTGGCAGGCAGAGACAAAGAGCATCATACTCATTGGAGATGCTCCTCCGCATCCGATTCCCCGCGGTAAAATTGATAGAGCCATGACAGAAGCACTGGCCAAACAACTGGGAGTATCTATCAGTACCATCATCCTGCCGCATTGATTACGAACAGTGCCTAGTGTCAGGAAGCTTGTGAATACAATACAGCAGCCCAATACAAGGTATATATTGTGCTGCTACCCACAATATATTGTACCCCTATCTCAATAATCGTCGATTCAATGCTCAGCAATTAGTTTTTCACAATTTTCCTGACACAAACCATGAGCCATACTGCCAGGGTATGGCTTTTTTGCAGTTTTTGCCGATACTGATAGTAGTGTTGCTCTTTTTTATCTTTACAAGCATTTATTGGAAATAGTATAATACGGGCAATCAGACAGAACACTGAACCAGGGGTAACCATGAGAAAATATTCAGATGTACTATTGCAATATATAACACAGAAGTTTCCAATAATCATAATTGCTTCAGTTTTGTGTTTTTCTGTCATGTTACCTGGTTCAGCTATTATTACAGATAATCAGCTTGCAATGGGTTCTGTTTCACTTTCTGAACTTCCTCCCGAAGCTGGTATCAGTGAAACTGATGAAGATCTATCTTTGAGCGGGGATCTTTATTATTTTACCTATATTGTAAAGAAAGGCGATACTATTTCTCAGATTGCTTCCAATTTCAATGTGTACCCTGATGCAATTATTACGCTCAATAATCTTAAAAGTACCAGATTTATTTCTGTTGGTACGGTACTAAAGATTCCTTCTATAAATGGCATTACCTATACGGTAACAGCTGGTGACACACTTGATAAAATAGCTGCAGCATACAATATTTCTGCTGAGCGTATTCAGGAAGTAAATATGGCTTCTGGTACAATACAGGGAGATCTTATTGCTGCTGGTAAGGTTATTTTTTTACCGGATGCCAGATTGCCTAGCTGGACACTTAAAGAAATAAATGGAGATCTCTTTCTATGGCCTATCCGCGGATACATTACTAGCTGGTACGGCTGGAGAAGGGATCCTATTACCAATGCACGCTCATTTCATACAGGATTGGATATAGGTGCACCACTCGGTACTCCAGTACGTGCTGCAATGGATGGAACTGTTATAGCAGTTAATTTTTCAACGGGCATGGGTAACTATATTATAATCAAACACCGCAGTGGTTATAAAACACTCTATGCACATCTCAAGAGTGCTGTTGTCAGTGTTGGTGATTATGTAACAACATCCAACGTTATAGGCTATGTAGGAAATACCGGCTATAGTACTGGTCCGCACCTCCATTTTACGGTTTATAAAAACGGTTACACTATCAATCCTATGGCGGTGCTCAAGTAAGCTCAGAGCATTTGACAGCGCTTGTTTTTTGCAGTACGATAAATTTCAATGACTGTACTGCATGGAATCGCTGCATCGGCCGGCATAGCCATAGCTCGTGCCTTTGTTTTGCATGATGATGAAAATCCAAAAGTTCCTCGCTATGCTATTACGCTTTCTGATGTAGAATCGGAATGGTCGCGTTTTATAAATGCTCTGGGCCGTGCGCGTGAAGAAATAATAGTTTTACGTGATAAAACAAAAAAAGAAACGGGTGATGAGCAGAGCGCAATTTTTGACAGTCATTTGCTCATGCTCGATGATCCCGATTTGCATAACTCTATACAGAATTCATTAAAATCCACTCTCTATAATATTGAATGGGTCTTATATCAGTATGCTGCAGATCTCATTCAGCAGATAGAAATGCTCGATAATCCTATCTTACAGGAGCGCAGCTCTGATATCTATGATGTGACCCACCGCATTTTGAACCATCTCATGTACAGGGAACGTTTTTCACTTGCAGATATCAATCATGATATTGTGTTAATTGCTCACAACCTCTTGCCTTCAGATATTGTTTCTATGAATAAGAAGCATATAAAAGCACTCGTGATGGATGCTGGAGGTAAAACAAGTCATACGGCTATTCTTGCACGTGCGTTTGAAATACCTGCTGTTTTGGGATTGGGAAATGTTACCCAGGCAATAAAAAATGATGAACTTATAATAGTAGACGGAGATAGCGGCGTCCTCTATGTCAATCCTGAACCTGAACAGCGCGCATACTATGATGGGATAATTCGAAAAAAAGAACAAGCGCTCAAGGTTTTGCTATCAGAAATTAACCGTCCTGCTACCACACTCGATGGGAAAATATGTACCATAAAAGCGAATATTGAAATTCCTGAAGAAACCGCAGCTGTTAAAAAATATGGCGCAGAAGGCATTGGTTTGTTCAGGTCAGAATTTCTTTTCCTGCAATCAAAACATGTTCCTGATGAAGAGGCACAGTTTCAGGCTTATAAAAAAGTATTGGAAGATCTTGCGCCTAAACCGGTTACCATCAGAACACTCGATTTAGGTGGCGATAAGGTAGCACCAGAGCTTTTTATTAGCGAAGAGAAAAATCCGCTGCTGGGCTGGCGAGCAATACGTTATTGTCTTTCTGATACCGAACTGTTCCAAACACAATTGAGAGCGCTGCTGAGAGCTTCTGTGTATGGTGAACTTAAAATTATGTTCCCAATGATTTCGGGTGTGCAGGAAGTTGAATTAGCACTGGAACAACTTGAGCAGGCAAAGGAATACTGCAGGAGTAAGGATATTGTAATTAAGGATACTATTCCTGTTGGAATTATGATAGAAATTCCTAGTGCCGCGCTCATCGCAGATATCCTTGCGCAAAAAGTTAATTTTTTTTCAATTGGTACTAATGACCTAATTCAGTATACCATCGCAGTTGATCGTGGTAATGAAAAAGTTGCCTATCTTCACGATCAATTTCATCCAGCAGTTTTACGCTTGATTCGTCACATTATCGAAGAAGGACACAAGGCTGGAATTTCAGTGGGCATGTGTGGGGAAATGGCCAGCGATCCGCTTGCTCTGCCGCTGCTGCTGGGATTTGGGCTTGATGAGTTTTCTATGTCCGCAATCTCAGTACCTCGTACGAAGCAGATTATTCGTTCATTACAGTATAACGAGGCAAAGGAACTAGCAGAGTATTCGGTAGCACTTGAAAATTCTGCAAAAATAGTGTCACATATAAAAAATTATCTTTCTGATAAAATTTCCGACACCATATAACAGATTCTTGAGCATGCAATGCTTACGAACAAACCAGGAACTAAACGATGAATAAACATACTGATAGTACGCCGGAAACAGATAGCAGTGCTCCTAAGCGATGGAAAAATTTACCACTTGTTGTAATTGCAGGTCGTCCTAATGTTGGAAAATCAACATTGTTTAACCGCATCTTAGGGCGTAGAAAAGCTATTGTGGATCCAACACCAGGTGTTACACGGGATCCTATTGAAGATTACTGGTATCCTCATGGATGTGAAATGCCGGTACAGCTTATCGATACAGGAGGTCTGCGACTTGATCCTGATGCGCTCGACCGGCTTGTGGCTGAAAAAAGCTGGGAGTTTATTAAAAAAGCCGATGTTGTACTATTTCTGGTGGATGCAGCGAACATAACGCCCGAAGATGAAGAATTTGCAGAAAAGCTCAGAAAGTATGCTAATAAACTCATTCTCGTTGTTAATAAAGTTGATGCTCCTGAGCGAGAAAGTATGGCATGGAATTTTGCCCGCTGGGGATTCCCTGCTATGGTTCCTATATCTGCTGAGCATGCGAGAAATATCGATGAGTTAGAGGAAGCTATTCTCTGCAGGTTAGACTGGTCACATGCTCAACCAGAGGTAGAAGAACAAAAATCGATTAAGCTTGCAATAATGGGTAAACCAAATGTCGGAAAATCGACACTGCTCAATCGATTGCTTGGTGTTCAAAAGTCTATAGTCAGTGATATACCGGGGACCACGCGGGACGTAATAGAAGGACAGTTTCACTATCGTGACTACGAAATCACTATTCTTGATACAGCCGGTATTCGTAAAAAGAGCAAGGTAACAGAATCGGTCGAATACTATTCAGTTAATAGATCTATCAAAACAATTGAGCAATCCGATATAGTACTCCTCCTTATTGACAGCATCGAGGGTCTTTCTGATCAAGATAAAAAGATTACTGAGCTTGCAGTAGAAAAGGGCAGACCGGTCATATTTGTTCTCAATAAATGGGATAAAATGCCTGCTATTGGTAACGCATTCAATGCAGCAAAGGATAAACTATACTATAATTTTGGTCAGATGGCTTATGCGCCTGTGCTCAACATATCAGCAAAAGAAGGAAAAGGTATAGAGAAGCTCCTTGAAATGGTTATTAAAATTTATAAGGAGCTCACGACACGAATTGAAACTTCACGGCTCAATCGTGCAGTACGCGAATGGGTGCAAAACAATCCGCCTCCTATCAGCAAGGGTGTCAGGTTTAAACTACGGTATGCTGTGCAAACGGGAGTCAACCCGGTTCAGTTTACGTTTTTTATTACTAAACCTGAACTGGTGAGTGAGACCTATAAGCAATTTATCAAGAACAAAATCCGCAGTGAACTGGGGCTTTCGCACATACCGATACTGATGAATCTCAAGCCCTCGCGCAAACAGTTTGAAGCACTGGAGTAACAGAGTATGGCAGAAGGACTTTCAACCATGGATATGGAAGCACTTCTAGGAGTACCCGAATATACCATTTTGTATTGGGAACGCTGCCTTCCGCTCGTAATGCCCAGGAAGCAATTTGGACGGCGTCAGTTTAGTGTTGCAGATGCCTGCCTCCTGCTCCGCATGAGGCATTACGTTGTAGAAAAAAATCTCAATCCTTCACGTGCAAGTGATAAAATTGTAGAAGAACGCATACATGCTAACAGACCAGAAATCCACGCTTTACATGAACTGCGCTGTGAAATAATTACCCTGTATAAAGAGTTTGTTCATTATAAAAACGCTCGAAAACGACCAGCTGCACTATACGAAGAAACCTCTGTGCACTTGTAATAAAACAGACATACCAGCATACATAGACCTAATTTCCGGACTGTATTATACTCAATACGACATACGATTATACAATATTCGTTGAACAGAAAGGACAAATCATGAGCAATCCAGCTATTAAAAATCTTTGCACGTTTATTGATGCAGCACCAACACCATACCATACCGTCGATGCTTCGATTGCAATGTTAAGTACAGCAGCAGCAGTCAAGCTTGAAGAACATGAACCATGGAAACTTGAACCGGGCACGTTGTATTATGTAACGAGAAAGCCAGCGGGGCTCATAGCATTTCGTATTGGTACCGAACGCTTGAGTGGGTTTGTAGTTGCTGGTGCTCATAATGATGTTCCGGCACTTAAGCTGCGGTTAGAAAAAAAAGTAATTCAGCGTGGCATGGAACGCCTAGCTGTCGAGGTCTATGGTGGTCCAATACTGGCTACCTGGCTCGATCGGCCGCTTGCCATAGCTGGTATCGTAATGCTTAAAACAAACCAGGGTGTTGAACAGCGGTTATTCAATAGTGTTAAACCAGTAGCGGTAATCCCTAACCTTGCCATCCATCTCAATCGTGATATTAACAAAGGGTTTGAATACCTTGCGCATCAAACATTGTTACCACTGGTTGCAGAATCCGAAGGTGCAAATAATTCCTGGATAGTTCGATATCTGGCTCGTGAGCTTGATTGCAGCGAGGCAGATATTCTTGCCAGTGATCTTTCGCTCTATGATGCGGAAAAAGCCTTTTTATTTGGACCCGATGAAGAATTCCTCTCCAGCCCACGTATCGATAATCTTGAAGGATGCCACGCTGTTCTTGAAGCACTCTGCAGTGCACGTACTGGAAAGCAGACGCAAGTATCTGTTTTGTTCAATTCCGAGGAAATTGGATCTCGGACGCTCGAAGGAGCAGATTCTTTTTTCCTCAGGGATATTCTGGAAAGAATAATACTGGCACAAGGTGGGACGCGTGAAGATTTTCTGAGAGTATTAAGTCTCTCCTTCTGTGTTTCTGTTGATGGTGCACAAGCCTGGCATCCTGGTTTTGCCGATAAGTTTGATGAGACCTATGCGCCATTGCTCAACAAAGGTCCTGCGATAAAATTAAATGCTAACATGCGCTATACAAGTGATGCTGAAAATTCTGCCCGTATCGTTTCTTTGTGTAAGAACGAAGGAATACCCTGCCAGTTGTTCAGAATGCGCGCAGATCTTCCGAGCGGCACGACTATTGGTCCTTTAACGACATCTACGCTCGGTGTGCCCGGCGTTGATATAGGAATCCCAATGCTTGCAATGCATTCTGCACGTGAGCTTGCTGGAACAAAAGATCATGAACAGTGCATAAAACTCATCAAAACTGTTTTTGAGCAAGGGGTATAGGGTTCCCAGGAGCAAGGAGTATAGGGATTGTAAGGCATGTATGCAAAAAAGAGCTGCCCGTAGTGGACAGCTCTTTTATTTTAATCACATGCCTGTTGTGCTATTTTTGATCAAATATTGGGTAGGTTAACTTTGGGTCATAGGTGCCTTCACGAAGCTCCCCTCTGATTGAGGGAATTACGAGCAGGGTACCAGGACGAACAAGATTAGGATTGTTCGGATCGGGGAGCTTCCGTTTGTTAGCTTCATAGATTACAGTCCACATGAGCGGGTTATTATAAATAAATGGCAGTGCTGCGATGCGCCAGAAACAATCAGTGTCTTTGCTTCGTTCTATGACAATATAGTAGGCAGGAAACTTAACCGGCGGTTTTATATCAGCAAGGCTTACGAGTACTGCTTCGGCAAACTGTTTAGCACTGAGATAGTTTTCTGCAGCGTACTCTGTCTTTGCTGTTTCCATACTTGTTTGCGCTGCTGTATATTCTGCTGGATACCAGCGAGATGCCTCTATGCTATCGGCATACACAATGCGCTCTTCTGCACGGAGTAATGCCTCGTCCGCAGCTCGTTTTGCAAGCATTTTTGCTACATAGAGGTCAGACATTTTTGCATATTCCTGTGCCTGAGCAGCAAGGTCAGCAGCCATATCATAATCGCCATTGTCAAAAGCTTCCTGTGCCTGAGTGAGGAGTTCCTGGCTTTTTACAAAGTATTCATTATGATAGATGTCCTGAGCAACGAGCAAACAAGCTAAGAGAGTAAATATACTGATAAATATTATACGTTTCATATTAGTTTCCTCCTGCTCCAGCTTCGTCAATGATAGTCTGGCTTTCCTGTTGTTTTTGCTGTGCTGCCTGCATTGCTGCTTCTGCCTTTGCTCGTTTTTCTGCTGCTTTTTGGTAGATTGCTGCAAATAATTGCTGTGCCTGACTATAGAGCATTGCAGCATATTCATATTCACCTTTAGCATATGCTTCATTTGCTGCGTTTAAAATAGCAAGAGCTGTTGAATACTCTTCCCGGAGCGATACAGCAGCTTTTATACTGTCGGCTTGTGCTTTGACAGTGAGTGTATCCTGTTTTTTACTGCCAGCCTGTAATTCCCATCCTTTTTGTAAAACAAGATTATACCGGAGGAGGCTTTCTTCGATGAGGTCACGTGCCTTTTGGGGATCTTTTTCTGCATCGCCCTGAGCGAGCTTTTCTTCGGCAAGATTGAAATTTCCGTTATCCATATTTTCAAACTTAAGTTCAACGATGCGGTCGCGTACCGATAGTGCTTTAGATCGCTTGCCAGCAATATCGTAATAGAGATACGCCTCATCATACAGGGCTTTTGCTGTTTCAAAATCACCATTTTTGTAGGCTTCCTGTGCGCGGGCGTACAGCTCATCGGCCTTTGCAAATAGTTCTGATGATTTTTCTTGAGCTTTCAAATCGATTGCAGCTTGTTTGGCTTCATCAGCAAGCTTTTGGTTTTGTTCTGCTCCGCGCTGGAGCACTAACTGGATGAGAGCAGTAAAAAGTGGTTTTGCTGTTTCAAATTCTGTCTTTGCAGTATCAAGATCGTTTGTTTCAAAAGCAGAAGTTCCAGCTACATAGTGTTTATCAGCTTCGTTCCATTCTTGTTCTGTAAGTTTTGGTGCTTCAAGATCAAATGCTTTTTTGCGTAGCGCGAGCACTTCTTCCTGCAATTTTTTTACTGCATCAACTTTTGATGTATCTACTGTTATCACTGGTTGAGGAGTAGTATCGGGTTTGGGTGGTGTAGGTTTGGTTTGACAGGCGGATAGTAAAACCAGACCAGCCAGCAGTATAACTACTGGTCGAGTAACTTTCATAATTACCTCCATACGTAAAATATTTACGATTGTTCTTAATTAAGCTAAAGAACATGTACTAAAGATAACATATACTTTCAATTTTGAAAACATAAACGGTAAAGATATGAATATTTGTATAAAAAAATTTGACAGCATAAAAATTATGCACCATACTATAATAAACTGCTTTTACCTACGATTACAAGTATTAGTATTTATTATTTCTACAGCTGTTAAAAAGAGCTATTTGACAGAGACTTGTTAGAAATAATAGACACAGGTAAAATAAACACTCTTCGGAGGCTTAATGCGATTTTCTTGTAATGTATTTATCAAAAAGGGAACGGTTATTCCTTCTGATTATCGTCGTCATTTACTCTCCTTAGTCAAAGAATCAATCAAAAAAAGCAGCAATGATGGAGCAGAGTTCTATAGTCGCTATTACAGTGAAAACACAACTAAACCTTTTACCTTTTCGGCTTATATACCTATGAAAAATGAAAATGGAAAATCTCTTCTTTCGGGTGATTTTTTCTCCTTCTTCTTTTCCTCAAACGATTTTGAATTTCTCATGCGTGTGTATAATGGACTTTTGAAGATAAATTTAGAAAAGAATTTTAAGCTCTTTGGGGAGAATTTTAGTATAAAAAAAATTATTGTACTTCCAGAAAAAAAATTTGAAAAAGATACTATGGTTTTTAAGACACTTTCACCATTTCTTGTGAGGGATACGGAGAATGGGGATAACTATCTTTATCCGAAGGATTTTACGATTCAAACAAGGAATAATGGAAATCAATGGCAATATTGGAAAGAAGTTGAATTAACTAACTATCTCGATTCTTTAAAAAAGAATATAGAGGCATTAGTAGGAATAAATGATTTTTCTATAACATTAGGCAAAAATATCATTGTGCCCATTCTTCATGGCTCTGGCAATGATGATCATTCATTTGTAATGACCTTCCCTGGCATGAAAGGCGAGATAGAAATACAAGCAAACCCAGAGATTTTAAAGCTTATTTATGACATTGGCATTGGAGCCCGCCGCAGCGAAGGCTTTGGCATGCTGGAGGTGGTGGAATGAGTGAAAAACTTACTTTTACACTAACAGGAAATTTTCAATATGATTTAGGTATTCTTGGATTAAAAAGAGTGTTGGATTTTTTTGGGATTGAGTATGAAAGCGATGGGAAATTTTATATTAGTATTGATAGAGATAAAAATAAACTAATTGAAGATATAATTGCAAAATTAATAATTGATAATGAAATTAATTATTTTTGGAATAAGGTGGTTGAAGAACTGCAAAGAAGAATTAGAAGAAATAATTCTAACTACACTATTAACGGCCTTGAAGAAAGCATCACTTGTTCATTAAATTTTAAACAGTTATATAATGAGGGAGGATTGCAAAACATTGTGAAAAATATTGGAAATGTTATCTATAATAACTTCTCTGATACTCTAAGAAATGAGATAGAAATGGAAGTTATTATAGATATTATTTGGCAAAAGGGTGTGAATTTAGTGAATAATATATTACTAAATTTTCAGGCTGATATGAAAGCAATAGGAATAAATGTTTTGGGTAAAGTAAAAAGCAAATTAAACTCAGATGTAATCTCCAGAAAGAAATGTTCTTTTTGTATCACAAGAGATGGCAAAAGACTTACTCGCGATGTCTTTTTCTTTGCTCCCGCTCAATATAATGTTTCCTGGTTTAATGAACCAAATTTATTTATATGCCCAGAGTGTTTAGTATCAAATTTAGCTATAACGCAAACTTTTGTATTTTTAGGGAATAAACAAGATGCAATTGTTGCATATACCCCGAATTTAAGCGATATGGAAACTCTTAACTCCACACTTAAAAATGCATTTAGTAATAGCAGTAATTACAATATGGTAAGAATCTTTAAACCAATTATTGAATATGAAAAAACACTTTTAGAAACAGAGGCTTCTGTAAAAGAAATCCAAATATTAAGTTTTAAATTAGATTCCCAAAATCCATTGATGGAAATGTTTATTTTGACAAATAATGTTTTAATGAATCTAATAAAAATTGCAGAAGAATTAGATAACTTTTTTAATGATAAAAATGTGATTAAGCTTTTTGCTTATGTAAAACAACAGAATAAATATATAAAGATAGATCTATCACGAGAATTATTGCATGCTATTACATTAAATCAAAAGGTATATTATTTAGTTCAAAAATATTCAAGATATTGTGTAATGTCAGAGATTTTTAGACAAAATAAAACAAGAAATCCGCCTATAAAAGGTTTTTCTGCTTGGACTTTTTTAGAGTTCTTAAAAATACATTATAAGTTGGAGGATAAAGGTATGAACGAATTTCAAAGCTTTAAACAATTGGGGCAAAGAATTAGACAAAGGATTTATATGATTTTAACAGATAACAGAACTAAATCTATTAATTGGAATACTTTTGATAATAAAATCATTTCCCTTTCTAGTTCTTTTTTAAATGCTTCAAAGGGATCATTACAACAATTTCAAGAGTTATTATGTAGAGTAATTATCACAAATGGACTGAATGTAAATATAGATACTGTTAACATTATTACAAAAGAAAATTATTCTGAAGTTGCTACAACTATTGCCTTGGCTTTATTAGTTGCTCAATCTGAGGAAAGCAGAGAACAAGGTGTTTCTCAGGCAACAGTAGAAGAAATTTAAATTTATATTAGGAGGAGGTTACAATGAAATTAACAGGAGTTTTTTTGATTGAAACAGGGGTAGTTAACAGAGGCGATGGCATTGGAAACATAGCAACTGTTAAAAAAATTACAACACCAGATGGTATAAAAATTTATTTTTCACCACAGTCATATAAAAGAGCCTTATGGAATAACTTACAG
Source organism: Spirochaetota bacterium (assembly GCA_029547205.1). GTDB lineage: Bacteria > Spirochaetota > Spirochaetia > Treponematales > UBA12059 > JAKPPT01. Next base: position 37,336 of record JAKPPT010000093.1, read on the forward strand.
AAGAATTATAACTGGACATTACCATTAGTAACAAGGGAAGGGGGCGTTGTCCAAAGAACTGGAACAATTATCGATAGTGAAGAATTTGATTTTGGTGGGACAATGGTGGCTGATCCTAAATATCAACGAAATACTACCTTTTATGTGGATCAGGGAATTTCAATTAATAATTTTTCTGGTGACATGGAATTCATGACAAATATGGGACTTGCCTCAATGTATGGAGAGAATGAAACAAATATAATAAATAGGGAAAACTTTTATGGAATATATCTTCTACCTTTTGGTATAGAGATTGATAGAATAGGAGTTCAAGAAATAAACTTAAATGTTGCTCTTGAGGAAAATGAGCCTATGGAAAGTAAAATTAGAAAGATTTATTCTGAATTAGGTGAGGGCTTGACTAACCAAATAGAGAATAGACTTCAAGAACAACTTATAGGTAGAGTCGAAAGCATAGAATCTCCAAATAATGTAATAACAATAAGATTGAAGAGGGATGAAATAAAAAGAAGGTTACAACAACTTTTACTGGCAATGGGAGAACTTGGCAGACAAATTGAAGGCTCAGAACGAAATCTTTCACCTTATTTTGCTGTATTTTCGCGGGATTATGCTACTCCAAAATTTTTGTTATTTATTAAAGATAAACTGAAAAAAAGAGAATCAATTACTGAAAATGAATTACATCAATATGCTCAAAATGATGGTAAGAATGTAATCGTTGTAACTCATGAGAACTATACACAAATAGTAAATGGGATAATAAATCAAATATTTCCCCAAGAACAAAATATATAACATTGGAGGAATAAATTGCTGAGGTTAGAGATATATCAAGAAACTGCTCACTTCAGAATTGCTACAATTGGTAATCCATACTTAAGTTATTTACTCCCCCCTCCTTCAACAATCTATGGTTTTTTAAGAAAAATGACAAATTATGAAAGTATTAATTACACTAATACAAAACTTTCTATTCAAGGCAGATATGAGGCAGTATCTCTTGAGAAGGAACGATTAGTACTTGAAACAAAGAAAGAAATTAAAACGAATATTATTCCTATTCAAAAACTTCATAATGCTAAATGGATTATACACATTAATTCTTCACAAGATTTTGAAAATAAAATCAAAAATGCTTTTGGGAGTTTTAGTGGTGTGCTAAGACTCGGGAGAACTGAAGACTTAATTATTGATTATGCAATAATTGAAATTAAAGAAAAAACAATAGAAAATAACATAAACATTAAAGAAGATTATTTTATTTACAGAAAGTGGGAAAAAGGAAAGGATTTTAAAGGCCAACTTTTTAGCATGTTTCTCGACAGTGAAGTAGACGAAAATAAAAAAATAATAGGATATAAGCCTATTCAGTTAATTTATTCCTCAGTTGGGAATGTAAAAAATGAAATAAAAACTTGTGATGGTGGATACTTAGTGTCATGGATTTCATAAAATATGATGAAAATATTGAAAAAGAGTTAGTTGAGAAATTTGCACTTAATAACCTATTAGCAAAATCAGGTAATGAGAAAAAAACAATACAATCACATATTGAAGATTTAATTGGTAATTTAAATCTTTTTTTGGAGAGATTACCTGATTTGTTAACTGAAGAAGATAAAGAAATTTTAAAATATGCTATTTTGTTTCATGATATTGGGAAAGTTAATAATCTTTTTCAAAAAAAACTTAACGGAAGAAATGTCACAGATATAATTCCACATAATTGCCTGTCACCACTATTTTTAAAAAAGATTGCTGATAAGATTAACGATCAATATTTACCACTTTTAACTTATATTATAATAAACCATCATACAAGAGGATGGAAATATTTAATTAATGAAAGACAAGGTATCCAATTGTTGATAAATGAGATAAATCAAAATCAACAGCAATTCTTTAATGGTTTTCAGTTTTCCACAGAAACATTAAATCTATATAAAGATTGGCTTCAATATGCTTTAAATAATAGAAAAAACAAAAAATATATTGCTCTTGCTGGTCTTCTCATCCGTCTTGACCATGCTTCATCAGGTGAACTTGAAGTTGAAGAGAAACCAATAGAAGAAGATAGAAGCAATTTACTAAAAACAGCTTTGAATATAAAAGATTTTAGACCGTTTCAAAAAAAGTTTGGTATTGGCGAAAAAAAAGATTGTCAATGTATAGTTGCAGATACTGGAATGGGTAAGACAGGTCTGTCAGTCTTATGGAGCAATAGAAAAAAATTTTATATCTTACCAAACAGAGCATCAGTCAACGCAATGTATGAAACTTTAAAAAAAGTATATGGAGATGAGAAAGTTGGTCTGTTACACTCAACATCTCTTTATAATCTTCTGGATAATTATAATGATGATGATATTTCAGTATTAAAACAGTATGATCAAACAAGGGTTTTATCTAAGCCTGTTACAGTCTGCACAGCCGATCAGCTTTTTACTGCAGCCTTTAATATGCCGGGCTATGAAAAGATTTATGCTACTCTATCATATTCTGATGTGGTCATGGATGAAATACAGGGTTTTCAACCACAACAAATAGTTCCTATTCTTAAGCAAATAAAAGAAACAAAGGGATTAGGCGCAAGATACTTAATTATTACTGCTACACTACCAGATATTGTTGCTAAAAGGTTATCAGATTATGGCTTCTGTGTAGTAGACAGTGATGATTGCACTATTGATAATATAAAAAGGCATAAGATAAGAATGGAAGATAAAAAAATAGAAGAATTATCAGATGAAATTATCTCTAAATTTCAAAACCAGAAAAAGGTTTTAATCGTTACAAATACTGTAAGGAAAGCACAAGATTTATATACTGCATTAAATGCTCGACTGAGTGATGGAGAAAAATTAAGAATAAATATATTACACAGTAGGTTTATCTGGAAAGACAGGCAGGATAAAGAAAAAAAGGTTCTGGAAGAGACAAAACAGGACGATAATGGAAATTACCTTAATAAAGATGGTTGTATCTGGGTATGTACTCAATTAGTTGAAGCATCTCTTGATTTAGATTTTGATTATCTTTTTACTGAAGCATCAACAGCAGATTCACTTATTCAAAGAATGGGAAGGATATGGAGACATAGAAAAATAGATTATGAAGGAGAAGAAAATATAATTATTGCCACAAATGTAGAATATAAGGTTTATGAAAAAATACTGGTAGAAAAGACTATCGAGTTAATCAAAAGTACTATTGAACAAAATGATAATTATTTATTATCAAAACAAAAAAGAGAAATTGTAAAAACTCTATACTCTGAAGAGAAACTCCAAGACGTGGGTTCAAACTATCTTGATGAATGGAAAAAGTTTGAGAATGCAATAAATTCGGGCTGGAATTTTATACTTGAAGATAATGCTCAAAAAGCATTTAGGGATGTAATGACTGTTGAACTGATTCCAGCTCGATATAAAAAAGAAGTAGTAAAGAGTTATAATTCAATCAAAGATATTTATAATCAAATAAACTCTGATCCCAATCTTTCGGAAAAAGACAAAAAGGACAATAAAAGATTAAAAAGGTTGGAAATATTAAAAAGCATTCAAGAATATAAACTTCCAGTTCCAATATATGTTATTAAAAAGATTGGTTGTTCTAACTCAATAGAGTGGTTAGATAGAGATTATGAGATTGGATTTCTTAACGAAAGTTATGAATATAATGAAGAAATCGGCCTAACAGGCAAAGCTATAGAAACGGAGGAAGATGACAATATAATTTGAATTATGCTAAAACCAATTATCACTGGCACGCAGGTTGCCTACTACATTGTCTGTCAAAGGAAACTCTGGCTTTTTAGTAAAAACATCTCAATGGAACATACGAGCGAACTTGTTGAAATTGGCAAGTTAATTCATGAGAATTCTTATCAGCGAAAGAGGAAGGAAATAAATCTCGAAGGGATAAAGATAGATATACTTGATGCAAAAACAGGAGTCATTCACGAGGTAAAAAAATCAAAATCGCTTGAAGAATCTCACCTCTGGCAGATAAAATATTATATTTATTATTTCAAAAATATTGGCATTGAAGTCGAGGGAATAATTGATTATCCAAAATTAAGAAGGAGAGAAAGGATAACTTTATCAGATGCTGATATTTTAAAGCTTAATGATACTTTATCAAAGGTAGAAAAGATTAACAATCAATCTTTTCCCCCACCAGTAATCAATAAACCCTACTGCAAAAAATGTAGTTATTATGAACTTTGCTATTGTTAAGTGGAAATATGAAAGACTATTACATCTTTAAAAGTGGCAGAATAAGCCGAAAGGACAATTCTATTTTTTTGGAGACTTCCGATAGTGATATTCCAATCCCTGTCAATACTATTGATAGTCTTTACCTATTTGGTGAAATTGATCTAAATACAAAGGCTATAAATTTCTTTGCTCAAGAGGGAATTGTTGTACATTTTTTCAACTACTATGGCTGGTGGACGGGGAGTTTTTATCCACGGGAAGAACATCTTTCCGGTGAGGTTATTGTGAGGCAGGCGGAACATTATCTTGATAATGCAAGAAGACTTGAAATAGCAAAGGAATTTGTAAAAGGTGCTATTCACGGATTTATTTACAACTTGAAGCGCTATAAAGAGGTGAGCAATGAATTGTTCAATAAATTTGAGACATACAATAATTCAATCAATGAGGTTGATAGTATTTCTGCATTAATGGGGCTTGAAGGCAATGCAAGGGATTTATACTACTCTGAGTTTCCTACAGTGATTAATCAGGAAATTGAATTTGAGAGACGAGTGAAACATCCACCGGATAATATGATAAATGCGCTGATTTCATTTGTAAATAGCCTTGTTTACACAGCTGTGATTAAGGAAATTTATAGGACACAGCTTAATCCAACGATAAGCTATCTCCATGAACCGTGGTATAGAAGATTTTCGCTTGCCCTTGATGTTTCAGAAATATTCAAGCCCATTTATGGTGATAGGATTATATTTGACCTTCTTAACAACAATCAACTCACTGAAAAACATTTTGATAAGGATTTAAATTACTGCTATCTCAAGGAGGAAGGAAGAAAGATTGTAGTAAAAGCATTTGATGAAAAAATGAAAACAACGATTATGCATAAAAAACTAAAAAGAAAGGTAAGTTATCAGAGGATAATACGGCTTGAACTCTATAAACTTATCAAACACCTGTTAAGTGAAGAAATGTATAAATCTTTTAGAATCTGGTGGTAAAGTATGTATGTCATACTTGTTTATGATATATCAACAGAAACAAAAGCAGGCAAAAAAAGGCTCCCTAAAGTGATGAAAAAGTGTCGGGAATATCTCCATCATACTCAAAAATCTGTATTTGAAGGAGAGATAAGTGATGCAAAATTTATGGCACTTAAGAATTCTTTGGAAAATTTAATATACAAAGATGAGGATTATGTAGTAATATATCAGCTAGCTAACAAAAACAATCTTAGGAGAGAAAATGTTGGTAAGGACTATGATCCAACGAAAAACATTTTGTAAATTCATTACCGCCACTTCGAGAATTTATCTTTAAATTACTAAGTATTTTTATAGTATAATTTGTTATAATAAAAGAAATAATATTATTTCGAGCAATGGGTTTTAGCTGCCAATAGTGGGATTTAAAGGTTATCAAGTTTTAACTTTTGCCCAGCGTATTTACCGTTTTAGCTGCCAATAGTGGGATTTAAAGATCTTTAATATTTAGTTCTGCTTTTATTATATTTGCAAGTTTTAGCTGCCAATAGTGGGATTTAAAGGGCTTGTTGTGTGGTGTAGTAGTACATGCACGGACAGTTTTAGCTGCCAATAGTGGGATTTAAAGATTTCTTTGGCAATTTCTGTTATTGTGTATGTTTTTGTTTTAGCTGCCAATAGTGGGATTTAAAGGTATTTGAGAAGTATTTTATTTTTTTTACTTCTTTGGTTTTAGCTGCCAATAGTGGGATTTAAAGGTTTATTTCAATAGATACAAAATAATTAATGCAATTAGTTTTAGCTGCCAATAGTGGGATTTAAAGATCGGTATACTGCGTTAGCGTATGCGAACGGAAAAAGTTTTAGCTGCCAATAGTGGGATTTAAAGGCTAATTCGGATTCGCCGTTTTTATTATTGCCATCTTGTTTTAGCTGCCAATAGTGGGATTTAAAGTAGAAGTCCAGGAGCAATTACAAAAGATTATTATGCGTTTTAGCTGCCAATAGTGGGATTTAAAGTTAATGTAAGGCCAGATGGAGCATCAGCAAATTTAGGTTTTAGCTGCCAATAGTGGGATTTAAAGTCGAAGGGTAAAAGCGCATTTTTGTTGTCTCTTTTAAGTTTTAGCTGCCAATAGTGGGATTTAAAGGCGGAAAGCGTGGCGATATAAAGCAAATGCAAGCTGGGTTTTAGCTGCCAATAGTGGGATTTAAAGTCTATCTGCTCATACAATTTTGCAATCTTTTTTTCAGTTTTAGCTGCCAATAGTGGGATTTAAAGGCATTACAAATATGTCCAATCTCGAATGGATGTATGGGTTTTAGCTGCCAATAGTGGGATTTAAAGTACTCAATGTTTATGCCAGCGTAATTCGGCTTATCAGTTTTAGCTGCCAATAGTGGGATTTAAAGTTGCGTAAATCCTATTACACAAAATGCACCTAACACTAGTTTTAGCTGCCAATAGTGGGATTTAAAGTGTGATATCAGTAGCTACAGCCCCGATAGTTTTGCCGTTTTAGCTGCCAATAGTGGGATTTAAAGTTGTTTTTGCGGGCTGATCCATTACACCACCTTCAAAGTTTTAGCTGCCAATAGTGGGATTTAAAGTGATGAAGCACGGACGGAAGTCGGCTGTCAAGCTATGTTTTAGCTGCCAATAGTGGGATTTAAAGGAATTTGTCAACAAACTACTACTTGACAAATGTATAGTTTTAGCTGCCAATAGTGGGATTTAAAGTTCAATGTTTTTAATTCTGAAAATGAACAATCAAACGTTTTAGCTGCCAATAGTGGGATTTAAAGTAAAAAATCAATAGAATTATTAGAAAATGATTTTAAGTTTTAGCTGCCAATAGTGGGATTTAAAGGAAGTATAAACAGCATTGATTAAATCACTATAACTAGGTTTTAGCTGCCAATAGTGGGATTTAAAGTCTAAAGAAGTTAATTTTTTACTGTAAGAACAATCAAGTTTTAGCTGCCAATAGTGGGATTTAAAGATTGTTTTATCACAATCAATTGTGATATTTATTTAAGTTTTAGCTGCCAATAGTGGG
>JAKPPT010000141.1 GCA_029547205.1 Spirochaetota bacterium
ATCAAACATATAGCTACGATTTATCTCATATCGCAGATAGTTATCGGTATTTCCTCTTTTTACTTCTTGATCAATTTCATTTAAAAAAGCTAAAAACTCATCCAATACATTTTCCATGCAAAACTCAATAACCTTAGCTACACTCATCTTCCATACCTTTTTTACATCAAGTAGATATTCATACTCACCATACTGTAAATAGAGATGGACGCGTTTCCATGGATTGTCCTTTTTCCTATCTCGATACGAAATGCTTTTAAATGCCATTGTTGGAGCTTTTTCCTTTTTTGCAGCATAGATTATCATATGGACAATAAATGAACGTATGGACATTTCATACTGATCAGCCAACCTTGCAATACAATGTAAATGATTATGCGATACACAGGTTGTTGTTTCAAAATACATGATATCCTCCTTCCATAGTATACTTTTTCATTTACGATAGTTTGCCTGCTAAAAAATGCAAGAAAAAATTAATAGTACATTCCATATTCTGTCAAGGCAACTGGTGATTATAGTTGACTTCTTTTATCTCTATAGTTTATTAGTCAAAATGAGTAATCACTCATTTTGAAGAGGCAATTATGCAATCATCAAAAAAGTTCATCGCAATAATTATTCTGCTCGTATCTTCGGGAACTTTCATTCAGTGCAGTACAAGCACAAAGGTAACCATACACTATTCCCCGGCACATTATGAATTATCAAACTCCTTCCTTGCCGGTGCAAGCAAAGCAGATATAACCCCTCCGCCCGGTAAACCCCTGGCAGGATATTCTTCTAATGCAAACTTTGCTAAAGGTTTCAGAACGCGTCTCTACGCACGGGTAATCTATTTGAAGTCACCATTGCATAATGCTATTGCACTTGTACAATGCGATTTGCTGTCAGGCTCAAGTTTGGTACAACAAAGGGTAGCAGAGCTTGTATCTTCAACAACAGATGTTGCCTATAACGGCATTGTAATCGCAGGCAATCATACGCACTCCGGACCTGGTAATTATTTTGAAAGCAATTTTTACAACCGCTTTGCGTCAAACGCTGCTGGTTTTGACGAAGATTATTTTAATTTTTTATGCAATCAGATTGCACAGGCAATCATTGAAGCCTATAACAATCGTAAGCCAGGCATGATTGCCTATGGAGAAAAAACATTATATGGATTTACCCGCAACCGAAGCATTACTGCATATACTGCAAATGCCAAT
>JAKPPT010000004.1 GCA_029547205.1 Spirochaetota bacterium
TGTGCTGTTAAGCCTCCAGCTGAGTCTACTTTTACCACTGCTTCATTGCTTGATTTCCAAGTTACACTCTTATTAGTTGTATCACTTGGAGTGATTTCAATTTCTAATGTTTGTGTATCGCCTACATTCATTGTTGCTACACCATTCTTTATCGTGATGGCTGTTGGTAATACATCTACTACTACTGGTTGATCATCATCTGGATCTTCTTCAACTGGTTTGTTGCAACCTATGAATACGAACAACAGTGTTAGTACTAGCAAAAATGCTATCCATTTTTTCATTTCATTCCTCCTGTTTTTTTTCGTTATGCTATTATCAAGTTAATATAACTTTTCGCATTCCTCAATTATTTTATCATTTTCTCCTATTCTATGCAAGTGTTTTCAAAAAAAACTACTATCATCTATTATGTCATAATGTGAAATCAAAAAAAGTCATCTTTTTTATAGATGACTTTCTAGCAGATCCTGTTTACTATCCATATATAGCGATGAAATCAGCATTTAATTGATCAATAATTGTTTCTATTGCTTGACTTACATCGGTATTATTCAAAACTGCATTCATGATGGTTGTTGCTGGTACTCCTGAATAATTTAATTTGAAACCATCGAAAATTGGGTCAAACAATACCTTTTCTGCTGTATAGAATAATACTGCTTCTATTGAATTTGGATCGTCTAATCTAGCTTCTAAGCTTTGTCTTTTTGTCGCTTCTGCGTCAAAAGTAGGATCTTTCTTTTGATTTAATGTTGTATTGATAAACATATCAATAACAGCGCGATAAACTCCTTCATAAGTAACTCCAGCAGGATAGTTCGTCTCACGACCTTCTGCCATCATATGAACAGAATCACCAACACCGTTGATATATGTTTTTGTAACGGCAATATTATCCGGTCTTGGGAAAGGAACATAACCATATTCTGTATTACCCTCACCCCATAAATTTGCTGGCCAACGGTTAGATGCCATAACAAACCAATATTCTCCTGGTTGGAAAATTGCTCTTCCTTCTTGGAAACTAGCTACTTTTTGGTCATAGTCTATTGCTTTATCCCAAGCTCCTCCACTCATAACATTTTGTAGTGCTTTAACTGCATCTAATGAATAAGTATGAGTTAAATTCAATTTTAGTGAAATATGGTCAGCAAGTTTTACACCGCCTGCCTGTACCATTCCTGCCCACATTAATTGTGGCGCACCTGACATTACCCAGTTATTGGCTGGCAACAATGATTGTGCATTTAAACACCATTCAACATAGCGACTATAAGTCCAATTTCCTTCATTGAAAATTTCAGCTGGTGATTGTAAATTGTACTTTTTAATCATTCCATAGTTGTAAAATAAGCCATCGATAACATAGATTTTTGTATCAGAAATTCCTGTTGTGGCAATGTATAATTTTTGCTTGTATGTTCCCACTTGACGTTGGAACGCTTCAATTTGACCTCGTCCATAACGATCAAAGAATTCAGTAGTATCATGTGCTGCATTGCCATTGACAAATGTTGGTAGCCATTCAGCTGAAACAACATAAAAATCAGCTTGTGGTGTTCCTGCAGCAGCTTGAGCGTTAATCCAATTATATCGTTCTGCTCCCCATGGTGCTGAATCAGGATATGCTACAATCTTAATTGTACAATTATATAATGTTTGTACATCAGTCCAAGCTTGTTGTTTAGCCATTTTATCACTTGCAGCGTATTTGTCAGTAAACGGATTGGTTGTTTCTAATTCTGATGAAGCATTCATGATAGATATTACATATCCTTGTAAATCAGGATAAGTAAGATTTTCTGTCTCATCTGGTTTTACTGATACTTTAAAATAATCACTTTGAACGCTAGTATCTACTGTAGATATCGCATAAATATATGTTGTTCCTTCTGAAATTCCTGTTAATACCCCTCTTGAATCAATCGTGGCAACTTCTTCTTTACGAGAATGCCAAGTTACACTTTGATCAACACCTTCTGGATAAACAGAAGCCGTATATCTTGTTGGATATCCTACTGTTACTGAACTTAATCCATCAATAACAATACTTGTTGGTTTTATAACTGGATCATCTGGATTTTCTGTACTAGCAGCTTTTACAGTGATAACACGCTCTGCTTTAAGCGTTGTGTTTTCTACTGATGTTGCTGTGATTGTTGCTGTTCCTTCAGCAACTCCTGTTACTTTACCCTTTGCATCTACTGTCGCTATTGCTGTGTCACTTGATGTAAAGGTTGCTTCGTTACTTGCTCCACTAGGTAGGGCTGTAACTCCTAACATAATTGTTTTTCCTACCTCTACTTCATTTCTTCCGGTTAGTGCTATTGATGTTACTGCAATATGTACTGCATTTACCGTTACTTCAAAAGTAGCCTTTATGCTCGACTTTGCTTTGCTCGTTACCGTGATGGTTGCTGTTCCTGCAGCTTGTGCTGTTAAGCCTCCTGCTGAGTCTACTTTTACCACTGCTTCATTGCTTGATTTCCAAGTTACACTCTTATTAGTCGTATCACTTGGAGTGATTTCAATTTCTAATGTTTGTGTATCACCG
>JAKPPT010000031.1 GCA_029547205.1 Spirochaetota bacterium
TAATATTCCTCTTGATGAGCTATTCCAGCGATTGAAAAAAGCTGGAATTGATTCCATACCGGGGGGAGGTGCAGAAATACTTGCCAATCATATCAGAACAACTATCGCCCCAAAAAAAATAAGTGGGCAACGCTGGCTGGAGGTTATGGCGACAGCACATCGAAATGGAATGAAGAGCAATGCAACCATGCTTTTTAATCATATCGAAGATACTGCTGATATTGTTGATCATATGTGCAAAATTCGAGACCTGCAGAATACTACCGGTGGATTTAAAACCTTTGTGCCCCTGGTATTCCATGAAGAAAACACGGGGGTCAGAGCCAAACGGAAAGAACCAACCGGCTATGACCTCATTCGTATTTATGCTACTGCGCGCATATTTCTCTATAACATACCGCACATTAAGGCATTGTGGATGTATGCTGGTGAAAAAATAGCACAGGTGTTAATGGAATGTGGTGTCGACGACATAGGTGCCACCTATTATGATGAAAAGGTGGTTCACAGCGCAGGTGCAAAAACGCCTGCATGGGGGTCAGAGCCTTTTTTGCAGCATTTAATTTATGATGCTGGTTTTAAACCTGTGCGGGTTAATGCCAGCTATGAAGAAATAAAAAAATAACAACGAGGTGCTATGAAATTAGGGTATATCAATTATTTAAACTGCTATCCTTTTTACTTTCACATGTTTGAAAAAAAACCACTTCATGATGTTGAGGTTATTCCGGCATATCCAAGCCAGCTTAACGCAATGATTAAAGAAGGAAAGCTTGCAATGAGTCCAATATCTGCTGCAGCGTATGCAGAAGGCTATAACGATCTTGTGCTTTTGCCTGACTTCTGTTTGAGTTCGGTTGGGTATGTGCGCTCAGTCATACTGGTGAGCAAAAAACCTATTGAAAATTTAAACTACAGCACCGTTGGGTTATCGAGTGCATCGCAAACATCGGTAGTGCTGTTAAAAATTTTGTTGCAAAAATATTATGGGCTCGTCCCAAACTATATTCCATCTGATCCTTATGCAACACTGCACGAGGTTGATGCCAAACTGGTTATTGGCAACGAGGCAATGATGCATGAAACCGAACCGCTTCCCTATGTATATGACCTTGGCGATCTATGGCTCAACAAAACAGGATATCCTGTAGTATTTGCAGTATTTGCAGTCCGCAATGATGTACTGGATAGCAATGAAAAAACTATCAATGCAGTTTGCCAATCATATCAGACATCGCTTTTACAACTCAAGAACAATGCACCCGAATTAATTGCATGTGCCAGTCTTCGCTATCCTGATATAGCGTATGATATCGCAACATACTATACACTGCTTAAATTTGAGTTT
>JAKPPT010000035.1 GCA_029547205.1 Spirochaetota bacterium
TTGTTGGTATACTATTGTATGTGGGAAGCTACACTACCCTGGAAAATGCATCAAGAATTTTAGTGTTGATAATGGTTTTATTTTTGATATATGCTCTGGCAAAAACATCGCCCGATCTAAAAGAAATGGCAGACGGGTTAATCCCCCGAGCTCCATTTAATACCATGCGTGAGCTTGTACCGCTTTTAGGATGGTCGGGTGCCGGTGCCATCGGTGTTGTGTGGTATTCGTTGTGGGTTGAAGGAAGCACACGGGGAAAGGGTAATAGAACAATAGACAATGATGAAGATAAAAACAGGATCAAAAAATGGATAAAAATTAATCAGATAGATTTAACTATCAACACCATTATCACTGCGCTGTTAACCGTGATGTTTTTAATTGCAGGTGCGGTGATATTACATCCCAAAGGAATGGTGCCACAGGGTGAAAAGCTTGCTCTTCAGATATCACAGATTGCCGGCGAAAACTTTGGACGCATAGGTGAGATAATCTTTCTGGTGGGGATTTTTGGTACGCTGTTCAGCACCCTGCTTGCAAACATTGATGGGCTATGCCGTGTTGCTTCAAATTCAGTATGGTATCAGCGTCGTAAAAAGGATGATACAAAGTTACACTATTACCGCCTGTTTGTGATTGTATATGTACTGTCAACGGCTCTTTTCTCGGTACTATTTCCAGCGCCGGTTATCCTTTTACAAATCTCGGCAGTTATTGATACTATCTTTTTACCATTGATCATAGGGCTTGGTATCTATATCTGTCATAGGCATCTGGAAGCTATATACCGCCCGGGAAAATTGCTTACCATAACAGGGGTGCTGTCGGTGCTATTTTTTGTTTTTTTTATTGTACTATTTTTCTATGCTGTGATAATGAAGGTAGATTTTTCAATGTAACTATGTAAACTATACTCATTATTGATGAGCTAAAAAATATTATGGGCGATAGTTACCGATGATGGAACTGGATGATGGAGAAAGAGAATACTACCATAACTGAATTTATTGCCTGGGGCGAGGTATTGCTGCGATTATCACCTCCAGGCTACAGCAGGCTGTTTCAGACAAATATGTTTGAAGCGTACTTTGGGGGAGCAGAGGCAAACTGTGCGGTGATACTTTCACAGGTGGGGATACCATGCAGGATTGTTTCTGCTATGCCTGATACAGTTCTGGGTGATGCTGCAAAACGTTATTTACAGGGGTTTGGCGTCATCACTGATGACATTGTGATGAAACCGGATACGCGCATGGGATTGTATTTTTATGAACAGGGTGCCGGGCTCAGGGCTTCACGGCTTATCTATGACAGAAACAACAGCGCGTTTGTTAGAATACAACACGGCGACATCAATTGGAATGCAATAATCCCAAGCAATGCATGGTTCCATACAACAGGTATAACCATGGCGCTTTCAAATACTATCTGTGACGAAAGCATTAAAGCAGCAAGTATTGTCAATGAAAAAAAGGGAATTGTTTCATTTGATATTAACTATCGCCAGACACTATGGAAAAGTGTTAATGATGCCAGGGATGCATTTTTACGGCTGATGCCCTCTATTAATATATTGATAGGGAATGAAGAGCATCTTGCGCTTTTTTTGTTGCCCGGTGCTGAAAAGAAACACAATATTCATAGCACCATACATGCACTCTTTAATACGTATGCAAATCTTTCTGCGGTTGTGATAACCTATAGAGAAGGTGCCTCCGCATCTGAAGTAACGGTGGGCGCAGCAGCAGCAACACGAGAAAAAGAGGTGGCGATGAAAACAGTGGATGTGCCGCATATTGTTGACCGTATTGGTGCAGGGGATGCTCTTGCTGCAGGGTTTATCTATTCATTGATACAACAGCAATCGCTTGAAACAGCAGTTGATAATGCACTTGCCTTGTGCGCTCTGGCTCATAGCGTTAATGGTGATAATTTTATTGTTGGTAAAGCAGATGTAGAGGCAATTCTACAGAATAAAAGCAGCCGATTGCTGCGATAGATAATGAGACAATAGTATCCCTGCATTTGCCAATCTACAGGGTGTTGCCTTCATATACCATGATAGGATGATATGCATACTAATGCACTATGATGCTCCATGCACTTGATATATTTTTTTTAGTCTTCCATACCCTGTTGACACTCTTCAATATAACAGGGTGGATGTTTGCAAGGACACGGAAGATTCACCTTGTGACGATGCTTTTAACCGCTTTTTCATGGTGTGTACTGGGTATATGGTATGGCTGGGGCTATTGCTTTTGTACCGACTGGCACTGGCAGGTGCGAAATGCACTGGGAAAACCTATTGTATATAATTCGTATATACAGTTTTTACTCCATGAAATAACAGGCTATGCTCCCGATGTGCACATAACTGATATCACCGTAGCCGGTGTTTTTATTATTTGTTTATTTCTTACAGTGGTCCTCAATATGAAAGACTACACAGCAAAACGAAAAGCATGAACATTATGCCTTGCTGACAGCTTCCAGAAGCCCTTTCATGTACCCAATAGCAAAAAGCCTCCCTATGGATGAATAGGCTGGATTTTCGTTGCTATCTCCTTCCATGGTGGGGACATGGTCAGGGCGCATAACACCGTCAAAGCCTATGTCATGGTACGCTTGCATGCATTGGTACATATCAAGCATGCCATCATCATGAAAGGTTTCGGTAAATTTATAGGGCGTACCTTCCACATTTCTAAAGTGCACAAAGAATATCTTCCCCTGTTTGCCAAATTGGCGTATTGCTTCCGGAAGATCATCGGTCATGAGAGCAAAATTTCCCTGGCACAGTGCAATACCATTGACCGGGCTTGGATATAGATCAAGAAGCTTTTGAAAATTATCAATAGAACGCATAATACGGGCAACGCCCCGAATGGGCGAAACGGGTGGATCGTCAGGGTGTATGGCAAGCTTAACATGTGCTTTTTCAGCTTCAGGGATTACCGCCTTTAAAAAATATTCTAAATTTTTCCATAGTTGCTCTTCAGTGACGATGCCATATTCCGTTAACGGTGCATGCTCCATATATTCGTGGTTGTATGAGGTAGCCAGTGCACCACCGCGTATAAGGGTTGTGGTGGAAGTACGTGTCCAGCCAAAAACAGGCATCCATTCGTAACACCACACCGGAATTCCCAGTGCACCCATATTTTTTATAAGCATGATGACATTTTCAATCTCCCTGTCTCTGCCGGGCAGCCCTAATTTTATTGCATCCATTGGCGGGCGTGACTCAATGACCTGGAGCTTAAAACCAGCATCTTCATAGATAGTTTTTATATGCACTAACGAGTTATAGCTCCATGGCCAGAAATCTTTTGGCATCGTTTCCCAGCCAGCATAGAGCTGCATACCACCTACAACATGCTCTATGCCACATTGTTTGACCATGCGCCACAGAGCTGATGGGTGAGGGGGTAACAGTTCAGCTATTTTTATCATATTACATTCTCCATGAATGAATGTATTGTAATACTTATCATCAGATGGTCTGATGATAATATATCATCAGCACCCGATTCTGTCAAGGATGTTTTATATATTTGTTCGTAAATAATGCTCATTATAACGTTTCAATAGAAAATGATACATGAAAAAAGGTATCATGTCGATAGTATGATTGGATAGCAAGTTGCCTTCATCTTGCTTATGAAAGGAGAATGTAATTATGAAACTCATTGAAACATTAGAAGCAAAATTGGATGAATTAATACATATCCATGGGCTTGTAGCATTGAAAGGTGGTACAGAAGTAGAAGACATGACACATAATGAGCTACTGTTTATGAAGGAGATTGCTATCAATATACCAGTTATAGTCAAAATAGGAGGACCTGAAGCACGAAATGACATCCGTTACTGTCAATCAATTGGTATTGATGGAATTTTAGCGCCAATGGTTGAATCAGAATATTCACTTGAAAATTTTGTTTCGGCTATGATGGATATCTATGGCAATAGTACTTTGCCATACTTAGCAATAAATGTGGAAACTATCACTGCATATAACAATCTGCCAGCAATCTGTATCAATCCATACTTTTCATATATTAATCAGGTTACTGTTGGAAGAAGTGATCTTTCTCAATCAATGAAGAAAGTTGTTGATGACGATGATGTTATTTATGTAACAGCACATATTGTTCAATGTTCCAGGATAGCCGGGAAGATTACCTCTGTTGGTGGCCAGATCAACCCACACAATGCTGAGCTGGTTCAGAAGGCTATTCAGCCAGATAGAATAAATACACGCCATTTAGTCTTTGATTGTGCAAAAACACACAATATAGCTACATCAATTATGGTAGGACTTGAATTTGAATTAGATCTGTATAGAGCTTTTTCAAATGTTGAACCATTGAAAAGTACTATCTACCAGAAAAGGATAGCTGTCACCACTGACAGAATGGCGATTATGTAGTATAACACAACAACGTTGCCACTATAACAAAAATTTTATAAAAAGCTTGACGGAAAACCTTATTTTTAACGATATCCTACAACTATTGATAATACTTATAGCTATTGCTTAAAAGGAGTGTTGCTATGCATTCAATATTTGTCACTATAATGGTCATTTCATCGATTATAGTGTTATTGATTATATCAAAGATTGGTAAAAATGAAGCACCGTGTGATGTTAACAATAACTGGGACGGTGTATGGAAGGAACGCTTAAAGATAGATAACTAAAAAGGGTAGATATACATAAAAATAACGGTTATTTCATGCAAAATCACAGCTTGCAGCAGTGATTTTACCCTGCTGTAGATAAATCCTATTGTTATGCCAATGAGGAAGAAGATGACTGCAAGGTATAGTGAATGCGCGGCTGCCACTATCAAACTGTAGAATAATGCGCCGATAACTATCGCCCCATATTTCCCAAAATAAAAGCTAAGGTTGTATTGTACAAATCCTCTGAAAAAAAGCTCTTCACATGGCGCAATAATAGCCACCATTACAAGCACTGACTCAAGCAATGGCATCTGCCCCTGATAGAAGTGTAACGTTTGAGGATTTTGTGTAAATTGTACGGCTATATTACGAATAGGGATCAGGATAATGACCATGACCATGAGATAGAATATCTTCCGTTCAAAAGGAAGGTCAAAGGCAAAAATCCGCTCTTTTGTAAAGAGTCCTTTATCACAATATTGTGCAATGACAATTAACAATAAAAGCACAATGCTATACTGATATAAAAAAGAAAAATATGCATACTGCATCGCTACTTTCAATAACGGGTACATCACAACCATTGGAATAAAAACCTTCCATGTGGGGCGATACTGTGAATAAGGATTATCGAGCTTTACCATGACGAATACTTTTTTATTTAAATTTAGTTGGTCAAGCAATTAATTGAAGCATTGATGGTATTTTAAAAATTTTTTGTAAAAAAATAAAAAAATTCCTCCATTCTTTTAATTTTTTAACAGTCCGGCGTATTAATAAACAAACCCTGTAAAAAGGAGATGATTTGTATGCGCTGGATTATTGTTATTGTGTGTTTGTTCCACACTTCTATTGGTTATCCACAACTGCTCATTAATGAAATAGCCTGCAATGTACCAGGGGGCGATTGGGTTGAGCTGTTTTGCTGCTCTGAACAGAAGCTATCATTGGATATTTCATCACTGTATGTAACCATGTATTATGGAACCAATGAACCTCTTTCACAATCTCCTGTGACAATCTATAGCTATGATAAGGCAGAAACACCATGGGATGATAGGTTTGTTGTTGTACATTGTACCAATCCCGGGATACCGGATGAGTGTGATGCTACTGGAGATACCAATGGCAATGGTGTGCTTGATGTCTATTGTAATAACTATATCAATAGCTTATGGAATACCGATTGTGTGGTAGCAATAGATAGCGATGATGAGCCATCAAATGGCGGGATAATTGATTTTGTGGCTTATTCCAACAGGGATGGCACTCTTAACCAATCAATTGGGCAATACCTTCAAAGCGCCATACAACATAATCAATGGGCAGGTGCTTCTGCCAGTGAAGAGTGCATGGTTGATATTGGTCAAAGTGGAATAGCAGAATATCAAAGTATTATTCGAAAAAGCGGCGTGGATACCAATAGCGCTGATGATTTTGTCATTACCTCGTATCAAACGCCAGGGCGCCCCAATATTTTGCCAATAAATCATTCAAAGTCAGAATTCATAAAAATTAAGCGCAAGATAGTTGTTTCTAAAAAAAATATGCAGCAGCTTAATCTTTTTGTTATCCAGCCATGCAAGTTCAGGATACGTCTGTTTTCTTCTGTCGGCTACAAAATATACGAAAGCCCACTGATTGCCGCATTGCCTGGTTTCCAACTGGTTGATTGGGACAATACTATCAAGCATCTTACCTGTGGGTTATATCTTGGTATTGCTGAGGCTCAGGACAATGCCAACAGCGAGAGTAAAAAATTTTACTGCATCGTGGTTGAATAATGGGTTCATTGCTGCTGACAATAACTATGTTCATAGGCGCATTTGAAAATGCATATAAAATAGCCTTACCGTTACATGTGCAGGACCCGTTATTGGGAAAATTGTACAGCAACTACCCTGCATTTGTGTGCAGCCTTAGCTATGCAAATCCTTTTGGCTTTCCACAGCTCAATGAAACAAATGCAAATGTTGCCTATAAGGGTACAAAATATGATGGTGGTATACGGTGGCATTATTTTGGCATCCCCGAATATCGTGAGGATACACTATCTGCAGGGCTTGATTGGGCGATAGCTCACTGGATAAAGGTGGGTTGCAGGGTACATGACTATATCCTTTCAATAAAAACTGAAGAGTTTACTGCAACAAAACATAGTGTTGATTATGGATTGCTGGCTACGGTAACACCCTTGGAACGATTGTCGTGCACTTTATTCACTAACAATATACAGCATTACGGCGATGATGAGTATATTACGCCAACTACAATATTTTCATGCAATGCTGATATTTTTGAGGGATGTGGTATTGAATATACAATTTCGTACGATGGGGATATACAGCAATGTATATGGATAAACGGATATATAACCAGGCATGTAAGCGTACTGGTTGGATATAGTAAGGAACTGGAACTATCTTCAGCCGGTGTAAATGTTGCATGGGGAAATATCCTTCTTTACTATATGCTTCAGCATCATTCATTTCTGGGAAACACGCATAGATTTGGGATAACCTATGCAAGCGCGGGATATGCTTTCCCGGCTCATAGTGAATATAAACAAAATACTGCAATAAAGCTCAATATACAGACATGCAGCCAGCAGGAGCTTATTGCTCTAGGTATTGCACCTGATGTCTTGTGTCAGCGTATTATCAAATTTAGAGAGATGTTTGGAGCCGTCAGCACAAGATCATTATATCAGCTGGGATTTACAACACAGCAGATACGTCAATTGCAGGAGGTTACCTGTAATTATTGTGATGATGACAAAGACGGAAAAAAGGATTACCATAAGAAATATCAAGGCAGAACATATATATCAAAAGAAGAGAAGAATAAAAAGATAAAGAAGCTCTTCCAGTCTATGTTAGCTGCCGATATACCGTCGGATATTGCCATAGTGCTGGCTGAGGAATATCAAAAGGCGGGTATACAGGGGATACTGCAATCGCCATTATATAAAAGTCTTGATACTTATCAACAAAAAATGGTCAGGGCTGCATGCGGAATACAATAGTTGCACTTTTAAGCATGGTATTTACGGTAGTTTTTATTCATACAGTGGTGGCGTTGAGTACCGTATCAGTTGAATATAGAGAGGATGCCATGGATTATGAAGCTGATACGCAACGATATCTACGTTCCTCAATAAGTGTCACAACAGATTATGCAAAGGTTTATGCAACACTGATAAAAACAAATAACGGGAAAACAACGGCAACATGGGCTTTTAGCAATACAGGGGAATATGCGGCAATAGTAGCTGGATATTATTTTATCCATAATGCATCAGGGCTGTTGCTGGGTAAGCCTGCTGTTTATAATCCTGATCCATACTCATTCCCTGTACGGAGCGGCGAAACGGGGATATCACTATGTAAAAGCGGAAACCCTGACTACGCGATGCATGGAATAGTTGTATCACTCTATGATAGATTAAACAAACCGCAGGTACGATTGCGTATTGGAGCATCATTGCAGGAGCGATTTATGCGATCTGATGATGTTGAGGAAAAGCTGTATCCTTACAGTATTAGTGGTTTGCTTTCACATGATAGCAAGGATGGATTATATTCCGAACCCGTTAACATTATCACCTATTTTGCCAATGTAACGTTGCAGCCCTTTGAATATGTTGTTGTGCAGGGATGCTATTACCATACGGGATTATATCATGAGAATACAAAAATAGTATTTGATAAAGATAATGGGAATGGAACTGCATTACAGTCGTTTGGAGGGTATAGCCTGTATGGAAGATATCAGGATAACATATTAACAGTATTTACTGAGTGGGCTATCTCACAAAAAGAGGTAAAAGGCAATAGCTCTTCACCATCACAATACAACAATGCTTACCTGTATGGGATTACCGTTAAAAAGAAAGGCATACAACTTCGCAGCATAATACAAAAAACAGAACGATATTTCTATGCTCCATTCAGCAGTTCATTTGGCGGTAATGCGCCACGTGATATTTATTATTATTCAGCTCAGATAAAGCCAATCAGGTGGATGCTGCTTTCATGGGCATACATTGACCAGAACTATCTTGTACCATCAACATATTATGCTGAATATCCTCATAAACGGCTTCATAGTATTAGGACACAGTTTACTATACAATCCTTACAGATACAAACGGATTATCGATTTATGACATTGTATAAAGAAGGTGCAGAGCAGCAGGATTCGCGGTATCAAACAGGAATGGAATGGATGGTTACCAAAAAAGTATCACTGAATATGAAATACGGACTATATACGGGAGATGATTCAGCATGGTATATGCGATCAGGCTATAATATACAATGGGGTTCTCTACAGCATGCCATGAGTGTTGTCTATGTAAACAGTAATGGCAAAAAGGTGTACTGCGCAATGCTTCCCTTAGCAAATAGCAATATTCTAACTGAAGCCTGTTCCAGTACAGCTGCGTATGTGGCTGTGAGGCTAAGCTATCGCAGCAGATTATGTCAACTGTCAGTCAGATTATTATCGGAGCTATCGCACATAAAAAAAGGTAAAGGTGAATTTGGTGCAACTGCATGGTTTTAGATACATTGATTCTATAGAGTGGTTGCATCAAATGGTATTTGTGGTATAATGGTTACCGTATGGATGAAAAAAAGATTGAAAGAGTACATCAAATACTGAGAAAACTCCAGCCGTTTATCGTGGCATATTCCGGGGGTAATGATTCAACATTGCTTGCTGCAATATCCATGCGCCGGAGTATGGATTTTTGTGCAGTTCATTGTATCAGCGAATTTACCATTCCGGGTGAAACAGAATATGCCCGTTATTTTGCACAACACCATCGTATCCCGTATCATGAAATTACAGTATCAGTGATGAGCAATTACCAGATTATCGCCAATACTGAAATGCGGTGCTACTACTGTAAACATGAAATTTTTAAGAATATTCTTGCGTATGCACACGCTAATGGTTTTATAAATGTCATTGATGCAAGCAATGCTTCTGATTGTAACGATTACAGGCCCGGAAAAAAGGCGCTGGATGAATTAGGCATACTATCGCCGTTTGTTGAGGCTGGCATAACAAAAGATGATATTTATAGTGCTCTGGCAGATATGCAGATACCGCATGTAAAATTTTCCAACTCATGTTTAGCAACGCGCATACCGTATTTTACTAACATAACAAATAATATGCTTGATAGTATTGCAAAAGCAGAGACTTTTATTGCCGGGTTGGGATTTACAGCGGTACGGGTGCGGTATCATTATCCAATAGCACGTATAGAGATTTCAGAAGAAGAGATTGCATATTTTATGGATACAACTATCCGCAATAAAGTTGTTGCATTTTTAAAGAAACTTGGTTTTTTATATGTAGCGGTTGATTGTGAAGGTTTTTCATCAGGAAATTTAAACAGGATGCTACCATATGAGTGATATATTAGCAGCTTTTGTTGCGCGCAATAATAAGGAATTGGTACAAAGGCAATTGGATAATATACAGGAATGTCCTTTCCCAAACATGATGCCACTTATCATTGATGATGGCGCGGAGATTGAATCTGCATCTGAACTTGCTGATACGGGAATACATTTTGTCATTCATGAAGAACCGTTAGGGTATGGAGGCGCGCTGGTTAGTGCACTATCGTATGCACGGGATTTTTCATTGCACTACCTATTTATAATGCCTGTTGAAGCATTTACCGGCTGGCAGGCAATAGCAACTTACATTCAGCATTTTGAAACATCAGATATTATTACAGGGAACAGACTACCCTCATCATACAGCGCTCCTAAAGGGTTTTATGGGGAAATTGTTGCCTACCTGAATAATGAAACAGGGTTACATATCGTTGACCCCCTGTCACCTGTTAAGGGGATTGCAATGAAGCATTGTGACAGTTTTGAAATAACAGAATTTTCTGATACTGCTTTTTTGCAATTGTTAATCCAGGCATGTCACTTCCACATATCAATAAAGGAATTTCAATGCTCTTATCCAGAATCGCTTGTTACATCGCAGATACAGGATGTTGAAGGCTTGCCCAATATAAAGGATTTTATAGCAGGTGAGCTTTATCTGTATCCTTATATCCAGAAAGGGCATTAATGAAAGTGCAAAGAATTGGATTGATTATAGTACTATTGTTGAATGTTGGATTATGCTGTTCAACTCCCAAGCATCGCCTGCCAGAGCAGTATCCCGCATCATCATCTGAAAGCAGTGTCCTTTTTGTTGGTGATATGATGTTTGAATGGGCAATTAAAGATACCATGACCAAAAAGGGTATGGATTATCCCCTGCAAAACATACAAAGCTTTTTACATTCATTTGATTTTGTCATGGCAAATCTGGAA
>JAKPPT010000045.1 GCA_029547205.1 Spirochaetota bacterium
AGTGCCAATGCAGTACGAGATAACCAGTTCACCGCTTATAGCATTTAATGGTTTTGCGGCAATCATTTTAAGGTCACTGATAAAGGATGTCAGCTCCATCTCATCCATGTAAGGATAGAGTATAAAGAACTCATCGCCGTCACGTGCAATAAGGCTTGCATCAATACTATTCTGAAGTCGGTTGCGGTATTCACGTAGTATGGCATCCCCTGTATTGAAGCTAAAAGAATTATTAATGGCAGTAAAGTTATCAATATCGATAGTAACGACAGCCAATTGCATCGTTTGTGATGAGGCTAACTGTATCTGTGAGGTAAGGGCAGATAAAAAGTAATTGTAATTCCCAGACCGGTAAGCTCATCATAAAAAAGAATCTTTTCTAGCCTTTTATTTTTTCGTATATGGTCTATTGCAAAGGAGATATCATTGGCAACCTCTTGCAGAAGTGCCGCTTCACCCAGCGTGACAAAGTGTTCATTGCGTGAATATAGAGTAATGGCGCCAATTGCATGGGTACTGTCATCAACGATGATGGGTATTGCTACAATGGATTTAAAATCAAACTGTGCAGCACGTTCCTTCCACGGGCTAAAGCGCGAATCTTCATCGGGGTAATTAATCCTGATTATGGTTTTTTTCCGGATTGCAGTTCCCGTAGGGCCATTCCCTTCGGGCAATGATGGGTCAACGCTGATATAGATATCATTAAGGTACTGTGTTGCTCCATACGATGCAACCGGTATCACATTGAGCTGTTTATCGACCATACCAATCCATGCAAGGTCAAAATTGCCAACGGCAACCAGTATCTTTACAACAGTTTCATACAGGGTATGTTCATCGTTTGTGCGAACAATAAGATCATTGATTTCATGGATTAAACGATATGACCTTCCCAGACGCTCCAGTTCCTTTTTTGCATCGGACAGCTTTTTTTCCTTCATAAAAAAATAGGCATGCAGTATCAATGTTAAATCTAAAAAAACAATCTTCAGGTATGATTGTATTATCTCTGCAAGAAGTGATGTATCATGAATTATATCCTCACAATAGCGTATGAGCTGTAAATAAAAATTGCTCAAGATGTTTGCAAACAGAATTGGCTCTACAGTTGCTTTTTCAAGCTGTATGCCTATGGCAAATCGGTTAAGAATATAATCATAATCAATCTTATTTGTCAGTAGTTTTAAAAAGTAATCGACAATGGCACGCTTATGTTTTTTAAAAAATTGCGAATCAGAAATAATTTTTTGCAATGCAGTGTTCCTTAAGCAACGGGTGTAGAAATTCTTCCAGAAATCAGGTGACAATTTAATGATTTCCTGTAGCTTTTCTATTGCCTTTGTATCGTTATCGCTTATGGTAAAAAGATGGTGCAGCTCATTGATAGTTTTTTCTTCAAGGTGCATATCTTGAGCAATAACTTTCGCCAGATGTTCAACAGTATTCATGATTAATTTTAATTCCGTCCAGACTTATTGTATTGTTTATACAAATAAGATGCCAATAAAAAAATAGCGCACTCACCGAATAGAAAAATATATTTTAATAGTTACTTTACAAAAATAAAAATTTTTGCAATGATTACATTCTATCCATAAATGTAATGAAATCATAATAGAAATATCATTACTGGATGGTCATCATCAATAAAACTATAACCGGAAATTGTACCATCGTTAAAAAAGCTCATCGCTACGCTATCGTGGTGATGACAGATAGTATTGTATTAAGAAGCAGATACACTATACAGTAACTATCGCACATAATGATGTTATTATTTTTTTGTCATGCGAAAAGAATAGATCACCAGCACAAAGCTGACGGCAAATGCAATGAGGTAGAGGCAGGCACCTGTTTTGTGTAGCAACACTGCCCCTATGCCAAAGAGCAGCGAGTAGGTGGCTATGATGCCAAGTGTGGTCTGGAATAAAAGTATCATAAATGTTTGATAGTTACCCGGA
>JAKPPT010000047.1 GCA_029547205.1 Spirochaetota bacterium
GTATGGAGTTTCCATTTGCCGTGACCATCGTGCTTGCGCCCATTGGGGTATAACATAACAACCATCCTTGAAGTAACATTTACTAAATAAATATTTCATCCAACCAACCCATTGGTCATGCTGTAAATCAGCTATCTTCTCCCTAATGTCCATCCTTCCCTCCTTTAGTCCGACAGGGTGACGGAAATTGCACACCGTTCTAACCAACTGTGTAGTAACACTACTGTCTGGTAGGTAGCATCTTCGTTTGTCACCGCCGCCCCTGCCGGTTTTTCTATTCAACAATCTTCGCCGTGATCTCCGAAGGGTACGCATTATACCACCACGCAATTCCGTCATCGTAACGCCTTAGTAATAGCCAATCAATCTCATTTTCTTTGGCATGTACGCTTTGATAAAATTCGATAATTTCATATTCCTTGCCATTACAGACAACTATTTCACCTCTGCGATATACTGCTTCAGTGTCTGCAAAGGTAAAATACTCATCATCAAACACATCATAAACTTTTTTTATTTCTTGCATAATTCCTCCCTTTTAGTCTGGCAGGGGGCAGGAACGCGGTGAACGGGCGATATCAGTGATCCCTAATCACAACTTAACCTGAGTTAGCCATATGGTCTGTTTTTTCAGTCAGACAGTACGCTGTCATAAGACCACCCCTGCCGATATGCGTTCATTTCTTTTCTCCTTTATTTTAGTTAGGTATATATTGGGTTGATATAAGTCTTGGTTCATACCTATCAAACCTTTCTATATATTCCTGACAAAAGAACAACAGCAAGTCTCCTTTTGATGTTTCAATTACCTGCACATTTTTACTGCTTGGTCTGCTAATGCACAAAAATCAATTTCAACATTGGCTGCTTTGGCTGCATAGGCTGCTTCATAGGCTGCATAGGCTGCATAGGCTTCATAGGCTTCATAGGCTGCTCCATAGGCTGCATAGGCTGCTGCATAGGCTGCTTCATAGGCTGCATAGGCTGCTTTGGCTGCTGCATTGGCTGCTTTGGCTGCTGCGTTAGATGGTTTTTTTAGGTAATTTTGAGCAGCCTCAATAGCCTTGCGAGGTCTGTTGTCATCAGGATATTGATTTTCGT
>JAKPPT010000057.1 GCA_029547205.1 Spirochaetota bacterium
TGATCTTTTCAATAATCATATCCACGATAGATTCCGAGAGCTTCACCCGCTTGATAGGTTGTAATGCATCCATATTACCTCTGATATTCTGATGGTCTGATGATAAGATATAATAATAGCCAGTATTTGTCAAGAAAATATCCTGTTTTTAAAAAATATGTTGCATAATTTGCACGTAAATTATACAACATCCATCATGTATGATTACAAATTCCTTTTCAGTCAGTATCCATTAGCAAACGCCGTTGCACCTAACCGCTTTGTAGCTCAAGCTATAGAATGCAATACTGCTGATGAGTATGGTAGACCAACAAAAGAAAACTTTGAGCGATATAAACAATTAGCTCACGGAAGATGGGGAATTATTTGTGTTGAAGCAATTGCAATATCCAATGAAGCAAAAGCCAGAACCCATGGGCTTGTTTTATCCTCCCATTCAGTTCATCTCTTCAAACAAATAATACAGGCAATTAAAGCAATAGACAATCAAACTATTGTTATTGTTCAACTTACCCATGCAGGAAGGCAGTGTTTTGATAGGAACCATAGAGTAAAAGTATATTCTGATAGTACTGCTATACCAATTCTCTCTACAGCTCAGACAAAAAAAATTCAGCAGCAATTTGAAGAGGCTGTTGCATTAATAGCCGAAACCGGAGCAGATGGCATCGATATAAAAGCATGCCATGGATATCTTTTAGATGAAATGTTGCGCCCAGCAAACAACCGTGATGATCAGTTTGGCGGTGATTATAAAAACCGTTCATATCTTATAGCGTCATTATTCCGTTATGCCCGGCAGTACCATCCACATCTCATCGTGGGTTCACGTATTTCAATGTACGAAGGTATACGGGGCGGTTGCGGTACAAACTCTGCAAACGAAATTATTGAAGACCTCACGGGAATGCTTTCGATACTATCCATCATGGTTGATGCAGGAGCACAGTATATTAATGTCTCAGCGGGAGTACCTACAGTAACCCCAGCGCTTACACGCCCAATTGCTTCCAATGCATTTGACCTGTACCATCATATCCGATATACATATACAACAAAAAAACAGTTTGGTAATATTGCAGTTATTGGTTCAGCGTATACATCAGCACAGGATAAATCATTATTATTAGCAGATGAAAATTGCGAAAAACAGTATGCTGATTTCATAGGATTTGGCAGGCAAAGCTTAGCCGATCCGTTGTTGCCAGTAAAAGCTAAACAAGGCATTCCTATTAATTGGTGTACTCTCTGCTCCGGTTGTTCAACACTTTTAAAGAAGCAACAACCTGTACATTGCATTAAGTATAAACAAGGTTCTTAAAAGAATACCGTTAAAAAGGCAAATGACATTATGGCAATGAAAGTAAATACCTTGCAGGATGTAGCAAAATTATGTGGTGTTTCAACAAGTACTGTTTCACGAGTTCTTGCAAATGAACCCAACATCTCCTTACAAACAAGGAAAAAAGTATTGGAAATTGCTAAAAAAAGTGGGTTTACTCCACGAACACGAGCCAAGCATATAACCCGATCTCATATTAAGCTTCTTATTGTAATTCCCGACCATAACGAAATCCAGATTAATCCTTTTTTCAACACCCATGATATTATTCTTGCTATAAATACTGTCTTTAACAATGATAAAAAACATATAGAAATAGCAACATATTCAGAAGTCATTAATAGTTTTGAATCTTATGTTGTTGATGGTATGATATTTGCATTTGGTGATATACAGCAAGACATTGAGCAACACCTAATCAAGGGAAATACACCATATATTTTTCTAAACCGCGTTGAAAAAAACAATTATATATCATGCAACAACATTAAAGGCATGCTGACAATAGGACATTATCTTTATAACAACGGATATCGTCGAATTGGATATTCAGGGTATGCTCCTCATCCGGTCAATATCGATAGGTTGCGAGGTTATAAGCTTGCCATGGATGAATGTGGTATTTTCAACAAAAACCTTATTATGCAGGTTAATAAAATTACTGCCATTGATCAATCAATTGCTCGCTTTTTTATTCAAAACAACTGCGATGCGATTATGTCATTTAATGATACGTTTGCTGCACGTCTCATTATGCTATGTAACGAATGTGGTATGCTTGTCCCTCATGATATTGCTATTACCGGTTTTGATTACTCGCCTGCATATAAAAATTTTTCCCCATCAATAACCACAGTAAGTTTATCAACCTTTGAAATGGCATACTTCGCTGCACGCTGGCTAAAAGATACTATCATTTATAAAGAATCACGGAATATTCAGGTAGAGATTGATGGGAAGCTGGTAGAAGGAAAATCAGTAACCAGAAGAAGTGTTGCATATGAATAATGTGCCAATTAAAACAGCGCTTGTAACAGGGTCTACGTCCGGCATTGGTAAGGCTATCGCACTTGCCCTTGCTAAAGAGGGAATTTGTGTTATCGTAAATGGGAGGCGTGACAAGTCATTAATTACTACTATGCTATCAACAATTGAAGAACTGAATAATATAAAACCCTGCCCATATATTCAAGGAGATATCTCCAACGAAAAAACAAGAAATGCTATCATTGAATTGATTAAAAAAAATTATGGTTATCTTAATATTCTAGTCAATAATGCCGGTATTACCACACAAAATCGCAAAGACATGATAAACCTTACAGAAGATGACATGCTCAAAGTTTTAAAAATTAATTGTATTGCTCCATTCCTTCTAACTACTGCTTTATACCCCATGATGGTTGCTAAAAATACAATCAATTATATCATTAATATTGCATCAATTTCATCATACACTGTTTCCACCAACCGTGCCGACTATTGTATTTCTAAAGCTGGTATGTCCATGATGACAAAATTGTTTGCCATCCGTTTTGCTGCTGACAATATCCGTGTGTTCGAATTACGGCCTGGTATTATCCAAACTGACATGACACGCCCGGTACAGGAAAAGTATGATAATCTCATTGCAAATGGACTTCTTCCAATAAGTAGATGGGGCCAGCCGGAGGATGTGGCTATGGTAGTTGATGCCATAACAAAAGGATTTTATAATTATTCTACTGGTGAGGTAATACATATAGATGGCGGGTTCCATA
>JAKPPT010000058.1 GCA_029547205.1 Spirochaetota bacterium
TAATATGTTTTATGAGTTAAACTAATAATACTTCGGTCATGTATTAAATTGTTTTGGCCCCGATTCATCAAGCACTTTTTTTGCTTAATGTATAATATTTTTTTAATGCATCGTTAGGTGAAATATAACCAAGTCTTTCAAGCATCCACTCCTTATTGTACAACTCAATAAAATCTCCAATAGCTTTTTCCGCCTCCTCAAGTGTTGCAAAATCATGTAGTTTGAAAAGCTGCTCCTCGATTGTTCTAAAAAATCTCTCTATAATCCCATTGCTTTCCGGACTTTTTGCCCATGTATGGCTCATATCTATTCCATAGTGACTCATGGTTTGCATATAATATGCTGATGTATACTGGCTTCCACGATCACTCCGCACCCTCACACCTTTTGCGATGTCTTTGTCAAGTGAACCAAACCGTTTTTTTATCGCATGTTGCACTGCCCGTGTCGCTTCAAAGCGATCACCCTTCTTGACTACCGTATACCCAATAATTTCTGAATTAAAATGATCAATTACTGCAAACAACCAGCACCAACCGTCACGATGGTTGAAAAACTTCTTCCCGTCAGTACCCCACATAACATTAGGACTCCCGGTAACCAATGAACCATCATGGATTCTGCTGCTACCTGAACCTCCAGGTGCTTGATTTAGCAAATTTTTAGCCTGCATGAGCCGAAATACCCTGTTTTTCCCTACGGAAATCCCTCTTTTTTGTAAATTTCGGTTCAGACGTGCATGTATCTTCTTGTATCCAACACCATGAAACGGTATCTGCTTGATTGTTTCTTTTATCTGTTCAACAAGCTCTTCGTCACTTATTTTCACTTTCGGACCTGGTTTCGTACGTTTTTCATCTACGGTGCTACCATAATACGATGCTGAACTGTAGTCAATAACTCGCAGTATCATTCGTACTGGATACCTCCTCCTTGTGCTTGGATCACATGCACACCTGTACTCATCTACGAATGCCCGTTTCGATTTTTGATCCAGTTCTCTTTTTTTTTATGAAGATTCAATTCCATCGTCAGCTCCCCAATGGTCTTCTTTGCTATTTCAAGCTCTTTCTCAACTGGATCCTTCCCTCGGGTTTTCAGACCTTCCCTGGCGGCAATGAGGAATCTGTTCTTCCACGATTCAATTTCTGGAATTGCTATCTTTAACTCTCGTGAGATATCATTGATATTCTCACCCTGTAATAACCGAAATACTGTCTCTTCCTTTTTCTTAGCACTTATCCGTTTCATACATACAGTTTGTGACATGGTATCCTCCGATTTCAACCAAAATTTATGCTAATTCACTGCTCGGT
>JAKPPT010000090.1 GCA_029547205.1 Spirochaetota bacterium
TATTTTCCTGGGAACAGGCAATATTACATGCCCCACATCCAGTACATTTATCTAAATCAATTACCATTCCCCATCTTCTTGTCAATTTGGCCATAATTATTCACCTCTTAACTCAATTTTACTCGTGTTAACCACCAATCAGCATAACCACTGGCCGGGTCGATAGTATCCGACATGATTTTTTTAGGGTTAACACCTTTTTCACTGGCATAATCAGTAAATTCCTCATGACCAAAACCGATAGGAATTGCAATAGTGTCGTAAGCAATTCGTTTGGTAAGGTGGACTCTTACTGTGTCAAGCTCACCACGGGAAGATTCTATATCGATTTTGGAACCTTCGGAAATTCCTTCTTTAGAAGCAGTTGCCGGATTCATCAACACCCAGCTTGTATCACCTTTCAGAATAGTATCAGGTAAACCTTTTAATACATACGGCAGTGATAATCCACTACCATCGCTAACCGTTGGTATTTCAAAAGGTATCATTGCTATTGAGTATGAACCCGACGCACTGAGTATTTTTTCAGTTTCTTCCAATTTTGTTATAATAAAATCTACAGGTATATCTATAGTAGCAATATTTTTTGTTTGATATTTAACTGTTTGCACCGTTTCTAAGTAATTCTTCCATGGGAATTGCGATGATATTTTTGCAACATTTTTTGCTATTGCAAGCAGTGAATCCCCTGCATGTTTAGCATCTGATGTAAGTGTTACAGCGGCGTCTCCTGCAACAGGTAATTCAAGTGATGTTAATGTAGGGAAGATATAATCTGCATAGAGAGCTGTATCATTGAGAAGAGATGTAAAAAGGACAACCGTTGAAGCTTTTTTAAGCTTATCAGCTAATCGTTGACCATATACACTTGAGTAAACAGGATTGGCATTATTGATTATTGCTATATCACAGACACCATCACTAGCACTATATTCATCCAATCCTTTTGCTTTTTTTGGTATAACAGGTTTAGCCGGAGTTGTGAAACTAACAAGCTTAACACTGTTTCCCATGCTTCCAATCATACTGTTGATGGTCTGTATTATTGCAAACTCGGCAACTGAAGAGGAACTAACTTGTCCTCCTCTACCAGCTACAGCAATAGGCCTTTGCGCACTTATAAGAGCCTTTGCTACAGAATCAATTGTTTCTAATGAAGCACCGGTAAGCTCTGAAACCTTCTCTGGGGTATACTTGTTGATTAACAATTCAGTGAATCTTCCAAAATTAGCTGCACCTGATCGCTTGCCATATTTCATCAGGTAATGAGCAACACCCATAGCAAATAGTGGTTCGCTGCCGGGTTTTATTGCTACCCACTGGTCAGCCAATGAAGCGGTTCTAGTTGCGATAGAGTCTATTTGTATAAAATTAATACCTTTTTTCTTCCATAATGATAATACATTATGCATTCTTCCAGGATTACCCCATCCTTCAAAAAGACGAGCACCAAAACTTACAACGCAATCAGCATTTTCAAAATCATAATCAATAGCGCCATCAGTTTTAAAGGCTATCTCTGAACATGCATTGCTGAGTGCCCAGTAACCTGATTCCTGAAATACGTATGGGCTGCCGGAAAATAACGCTATCCGTTCGGTCAACATTGAGGTTGCATCAGGATATGCAGGATTAATGGCTACAATCTGTTCCTGTTTATTATTATTGATAGCATCATTGATCTTTTTGGAAATATCAGCAATTGCTTTATCCCATGATACCGGTGCAAAATCAATTTTACCTTTTTTACCGGTACGCTTCAGTGGAGTGGTAACTCGCTCAGGATGATAAAGAACCTGTAACAAAAGCTGCCCTACAGCACACCCCTGATTTGAAGTTTCAATCTTGACTGCTCTGTTGCCAATTTTACGCACCTGAATGGTACATTTATTAGGGCACCTGTCACATATACTTGCTAAGTATTTTTCTTCACCCTTTGGTGGGCGATACTGATCCTGTGTCCATTCAACTAACCACTGTAACCCCATCCATGGGCCAGGTGATATCACGGTACCTACACCGGTACCAACAACCGCCCCCCCAATCATTGTTAAGAAGTCTTTTCGTTTAAGTTTCATGGATGTAATAGCTCCTTACTTGTTTTTCAATTCATAAAATAAGAATGATTAATCATGACATACTGTACACGAGTTGCTTACATTTGTAACTGTGTGACAGTCCATACATACACCCATCGCCATTTTACCCTTGATCTTAGCAGTTGTTTTAGAAGCTCCTTTATCTCCATGGCAAGAAATACACTGAACCTTTTGCTCATTTTTAGTCACAGCCATATGACTAAAATATACTAAATCCGGCTGCTGTTCAAATGATTCCCATGGCTTGTCAGTGTCGCTATATCCCGCAAAGAATGTGGCATT
>JAKPPT010000110.1 GCA_029547205.1 Spirochaetota bacterium
TGCGCTCGTGATACGACGGCCGCGATTATACTGGTGCGCTGCTCGCGCACAAAACTCAAGGTTCGCCGTCGTGCAGCTCGCTCTCTTCCTTTGGGCTCACTGTACGACGGCCGCGATTGTAATGCGTCGCTTTGCGACATATGCTGTGGTTGCCCTCGTTTCACTCGCATGGTTTCCGCTGCGCTCGTGATACGACGGCCGCGATTATACTGGTGCGCTGCTCGCGCACAAAACTTAATGCAAGTATTACATAAAAATCATAATTTGTCTATATTTTAGAGACTCTCCCTGACTCTTTGGCTAAAATCATACAATTTGCCGATTTTTACCACATACCACTCAGGACAGCGAATATTGCTCTGCTTACGAAGCTCTTCTACTCAAGATACTGAATTGCTATAGGCTCAGGATCTCTGTAGTACCAATCATTTGTATTAAAGAACCCAAAGCTGTCGAGTGATAATAGCATCGGTGTTTCGGGGTCCCCTTCCTCGGTTTCAATTTGCATGAGATTCCATAGATTAAAGTCCTCATCAAGAACCAAAAAACCATTGCCGTTGTTCAGCGTACCAAGGACATACAAGTTGAGGTCGTTGATACTTGAAGGAGCTGTCTTGGAGCCTGCATGCGCTTGCAGCACAAGGTCCGTGTTGTAGAATGCAGTAAATGTAGGGAGTTCCCATTGCGCTATGAGCTTCTTATACTTTGCTGGTTGGTGGAGTATTGCTTCAAAGGTAAGTGCGCCTTTTGCGGTGAGGATGTTTTTTATTTCAGAGGATTCTGCACAGTCCAGTACCGTGGAAAATGTCATACGTATGTCTCCATTGTTGTCTTCAAGTTCATACAGCTCAAGTGCGTTAACATCAGCCCCCTGTTCAATAAGGAATTTGACGACATCAATATGACCTTTTGCAACTGCGATATGGAGCAGGGTAGTAATACGCTCTTCGATTGTATCGAGAGACTGGAATCTGTTGTATATTTTTCCCGTCAACGGTATTCCAAGTTCCTTGAATATAGAAAGCATCTCCAAATTTCCGTTTTGGACTGCATACACCACATCATCCCAGGTTAGGACAGGCTCAACATATTGGAGGTATTGCTGGAATTTTCGGTTGAGAATAAACCGAAGCATTTCCGCGGTGCCATTCCTAATTATCCAAGAAACTATCGATGCCCGTTCGATATGGTATTCGATAGCTTCGTAGTCCGTAATAAAGTACGAATATCCGGGGAAAAAATCGTGTTCGAACAAAAAGAGCAATTTTTTTTCGTCCCTTATCTCTGCATACCGCAATACAGGATAAAGTGCTTCCGTACAGTAGAAGTAGATATAGGTGTCTGGATCCCGCAATCCTGGGTATTGTTCCAGAAGTTTTTCCGCCTGCGAATAGTTTCCCTTTTCGATAGAGTCTAGTAGCGCGGTAATTGCGGGAATAAGCCCCATAGGTTCGAATGAGTCGAGAAGAGATTTGTATTCTTCAGCTTTAGAAGCATAATAGTCGTCGTTGGGATAGTATTTGGGAAGATACCGTATCTCTGAAGGATACCGGGGGTCAGCCCCTCGGAATATGAGCATTTTAGCTAACTTCTGGTCGTAGAGCAGGGCGAATGACAGCAGTGTGTTTTCTCCACCGCTAACAGAGCTGGCTAACGTAAAATTGAGGTCGAGATCGTAATATTCCAGAATAAGCTGCAGGTCGTTTCTAAGCCTAGCTAAAACAGGTGCTTTGCTGTTAGGATCAATCTGGATGTCCTGCTCGGCTTTGTTAATAAGCCTGGTAATATAGTTCTGCCTTTCGGCATCCGACGTATTTCTGTCAAAAAAGTCAAAGAGGCTTAGATAGAACTCTTTGTCTTTCTGTATTGCATCGACTATGTTTGCAATCGTATCAATTTTGGATTTTGCGCTTGCCGCACGCCGCATGACAATTGCAACGAAACGAGGATCTGATTTTAATGCATCATCACACTTGCCCCATAGCCCCATAAGATAATGTTCGTTGCGTAGGTCTGGTGGAAAGCGTAAACTGAGACAAGCAAGCAGCAAACCCTGAACAGGTTCCGCTGTGTATTGTTTCTCGATGAATTTTTGCCAATCCGTAGAGTAAGGTAGTGTCATGCCGGCATCGATGAGCAATTTGATGATGTCGTAATCTTCACGGTTAGCGGCAGCAGTGTACAAGTCTTGCAGTTGGCCAGCATTTTTAGGATCGGCTCCAGAGGCCAAGAGTTGCTTGATTATGGATATATCGCGCTTTGCCTCAAGTGCGACAATGAGAGGGGTTTGATTACTATCCGAAGCCATGTTGATATACTGTGCCGCGCGTTTAGAATTTGCCAGAAATGCCATGATCTGTTTCTCAGTTCCCGTACGAAGGAGTGTGTGGAGGGGATAAGGGTCTTTTGGATTACAGGAGGCAAAAATCAGAGTTGCGAGTATGGGCAACGCAATACGTAAAGCTAGTTTTTTCATA
Organism: Spirochaetota bacterium; assembly: GCA_029547205.1. GTDB lineage: Bacteria > Spirochaetota > Spirochaetia > Treponematales > UBA12059 > JAKPPT01. The sequence goes on from JAKPPT010000110.1 coordinate 2,478, forward strand.
GTATAGTCCTTTTTTAAAAACACTTACAAAAAAATGATCTTATTAGAGAATTAACATAGCAAGAATGCTATCACGGATACAGTAGTTATGCAAGTTTTACTCCATACATAATTAGGATCTAAAATGAATAACAAGCTTGCTTTTTTTGCTGAAAGGTAGTAAATTAATTTTGTTATAGAATTTTTTTTAAAATTAGTGTAAAAAGTACTTGACAAAATTAATAATATATGTTAATATAATAATACTCTAGAAGAGTGGTTCGATTTACTTCTTGCTTGCGGAACCGATTACACAAGATAAACCTGTGATTGTAGTATTGCAGGACTTTTGCTAAAGGGGTTCGCATGTCTTTTACAACATTTACCTTTTTGTTTTGCTTCCATTGAGAAACTGCCAGTCTTTATACTTTTAGGAAAAACTTACGCATTAAACTTAATTAATTTTTTCTAACATCCGTGCGTAGGCAATTTCACAGCACTTTTTTTTCTCTTTATGCAGTATGCAATACGACAATGGAGGAATGTTATGGAAAATATTGTATCGTTTCCAGTCTCCGACTGTTTAGTTAATGAAGTATCATTAGAAATTTCTGGCAATTCCAAATTCTTAGAGAAAGCTAGTTTAACTTCTTTTGAAAAAAATCTTGGCAAGTATTTTATTGTCAATCTAATAGGCAAACATAGTTGGACAAAAGAATTTGTACATGTATTAAGCAAATATGTTTCGCTGGAATCAATAAATTTAGAATTGATAAAGCTATTCAACGCTAATCAAATCAATTCCTCAAGCAACCATTGTAATGCTTCGTCTTCAGAAAATTTAAATATTGAGGAACTGTTTATTCAAAATATCCAGTATGCGGTTAGGCATGACCTCATTAATGCAGTAAACAATAGTATCAAAGAAAACCTCATGGCACCTTGTGATATAGCAAATTTAATAAAGAAAGAAGAGTTATATAAAATTATTTTTGAATTATATAAGCTCAATGAAAAAGAAATAACAGTTCTCGTTTTTCTTGATTTAGCGGAAAAACTCTTAGGGGATGTTTTCTTGTTATGGACAAATGAAGACTTTCTAAAAGGCATAGGGTATAGTCTTGATATTCCCTTAGAAGAAATAAAAATAATTCTTGACATATCATCAAATCTCGTTTCAAGTGGGTTAGTAAAATTCATCGACTCGTATGAATTAAGTTATTTCGTCAATAAAGAATTAATAGACTTCTTTAGGAAAGGAAAATCAATTCGGGATATTTTTAAAATAAAAAATATTAAAATTTCTTTACCAATTGAAGCATCACTCATAGAATCTAAACATAAAGAGCTTGCTCGCTTCCTAATTGAATATTCACAAACATGTCAAATTGTTTTATATGGAACAACTCGAAAACAACTGTTAAATTTTGCTTTTTCACTCTCTTCTTTGAAAAAGAAAAATCCATTTATTCTTAATCTTAAAGATCAGCTGTTGAGTAAATTAGAAAATAAAGTGATTTTCCGACTTCTCTCTTTAGCCGTTGAGCAATTTGATGAAGATTCGATATTCATTATTAGTAATATTTGTTTATTAAATTCAATTAATAAAAAAACATTCAATTCGTTTATTAATTTGTGTTATAAACGCAATGCAAAAATTATTTGGCTGACAGTAAAGCCATTATTTTTAAAAAGATATGCCTCTCAGTTTAATGCAGCAATTGATGTTGGGAAAATAGATCCAAAAAACGCTCTAATTTTTTATAATCTCAATTTATCTCATTTAGATCTATGTGAAAAAATAAAAGAACGGGTTATTAAATATTTATTTAAAACAAATTTCCCTGTTTATAATTTCCATAATATTTTTCAATTCCTTTCCCAAATCAGCCAACAGCATATGCCAGACGAAATAGTAGAAACTATTGTCAATGCTTATTTTAAGGAAATGATGGAAATAGATGCCCTTTCATCAAATAAAAAAGAAAAGATAGAGCGTCTTCCATCGAATTTTCGAAATAAAAAACCCAAAGGAGAAAGCAATCATGGAACAGAGCATTATTCCATTGAGGTGCTTCGAACATCCATTGATGCCTCAAAAATAATAAAGAGTGTTCAAAACGTTATCGCGCAATCTTCAAAAAACCATAAACCTATTGACTTTAAGATTCTCTTTTATGGACCTCCTGGTTCAGGCAAAACAGCCCTGGCATATCATATTGCCCAGACAGTTGGGAAAAAAATTGTATCATATCATTATTCAGATATCGCAGACGCCTACATAGGACAAACAGAATCAAATATTGCTAAGATGTTTCGCAATCAAAAAGCTCGAGAAAATATTCTGCTCATAGATGAGATTGATAGTTTTTTATTCAAGCGCAAAAATGCGCTTCGCATGTGGGAAGTATCGCAGGTAAATGAATTTCTAACGCAGATGGAACAGTATCAGGGTATATTCATAGCGACAACAAATAATTTGAGTCTTCTTGATGAAGCAGTCATTCGAAGATTTCAGCAAAAGGTTGAGTTTTTCGAACTTTCCAATGAAGGAGTTATCACGTTGCTCCATACGTATTTCCCGAATATGGTATTTTCCGATGAGGCTGTAGAAAGACTTTTGAAAAGTGGTTCCTATTATCCTTCAGACTTTCAAGTTGTAGAAAGAAACATGCTAGTTCTAGATCCAGAAGAAGCAACTGCTGAAAATGTAATAAACATGCTCATCAACGAGGGCCGCTCGCATAATAATGCTAAACAGCGACCAATTGGCTTTTCCGCGTAGTTTGCGCGTTAAGGTATCAAGGCTATCCGGTAGCAAATTTATACTCCGGATAGTTATAGTTTAAATCTTTTTTATCGGAGGCATATCATGAAAAATTATGAATGGGAGCGGGACTGGGAATTAGTATTTATGAAAGAACGCCGTACACTGATGAAGAGAGAAATTCCTCAATCTGTCCCTACACTCTTTTATCCAGGGGCAGTATATGACTATGGACCCATGTGGTACTTTGTCCATAACTTTGGTGTTAGACGAGTTTTTCATATTGAGTTTGGCTTATACCTAGACTTCATGCCTATCACCAATGAAGATTCATACGCAGGGTCGCTACAAACTCGAGAAATTCCAGAAGATATACTCCGCACATACGAATGGCCAAGCAGTACTGATCCCAAACAAACACCATATAGCCTCCTCCTGAAGAATTTTCCCGAGTACAGAGTAGCGTCCTCCGAGGAAGTATTTCCCTCATACTTTGGTGTTAGCTCCTGGGATTATTTTTGGGACATCAATTGCCCCGACTATCAGCGCCGTCCCTCATACGGCGTTAAGATACGGCTAACCAACGATACTGACGCCATAGATTTCTACTTTCTTAAAACTGATGCAATAGGTACCTATGACCTGTTACTGGCTCTTGGCTGGAACATCGATGTAATGGTAGTACATGAACATGGGTTCGGTGGGGGATGGACTGGTTTTGCAGGAAATAGCAGGCTATACCGCATTGCAAAAAGACATAAAAAAATGCCGCGATATCTGTTTGTAGCAGAGGATCAAGAATTGTGGCCTGGTTACAGACAGGTTGAGGACGCAGTGCTTATTCTCGGACGAGGTCAATTTTTTCAACAAAAACGTGCTGTGTGCATGCTTTCATCAAAAGAAGGTCCAACGACTCATCTGGAAAGAGTAACCGAATACCTTGAGAAACCATAATATCGGACTGTAGTAATCAATGTTTGTAAACCATATCTTGTGCCACAAGTACAAGATATGGTTTTATGGTTTAACAATGAAGCGCGATAATCACCCCCAACGCACTCTATGAATTCAAGGAAATGAGGTAACAGTAAAACATAACAAACTAAGTATCCGGGAACGGTGTAACCATGTTAAGTATTATGAACTTTATGGTAACATTTTAGCGCTTTAATTGGCATACATCTAACTTGAGATCTCTGGCCGTTTAATTTCTGCTGTGATGACTATCTTCCTTCAACGCCTATTTATTTGCCATAATCTGCTGACACGTTTTATTGTATTCAGTATAATCATGCACATTCACGGTAAATGAATAAACTGGCAATTGTGTATAAAGGGATTTTGCATGACTATCTATAAGACTCAGGGAACTTGCTCGGAGAGCATCGAGTTTGACGTTCAGGATGGGATTATTACATATTGTAAATTCAATGGTGGTTGTACCGGCAATGTTGCCGCTGTGGCAAAACTGGTAATAGGGAAACGAGTAAATGATGTAATTGCTCTCTTAAAGGGAATACCGTGCCATGACGGGACATCATGCCCGGATCAGCTTGCACAGGCTCTTGAACAGTTTTCACAACAATCGCTAAGCACCGAACAGCACAGTATCGTTCAAAATGTATATTGATACCTAAACGTATGCCCTACCCGTGCCTGCTCTGTTCTGGTGAAACATATAACTACACGTGTACCACAAAGCCTCAATGGAGCTATAGGGTCTGTCCCTCGTGTGGTTTTACGAGTCTTGCTGATGAGTATAGTCTCAATCCAGAACAGGAAAAACAGCGCTATCTCCTCCATCAAAATAATAAACTGGATACAAACTACCGCGCATGGCTCGAAATTTTTATTGCAGCACTAATGCAATATGTGCGCCCGGGTTCCTCTATTCTTGATTTTGGCTCAGGGCCAAACCCTGTTCTTGCAGAATTGCTGGCTCATGCTGGATTTCAGGTTACACTCTTTGATCCATACTTTGCCCCCAACCAAGCTGCTTTAGAAAAGCAGTACCATGCGATTGTCATTCATGAAGTGATTGAACACCTTGCAAATCCTCTTGCAACATTGTACAAACTTATCCCACTTTTGGAAGAAAGTGGAATTTTTGCAATCAGGACACAGATTAGACCAGTATCTGATGAAGCATTTGATAGATTCTGGTACCGCAAAGATCAAACACATCGATCCTTTTTTATGGAAAAAACATGCTCTCTGCTCGGAGAACAATTAGAGCTCAGCATATCATGGCATCACAATGATATTTTCTTTTTGAAAAAGCAATAGTACGTGTTAAAAAAACAAAGAGTGATCAAAACCTGTTTTTCACATTTTTCATGAAACTAAGCGCTGTATACTCATTTGCATAAATCAAGCAATGGCAGTATATTTGTAAAAGGTATTATTCGCACAAAGGAGTACGAGCTATGATTCTTGAATCGGTACAGTACACTGAAGTTCCTGGTCAGCGCGATAATCATGCGATAACTGTTTATGCGCTATCCACCTGCGGATTCTGCAAACGAGCTCTTGCATTTCTCAATGATCACAATTTTGCATACAGATATATTTATGTTGATCAGATTCCGCTGGAAACTAAAAATGAAATTAAAGAAGCTCTCAAAAATAAGTTCAAGGTTAATATCGCATTTCCTTTTGCTGTGATTGATGACACAAAATATCTTGTTGGTTTTATTGAGGCTGACTGGAAAAAAGAATTGGGAGTAAACTGATGAACCCAAAAACACGTGAGGATACTGCTAAATTTGCCGAAATGGTTGCAAACAAACAGGGCTGGGTTGTTAATCCGGATACAAATTTTACTACAATGCTTCTCGATGGGCTTACTACCAATTGGAACCGCTACGGGTACTATTTATGCCCCTGTAGGGACAGCGATGGTTCCCGTGAAGCCGATGCAGCCATTATCTGTCCCTGTAAATACTCGTTTGGCGATATTGAACGGTATGGGCACTGCTACTGCGCCCTCTATCTCAGTAAGACATTTGCACAATCAGGAAAAAGCCCAGAGGCGATTCCAGACCGCCGCTATGAAGAATAAGTTTACACACGTATATTGAAATTGCTTTTTTCATCGTTGCAAGAAGGTTGAGTTTTAACAATTTTCGCGACACAAGAGAAATATTGCGGTTTTTGTCAGTTTTACTATATAGTATAACCAATGAAACCAATTTACCTTGACTGGGCAGCTACAGCAGTACCTGATACTGCAGTGCTTGAGCAGGCTTTTACAGAAAGCATACAGTACTACGCTAACGTAGCGAGCAGGCATGATGCCGGTAAACAGGCATCAGAACTCTATGAATCAAGCCGCGCTGCCATTGCCAGATTTATCGGCTGTAAACCCGAAGAACTTATAGCAACATCAGGTGCTACAGAAGCAAATGCAATCATTCTGCTCTCTTTACTACAAAAGCAAAAGTGTTCGGGCACTGTCCTCATAAGCAGTATTGAACACGATTCTATTTTTAACCAAGCAAGGGTACTGGAAAAATTTGGTTATACCGTTAAAACCATTCCTGTCAATCGAGATGGTTTTATTGAACCAGACACCGTCGCATCACTCCTAACCGATGATACTGTGCTTATCGCAGTAATGGCTGTAAACAATGAAACCGGAGCAATTCAGCCTATCGAGGCAATTGCATCAATTGTTGCTTCACACAAAAAACCGATGCACGTTCACGTAGATGCCGTGCAGGCTTTTGGAAAAATACCGCTTACGATTCGCAACATTCATAGCATGTCGTTGAGCGCACATAAACTTGGTGGGCCAAAAGGATTCGGGCTGCTCTACCTATCCGAAAAAAAGCCAATCCAATCACTCTTTCAGGGTGGCAATCAAGAGCGGTCAATCCGATCAGGAACACAGAATCTTTATGGCATGCGCGGTTTTGCGCTGGCTGTGCACAACAAAAACCCTCAAACAGCGTATGAACATGTTTCAGCGATTGCAGCAAGGCTCATAAGCGGGCTTGCATCGATACCGCAGGTTGTACTGATTCCAGAAAACAGGAATAGTAACGCAAATAATTTTTCACCTTACATTGTTGCGTGTTCAGTACCAGGCTTAACGGGAGAAGTTATTGTTCGCTATCTTTCGGATAATGGTATTATGATATCTACAGGATCAGCGTGTTCGAGCAAACACACAGAACGGAGAGTCCTCAATGCTATGAACATTGATAAAAAGATATCTCAGGGTGCTATAAGAATATCACTTGGACCATCGACAACACAGGAACAGATTGATGCATTCATTACCATGCTTGATTCTTGCATCAAAAAATATAAACCATAAAAGGACACTATGAGTATCACAACTAACACAGCATTATTTCTCATAAAAATCGGAGAAATTAAGCTTAAAGAAGGAAATAGAAAATATTTTCTCAACAAACTAAAAGAAAACATTCTTGCTAAGTTTCAAAAAGATGCTGAAGCAAAAATAGCAATTCATGACAACAGAATGTTTTTAACCGTGCTAGAACAATGGAAAGAACATGCACAGCACGTGCTTTCTACAACACCGGGCATCAATGGTTGGGCACTCGCTCAAAAAATTCCTTCTGATTTCGAAACAGTCACTCAGGCAGCTACTGAAATAGCAAAAAAATTTCCTCACGGGACGTTTAAAGTAGAAGCGAGACGCTCCGATAAATCTTACCCACGAACCTCGTATGAAATTGCATGCGATATTGGAAGCGCTATTCTCAATGCCAGAAATGATCTCACCGTCGATATCCATGAACCAGACACAACACTCTTTATCGAAATACGAGAGGACGCAGCATATCTGTACACTGACCCGGTAAAAAGCCTGCGCGGTCTTCCAACAGGAACGGCAGGCAAAGGATTACTCCTGTTATCAGGAGGAATTGACTCTCCAGTTGCAGGCTATCTTATGGCACTTCGGGGGCTTGCACTTGAGGCAGTACACTTTGCCGCGTATCCCTATACATCACAGGAAGCGTGGGAAAAAGTATGCCGCCTCGCAAAAGTTCTTGTTCGCTATACAGGAAGTATCACTCTGCATACTATCCAATTTACCGATGTGCAGCTCGCACTTAAAAAACAGGCTCCTCAAGAATGTGCAACAATTTACCTGCGGGCTGCTATGGTCGAAGCAGCACATTTGCTTGCTCTTAAAACAGGATGTAATGCAATTATTACCGGTGAGAGCTTGAGCCAGGTTGCAAGTCAGACTGCAGAAAACATGCGGTTTACTGGTTTTCCAACAGACCTTCCTGTATTGCGGCCACTCATTGGTATGGACAAAGAAGAAACAATACGCATAGCGCGTTCCATTGGCACATTTGATATTTCTATTGAGCCATATGAAGATTGTTGTGTGCTCTTTAGCCCAAAACACCCCATACTCAAAGCAAAATTTGAAAAAGAGCGTGCCTTGTATAAACGTATCAATATAACCCCGCTTATCGAGGAAGCAGTAGCTAAAGAGGAAATCCACACATTCTATTATTGATTATATTACAATAACTATTTTTTATTGAGCTTAAAATTATTTCGTATAATTTTAACCAATTCGCGTATTACAGGTGAGGCTGCATTGGCTATTGCAAAATCGGTAAGCATATCGCTCCGTTCATGTCGGAGCCAGGTATATACGCGAGGACAAATTGATTCTAATGGTTCTTTAACAAGGGCAATTTTTGCAAGTGAAGTCATCTCTTCAATATTAAAGAGCTTCCATTTGCCTCCAAACACAATATTATAAAATCTACCATCATCTGTGCGTTCAATATGTAAGACTGGTCTTGATTCACCAGCCGTTTTCTTTTTTGTCGGAGAGGATTTCGATGTGCCCTTTTTGTTTTCTTTAGGCTTAAATGTTTCATACACAGCCTGCTCAAAGGCTTCATAGCGCTCTGCCCTTTCCCGCTCTTCCTTCAAAGAAGAAGCCAGATTGTATGCCGATTGCAGTAGTGCTTCAAGACATTCTTCATCTAACTCAGGCAGGAGCTTGTTGATAGCAGCAATAAGCTCTTCCTCTCGTGTTATTTTTGTTTTACTCTGTTTCTGCTGTGTTTTTGTTGCAGTTTTTGTCTTTACTGTTTTACTTGCGCCTTTTTCTGTAGCCTGTTTCATACTTGCTCCATTACATTTACCCTACAACGATGATCGCGATATCGGTTTTCCTATATACACACCCTCTCCGCCAAGATATTCATACCGCTGGCCTTCGATAAGTATCTGCACATCCTTAACGGTAGGAAAACTTGTAGCAGTGTAAACGACCTGTTTAAGCTGTCCTGCATACCCTTCAACACCGTAGCGATTATACATAAATTCTTCACTAAAATTGATAATCGCTGTTGAACCGCGCACCTGAACAGAGAGCAATTTGGTCCCGGGCGGTATAAGGGTAATGAGATTATTGGCTAGCTCATCGGGGCCTGGTCCTCGAAGTAGTGCATTTAAAGCATCGGTGAGCGGCGAATCGCTTACTTCGATAGTGCGCTTAACTTCACGCCGTACTATTGTTCCATCATCCTCAACGCGGATAAAATAGAGGCTGACAATCCGTGTTTTTTTTAATTGCTCGACTGGTCCAGTAGGAACGGTTACTGCAGGTTTTGTCTCCTGCACAGGCTTATTTTGTTTGCCTGCACCATCATTCTGCGATCCTGGTTTTTGAATTGTGTCTGAAGGTTCTGTTACCGGCTGTGTTTGTGGTATTTCCTCTGATCCTGATCCCGGATTCGGAGCAGTATCGTTTGAATCACCTGTCCCAGTATCTGGTTTTTCCTGGGGTTTTATTAGAGGAAGATTGGTAACTTTATCAAAACCGGTATTTCGTATGGTTTCCTGAATTTTATTCCAATTTATAACAAATAAAACTAAAACAACGAGTAATGCTATGAGCCAGATGAGACAACCTGCATTATTTTGTGTTTTTTTAGTTGATTTTCGCGGCATGCACGTATACTAGTCCCTCTTGTGATTATCGGTCAATAAGGTCTAGTCATTAATGAAGCATATAAGCTATAGTAAATATATGAAAAACCTTACTCAGGGTAATGAAACATCAGTAATCATTGCATTTGCCTTACCAATGCTCATTGGCAATATTTTTCAGCAGCTATACAGTACGGTTGACAGTCTTATTGTAGGAAACTTTGTCGGCAAAGAAGCACTTGCAGCAGTAGGTATCTCTTTCCCTATCATATTCTTGATGCTTGGACTGCTCATGGGACTCACCATGGGAACCAATGTACTTATTGCACAATTTTTTGGTGCTAATCTTCTTGATAAAGTAAAAAAAAGTATCATTAATGGCTTTATTATTATGGTTGTGCTTTCGCTCCTTATTACCTTTTTAGGGTTAATCTTTGCAAAAAGCATTCTTATATTGCTCAATACGCCTTCTGAAATATTAGAATCTGCTCAAAGTTACTTAAAAATTACTTTTATCGGGTGTTTTACTATTTTCGGGTACAATACTGTTGCATCGATTCTTCGCGGTTTAGGAGACTCAAAAACACCGCTCTATCTTTTGATTGTTTCTACAATCATAAATATTGTTCTTGATCTGTGGTTTGTGCTTTCATTCAAATGGGGAGTACAGGGAGTAGCCTGGGCAACCGTTATTGCCCAGGGTGTATCGTTTATAGCGGGACTCATCTATATATTTAGAAAACTTACCTGGCTACGGTTTGGGTTCACAGAATTACGCATTGAGCCTGATATTTTTTCTAAAACGCTGCAAATTGGTATTCCTACAGGTATACAACAGTCTCTCGTTGCACTGGGTATGATGGTTATGACACGGATTGTCAATGGATTTGGGACAGTGCCAATAGCCGCATTTACTGTTGCCTCCCGTCTCGATGGTTTTGCATCGATGCCAGCCCTCAACCTCAGCCAGGCAATGACCAGCTTTACCGGCCAAAACATGGGTGCTGGAAAAACCGAACGGGTTCACCGCGGGTACAGAGCTTCCCTCACTATCGGGACCGGTATTTCAATCATAGTTGGTATGATTGTGCTGATTTTTTCAAAACAGCTTATGGGTTTTTTTACTCCTGATGCCGAAGTTGCGAGAGTTGGTGCACAATACTTAATTGTCGTGGGTGCGACGTATACACTTTTTTCTACCATGTTTATCAATAATGGTGTGCTTCGCGGAGCAGGCGATTCGTTTATTCCCATGATCAACACTCTGCTTGCGCTCTGGGTGGTTCGAATACCCTGCGCTCTCTTATTTTCACGGACACTCCACCTCGGTATTACCGGAGTCTGGCTGAGTGTTCCAGCAGGTTGGCTCATGGGAGCAGTCTACTCTACCATCTATTACCGATCAGGCCGTTGGAAACGTAAAGCTCTTGTTCAATCTGAAAATCAGCAAAAAATTATAACAGAAGAAGCGTAAGCGCTCATACAAAATCATTTATTTCGTATCCGTTCAAGAAATGCATCTGCCCGTGCAATCCAGCTGTCCATATCTTCTTTTACTGCAGCGATAAATGCATTCTCATACGGATTACCTAAAACTGCAAACATTTCTGCTTCGTCGGAATAAACGCTACGGCGAAAATCGTTTTCGTAGTCTTTAAGCCTCGTTTTTTCTGCCTGAATTTTAATAAAATTGGCAGTTTTTATAAAATGTTCAATTTCTTTTTCTAATAGAGCTAATGTTATCATTTGCTCGCCGAGCAGGAATTGTAGGCTATTCCATGCATGTTTTGCTTTATCAGCACGATAGTTCTTCCAGGTATCACGGTAATAGCTATGGATTTCATCCCAGGAGTTATATTCACGATTCTTGATTTTTTGAATCAGGGTGTACACCTTAAATTCCGGGATAATCTGACCTCCGAGATTATCCCAGGCTGTTTCACGATCGTTTCCAAAAACCATTGCAAGTTCATCAAATTTTACCTGCGGATTATGTGCAACATAATCTGCTAAAGCTGTTATTGCATACCAGCGAATCATGTGGCGATATGCTTTGTATGATTTTCGAGGTTTGAGTATTCTCACTGGGCGATCTGAATTCTCAACACCTTCTACCAGCACATCAAGACGGTCGATAACTGCATGTTCTCCGAGCAGTACTGCTTTTCCTTTTTCTCTCACTGTAATTTCTGATTGAGGGAGATCTATTCCTTCTGCCCTGTACCAGGATTTCCCCACAGCATACTCCAATATTTCCATTGCAGAAAAAATTTCCTCCACAGTATCCGGAGCCAGTGCAGCAAATTCGATGGGTTGTTTTTTTAGCCTCCTCGTATCACGCTGTTCAAATTTTCGTTCATTGCGCAAGAGCGCATACATATTATACATCCACCAGTATGCAGGCATGATTTCCAGTGCATCTTCTGCTTCGTTATTCATTACCAGTGCAAAGGGGAATGGAATGTTTAACTCATATCGATACATTCCTTTTGCTAAAAGGCAAAAACTGGCAAATTTGCTGGAATGCTTAATGCTCGCATTGAGCCCGGGCCAGAAGCCTCTCCCTGCTTCAATTTCTCCATCATTAGCACGGGAATTATGATTAGAACCAAGCGTTGCTCCAGCAGCAATATTTGACTGTCCCTTAACTACCGAAGCAATTAAAAAACTTGTATTGTGGTGCTGTTCATGCGCAGGGAAAATGAGATTATTAAGTATTTCACAACAGGAAACAGTTGAATTATCACCCAGTACAGAATGGATAAGCCTTGCACCATATTTGAGCGAGCTATTATCTCCCATAACAAACCGTACTGCCTTACAACCATAAAATATTTTACACCCATAACCTATTATTCCATTAACGAGTTCGACACCTTCTCCTATCTGTGTTCGAGAATAATCATTTGAATTAATAGTGAGATTTTTGAGCTTATTAGACCCTTTTATATATGCAGCTTCGCCAATTTTTACATCCTTGATAATTCTGTTACTTTTAAGCACACAGCCCTTTCCTATTATTCCATATTCTCCGCGAGTGCTGCTGAAAGAGTTTTGCGTGATCTCTTTTAGGCGTTCTAGCAATTCCCTATCATACCTTCGCTTAGCCCAGAGCCATGCATCGGCAGAGAGCATGCCATCAAAAGGAAGAATAGCCCTTCCGCTATTTTCATTCATGACATCTATCCAGATTCGTACCGATTCGGGTTCACCTTCTTTAATGATACCATTCCCCCATTTTGCATGATTTGTTGCATGAATTTCATCATTGGAAAGCAAAATGCAGGTATCACCAATACTGTAATGCGCAATGTATGAACAGGAATGTATTGCGCAATTATCTCCAATATCACATGCAATTATCCTGCTGTTTGTGATTCCTGTTGGAATTTCAAGTTCATGGTGTTCGAGTACCATTGTCTCAAGTTTTCCTATACGGACAAGTCCAGCAAAACTTGAGTTTCGTATCAGTTCTGGAGTAAAAGGATCAACAACTAAAATTTGTGACCAATCAGTTGCTGTATTCCCATTTTTTTCCAGTATCGCTATTTCATCGGCTCTCAAAGGTCTGAAATCAGTCAGTGGTCGCTTGAGCTGTTTGTTGCGTATTTCGTATTCATCACCCTTACGCATGTGTGCAGGAATGAAATTTTTCCCATAAGCATCAATTCCAAGTACATGTATATCGTTCATACGAAATTCCCTTCCCAATAATAATTGCTACTGTAAGTATAGTACCATCACAAGTAGATTGACAAGCTTCTCAAGCCGTACAAGCTTCGTAACACCAGTATCATTATTGACAAAAAACAGGCTTTAATGAGAAAGTAACGGTATGGCAAAGGTAATGCTATGACAGAAATGTCTTATGAAGAAGCCAGCGCTGCTCTGGAAAAACTGTATGAACTCTTTCATGAAACCAGCAACATGGTGCTGATACAGGAGTATGCGGTAGCTATATCAGATTTGCTCGGGACAAAAGGAGGATTTTCAAAATACCTCCATGGTAATGGCGGAGAGCTCAAAACGAGGCAAGCACGATTACTTTCTATTTTTTTGCATAATATAGATCTGCTGCTGCACCGCACCTGGGTAAATGAAGTCGATGAGTCAAAAAAAGCAGAGGCACTCGAAGAACTTTCAATTTTTTCTGCGGAAATGGCACAAGGAGATCCTGCAAAAGCGCTCGCTCACCTCATTACTATCAGTGATTTGCTTATTCATCTGCTTTTTGGCAATGCCTTTGAAGCTGTCAATTACAAAGAATTCCTTATAAGAATTGATCCACAGTTTGCGTTGCTCTACTATTTCCTGGAGCTAATTAGAGCATCATACCCCTCTCCTGCAATTGATGAACATCACTATATGCTTATTCTCATTCTCATGTATGCTTTTTCATGCTACTAATTGCCCGGCTGAGCGCTTCCTGTACCATCGAATCTGGAATTTTTTTAATAAGCTCTTCCTCCATTAAAAGGGCATAGCTCTTCTGTGACTGCTCAATATCCAATCGCGCCCGATCGAAAATCTCCTGCCACGTTATGTGCTTCCTGCATAAGCCTTCTTGCTGCGCTTGAACTGCAACATCTGCAGCCTCTTTTGCGAACAATACGGGGTCTCCCATGTCTGGAACTATGTAATCTTCTCGCAAGCTTTTTTGTTCCGCATATTCTGCAATGCTCTGTGCACATCGAATTGCCATGGTGTCGGTAATAGTCTTTGCTTGTGCAAGAAGCACACCTTTAAGTATACCGGGGAAGCAGAGCGAATTATTTATCTGATTTGGAAAATCACCGCGACCCGTTGCGACTACGCGTGCTCCTGCATCGATGGCTTCATGAGGCCAGATTTCCGGTACCGGATTCGCACATGCAAACACAATGGCATGCGGTGCCATGCTTGCAACCCAGGATTGTTTTACTACACCAGGGCCTGGGGCTGATAGTGCGATGAGTACATCAGCCTGTTCCATAGCAGATTCTATCGTAGTAAATAGACGGGTATTGGTCTTTTGAGCAAGGTTCCACTGTACATACTGTCGCGAATCTTGTGCAAGGTCAGACCGATTTTTATGGAGTGGTCCCTGTTTATCGATAAGCACCAATCGATCAGGCTGAACCCCCTCAAGGAGGAGCAGTCTTGCAATCGTAGTATTGGCAGCTCCTGAACCAAAGAGTACAACTTTTATGGAATCGAGCGTTTTATTCACAAGTTTTAGTGCATTATAGAGTCCTGCTAGCGTCACACAGGCAGTTCCCTGAGCATCATCGTGCCAGACCGGGATCTCACATGAAGAGCGGAGTGCATCTAGTACAAAAAAACAGTTAGGTTGACTGATATCCTCAAGATTTACTGCACCAAACGATGGCTGGACCATGCGTACAAAATCGATAATGCGCTCTGGCACATGAATCCCACTGCTATCCCTGCTGTCCATACAGAGTGGCACAGCATCGATACCGCCTAAATATTTCATTAAAAATGCTTTGCCTTCCATTACACCCATGCCGCCCGGGGGTGTACAATCACCATCTCCGAGTACTCGAGTTGAATCACTCACTATTGCCACGGTTGAACCGCGCGATGTCAGCTCGAATGAGCGGGCGTTATTATCCCGTATTGTTGTGGAAACCTGAGATACACCAGGTGTATACCAGACATTGAGCCAGTTTAAGTCAGGCATTGCACAGCGTGGGAGCGTCTGCATAACGCCTCCATAGTAATCATGTGCAAGTTCAGATAATTGCTTGTAAAATGAAGTTTTAACTACTGCCTTTTCGTCATCTCCAAAACCCATTGAATCAAGCACTTCATTGAGTTTTGCTAAATCTGTGCCGATGATTGGTAGTGTATGCATAGGCTTCCTTTCCTGACAGCGGGATGTAAGTATCTTACTTGATTTTTATGCTTTTGTGAATGTTATTCTGTCATGAGAGCAGCCAGCGCCACTGTATTATTTATACTTGCTGTAATACGAATTTCACGCTATGCTGAAAGGAACTGAAATGAGTCCCGATAATCAAATTATCAATTTTTATGAAACGCGACCACTCACCTTTGTCATTTTTGGTGTATTAGGCGATCTTGCAACACGACGTATTATTCCTGCATTGCTCGATTTAGCACGTAATGGCAATCTTCCTCATCGTTTTACAATAATTGGAATTGATCAGGCTGAACTCTCAAAACAGGCATTTCAAAACAAAACTGAAAAAAACCTTACAAAATATTCAGATGCAGACGCAAGCACAATTAGAGAATTTTGTTCCAACATTACCTATCTAGCCGGTAGTATCACAAGTCCTCATCTTTATGCACGTCTTAAAACAGCACTGAGCGTTGATGCTCATGCACTGTTTTATTTAGCCTGCCCCCCCACGTTATTCGATACAGCAGCAGAGCAAATTGCTCTCCATGGACTGGCAGGAAAAACCTGCACACACCGAGGCTTTCGTCGAATTATTATCGAAAAGCCATTTGGAACTAATCTTGCTCGTGCAAGAAAACTTAACACACTCCTGCACAAGTATTACCATGAAACAGATATCTACCGTATTGATCATTACCTTGGTAAAAACGCAGTACAAAACCTTATGTACTTTAGATTTTCAAACACAGTTTTTGAACCGCTCTGGAATCGACACTATATAGAAAAAGTAGAAATTAATGTGGAAGAAAGTGAGGGAATTGGAACCCGCGGAGCCTACTATGACACTGTTGGTGCATCACGCGATATGCTCCAGAACCATTTGCTGCAATTGCTGTGTTTAACAGCTATGGAACCGCCAGATGCGTTTGCTCCTGATCGTATCCGTGATAATAAAATTGAAATCCTTAAAGCTATCGAGTTTCCTCCTCATTCGGCGCTTGCTCCGTTTTGTGTACGGGGCCAATACACTACTCCCTGGGCCTATACCAAAGAACCCAATGTACATCCCGAATCCTATACAGAAACTTTCATTGCAGTAAAAGCATATATAAAAAACTTGCGATGGAAAGGTGTACCGTTTATCCTTAAAACAGGAAAGGCACTCGAAAAACGTTGTGCAGAAATTATTATTCATTTTAAGAATTGTCCAATCGAAATCCCCGGCGGGAAACCTCATGCAAACAAACTCATTCTACGCATTCAGCCTGATGAAGGAATCAGGCTTCGATTTAATACATGGAACGATGATGAGTATCTCCTCGAACAGGACGAATTAGTGAGCACCATGCGGAATTCTTCCGATTCATCATCTGGTCCCTATGAGCGGCTTCTCTACAATGCCATTATTGGCGATTCAAGCCTCTTTATTCGATTTGATGAAACAGAAGAAGCATGGCGTATTATGGAACCGGTACTCGAGCTAATTGACAGCGAAAAACACAAGAATCTCGTGTACTACCCAGCTGGTTCTAAAGGACCTGATATCAGTATGCTGCTCAAAGAGCAGGCTGATATAGCTGGTAGCATACTGCAGTGCTTATAACGAGAATTGATATACAATAATGCAAACAGTTAGCCCTATTTACACCACTTTATACGAAGACGACAACCTTATTGCTATTAATAAAGTTTTACCAGCACCCATGCTGCAAGGAAAACACAATCAGACATCACTCAAAGACTATTTAGTAAACAACAAACACTATAGTTTTCTTGAAGCCCCCCACCGTATCGATGAACGAACGAGCGGAATTGCCCTATTTTGCAAAAACAGAGAAAGCCTTACAGTAGTTAATTATTTATTTCAAAACGGGCTTGTACAAAAAATATACTATGCATGTATAGAAACATGCAAAGCTTTAGGAGGCGATTCCGGTATTCTCAGGCATCGGCTCTACCACGATGAACGCAGTAATAAAACATTTGCAAAGCCTATTACCCATTCTGACCGAAAAAACATAGCAGTATTATCCTGGAAACTCACTTGCACACATGGAGAGTTTACTCTGCTTGAAATACAACCGCTTCAGGGGAAGACACATCAAATTAGAGCGCAGCTAGCTGCATCTGGTGCTCCTCTCGTTGGCGATTATAAATATGGTTCACGTATCCATACAAAAAGCGGTTTTATTATGCTCCATGCCGGATTTCTCAAATTCCCCATTTTGCACAATCCGACTGATTCCGATGACATCACGCTATTTCTAAAAAAGCACTCTGAGCTTAAAGACTTTTTTACCGCACTGCTCAGAGAGCCTCTCATATTACATGCTCCGTTTCCTCAAAATGAACCGCTCTGGGAGAGCTTTAGAGAAGTCAGACTATTTAACTAAAAATTAGTTTGATTAAAAAACTGGTGGAACCTGCTCTTCTACATCAGTAATATCATAGTTTATGTGAACCCATTGCAAAAAGCATGGCATTCCTGGTTTAACAGGAATTGCATGCAGCAAGAAAAGTCCGCAGTTGCCTGTGGTTAAAAGGGGAGACCATGTATCCGAACCAAACGTCGTACGAACAAGCCATTGAATAAAGCCCCCGTGTGTTACAGCAAGAATATCACCCTGTACCATATTAGCTTCTGTTATAAACTTTTCCCATGCCAAATGAGCTCTAGCATAGAGTGAAGCTTCCGTTTCTGCATCGCTCACTGCTGCCCAGCTTTTAGATTTGAAAAGCTCTTGTTCGTGCGGATAGCGTTTTTGTACTTCGTCCACCGTAAGACCAGAGTATTTGCCTGTATCAAGTTCTATGAGTGTTTCACAAACTTCTGGATGAGGTAAATGAGCTGTTTTTGCAATAATGGTCGCAGTCTCAGACGCTCGCTGCAATGGAGATGTAAATACTTTTTTTATTGCTTTTCCTCTAAACCACTCCCCGGCGCTCTCTGCCTGCCGCTTCCCATTAGCGCTCAATGGATAATCGGTGTGTCCCTGTATGCGCCGTTCGAGATTCGCAATACTTTCTCCATGACGCACTATGTAAAACCGTGTTTCATGCGTTAGTGTTGTGAACAATTCTAAAACTCGATTCATATTTTTTCCTCACCTGTCATAAAAGTGTATCATGCACGAACAGCAAAAGAAAAGTAGCATTTCTTAGATACTATTAACCTTGACCATATAGCCAGTGATTCCAGAACACCGAACAGCAACGAGGCAGCAGCATCAGCTTGAGCATTTTGATATTCTTTCATATACTTGCTACACTGAAATATGAAAAGTCGAGGAGCATGTATGAAACGCATAGCTACAGCCATACTGATTATTATTCTCAGTAGTACTCTATTCGCCCAAATATATGATAAACCCTATAAGCTATATCAAATTAAAACGCAATATTTTACTATAATATTCCCTGAACCTTCAAAAAAGTCAGCATACTATCTTGCAAGTTTTGCCGATGCTCTCTATGAAGAAGTAGCTCAAAAGCTTGGAACTAAACCAGAACTTACCATTCCTGTTCTCATAACACCTGACAGTGAAAGCATAAATGGCTTTTTTTCAAGCTATCCAATTGTTAAAATAGTTTTATATGAAACAAGCATATCAAATAATTCACAGCTATCATTTAATAACCAGTTATACAAGCTATTCTATCATGAACTTACACATTTTGTTTCTCTTAGTGGTCTGAACTCTCTCACTCGTTCACTCTCAAAATTTTTTGGTGGTTGGATATTTGGAATCAATCAGCTCCAGATACCAGCTAATTTTTTAGAGGGAGTAACTGTATCATTTGAAAGCCACGATGGAATAGGACGGGCAGAAGATCCCCTGCCCGGAGGACAGATCCGTCAGGACATTTTAGAAAACAATTTCAAAACATTTGTGCAGAGCATGGGTGCATGGGACCTGTACCCAAATCGTGCCCTCTATTATTGGTACGGAGGATACTTTTCGCTCTATCTCCAGAAAACATATGGTCTTGAAGCCTATGCAAAACTGTGGGAGTATTTTTCGAATCCAATAAACGTTGTTCCGCTCGATGATATTGGTTTACTTAACGGCAAATTCAAATCAATTTATGGCATTACTCTGGAAGAAGCCTGGAACAATTTCAAAGATTTTATGAGTATTAAAACACCAGTCTACATGTATGTAAAAAAAATCACAGAAGCAGGCTACTACTCAGCTCTTACTGCTCGTGATTCAACGATCCTCGTATATGATGCATATAAACAGGAAATTCAGGAACTATCAGCAAAAACTCACAGACTGCAAAAAGTTATAGAGCATGAACATGATATAGAGCGAATTGCAATACATAAGAACGGAACTGTACTGCTATCAACCTATAAAGGATACAGCAACTTCCCTAAACAGGTATTGGAGCTATACAGTAAAGGTAAAATAACTCAGCTTCCATGGCAAAAAATGAGTGATGCAGTATGGGCAGGAGACAATATTCTTGCTATAGAAACTGAACATTATGCAAGAAATCTTGTTTTGCTCAAAGGATCAAAAAAATATACCTTACTTAAGGGTACCGAAAACATTATTTACTGGAACCCCGTAAGCAATGATGACGGAACTGTATTGTATGTGCTCGTATCTGAAGCAGGCAAAAGCGCGATAGTCCGGTTACGCATGGATGGGACTACCGTACAGTCAATTCAAAAATTGATGCTGCCAGATGAACTCACCTGGATACGATATTTATCCTACAGCAACGGTTCACTGTATAGTGGCTGGGATAATAATACGTTATACAAACTGATCGCTGTACAGGATGCTGCTGTAACTCAAACTGCTGCTGTACGGTACGAAACGGTTCCCATGAGCCGTGGCGTTCATGAGCCAGTACAGACAGCAGAGGGGCTCTACTACCTTGGATTTTTTTCTCAAGGTAGAGCAGTCTGCAAGTTTCCTGAATCATGGGACAATCTTGGATTCAATACTATAGAAGCTGTCTGGGAAGATGCTTCATATTTACTGCACGTACAATCAGCTTTTGATAACGAATCAACTTTTCCGGTAACAGCCTACAATAGTGTCCGGTGGCTACTACCAGCAGGCATTGCACCATTTTTTAGTTATAATTTTTTAACCGCAGATTCTGAAATTGGAGCTACCATTTATTTTTCCGAACCTACTGATACTGTCTATTCAGCGCTTACAGCTTCAATAAATCCAAGCCTTCCCGATGTTGCACAGCTGTCCTTTCTGACCGCAATTGTACAGCCAGCGTTCACCATCAATACACAGTACCAGGATAGTTTTTTTATCCAGGATAGTTTTTCTATATCGTATAATGATAATGGTACTGTTCAAGTATATCGCACAAGTAATGTATATCGCACAAGTAATGCAGCACTCACTGTTTCCACTACTCTTTTTGGCATTAACACGCTGGAAGGGATAGTGGCTGCTGGGCTTTCTGGATTCTCACAATTTGCTGCGACTGATACCGATTACTACCGTTTCTGGGACTCCATTGCAGGAGGTGCCATCGCTCAGCTTGCTTTTACTACAAACAAACCCATTTTTAATGAACCTTCAAAATATGAAGGCTTTTCCTGTTCTCTGTTATATAGAATTGATAAGTTTATCATTCCCGATTACCCTGTCTGGTATTCAGGCATAGAAGGAAGGTTCACACTCGCATCAGGAAAGCCCTTTATAGAATTGATAACCGAAGGAGCTTTTAGCCCCAATGCAACACTCTACTATGGACCCATCGGCTTTGCATATATTGTTGGTGATGAGCCGTATCCTGGGAATTCCACGCTTACCGTGTTTACCGAATTTGCATCTATGGCGTATAGCACCTGGTATATTCAGAACATGCTACGTATCCGCATTGTAACCGCTGAGCTCCAACGCCAATTCCTTGGTCTCTACTATAACAGGCTTTTTATTGATTCAGGCATCAGGGCTGCGTTTGCAGAAACACCAATATGGATTGCAGGTGAGATTCCACTCTCGCATAATATTTCTGTATTTGTTTCTATGAATGTTACGGGAGGAACGGCTTTTTTTATGTCGGCAACGACTCATGTCTCAATAGGTTTAGAGTTTGCGATGTCACTCTTGACCTACAAACCAGGATTCAAACTCCTTACTAAGTTTTCAATGTAACTGCGCATAAACCACGATGAAAACATCTGAACGATTTTGCCATGAAGCTATTCTCGATCTTCGCGATGCCATAACAGATGCTTGCGGCAATGAAATTTATGCTGCAGGTATGCTCGATGAGGATGGGAAAGTCGCATCGGTGGCTGTACTTGCTCGCGGATCTATAGACAGCGTGCTTGTACACTGGAAAGGCACTCGAGGCACCGATGTGCTCATTCATAATCATCCTTCAGGAAACCTCAGTCCGAGCAAAGCTGATATGCGCATTGCGGAACAATTTGCCGAAGAAGGTTATGGATTTTATATCATCAATAATACAGCCACCGAAGTCTATGTTGTCATTGAACCGGTTGTTGCAAAAGAGGCAGAGCCCATTGACAGTGCAAGTATTGTAAAAGCGCTCGAACCTGGTGGAAAACTCGCAAAAAAATTACCCAACTATGAACATAGACCAGACCAGCTTAAACTCATTCAGGCTGTCAGCGAAGCTTTTAACCACGAGCAAATTCTCATTGCAGAAGCTGGTACTGGCATCGGAAAATCGTTTGCATACCTGTTACCTGCTGTATACTGGGCTTTACAGAATAAACAACGTGTTGTTGTTTCAACAGCAACGATAAATCTCCAGCAGCAGCTCTATGAAAAAGATATGCCGCTCATTGCATCCCTCTTTAACGAAGATGTTAAATATGTTCTCATGAAAGGCCGCGGAAACTATATCTGTCGGAAACGAGTTGCTGAATACCTTGAGGAAGAAGGACTCTTTGCACATGACAATACTTCACTCCAAGAAATACTCGCATGGATGGAAACAACTACCACCGGTGACAGAAATGACATGGTACCCTACCCTGAAGAATCACTATGGTCTAAAGTTTGTTCTGAATCAGAAAGCTGCAGCAATATTCGGTGTCCCTACCATGATCAGTGTTTTTTCATTAAAAACAGAAAAGAAGCAAGTGCTGCACACATTATTATAACAAACCATCACCTTTTGCTTATTGATTGCGCAAACCGGGGCTTAAAATCCGATTACAGTGCAGGTTCCGTACTGCCTCCATTTGAAAATATAATTCTCGATGAAGCACATAATCTGGAACAGAGTGCTTCTTCCGCTTTTTCAGAGGCAGTTAACCGATTCAGACTCAATAAATTTTTAACGCGCATACAGCGCGAACGCAACGAAAAAAAATTCGGTGTTCTCCCCGGTTTACAGAATGAAAAAATGATTACGCCAGCTCTGCGGAAGAAAATTTCTGGCCTTATAAGCGATATCCAATTTGCATTTACAGAAACCGAAAACCATGCTTTTGCGCTTATTGGAAATGAAAACACACTACTCTTCGACGCATCGCTTAACTGCAAAGAATTCCTCGACTCTGCAATGCGCTGTGGAACTCTCATCACAGAGCTTATTACAGAACTGGCTAAAGCAAAGGAAAAGCTGGAAATAAAAAAACCGGACCATGAGCTCATTTCCGAAATTAACAACCTGCTTCTGTATCTTGAAGAGTATGCAAATTTATTTTACAGCTATTCACAGTATTCTGAAGATGAAAAAAATATTTACTGGATTCAAAAACAGCGTACACTTAAAAATGAATATTATATTACTTTTATTAAAACCCCCCTTACCGTTGACTCTTGTATGCAGGCATGGGTTTTTGAACCATACAAAAGCATAGTGCTCATATCAGCAACACTTTCTACAGGAGGGTCATTCAATTATATAAAATCCCGCCTGGGGTTATACCACAATGAACGCGTACAAGATGCCCAATTCTTCTCACCTTTTCCCTATGAAGACACTGCACTGCTCGCAATTCCTGAAGATGCACCTGATAATTCTCAAAAAAATTGGCAAAATTATATTAACACTACTGTGTACAAACTAATTATTGCCTCTCATGGAAGCGCACTGGTGCTCTTTACATCGTATGATTCCTTGCAAGCTACATGGAAATACGCAGAGCCTCTCCTTAAGCAAGACGGGATACCAGCATACTGTCAGGGAAGTGATTCACGCTCTCGCTTGCTCGAAATTTTCAAGAGCAATATTACAAGTGTACTTTTTGCTACTGACTCATTCTGGGAAGGTGTGGATGCTCCAGGTGAAACGTTAAAACATCTCATTATTGTCAAACTACCTTTCAGACATCCCAATGATCCTATTTTTCTTGCACGTTCCAAACATCTGGAAAAGAAAAATAAAAATCCTTTTATGGAACTTTCACTTCCGGATGCAGTCATACGATTCAAACAGGGATTTGGGCGTTTAATACGGCACTCATCCGACACGGGTGTAGTTACTGTTCTCGATTCCAGAATAATAAAAAAGTCTTATGGCGAGATTTTTCTAAAATCATTACCGCGCACGCAAAAAGCTATATCTACAACTGACAGACTAATACCAAAAATCAAGGATTTTTTTGGAGTCAATTCATGACTATTTGGGCTGATGCTGATTCACTCACACCTCAGGTGAGAACAATTATTCTGAGAAGATCCGGGAAACCGGTCCCCAACAGTATTCCTGATAAACCCAATTCAATCATTAAAGTAATGTTTGTTTCCTGTAAACCACTACCCGAATATAAAACAATTGACTCTGATATATACAGTATTGTAGAACAAAAAGATCAATCATCAGACGAATACATACTTTCGCATGCAAATATTGGTGATATTGTTATAACACGCGATATTCTTTTTGCAGAAAAAGCCCTGCAGCAAAGTCTATTTGTTCTCAACGACAGGGGAACAGTCTGGACAGAAGAATCCATTCGTGAGCGGATTGCCCTAATGAATTATAGTCAGGCATTACGTGAAGCTGGAATAGCTTCAAATAATAATAAAATAGGACTTTCAAAACAGGATATAAAGAATTTTGCTGATGCACTCGATAGAACAATTATTGCTGCATATAAACGTTCAATACTTGCACTATAGCATAGAACTAATCTTTTACTTGCAATATCTACTATACAAAAAATAATAACGCTGCGAAAGCAATCTATTCTTTTCGATTGTATAGGGAGTATAAAGAATTGGTGATGATAGTAGTGCAATGAGTCGAGCAGACTCATCTCGTGTACACTGTTTTATTTTATGTTTGTAATAATACAATGAAGCCTGCTCTATTCCAAATATTCCTTTTCCCCATTCTGCTAATGAAAAGTAGAGTTCAAGTATTCTATTCTTTGAAAGAATAAGCTCAAGTTCAACTGTAATTATTGCTTCGAGATATTTTCTCAGATAACTCTTTGCTGGTGTCAGAAACAGTGTGCGTGCTAGCTGCATCGATAATGTTGAACCCCCATACAGCGGTTTCTTGATTCTGGTGTTGATTTCTATAGCCCGCTTAATTCCATCAATATCAAAACCATGGTGAGTATAAAACTTATAATCTTCCACTGCGATGAGCATAGAACGGATATACAATGGAACTTGTTTATAGTGAACGGGAATTGGTACTCTAACTTTATAATGATACTTATATTTTCGTATAAGCTCAAGCGTTGATCCAACTGGTGTTACCCACTTGTATAAAAATATTGTCAATGATGTTGCTGCAATAAAAATGATATGGAAGTATGCAATGATCAAAAAAGGCAATGTAACATAGTTAATGGTCTTTTTTCGATTATTTTGTTTTGTTTCAATCCCGACATCGGATGGAGATTGAAAACTAGCATTGATAATCCTGAATGTTATATTATTTTTATACAATTCATTTACGGTAAAAAGGGGGCAAGTTTTTTCAATATACTTTGTTGTGAGCAATTCTGTTTTTTTTAGAATTTTCCTGAAATAAAATCCTCGTAAAACGAGAAGTTTATTTAACAATTCTGTAAATTGTTTTTTGTTCATATGCATATACTATTATATGAGCAAACAAAATTACATAAAAAATAATGCCGATCCAGCAACTGCTATTACAGCTCCAACTACTTCAAAGAGCTTTACCCGTTGTTTAAGTATCAATACAGCTGGCGGTATAATGAGTATAGGAGTTAGCCCTATCAGGGTGCTTACTATCCCAGTTTTAGTATGCTGCATTGCAAAGAGTGAAAGCGCTACACCTAAAAACGGACCAAAAATAGAACCAATAAAGGTAAAACGCATACCCTGGCTATCTTTTGGGCTTTGAGTCACACTTTTACCTCGTTCAAAAATCAATGATACTAAAGCAAAACCAACTATTGCACTCATAACACGAATCTGCGTTCCTGAAATTGCATCATAATTTTTTACACCTTGCCGGGTAAAAATCATACCAACTGACTGCCCAATAGAAGAAAGAAAAGCAAAAATATAACCTCGTATAGAAAGGGTTTTTGCAACTGAGCTCATTTGTATTCTTTCTCGAGACAAAACAGCCAGTATAATTCCAGAAGCCACAAGAGCCATAGCTAAAAGTGCTTTTACACTGAGCACTTCATTGAGAAACACATAGCCTAACAGAGCAGTAAATGCTGGTGATATAGCTAGAAACAATGTTGCCATTCTGCTCCCAATAGTTTTATATGCAGTAAAAAGAAAAATATCAGTTATAACAAATCCAATAAAACCAGATACTGTTAAAAAAAACCATTCATGCGGACCAGCATCAATAGGAAATGGTTTACCTTTAACTATCCATGCAGTTATTGTGAGAAATACAAATGCAAATACCACCTTGTAAAAATTAACACCCAGAACACCAATTCGCTTAGTACCTTGTTCAAAAAACAAAGCTGATAATGTCCAGCAAATGGCAGTACCAAAAGCAGCAATTTCACCGATGTAACTCATAACATGAGAGTATATACTGTGCAAAGAAAAATAAAAAGTGGTACTACTGAGGTGCATGTATATTATTCAATTTCTATCCTGTTCCTTCCTTTGTTTTTGGCCCGATACAACGCTGTATCAGCTTTTTGAACCATATCCCAGCATTCACTTTCATTAGATGGAATTGTTGTATGTATTCCAATGCTTATGGTAATAAATGCAGCTAGCGGCGATGTATCACAGCGTATCTGTGCATCAATAACAGCATGGAGTAGTTTATCGGCGACCTGCATTGCTCCGGAACTATCAGTATTAGGTAATATAATTAAAAATTCCTCACCACCATAGCGTGCTGCAATATCACTTGAACGAACTAATGATTGATCTAATATTTCCGCAATCTTTTTTAACACAGCATCACCAGCAATATGTCCGTATTTATCATTGTAATTCTTGAAAAAATCGATATCCACCATTAAAAGTGACAGAGGTTTACGCTCTCGCGATGCCTCAGCTGCAAGCAAAGGTAATGTATGATCTATATATCTCCGATTCGATATTCCTGTTAAACTATCGAGTATAGCCAGTTCTTGAAGTTTTGTATTGGCTTTTTCAAGGCTTACCTTTAAAAGTGTAAGTTCCTGCACCTGTTTCTGTAATTGTTTTTTTGTAATGAACAGAGCAATTGCGTAACCAAAGCCAATTAAAAACAGTACATACAGTATTATCCCTGCTGTACTGAGCAAAAAAGGTTTTTGTATTCTAATCGGAAGCGCATATGCCTCATTATTCCATAATCCGTTATTATCGCTCACACGCAATCTGAATACATAAGAACCTCCTGGCAGGTTTGTATAAACAGCCGAAGGTTCTGCAGATGGAATCGACCATCGCTTATCAAAACCTTCAAGCATCCAGGAATAGAGATTTCTTCGCGGTTCACGAAAATCCGATGAAGCAAAGGTAAAATGCACATTATTCTGGCTTGCACTCAACCGCAATGATTTTACATAACCAGCAGATTGCATTAATAATTCAGAAACTGACTGACCATTTATTTCAATGTCGGATATGAGAGCACGAGGAAGCTTAATATCTGGGAAACTTTGCAAAGGATTAATTACATAGAGAACATTTTGACCGCCAAGGTATATAAGACCATTCTTTGTTATACACGCTCCAGTAGAGAGTTCTTTATCACGCAGTGAATGGTACATGGAATATCCTCTAAAGCTGTAACCATCTTCATCAATAATAGCTAATCCGCTCGCAGTTGTTACCCAGATAGAACCATCTCGTGCTTCCAGAATTGCGCGAATTGCATTATGTGGCAGTCCATCGAGTTTAGTAAAATGAATAAAGCTATCTCGTAAGGGATCATACCGCATGAGTCCGCCGCCAATACTCCCAATCCATAATCGATTTTTCGAATCTTTGAACAAAACCCGGATATTGGTTGATGAGACACCGTTTCTGTTCTCTCGATCATAATAGTATCGTATGAACTTTCCTTGGGTATAATGATTGAGGCCATTATTCATCCCTACCCATAGTTCACCATTAGAATCATACGCCATACAATAAACGAGACCATCAGAAGGATACGTATCATCAGTGGGGTTTGGTGGGAAATGAGTGAATACCCCCGTTTTAGGATTAAACTTATCGAGTCCTTTTTGGTAGAGCCCAATCCAGTATTCTCCTTCTGGTGTTTCAAGAATAGAAAAGACTACCTTGTCACCAATTGAATCTGGATCATCAGGATTATATGTAAATATGGTAAAATCATCTGTTTCTGGAACATAATACGCTAAGCCACTGTTAGTACAGAGCCATAAGCGTCCTCTGCTGTCAACATAGAGCTGATTAATGATTGCATCTGGCAGACTGCGCTTGTTCTTTTTATCGGGCATGTACTGCTTGAAAGTTCCTGTTTGTTTATCGAACTTATTGAGACCGCCATTATATACTGCAACCCATATTGTTTCATTTGTATCTTCTACTATTGCTGTTATTCGACCAATAGGCAACGAACCAGCTTTCCCCGATTCAGCCTGGTATAGCGCATACTGAATATCACGCTTTTGAGTATAAGCAACGCCGCCACCATTAGTGCCGATCCAGAAAAGTCCATTGGAATCTAACAACGCTGAATACACAACATTGTTAGGTAATGCTCCCTTTCCATCAGAAACAACATAGTTAGTTATCTGCTTTGTCGTTACATCATAGACAAATAATCCAGCGCCCCAGGAACCAGCGAGAACTTTACCATCAAGCTGGGTGTTAACAAAATAAATTCTATCATCCTGCAGTTTTACTGTTTCAAACTGATAGGTTGATCTATCAATTAACCGAGAAATTCCTCCAAACCAGGTGCCAAACCAGAGTGTGCCTTCACTGTCTTCGCTAATTGACATAACATAAGGAGACGGCAGAGAAAATTTTTCGTCTGAAACGACTTTCACAAACACATTGCTAGTATAATCATACTTCCATAGGCCCTCACCATGTGTAGCTATCCAGAGTTCGCCCTGTCTGTCACAGTGAATATCCCGGATCATGCAAAGGGGTAATCCACTAGCATTAGCAGGTTTTGAATAGTGTACAAATGTTCCTGTCTTTTCATCTAATCGATCGAGACCAGCCTCAGTACCTACCCACAGATTTCCCTGGATATCTCTGCAAATAGACACAACAATATTGCCACTTAAAGAATCAGCCCTGTCTGCACCATGTATAAAGTTCGTTATAGAATAAGTCTTTATATCTAAGCGATTTAGTCCGCCATATGTCCCTATCCATAACACATCGCCATCCAGATATAGTGTCTGGACCTGGCTATGAGAGAGTACATTGTCTAAGAACGGTTCATTTTCAAAGACCTTAAACGTATAACCATCATAGCGTGCTAATCCATTTTGTGTACCAAACCATAAAAAGCCCTGATTATCCTGTACAATAGCAGATACCGAAGCATTAGGAAGACCTTCTTTAGTAGTTAATGTTGTAAAAAACCAGTTTTCTTCTGCAAATACAGAAACAGGTAAAATGCTCACAAGCACAACAATAAAAAAAAATCTATATCTCATACTAAAAGCATAAGCGATTGCCATTGACAATTCAAGTTTTCATAGTACACTTTTTAATAGATAAGCAGAGAGGAACCATATGGCATTAGTATGTATTGCAAGAGAAGAAGGTATCGACGCACAAAGAATCGGCTCAGCAATCGCTCAGGAAATTGGTTTTGATTTTTTTGATAAAGCAAAGCTTGAACAACTCATGATTGACCTGGGACTTAAACCTGGTGCACTCAAAAAGTATGACGAGGTAAAACCTGGTTTCTGGGCATCTCTTTCCGAAGAACGTGATGATTATCTGCACTACCTGGAATATGCACTCTATAAAACTGCCTCATTACAGGATTCAGTTATTTTAGGGAGAGGGGCACATGTAATTTTTTCAAACTGCCCGGGCGTCATCACACTCAAATTAGTGGCACCACTCCATTGGAGACTTAACCAGGTTAAAAACCAATTCCAGGGTGATGAAAAAAAAGCATTACAATATATTAAACAAACTGATGAAAACCGTAAGGGTTTTACCCGATATTTTTTTAATATTGATTGGTCTGATGCCGCCTCATATTCTGTAACTATTAATGTAGCTACAGTCTCAGAACAAGCGCTCCTCTCTATTATTAAAACTATGACAGAAGAAATAAAAACCAAAGAAGCAGATAAAGCTTTTTCACTGTATATTAGCAATCATTATAAAGCAGTACAAATCGTTGATACAGTAATTTATAAGCATGGTATTCCAATAAATTTTTTTGAAGCAGAAGTACAGGGGGATAAAGCTATACTCCATGGAGTATCCAGTGTTGAGCCAACCATTGAACGAGCTCTTGAACTTGCAAAAACGGTTCCTGGTATAAACAGTGTAGAAAATGCTATACAGCTTATACAGGATTACACGATTATGCCCTAAAACAACTGTACAAAGCCTTTAATCATATAGTACAGTCGAACTATGACAACAATTTCTAGTTTCCATGGCATAGAAGAACGTATTAAACGCTCTTCAGACGGTATACAGGCACTCATCGTTGCTAAAACTGGTCCACGTGTTAAAGAAATTATTAAACTGGCAGAGCATGCACATATACCCATACAGTATGTAAACGAAGATGCAATCAGAAAATATGAGCAGGATAATAAAGGTGTGTTACTTTTGGTTGATGAAAGTGAAACACGCTCACAAGTAGATTTTTATTCATGGATTCATACCGTGGAGGAAAAACCATATCTTGTAGTGGTCCTCGATCATATTGAAGATCCACATAACTTTGGTGCTATCTTGCGTTCTGCGGATATTTTTGCGGTCGATCTTGTTGTGGTACCCAATAAACGAAACGTTAAAGCAACTGATACCGTGTTTAAGGTATCAGCTGGAGCAGCCTCATACGTTCCTGTTGCAGAAGTAGCAAACATACGTGATGCACTGCTCCGCTTAAAAGAGGCCGGATTCTGGATTTACGGTGCAGATATGGAAGGTGCCCCACTTATAAAAACACAATTTGCACAACGAACTGCGCTTGTCATGGGTAGTGAGGGGACTGGTCTCGCTCCACTTATAAAAAAATCCTGTGATGAACTTATCAGCATTCCACAATTTGGACACATTGATTCCCTCAATGTTTCAGTTGCCACTGGAATAATGTTATATGAAATAGCATGTAGACATATACACAAAGAATAAAGGAGCTCATATGAATCACGAAACAATACAGGCTGTAGCAAATACCGTACGCTGTCTCACTATGGATGCAATTCAAAAAGCAAATTCGGGTCATCCCGGCATGCCAATGGGCTGTGCTGAGCTTGGCGCATTACTCTATGGCAGTATACTCAAATATAACCCAGATGAACCGCTCTGGATAAATCGGGATAGATTTGTATTATCAGCAGGTCATGGTTCCATGTTTTTATATTCACTGCTTCATCTCGCAGGTTTTTCAATCACTCTCGACGATATAAAAAACTTCCGGCAGCTTGGTTCACCCTGTGCCGGACACCCTGAATACGGTCTTGCTCCAGGCATCGAAATGACTACCGGTCCGCTTGGCCAGGGTTTTGCCACTGCAG
Source organism: Spirochaetota bacterium (assembly GCA_029547205.1). Classification (GTDB taxonomy): domain Bacteria; phylum Spirochaetota; class Spirochaetia; order Treponematales; family UBA12059; genus JAKPPT01. The sequence continues at coordinate 34,094 of JAKPPT010000110.1, forward strand.
TAGGCATGGCAATTGCCGAAACAATGCTCGCTGCCCGCTACAATACGAGAGAACACACAATTTTCGATTACTATACATATGTACTTGCTGGCGATGGTTGTTTACAGGAAGGCGTCGCATCTGAAGCGGCCAGTCTTGCAGGACACCTTAAGCTAAAAAAGTTAATAGCTTTTTACGACAGCAATAAAATTACGATAGACGGCTCTACCACTCTTGCATTTACCGAAGATGTTGCACTTCGTTTTTCTGCCTATGGCTGGAATGTGTTCCATGCTAATATGTATGATACCGATGATATAGAACGCCACATTGAAATAGCAAAAAAAGAATCCGATAAACCTACACTCATTATACTTAAAAGCATTATCGGTAAAGGTGCCCCAACCTTGCAAGGTTCACACAAGACTCATGGTGCTCCCTTAGGAGAAGATGAAATTAAAAAAGCAAAAGAAAACATGGGTATTGCTCCAGATACATATTTTTACAGAGATCCTGAGGCACTCTCATACTTTGAAGCATATAAACTAAAACTCCAAGAGCAATACACAACATGGAAAGAAAAATTTACTGCATGGCAAAAACAAAACTCCGAACTGGCAGAGGAGTTAGCTCTCGCACAGGCAGGGAAACCAGTTAAAGTACCCCAGTGGCCACTCTTTAAGCTTGATGAGTCGATTGCAACACGAACTGCTTCCGGGAAGGCTTTGCTGGCAGCTATTGATTCATGGCCTAATCTTGTCGGTGGATCTGCAGATCTTACCGGGCCCAATGCAACAGAAATTCCTGGAGAGCCATACAGTGCAGAAAATCATGCTGGGCGAAAAATCCATTTTGGCGTTAGAGAATTTGGCATGGCAGCCATAGCAAACGGACTAGCGCTTTCAAAAATCTTGCGCCCTTTCTGTGCAACATTCCTGGTTTTTTCCGATTATCTCAGGCCAGCGCTTCGATTATCAGCGCTCATGAAAATTCCAGTTATATATGTACTGACACACGATTCTGTATATCTCGGTGAAGATGGGCCAACACATCAGCCAATTGAGCACCTTTCAAGCCTCAGAGCAATACCCAATCTGACAGTACTACGTCCTGCAGATGCTGAAGAAACAGTTCTAGCATGGGAGCTGGCTCTTGCAAAAACCGATGGTCCGACAGCACTTATTCTTTCCCGGCAAAATTTACCAGTATTGCCAAAAGATGATCCAAACTGGAAAGACACCATCAAGACCGGGGCATATGTCATAAAAAATACACCGGTTGAACCAGAGATCACGATTCTCGCAAGCGGCAGCGAAGTATCCCTAGCACTTGAAGCTACAAAAAAGACTAAAAAACAGGTACGAGTTGTTTCCGTACTTTCGCTTGAAACGTTCCTCGAACAACCTGAACCGATACAAACAATTATTTTGGGGAAATCAGCAAAACTCATTGCATGTGAAGCTGGACATCCCATGAGCTGGTATGTTCTCACAAACACAGTACTTGGAATAAAACGTTTTGGTGAGTCTGGACCAGGAACAAAAGTAGCTGAACATCTCGGAATATCAGTTGCAAACCTGCTTGCGCTCATTGAAAGTGTATGAGCATGGACATAATATATAACTAATAAAATAATGACAGTTATTTAATTTTAATACTGTTACTTACGATCAGGGCTGTCAGAGACAGCCCTGTTCTGTTTTAATATAACCGTAACGTTGCAATGATATAATCAAATTTAGTAATTAAATCCTGTACCTCTCGCGGCAACTTTTCATTCATTTTCCCTTCGCGAAACTCTTTCTCCATAAAATAGAATGCATCCTTATAAGGACCAGGTATATCGCTATATTTAATATTATACTTTTTATTAATTTCATGTTCCAAATTGTTTAGTATTACTTTTATATTATCTTTTGATTCTTCTGCAATATCGCCTTCTTTGGTCATTTTGGGGCCAGGAAAATAATAAACTATATTCACTTTAACCAATTTGTTATTCTTTATAAATACTAATCGTTTCCCAATAAATCCATCAAACGTATCAAAACCAGTATAAAATTCAATTGCTATATTTGTAGTACCTTTGACTACATACTCAATTACATTCGATGGCATAGTTGGAACATCGGGGATTTTCTGCAGAGCCAGGTTTTTCTTTATCCTTTCGAATTGCTCAACTTCTCCTGGCAAATCTTCCGGATTTGAAATATCTACTTTCATAAAATAAAATATATTTTTATCCTCTGGCCATTCAATTTCTACACCTTCTGGAACAACAAATGAAAAGCCTAACTCATCATTAAAGAATCGTCTCCCCTGAATTTTCCCGTTTTCTATTTCTTTGACTGGAAATGAACTAAAATCGGGAATAGGGAGCTCCTCATGCTCAAAAGCTCTACTATCAGTTGTATGAATTGCTTCAACTTCATTTGAAGTTGCTGAAGCTGCAACGGTTTGTTCGTTTTGTGCTGCTTGTTGCTGTGATATGCCTTGCTCAGCTTTCTTTTGACAACTCTGTAACCCTATAAACACGGTGATTGCAAGTAGTGCCCAACATAATCGTTTCATGATTTGTTTCCTCCTTACTGTGGTATTTCCCATATATGATATCCTACACGATAACTGCCATTTTTCCCATACCGTTCATCATACCCATCTACTCCAGATACAACCTTTGTTTTGTTCGAAATATCTATGACTTTCCCTGTATATACATCAAATGCTTTTTGATCTCCCAGATAATTAACAGTATGAGCATACTTTGATTTTTGTCCATAATTAGTATACCGTACATGAGGCATACCTACCTCAACTGTATTACCATTATTGTTTTTAATATAAGGATATAAGTTATCTGGTATTTTTTGTACATATTCTTCAGTATAATCATACTTATAATTCGTTCCAAAAGTTTTATTAAACGAATCAGCTA
>JAKPPT010000118.1 GCA_029547205.1 Spirochaetota bacterium
AGCTCAAAGGTAAGCTGGATGGGCTGTCCATACGTGTTCCCACTCCTGATGTATCGGTGGTGGATTTTGTATGTACGGTTAAAACTCAGACAACCGCTGAGGATGTGAATAAGGCTTTGCGGGAAGCTGCAAATGGTAAGCTAAAAGGAATTTTACAGGTGTGCGATGAAGAGCTGGTATCGATTGATTTTAAGGGCAATAATCATTCATCCATTGTGGATGCACCTTCAACGGCTGTTATTGGTGGCAACCTGGTCAAAATTTTAAGCTGGTACGATAATGAGTGGGGGTATTCCTGCCGTGTCGTTGATCTGATACAGTATTGTATGAAATAAAGTATAACTATGAGATAGTTACTATGAGATAGTTACTATGAAAAAGGCTGTCAGCAGTGACAGCTTTTTTTATAATAGGTTACCCCTTTTTCCCGTAATAAGTATGCAATAAACAACAAGATGTATGGAATGTTATGGTATCACATTGTGATATTGTCATGTAGTATTATGTTACCCCGACGGGATTTTATTCCAATTGAAAAACATACCATAGAATACTGCTGCCCTTAACAGAGTAAAAAACAATGGCAGTGGAGACAGAATGCTGAAGTGCCCTATGGTTTGTGAAAGTGGATGGATATGCTGATGGTAACAATAAAATGCTTGCATAATTTTTATTGCGGTGTAATTTGCGATAATACTACTTATGATAGTTATTACAATAATAAATAACAGGTGATGCTATGAATAAGCAACAGGTGCGAAAACAGATATTTGCTGGTAACTGGAAGATGTACACTACAAAACGCGAGGCGGTTGAGCTTGCCATCGGTATTGCCAGTGGTATGAATATCATGGATCGTGAGGTGGTGCTTTTCCCTCCGTCGGTATATGCAACCTGCGTTGTTGGTGCATGCGAAGGCACCCCGGTAAAAGTTGGCTTACAAAATATGTTTTATGAAAAGGAGGGAGCCTATACCGGAGAGCTATCGCCCCGTATGCTTAAAGATGTGGGGGCTTCCTATGTGCTTGTTGGACATTCCGAGCGTCGGCATATATTTGGCGAAACCGATGAACTGATACACAAAAAGGTTGTTTCGGCGATAGCTTTTGATATCATTCCAGTGCTGTGCGTTGGCGAGCTTCTGGAGGAGCGAGAATCAGGGAAATCAGAATTAACGGTTGAAAGCCAGCTAATAAAAGCATTTGCTAAAATTGGTGAACAGGGCGCACGTAAAGTGTTGATTGCGTACGAGCCTGTTTGGGCGATTGGCACCGGAAAGGTAGCAACGCCAGAAATTGCCGAATCAATGCATTCTTTTATCAGAAATACCTTGAAAAAGCTGTATAATGATACTGTTGCTCAGACTATTCCAGTATTGTATGGTGGGTCGGTTAAGCCCGATAATATAGCAGGGTTATATGCAATGCCCAATATTGATGGAGTTCTGGTAGGTGGTGCAAGCCTTACAGTGCAATCTTTTCTTGACATAATTAATGTTACATTATAAATAGACCAAAACTATATTGCATTGTAGAAAAATCTGAATATTAAAGGTGTATTATGAGTATATTAATATCAATTGGGACGGTGCTTTTTGTTGTACTGTCAATACTGCTTATCATTATTATATTGTTGCAATCTGATAAAAGTGCTGGGATGGGTATATTG
>JAKPPT010000114.1 GCA_029547205.1 Spirochaetota bacterium
CAGACGTTTAACGTTAGCAACCTCTTCAGAATTTGACAGATGCTGCATTACAAGATCCGCTGCTGTGCCAATACCAACAATACCGGGAACATTATGGGTTCCAGGTCTGCGGGCTTTTTCCTGATGTCCACCATACAGTAATGGTCGTAGCCGTGTACCTCTTCGAACATAGAGCACTCCAATCCCTTTAGGTGCATGAAACTTATGCCCTGATATTGCCAGCAAATCGCATTGCAATGCATTAACATCAACAGGAATCTTGCCAATTGCCTGTACTGCATCAATATGGAATGTAATCCCGCGCTGTTTGCAAAAAGCGCCAATTGTTTCCACCGGGAAGATTACCCCCGTTTCGTTATTGGCGTACATAACCGATACAATAGCAGTATCATCGGTAACCGAATCAAAAAGAAAATCTACATCAAGGTTGCCTTCCCTGTCTACCGGAACATAGGTAACGCTATATCCTTCGCGCTCAAGCTGTCTGCATAAATTTAATACTGCCGGATGCTCAACCTTTGTTGTAATGATGTGTTTCTTATCACGGTAGTACTGCAATGTTCCCAGAATTGCCATGTTATCGCTTTCGGTTGCACCACTTGTAAAAACTATCTCATAATCATATTCCGCACCAAGCATACGTGCCACCTGATTGCGAGCTTTTTCCACATCGTGCTCAACATCACCGCCAAAATCATGCATGCTTGATGGATTGCCATAGCGCCGGGTAAAAAACGGCAACATAGCCTCAAGCACTTCAGGCGCGACCATGGTCGTTGCATTATTATCCAGATATATAATGGTATTATGCATCACTTTACCTCTATCACTTCGATGTCGTTTTCTACAAACTCTTTTAATGTATCTTCAACCAGATTTTTCATGGTAACATCTGAAACAACACACTGAGCACAGTGCCCGCGTAACGCTACATATACTTTTTTACCTTCAATATCAACAAGGTCAATATCACCGCCATCCCTCATCAAAACAGGGCGTATAACGTTGTGTATTGTCTCTTCAACAAGCTGCATACGCTTTATATTTGACATTGGCTTCATGGTAGCTGCTGCTGGTTGAGCTACAACGCTGGCTAATTCTTCTTTCAGAATATCCTCAATTTTTGGTATACATGAACCGCAAGCACCTCCAGCTTTGGTGTAATTGGTAACATCCTCAACCGTGGTAAGATTATTCTCCCTGATAACCCGTCGTATTACATTTTCAGTAACACCAAAACACTGGCATATAACCGCTCCCTCATCCTCATGCTCATCTTCAATGGTTTCACCTTTTATTTTTTTTATGGCTTTTTCCAGCGCTTCCTGTCCCATGACCGAGCAATGCATTTTTTGTTCCGGAAGCCCACCTAAAAAGTCAACTATATCCTTATTGGTAATCATTGCTGCTTCTTCAATGGTTTTACCCTTTATCATCTCGGTTAGTGCCGACGACGACGCTATTGCACTGCCGCAACCAAATGTTTTAAATTTAGCATCTACAATAATATCACCATCAAGCTTCAAATACAGTGTCAGAGCATCCCCGCACACAATACTACCAACCTCAACAACAACATCGGCATCGGGTATTTCACCAACATTTTTTGGGTTGGTATATAACTCTTTCACTTTGTCGGTATATTCCCACATGGTTATCTCCTGTCAAACTGCGCATTATACAACACATCGCACCTCAAAATCAGCAAGCAATCTTTGCTACAATTCATCACCAATTGCTCATTCCTTAATTACTACTAATATAGTAGTATATTTATGTTTGTCAATAAAAATTTTAAAAATACTTTGTGGGCGATAGTCACTATGAAATAAATACCATAATGGCTTTGAGGTATTCTGTTTCGGGACAATATATACTGACAGGATGATCGGCAGGCTGTAAATATCTGCCAGTAATAGTAATTTCACGGTTAGCATCATGTGCTGCAGAAAACACAATTTTCTGAAACAATTTCATATCAACAAAACGAGAGCATGAACATGTTAATACAAATGACAGCGGTGGAGCTTTTTTAAAAATTTTTACATTTAATTCTTTATAACCGCGCAATCCCTGCTGTATTGATGATCTACTCTTAATCAACGCAGGAGGATCACATATGATTACATTCTGGGGAATATCGTTAGTATTGATATACTCAAAAACATCCGCTTTTACACCTACATGCCGTTTGGCAACATTATTTAATTCACAATTTTTTTGTGCAATTGAAAGAGCATATCCGGAGCTATCAACCGAGACAGCCTTTATTGCACCTCCCATCAATGCCGCAACAGAAAATCCTCCGGAATATGCAAACAGAT
>JAKPPT010000013.1 GCA_029547205.1 Spirochaetota bacterium
TAATACCTTTTTCTTCAATAGCTTCCCTGCCGCCTTCCTCCCTGTCTATGATGACCGCTGCAGCAACCACCTGTAAGCCTGACTCAGTAAGCCTTTCTATGGCGGTGATAGTTGATCCGCCGGTAGTAATGACATCATCAATAGCTATGACATTTTTTACCTTGGTGATATCCCCTTCAATCCATTTCTGCGTACCATGCTTTTTTGGTTCTTTGCGCACTATCAACGGGTAAAGAATCCTTCCCTGTACATACGCTTCCATTGCAGTAGACAGCGAAATAGGGTCGGCTCCCAATGTTAACCCGCCAATGGCATCAGCAGGTATATCCTGTATTAAAGCATACATACATTTACCCGTCAGGATGCATCCTTCAGGATATAACGTGGTAGCCTTGCAATCAAAATAATACGGGCTCTGTTTCCCCGAAACGAGGGTAAATGGCGGATTGTCCCTGTACATAAATGATTTTTGGTAGAGTATTTCAAATAGCCGTTCTTTATTGGTCAATGGTTGTTCTCCTTGTTGTATTTTTTTGGCCATAGCTTTTTTAATCTTTCCCTGATGTTTTTTTCGTTACCTTCTAACGATGGGGTGTAAAAAATCAATTCTTTTATTGCATCGGGTAAATATTGTTCGTCAACAAAATGGCCGGGGTACTCATGGGGATACTTATACCCTTGAGCATAGCCAAACTGCTGCATAAGTTTGGTGGGAGCATTTCGTAAATACAGCGGTATCTCGTGCACACCCTGTGCAGCCTCCTTTGCGTTGAGCAGTGCCATATACGATGCATTGCTTTTGGGACACGATGCCAGAAAAGTTGCCATGTGTGCCAGTATTATCTCGCACTCGGGCAGTCCTATATTCTTTACCGCAATCATCCCGGATGTTGCCACCGTTAATGCAAGAGGATACGCATTGCCAATATCCTCCGAAGCAAATATCACCATTCGGCGTGCAATAAACTCGGGTTCTTCACCGGCAACAAGCATCCTCGCTAAATAATAGATAGCTGCATTGGGGTCAGAGCCTCGCAGTGATTTTATAAATGCTGATATTGTATCATAATGCTTATCACCGCTTTTGTCATAAGCAATGCTCTGCTCCCGGTATGCCTCCATTACAATCTCTTTATTGAGTTGCCCCTCACCTTTTAAAAATACCGCTGCTTCAAGTATGTTCAATGCTCGCCGCGCATCTCCCATTGCCAATTGGGATATAATGTCCAGTGCTTCATCAGGTATACTTATATTTTTGTGCGATAGTTCCTGATCATGAGTCAATGCCCGGGTAACTATCGCCCTTATATCGTCCTCCTGCAAAGGATACAGCCGTAAAACACGGGTTCGCGACAATAATGGCGAAATAATGCTGAACGAAGGATTTTCAGTGGTTGCTCCTATTAAAACGATATCACCACTTTCAACAGCACCAAGCACTGCATCCTGTTGCGCTTTGTTGAAGCGGTGAATCTCATCAATAAAAAGCAATGTTTGAATGCCCCGTGAACGGTTGTCCCTTCCTTTTTCT
>JAKPPT010000037.1 GCA_029547205.1 Spirochaetota bacterium
CAATACAGCTTTCGCATAGGTTGTTCGTTGTACTCGTTTGCTGATATCGGCAGAAAATACTCCTGATACAGGATCAATGGCAATTTTTTGTCCCGCAATTTCTTTTTCTATACTCCACTTGCTAACCGATGATCCTCTCAATGGATCCGCTAAATTTATTCCCAATATAAAGCACGAAAGTATCATCGCAACCGCTGCAATGCGCATTTCTTTTTTCTCGAGTAATATTGCTGCATTCATCCAAATATATGGAGTCAGGGGAATAATAAATGCCGACTTCAACGGAAGTTTTATAAAAGCAATGAGGTATAGCATTATCGCTGCAGTGCACATCATTAATAATTGCGCTGTAATTTTACGATGATTATCGATTGCGTGATGAATTATTTTTCTTCGTTGTAGAATTTTAAGAAGGTAAATTATTGTCACTACAAATCCTATGGTTCCGAAGGCTCCAATACTTCCTTTGTAGAAGTTTTTTGCAAAGCCCGGTATAGGGAAATGTTCATAGTAGGTGAAGAATGATAGTCCGTAATTCATCAACACGGGAATGAAAATTATAAACGTGCTTATCCCTATACTTGCACAAAAAATTAATGCTGATTTTAATCGCTGATCGCCTTTTGTGAGTTGATAGATTAAATACAAATAGGGTAGTGCTATTGCTCCGCTCGTAATTCTACACCCTATTGCCATTCCTATAAAAATGCCTGCTAATACTATCCTGTCTCTGAAAATGGCATATAAGCATATCATCATAAATGATATCGCCCACATGTAATCCATATCATTGGTGCTGTTTATGAAAACTATTGGCGTAGCTGCTAATGCAATTCCTGCAAATAACCAGTTTTTATTTCGGATGTGCATTAACGTTAGCATAAAAGCGCCTATGCCGGCGGTGCTAATGATCAGTGTAAGCAGATTATAAACTACCGGACCTTTATCCCAAATCAGAGTATATGCTAACTCTTGAAAGGGATGTCCTGGTAATCTCGAAACTTCGTAATGATGTGTATTCGCTATTCTCTCGGTCACCAAGGGTAATGCCCAAGCATCTTCTTCTGATCCGTAGCCATAAAAAATAAAAGGCAACCGTGAGAGTGCTATCAGTATAACAGCGATCCACCACAGTTGCCTT
>JAKPPT010000048.1 GCA_029547205.1 Spirochaetota bacterium
CCTTCTGAATTGATGCAGGCATTACAGAAAGCAGATCAATACAGGGGACTATCGCTCACACATGTTCCGGTATATTATGGTCAAAACGAGCTGGGCGGCATGGGTGTATTTGGCAGCTGGAATGTTGGCAACTGGTGTACTCGAGTGCAGGAGGAATATCATCGACAGGGCTGGTGAACAGCAGGAAAACATCCCTGTCCGGATACTCATTGCAGTAACTGCTATTGATGCAATACATCCATGTCACTGCCGGCATAAGCTTTTTTACTGGTAACTATCCAGACACCTTTTAGCGCTGCTTGCTAATAAATTGTTTTCTTTTGAATGCAAGGTATAGCCCATACAAACGGACAGCAAGCCGTACCATCATTGCAATCAGCCATTGCGTGATACGATTTGTTAGCAGAGGGCTATCCAGAATGCTGCGTATCCTCAGAAGAATTTTTGCATCAGATTTGTTAAGTACAGGGATTGCCTGGACATCGTCAGTTTGAGGCGGTGCAGGATGGAAATGCTCACGTACAGAACGGGAAGAAACCCATCGCAGCAAAAAAAATATAATGCCTGCAATAATATCCCGGACACGCCTATCCATCATAGCATTATGCGGCTGCCCTGCTGCTAACGAAACAACCTGAGTAAGATGCATTATTTTTATTTTTCGTCTGGTGACATACTGTGCAACTGAAAGAAAGATATAGCAGGCAGGACAGCCTGTCACCATTACATCAGCCTTTGCATCAACACCCTCACGAAGCCTCTTGTCAAGGCTATACAGCAGATACAGTGCAATTCCAAAAAGTGAGGCATTGCGATAAAGCGATGGTATTGTGGCTGCCCATCCGCAGCACAGCGATTTTTCTTTTGCATGCGCCATCTCAACAGATAAGCCGCCGCACCGTTTTACAATCTCGCGCATTGTTTTTTGCGGTTTGCCGTTGAGGTATCGTGACATGCAATTATCATGCACGGCAATCCGTATATCAAGGGGAGCACGTATTGTAATATCGCCCTGTTTTATTTGCTGCAAAAGCCATTCTTCTATCGGGATTATAGTGATATTATAATCAATGCCATAATAGCGGGGGAGTATCTCTTGAAGCATGGCTGCCTCGGCTTCCATAAAGCAGATTATCTTTTTAACCTTCATGGAATGGAGCTTGTTTTTCAATAGCAGGGCTATCGTTTCAGTGATGTCAACAAGTCCCAGCTTGTGAGCATCACCACCGCTTCCCCATAACCCCTCACTCCCCGCAATGGGAACGGTGGAATTTTGAAACATTACCTGGTCTAAAAGAAAAGGAACAAGGTTTGTATAAAAACCGGTTAACATTATGGTGCTATGATTTTCATGGAGATTGTTTTCCCATTGTTTTAAAAAGTGTTTTTCTTTCCGGGTTAAAAGAGTTTCTGTTATTGTCCATATATTCAGATATTCATTGGGAAAAACCAATCGTGCAATACCCGGCAAGCCTTTATTGCGCTGGGCTTCATCAAAGCGCTCCAGAACAAGCTCGTATGGATGTGATTGTGCCGGGCATATAAAGTTGCAAGCGTTGCAGGTTGTACAATATGATAGCGATAGTGACTCATTAATTGAGCCTTCCCGTGCAATGATTCTATCCCTGCGTGCTGCACCGGCGGGGAGCGAAACAACTGGACAAAAAGAAAGGCACTGACCACATACACGGCAGCGATCTGCACGAAACCAGCGGTATTGTTTCATGTTTAAAAATCCAGCTTTTTTACATCAACTCTGTGACGGCTTAATGAGAACAGCAGTGGTACCTGATTTTTTAAAACGCCTGTAAACAATGTTTGTGCTCTTTTTTTGTTAAGCCGTGCAGGTTTTTCCCCAATTGCCATCTGCAAAAGTTCCAGAATGTGGTACACCGGCATTCTATTGAATGGATACAAAATTTGCCCCACCGTAAGCATCTGGAGGCAACCTGCACAATAAACTGCAATGGCATCAGCACCCGTTTGTTTAGCTAACCCAAGAGAGCGAAACGTTTCATGAGCAATATCAACAGGATGATATCCCGATTTAATACTGAAGCCTCCGGCAATGCCACAACAGAGAGCATGACTTCTGCTCAATTTTTCTTCAACAACCTGCACTCCGATCCTGTTGAGAATTTTTCGCGGAATATCCATGTACTCATTACCAAAAATCTTGCCGTAGCATGATTCCTGTACTGTCACAGTCATATTTAATTTTTCTTTGATTACTATCTTACCTTTTTCCATCCGTTCCCATAGCCAGGGAAGTATATGCACAACCTCAAAATCAAATTTAACGCCAAATGATGGAAGGACATTGGTAAACATGTTGCGCCCTGCGGTACAGGGAATGATCATCTTCCGCACTCCTAACTTTTTAAAATATCGCTCCTGACGTTCTGCCACTTTATACATCTCATCGATAAGCCCCATACGGTAATAGGTTTCGCCGCAGCAAACATCAAGGCTTCCTCTAATTTCCAATCCTTCCAGAAGCGATGTTTGTGTTAAATAGGGGGCGG
>JAKPPT010000059.1 GCA_029547205.1 Spirochaetota bacterium
ACTCCCGGACAAATGGAAACCATTTTTGAGGATTACCCTGATGCACTGTACAACACTGTCAAAATTGCCGAGATGATCGACTGCCAGATACCGTTGGGGAATGCTATCCTGCCAAATTTTGAGGTTCCAGAAGGTTACACCAAAGATAGTTATCTTACAGAGCTTGTTAATACAGGGGCACAAAAAAGGTTTGGGGCGATAGTTCCTGATCATGTAAAGAACCGTATTGAATATGAACTATCGGTTATACAACGAATGCAGTTTTCCGGATACTTCCTTGTTGTGTGGGATTTTATACAATTTGCAAAGAAACATGGCATACCGGTTGGACCGGGACGAGGTTCTGCCGCAGGTTCAATGGTGTCATACTGTCTGGAGATTACCGAGCTTGATCCTATGAAATACAACCTGCTCTTTGAACGATTTTTAAATCCCGAGCGCAATGAAATGCCTGATATGGATATTGACTTTTGTGCGTTGCGCCGTGACGAAGTCATAGAGTATGTGAAGCAAAAATATGGCGAAGACCATGTAAGCCAGATTATTACTTTTAACAAGATGAAATCAAAAGGTGCTATCCGCGATGTTGCTCGTGCCCTTGAGATACCATTACAGCAGGTTAATGCCCTTACAAAATTGATACGCCACGAGGATCTTGAAGAGGCATTGCAGGCTTCGGATGAGTTGAAACAATTATACAAAACAAATGATACCGGCAAGCAGCTCATCACTATTGCAAAGAAGGTAGAGGGGCTTACACGCTCTGCAGGAAAACATGCAGCAGGTGTTGTCATTTCACGGGAGCCGTTGATGGAGCACGTGCCATTATACCGAGACCCCAAAGATGGAAGCATTTCATCACAATATGAAAAGGTAAGTCTGGAAAAGGCTGGACTGGTGAAGATGGATTTTTTAGGATTAGCCAATCTCACCATCATTGATACCTGTATAAAGCTTATTAAAAAACATAAAAACATTGCTATCGATATAGCAGCTATCCCTCTTGATGATGCAAAAACATATAAGCTTTTACAGAAAGCCGATACAATGGGTGTATTCCAGCTTGAAAGTAGCGGCATGCAAAATATTCTCCTTAAATTGGGCCCAACTAACTTTGATGACATCATTGCTATTGTTGCATTATATCGCCCGGGACCTCTTGATTCGGGGATGGTTGAAGAATTTATTGAACGCAAGCGTAATCCCAAAAAAGTAGAATATTTGCATCCTTCACTGGAACCAATTTTAAAGGATACCATGGGTGTTATTGTTTATCAGGAACAGGTCATGCTCATATCGCAGGTAATGGGAGGCTTTACTTTACCCGATGCTGATAAACTGAGGAAAGCCATGAGCAAAAAGAAGATGGATATCATTGATGCAATGGAGGATAAATTTGTTCAGGGTGCAAAGCAAAAAAAGATTGATGAATCAGTTGCCCGTACCATGTACGATTTGATGCGAACGTTTGGCCGCTATGGATTTAATAAATCACATTCTGCAGCTTATGCTTTAGTTTCATATCAAACCGCATATCTTAAAGCACACTACCCATTAGAATTTATGACAGCCCTTTTGACAGCTCAGGTGGACAACATCGATAACATTGCCAAGTATTACACGGATTGCAAAGCTAAAGGGATAGCGGTGTTACCACCCGATATAAATCATAGCTATAGAGATTTCTCAATTGAGGGTAAAGCGATACGGTATGGACTTATCTCTATTAAAGGTGTTGGCGACAAAGCTATTGAATCAATTATTG
>JAKPPT010000060.1 GCA_029547205.1 Spirochaetota bacterium
AAATAATTCATGGCATCTGATTCAATAAACACAGCATTGGGTACTGCATTTATCAATGCATTTTCTTTGGCAATCATTACTGCTTCAGGATTACACTCTACCCCGGTAACAGTTTCAACATTATTTGCTATAAAAAGGCTAATACTTCCTACGCCACAGTATATATCAAGAGCTCTGCCATAAACATGCTTTGAAATCTCCGTATACATCATCTGTGTAACATGGGTGTTAGCCTGAAAAAACGAATTGGGGGTAATACGGTAGCAAATCCCATCAAGCTTTTCTTCTATGTATCCCTGTTTTATATCCTCAATCACCCTCCCATAACTTAGATCAGTCAATCCGTCATTTAATACCAGTGACATGGAAGTAACCCTATCAGCTATTGCATCAATTATCGCTTTACAATTATTTTCATGCCGCGCAACAACAAAATTAACCATCACCTGCCCTGTATTAAATCCTTCACGTAAAACAATATATCGCAGATACCCCCTATGGGTATGATAATCGTAATCCTCAATACCCGCCAGTTTTTGCCGTATTGTTGCAAAGAGTGCTCTGCTACTATTTTGTAATAGCAGACAATCTTCCAGATCAACAACATGACGCCAGTTGCCCCGTTTTCTAAGTCCCATCCTGCCAAAAGCAGTTACATAATCCATTCGATTGCGATACCCCAATGGACGTGATGGTATCACTTCTTCAATGGATACTATACCTTCAAGCACTTTATTACAATAGTCTTTTTTGATCAACAACTGAGCATCATAGTTAATATGTTGCAATAGACAACCGCCACACTCACCAGCATGCTGACAGGATGGCGATACATGTTTATCTGCATACTGCTGTGCAACAGTGTATAAAAGCTTAGGATGTTTTTTCAATGTTTTCTACTCCAAACCTGTAATCTGCACATTGTCAGGGTACTCAACTGTAAAATGAACTTTTAACTCCTTTTTCTGGTTAGAACCAAGGACAACATTCCATGTTACTTTCCCCTGACTATCGATAGTTGCCCCAATAGTATCTTTGTTTACAAGAATGACTTCAATTTTTTCATTTTGCGACACAGGAATGGTATCCTGAACTGTTACCGTTATATCACGCTTTTTTCCATTATTCAGTGTAATTGAATACACATACTCAATACGTTTTGTTTTGTTCACTATTCCCTTATATTCAGTTTTTTTGCTTACAAGCTTACGCTCTACCACTATACTTTCATCGACACCCAATCCAATGGTTACGGTTTCTTTCGGAACATATATCTTATTAAGGCTAAACGAGTTTACATATTTGCCATCTAAATAAACAGTCACACTCCCACTCTGGAGGGGAAAATCAAATGGATTTACAAATTCCCCCTCTAACATGATATATGCTAAAATTTTAGGAATGGTAGTGTATCGTAATGTACAACCTGTAACCGAGCTGGCAATAGCAAGCTTATAACGATTTCCATCAGAAGGTATTGTTTTATGCCCTTTAACAAGAAATGAAATAGCTATCGCCTCCTGTTGCATTTCAGGCATTTCTTCGGGAGAAGGTGCTCGAGACAATGCATCTTCATCCTGTACTGCCATGCTTTTTGCAGACTCCTTATAATACACAGGTCGATAAATATCCAGGTACCATGGATTGAGCTGAGGAAGTTGTGTTGCCACAAAGGGTTTTGCCGTCGATAGCTCCACTGCAACATTGTTCCAGTCTTCACCGGTATTTTGAGCAACAAGGGCATTGCATGTTATATCTGTAGTAGATTTTTCTGTATCTGTCCGCATGTCATATTCCATATCCCAGCCAGCATTACCAGTGATATATTGTAAAAGTACTGTTGCATTGTTGTTCCCTGTATTGTATACAGTTAATTTCAGCGTTTTACTT
>JAKPPT010000071.1 GCA_029547205.1 Spirochaetota bacterium
GAGCAATAACTGCCACTATTGCAGGTATTAACTCTGGAAGTGCATCTGATATTCCGTTTGCTAAAGTAACAACTAAGATAATTGCAGCTTCAAGAATTTTAGGAAGATTTGCTAGGATTCCATTTGCTAAAGTCTTAACTAGTTTTATTGCACCTTCCGCTAGCTTTGGCATAGCTTTAAGAACACCCTCAAGTAATGAAAAAACTATCTCAGATGCTGTATCAATTAAAACATCAAGATTGTCCATAATCGCACTTGCTATCGATTCAACAATAGTCAAAGCCATCTTCATAATTTGAGGAATATACTTAAGAATCATATTAAGAAACTTAGGTAAAACCTTACCTACAACTTCTGACATTTTGGAAACATCACCATTGCAGTCCTTTATTCCTTTTGTGAACTCGCTAAGTAATGAAACACCGTCAGTAGCAAGATCAGTTAAAATCGGTAAAAGAATCGTACCTAAAGCATTTTTTAATGCTGTAGAGCCATTCTTCAAATATTGTAGTTGATCATCTAAAGCACCATAAGCATTAAGCATTTCATCTGATAACACATAGCCAGCCTCATGTGCTTGTTCACCGAGTTCCTTCATTCTATCTGCACCAGATGTAATTATAGGATTTAACTCTTGAGCTGATTTACCTAGAATCTGCATTGCTAACGCATCACGTTCAGTTTCGTTCTCTATTTTTCCTAAAGCATCGATAACTTCCCAATATACATCATCTGAGTTTCTTAATGATCCATCAGCATTCAACACGCCAACACCAAGTTTCTCATAAGCTTCTACTGATAGTTTTGTACCATCTTGAACAGCTTTCATGGACTTGATTTGTTTTGCCATTGACTTTGTTAAAGTATCAGTTGAAACATCAACCAACTCGGCAGCGTACATATACTCTTGAAGTTTATCTGTAGCAATACCTGTAACAGTACTTTCTGTTAAGACAGTATCAGCATAAGCAGCACCTTCCTTTGTCATGCTAATTAATGCCTTACCTGCCGCAACAGCAGCCGCTGTAACCGCAGCAAACGCTGCAGCCATTGTTACTCCCACAGCCTTACAAACAGAGCCTAAAGCTTGAAATCTTGGTGATGATTCTTCCGCTTTTTTACCTGAA
>JAKPPT010000088.1 GCA_029547205.1 Spirochaetota bacterium
ACAAATTATCAGAGCAGTCGGTAATGAGTTTAAAAGAGATCAATGTCAATATACAGTCAAATATTCAGAGTGTTACCACAACCAACTCTGGTGTTGCTACCATTATTGATCTATTTAAAAATATTGTGGAAACACTGAATACTGTTAGCACCGGCATGCAGGATATTTTTAACCATATTGATAATCAGGAAAAAATCAAGGAAGCAATACAATTGCAGGCAACAGGTTCCCAGGGTTTATCAAAAAAAATAGCCGAAGATACCAATCGTCATAATGATATCATAGCCGAAATTTCAAATTCAATAGCAAGCATCAACACACTCATCCAGAATAATATGTCGGTTGCTGAGGGTATCAGTGCTACTTCCCATGATCTATCAAACATGGGTAATGATCTGCTGGGCAAGGTGAAAGCACAGGTGTAGTTAAACAGGGCAGTCGTCATCGAGCTTTTTATGCTTAAATGTTCGATTGCCTGCGACAAAATCAGCAACGATGTCCCCATTGCCAATGAGCTTATACTTATAAATAACAAGCCCATCCAGACCAACTGGCCCGCGTGCATGAATTTTTGCCGTGCTTATACCAACCTCTGCGCCAAAACCATAGCGAAAGCCGTCGCTGAAGCGCGTTGAACAGTTCCAGAAAACATTGCCAGAATCAACCATATCAAGAAATTTCTTTGCTGTTGCTCTGTTTGCTGTTACTATGCTGTCGGTATGCCGTGAGCCGTAGGTGTTTATATGGTTAATGGCTTCATCAACATCTGAAACTACTTTAATTGAAAGCTTGTAGTCAAGATACTCGGTTTTCCAGTCTTCATCGGTTGCCGGGTTAACATTAATAATTGCCTGTGTTTGTTCACAGCCAACTATCGCCACATTGTATTTGTCAAGCTCCTGCTTCAGTAAAGGCAAAAATGTTGTGGCAATAGCGTTGTGTACCAGCAGTGTTTCGGCTGCATTGCACACCGCCACATACTGCACCTTTGCATCGGTTACCACCTTCAGCGCCATGTGCATATCGGCATCGCTGTCAACGTACACATGACATATACCTTCGGCATGCCCCAGCACCGGTATGCGCGAATTATCCATGATGTATTTAACAAATGCATTGGAGCCGCGTGGTATGATGAGGTCAATGTAATCATCCATTTTGAGCATGGCGCTAACATCTTCGCGCGTTTCAAGCAGTGTAAGCCATTGCTGAGGCAG
>JAKPPT010000111.1 GCA_029547205.1 Spirochaetota bacterium
TTCTGTATTGAACCTACAGCGCATATACACCCCTGCCTGTAAAAGCCAAAATAAGCAAGTGAGAAAACAGATACCCACATAATGCCCTGCCTCGACCGCTTCTTGATTACCAGCCATGATGTTATTGATAGGGCAGCAATAAGAACAGCCACATCAAGATATTCCCAGTATGGTGCCCTCTGGTAAGTGTACTGATATTCAGGGTATGTATACTGCGTCTCAAATTCAGGCCTCGGATATCTCATCTGCTGTGCATACAGAATAGAATGCCAGATGAGCATAACTGCTATTAAAAAATAAGGTAGATATCTGCTATACTTTTTGATCATTTTTCCTTCCTCGTTCAGATATTTAACTTTCAGTCTTTTTTATTTGAGCAGCACCCTTGCGGGTTATTTTTTTATTGAGATCTTTACTCATATAGGGTACTTCAGCAGGTACTCTTTTAATCGCATCTGAAGGGCAAACCCTTGCAATTCTGCACTGGTTACAGTTAACACATAATCCATGCATTATCTGTAAATGAAGTGAACCATTTCCAAAATCACTGCAAGCCTGTACACATTTTCCACAGGCATCGCATAACTCTTCGTCAATGGTATATTCAAAATAGGGTTCCTCAACAAATTTTCTTTTAATAGCTCCGACCGGACAGAGCTGGTTCTCAGCTCCTGTGTCGTAGGCTCTTGCTCCCTGTCTCAGGAATCCCGGGCAGAAGTCACAATAACCGCACATTTCATTAGCATTGGTGCATTTTACTGCCGACGGAGTCAAAACACAGCTAGTTTTGCACAGACCGCATGCTGTGCATTTATAAGGATCAATCTGCCACACATATACTTCGGAATATGCCTTTTTTGCCAGCAGCGCCGGAATAGACAACAGCGGTACAGCAAGTGTTATCCTTCCAGCTTTTCTGAAAAATTCTCTTCTTGATTTAATATTGTTTTCCCTCTTTTCCATGAGTTCCGGGTTTACTTCTTCTCACAGAAAACATAATAAT
>JAKPPT010000120.1 GCA_029547205.1 Spirochaetota bacterium
AAACCCGCTAGAGGCAATCTGTTTCGATGGGCTCGTCAATTTTGATACTTCACAGTTCTTTCCCAATGATATCGGCATATCTATTACCGCGTGGAGCCAGTTCATACTGGGCCTGAGCCATGCAACCGTGAGACGTTCCGGAACGATGACCGCACGCCAGAAAACGGTGAGAGACAGTCTCTACGCAACGTGCACGTTTGAGCGAGGAGCCATCGTTCGATCGTTTACGGAGCATCTGGACCTCTGTGCGAATCAGCATCAGTTTTCACGAGCAACACCGCTCCTACTCATCACCGATGAAAAACAGGAATATACGCGAGCACTCTATCGACATCGCTTGTTTCGGAAACAGGATGAAACACATCGGGTTGCGCAGCTCCGAGTCAACTCAAAGCTTCCCCGGGATATGCAGAATCCGCTCTTTGCGTCGAACTATATTGATCGCGAAATCCGCAAGGACATTGCAAATTTCAGGCGTGAGACAACCTGTATCACTAAGCACCCTGCAAACGGCATGTCACGGTTGGCGGTCTACATGGTCTATCATAACTACGTCAAGAAGTTTCGCATTAGGAAGGAGTCGCTCACGAATCACACGTGCACGCATGCGGAGCGAGCAGGCATTGCTCGTGAACTCATTACACGAGCCCGAAAAACCATGTTCACGGTTCGTGCGTTTTTAAGCCACATCCGCTTGCTTCCTATTGACGAAAAAATCTGGAAAAAGCAGGTGTATGACCCCAAAGCTGGTGCGATTATTCAGGGATATCTTCCTAAGTTTGCACTGCAATAGGAACTTGAAAAATGGATCACAAGCTTCGGGGCACTAGCTAGGTTTTGAGCCGCTTCTCTAGCCAATCAAGGCGCTCCATAAGCTGTTCTGGGAAATCATCAAAACTGTTAAAGAATACACGTATGCCCGGAATATCAGCAAGCCACTCCTCTGCATTAACAGTGAGCAATTCTTTCATTGCTTCTTCAGAAATTTTTAAGCCTGTTAGATCAAGCGCTCCCGGAGCTGGCAAATTCCCAATTGCTGATTCTTGAGCTTTGCCGATGCCTTCACAGCGCTCAAATATCCATTTGAGTACTCTTGAATTTTCACCATAACCTGGCCAGAGGAATTTTCCTTCTTTGTTCTTTCTAAACCAGTTAACATAATAAAATTTTGGATGTTTTACACCAGTACGCTCGCCCATTCTGAGCCAGTGATGAAAATAATCAGCCATGTTGTAACCACAGAATGGAAGCATAGCAAATGGGTCTCGCCTAAGCTGACCGACCGCCCCTGATGCTGCTGCGGTAGTTTCCGACGAAACGATAGCACCCATAAACACACCATGACTCCAATCCATTGCTTCATGAACGAGCGGAACCGTCCCTGCTCTGCGACCGCCAAATAAAATCGCACTGATCGGCACACCATTAGGATCTTCCCATGCAGGATCGATGACTGGGCATTGTTTTGCCGGTGCGGTAAACCGTGCATTGGGATGTGCTGCAGGTTTTCCTGATTTGGGATCGTATGGTTCCTGGAGCCAGGTAATGAGTCCTTCAGGAGGATCATACCCAATGCCTTCCCACCAGACATCACCATCTGGAGTGCGTGCTACATTGGTAAAAATGGTATTTTTTTCTATGGTCTTCATTGCGTTGGGATTCGATTGCATGCTGGTACCCGGTGCAACACCAAAATAGCCATATTCAGGATTGATAGCGTAGAGCTGACCATCTTCTCCCCAGCGCATCCATGCTATATCATCGCCAACGGTCTCGACTTTCCATCCCGGTAATGTCGGAACGAGCATTGCTAGATTAGTTTTTCCGCATGCCGATGGAAATGCTGCTGCGATGTAACGCTTTTTCCCTTCTGGATTAGTGATTCCCAAAATTAACATATGCTCGGCAAGCCATCCCTGATCTCGAGCCATAACGCTTGCAATGCGCAGTGCAAAACATTTTTTACCAAGTAGTGCATTGCCACCATAGCCAGACCCGTAAGACCAGATAGCTCGTTCCTCTGGAAAATGTACAATATATTTATTGTTAGCATCACACGGCCAGGGTTTATCATGTCTACCAGGAGTGAGCGGATACCCTACGGAGTGGAGACATTTTACAAATGTACCATCTCTCCCTAATGCTTCGAGCACTTTACTGCCCATACGCGTCATAATACGCATGTTGAGTACAACATAAATACTATCAGTAAGCTCAATGCCGATATGGGAAAGCGGTCCCCCGATTGGACCCATTGAAAACGGAATTACGTACATTGTTCTGCCGCGCATTGAACCAAAAAATCGCTGCATGAGCTCACCTTTCATCTCTTGAGGGTCAGCCCAGTTGTTGGTTGGACCAGCTTCTTCTCGGAACCTCGAACAAATATAGGTATTATTTTCCACACGGGCAACATCACCAGGATCGCTAAACGCATAAAAACTGCCTGGTCGTTTCTCCAGCTTTTTGAAAGAACCCGATCGTAATAGACGTTCAGATAAACGATTGGCTTCTTCCTGACTGCCGTCACATACATAAACATCATCAGGCATACACATCTGGACCATCTCATCGATCCATGTTCGCAATTTTGGATGATTAATCGAATCAAGGTGCATACAAATCTCCTTTTTGTGCACACCGGGTTAGGTGATAAACTAGTATACCATGGGTTTAGGATTTACGAAACAAAATAATTATGCAGGATTCATGAATATCTTGCATACGCATACTCAATCCAGCTTGTGCAGTTAGCATGTTAATCCATTTTGACATTTCTTGAAATAATGTATTTTTTTTATTGCCAATTTCGTTATTAAAACTTAGCACGAGAAGTGAACCACCGGCTTTTAGCGTATTAGCAAGTTTTTTGCTATACAGAAAATTATCTTTAGCGAAAATTGATGTCTCTGGCGAAGTGCTATCAGTAATAACAAGCGTGCAATCATACATCCATCGTGGCAAGAGAGTTTCGGAAGAATTGTGTGCATTACCCGCATAGTCAATCTCGGCGCCAATTTCCCGGCAATAATCAATAAGCGGCTCGACCAGCGCCTGCGTTTCCGTTTTTGCTGCATCAGTACCTACGACGAGAACCTTGCGGACAAGAAGCCCACGCAACGAATTTTTTAAGGTTTGCAGGAGATACTCAGATATATTTGAAAATCTGGTATTCATATAGTAGCACTGTAGGTCGTTTCATGCGAACAGTCAAGCACACGGTTTTGAACTATTCAACTTGGCTTATTACCTGACACACAAGGGAGTTTCACCTGTATGTACTAAACTACAAGCACAAATTAATATTTGCACAAGCTTCAGGACACTAGATAAAAGGTGACCAATCGGGTACACTAAAAAAACAGCAACAGAGAACATCTGCTGCTGTTTTAATTTATTCATGTGCTGACAAGTTATACAGTATGTCTCAATAAAACCTATCGCAAGAAATCACTCATTAACACGTTCTACATACTCATTGGTTTCGGTGTTTATAAGGATTTTTTCTCCTTGCTTAATAAAAAGGGGAACACGGACTGTAAGTCCTGTTTCAGTTATCACAGGCTTCGTTGCACCAGAGACTGTATCACCTTTAACGTAGTTTTCACTCTCGACAACGGTAAAGACCATTTTGTAAGGCACTTTAATATCAATTGCCTCACCTTCATAAAAAAGAATGGTATATGGCTCGCCTTCTTTAAGGTAATATTTGACTTCTTCATGGTCAGCCATGGGAATCATATATTGCTCAAAGGTCTCATTGTTCATAAAGACATAATTTTCGCCATCATTATACTGATACTGGCAGTCATGCATATCGACCTGGGCATCTTCCACTTCTTCTTGCGTTTTAATGGTTTGAGTAACCACGTTGCCAGTGCGTAAGTTTTTAGCCTTGACGCGTGCAAATGCCGCACCTTTTCCTGGATTAACAAATTCTCGCTCTACGACAATATGTGGATGACTGTTTATCAACAGGATTGTTCCTTTTGAGATTTCACCACCACGAATCATATAAAATACCTCTCATTGATAATCTTATTAAGTACAAAAACTCTGCAATGCTTGATAAAAGCTGACAAAGTATGCCACAAATTGCAGAATATGTAAAGATATACCAATTGATGAGCAATTTTCGCTGTCGCGAATTTTTAAAACATAGTGAATATTCTATATAACAGTGTGCACTGCAGTACACTCAAAAACCATATACATAAAGGTTTTTCCTGACTGTATTGCTGAAAAATCCTGCAATTTGCTGATTTGTAGCACGAAACATTCAGATCAGCATAGACTTGCGT
>JAKPPT010000125.1 GCA_029547205.1 Spirochaetota bacterium
TAATGCTACCGCGCATGCCTACAGCAATTTCGTTTTCCAGAAAGCCAGACCCGCTTGTTTCCTCGCTTCTCTCCCCCAAAATGCCCCGAAATATGCCTACAGCTGTCGAACATGGGTTAAAGCAAAAAATATCATCTCAAAAAAGTGTGCAGATGCTTCGATGAAAATTTGGAAAAGTTTTCGCGCAGACATACATCACATGAATCCAACTGTTGCTAAGATACCATTTCAAAAACTTGCTCAGCAAAACTTAAAACATTTGTCCACAATAGAAAGAGAAATATTCGGTTATGAAATCAAAGATGGGGTTGTATTTCCATACCAAACAAAATATTGGGACATAAAACCAGATGGAACAGCGTCAGTCTTCTTACGATTAGAGTAAAAAAACGTATAACCATCTAATGCACCGGACGGCTTACAGCCGCCGGTGATCAGCACGTTGGGAGGAGTATCCATGAAAACTATTTACCTTCGCAGCCTTATTTTCTTGCTCCTCTTTTTATTTCTTACCACTCAGGCTTGGACTGCAAATGTGCTTAATTCTGATTCTGATTTCAGTGTTAAGATCGCTGTCACCATCAATGGAGATGATCATATAATGGGTAAATTAGAGTATTCTAACCAATCCCCCCAATATCCCCTTCAATTAGTGACCTTTAATCCAGTTGGTGGTCTAATCCAAGTTGAGCCTTATCTTTTTAAAATCATTGAAAGAACTATTATCTCAAAAAACGTACATAGAATTAAATGCACATCAATAAATGACAAGTACGGTGCAGGTTCCCTGCTCGTAGGTACCATTGATTTTCAAGATGAACTTAAGCCAAAAGTCCGCCTGGTCAATGAAGGCGGATACACATACCTTGGTAACTTAACGGAGAAAGGGAAAGAAATTCATAAAAAGTATATCCCCAATATTTGGTTGGGCCATTGATTTGCAGTTTCATGATGCAAGTCTCCCAACCATCGGCTGCACTGGACTGCTTGGGCCGCACTTCCGTGGTAACTTGTCACCCATGTTCGACAGCTGTAGGCATATTTCGGGGCATTTTGGGGGAGAGAAGCGAGGAAACAAGCGGGTCTGGCTTTCTGGAAAACGAAATTGCTGTAGGCATGCGCGGTAGCATTAATAGCTTGCAATAGTGCATAGTAC
>JAKPPT010000005.1 GCA_029547205.1 Spirochaetota bacterium
TGAGCGTTATGCATCGTGCATAGCATGGCACCGCTGCGTACACTATTCTTGCTGCATGCTAATGCCGCCAGTAAGATAATGAAAGGAACTATCGCCCTGAAATTTTTCATATATTTTTTTATTTTAAATTTTCATTGAAGAATGCCATCATAGTGGGGAGCACCGACTGACAGTAATTCCAGTCGTGCATCTTATACTTTTTTTCCACAAGTGTAAAATGGTAACCACCTTTATTTTCTTTTTGAAGCTGTTTTAACTTTAACGCTAACATAAAAGCTTGCTCCATGGGAACGCGCGAATCTTTATTGCCATGTGCAATAAACACTGCAACATTGCCAAGATTTTTTGCATCATCAATCGCATTATCCGTTTGTGCCCATCGCTGTTGGAAGTCATTATATTTCCCATAGACTGCGGTAAACATATGATTTTTTGTATGCGAAAGCATATCGTAATATCCCGACAAACATGCAATAGCGCCAACGGCGTCATTGTACATCTCGCCCACGCGCAAAGCACCACGCGCACCAATTGAAAATCCACACACGCCAAGGTTTTCTTTGGTAATGTTTAAACCAACCGTATTGTTTAAATAGGGCAGCAGCAACTGGCCAATCCACAAAAGTGACGGCATCTCATTCCATTTAACTGTAGTTTGTTCAAAATAGTATGATTCGTAAACCGAGCGTGGCATGTGTGGGCACACAATGACCATATTGTATTGATTGGCATAATAGGCAATGCTGGTGTTGTTCTGCCAGCTATTCATAGAACCGTCATATTCATGAAATGCGATAATAACACGGCTTGTATCTGAATAGCTTTTAGGAAAGTAAATCTTAACCGGTATTGTTTTTTCGGATTGTGGTGAAGCGGGCACATTATAGATCACCCATGTACCATGCCTGGTATCAGAAACAAGTGTTGTGTGTATAAAAATTACGGTAATAGCAATCAACACAATAGTACTCGGTTTTTTGTATTTCATATGTTCTCCCGATTATTTATTCATAGGACCAAAATCCCGGACACTATATGCTGGATTGTTTTCATAGTTGGTTCTTGCGGGATTTATGGCAATACTCCTATGCCTGTATCATAATAAAGTAATTATTTATGGTATAAATATTTAATATGCTGTCAACTGTTTTACTATATCCTTTCTATGTAACTGTGTTATCATATTGTACCAAAACACAATGAGCACCGTTTATATATATAGCTTTACGCTAAAAATAACTTTTCATCAGTTTCACGTAAGCTCAGATAATCGTTATCGGTAACAATTACATGGTCCAGAAGCTGAATCCCAACAATAGCACCAGCCTGTGCTACCCTGCGTGTAATTTCAATATCATTGACCGATGGCTTAAGCATCCCTGACGGATGATTGTGAGCAATAATAATGGATGATGCTGCTTCACGAATTGCATCTCTGAATACTTCACGCGGATGTACTATTGCTTCAGAGATAGTACCTATGGAAACTCTTGTTTTTTTCAGCAATCTGTTTTTATTATCCAGTATAAGCGCCCAAAATTCCTCCTGCTTATTGCATGCAATCTGTCCAACAATGAATTCCCATACCATGCGCGGCGAGTCAAGAGTTCCTTCATAATTTTTCGGCACTATTAGCCTCCTCCCTAACTCTAATGCAGCTTTTATACGTATTGCTTTAACAAACCCAACTCCATTGGTATGCGCCAGCTCTCGTATACCCGCTTGATATATTCCGTTCATTCCTCCAAATTGTTCAATGACATAAAACGCACATTCCATAACATTTTTTCCTTTTACACCACTGCCAATTAGTACAGCTAAAAGATCAACATCGCTCAATGCTTCAAGTGGTTCACCTTTTATACACCGTTGTATGGGCAGATCATTTTTTGACTGCATTGCATCCTCCTGCAATAGAAATATTAACCTCATTTCCTGCACCTCTCCTTATCAAGTCGAGAGAAGCATTATTTTGGGTTTGTACAATTTTTATTCATTACGGAGAGTTGTAATCAAGCCATGTGCAACTCCGTATCATTTATGCTGTTACTCAACTAGTTTAAAAGTAACTATCGCCTATATATAAAAACGCCGGAATAGCCATTTTAAAAAAATATTTTTTAATTTATATTTTTTTTTCAATTACCGATAGTAAAAATAAGATTTTTTATGTCACATTAAAATTAACTGTTGACAATAAATCATAGGTAGTGAATACTGATGTCCATAAGGGAGTTTGCCATCAGGGAGGGATATATGAAAGTAAGTATTGATGCTATTCTGCAATCAGCAAAGCAATTAAAAAATACCAACAGCGTTGATGAACAAAAGTCGGGTAACAAACATAAAGTATCCGGTGATAAAGTTTCCCTTGAGCATAAAGTGCTTGCACGCCTTGATGATTTACATAATCAGATCAAAGATATTCAAACTACACTTTCCCGATATCAGGTTATCGATGAAGGGATACGGCTTATTATTGAAGACAATAAAAATGGTGGGAATAATAAGCAGTCCATTATTAATGCAACCCTTTATAACAACAGACCTGTTTTGAAAGAATATCTTGGCGATAGTTCCGCTAATGAGTATATAGTGCATAAGCAGGAACAGGTAAAAAATCTTATTACTGATTCCATATCTCATCTTAACAGGTTACAAGTAGAGTTTGAAAATATCATGGCCTCGGATATTGCTCGAACTGCATACATAAAAGATAAGGTTGATGCAATCGATGCACTTATCCCAAGAAATGTGAAAAATCCATCACAGCTTCATCATGTACATTCCGATTCAGTGTTG
>JAKPPT010000015.1 GCA_029547205.1 Spirochaetota bacterium
AGAACTACACAATGCTATCCCTGAAAAAACGGTACTTCTTGTAGGCGATAGAAAAGAGATAATTGAATTTGCGATCAAAAATAATTTTGCCGCACTATTGATTACCGGAGTGAATGATTTTACCTATGACACTACCCACTATAAAGGATGGATTTATCTCTCCGAAATAGATACCTACAATACCTTGCGAATGTTAACGTTAAGCATACCATGTCATTCTATTATGCAAGATGCTGATACGATATCCCCGGATGTATCAGTAGAGCAGGCACGTGAACAACTATTGCTTAATGAATACCGGGGACTACCAGTGTGTGACAATACTGTCCTGAAAGGGATTATTACCCGTTCGGACATTATCAAGCACTATGCAAAAAAGGTAATCCTTGTAGACCACAATGAATTATCACAAGCGGTGGACGGAGCACAAACCGCTCATATTATTGAAATTATTGACCATCACCGGCTGGGAAGCTTAAAAACCACAACCCCAATATTTGTGTATTCCAAACCAGTGGGGAGCACATGTACATTGGTTTATGAACTTTTTAAATATAACAATATTAAACCTGAACCGCATACCGCACTTCTGCTATGCAGTGGAATACTATCTGATACCACCATGCTGTTATCGCCTACCACCACTGAAACTGACAAAAAAATATTAGAAGAATTGGCAGCAATAGCTGGTATTAACTACAACGATTATGGGAAAAAGCTTTTATCCTCAACTGAAAGTTTGGAAACTATTGATCCCATATATGCAGTAAGCAATGATTGTAAAATCTATGAGGAACATGGTATTGCGGTGGCTATATCACAGGTTGAGGTGATAACACTTGATGATATCCATGAAGTGAAAGAATCATTGTTATCTGCACTTGTACAATTTGCCCAAAGCAAAAATGTTCACTGGGCATTATTATTGGTTACCGACATCACCACCCAGAATAGCATCCTGTTATCAACCAGCTTTAAAGGTGAGGTTCATTTAAGCCATCCCCCCTTTGAGCCCCATATTTATAATCTGCCGGGTATTTTATCCAGAAAAAAACAATTACTCCCTGAAATATTGCGCATCTTAGAGGAACTATCGCACAAATAAAAGTGCCCGCTGTTTTAAGCGGGCACTATGTTTAGTACGGGTATTCCCTATTACAATATAGTCTTTATCTTATGTTCCTAAAAGCTGTAAGATTGTTCTTGGTCGTAAATTTGCCTGAGCAAGCATCGCAGTACCACTCTGTACAAGAATCTGATCCTTGGTCAAATCTACCATCGTTTCAGCCATGTCAGCATCACGTATACGGCTTTCAGATGCCTGAATATTTTCATAAGCATTCATCAAACCTTTTGCTGCATGCTCCAATCGATTATAGTAGGCACCTAAATCAGCACGCTGCTTGGCTATCTTCTGTAGACCTTCATCGATAATACCGATAGTCCTATTGGAACCTTCAGCAGTTGATAGATTTGCAAGAAATTTTCCAGTCTTTTCTCTCAGATTCAATCCCAACGAAGTCATGGTTCCTATATATACACGCTCACGCTGATGCATGTTGGCACCCATATGGAACCACATACTTGCTTTTGGATTTGTTCTTGAGAAATCACCAAGTAAAAGTTTGAACTTGTTAAATTCTGCCTGAGATGCAATTCGATCAATTTCATCAACCAGAGCCGATACTTCAACCTGAATAAGCTGTCTGTCTTCAAGAGTATAGATACCATTAGATGACTGAACCGCAAGCACCCTGATTCTTTGCAATATGGTTGCA
>JAKPPT010000023.1 GCA_029547205.1 Spirochaetota bacterium
ATATGCACTGCTCCCAATGTTTATACATTTTTATACCACCATACCTGCAGCTCTGGTAAATACTATAGTTTTTTCAGGCTTAACCATAATGATGATAGATTGCCTGCTTACGCATAATGTTGTGCAAAAGATTATTAATGCAAAAAAAGCTCCTTTTTTCTTTCAGCATACATTGCCTATACGTTTTCAGAATGATGCTCTCATTACATTACGTTATTTTTTTGATAATGCCATTTCTTATCGAAAAAAAATAAATAAAATGATACCGCCAAAACCATTACGTATGGTAATCAGTATCAAGGAACGTTACGCCTTGCTCCTTCAAAGCATAACAAAAATGCTTAATAATCATAATAAATATAAATAACTATGGAAACCAAACTATTTGAGTCATTACCATTTGTGCAGGATATCCTGTCGCATCCTGCATTTAATACCTTGAAAAATTTTGCTCATCATGGCACAATCAGTTGCTATCAGCATACCATTGCAGTTGCACAATTAGCGTATCAATTATCACGATTACTGCATCTGGATTATATCGCTGCAACACGGGGTGCATTGCTGCATGACTTCTATATGTACAACTGGCGCACTGGCGGTCCACGCCTGCATGGTTTACGCCATCCACACATAGCGCTTAACAATGCTGCAAAACATTTTGATATATCGAAAAAAGAAAAAGATATCATCCTTAAACATATGTGGCCACTAACCCCGATACCACCTCGCTATGGTGAATCATGGGTGGTTACCTTCGTTGATAAGATAGTATCGCTCAGTGATTATGCACGAGTCATCAAAGATAAGATGGCAGCTGTGAATATTTATTTTTATCACAAGCTAAACAAATTGTGGAGAGCTATCGCCCCCTTCCAATCAGAGCAATGACAGGCAATCCACCATTGTTAAATTGTATCTCTTTTGTTACAGGGACAGTAAAGGTATGCCGCAGTGTTACAGGGATGATAATGCAAAAGCTCCATGCAGGATACCAGTATTCAAAAATATACGATAGTCTGCTATATATTGCCGCTATGTCATCATCAGCTATTCGCTTTCCATAAGGAGGATTCATTGCACACAAGATATGTTTCCCTTCAAGCGTTAATTTTTCAGTAAGAAAATCACCACTATAGGTAACCATTGCAGCACCAGGTATAGTACAATTTTTTTTGGCGATAGTAACCATTGAAGGGTCCCTGTCGCCGGCAACTATTGTTGCACCATGGCTTTCCCTGTTTATTGATGATACCAGTGAATGGCATGCCTCTTTTCTGAATGATGGCCAGTGCATAAAGGCAAAACCACGATTTATCCCTGGAAAAAAATTATTTACCATACACCATGCTTCAATAGGGAATGTTCCGCTGCCACACATTGGATCAATGATAACATCATAGCTGGTTATATCGCATTCATACAGCAATGCTGCTGCTATCGTTTCCCGCAATGGTGCCCGCCCAACGTGCTGCTTATATCCTCTCTTATACAACGGATCACCGGTTGTATCCAGACTTACACCACACTGGTCATGATCAAACCGTATATAAATTGTTTGTGCACGGAGCCGTTCAGTATTGATGTGCAGTCCAAAATCACTCATTCTCTTTTCTACGGCGTTAAGCACTTCTTCACCAATTCTATCGGTATGATGCAGCTTTGATTTGTGAACCGATACTTCAACAGTAATAGACGTCTCACTGCTTATATATAGTTCCCATGGAAAATTTCTTAGTGTGCGATAAATCTCATTAAAGTGCAGAGCCCTGAATTCTGTTAAGCGCATGATGATACGTGTCGCAACACGGCTAAACATATTTGCTTTATAGCTATCGTAAAGATAGCCGCGGAATACTATCCCACCTTTTGTAATAGCCAGCGGTTTGATGTTCATGCTTAACAGCTCATTGAATGCAATCTGTTCAAAGCCAGGTTGAACAATTGTAAAAAATGTATGCATCCGCTTAATTACATGGTGATACACCCTCCGTTGTATTGCTTTTTGTGAATTGGACAGTTGCATAATTATGTTCTGTCAAATACAGCCAGAAGTTCTACATGCTGAGTCTGAGGAAACATATCATACGCCTTGCAAAATTGCAATGTATACTCCTGCATTATTGCTCCCGCATCGGAAGCAAATGTTACAGGATTGCACGACATAT
>JAKPPT010000033.1 GCA_029547205.1 Spirochaetota bacterium
ATGGTTCAGGGCTTGCGGCAGGGCGCACACTGGCAGCCATTATGGAAAACTATCAAACACGCGATGGCAATATAACAATACCCGAACTGCTGAAACCCTATCTGGAAAAAAGCATATAATGCTGCAGTATCAGGCACAATCTTTTCAGGCTGTGCGGCAGGCAATAGCTCTGTCATTAGCAACACTGAAAGAATGTACCATCGCCATTGCCCCGCAGGTTTTTACCCATCCTCACTATGGCAGGATGGTGCACTCTCTTATTAATGTATTGCAACAGCTATCGGTGACCATCGCAATAGCGGATACCACCATAACGCTCAAGCCGCATAAGATGCAAAGTTTTACAGCAACTATCGCCCTGCATCCGTATTGTCCCATTGCTGATATTTTTCTTTGCATGGCTCCTGCCCTGATAAAAAATGAGGTGCAATCAGATATTCTTTTTCACGGTGTAACCCACTCCCAGTTTTCCCACTCTACCGGTTTTATACGCTATGGTTTAGCACCGCTGCTGCAGCAGTTTGGATGCTACCTGTACAGCGCAACAAAAAAATTTGGCTTTTATTCTGCTACTGGCACAGCAGCCGCAAAGGTATATCCTGCAATACACAAACATGCCGGGGCGATAGTTACTATTAATCGAATAACCGGTATAAAAATATATATTGCCAACATTAACCAGGAATTTGCGTTGTACCAGA
Organism: Spirochaetota bacterium; assembly: GCA_029547205.1. GTDB lineage: Bacteria > Spirochaetota > Spirochaetia > Treponematales > UBA12059 > JAKPPT01. The sequence continues at coordinate 702 of JAKPPT010000033.1, forward strand.
AACAAAAGCTTGCCCAAAAACTATCACTCAGTGATGACACCATCCACATTGTACAGATTGTCAATGTAACAAATCATGGCAATGCAGTAGATGTTTTTTTTATAAGCGATACAATACCAGGCATGCTTTCGTTTACCCTGCCACTGTACGATGCAAACGGCAACTTTATCTTTGAAGACTCTATGATGGACACGTTTATTGAGCAGGTAAGCAAAGAATGTCAAAAGTACTACGACTATTTGCCATTACCCATTATAGAAGAAGCACTACCCTTTATAGTAAGCGCAGGCTACGAATATACTATAGTAAAAAAATTGAATCCTGCAATTGCCACAACCGAAAGCTATAAGCTGTGTCAATTATTTGCACCATGAAAACAGTATCACCATTCATCAATAGAATTGGATTTGCAACCATAAATACCTTTCCCCCGTCATAGCTTGCTGTGATATGCAACACTATTGTTAATAGTAAATTGCTCTTCATCCATGGATGCAATGCTACCGTGATGACAATGGATTTTAGCCCTTAATCTATACTTCTAAAAATGCTTTCTTTTCAGCATAACAGTACTGATTTATATGTCATTATCACCAACATCACCTAATATTTTATCAAGGTCTTTTCTTTTTTCTTTCTCTATAAGGA
>JAKPPT010000061.1 GCA_029547205.1 Spirochaetota bacterium
CGAAAATACACCAAACTATATTCTTGAACCTTGGCTAAAAAAAGCAAAACAAGTTGGTTATAAAGTAAAACCTCAATACGAACAAGCGATTTTGCAAAAATTGAAATTCAATCAATTTAAAAATCCTCATACATTCCCTGAGTACTTTGAAAATAAATTTGATTTTATTGCTATTGACTTTGAGACAGCAAATAACAGTAGATTAAGTGCTTGTGCAATCGGATTATGCTTCGTGAAAAATGACACAATAGTTTATTCGACAAAACACTATATAAATCCACCAAAATCAGAAAAGTTTTTAAAAACTCATACTTCAATACACGGAATTTCATATGAAGATGTAGAATTTTCCCTTAATTTTCAAGAATTATGGGAAGACGAACTTTCTAAATATCTTTCATCTAATTTATTAATTTTTCATAATGCGAGTATGGACTTGAGTGTTTTGAAAAATCTATCTGATTCTCCGCAAACACACCTAATATTTTTAGTATATTAGCGCTCAAAAAGCAGGGATTATGAACATATTCAGTTTTACGGCTCATTTCGGTTCGGAGGAAGATTGTCGTTTGCATTTCAAGGAGCAGCGTGATAAGGAAGGGGTTGTCTGCAAGCGATGCGGGGGCACTTCCCATTATTGGTTACAGGGTAAATGGAGTTATGAATGCAAAGGTTGCCGTTTCCGCACCTCGTTGCGCAGCGGTACGATCATGGAGAGCTCCAAGCTGCCGTTTCTGGTGTGGTACAAAACGATGTTCCTGATGAGTTGCACAAAAAAGGGATTCTCCACCAACGAACTCCAGAAGCAATTAGGATTGAAGCGTTACGAACCGGTATGGGCGATGGTACACAAACTCCGCAGGGCGATGGGCAACCGGGATGCAAGGTATACACTGGAAGGGATGATAGAACTGGATGAGGGTTACTTTTCGGTGGCCAGTAAGGAAATCGAGCGAGGCAAGGGTACACGTGGCCGAGGAGCCGAGGGAAAGCAGAACGTTGCGGTGATGGCCGAAAGCACCCCGTTGGAAGATATCGAAACGGGCAAAAAGGAGAAGCATGTGCGTTATTTCAAGGCCAGGGTACTGGATAGCCATCAAAGTGAAGGAATCAACGGCGTGGTCAGGGACTGCATGGAGGATGATGCCATCGTATTTTCGGACAAAAGCACTTCTTACGTTGACATCTCCGATCTGGTGGAATTGCACGTCACCGAGAAATCAGACGCCAAAACCACCAAGGAAACACTCAAATGGGTGCATATCGCAATCAGTAATGCAAAACGGACATTGCTGGGCAACTACCATAAAATCAAAAGGAAATACTTACAGTTGTATCTCAACGAGTTTATTTACAAATTAAACAGACGGTATTTTGGAGACAAACTCTTTGACAGACTAGTAATTGCGAATATAACAGGTGCATAAACGGATAATCAGATAACGGAAATTGTAGCTCCATTTATTAACGAATAAAGCACGAAAAGGAATGACAGCACACTGTAGGAAAGCTTGTTGATGGCAGCGCTGATGGCTATTACCAATCCGAACTCAGCAATGATCAATCCATAGAATACATATTTGCTGCTGAAAATGAATGTAAGTGCTTGCTCTGAGTTTGCAACGGCAAAAGCAGTCAGTGCAGTG
>JAKPPT010000077.1 GCA_029547205.1 Spirochaetota bacterium
CGAAAGTTTATTGGAACACTTATTGGGGCAGATTGTATCCTTGATGAGATTACTGCACATGCGAAAGCAGCATGCACATTGCAGCCCGATGTTGATACTATTATTGAGATTGGCGGACAGGATTCAAAGTTTACCATGATAAAAAATGGCAATGTTATTTTTTCGCAGATGAATAATGTGTGCGCGGCTGGCACGGGCAGTTTCATTGAGGAGCAGGCATACAAGCTGGGATGCAACCTTGCTGAATATGCTGCCAGAGCGCTGGATAAACAGTCGCCGCTTTCAAGTGACCGCTGCACAGTATTTATGGAACGGGATATCAATTATTGTATGAGCCAGGGTTATGACACAGATGAGCTGTTAGCGGCGGTATTGCATTCAGTGGTGGAAAATTACTTTTCTAAGGTTTCGGGCGAGGCTAAGATTGGTAATGTTATCTGTTTTCAGGGAGCAACTGCAAAAAATAAAGCATTGGTTGCTGCTTTTGAACAAAAGCTGCAAAAGCCTTTGCATGTTTCACAGTACTGTCATCTGACCGGTGCGTTAGGTTGTGCATTAGAAGTAATGGAATCGCAGATTGCACAAACAAGCTTTAGAGGTATAGGACTTTATAAAAAATCAATTCCGGTTAAAAGTGAAATTTGTAATCTGTGTACCAACCATTGCAAGTTAAAAGTTGCTGATGTTGATGGCGAGGTTGTTGCGTATGGATTTTTATGCGGACGCGATTATCATTACAAAAAATATGTCAGCAAAACAAAGGGCATCTTTGATTTCAGCAGGGAACGCAATAAGATTTTTACATTACCTTCAAATGAAGATACTGCACAGGTGGGTATTCCTTATGCATTGCACCTTGTTGATGAAATGGATTTATGGATAGACTTTTTTAAACGGTTGAATGTTACGGTTATTACCAGCAGTGGATGTGATGATCCAGTAACTATCGGCAAAAGGATTGCGCAAGCCGAATTTTGCGCACCAATTGCTGCCTTTCATGGACATGTGACGTATCTGGCAGATAGATGCAACTATATATTTACGCCTTTTTATTTAGAAAGGGATGCTCCTTCGCATTCCAGGAGGCAGTACTGCTACTATACACAGTTTGCGCCATCATTGACCTCGTTAATACCTTCAGTTAGCAATAAAGTTGTTATGCCTATACTTAACTATGAAATACAACCGTTGTTTAGTAGACGGACTTTATACAAAGCCTGCAAACAGATGGGAATCAATGCCAACTCTATTGAAGTTATGATGGCATTTGAACAGGCACAGAATACCCATAAAGAAAATCAGAAAAAATTGATGATAAGTGGAAAACATGCCGTTGAAACCAGAAAAGACATTGCAGTGGTATTGCTTGGCAGGCCATATAATGGTATTCCTGATTCCATGAATAAGAATATACCGTCGCTGTTTGTTAATTCAGGCATTCCAGTACTCTATCAGGATATGATACAGTATAACGATGACGATAGCCAGACAATTGATGAACTGCTCAAAGCATTTCACTGGCACTATGCTGCTAAAATTTTGCAGATAGCTCATGGTATTGCAAAATCTGATGGATTATATCCCGTGTTGTTGACATCATTTAAATGTGCTCCCGACTCGTTTGTTATGGAGTACTTCAAGCGCATTCTGGATGATGTGGGTAAACCGTATCTTATATTGCAGCTTGATGAGCATGATTCAACGGTGGGATATGAAACGCGCATTGAAGCTGCTGTCAGGTCATTTAAAAATCATTATACGAAAAAGCTGGTTAAAACAACTGGTATTCCGGTAGTTCCTTCAGTTACCCGTGAAACACTCAAAGGTAAAACGGTACTGTTGCCAAACTGGGATACAATGGCATCCCGATTGCTGAAAGCAAATCTTATTCGTGAAGGGATTGACGCGCACATACTGTTTGAAGATGAAACAACAATAGCAAGGGGAACACGTACCAATACAGGACAGTGCTTACCGTTAACCATCATAGCGTTTGAGTGTATTGATTATATTCAGAAGAATAGACTTGATACTGCAAACACTATCTTGTGGATGATGGATTCAGAGATTTCATGTAATATCC
>JAKPPT010000112.1 GCA_029547205.1 Spirochaetota bacterium
CATTATTCCCAACAGAGAAAAACCTGATCCTATGAACACGTTTAATTGGATTAGCTATGCAGGCTTTGGTTTATATTTTGAGACAGTCAGTGCTGGCTATCCTATGAGCATAGTTTTCTATGGTGCTCCTTTTTCTGCGGAACTGCTCAGACTTGGAAATGTTTTTATTGCACTAGGTGCGGACACTGGCTTTAGATGCAAACTTGGAAATGCCGATACAGGCACGCTCGATACACTATGGGGATATACAGTTGGTGGAATGTTAACTGTTTCAGTAAAGGCATGGGAAAAGTTAGGCATTTATTTTGCAGCAAAAGGCGATGTCTTATTGTATCTGAATAATCAGCAGCCAGGCCGGATTGAATTGCGGTTTTTATCGGGTTTAAGTTTTTAAGGCGGTGTTGCTATGCGTTTGTTAAAACAGATTGCTATATGCTTACTAATAGTTTGTACTATTCCCGCTGTAACCATAGCACAGGTACAAAAACCAACTTTAATTATAATGCAATTTTTTGGAGATGCATCTACCGATCCAGCAATTATAAAACAGATTAATGAAATCTTCGAAAGCAATATTATTAGCACCAATTATTTTTCAATTAAAGACAGACAATTGGTGCTCGATTGGCTTAAACAGCAAGGTGAAATTCCTGAGACCTTATCGTCAGAAGCTATTTTAGCTCTCGCAAGAAGCTGTAAAGCAGATTTCATTATTGCTGGTACGCTTACAAGGACAGCGACCAATGTGTATACGGTAAATCCCCGTGTGGTTGCAGCAGATACAGGAAGAGAAGTTTATGCACGGCCGATAACATTTTCTGCGGATGTAATGCTGCAATCTCTTGAAGATCTGGCAGCAAAAATTGTTGTAGCGGTGCGACAGCGTACTGATGTGACATTGTCACAGATAGATGCGTTAGTACAAATTAAGGATTGGCAGGCAGCACAGCAGTATCTGGAGGTGTATGAACGAATTCACCCTGACGAAGTACAAAAGACTCAAGTATATCGAGCAGCAATATATAAAGCGCTGGGAGAAAAAGCGTTTACTGATGCAAAACGTGCGCTTGCATTAAACCTGTTTGAATCAGCACGCAGTTCAATAGGACTTGCCTTAAAGTATGAACCTGATAATGTAACATATAAAGAATTTTCCAATATTATTGAACAGCAGTATGCTTTAATGCGGCAGCAGACTGAAGATGATATTTTTAAAAAACTTGATGAACTGAGAATTCGTGAACAGTGGGATGCAGGTCTTTCTCTCATTAATTATCTTGAGTCCAGCGGGTCAACGAATCCTAAAATTGCTCTCTATAAGGAAGAATTTACTAATAAGCGAGAAGCCAGACTGTATTACATCGAAGCACAAACAGCCTATCTTGCCGGGGATTTTTCAAAAGCAGTGTTCAATATAGAAAGAGCGCTCAAACTTTACCCGGATAATGATACATATCAGAAATTTCGTGAGAAGGTAGTTGCATTAGCAGAACGAGATGCAGAAAGCCGTGCACAGTGGTCAAAATATATGGAAGAAGCGCGATCGTTTTCAACAACAGAAAGATTCTTGCTGTATCGCCCCAATAGTGCCAATGTATTTATTGTACTCGATTTTCCTGCTGTAACTATTATGCCAGCTCAAGATGTAAGCATACCAGTCGATAGCGAAGGTGCAATAGGGCTCAAACCGCAGTTTGGTGTTGGTGCATGGTATCAGGGAAAATTTATACCTGAATACCCTGTAATGTCTTTTATAAGTGTCAGTGCAGGTTGGTACAGCGGGATAACAACAGGGTATGCTCTGGCTGAACAGGCTGAGGAGGCGTATTACTCTGGATCCTATTACACCCTGTATCAAATGGGCATGTTCTATTTTGATGCTTTTGGCGGTGTTGAAGCGAGTGTAACAGCTTTTAGCTTTTTACTTTCGCTTGGATTGGAATTAGCTCCCTCTATCTATTCGGTATGGTATCAGAAGACAATACCCTACATTAACACTTCAGACTCACAGAATGTCTCCGCAGCAAGTTTTAATGGTGGATACCGTTTTCTTCTTGCGTGGAATCTTTCAGAAAAAAGCCAGCTGTTTGTAATACTAAACGAGAGGGCTCCGCTGCATAGTATTACTGAAAATTTGTTTGTCGGTTTTAAAAAATTATCTATAAGCGCAGGCTACAGTTTTAGGGTTGGAAAATAATCATGAAGCGTAAAGTGCTTTTTGTTTTTATTTTTTTACTTGCTCTTACAATGGTATTTGCAGAATCTCTGAAGCCAGGGGTTGTGATACTGCCTTTTGAGGCTCTGGCAGGGGTAGCTAAACCGGATACCGCAGCAATTACCGAAATTGTGAGAACCTATGTCGTGCTTTCAAATGAGTTCACGGTGTATGAAAATCAGGCTGTTGAACAAATCCTTAACGAACTGAGAATGTCAAATGATGCAAGTGATATAGACATTGCAAATGCAATCAGGAATAAAATAGCAGCAAGTTTTATTATCAGAGGGGCAGTTAGTAAAAGTAATGGCAATATTATTATCACTATACGCTTGATTGATGCAGAAACATATTACATTGTTTTTAACAAAGTATTTTATTCTACTGAATCAGCGATAACGAGGGATGTTAGATTATTTTCAGAAGCGATAGCAAATGAAGCTGTTGCTTTAACCGTGGGAATTACGATGGAAAATTTAGAGAAATTATTAAAATTAGACATGCTCGATGAGGCATATAGAAAACTACAATATTATAAACAAAAATATCCACAAAAAAATGTATTATTGATAGACTATGAAAACAGGCTCAAGCTTGCTCTTGCAAAACGATCCATGGCTACCTGTCGTAAGTATACAGAACTAGCAAAGAAGAATACGGATACAGCTTTTGCTTTGATGGAAGAGGCGTACCATGAGGGTGTGGCTGCATTGTTCTGGCTCCCGCAAGATAAAGAAGATCTAAGAAAAGAGTATGTGCAGTTTATAGCCGGAACAGTAATGAAATATTTTTTTAACTATGCCCAAAACGAGAAGCAGCTTATCGTTAAGAAAGCAAGAGCTTATCTTGATAGTAATCCGCAGCGCTCACTGGAAATAATAACAGATTTTTTAGAAAAAGTTGGAATGGGAGAAATTACTGCTCCTTTACATGCAGCTTTATTGCAATCCAGACAGCGTATTGCTGATAATTTATATCGAGAAGCAAAAAATGCAATTAAGCTAGAAGAGTTTGATATTGCTGAAAGGCTTATCGAGCAAGCGTTAGCAGTCACTAATGATTATAAACGATATGTAAAAGCATGTGAGAGTTTGGAAAAAGCACGAATCGCATATGAAACAAAAGAAGCGTACGATGATTATAAAAATTCACCGCTATGGGATCCTGCTGCAGTTTTGCCCTATTCTCTTGAGGTAAAAACTGCACTTGCATTTTGTGATAAAATTTCTTATGCAATTCCTTTTGGTGGAATGTTACAGCTTATCGAGGCAGATTTTCTAATTAAGAGCAGAGTTAATGATGGGCTTGTTTTTAATCAGTGTTATGTTATCAATTATGGTTCACTCAGCTGGATGGGTACAGTTATCGATGCCGTTGCATCAATCGATTATGCCCTATTTGGTGCAGCATGGCTTCCCGGTTTAAGCGGTTTTTACAGCGATTTTATTTATTCAGCCAGTATTGGACCAGCACTGTATGTCATAACAGCTCAGGGCACGCTGTTAGCGTATGGTATAGAAAAACCCGTCGATATACCAGTAGGCTTCCTTCCAGCAGTAAGTGGTCGATTATCGTTAGAATATGCACTCAATCGGAATTGGTCATTTGGAATTGATGTAGGTAAAACCTGGGGAATACTACTAGGCTTTGGTTATATGAGCATGACAACATTTGCTCTGTTTGCTTCATATTCCTGGTGATCTCAGCAATACGATAGATTTCCTCTTGACAGAATAAAAAATCGTGGTAGTATTGCAGTATACGGCTATTAAACCGGTTAAATTACTGTTCAGTACAGTATCGTAATAAAGGAGGCAGTCATGAAAAAATTAGTACTTGCACTCATGGCAGTACTTGCAGTAGTAGCGTTAACAGCATGTGGTGGTCAAAAAAGCGGTAAAACGCTTACGCTTATGCAGAATAAGCCAGAAATTGATGCCCAGCTCAAAGCGTATGCTGCAGAGTGGGGAAAAAAGAACAATGTCACCGTCGTTATTAAATCAATCGGTGGAACTTCCGGTGGTATGGGTCCTCAGCTCAAAGCTGATTATGCAGCTGGCGATATGCCCGATATTTTTGCATTTGATGGACTTGAGGCATACAAAGAATGGGAGGGCGTGATTCTCGATCTTTCCAATGAGCCATGGGTTTCAAAAACCTCAGTTGCTTTTAAGTACAATGGCAAAGTGTATGGTTTTCCCGTTGCTGTTGAAGGCTGGGGTATGGCATACAACGCAGATCTTTTAGCAAAAGCCGGAATCGATCCTAAGACGCTCAACAACTATGAGGCATACAAGGCAGCTTTTGAAAAACTCAATGCAATGAAAAAAGAGCTTGGTATTGATTCTGTCGTTTCGATGGCAGCTTCTGTTGAAATGGGCTGGGTAACTGCACACCATAACTTTAACTCATTGCTCTCAAATGGACTTCCCTATGGTGATCTCTCTGTAGTCAACGATCTTCTTGCTGGAAAAGTTGATGAACAGCGACTTTCAGAGTATGCAGACTGGGTAGAGCTGCTTTTCAAATATGCAGATAAAACAGTTCTCCTTACCGGAAACTATGATGCTCAGGTTGGTGCTTTTGCAGCAGGAAAGGCTGTATTCTTGCATCAAGGAAACTGGGTTGATCCTAACATGAAAACTGCTAATGTAACATTCAAAATGGCTTTTGCTCCTCATGGTTCTATGAAGCAGGTAACCGATGGAATCTTTGTGGCGGCTCCTTCCTTCTATGCTATCAATAAAGATTCGAAGAATCTTGCGCTTGCAAAGAAATTCTTGAACGATTTTGTTGAAACTCCAGAAGGGAACAACTATATGGTCAAAGAAGCGCTCATGATTCCTGCATTTTCCAACATTACACTCAATCCTGAGGGACAGCTTTCCAAATCGGTACAGGAATGGGCAAGTGCTGGAAAAGTATACTCCTGGAACCAATACTATTTTACTGGGGATTTCCGTGATAAAATACTTACTCCAATTTACAACCAGTTTGCTGCAGGTAAGATTTCCAAGAGCCAGTTTGTTGCACTCATGAAAAAGGCATTTGAGGAAAATGCTAAGAAATAGTGTGCAAAGTTACTAGTTGAAACTGACTGGCTGCCCTGTACAGCCAGTCACATTTTTACAGTCATGCAACTGTCAAAACAGAGAACGTTTATTTTTGCTTTGATGCTTGCATGCCTGTATAGCAAAGGAGGTCTACCATGAAAGGAAGTATGCAAAAGGAATCCCAGCTGGTGTTCTGGTTGTTTTTACTCCCCGCACTGTTCGCATTCATTATGGTTATGGTGATTCCGTTTTTTATGGGTGCTTTTTATGCCTTTACAAATTGGTCTTCCTCAGCAAAACTTGATGGTGGTCTTAAATTTATTGGGTTAAAAAATTTTATAGATTCATTTAAGGATCCGGCTTTTATTTATTCATTTGGGTTAACCGGTGTTTACACACTTCTTTCTATGGTAACTGTAAATCTTATTGCCTTTGCGCTCGCTCTCCTTGTAACGAGCAAGCTTAAATTAAAAAATATATATAGAGCTGGATTTTTTATACCAAACCTCATAGGTGGCCTTATCTTGGGATATATCTGGCAATTTATTTTTAATAATGCAATACCTGCGCTAGGAAAAGTTATTCCATTTTTGAGTGCTCTTGCTGACCCTCAAAATCTTATGCTCAGTAAAAACACTACAGCCATTATTGCAATGGTCATTGTGAGCACCTGGCAGTATGCAGGATACATTATGATGATTTACATTGCAGCTATAGAAAATGTCCCAGAAGAATTGCATGAGGCAGCAAAAATTGATGGCGCAAATTCATGGATGCGTTTAAGAATGATTACTCTGCCAATGGTAGCCCAGGCATTTACAGTTACAATGTTTTTGACGCTTGTGTTTAGCTTTAAACAGTTTGATGTTAACGTTTCATTGACAAGTGGCGGCCCGTCGACCATGCTCATGAATAAACCCATTCTTGGTACAGAATTGCTAGCTTTAAATATATATAATACTGCGTTTATCTCCAATAATTTAGCAATGGGTCAGGCTCGGGCGGTGATATTCTTTATTGTACTGGCGATCATTTCGCTCATACAGGTTTATGTAAACAAGAAAAAGGAGATAGAGCTATGATTTCTAAAAAGAAAATAGGCCTAATTATCCTTGAATTTGTTACAGCACTCCTCTTTGTCGCCTTTATTTTTCCTTTTTATATGGTAATTATCAATTCTGCTAAAACTGCTTTTGAAATAACTCAGTATCCATTATCACTGCCGGAACGGTTTGGCAATCTTTTTACCAATATTGTAAAAATATGGAAAAACGAGGCGGTGCGATATCCTGCTTCTTTCCTAGCTTCGGTTATCATTACCACAGTTTCACTGCTCCTTATCAATCTATTTTCAGCGCAGGCGGCATGGGTACTTGCGAGAACAAAAACAAAAGTATCATCGTTTATTTTTTTTATCTTTGTTGCAGCAATGGTTATTCCATTCCAGATTGTTATGTTTCCCTTGTTGTCCTGGTTTAGAACCATTACCAATATAACCGGAATACCACTGCTTCGTACCTATCTTGGCATTATTTTTAGTTACATTGGTTTTGGAGCTCCGCTTTCTATATTTTTATTCCATGGATTTATAAAAAGTATCCCGTTGGAATTAGAGGAAGCCGCGCTCATTGATGGCTGCAAAAAGCATGAAATATTCTTTAAAATAGTTTTTCCTATATTAAAACCAATTCAAGCTACAGTATTGGTGTTGAATGGCATCTGGATTTGGAATGATTTTCTCCTGCCACTCCTTGTGCTGGGCAAGGGAAATACCATACAGACAATACCGCTTGCCGTTAGTAATTTTGCAGGTGCTTTCGTAAAACAATGGGATTTAATTTTAACCGCAATATTGATGGCGATGATACCCATAATTATTTTCTTCCTGTTTGCACAAAAGTATATAGTCAAAGGAATGATTGCAGGATCGATAAAATAATGAAAAATCAATTTGCAGAACTTCTCGAATTTTGCACAGAGTATTGGCAGCTTCGTGGTATTACTCAAGACGAATCGTGGGAATCGTTTTATCAAAGGGTTTTAGATAATTTTGTCCGCTTTGCAGAGCAATTGTATTGTTTGTATGGACAGAGAGCTGAATTTGGTTTTCAGGTTGCAACAATAATTGAAAATTTATTTTATGCATACAAACAGAGGCCGGCATATTTAAAAAAACGTGATGAACAGTTTCCTGTTGAATCTAGCTGGTATCTTTCGCAGAATATGATTGGAGCCGTAGCGTATGTTGATCGATTTGCAGAATCCTTTAAAGGTATTCAAGAACGTGTTCCTTATTTGCAGGAACTTGGAATTACCTATCTGCATGTGATGCCATTTTATAAGAGCCCTGAAAAAGAAAACGATGGAGGGTATGCTGTTTCAAGCTATCGTGAAACCGATCCTAAGCTTGGAACAATTCATGATGTACAGGAGTTATCAAAGGTATTGCTCGATAGGGGTATAGTACTCGTAGCTGATTTTATTTTTAATCATACATCCGATGAGCATGAATGGGCGCTCAAGGCAAAAGCTGGAAATAAAACATTTGAGCAATTTTACTGGACATTTGCAAATTACGAAGAGGTACAAGAGTATCAGGTTTATCTTCGCGATATTTTTCCGGAAGTGCGTAAAGGTTCATTTACATACTGTAAGGAACTAGGGAAATGGGTATGGACGACATTTCATTCATACCAGTGGGATTTGCGGTATGAAAACCCTGCTGTGTTTAATGCAATGGTCCAGGAAATGCTCGCAATTGCAAATAACGGAATATCGGTGCTGCGTCTCGATGCAGTAGCCTTTACCTGGAAACGTAAAGGTACCTCCTGTGAAAATCTGCCAGAAGCTCATACGTTGATACAGGCATTCAGAACTGCAGCAAAAATTGTAGCACCATCACTCCTGTTTAAATCTGAAGCTATCGTGCATCCTGCGGAAATTGCTAAATACATTGATAGAGAAGAATGTCAGCTTTCATATAATCCACTTTTAATGGCTGAACTGTGGGAAGCGTGTGCAACAAAAGAAGTGCGACTGCTCGTACACTCTCTTCGAAAACATTTTCATATTCCAGAGGGTTGTGCATGGGTTAACTATATCCGCTGTCATGATGATATAGGCTGGACATTTGCTGATGAGGATGCAGCAGAACTTGGCATCAATGGATATGACCACAGGAAATTTCTCAATGAGTTTTACATGGGTCTTTTCCCCGGAAGCTTCAGCAGGGGTGTGAGCTTTCAGTACAATCCGCAAACTGGAGACAGGAGAATTTGCGGAACTGCTGCATCACTTGCTGGTGTAGAGTTAGCGCTCGAACACGGTAATGGCTATGATCTCGATCGGGCTGTACGTAGATTGCTGATGCTCTATGGCATTATATACGCAGTGAGCGGTATACCGCTTGTATATCTGGGAGACGAGCTTGCAGCGCTCAACGACTATTCTTATGAGCAGGATCCACATCGCTGCTCAGATACCAGGTGGGTGCATAGACCACGCTGGTTAGAACAGCATTATAACGATAGGCATACCATTACTACACTGGCTGGAAAAGTATTCACAACATTCTGCATGTATGGGCGTATCAGGAAAGCACATGATATTTTTGGGACAGGAGAATTGGAAATTCTGGATTCCGAACATCCTTCGATTTTAGCACTCAGAAAACAGAACGGAAATACAATTTTATTTGTTATTGCAAATTTTTCTGAACACAATGTTAGCATGCCTGCTTGGCGGTTTCATAATCATACAGGTGGAAAATCTGGAAGAGATCTCCTGACAGGGAAATTGCTTGGAGATGGTGAGGAACTCATGCTTGAATCGTGCGGTATTGTATGGCTGCTATATGGAGCATAAATGATGAAGAAAAAGAAAAAAGTAACGATTAAAGATATCGCTGAATATGCACAAGTTTCCAAAGCAACAGTTTCATTTGCTTTTAATATGCCCTGGAAAATTACTCCAGAAACCAGAGAAAAGGTCATGAGAGCTGCTGATGTATTGGGTTATGCGCCTGATCCTGTTGCGAGGACGCTTGCAACAAAACGTGTCGGAGCAATTGGACTTTTATTGCCGGATCCAATTCAGGAAGCTTTTAAAAATCCATACATGTTTGAAGTGCTGCAAGGCATTGGCAAAGTGTGTAATGATGAAGATCTTGTTCTTACAATACTTCCGCCCGTAAAAGGTTTATTGAAGCATACTATCAATACAGCTGTTGTAGATGGGTTTATAACAATAGGCATTAGTCCTGGTCCGGAAATTCTCTCTATCATAGACAAGCGCCATATACCGTTTGTAACTATTGATGGTGCTGGATTAAGCAGTTCTGTCAACATTGGGATTGATGATAGCAAAGCAGCATATGATTTAATGAATCTTGTGTTACATGCAGGACATCGCTCTATTGCTGTGATCAGTTTAAAAATCAGCCTTGATCCGGATGATCCTGGAGAAATATACCGATCGAGAATTGTTCAAAACAGACTTGCTGGTGTTGAAGCTGCATGGAAACAGTTTGTTGAAGAAACTGGTAAACACATTGCTGTAACAGTTTATTATGCAGATGCAAATCTGGAATCATCACGTTCTGTATTGCAGGCAATGTTTAATGAGGGTATTCGTCCTGATGCGATCGTATGCTTAAGTGATATTGCAGCACTTGCTGCTTACGATGTTTGTAATCATTTAGGGTATGCAATTCCTGATACAATTTCCATAGCAGGTTTTGATGGTATAGAGTTAAGCTCGATTATGAGACCATCATTAACAACAGTAGTACAATCGGGATACGAAAAAGGAATAAAAGCAGCTCAGGCAATAGTAGCGATGATGAAAAATGAACCATCTGAAACTGTGTTACTAAATTATCACTTGTTTTATGGTGATTCAATAAAGAACATACAGTAAAAAGTATATATTTTTAAGAGGTGTTGAACATGATTGTTTGTGTAGGTGAAGCACTGATCGATATGGTTGAAAAATCGGTGCAGCAAGATGTGTGCTTTTTTCCTAAACCTGGCGGGAGTCCTTATAATACTGCAATGGCTGCAGCACGGGCCGGTGCTACGGTTGGTTTTTTTGGTTCGATTTCTAATGATAGTTTTGGAAGAAAGCTCATGAACAGGCTTAGTGAAGAAAATGTTTCGGTAAAGTATGTAAATCAATGCACTGAACCTACTGCTCTCGCTTTTGTTCAAATCCAGGAACATGGTGAACCTGAATATTCTTTTTATTTTAATAAAACATCGATGACAGCTTTTAATGCTGAAAAGACTGTACAGCTCATCAATGATCTCCATGCAATTTCCTGTGTTATGTTTGGTTCAATATCATTGGTAGTTGAGCCAACAGCGACTTTGTTGGAATCACTCTTACTTTCTATTGTAGGAACACCTTATCGACCACTCATTAGCTTTGATCCAAACATTCGTCTTCTTGTAATTCGGGATAGAGCTTTATATCTGGAACAGTTTTATAAAATAGTTGCACATGCTGATATAGTTAAAGTGTCACATGCAGATATATCGTATGTAATGCCTGAATTGAGTTTGGAAGCAGCACTTGAAGAGTTAACAATGCAAGGACCATCTCTCGTTGTTGGTACACGAGGAAGTCAGGGAGCCATTTGTATTAAACGTAATGCAGATGGTACGCTCATACGGTGTGAAGTACCTGGTCGTATGGTAACAGTGGCAGATACGGTAGGTGCAGGTGATACCTTCCATGGTGCATTATTGGCTAAACTACAGTCTATGGGGAAATTGAATAGAGAATCGCTTAATTCTTTAACAAAGGAAGAGCTTGCGCATATTTTAGAGTTTGCTGTCACTGCTTCTGCATTGGTTTGTACGCGCTATGGTGCAGAACCTCCGAATCTAAAAGAAATTAATGCAATGCTTCTTCAATGAGGAGACAGTTTTCCGGTAACATAATTTTTCCGCTCAATGTTATGTGTTTATTTTCAAAAAGCTCTTTTCCTGAAATTGTTCCAGGTATTGTAATATAACCCTTGTGTGCATTGAGATTGCAGAGAGCGTGCCATTGGGTGTGTTCGCCTCTTCTTGTTAAAAGAATAATCCCATCGCCATATGCAGTGTATGAAAAAGCTGTTTTATGTGTTTTAATTTGCTGAGTGAGCGAAAAACAATGTGTAAAAAATGTGTAAAATTCATTGTTTTTAGTTTCCCATGGCACAGGCTGTTTTTCAAACAGTGACGGATAATCGCTAATACCCCATTCCTGTCCCATATAGACAAATGTATGACCAGGCAAAAATTGATAAAATAATGTCCAGGCTTTGAGCATATCAATATCTTTGAATCGCCATGCTGCACGTTTTTGATCATGGTTTTCAAGAAAACGAATCTTTTGTGCCGAAGCAGGATACAGTGCTTGCTGAAGCTGCACGTGATCAAGATAGGCAGTAATGTTTTTTTGCCCTGCCCATACCTGTTCTAAAATTTCAAAACCGTCATAGTCATACGAAAGATCAAATGCTCTGTGAATTTCAGGGTCAGACCATGCATTGTATCCCATTTCGCGCAATTTTATTATGAAAGAAGGATGTACACTCTCTGCAAGCCAGAGTGTAGGTCGATCATCACGTGCTGTTGTGTCATTATACCGATTAATATGCAATCGAGCTTGTTCCCAGAAATCAACTGGTATAAGGGAGGCTACATCACAGCGAAATCCATCGACACCTAAGGTGCGCCAGTAATCAAGTGTATCAATAAGCTCGTTCCAGAGACCCGACTGTGATGCATTGCTCATGTAATCAAAATCAATCACATCGGACCAATCTGCACACTTCCTGCCAGCTGAGCCATTAGCTGCCTTCATAAACCATTCGGGATGTTGTTGCGCTAATACTGAATCCGGTGCAGTATGGTTGAATACAACATCAATCATGAGCTTAAGTCCTGCATTGTGTACAGCATCGATAAAAGCTTGAAAATCTGCAAGTGTACCAAGTTCAGGGTTTATAGCGCGGTAATCCTGTATTGCATAGGGACTGCCTAAACTGCCTTTTCTATTCTGTTTTCCAATAGGATGAATTGGTGTTATGTATACCCAGGAACAACCAAGCTGTTTGATTTCATCGAGTTTAGAAATTGCAGAACGGAATGTACCTTCTTTTGTATAATTGCGGAGATATATCTGATACAAAGCTGTAGTTTCGGGAATTTTGTGTAGTACTGGATGTGTATGATTCATAGTTTGCTCCTTATGGTTTGTATAGTATCATAAAAACCAGGAAAGTAGATATATTGTATACTATAATGAATTGCACAGAAAGGTTGTTTATGCACATAAAATTCTGGTTTACAAAAATACTGAGGCTGCTGTTTATCAGCACTTTACTTGTATTGGTGACAGCATGTTCTGAACATAATTTTTTTGTTGTTGTATCTGACAATTATAATGAACTTGCAGAAAAGTATCCAGTTTTGAAAAAACACGGTTTTACAGTAATGACACAGAGTGCTTACAGTGCTCTTGGAAAAGAAAACAATCATGTAAAGCTCGAATTGTATGAGGCCGAGCCTTTTGAAACAGTGCCGGAACAGTTTATCTGTATAGGTCAGGAAATTTGGGTTCCGGCTGTACCGCTCCACAGTATGAAAATCAGTATAAGCAAACAGGAACTCAATGCATATTTTATAGATAAACTTGGTCTACCAGCTGATGTCATTCTATTACCCTTACAGAAACTTTCGCTTCCATTCAAAGCAATACCTATTGAGGGAAGCTATATCAATGATTCGGATTATCCGCTGGTATGCAAACTGTATGCGCATCTCACAGTAAATGGCAATGAAGAATCGCTTGAAACAGAAAGGGAAAAATTTTTCTTCAGTACAGCACAGCACGCATGGAATGAAAAACAATTTTCAATTTTTGTTAAGGCTGTACAGGATTGGTTAATGGGTACTGGCCACCGTACAGAAAAGCTTTTTAGTGAAGGAGAGTCTCTCGAGTGGGTTGTTGCAGTCGGTGATGTAATGTTGGGGAGAGGAATAGATGAACGGTTAAAACGAGAAGGTGTTGAAGCAGTATTTACTGATACACTACCACATCTAAAGCAGGGAGCTATCACCGCTTGCAATTTTGAAGCTTCACTTTCGCAGGGGAAAGGACCCATTCCAAAATCATATAATTTTTTTGTACCTCCCTGGGCGCTTTCCTATCTGAAAGAGGCTGGCTTTACGTATCTAACATTAACAAATAATCATGTCTGGGATTATGGTATTGATGGTTTTATTGAAACGCTTGTTCATATACAAGAGTCAGGTCTTGCAACCAGCGGTGCAGGAATGAATCTTGAAGAAGCAGAAAAGCCCTGGTTTATTGAAAAAGGAACGACCAGGTTTTGTGTGCTTTCTGTAGCAGCCTATCCTCAGGAAAAAAATGGATTTAATGGAAAGGAGCTTGCTTCGGCAGGAAAACATACTCCAGGTATTTTATTTTCCGGTAAAGGTGCAGAAGCCGCCATGGAGAAATATTTTAGTACCAATACGTTTAATATAGTGTTTGTACATGGTGGCATTGAAGGTTCAAGTGTGCCTGGTGCTGAGTATGAAAATCTCTATCGCTCATTTGTTGATCGTGGTGCCAATCTGGTAATTGGAAGCCATCCTCATATACTCCAGCGAATGGAAGCGTATAATGGAGCGCTCATAGCCTATAGTCTTGGAGATTTTTTATTTGCAGAAATGGATGATGTTCCAGGCGGAGAAGACGGTTTAATTTTGAAGGTTGGCATAGTGAGAGGAAAAATTGTTTATGTGGAAGCGGTTCCTGTAAAATTGTCTTATATTGATGTTCGTGTAAAGCATGATGTGCATGAGCTTGCACAATTTATGTCATTACAATAAGATGTCGAGAACAAGGAGAGAGTATGTCAGCAAAAGTACAGCTTGAAACAAATTTTGGAAACATAGTGATTGCTTTATTTCCCGAGAAAGCGCCTGAGACAGTTAAAAACTTTTTGGGGTATGTACAGGATGGATTTTATAATGGAGTTATTTTTCATCGGGTAATTCCGGGCTTTATGATTCAAGGTGGTGGTTTTGAACCTGGTATGAAACAAAAAAAGACGAAAGACCCAATTAAAAATGAAGCGGATAATAAGCTGAGTAATAAACGTGGTACTATAGCTATGGCACGTACCAGTATTGTAAATTCTGCGACTGCACAGTTTTTTATTAATCTAAAGGATAATTTTTTCCTGGACCATAAGAGCAAAAAGCCGGAAGAATTTGGTTATGCAGTTTTTGGAGAAGTTCTGGAAGGAATGGATGTTGTTGATGCAATTGCTCAGGTAAAAACAGGATCACGTGGTTTTCATAATGATGTTCCTGTTGAGGATGTGGTGATAACTCAAGCTCGGATTATAGACTAATTTTTATATTACTAAAAATGTATTAGCATTAAAGTTGCATCATCTTTAAATTGTTTTGCTTCTTGTTTGTTTTGCAGGTAATCCATTAATGTTTGAATAGGCGTGCCTGCTGCAATGATGTTAGCAAGCTGCATGTATAACTCATTGTTTACCGATGCTGCATTTTTGTATTCAGTAATTCCATCGGTCATGAGCGCAATGGAGTCTCCTTTTTGCATGGAAAGCTGATGTTCGATATAGGATGAATCGGGAGAAAACCCTAATGCTGGCCCATCCTGGAAAAAATATTCAAACGCACCTGAACTATAAGCAATAAGCACAGGCGGCAGTCCTGCATTTGAGAGTTTTATTTGTTTTTTTGCAGGATCAATAAACAGGGCGGAAAAAGCAATAATAGTGTCAGGGGAAGCGGTAAGCAAGAGCAGAATCTCTTTGTTGAGTTTTGCCAAAAAATCTCTGGGTGATGTGAAATTAAAATCACCTAAGAGACGCTGGCTCTGTATGAGTGTTTTGAGCATCACTGTAACAAGTGCTGGTTTGATACCGTGTCCTGCAACATCTCCCATAAGAACAATAACCTTTCCATCATGGAGTGTAAAAGCATCATAGTAATCACCGCCGCAACCAATAGTTTTCTGTGGGTGATACTCTACTGAAATAAATGGATATGCAGGCGCTGTGTCATGCAGATTGAGCATGGCTTTTTGAAAAGCGCTGGCAGTTGCAAGCTGTTTTTCAATTTCGATGCGTAATCGGGCATTTTCTTTTTTAAGTTTAAATTCAGCAAGGGAACTTTCTACTTCAGAGAACAGTCTATCTTGATCCCACGGTTTTGGAAGCAGGCTTCGAATATTGGCAGATACAGCTCGCCTGATATCATCCATGTCTGAGTATGCGGTGAGCAGTGTTGTCTGTATGTCCTTATCAAAGGATCGGATCTGTTCGAGCAGCTCTGCTCCATTCATACCGGGCATACGTAAATCAGAAATGACCATAAAAACACTTTCTTGATTGTTTTTAATATATTCTAATCCTTGTAAAGGATTTTGAAATGTTTTGATAGAAAATTCTATTTCTGGATGCTTAATTCGTATTTCACGCTCAAGTGCTTTGGTAACACGCTGTTCGTCATCAATAATGACTAATTGCAGATTAGTTTCATCCATACTTTTTCTCCTTAAAATTTAATTGCGATTATAGCATAGAATTTTAAAATTTGTAAAAAATGTATGAACATGCATTCTTTTTGCTTGCTATTAAAGGTGAGACAGGTATACTGCAAGTATGGAATATAGATTTTTTCTGGTGCTGGCACCTATTACTGTTTTATTGCTTGTTGTTGTACTTGCCCTGCTATGGAAATTTAAATCTGAACCAACAGCTCGTGCGTTGGCTTGGTATGCGCTACTTTGTATCTGGCTTATTGTAATGAATAGTGCAGAACAGCTTGCTTCCACAAAGGAATTGACACTACTTTTTGCAAAACTTTCGTATATCAGTTTTCTGCTTCTGCCGCTTTCGTTTGCAAGATTTTGTCTCAGATATACAGGCCACGATAAGTATTTTCCTGCAGCACTCTGGGAGATTTTAATTATCACTGCATTGCTCTGCTATGTAATGGTAATAACGAATGATCTCCATCATTTATTTTGGCGAGAGATTAAGTTTGTAGAAGTACAGGGATTGCTAATAATGAAGTCAAAATATGGCCCGTTTTTTTGGCTGACTGCTGGTTATTGCTGGTCAATCATGTCGATGGCAATGATATTTGTACTGCGGGCTTATAATTTGCGGTTGGGATTACACCGCTTGCGTTCAATCTGGATACTGATAGGTCTCCACTTGCCTGCGGTAGCCAATTTTATCTACGTATTAAAGCTTGCACCAGCTATTCAAAAAGACTACACGCCAATCGGTTTTGGTTTTTCTGTTATAGCATTTTTTATTGGCGCTTTTATGGTACGCGCAATAAAAATTGTGCCAATGGCACGAGGTGTGGTACTTGAGGAACTGGATGAAGGATATATTTTTTTAGATACTTCAGGACGGCTTACAGACTATAATAGATATGCAGGGTGTTTGTTGCATATAAGCGATAGTATGATCGGAAAGCTCTTTTCGGATTTGCCACAGCTAGAACTTCTCGATAGAGCATTCGTTATCAGTGCAGAAGAAAAAAGTATGTTTGCATCGGGAGAAACAATTTCCTGGACGATCCATCAAAATGAGAATGTCTATCTAATTAAGCTTCGAGTGATATATGGAAAATCTGGTTTGCGAGGAACAGCAATTCTTATCAGTGATATAACTGAGCGAAGCAAAATGCAGTTTGAAATAGAAACAGCAAGAGCAAATATATTAAAGCGGGAACGTTTTGCGGTAATAGGGCGGCTTGCTGCTGATATTGCACATGAAATTAACAATCCCCTTGGATTTGTTTGGAGCGATTTCCGCTCGCTGCAGGCTATCTGTAAACAAAAAGAAGCAGAAGGCTGTTTTACACAGGAAGCTAAAGAGATACTCCAGGAAATTGGTGAGGGGTTATCTCGTATTGATTGCGTTGTAAAGAGCTTGCTAGAATACTCTCGACGAGGGGCAAAGCTAGATTATGCGCCCGCTCCGTACGACATCGCACAGGGAATACTTGCTGCAATTGAGCTTGCTCGTGGCGATTTTGATCGCTTTGCAACAATTGAACTGGAAATGGAGCAGGTTCCACAGATTATTGCCAAAGGTAATGAAATTGATCAAGTTATACTCAATATTATTCGGAATGCTGTTGATGCAGTCAGCGAACGTTTTTGCCCCGAATTAAAAAATGGTCAAATGTGTATTGATTTAAGCCAAAAATCTGGGCTCATCCATGTATCGCTGTATCAGGATGGCAGTGATGTAGTCTGCGAAATATCCAATAATGGCCCGCCAATACGGCAAGAAGATGCAGAACGAATATTTGAGGCTTTTTTTCCCACAAAGGATGAGCGACGAGGGACAGGTCTGGGTTTGTCAATTGCCCGGGAAATTATTGAGGAACACCACAAAGGTACATTGCGACTCAAGCAGTGAGATCCAGTAACCTTCGAGATTCGGCTGCCTATCAATTCTGAAAATACGCAATAGGACTTTTAGTGCTTATCATGCTTTGCATACAGGTTTTCTGCCTGTTCAAATGAGCGGAGTATACCCTTAATCATCGAAGCACTAAATCCTTCATGCTCCATTTCATTGAGGCCAGCAATTGTACAGCCACGCGGGGTGGTAACTTTATCGATTGCCGATTCCGGATGCTCATTAAGTTTGAGCAAGAGCTCCGCAGCCCCTTTTGCCGTTTGGGCAGCGATATGGAGTGCATCATCAGCATGGAAGCCTATTTGTATTCCGCCTTGAGATGCCGCACGAATAGCACGTAAAAAGTACGCAACACCACAAGCGCCAAGAACCGTAGCAGGAACCATGAGTTGTTCTTCGATTATGAGTGTTGTACCAAGCAGATTAAAGAGATCGACTGCCTCAAGCAAAGCAGCTTTGTGCTCGGGTAATGCTGCCAGACAGGTCATGGATTCCCGTATTGCAATTGCAATATTGGGCATTGCCCGAATTACAGGCACAGTTGGAGAAATATATGAGTAGAATGTATTGAGTGCTACATCGGTAATGACAGAAATAACTATCTTTTCATTTGTTAAACTTGCACCAATTTCCTGCAGCAATTCATCAGTTTGAGCAGGGCGCACTGCAAGAATAATGGTATCAGCTTTTGCAATCGCTTTTTTATTATCGGAAGAGAGCAAAAACCCTCTTTCTCCCAGAGTGCTTAAAAGTTCTGTATGTTTTCTGGTCAGTATAATCTGTCCGGGTTTGTATTTTCGTGATTTAACAAGTCCCTCTGCAATGGAACAACCAATATTGCCCGCTCCAATAATAGCAATAGTCTTTTGCATAGTGTTTTCATTCATAAAATCCTCCGCTCTGTATGTTCAAATTTGTTTTATAGTTTGAAGTATACACCAGTGATACTGTAACTGTCATTTTTTAATACTCTTTTTTCCCAAATTAGTGTATAATAGCTCTACTTATGGTGCTTTTGGGCAATTTTTATTAAACACCATTACAATTTTGAGAATTGTGCAGAGGAGGTATTGCTCATGGAAAAGTATATTTTAGCACTCGATCAAGGTACTACCACTTCACGAGCAATTGTATTTAATGAAATAGGAATGATTTTGGGAGTAAAACAGTTACCCTTTAATCAAATATATCCAGAACCTGGGTGGGTTGAGCATGATCCTGAGGAAATCTGGAAAACGCAGTATGAGGCTGCTCTCGGTGCAATGGAAGCGGCACAAATTACCTCAAATCAGATTGCTGCTATTGGCATTACCAACCAGCGGGAGACCTGTGTACTGTGGGATAAAAAGACTGGTGTTCCGATCTATAATGCAATTGTTTGGCAGTGCCGGCGATCTGCATCGATATGTCAAGAACTTAAGGCGATCGGGTATGAAAAGGAAATCCGTGAACGCACGGGGCTTTTGCTCGATCCATACTTTTCGGGCACAAAGCTTATGTGGCTGTTTGACAACGTGAGTGGCCTTCGCACAAAGGCAGAACGTGGAGATATTCTTTTTGGCACAATCGACAGCTGGCTCATTTATAAACTTACCGGGAAGCATGTAACCGATCCAACAAACGCTTCGAGAACCCTGCTCTTTAACATTCATGAAGGCCGATGGGATGAAGATATCCTCAAAATAATGAAGATACCACCATCAATACTACCAACGGTGCTTCCCAGCTCATCGGATTTTGGTTTTACGAAAAAAGATTTATTTGGTGCAGAGATACCAGTAACAGGTTGCGCCGGAGATCAACAGGCAGCACTCTTTGGTCATGCGTGTTTTGAAGCTGGTGCTTCTAAAAACACCTATGGTACCGGGTGTTTTACCCTAATGAATACAGGTTCTACCGCAATCACTTCAAAGCATAATCTGCTTACCACAATCGCATGGGATCTTGGTAAAGGTTTTACCTATGCTCTTGAAGGTTCTGTTTTTATTGGAGGAGCAGTTGTTCAATGGCTTAGAGATGAGCTTGGAATTATTACTGAGTCTTCAGAAATAGAAAAACTTGCTCGTTCGGTACCCGACAGTGGCGGAGCAGTGATTGTGCCCGCATTTGTGGGTATGGGCGCACCGTATTGGGATCCGGAAGCTCGCGGTGCGGTGCTCGGTATTACTCGCGGTACATCAAAAGCTCATTTTGCACGAGCTGCGCTGGAAGCCATAGCCTATCAATCAAGAGATCTATTGGTAGCGATGGAAAACGATCTTGGTGCACCAATACCCTTTATCAAGGCTGATGGTGGTGCAAGTGCAAATAATTTTCTCATGCAGTTCCAGTCTGATATTCTCAATAAGCCAGTTATCCTGCCTGAAGTTTCAGAAGTAACGGCGCTTGGTGCAGCATATCTTGCGGGACTTCGTGTGGGATATTGGGAAAGCACAGAAGAAGTAGAGCGAAACTGGAGAAAGAAACGAGAGTTTGTTCCTGCAATGACTCAAGATGCACGAGAAAAGCTTATCGTTCGGTGGAATAAAGCTGTGGAAGTAACCCGTTCGTTTATTTGCTGTTGACATGATGCTGGCAGCATTAGTTATATGAATGTATATGATTTTGGAGGTACTATGCAGATTGATACTGTTCAGCTTGAATGGCAAAAGGATGCAAACATAATTATTGGACAATCGCACTTTATTAAAACAGTAGAAGATATAGCGGAAATCATGGCGTCAACCAATCCGGGAATTCATTATGGACTTGCCTTTAATGAAGCGTCGGGGCCATGTCTTGTGAGAACAGAAGGCAATGATCCGGAGCTCATAAAAGATGCAGAAACCTGCGCATTGAAAACTGGAGCTGGCCATACATTTTATTTAATACTGGGAAGTGGTGGTTACCCAATCAATGTCCTCGATAGAATCAAAATGTGCCAGGAGGTTTGCAGGATTTTTTGCGCAACTGCTAATCCTGTGCAGGTAATCGTTGCAAGAACCGAGCAGGGTGCTGGAATTTTAGGCATAATTGATGGTTATAGCCCTAAAGGTGTAGAACAGGAAAGTGACAAAACAGATCGCAAGGCAATGTTGAGGCGGTTTGGGTATAAATTTTGATTACCAGCCAGCCACATATACTGTTGAAATGCAAAAAAGGAGTATTGAGCAATGCTGATTAACGGAACAAAAATTGCATTTATTGGTACTGGTGTTATGGGAGCAAGCATGGCTCGGCATCTGATGCATGCTGGCGCACAGGTTACCGTATACAATAGAACAAAAGCAAAGGCAGAAGCGCTCATTGCTGAGGGCGCTCAATGGGCAGAAACTATTCCCGAAGCTGTTCGCGGAAAGACGGTGATTTTTACCATGGTTGGTTATCCCGCAGATGTTGAAGCTGTCTATCTTGGTCCTGAAGGGATTCTTGATCACGCACCAATGGGTGCTATTTTAGTCGATCACACAACAAGCGATCCTGCGCTAGCAGTACAAATAGCACAGGCAGCAGCACAAAAGTCGATGAAAGCGCTCGATGCTCCTGTATCTGGAGGCGATATCGGTGCAAAAAATGCAACGCTTACCATTATGGTAGGAGGAGACAAAACAGCTTTTGACGAAGTCATGCCCTTTTTTGAGGCGATGGGGAAAAAGATTGTTCTTCAGGGTGGACCAGGAGCAGGCCAGCATACAAAAATGGCAAATCAGATAGCAATTGCCGGTTCACTCACAGGAGCAGTGGAAGCGATCCGCTATGCAGAAGCAGCTGGACTCGATCCAGTGCGCGTGCTTGAAAGTATTGGAGGTGGATCGGCACAGAGCTGGCAGCTCGTTAATATGGTACCACGCATGCTCAATGGTGATTTTGAGCCCGGATTTTATGCGAAGCATTTCCTAAAAGATTTACGAATTGCACTGGATAATGCAAAAAAAATGAAGCTACGCCTGCCGCTGCTCGAATTAGCGGAACAATTTTTTGCCAAAGCGTCTGCAGGCGGTTTTGGAGAAAAAGGTACTCAAATACTGTACCATCTCTATAAAAATGGGATGATCTAATGTCAGATGAACAGCAACCATATTCACGGGAATTAACACCAGCACCGGTCAGTGTTGTGCAAAATGGTAAATTAGCATTTGGCTGCTATACTGGCATAATAGCTGAAACCGATATTACCAGAGCGAATGTATATAACCTTCCTCAATTTATTAAGAAGTCACGCTGTAAAGCGTGGAGAGCATTACAGATTGGTACTCCTCGCTGGTTTATTTTTATTGCTCTCTATGAGGCCAGACTCCTGGGAATGGGATTTGCGTATATCTGGGACAAAGCTAGTAAAAAATTTTATGCATTCAAGCATTCCCGGCTGTTTTCTGGATTTGGTATAACAGGGAACATGGATGGAGAAACCATTGGGTATACTGCTCATGATTCATGTTTGCACTGTACAACCGATTTATACCATAATCGTATTATAGTCACCGGAAAATCCGTTTCTCGCGCTAATAAGCCTTCGATGGCTTTTTCTTTCTCGCTCAATTTGGGAGATAAGCATGCAGCTCCAATGAGCGTTATACTGCCATTTAGTTCAAGCCGGGGAATGTATTCCATGAAATGCATGATGCCAGCAGACGGATGGATACAGGTTAATGGCGAGCGCTGTGAAGTAAAACCAGAAGAAACGCTGGCTATGTTTGATGATCACAAAGGTATGTATCCCTATCAAATGCGGTATAATTGGGTAACAGGTTTTGGTTTTGATAGCAAAGGCAGAAAAATCGGAATCAATCTAACGGAAAATCAGGTAATCCAGCAAAATAGTTTTAATGAAAACGTTCTCTGGATAAACAATAAACTTATCCCTCTGCCGCCAATAAAAATTACAAAACCTGAAGGTGTTTATAACCCTTGGCATATTCAGGACCTCGAAGGACTTGTAGATCTTATGTTTATCCCTGAGCGTAATAACAAGCTCGCAGTCAATGCACTGGTTGCTAAACTGGATTATTATGGACCTTTCGGATCATTTAGCGGTACGCTTAAGACACCTGATGGTGATAAAATCGATCCTACCATATTATATGGAATGGGTGAACAAAAGTATTTACGCGTATGAGTGATTATCAAGCAATCATTGCAGAATCAATTAAAATGCTTATAAGTGCAACTCTCAGCAAGACGCAGTCAAAAAAGGGTTCAATTAAAATAAAGCCTATCACCGTGAATGGTAGGGAAATGTATCAGGTTTCGTGGATTGAAAACGCTCAGGCATTTCATAAAAATTATTCATACACAGCACTGCTTGATTATATAACAGAATTATTTCCCGGGACATACAGGCAGTTTGTAATAACTACTGCTAATTATTTTGTACAATGTTTAGAAGATAAGCATGGTACCGTTCATGTTGTTAAACATGCAAATAAGACGGCTGGTACAAGTGAAAATGTATCGGCAAAACCGTATTCGCTCAATACAAACCATAATCGTAAAAAACACTATATGCTTAAAGAAGGAAGTGTCATTCCGTGGCTTGTCGATCTCGGTGTTATGGACAAGCAGGGACACGTTATAAGAAAATATCATGATAAATTCAGGCAGATTAATAGATTTCTTGAGTTTGTTGATACTGTCTGGCCAGAACTGTACAAGCATGATCCGCTTAGGGTTGTTGATTTTGGTTGTGGTAAATCATATTTAACATTTGCAATGCACTATTACTTTACAGAGATTAAAAAAGCACAGGTCGAAATGATCGGGCTCGATCTAAAACAGGATGTTATGACGAGCTGCAATGTTCTGGCGCAGCGCTATGGGATGAACAATTTGATTTTTAAAACAGGTGATATTGCAGGTTTTACAGAATTAACACAGGCCGATCTGGTAGTCTGCCTCCATGCCTGTGATACAGCAACAGATTATGCGATTCAAAAGGCAGTAACCTGGAACGCAAAAGCAATACTTGCAGTACCATGCTGTCATAAAGAGTTAATTCATACAATACAGGCAGAACCGCTTACATATATGATGAAACATGGAATTATCCGAGAACGAGTAGGCTCTCTCGTAACCGATACATTAAGAGCATTAGCACTGGAAGCTGTTGGGTATACAGTAACAATTATGGAGTTTATAGCCACAGAGCATACACCTAAAAATATTCTTATACGCGCACAAAAGCTTTCTGATTTTTCTGAATCACAAAAAAAGATAGCTCTTGAAAGATTGTATGCATTTATGGAATTCTGGAATGTAAAGCCTCTAATCGTTAGACTGCTCAATATTCCTGAAAAATAGAAAATTAAATAGCGGTGACAAACAGGTTAATTGCTTATAAGAAAGCTAGAATTTGCTATTCAGTTTCTCTTCTAAAATTCTTTTTGTGCGTTCATCAATGGTAATGTTTTCGCCGTTCCAGAGTTTTCTGATAATTGCGGTTTCTTCTCCTGAAAGTCGTGTTCCCTTGAGCACATGATTTTCAAAACTGGCACAGGTGAGCGGTGCTACTTTTTTGGTTATGTCATAGATCACCTGTGCATATTCTCTAATTTCCCGCTGTGCATGATGATCGAGTCTGAGCATGAGAAAGCGCAGGAGATTGTGTAAATCCATTTGCCAGTACCATTCTGTATACGTCGAAAGCGGAAGATTAACCCTTGCAAGCTCTCGCGCAACTTCCATTTCGAGCAGTTGAGAATAGTGTTCATACGCATGCTGCTGTTCCTTTTCCATAGAGCTGATGACAGTTCGAGCTGTCTCAGGAGAAAAAGGTTCATCAGTGCGTCCCTGTTTGTTATCCTTACTTTGCTTTGCAACGGCATCGGGTGAAGGAAGCCAAAACTCATCTTTGAGAATTGAGTATCTTCCAGAAATCTCATTAAGACGAGCTGTTCGGTGGCGAATCCACTGACGTGCTACAAAAATTGGTAGTTTAATGTGAAACGTGAGCACCACTTGTTCAAAAGGACTTGTATGCTCATTCCTCAGCAAATAGTCGATGAGGGCTGCATCTTCCCGGACAGTTCTGGTACCTTCTCCGTATGAAACACGTGCAGCCTGAACGACACGTTCATCGCCGCCGAGATAATCGACAAGGCGGACAAAGCCATGGTTGTGTACGGGAAATTCTTTATCGAGGATTGCTTCTGCCTCGGGAACTATGCAGTGCGCCATATGTGATACCCCTTCAAAGTTAGTTTATAACGTAGTTTCCAGGATTCGTATCCAGTTTTTATAGGCTATTTTCTCAATTTCTTCAAGGGTAAAACCATGTGATCTGAATTCGTCAATGAGAAGTGGTAATCCGGAAACATCTTTGAGTGCAGCAGGAATCGGTGCACCATCAAAATCTGAGCCAAACGCTACGTGGTCAACGCCGATACGGTCTGCAATGTATTGAGCATGCTGCACGATCAGGCTCAGTGGTGTATCGGTATTGATTGCGCAATCCTCTCGTAAAAAGTGAACAGCAAAGTTAATGCCAATTACGCCATGTGATTCACCAATGGCTGCAATTTGTTTGTCGGTGAGATTACGTTTTGATGGAGAGATTGCATGCACACAGGAATGTGTTGCCACAAGTGGTTTTGTAGTAATTTTTGCGATATCCCAGAAACCTTTTTCATTGATATGCGAACAGTCTACAAGTATGCCCATGCGGTTGCAGGCTTTAACAAGCTCTTTGCCGGCGTTAGTTAAGCCGGGGCCTGTGTCGGGACTTCCTGGTCCGCCTGAAGTTACGCCATGGCCAAACACATTTACTCTGCTCCATACTGGTCCTATTGAACGAACTCCGAGATTGTAAAAAAAATCAAGATTGGAGAGATCGCTCGCGATGGCTTCGGCACCTTCTATGTGCAGTATCATGGCTATCGTGTTGCTCGCATATGCTTGTTTGAGCTCATCTGCTGTAAGAACAATGGTAACAGCATTATTTGATTGTTGCGCAAGTTGTACGAGCATATGAATCCGGCTTATTGTTTGTTCACGAGCGTAAGCAGGATCGAGCGGGTTGTAATTACGTGCGCGTTTTTCATCATCAGTTAGTTCTTCAGTTGGTGCCGGTTGTGGAATAAAAATTGCAAAAAAACCGCCGGCAAATCTGCCATCATGCATGCGCGGAAGATCGAGATGACCTTTTGTCTGTCGTTCAAAAAGCAAGTGTTTATTTTCTTCAAATGTGTCAGAAAGATGTTCCGAAAAATCATTGTGTCCGTCTAAAATATTTATGCAGTTCT
Source organism: Spirochaetota bacterium (assembly GCA_029547205.1). Lineage (GTDB taxonomy): Bacteria > Spirochaetota > Spirochaetia > Treponematales > UBA12059 > JAKPPT01. The sequence goes on from JAKPPT010000112.1 coordinate 25,969, forward strand.
GCATGATGGTGTCCTTTCGATGAAGTACGACTATTTTTATAGAAAAGCAAGTTCCCCTTCAAATGGGATAATAGAATTTTTTTTGCTTTCGGAACCATGAAAATCACAGCCAAATGTCTTAAAAAAATTGAATGGTTCAGCAAGTTTGTGAATGAGTTCATTGAGTTTTTGCTGCTGGTGGTTTCGGTAAGCGTACCATTCAAGCCCCTGTATGCCGACAGATTGAAAGTACGCAAGCATTTCCCGGGCTCGCGAATATTCTTTTGTTAGTATATCGGTATCATCATCAAACTCATGGCCAAAGTGAGGGAGCACAACAAGACCGTTATCAGCCTTTGCTGCAGCTATTACTTCTGTAATGTGCGGTTTTAATGGTTCTGAAGCTTTTTTAAATACAGGAGCAGTATAGTGTTTTTTAAAAAATTTATACGTTGTTTTTTTATCGATTACTGCGGTTTCCATAAAAAATGCGTATAGATCAGGTGTAGTTATTCGAATAGCGTTGAATAAATATTCTTTTGCATCAGGTGAAACTGGTAAGCGTAATAATTTGTTAACATAAAAATTATTAAGTGACAGGCTAGGTTTAAGAAGCCTCGAATTCTCTACAATTGTTTGAATTGCTGTTAATCTTCTGTTTCTATATGTGTCTGTCAGCAATTTAGTATGGTTGTATGTTCCTTGTGGGAAATAGCATAAAATCTCACTGTCATAGCCAATTTCGGGTGCCAGGCAATCTATTTCTATAGCGGGAATTGATGTGATACCCTTGCTCTGTGCTGCTTCTAGAAAAAAGGGTGTTCCGCCAAACGTATCATGGTCTGTGAGACATGCAAACTGGATCTTATGTTGAACCAGTGACTCAATAAGCTCCTGCGGTGTGAGATTTCCGTCAGAAAAAACGCTATGCATATGCATGTCAATGAGCATAGCATCAGCATAAACTATTTTTCGCATAGTGACAAGGAAAAACAGCGTGCTTTGTGATCATTGAAGACGGAAGATTGACCATTTAAGAAGAATGTTCGCCCCCAAGAATGAAGCAATCAACGTGGATAAAACGGAGCGCTGTTGACAAAAAGAGTCAATTTGTCATAAATTCTCTAGTGACTAAAAATTATTTTACTGTATTGTATAATGTATCGCGTGTTGAACATTCGTAGTATCGTTCAGCACTATATGTATACAAGGAGGAGATGTGATATGAAAACGTGTATAGTTTTTCCAGGGCAGGGTGCTCAAGCCATCGGTATGGGAAAAGATTTATTCGATGCATATAAAAAAGTACGAGAGTTGTTTGAGCAGGCTTCTGATATGACAAAAATGAACCTGACTGATCTTATTTTTTCCGGTACGGAAGAAGATCTCAAGCAGACAAGGAATACACAGGTTGCGCTTGCACTTGTTGATTATTCAGCAGCTGTTGTGCTCCATGATATGGGCTTTTCCTGTGATGGAACTGCAGGTTTTAGTTTAGGCGAGTGGCCAGCGCTTGTGGAAGCAGGTGTGCTTTCGTTCGAAACCATGATGAAGCTCGTAGCAGAGCGCGGCAGGTTGATGGATGAAGCTGGAAAACGTTCTGGTGGTTCAACAATGAGTGCGGTGCTATCACTTGAGCCTGAAAAAATAGAAGCAGCATTACAGCAAGCAGGCATTCATGATGTGTGGGTTGCTAACTATAATGCTCCAAATCAATCTGTCATTTCAGGAACAGAAGCAGGGATTACCAAAGCAGAGGAAGTCATTAAAAATGCAGGTGCACGAAGAGTCGTCCGTCTTAAAGTTTCCGGTGCTTTTCATTCGCCAATTATGCAGTATGCATATGATGGGTTCAAAGAAATCCTCCAGGATGTAGTGTTCAATGACCCTGTTATTGCTTTTTATTCTAATGTTACTGGCGGTAAGGTAGGCTCCGGTGTTGAGCTTAAAAAACTTGCTGCAGACCAGATAATCAGCCCGGTACGGTGGACACAGGAAGAAGCTGCAATTGCAGGTGATGGCTATGGACGAATATTGGAAGCAGGTCCAGGAACTGTTTTGTGCGGTTTATGGAAATCTTTCAATACGGAAATCCCTGCGTATCCCTGTGGAACGCTCGAGCTCATACAAAAAGTTTCACAGTAATGGTATAGTATTTTGCAGTACTTTGGATGTGATTCCTACGTTTGATTGAGAAAGAAAAAATCCAGGAGAGGAGCAAGAACATGAATTTGTTAAAAGAAAAAAATTGTATTGTTACAGGCGGGTCGAAAGGTATCGGCAGAGCCATTGTCAAAACGTTTTTAGAAGAAGGTGCAAATGTTTATTATATTTCACGTTCGGAAGCAGAAAATGCAGGCGAACTCGCTACAATTGCTCAAAACAATGCCTGTAAACTTAAGTGGATTTCCTGCAGTGTAACTGACGAAAAGGCACTGGAAGCTGCGATTGATACAATAGCCAGTGAAGGATCTATTGATGTAGTCGTCAACAATGCTGGCATTACTAAAGACGGTCTTGTATTTAGAATGAATACCGAAGATTGGGAGCAGGTACTGCTCACGAATCTGACCAGTGCCTTTTTTGTGTGCCGCACCGCTGCACGTCACATGATCAAAAAGCGTGCAGGGAGTATCATCAATGTATCGAGTGTTGTAGGTATAACTGGAAATGGCGGTCAGACAAACTATGCTGCATCAAAAGCAGGTCTCATTGGATTCTCAAAGAGCCTTGCGAAAGAGGTTGCAAGCCGGGGCGTACGGGTCAATGTAGTAGCACCTGGATTTATCGATACTGCCATGACAGATAAAATCCCCGAAGAAGCAAAAGAAAAACTCAAAGCAGCCATTCCACTTGGCAGAACTGGCAAGCCTGAAGAAATAGCATCTGCGGTACTGTTTCTCGCTTCCGATATGGCTTCGTACATTACCGGTGAAGTCTTAAAAATTGATGGCGGAATGGCAATGTAGTATACTATGACCACACGAGGTGGTCATGGATACGACAATACGCTTACAGCCAGGTTTCCCGACCCCCTTTGGTGCATCGCTTGTACCAGGGGGTGTCAATTTTGCAATATTTTCCCGACACGCAACCAGTATAACACTTGAGCTTTATGCAAACCCATCTGACAGCAAAGCATTTTTTGAATATAAATTTAATCCTCTTATAAACCGCACAGGCGATGTGTGGCACGTTGAGCTCCAAGGAATTCGTACAGGGACACTATATGGATATCGGGTTGATGGACCCTATATACCACAAGAAGGACTTCGATTTAATAAAAACAAGCTCCTCCTTGATCCCTATGCAAAAGCGCTCACAGGCGATTTTATCTGGGATCTTTCCCAGTCCTGTGGTTATGACGTTACGAGTGAAGAAAAAGATCTTTCGTTTTCTCATGTTGATAATGCTGGTTTTATGCCTAAATGCATTGTGATAGATGATTCTGCGTTTGATTGGCAGGGGGACAGACCCCTCAATTTGCCATTGAGACACGCTGTAATATATGAACTACATGTCCGTGGTAGTACCCGTCATGCGAGTTCTGGAGTTTCAGCACCAGGAACCTATCAAGGAGTTATTGAAAAGATTCCGTACTTTAAGGAACTTGGAATCACAACCCTGGAACTGCTTCCCGTTCAGGAATTTGATTTTTATGAAAATCAGCGTAAGAATCCATATACAGGCGAACAATTAAAACAGTACTGGGGCTATAGTACGCTTGCATTTTTTGCTCCTAAAGGCATCTATGCTGCAGGCGGAACCTGCGGAGAACAGGTTACTGAATTTAAAACTATGGTACGGGAACTCCATAAAGCTGGAATAGAAGTCGTTCTTGATGTGGTATTCAATCATACTGCAGAAGGCAATGAACTGGGACCAACTGTATCGTTCCGTGGTTTCGATAATCCTATCTGGTACATGCTCGATGAAGATCAGCGATATTACAAGAATTTTTCCGGCTGCGGCAATACGCTTAATTGCAATAATCCTATTGTAAGAAATTTTATTATCGATTGCCTCCATTACTGGGTGGTGCAGATGCATGTCGATGGTTTTAGATTCGATCTCGCATCGATATTGGGGCGCGATCAAAAAGGGAAAATGCTCGAAAATCCACCAATGATTGAGATGATTGCAGAAGATCCTATTTTGCGAAATACAAAGCTCATTGCAGAAGCATGGGATGCAGGTGGAGCATATCAGGTTGGCGCATTTCCTGGGGGACGCTGGGCAGAATGGAATGACCGGTTTAGAGATGATGTACGGCGATACTGGCGTGGCGATAGCGGTTTTACCGGTGCATTTGCAACGAGGATAACCGGTTCGAGTGATTTGTACCTGCGAGACGGTAGAAAACCATTTCATTCAATCAATTATGTGTGCTGTCATGATGGATTTACGCTCATGGATCTTGTTTCCTATAATGGTAAGCATAATGAAGAAAATGGTGAGAACAATTTAGATGGTCATCCGAGTAATTATAGCTACAACTATGGCATTGAAGGTCCTACCAATGATGGTAAAATTATAGAACTGCGAAAGCGGCAAATTAAAAACTTTTTAACTACACTGTTCTTATCACTTGGAACACCGATGCTACTTGCAGGGGATGAGTTTGGCAGGACACAGCAGGGAAACAATAATGCATGGTGTCAGGATAATGAAATATCCTGGATTAATTGGGATTTACGCACAGAAAATGCTGATCTTTTTATTTTTGTAAAAAAACTCATCGCATTTCGAAAACGGCATCCAGCTTTCCATAGGCCTGAATTTTATACTGGAAAACAAGGTCGACATAACAAAATGCCCGATATTACATGGTTTAATCCCGATGGAAGTGAACCAGATTGGAAGAGTGACAGCAAGTGTCTTGCAATGCGAATTGATGGAACTAAAGCTGATATTTTGAACGATAAAGATGACAATGATTTTTTCATCATCTGGAATCCGGAACAGCAACCGGTGCCAGTTCAGTTATCGGTCTTGCCCGATGGTAAGCAGTGGTACCGAATCATTGATACAAGCAGGTCTGATCCAGATGTGTTTTATGACGAACAGACTGCTCAGTATGTGCCACACTGTCCTTACATTGCTGGTGCGAATTCTGTTGTGGTGCTGCTTTCCCGATAACATGGGTTAAAATGATACATTCTCCCCTTCGCAAACTACTTGTTGTTTCATTTTAACACAGTAACATGCTCTTTGTGCTCTGTGTGTAGAATAGTAACACAATAGAACTCGTCTTTGCCGTTTCTCACATGCAGTTTGATGCAAATATACTGTAAACTGTATGTCTTAGTGCGAAATTTTAAAAAATTAAATATTTATATTATAAAGAAATATAGCTTTTATTGTCTATTTAGTTACATGATTATCTAAATTGGCATGTAATTTGCTATATGAATGACAGTTCAGGAGGAACTATGAAATCAATACGTGAAATAAAAGAACAAAGTAGTGCAGATGCTAATGTACTTTCTATATACTTAAGAGAAATTAATAAAATACCGCTTATGACCCGCGAAGAAGAAGATCACTATGCAAGACTTGCAGCTCAAGGTGATAAGCTTGCAAAAGAAAAACTTGTTAAAGCAAATCTGCGGTTTGTTGTAAATGTTGCAAAGAAATACCAGAATCAGGGATTGCCGCTTGCAGATCTCATATCCGAAGGCAATATCGGTCTTTTGCATGCAATTGAACGCTTTGATGTAAGCAAAGGTTACCACTTTATTTCCTATGCAGTGTGGTGGATTCGGCAGGCAATTCTCAAGGCTATCTGTGAAAAGAGCATGCCTATACGCCTACCGTTAAACCGTGCCAATGAGCTTGTGCAGATTGAAAAAGCTAAAAAGATAATTAACGAGAGCATGTCCGAAGATGATGAGCAGCAAGAGATAGCTCGTATGCTCAACATGGAACCCGAACATGTTCGCGATTTGGTATCAGTAAGTAGGGATTTTGTCTCCCTCGATGCTCCTCTCTATGATGATAAAGAATCAGGAACGCTTGTTGATACTGTCGATAGTTCTGCATACAAAGGTCCAGAGGATACGGTTATCGAACTTGCACTTCGTGATGATATCAATCGTCTTTTGGGAACGCTTACTGAAAAAGAACGTAAAATTATCGAAATGCGTTTTGGATTAAATAATCATAAACCATTGAGCCTTAAAGAGATTGGTGAAGAATTTAATCTTACTAAGGAAAGAATCAGACAGATTGAAAAAGCAGTTATTAAACGGCTTTCCGATTCGTATGATGCTTCAATGTTAGAAAGCTACGTAGCATAAGGTTTTATAAAGTAAAAATTATGCCATAAAATCAATGGAAGTATGAGGGTACAATGCTTAATTGTACCCTTTTTTATTGCTTTGGTGCGACTACTAGTACAATTCGATTGTAAACGATGCGTAGGAACCTGTATATTGCTTTTCGGTGACATCTACAGATGTTACATGTGCGCCTGGAGGTCCCTGGTGCAGCCACTGCAGGTATCGATCGACAGCTGATGCAGGACCTTCGGCATAGGTTTCTACCCCACCGTCTGGAAGATTATATATCCAGCCCGTGAGGCCCAATGATTTGGCAAAGTTGCGGGCTTCATATCTAAATCCAACTCCCTGGACTCGTCCGCGTATTATTGCTAGAATTGCTTTGTTTCCCATAAACAATGGTATCCTGGTTTAGTCATTGTGTACAATGTTGGATAAAAGAATCAAGCATCAATGGTAATGTTGACTAAATTCCTTATAAATTCTATACTTGCGTCTCTATAAGTCAAGGAAAATCTATTTTTTATATAGTAGAGGTATCAGATGAAAAGAACCTATCAGCCAAGCCGAACGCGGAGAGTGCGAAAATTTGGATTCCGGGCCAGAATGGCAACCAAAGGTGGAAGACTGGTATTAAAACGGAGAAGAGCAAAAGGCAGAATCCGTCTTACCATTTCTGATGAAAAGAAGAAGTATTAAACCATTACTAGTGTGGTATGTCTGAAGTTTTCCAAGGATGAGCGTTTAACACGTTCAAAGGATATTCAGCGTGTTTATAGGGAAGGAAAGCGGTATCAAACACAAGGGATGGTAATGCAAGTGTGCAGTAATTCCCTTGAGAAAACCAGGGTTGTATTTTCAGCCAGTAAGAAAGTAGGTACTGCAGTTCGTCGTAATCGGGCAAGACGTATTTGTTCTGAAGTTTGGAGAACACTATACAAACCCTGGATTACTAAATGGGTTGATATCGTTTTCATAATTCAACCCTGCCAGGAAGAAACGTTTGAAGAGCGAAAAAAACAGATGCAGATTCTTCTCAAAAAAGCTGGATTGGTGCTGTAGTATGAGAAGTATATTGATTGCAATTATCTCATTCCCAATTAAAGTATATAGAAAATTTATTTCTCCCCTGTTTCCTCCAACATGCCGCTTTTATCCTACATGTTCAACGTATGCACTTCAGGCAATCGATAAGTATGGTCCAGTTAAAGGATTGTACTTATCGCTAAAACGTATTAGTAAATGTCATCCATTCCATCCGGGAGGTTATGATCCACTGCCATGAATACATTTGAGAATGATGATGCAGGATCATCAAAAAGAACCCTGTTAGCAGTTGTGCTTTCTGTGTTGTTTGTTTTTGCAGTTAGTATCATACAAACGTTATTTTTTTCTCCACCTGTTCAGACAACTCAAAATCCAAACCCTGTAGTGCAAACTACTGTGCAGGAACAAACAACTGTCCCTGCAAGTGTTGAGATAGTACAACAACAATTACCGATTGAAGATGAATATCAAAAACTTGTTCCCGAAACTATCACCCTTGATACCGATTATATAAGAGCTATTTTTACAAATGAAGGTGGTTCAATTGTTTCACTACAGCTAAAAAAACATCTTACTGATGGAAAGCCAGTAGAAATGCTCGTCTCTGCAGACGGACCTTCTGGGTTTGGTGTAATCATTCCATCGACACAGGGACAGGTGACACCGCAGCCACAACATGATCTCATGAAATATGAGCGTGTGAGTGATACTATTATCGAATTTTCTCGCGTATATTATGTAAAAAGCCAAGAGGGAGCGGTTACATCATATACGCTCAAAAAGCGATATGAATTTGTACCAGATGAATACATAATTAAATTATCAATAATTCATGAAAACACGGTTCCACAACCTCTTGCTATTGGAAATGGTGATAGCGCATACACTTTATACTTTGGTCCTCAAATAGGTCCTGATTTTACTGAGTTAACCAATTATTCCGATTTTAGACGTATTGTTGTGCTTGAAGGTACTAAACGAAAGGTTCTTAATACCAAAAATGGTACTATTACACAAAATACTCGTTTTACCTGGGCAGGAATTGCGGGAAAATATTTTTCACTCATAGTAATTCCTGATGCTACGCAATACAGTTTACGGGCTACAAATATTCAAAAAAAAGGTGTAAAAGCAGTAACATCAATGTCTTTTGTTCGCCCTCCCATTACTGCCAGCGCACAGACCGATATATTTTATATCTATATTGGACCAAAAAGTTATAAAGAACTTGCTCGGTATGATGATCCTGCAAAGAATTACTATAAACACTCTGCAGACAATCTGACTAAAATAACGGAAGGCAATAATGCTCTCGGGTGGCTTGAGAGTGCACTTAAATGGCTCTTAAACTTATTTTACAGCATTATTCCGAACTATGGTATTGCAATCATCCTGTTGACTATTCTGGTACGGGTCATACTAGTACCGTTGACTATTAAGAGCAGCAAGAGTACTGCAAAAATGCAAGAAATACAGCCCAAAATTCAGGAATTGCAGAATAAGTATAAAAATAATCCACAGAAACTGAATATTGAGCTTGCTGAACTCTACAAAAAAGAAGGGGCAAATCCGCTTTCCGGATGTCTTCCTGTACTATTGCAGTTTCCAATTTTTATTGCAATGTACAGTTTATTTAGCAACCATTTTGACTTGCGGGGAGCAAGCTTTATTCCTGGATGGATTACCGATCTTTCATTACCAGAAGCGATTGTAAGCTTTGATACGATAGATTTATTTATCTGGAAAATAAGCGCCATACGAGCACTGCCGATAATTTATCTCATAAGCCAGCTCTGGTATGGAAAATTCATGCAGCAACCTACTTCAGCAGGACAAAATCAAAGTCAAATGAATTTTATGCTGTATGGCTTACCGATAATCTTCTTCTTTGTGCTGTATGATGCTCCATCTGGACTTTTAGTGTACTGGATTGTTGCCAATATTCTTACGGTAATTCAACAATATCTTATAAATAGATTTATTCATAAGAAATATACAGGAAAACCAGAAAAACCGGTGATTGCTAAAGTTAAATGATTATTACGTTTTAAGGAGAATATATATTATGGTTCACGAGTTTGAAGGAAAAACAGAGGAAGAAGCCATAGAAAATGCAGTTTCTGCATTGGGGGTAGAACGCGACAAATTTGATGTGGAAATTCTGGAGACTACAAAAGGATCATTTTTAAAAAAAGCAAAAACACGCATTCGTGTCTATCTGCATGATGATGAAAAAAAAGAAGTTTCTGCAAGCAAACTGCTCCCTGAACATGAGGAAAAGATTATTGATTTTGTGCAGAAACTCATTGAACATATGGGATACAACTGTAAAGCATCGATTTTGTTTAGAGAAGAAAAAAAACTTGGAGTGCGCCTTGAAAGTCCAAATGTTTCAATAATTATTGGGAAAAAAGGTAAAAATCTCGATGCTATTCAAAGTTTGCTCAATGTTTATGCAAGTAAAATTGGACTTGCGAATTATAAAATTGTTGTGGATGCAGAAAATTATCGACTCCGGCGCGAAGAATCACTGGTAAAAATGGCTTATGAATTAGCTGAAAAAGTGCGAAAAACACGAACCAGCATTTTGCTGGAACCTATGAATCCTTTTGAACGCCGCATCATTCATACTACATTAAACAATATTGTAGATATTGAGACCAAGAGCGAGGGTGAAGGTCTCTACAAGCAGGTGCGAATTATGTTTAGAGGAAAAATATAAAACGCTTTCACATAGAATTTTTATAATAAATACATTATAATAGAAAAATATGAAATATTTACTATTTGCTTTAGTGAGCGGTTTTGCAAGTTTACTCTTGCAGCCGCTTATTATAAAAATATCGCGTAAAAAAAATTGGTTTGATAAACCTGATGAAAGAAAAATACATACAACGCAGATATCTCGATTGGGCGGTATTGGTATATTCGTTTCCTTTCTAATAAGCTTTAGTGCTGCGCTCATTTTTTCACAAGAACTTTTGAGAGAATTCCATCATCATTTTCCAGTATTGATTAGCATGGTAATAATATTTGCTATAGGTTTGCTGGATGATTTTTTTAATGTGCGAGCTCTTGTCCGTTTTGTAATTCAAATAGCAGTTGCTTTAGTGCTTGCACTATTGGGATATAAATTTACCACTATATGGTTACCAGGCCTGGATGCAGTTAATTTGGGATGGTTATCATATCCGATAACTATTTTATGGATAGTAGGAGTCATCAATGCAATCAACATGATTGACGGCATGGATGGTCTTTGTGGTGGGATCAGTCTTATAGCACTGTTCAGCTTTGGTCTTATTTTAATAGATAGAAATCAAATTTTAGGTGCATTAACTGCAATTATATTGGCAGGTGCAATAGTTGGATATCTGTTTTATAATTTTCCCCCAGCAAAAATATTTATGGGAGATTCTGGGAGTAACCTGCTTGGTTTTACACTTGCAATTCTGCCACTTATGGAAATAGAGAGTATTTCTAAAGGCACAATGGTTTGGATAGCTCCGACAATACTATTGCTGCCAATTTTTGATGTATTTGCTGCAATGCTCCGGAGAATACGACAGGGGAAATCAATTATGGCTCCGGATAAATGGCATATTCACCATAAACTTTTACATTTAGGCTTTTCTACCCGATCAATATTAGCAATAATATATTCAACCTGTATGGTTCTTGGAGCAGTTGGTATTCTGGAACTGTATCTTAATCCAATAGTTCACTGGTTTGTTCTCGTTGCATCGTGGTGCTTGCTATTTTTGCTTTTTATAATTTTACATTATTTAAAAGAAAAATCTGTTGTAAGTTCATAATTTTATTTGACAAAGATTACTATTTACAGTACTATATAACTGTTACGCTCGTGTTATGAATGTGAATATGTTGTTGCGTTACCAGGTAATAAAGACTCTACGGTTTTTGTTCTGCTTTCGACCCGGTTTATTGCTTCTTCTCACAAAGTAGTCGTACATGCCGCGTACAAAGGAACAGTGGTTCCTGTATTTTATTAAGAGAATAAACTATTCTCTTTGTTTGCCCGTTAGAACCGGGAAAAGGATTTTTTATGAACAAGAAAATTTATGTTGGCAATCTCAGCTATGGAACCAACGAAGATTCACTGCGTGATGCATTTGCTCAGTTTGGTAATGTTGAAACAGCAAACATCGTGGTAGATCGTGATTCAGGCCGTTCAAAAGGTTTTGGCTTTGTTGAAATGGAAACTGAAGAAGGTGCTGCTGCAGCAATCAATGCAATGAACGGAAAAGAGCTTGATGGCCGCGTAATAAAAGTGAATGAAGCAAACGATAAACCAGCACGGAAAAGAGAATTTCGTAACCGCTGGTAAAATAAGACAATAGTTCAGGAAAAGGGATACCTTGTTGAGAGGTATCCCTTTTTTATTGACATAATAGCTGCATGAAAGTAAGCTGTAATGAGAGTGCTCTGTTAGTTTGTAATGTGTTTTTCTGAGAGTTCTTAATTGTACATGTAAGGTGTTTATGGAAACTGGTATAATTATTATTGGTGTTGTGGTTTTATTGCTTATTGCCTCGATATTTTTACTGGGACTTATAAAACCAAAGAAAAAAGAAAAAGTAGCAACGAGAATTAAGAAAAAAAAATTGGATAAGCCTCAAATTTTAAAAGAAGCAAACCGCCGTCTTGCACAGAATCCCAATGATGTTGAAGCACTCTTTATGCTTGCAGAGCTCTATTTTGATGAGCAGGAATGGGAAAAAGCATTAAAGCTTTATGAAAATTTGAATCGACTGGGAGAAACCAATTCTGAAATTGATGTTTTTGAAGTAAGCAAGCGGATTGGTTTATGTTGTTACCGGTTAGGTAAAAATGATGATGCATATAAAGCTTTTACTATTGCAAAGACCGGAAAACCTGATGATTTTGAGATTAATTATAATTTAGGTGTACTTGAGTACATGAAGAAAAATTATGAAAAGGCTCTCCCGCTTTTAAAACAAGCATATGCTGCGAATAATGAGCACATAATGTCACTGAGGTTTTTGGGACTTTGTTTGTTTAAAGTTAAACAGTACCGTGAGGCACTATCAATTATAAAAAAAGTTCTTGAACAGCAACCTGATGATAAGGAGTCCCTCTTTGCAATGGGTGAGTGTTTTTATGAAAATAATCAAATGGACCAGGCTTTACGTATATTAAGCCACTTGCGTGTTGACCCAGATTTTGGACCAGCAGCGGCACTGTTTTCAGGTACAATATATATGAATCAGCGACAGTATAAAAAAGCTATTGTTGATTTTGAAATTGGATTAAAGCATAAAACAATTGCTCCAGAAATCCTTGTAGAGCTAAAATATCGAATGGCAGTTGCATATTTACAGGAGTCAGAAATTTCACGAGCTGTGCAGCTGTTACATGAGGTGATGCAGATAGCCCCTGGCTATAAAGATGTGGAAGCGCTTTATAACCGGTATAAAGAACTTAATTCAAACCACAATCTGCAGGTTTATCTTTTATCACCGGTTAGTGAATTTATAAACTTGTGTAAAAAAATAATTACATATTTATATTCGGGTGCAAAGATAAAAATTAATGATATATATGCCCAGCAATCGGAATTTGTAGATATTTTTATTGAAGTCGAAACACCCAAATGGGCAGATTTTGTATTAATTCGATTTATTCGTTCTAGCGGTGTAACAGGCGAATTCCTTGTGAGAGATTTAAATACACGAATGAAAGACATGAAAGCTGGTAGAGGTCTCTGTATAAGTGCAGGACAGTTTTCTGAAGAAGCTCAAAAGTTTGTAGAAGTACGTCTCATTGATTTATATTCTAAAGATAAATTGATGAAAATTTTAACAAGCATTGATACAAAAATACGAGGTACATTAGCTGATTAGTAGTTAATTCAACATGAAAAACATAAGTAAGGACTGACTATGTATCAAGCACGGAGAATTAGACTTGCCAATCTCATGAAGCAAAAAGGACAAACTGGTTTGATATTACTATTGGGCAATACATCTGTGTCCAGAAATTATCAAGATAATACATATGATTTCCGTCAGGACTCTACTTTTATATATTTTTTTGGTATTTATCAGCCTGATTGTGCTGGTATCATTGATATTGAAACAGGTGATGCCTATTTGTTTTATGATATGCCAGATGAAAGTCTAAAAATCTGGATCGGTGAGCCATCATATGAGGATATTGAGCAAAGCTGCCTGAAGGGCATCTATCCACGAAAGGATATTGTATCGTTTATAGAAAATAAACCAGTACATTTTTTACCCCCCTATACGAGTCAGGCTTTGCTAATATTAGCAGCTATTTTATGTGAAAAAGTAGAACACATAAGTAAACGAGTTTCTCATGCACTCATTCATGCGGTGGTGGCTCTACGGCAATGTAAAGATGCATATGAAATTAAGGAAATCGAAACTGCAGTCAATACTACAATTGCTATGCATAAAGAAGCCATCCGCTTAGCAAGACCTGGCATATCCGAACGTCAGGTGATGGCTGGTATAACAGCACAGGCGTTATCGTGTGGTGCGCTCTCGTTTCAGCCAATTGTAACGGTACATGGGGAAATCCTGCATAATCATGAGTATAACAAGCAACTTGAAGATGGGCAGCTTCTTTTAGTTGATGCGGGAGCAGAAACGATTACAGGATATGCAGGTGATCTGACTACAACCTTTCCTATTAGTGGAAAGTATTCGCCTGAACAGCGGGAAATATATAGTATTGTACTTAAGGCAGGGTATGAAGCTGCGACAATGTTGAAACCAGGAATAGAATTTAAAACAATCCATTGTAAAGCATGTTCAGTTATTGCTGATGGTTTGCGAGAAATAGGATTACTCAAGGGGAGAACCGAGGATATAGTGACTGAAGGAGCTCATGCGTTATTTTTTCCTCATGGATTAGGACATATGATGGGACTCGATGTACACGATATGGAAGGCCTCGGTGAGGATTATGTTGGCTATGATAAAGAACCACGAAGCATGCAGTTTGGATTAAGGAGTCTCCGTCTTGCAAAGACTCTGCAGAAGGATATGGTGCTTACGATAGAACCAGGAATTTATTTTATTCCAATGCTCATTGCCTCTTGGAAAAAAGAAAATAGATGCAGTCAATTTATAAATTATGATAGGGTTGAAAAGTGGCTGTCGTTTGGAGGAATCCGCAATGAAGAAGATTGGCTTGTTACAGAACAGGGAGCACGCAGATTAGGACAGCCTTTTGATAAATCCTGCGATGCTATTGAAAAGTTATATGCTGAACTCCACGAATGAACGAAACTCACACCACACAATAAGCACAGTGGAGCTAAAGCAAGTAGCGTTCAAAGCACAGCTCCGCTTCTAATAAGCGGAGCTGGTGAATTGTAAGACTTTACCAATATTTTTTAAGATTGCTAAATGTTTTATAACCAGGGTAAACTGCTATGTCTTCAAGTTCGTCCTCTATGCGCATAATCTGATTGTACTTGCATATTCGGTCTGTGCGAGACATTGAGCCTGTTTTAATCTGTCCTGTTTCCAGTGCTACCGCAAGATCTGCCAGGAACGTGTCTTCTGTTTCGCCGGAACGGTGTGAAACTACAGCTGTATAGCCAGCGCGTTTAGCCATGGTAATTGCTTCGATTGTTTCAGTAACAGTACCAATCTGATTAAGCTTAATGAGAATTGAGTTACATGCACCAAGCTTAATGCCATTTTGAAGCCGTTTTACGTTGGTTACAAAAAGATCGTCACCTACAATTTGTATTTTCTGTCCCATTTTTTGGGTAAATTTAACGTATGTATCCCAGTCATTTTGATCAAATGGATCTTCAATAGAGACTATTGGATAGGTTTCTACCCACCGTGTTAAAAGCTCAATGAGTTCATCGCCTGAAAATAATTTATCAGGGTTTGATTTCCAGAATTTGTAACCTTTTTTTCCACCTTCTTCGAATAGTTCTGAGCTGGCGCAGTCAAGTGCAATAGCAACCTGTTCGCCTGGTTTGTAACCAGCTTTTTCTATTGCTTTGACGATATACTGAAGAGCTGTTTCGTTATCGATATTGGGAGCAAAACCACCCTCGTCGCCTACTGCAGTGTTATGACCATCGGCTTTGAGGAGTCCTTTGAGTGTATGGAAAACTTCAGCAGTAATTCGGACTGCTTCCCTGAAGGATTCAGCACCGAGCGGCATAATGAGGAATTCCTGAAAATCAATTTTGTTATCAGCATGTTTTCCTCCATTAATAATATTTGCCATGGGGACTGGCATTGTTATGGTATGTACTCCGCCCAAATATCGATAGAGAGGAATTCCTGAATATTCTGCAGCAGCGCGTGCGCATGCCATGGATACTCCAAGAATTGCGTTTGCGCCAAGCCGTGATTTATTTTCGGTGCCGTCGAGATCAATTAACGTTTTATCAATTTCTACCTGGTCGGTTACATCGAGACCACAAATCTCGTTTGCTATTGTGCTGTTGACGTTTTCTACAGCTTTGAGAACGCCTTTTCCCATATAGCGCTTTTTATCGTTATCTCTCAGTTCAACAGCTTCATAGTCGCCTGTTGAAGCACCACTTGGTACAGCAGCCCTTCCAAAAATGCCACTTTCAAGTACAACATCTACTTCAACTGTTGGGTTTCCGCGAGAATCGAGAATTTCTCTCGCTTCTACGTATTCAATCATTGACATAATAGCCTCCTCTTCCCTTAAACTTATAAGGTTTATTAATACAACGTAAGAATTTTGGTGCGAATAGTCAAGCTGTTTTTATTGTTTTAGTGTCCAGGCGTGCTGAAAGTGTATTAGAATCGTATCAATAATTCATTGTGAGTCTAAAAGCGAATGGAGTATTCGAGGGTATGTTTCATGTTCAAGCTGATGGATTCGTTCTGTCATTATTTCGAGAGTTGGTGCTCGCGGAATGGACTTTTGAATAATTATGGTTCCGGTATCCACACCTTCATCGACATAGTGTACTGTGATTCCAAGCTGTGATTCACCTGCTTCGTATGCACGTGCTATGCTGTTCGTACCAGGATAAGAGGGGAGTAGTGAAGGATGGATATTGATTATTTTACCCCTAAATTGATGAATAAATGCAGGCGATAAAATACGCATAAACCCTGCAAGAGCAATCAAATCGGTATTATATGTGCTGATAATGCTGGCCATTATCTTTTCTGCAGTAGTACGGTCTTTTTTGAAATAAGGAACTACATAATAAGGAATTGCAAGCGATTTTGCACGAGCCAGTGCATATGCTGATAGTTGATCGGTAATGAGCGCAGAAATTGTGTGTGTGTTAAGATTATTAAAATATTCAGCTATGGCTTGAAAGTTACTGCCATTGCCACTGGCAAGTACGATGAGACTACCCATGGACGAGCGTTCCGATTTTGAGCACTTCAATGTTGTGGTTTGCAGCATACGCTATAACGTCATCAGCTTGATCGGCATGAACCACAAACGCAATACCAATGCCTAAATTAAATACTCGGCGCATTTCAGCTTCAGGAACTTCTCCGTATGTCTGAATTTTTTCAAAAATTGATGGCCGGGGCCAGTCCCAGGTAAAATTACCTTTGAGTTGTTTGGGAATGACTCGTTCAAAATTAGCTTCGAGACCTGACCCGGTTATGTGTGCTGCTGCAAGCACTGCATTTGTTTCAAATAAAGTGAGGAGTTCCTTTACATAGATTCGAGTAGGTATGAGCAGCTCTTCCCAACCAGCTGTGTCAGTTTCAGGAATGCATTTTCTAGCAAGCGAATAGCCATTGGAATGTACACCACTCGATGGTATTCCAAGAATAACATCACCAGCTTGCATTGTATCGAGATGAGGGAGCAGATGCGATCTATCAACAATACCAACACAGAACCCAGCAAGATCTACTTCATCGCTCGCATAGATGTCGGGCATTTCTGCCGTTTCCCCACCAGTTAGGAGACAATCGGCGATTTCACACCCTCGGATGATACCGCTAATAATCGTTTGCAGTTTTTTCTCATTAGCAGCAACCGAACCTGTTGCGATATAATCTAAAAACGTTAATGGTTTACAGCCACATACAATGAGATCGTTTACATTCATTGCCACAAGATCGATCCCAATTGTATCCCACTTATTGAGTTTTTTTGCAACGAGCAACTTTGTGCCAACGCCATCGGTTGTGGAGAGCAGGAGTGGGTCTTTGTATTGTGCAAGATTTTGTAGTGGAATGCCTCCTGCAAAGCCTCCAATACCTCCTCCAACTGCAGGTGATTTAAAGTTCTTTATAAAATCTGCAAAAGCATCACCTTTTTCTATATCAACTCCAGAATCTCGATATGTTTTTGCCACAGGTTAACTCCTTTACTCTATTTATTTTGATGGCAGCTTTGTTGGGTATTGCCCTGAAAAACATGCAGTGCAGTAATTACATGCATCATGACCAGCGCATGTATGCAAATCTTCTAGACTCATAAATCGAACGGAATCTGCGCCAATTGCATGAGCAATTGCTTCTGGCGATAATCGGTTTGAAATAAGTTCTTCGCGTGTTGGTATATCAATACCATAATAGCAAGGCCACTTAAGCTCAGGACTGGAAAGTCTGAGATGGACCTCTTTTGCTCCAGCTTCACGCATCAATGCAACGATAATACCGCTTGTAGTACCACGGACAAGGGAATCGTCTATAAGCACAACTTTTTTATTTTTAATTATTGAGCTGATGGGGTGCAGTTTCATGCGTACTGCAAACTCGCGTTCGTTCTTTGTCGGTAGAATAAACGATCGGCCTGTATAGTGGTTGCGGGTCAATGCCAATTCAAAATTACACTGTTTGGCCTGTGCATATCCTATTGCGGCAATAGTTCCAGAATCGGGGACAGGTATGACGATATCAGGTTTGAGATCATCTGTATAGGCAAGTCTCTCCCCGAGCGATTTTCTAAATGCGTATATTGATTTTCCAAATAGTTCTGAGTCCGGTCGTGCAAAGTAGATGAGTTCAAAGATACAGTGAGATAGCCGGAGCGGTGCTGATGGTTTAAGCGTATATGAATGTAGCCCATCGTTATTTATAATAATGATTTCTCCCGGCTTTACTTCATGAATATTTTCTGCTGCTATGCTGTAGAGTGCACAGGGCTCGCTGGCTGTATACCAGACGGCATCCTTTTGGGCATAGTAAAGAGGTCTGAAACCGCAAGGATCGCGTATCAGAATAAGATCATTATCCCAGAGCATGCAGAGGCTGTAAGCGCCCTCAACTCCCTGTAAAGCATCATGTAGGATATCAATTTTGCTTTGCTTTAAGCTGTGGCTTATTCGGTGTAAAATAATTTCAGAGTCGGTAGTTGTTTGAAAAATGTTCCCTTTATTAAAAAGCTCTTCACGAAGTTCATTAGCGTTGGAGAGGTTTCCGTTATGTGCGAGCGCTATATGACCTTTGTTGCAGTATATAGCAATAGGCTGTGCGTTAATAATTCCGCTCCCGCCATGAGTTGCATAGCGGACATGTCCAATAGCACTGGTTGAAACTTCCTGGGTTGTAAGCCATGTTTCCATGCGTTGAGAAACCATACCCAGCGTCTTATCAGTTTTTATACGGGTGCTGTCCTGCCATGCTATGCCACATGCTTCCTGTCCTCGGTGCTGAAGAGCAAAGAGCATGTAAAATGTATATTTATGTACATTGATGGGTAAGGGTGACCAGATACCGCATATCCCGCAGAAATGGCCAGGTTTTTCGAGGTTGTCAGGAGTGGTAATCGTTTCAGGCTGCATATAAATTTCTAACATATACAGGGCATGCTGGTCAACTTGTACATTATTCTTCTTGTACTATGGTACCCCGTACTGTAACAAATGAGCGCATTACCTTAATAAAAAGCTCGAGTGTATCTTTACTTTGATTGAGTGAAGCTATCAGTTCGCGGTTATGTAGTCCTCCAATTGTGCGGATATTACTTAAAATATCAGGATTAGGTTTCCGTTGGTCATTGAGGAGATCGTTGATTGCTAAATACAGCATCAAAAAAAGCCCTGATTCATCTTCGCAAATCTCATTAGCGTCTGAATTTATCTCGTCAATGATCTTTTGGAGAAACTGGCTAATATCTTTTCCGTGTTTCATTTCATCGACATACCGTTTAATTGAAACAATGGTAGATCGTCCGGTTCCTTTAAGGTTGCGTTCGAATGCCCGGATTCGGTTCATTGTTTTATCGCACTGATAAACCAGATTAGCAAGATTATTTTGGAAGCTTTTATTATCAAAATATCCTTCAATGAGTATTTTTTTAATGATATCGCGGATTTCTGTTTCATACTTGTTTTGAACAAAGGTTTTTAAAATACTCAAGGGACGAATATGAGTAAAATGAAACGGAGTATCTTGGCTGATACGCAAATTAGTTTCTTCATTGTATTCTTCAACAGGTATGATTTGTGTATTAGCAAATAATTTTTGAATGTCTTTATTGACGGTCATTTCCCGCATTTCCCGCTGAAGTTTATTTCTTACTGTCTCAAAATTTTCAGTAATGCGAATTTTGTAGTTTAAAAAAGTATTTTGTCGCTCGTGAACTAGATTTGGTGTATATTCCGAATTCTTTTTTGCAAGACGCACGAGTGTTAAGAGTACTACACCACTTAATTTGTAATTTAAAAATTTGTTAAGAATATTACAAATTTTTTGCAATGTTTCGAGGTTTCCGGTGCGTTCTGGGTGTATTTTTGCAAGCAGTAATCCCAAATTATTTATGAGTTGCGATGAAAAAAGAAAATTATTTAAAAGATAGTAAATATCAATCAGTTCATTTTCAAGATGTTCTGCCTCACAATTTTGGGGATTGTAAGCATAATCTTTTTGCGAAAGGGTGACTCCTGGATCAAAAAAGCTTAAAACTCTCTCCCAATCAAACCGGCAAATTTCAACAAAGCATTGGAGCTGAAAAATTTCCTCATTGATTTTGTTGCTGTCCAGCTGGTCTAGTTTTTGAATAAGCTTTTGAAAGTCTTGATTGAGCTTTTCAACCTCCTGGTCGAGCATTACAGCATTCTCAAGTTTTGATTTTATATTTTCTGGTAAAAACTCAGACTTAAGCTCGAGCACATCATTTGGCAGGTGCATGTCAATGATATAATCGGTAAATTTTTTTGACGTCCTGATATCGGGGTGACCGATACTGTGGTCAGATAAATCAATGAGCGGGCGTAAAGCAGAAACAAAAAGAAAAAGGTCTTTAGCAAAATCTGTGGTTATTAAATGATTATGAATATTGTAGTAGTGGAGGTCTTTTTGTATGAGAATTTTATTAAGTTTTCGAATTTCTTGATATGCAGGGTCGTTAAATTTGAGTAAACTTTTAAAAAATTCAATAATTTTTTTGAAAAAATTCATATAACACATATTGTATTCAAAATTTTTAGTTTTCACAAGAACAATTTTTTAAGATTGACCTGATATAGTATTTGAATTAGAATTACATTAATAGGTGGAACGTAATTTACTTATGGAAAATATTTTAAGTGATGCAGATTTTGAATTGTATAGAAAACTCATTTACGATGAAAGTGGGATTCATTTTTCTGCGACTAATCGAGCAATACTTGAAAGCAGGCTTGCAGAGCGATTGCGTGAAAAAAAACTACAGAACCTTCGTGAGTATTATCAAATTATTATATCCGATAAAGATGAGCTTAAATTGCTACTCGATTCTGTTACCACTAATTTAACAAGATTTTTTAGAAATCAGGGACATTTTGATGCTCTTGAACATTATGTGATACCAGAACTCATGAAACAGAAAAAAGATAAAGTAATAAAAATCTGGAGTGCCGGCTGTTCTACCGGAGAAGAGCCGTACTCTATTGCGATGCTACTGGAAGATAAGCTGTCTATGGGTTGGACCTATCAGATAACAGCAAGCGATATCAGTCTTAAGTCGCTCATGGTGGGTAAAGAAGGTTTTTATCCAGAAACAAGGATACAGGGAGTTCCTGAACCGTATCTGGAACGGTTTTTTGAAAAATTACCCAATGGGTTTCAAGTTAAAGAATCAATAAAATCAAAAATAACCTTCGATTACCATAATTTAAAACATGATGCTTCACAGAGAAATCTCGATATTGTGTTTTGCAGAAATGTACTAATTTATTTTGATGAAGCAGCTCAAAAGGCAACCGTTGAACGTTTCTGGCAGGCAATGGCAGATAAATCATTTTTGTTTATTGGACACTCTGAGAGTCTCTTTGGAATGAATACAAAGTTCGAATTTGTAAAAACTGATTGGACTTGTTTATACCGAAAATGGATTTAGATTGTGATACAGTTGTTTTAATCATAAAAAAGTTGGAGGTTTTGTGGGAGAACCCATTTCTGTATTGATTGTAGATGACTCTGCGCTCATGCGTAACCTCATTGCAAAAATAATTGAGGCAACACCTGGTTTAGTTGTAGCTGACAAAGCAATGAATGGTCTCTTTGCATTGCAGAAAATACCCCGCTGTAATCCTGACGTTATTGTGCTTGACCTGGAAATGCCGGAAATGAATGGTATTGAATTTCTTAAAGAACGGCGCAAGCTGGGTATAGAAATTCCTGTTGTTATTCTTTCTAGCATTGCAAAGCGTGGTGCACAAATAACCATGGAAGCATTAGCGCTCGGAGCATCTGATTTTATTACAAAACCCTCCGGTTCAATTTCCACTGATATTCATACTGTAGCTGGTGAGCTTGTACGCATGTTGGTTGCTTACGGAAGCCAGTATCAACGTGTAAAAGGGAAAGAGCCCCCGCATTACTGCTTTGACATGCCTGAGCGCATGTTTGAAATAGCAGTTTTTGGCGAACCTGCCAAAAAGGCAGAGCCTTCGCAACCTGTTCAGCCGGTTCGTCAGCCTGGTAATACTGAGATCGTTGCAATAGGTATATCTACAGGTGGTCCAAATGCTTTGCGAGAGCTGTTACCGCAAATACCTGGAGATATTGGAGTGCCTATCGTGGTAGTTCAGCATATGCCTCCTGGCTTTACAGAAGAATTTGCAAACAGTTTGAATAAAATTTGTCAGATGGAAGTAAAAGAAGCCAAAGAAGGCGATATTCTAAAACCAAACAGAATCCTTATTGCTCCGGGAGACTACCATATTGCGGTTGAAAAAAAGAGTCTTGCTGGCATAGTTCATGTCCATCAAGAACCACCCGAAAATGGGCACCGTCCAAGTGCAGATGTTTTATTCCGTTCTGTCGCTCAGGAATATAAAAATCATTCACTGGGAGTAATAATGACCGGAATGGGGAAGGATGGAGCTCGAGAATTGGGCAGTATCAGGAGAGAAGGCGGTATCACACTGGGACAGGATGAACAAACCAGTATTGTGTATGGGATGCCCAAAGTTGCATTTGAAATGGGACACGTTCAGGAGCAACTACCACTCAATTGTTTAGCGAATAGAATATACGAAATCGTGAAAACAAAAAGAGAATAAAGAATAATTGTAGTTGATTGTTTATGCTTGAATGACCTCGGTAACTGAAGGCACCTGTTTTTTAAGATAGGTTTCAACAGTTTGTTTGATTGTCATTAAAGAGTATGGACATGAGCCGCATGCTCCAGTCATGCGTACTGTTACTTTGCCATCTGCACTGCAGGAAACAAACTCGATATCTCCGCCATCTGCCATCAGCATAGGGCGTATGTCTTGAATAGCTCGTTTTATTGCATCTATATCCATAGTTCATGCTCCATTATTGTGTGTGTTTACGTATGGTTAAATCTACTCAAACATGGTAATGAGGTCAAGCTCTTAGTATAGAATCATACATCAAAACGTGCTATACTGCCTCCAAGTATAAATAGAGGGAGAAAAGATTTTCATGAGCCGCATAATTGTATTTGTCAACCAGAAAGGCGGAGTTGGAAAAACTACAACAGCATTGAATCTTGGCGCATACATCGCACTTTCGGGCAAAAGGGTTTTGCTGGTTGATTTTGATCCACAGGCAAATTTAACAAGCGGTTTGGGTTTAAGTGGTAAAGCAAAAAATGTCTATAAAGTATTAACGGGTACCTGTCAACTCGATGAAGCTATTATGCAGACAGAGCTATTGAATCTTTATGTGCTTCCTTCATCGATTGATTTATCTGGCGCAACAGTGGAACTGGTAGATCGTGAAGATAGAAATTATTTGCTTAAAAATTTATTAGAACCGATAAAAAGCAATTATGACTTTATACTCATCGACTGTCCACCTTCTCTCGGTGTACTTACCCTGAATGGACTCTGTGCTGCACGGGAAGTAATCATTCCACTCCAATGTGAGTATTTTGCGCTTGAAGGACTTTCATTGATTTTACAGACGATCAAGCTTGTACAAAAAAGCTTTAATAAGGAACTTAAGATTTCAGGTATTGTATTTACCATGTACGATTCCAGAACTAATTTAGCTCAGGATGTGGTTTCTCAGGTAACCGGATACTTTGAAGAAAAAGTGTATGAAACTATAATTCCAAGGAATGTCCGTTTGTCGGAAGCACCATCTCATGGTAAGCCGATTTGTCTCTATGATAATTCTTGTGTTGGTGCAAAAAGTTATGCAAAATTAGCTGATGAGGTGCTTGCACGTGGGTAAAAGCGGTGGTTTAGGAAAAGGTTTAAATGCGCTCATTCCTCAAAATATTCTCGATGACGAGGATTCAACTTCCAGCGTTGTTTCCTTGCCTCTGGAGTTAGTAGAGCCAAATCCGGAACAGCCTCGAAAACAGTTTGACGAACAGGCTCTGCAAGAACTAGCTGAATCTATTCGCAGGCATGGTGTTATACAACCGATAATTGTTGAGCGTACTAACGGTAATTACAGGATTATTGCAGGCGAGCGGCGGTGGAGAGCTTCAAAACTTGCTGGTTTGACAGAAATACCCGCACTTGTTCGGGAGTACGGAAGAGAAAAACGGTTAGAAATTGCGCTCATTGAAAACATTCAGCGTGAAGACTTAAATCCCATCGATGAAGCTGAAGCATACAGACAGATAATAGAAATTACGAATATTACACAAGATGAACTTGCAGAACGTGTTGGTAAGAGCCGCCCTGCTGTTGCCAATGCACTAAGACTGCTCAATCTACCAGAATTTGCAAAAGAATCGCTTCGAAATGGATCCATAACAGCTGGTCATGCACGGGCAGTCCTCAGTGTACTTGAAAACTCAAAACGAGAAGAGCTCCTCAAAAAAATCATTAAGGATGGTTTATCGGTGCGGGAAGCTGAGCAGCTTGCTGCAATGATGAACACAGCCAGAACAGTAAAATCTGGATCATCTGCACAAAAGAAAACAGCACAGGAAGATGCTGATCTGGAACATATACGGCAGGTCTTAATAGAAAAACTTGGTACTCGAGTTACCATTAAAGGTTCACAAAAAAAAGGTGTAATATCGTTTGAATATTACTCACTGGAAGATTTAAATAGACTCTATGCTCTGCTCTGTGGTGAACAAGAGTAACAGGTATTGATTACTGTATACAATAGACTATATTTATTTGTATACACCACTACTCGAAATTATTTTGTGCTTTACAATAAAATAATTTGCTTCTGGTGTTAAGATACCAGTGAGGTACAGTATGAAAAAAATAAGTTTACTTTTTTTAGTTGTCTTCCTAGCTGCATGCGTCACTAATAAACCAGATGAAAAAACATTCGTTGGCGTTGAGAAACAAGAGCTCCCTGAAACATTCCAGGGAAATCCCGATCAAACCGATACCGGTTCGGTTCTTACTACCACTCAAGCAGATGAAAATGTTGCTGCAGCTCAACAGGGTGAGGAAGTTATAGTTCTCGCGCCAGTTGATGACAATACAGATGAGCAGGTAGTAGAGGAAGATGTAATCGATACAGAGGCAAGTAGTCAAGAAACTATAGTTGTTGATGTATCTGAGACAGAAATTGTAATTGAAGTAGATGAATCAGAAAACCAAAATATTGTTGTTGAAACAGAAAGCGAAGCTGTAGCAGTTCCCGAAACTTCACTCATTACTATAAGAACTACAGATGCTGAGCGGCTGGGTGTAGTTTTTACAGATTTATTTGCGCTTAAAAATTATGAAAGTATGCTTAAAGCAGCAAGCACACTTGATATAGTGCAAATAGTAATACTGTGCAGTTCAAACAATCAAGCGGTATACACAGATCTATTTTCTAAATTGCAGGGTACATCTATAAGTTTTTATTTACTGTTCTCCGATTATATGGATTTTTATAGAAATCGTGAGCTCATCAAGAGCAGTCCTGCAATTAAGGGTGTTATTTTCTGGTATGAATATTGGAATTTTATTCAATTAAATTATAAATCCCGGGTAGAGGCATTTGATAACTATCTCAAACAGCTAAACATTGTTACTACAACAGCAAAGCAGTATGGTCTCGTGTGCTATACGGTTTTAGACTGGTTTACAGTAGATGAGTTAAAACAGATACTTGTATTTCCACTACAGGGTTTGCTCCTTGCTGTTAATGACAAAAGAATAGGCATTGCAGAATACATTGAAACGAACATACAGTTAGTTCGTTCAACGGGGCTACCGGTGTACTGGGGCCTTTTTCTTAACTATAAACTAGGATATGATTTTAATATGGGAAATGTAGGAACAGACAATGATGTCATTAAGTTGATGAAACTGTATCGAGATGACCCGCGATTTCAAGGCATTATTTTTTTGTACTAAAGGCACTGAATACCTCGACTAAAAACACTAATTTTGTTAGCATTTTCCTGATATTTGTATATACGTATAGTTCAATTAACCCTAGAGAAGTAAGGAAAACCATGAAGACACTGATTCTTGGAAATGGTGCTCGTGAGCATGCATTGGCGTGGGCAAACGCAAACAGTAAAAGAAATAGCGGATTATTTTGTCTCCCTGGTAATGCTGGGACTATGGACATTGCATTAAACATTCCAGGCAGTGTAACCAATATTCCTTTTATTGTTTCTATGGCAAAGCGGTCTGAAGCAAAAATTGTTGTTGTAGGTCCTGAAACACCGCTTGCTATGGGTGTAGTTGATGCTTTAAGCGATAATGGTATACGTGCATTTGGTCCCGGGCAACGTTCCGCACAATTAGAATCAAGCAAAACCTTTGGTCGAGAGCTTGCACAACGAGCTGGTGTTCCAACTGCTCTATCGCAGTACTGCAGATCTGTTCAGGATGTGATGGATTTTGTACAGCGCAATGCTGGTAAAACGGTTGTTGCAAAAAAGAGTGGATTAGCCGCTGGCAAAGGTGTGCTAGAGTCCGATAAACCTGATGAAATAAAGCAATTTGCAAAACATGTTATTGAAGAAGAACAAGATACTATAGTAATGGAATCCTATCTTGTTGGCTATGAACTTTCAATTTTTGCCATTTTAGACGGTCAGGATTACATCTTGCTCCCTGCATGCGCTGATCATAAAAAAGCTTTTGAGGGAAATAAAGGACCAAATACCGGCGGTATGGGTGCGGTGTGTCCAATTCCATCTGCTGATTCAAAATTATTTGGTGTGATTGAAGATACTATTATACAACCGACGATCAGCCAGATGAAAAAAGAACAGCTCATGTATTGTGGCGTTTTATTCTTTGGCATTATGGTGACTGGTGAAGGACCAAAATTGCTCGAATACAATGTGCGTTTTGGAGATCCTGAAACCCAATCATTACTGCCTTTGCTCAACTGTGATATTGCAGATCTTTTTGAGGCTGCCGTAACACATAGCATTAAAGGATTTCATTGTGAGTTTGCAGATAAAACAGCTGTGGGCATTACTATTGCAGCACCGGGTTATCCTGGTGCATACGAGAGAGATATCCCCGTAGATACCCTTCCAAAAACCAGCAAGAAAATGCTGCTGTTTCATGCAGGAACTACAATAGATAGATCTGGAAAGCTTTACACGGGTGGCGGCCGCTGTTTTACCGCTGTTGGTATAGGTCATGATTACTTTGAAGCACATGCTGATGCACTCGATTTAGCCTCAAAGGTAAAATTTAATGGTGCCTGGTATCGTCACGATATTGGTAAATTCTTCTTTGAATAGCTATATCGTACTAGTGCCACTATATACTATCCATGTTACTCATAGAGTTTGGTTTCAAGCCATGAGTAGACAGCTGTAATGCGGTTTTGTAATGATGAGATATATCTATCATTGATTCCTGGAAACACGAGTGGACGAACGCTCATGACAGCATAAAACAGTATACCTTCATCGGTTTGTATCGCAAGATAGCGCAGCATTAGATGTTCAGGTTGTATGATTGGAACAATACCATATACAACAGTGGAAACATTATGCGCAGTACTGGTAATCCAGTTGGTGCCACTCTGTAATGTAACAGTATAGGCAATACCGCCCAGTGTTGCGTCTTTTTGCCACATCATAAAGCTTGTTTGTGCAGGTACTGTCGTAAAGATCGGATCGCTTAGCTTTTTTTTATCCTGCAGGTTATTGATGATCCAGGATTCTTCATACAATACACGAACCTTTTTTTTACTGTTTGAGTAGTATGTGATCCCCTGCATGCTACCTGCTGCATGCAAAATAGTAAAGAGCTTGTTCATTGCTATTTTACCTGGATAAAACATAAGTGCTTCGATTACAAAATCGGGTTTCTCTAGCTGTAGAGCGGTCTGTATACGTTGTGATTCCTGATGATTTGGAAGCAGTGTCAGGTTAACGCTTCCTGTTTTATCGGTCGTTAGAGATTTTTCTATTTTTTGTGGCTTAGACGATACCTGCAATACAGCAGTAAACTGGCTGAGGGGTTCGCAAAAAATTTGAGGCACTGTGAACATGATGACAGCAATCATTGCTGCCCTGTATAATTGTTGATTCATACTCATAGTATATAAAAAAAATACATATATGTAAGGTAACAATGTAATTTATATTTTGAAATGGTTATGGTATCAGCTGATTTCACTTAACAAAAAATAATTGCTTGAATTTTTTAGCGGTATACTGCACAATAAGGTCAAAGTAACTTAGCAATATTTTAATATATGCTTAATACTATTTTAATGTAGGGGTTACCATGGGTATTCTGACTACAATAGCTACGATGATCGGCTCGTTAGGTTTGTTCCTGTATGGAATGTCTGTGTTATCGGCTGGTATACAAAAAGCTGCGGGAGACACGTTGAAACGTACATTGCGTGTTATAACCGATAACCCCGTTAAAGGTGTGCTCACTGGTACGTTTATTACAACCATTATCCAATCATCATCTGCAACAACAGTCATGGTGGTAACCTTTGTAAATGCTGGTCTTTTAACGGTGTATCAGGCTGCAGGTGTAATTTTTGGAGCTAATATTGGTACAACCATAACAGCATGGATTGTGTCACTGATTGGATTTAAATTTAAAATATCTGCACTTGCTCTACCCATGATAGGTGTGGGTTTTCTCGCAATGTTGTTAACGAAAACTAAAAATCGGACAAGAGATTATGCAGAAGCAGCAATAGGATTTGGACTTTTATTTTTAGGACTCGAATACCTGTCACATGCGCTGCCTAAGCCGGAAGGCAGCATGTTGTCGTTTTTAGGAACAATTTCAAATCATGGTATTATTACAACATTGTTTGCTGTATTAATTGGCATGATCGTTACAATAATTTTACATTCCTCAAGTGCTACCACAGCTATTGTTATTACACTGGTTGTACAAAATGTTATTAATTTTGAACTGGCTGCTGGTTTAGTGTTAGGCTGTAATATCGGTACTACTATTGATGCGCTATTAGCTTCCATTGGAGCTACGGTAAATGCAAAACGTGCAGCTCTCATTCATACGCTATTTAATATTTTTGGCACTATTGTTGTTATAGTATTTATAAAACCATTCATGCAGTTTGTTCTCTTACTTACAGGTCAGGCTGCTGTAGCTCAGCAGGTTGCTATGTTTCATACGCTTTTTAATATATTTACAACACTGCTTATATTGCCATTTACAAAACAATTCTGTAGTCTTGTTTCGGTTCTTATTAAGGATAAAGAAAAGCAAATTACTCCAGTGCATACAGAATTAACATATATTTCACTTCCTTTCATGAACAGCCCGGAACTCAACTTGCTGCGTGCACAAAAAGAAATTGCAGATATGTCTCAGCTCGCACTCAATATGTTTATCCAGTTCCGTCGTTATATTGAAGGAGCAGAAACAGATTTTAATGAGCTTAAAACACAATTTTCCCGCATGGAAAACTACGCTGATGAAATGAGGGAAGAGCTTACTCGATTTTTACTGCAGTGTGCACAGCAGGAATTATCTCCGGGCAGTAGTCAAAATATCAGTGTGTTCTTGCGAATGGTGGTAGAACTGGAGGATATTACAGATGATTGTTATCGTCTTTTGATGCTTTTAGAAAAAGCACAAAAACGAGATATGTGCGTCGATAAAAGTGATTATGATACCCTGCTCCCTTATGTAAATCTCGTTAATGAATTTTTACTATTTGTTTCTACAAATATTAATGATCGTATTTCTGAGGAGCAGTTTAATTTTGCTAATTCATATGAAGATAAAATAGATGAGTTCAAATCGGTCCTTAAAAAGGAAACCCGAAAGAAAATTCAGACTGGTTCAGATGTAAAGTATGAACTCTTAATGCTCGATATGATTCGGCATATTGAGAAAATAGGTGATCATGCTTTTAATGTGGCACAAAACTTGAGAGAATTGCAATAAGATTCAGAATTATCCTTTTATGGACGCAACATTGCTTTACATGGGGCTAAGAGCACAAATATGAGAAGTTGCGCTGTATTGTGTCATGCAACGGTATTATCCTAAAAAGGAAGTGTAGGTTGCTCTGGTTCTGTTGTACCCATAGATTTTTGTAATTTTTTCACTATCTGTTCGCGGTTATCAAGAAGTGATGAAACGCTGCGGTTGTCATGGACGCTGGAGATAATCTGAGCAAAAAGACTTGTTATGTCAGCTTCGATATACCAGGATTTTTCAAGAAGTTTGCCATGATGAATTGCGTTCGTGCCAATAATTTTATAAAAGTAACCTTCCTGGTAAGCTTTGTCAAAATCTTCAATTGCGGTGGATGAAAACAGTGGCAACGATACAGCACAGATTATTTTTGCAACACCAAGCTCTCTTAAATATTTCATAGCTTTAAGTATGGTCCCTCCTGTGCCGAGCATATCATCTGCCATGAATACTGTTTTTCCTCTAACATCTCCGAGGAGCTTCATCTCTGTAATATTCGATTCGCTTGCGCTTTTCCCTACACGTGAATAATCCCGCTCTTTGTAAAGGAGTGCAAGCGGTTTCTGCAGTGTGCTTGCATAAAATTTATTACGATCCACTGCTCCAGTGTCTGGGGCAACAACAACAATATCTTCATGCCGTAAGTCAACGATACTGTTAAGTGTTTCAATTATCTGGAATGAAGCATGAAGGTTTTCGAGTCTGAGCTTGTTAAAGCAGTTTTCAATTTCACGGGAATGAATATCGAGCGTAATTATTCTTGCAACACCAAAAAACTCGACAATTTGCCCAAAACGGGCTGCGGTAAGACCTTCCCGACCTTTCTTTTTATGTTGACGAGAGTATGGATATGTTGGAAGTACGAGACTTATTCTTCCAGCTCCTGATTGCACCGCTGCATCGATTGCGGTAAAGAGGCAGAATATATGATCATTGATAGTGAGTTTTTGCAGATCTTTTCCATCATTAAAGCGAACTGGCTGATGGTTTTCAATATCTTGAAAAATATAGATATCCTTACCGCGAATTGAATCGAGAATTTCTGCTTTGATTTCACCATTGGCAAAATATGAAAAACGTGTATGAACTTTTAGTTTTTGCGGTTTATATTTGTGTATATCTTGAGAAACATAGAGTTGTCTCGCTTCGAGGTCATTGTGGAGATTGAGTGTCTCAAATGCTTTTTCGCGAGTCATGTTGTATCGGTCGATGAGCATTTGTACTTTTTTGTTAAACCGTTTTCGGTAAATGCCATTGAGACGGTGTAAAACCAGATCGGCAAAATGTTCTCCGCCGGGACAAGCGATAATACCAAGTGCTGATGGATCTGAGTAATTCATATAATACCTTATCGGGAAAAAATCTATCAGTATACTAATCGGTTATATAAAACATTTCAAGATGGTGTAAATTAGTTTTAAAATATAAAACTGATAACGAATCGAACACTAGTCGTACACAATAAAAATGAACGATGAGTTATATGGAACAATGGTGCTCAACACAGTGTTTTAGCTAAAATATGCATTACATATTTAATGTTTTGCAATTTTCCTGTATAATTATGCATGAGTATGGAGGATAACATTCCAGATGGAAAAATTTGATGTCTGTATTATTGGTGCAGGGGTGTGCGGTGCAAATATAGCACGAAAACTTTCTGCGTATGAAGTGAGTGTAGCTGTTTTGGAAAAGGAAGCCGATGTTTCGTTTGGTGTTTCCAAAGCAAATTCAGGAATCGTTCATGGTGGTTTTCACCATAACAAAAAGTACCTGAAAGCAAGATTGGAAATTCAGGGTGCGCTCATGTTTGACAGGCTCAAACAGGAGTTAGATTTTCCGTTTAAACGCTGCGGTATTATTGTTGCAGCACTGCACGAAGATGAAATGCGTGCAATAGAACAGCTCTACCTGCAGGGTATCGAAAACAATGTCATCGGTATTGAGATGTGTTCTAAAGAACGCATACTTGAACTGGAACCAAAACTCAATCCTGATGTGCTTGGCGGATTATGGGTGCCGGGTGGTGGTATTGTCGAACCGTATCGATTTGTCTTTTCATTGATTGAAAACGCACAGAAAAATGGTGTTGTGATAAAAACTAACTATGAAGTAATAAAAAGTGAACGCAAAGGTGATGAGTGGATACTGCATTCCCGTGATGGACGCATGGTTTCTGCAAAGTATGTAGTTAATGCCGCTGGTCTCTATGCTGATGAAGTTTCCAATGTTATGGGTGCTGAACAGTTTTCCATAAAACCCCGAAAGGGTGAGTATTATCTCTTAGACCGGCTGGCAAAATGCCGTCCAACCCGTGTAATATTTCCAGTTCCTACGAGTGTTTCAAAAGGTATGCTGGTTATTCCAACAGTGGAAGGGACTGTCCTTATAGGTCCTACAGCAGAGAGTGTGGAAGATAAACGAGATTTGGGAACAACACGAGAAAATTTGGAAAAAATACTGAGTTCTGCTAAGCTCATGGTGCCTTCGGTATCAGAAGCTGATGTAATCACCAGTTTTGCTGGGCTCAGGCCAGTACATGATGAAGATTTTTATATTGATATCAGCAAGAAAGTTCCTGCTTTTATTCAGGTTGCTGGTATTCAATCTCCTGGTTTAACAGCAAGTCCAGCAATTGGAGAGTACGTAAAAGAGCTTCTAAAAAAAGCTGGGCTTAAACTTGTAGAGAAAGTTGATTTCGATCCCTTTATTGAAAAACGCCCTCATGTTAAAGATTTGAGTGTCTTTGAAACCGATGAGCTCGTACAAAAAGATGCTGCGTATGCAAACATGATCTGCCGGTGCGAGAAAGTTTCAGAAGCGGAAATTGTGGCAGCAATTCGTGCTGGGCATACAACACTTGATGGCATAAAGTATTTTACCCGTGCTCAGATGGGACGCTGTCAGGGTGGTTTTTGTACGTATAAAATAATCAAGATTATCATGCGAGAAACAGGCATGAGCTGGGAAGAAATCACAAAAAACAGTAAAGAGAGTGCTATATTGAGGGACACACTATGAAAGAATTACAGTATGAAGGTGTAGTAATAGGCGGCGGTGCTGCTGGAATGGCAGCTGCATTGGAACTCATTAAAAATGGGGTTTCCTGTGCCATTATTGAACGAGAACCCCATCTCGGAGGAATTTTAACACAGTGCATTCACAATGGCTTTGGCCTCATTGAATTCAATGAAGAGCTTTCAGGGCCGGAGTTTGCAGAAAAATTTGAAGACCAGGTAAAAGCACAGAACATTACCTATTTTCTTTCGACAACCGTTATGGAAATTCAAAATGCAGAGGGAAAGAAAATACTGTACTGTTATTCATCAGAATGGGGAATTCTAAAAATTACCTGTGATGTTCTCATTCTCGCGATGGGGTGTCGCGAACGCAATAGAGGGAATATCAGAATACCCGGGGACAGACCCGCTGGAGTATACACAGCAGGATTAGCACAGCGCCTCGTTAATATAGAAGGTTATATACCCGGAAAAGATATTGTGATTATCGGCTCAGGCGATATTGGTTTGATTATGGCTCGGCGCATGAGCTGGGTGGGCTGCAAGGTTCATGCTGTTGTAGAGATTCTTCCCTATCCCTCTGGCATAACACGCAACATTGTGCAGTGTCTCCATGATTTTAATATACCGCTCTATCTCTCACATCTTACTACAAGAATAATTGGTAAAGACCGTGTAGAGGCTGTGGAGATAACACCACTGGAAAATGGTGCTCTAATTACTGAAAAGGCTTTTACCATTCCCTGCGATACGGTGCTGCTTTCTGTTGGTTTAGTTCCAGAGAATGAGCTTTCAAAAATGGCAGGGGTTGAACTTCATCCCATGACCAATGGTCCTGTCGTTAATTCTATGCTGATGACTTCAGTGCCTGGTGTCTTTGCGTGCGGTAATGTGCTCCATGTGCATGACCTTGTCGATTATGTTGTAGAAGAGAGCAGACGTGCAGGAGCAAATGCTGCTCAGTGGATAAAAGGTAGAAAACCTGGACATGAGGTGAGAGTAAAAGCAGGACCGAACATTCGGTATACGGCGCCAATGAAAGTAGATGCTGCTGCTAATAATAAATTGTACATGCGGCCGCTCATTGTCAAAAACAGTGCAGTGCTTGAAGTAAAGATAAATAACCAGGTAGTAAAAACAGTAAAAAAGAATCATGTTCAGCCTTCTGAAATGATTATGCTCGATTTGACCCCAGCAGACCTGGAAGCAGCGTTGCACGCTCCAGATCCAGTTGTTGAGATTGCTTTACAGTAAGGAGAAAACATTATGGAATTAATTTGTATTACCTGTCCAATTGGCTGTCATCTTACTGTTGAAAAGCTTGCTGATAATAAGCTTGCTGTGAGTGGTAACCGGTGCCCTCGCGGTGAAAAATATGCATATGAAGAGCTTTTAGAGCCTAAAAGAGTTGTTTGTACCACGGTGCGAATTGCAAAGGCTGATGTTGATCCTTCATTTGCAGGTATTGCCCGTCTTCCTGTCCGTACCGATAAGGCTTTCCCAAAGGAACGCATTCAAGATTTATTGAAACACTTGCACAGCATGGAAGTAAAGCTTCCTGTCAAACGAGGTACCGTTGTTGTAGAGAATGCAATGGGGACAGGCATCAATGTAATAGCGACGCGCACCATACACAAGAAACAGCAGGCATAAAACCAGACATGGTTCTATATGGGAAACCACACGCTGTTTGATAAATGTGGTAAGAGTATACAATAACAAGGGCTGCCCTGAAGTTGGCAGCCCTTACTTTTTAATTAAGCACTAGTATTGCCAGGTATCCGTTTACTGAAATGAAGGATTATCGTTGTCTTCTTCTCTAATAATGGAAATCTTAATGCCTTCCTGCTGCTCCGGCTGTTCTTTTGGTGGCACTGTAACACGGAGAATACCGTTTTTAAATACAGCTTTTACAGCCTGCTGATCAAACTTGTCTGTCGGAACATAGTATTTTTGTTTTTCTATGTCTTTAAGTTTTAGCCGTCGTTTGAAATAGCGGATATCCTGATTTTCTGTAGCTGTAGGAGCGATTCGTGCTGAAAAGTTCATATAATCTCCGGTAAAGCTCAGATCGATATCCTTTTCATCAAAGCCAGCAAGTGCGAACTCAAAAACCAGTTCACGGTTAGCAGTAAGATAAATGTTCATTGGTGGGTACGAATAGCTAGGATACCAATCGATGTTCTCATGTTCTTCATTCCATGAGAAAAATGGGTTTCCCTGTCCAAACGTCTGCTGAGCCTGCTCTGAAAATTTTTTTGCAGTCTCAAAGATTTCGTCCAGCATGGACCCAATGTCAAAATACATCCTGTTTTTCATGATGATCCTCCTTATAGGCATCATAAATGTGCCCTCCTCAACAGGCAGGGCAGTACAGATATGCTGTACTAGAATAAATATACTATAAATCTATCTGTGTGGCAATTTTTTGGGCAAGTTCGGTTAGTCCGAGTGTCTCATACGTGTCTCGTAAATTGATGAGTGCATCTTGATATGTAGGATTATAGGCTATTGCTTGTTCAAAAAAGTGTCTGGCTTCTTCATAGTTTCCTTGAACAAAATTGAGTACTCCAAAATTGTTGAGTGCTTCTGGAAATGCTGGGTTTATTAGTAACGATTGGCTGTAATAGCGCTCAGCCTCTTCATAACAATGGAGACCATACCATGCAAGACCCATATTGTTATAGAGTTCGGCGGTTTTCTCGCCAAGTGTTTCAGCCCTGGTAAAAGCTTCCACTGCCTGTTCTGGCTTGTTGAGTGCAAGGTATTCAATACCAAGATTGTACCAAAGCACACTCGCATCTGGTTCGAGGTCACAGGCAGCTTTGAATAGTGTTACAGCTTCCTCATGATTTCCATGCGTGGAAGCCGCAAGCGCTTCGAGCGAATACTGTTCTGCTGTTTTACCCCTGGATGACATTGGGGCTAACTCCCAGTGCAGGCATGAGGAAAATACTTGCAAGAATAATAAGAGCAACCGGCAGCACTATGAGCAGTAATACATCTAAAATGAGTTTTCCGCTCTTTACTGCACTAATCCCATTTCCGAGGAGTACAATGAGCATTGCAGCAACGCAGTTTACTGGATCAAATGAGAAAAATTGTACAGCATGTGTAAGATTGTACAGCCACTGCATAAATCCTATGGTGGTAAAACTCATTGAAAACAGTAAAAAACTCATAATGTAGCTGATAAAAACAGGGGTCAGTCTCACATCGGAACCAAAGAAGATACGGAGAAAGTGGAGCGCATAGAAGTAAACAAGAATCATTGGCGTGGTACCCCATGTTCCGAGCTTTTCTGATAAAAAGGTGAGCGGTGCTGTAATGTCAAACATTGAGAGAATGGGTGGTATGAGCAGCAAATAAGCGATAAGACCAAGAATGTCAAAAAGTTTCATACGTACCGAAGGCTTTTGGTTTTGGTTTTCTTTTGCATTGTCAGCCATGGAGAACTCCTTATAATTATATTATGCTTTTAGAGCTTGCAGGATGATATCTGGTTTATTGGTAATGACACCTGCGCAGCCTTGAGCAATCAAGCTCTGTGCTCGTTCTGGATCATCAACAGTCCAGGGAACGACAGGATAGCCACGTACCGTATCAAAAAACTGAGTAACCAGAGAGACATTAACGTGTTCAGGTTTTAGGTAGTCACAACCGGCTATGTATCTGCCTGCACCAGATCGCAAGTACCAGGGAAGTTCTTTGCTTTTGCAATAAATTACAGCAGTTGCATAGTGTGGCGCAAATCCCTTAAACCGTTTGAGTGCTATTGGGTTAAAAGAAGAGATTGTTGCGTTTTCTGGAGGAATGTTCATTGCGGTAAGCAGTTCTGCGAGAACCTGTTCTGCACCCCTGTCTTCTGTCGTACGCGCTTTAATTTCAATATCGTAATACAGAGTAGTGCCAAATTCTTCAAAGAGCTCGGCAAGCAGTATAGGCCGCTCATGTGAAAATTGAGACCCTTTCCATGATCCGATATCGAGCGTTTTTAGTACACTCCAGGGAGTATCAATAATAGAGTGGTTTGTACCAGGGCACAGTCGCTCCGTGGTGTCATCATGGAACACGACAAGTTCTCCGGATGCACAACGGTGAATATCGAGTTCAATACCTGGTGCGCCAAGGTCTCGTGCCAGTTTGAACGATGCCAACGTGTTTTCGGGAGCGTATGCGGAAGCGCCTCTATGAGCAAAAACTAATGGACGAGGATGTCCTTGAAGTAAAGCAGTTTTCATAAGAGTCCCTCATTCACTTTTATCTTGATTGGCAAGTTTTTCTTTGAGTTTTTTAAGCTCTTCATCCGCGTTCATTGTATTGATAGAGCTATTTAGTTCTTTTTCTTTGAGGAGATCATCAGCAGATTTTCCAAGCGTCATTTCCATTTCTGCAAGTAAGAGATCGGGGTCTACGGAACGCTCGCGTGCTTTGAGGAGAGGGAGCTGTTGTTTCATGATATCAATTTTATGTGTTAGATCCGCTATTTCTTGCTCGAGCTGTGCTTGCTTTGCAGTGAGTTCCTGCAGTTTTTTCTGGGCAGCCTCAACAAGATCTGCTCTACCTTGAGTTTGTGCGAGCTGTTGTTTTTGGGACCATGCAGCAATTTCGGATAAAACTGCTTCTCGTTCTTTTTCTGTGAGCTTCTTGCTCGTTGCATATTCCAGAATGTATGCATGAGCATCTTCTGGTGTCAGTCCCTCGAGATTGGTTTCTTCCATAAAAAATTGTCTCCTCAAATTGCGGTGTGAATACTGCTTTAGTATACAATACAAAGAAGCTCTCCGCAACGGAGAGCTTCTTGTACTGTTCTAGTATATAGATATAGTTCTGGTAACGGTACGGAATTTGAACGGTTACTTAAATGTAACTCCTAAACCAATGCTCGTTGCGGAAAAGCTATTAAACAATTCGCCCAAACCATCGAGTAAACCTAACATTAAATCGTACTGGAGTGAGGCATAAATCTTTGTATCGCGTGAGAGGAGCCAGGATACATATGCTCCTGCATTAAGACCGTAGTGGGTAAAATAGGTGTCATCAGAGTTGCTAAAAGCATCCTGAAGCCAGGTTATGAGCACACAGCTTGAGCCGGCAAGACCGACACGCGCAGCCAGTTCGAGCCTGCCAAGATAGATTGCATATTCACCGCCGACACCAAACCCTATTGGATAACCTTTTGGTTCGTCGAAAGTAATTTGTGCAAACGCATAAGGCATAAGTCCAAAATAGCCTCGAGTGAGACTGATCTTTAACCCTACTGCGATGGATCCGTCTGATGATGAATTATCATCGAATGAAACGAGATGCGCATAGAGCGAGGCTTCGCCTTCGGGACGAGGGATTTCCCGGAGCTGAGTATCTTTATCTACTTTAACATCAGAATAGAGCACAATACCCTCTGAGCTTGTAGTTCCGACGTCTTTTATTTTAATAAGACCAACTTCGCGCTCATTGGTATAGCCTTCTACATTTTCAGTGACGATAATGGCATACTCATCGCCTTTTTTAACACCCATGTTTTGACCAAGCAGCATGGTAATAGAACCAAATTTAGATGAAACCACTTTTGTCTGATTTTGGAACTGAGATATTTTGCGAATTTCATACTGGAGCAGGCCAGGAATGCTATCGATAGCACTTTTAATAGATTTAAATTGTGTTTCTTTGCTGGTACCGGAAGTTTCGACATCGGCAACGCCAATCATGTTACCGGTAGCCGCTTCAATAAAGGTAATCGATGTTTTTATATTAGTTTCGTATTGATTGCGTGATTTGTTGAACTGACTGTCATAACTTGTTACTACAGGAATTACAATGATGAATGCACCAATTAGTCTATTAAAATCTTCTTTGGTAAATACTTCTTCGCCAAATCGATACTTTTCTGGCATGACAAAATTCTCTTCTTTTGCCTTTTTGATAAGGCTAATAAATTCATTCACATCGTTAGACGAAAAACGCTTATCCATGCCAATAACGGTAAAACGACCTAAATCCAAGAAAACTTTCTGAATTTCCACATCAATGGAAGCGAGTGCTTCTACTGGAATTTTGTAACCATAGTAACCAAGCGCAAAAATTGCTATTTCCTGTTTTTCACTGACTTTGGCTTGCGCAGTTACTGCAGCTATAGCAATGAGCAGTGTTAGTGCAAGAGCAATAGTTTTCTTCATTGATTCTCCTCCTTAATGTACTGCATAGTGTGTAAGTATCATTTCCCTGTTAGTAACATAATAATGCACCAGACGTGTAATTGCAATGATGTTTGTGGTTTTTAAGCGCTCTTGCACTCAAAAGTACATAAAGAGTACTATGACTGCATGTCCTATCTTGCTGTTGATGATGATATTTGTGCTCTCGCTACCGTGCCAGGTGTTTCTGCACTCGCAGTTGTCCGTTGTGCAGGTCCTCACTGCATAGAAAAAGTAGCTGCATGTACGAGCAGGCAGAACGCTTTTATGGCTCTGCCAGGCTATAGAGCATTATTTGCAGATTTGCTTGATGCTTCCGTGCTTGTTGATGAATGCGTGTTTGTAGTGTTTCGTGCACCAAAAAGCCCGACTGGACAGGATGGTGTGGATATCATGTGCCATGGAGGACCTGTCACTGTACGGAAAATTATGTCGCTGCTCGTACGAAACGGTTTTCGTGAAGCATTACCCGGTGAATTTATGTTTAGAGCTGTGTATCATGGTAAGATCGATGTGCTCAAGGCTGAGGCTGTCGATGAGCTTGTGAAGGCAAGGACCGAATCGGCACAGGAAGAAGCAATAAAAAAACTTAAAGGCGGTTTAAAAGCAGAGTTTGAAGTATTGCATAGCCACCTTATTGCCTGTGCAGCAGCCTGTGCTGTACAGCTTGATTACGGAGAAGAAGAGGCAGGGGAAACCATTGATGTGATGACAGCTGAGCTTGAAAAAGCATATACACTCTGTACCGAGCTTGCAGCATCGTATGCCAGAGGGAGGCTCATGCAGGATGGTGCGCTCGTTGTGCTTGCCGGAAAAACAAACGCGGGTAAATCCTCGCTTTTTAATCGTATTCTTAAAGAGGAACGCTCAATCGTTTCCGATATTCATGGCACAACCCGAGATTATGTTGAGGCTGCGATCGATGTTCATGGCATTCCGGTACGGCTCATTGATACAGCGGGGCTCCGCGATACAACGGATTCAATTGAGGCAGAAGGCGTGCGGAGAACAGAGCTTCTTATCGATTCTGCTGATGTAGTGTTGTATGTGGTGGACGCAACGCGTGGTTGCACCGAGGAAGATGCAGAGCGCATGCAGAGCTTTAAGCGGTGTATCGGCGTTTGGAATAAGGTAGACAGCCCTGATGCATTACCTGTCCCCGATTGTAACACCCAAACGGCACTACAGTGGGTTAAAACAGCAGCAAAAACGGGAAGCGGTGAACATGAACTCATGCAGGCGCTGTATAGTATGCTCATTTCGGATAGTAATACAAGCGTTGTATTGAATTGTTCGGTATCGACGCGGAGACACTATGAGGTTTTAGAGCGTATTGTACATTTGCTCGAGACATTGCGTGAAAAATTACGTTGTGCAAAACAGCATGTGTTTGATATGTACTATGTTGATATTGAAGAAATACTCGCTGTGTATGCTGAACTCGTTGGAGATACTGATCCGGAAATGATTCTGGATTCGGTTTTTTCGCAATTCTGCGTGGGAAAGTAGCAAGCGCAAGCTGCTGCATAGGTACGGTGTGTTTTACGAACAGCAAAAGAAGAGAATGGAGTATGGGTAATGGATTTTGATATTATCGTGATCGGAGGCGGACACGCTGGTATTGAAGCTTCGCTTGCGGGAGCTCGGCTTGGATGCCGCACACTGCTCATAACACAAAATCCCGATACAATTGGTAAAATGTCATGCAACCCGGCTATTGGCGGGCTCTCTAAAGGAAACCTGGTACGCGAAATTGATGCACTCGGTGGCGAAATGGGTCTTCTCATCGATGAGACGCTCATTCAATGGCGCATGCTCAACCGATCACGAGGTCCTGCAGTACAGGCGCCACGAGCGCAGGCTGATAAACTTGCATATTCGATGCGTGCACGACGCCATCTTGAACAACAGAGCAATCTCACCATTTTTATGGACACAGTGACAGGTCTCATTGAACACGACGGGACAGTTCTGGGTGTTATTACCGAACGAGGAAACCGTATTTCCGCCCGTGCTGTTGTAATAGCAAGCGGAACCTTTATGGAAGGAAGAATCTTTATCGGTCCTTACAGAGCGGATTCTGGGAGACTCGGTGAGCCCAGTGCAAAAGGACTTGGAGACTGGCTCCGTACGCATGGGTTTCCGGTCGGGCGCCTGAAAACCGGAACACCTGCTCGTATTAAAGCTGAGAGCATCGATTTTTCAGTACTGGAAAGACAGGATTCCGATACTGACATGAGGCCATTCTCCTTTATGCATGACAGGCTCGAGTTTGCTGATCAGCCCTGTTACATAACCTGGACTAATGAACACACTCATGCAATTATCAGAGCAAATATCGATAAATCACCCCTCTTTTCGGGGGACATTGTCGGGGTCGGTCCTCGCTATTGTCCGAGCATCGAAGATAAGGTCGTCAAATTCCCACATCGGCATCGGCATCAAATATTTGTAGAACCAGAAGGTACCTATACCAATGAAATGTACCTCAATGGGCTTTCATCCTCGCTCCCGGAGGATGTGCAGCGTGAGTTTATTAAAACGATGCCGGGGTTTGAATCTGCAATTATGGTGCGTCCCGGTTATGCGGTTGAGTACGATTATGTAAATCCACAGGCGCTCTATGCTACACTGGAATCGAAGCTGCTCAAAGGTTTATTTATTGCTGGTCAGACAAATGGCACGTCCGGGTATGAGGAAGCTGGAGCGCAGGGGCTCATTGCAGGCATCAATGCAGCAATGAAGGTTAAAGGCGGAGAGCCACTTATCGTAACAAGAAATACTTCGTATATTGGCGTCCTCATTGATGATTTAGTGACGCTCGGTACTAAAGAACCATACCGAATGTTTACGAGCAGAGCAGAACGAAAGCTTTCACTGAGACAGGATACAGCAGACAGGAGACTGACACCGCTTTCAGAGCATATTGGGTTAGCGTCAGAGGAACGGCTTTTGCGCTTCAGAGAAAAAATACAAGCGCTCGAAACAATTCAGGAACTCATGAAACAGCGGAGAATTGCTCACAGTGATTCCGGCATCAGCAAACGGCTCAGTGTTCATGTTGGAAAATCGGTATATGAAGCATTGCGCGATCCTGAACTTCAGGATCTGGAACTCAGTATGCTCATTCCGGCATTAGGGGATTATCCGCGGGAGTGGGTAGAGACCCTCTACCTCGATATCCGGTATAGCGGGTACGAGGAGCGAGAGGCACGATTATCAACGCGGCTATCCCGCCTTGATACGGTTAGAATTCCTGAACAGCTTGACTACGCACTCGTTACAGGGCTTTCCAATGAGGGAAGAGAAAAACTCGCGCAGGTTCGTCCTGCAACACTGGGGCAGGCCGGAAGAATTTCGGGTATCAGACCTGCTGATATAGCGTTGCTTGCTGTCTGGCTTACGAAAAACAAATCAAAATAAACTATTTCTTGCTAAGCCGCCAGCTCATGCAGCGCGCTTAGTGTCACGAAAAATGTGAAAATGCTGATTTTGTGCACAAGCTTCATGACACTAAGAACAGAGCGCTGCTCTTTATGGAGAGCGCAACTGTTTACGGAGTATTTTATTCCTGGTGAGGTTTGATGTTGCAGATACGTGCAAGGTCCTGTTTAATGCGGTCGAGATATTCCTGATACTGCGATTTGATACGATTTATATTTTGCGCATAAAATTTATTAAACTCATTTGTTGAATTAATTTTGACCGGCTGGCCAACTCGTGCCGACATTTCCTGTTCCTTCATTTTAAGGTGTTGTGCGAATTGTTTTTTTATAGCTTCGTCAGCTCGCTCTAAATCCTCGGTGTACTGCTTGAGAAATGTTTCGATTTGAGGAACAACAGCTTTTAGTTGTGCAGCAGCTGTTTTCCCTGCAATTACCGATAACCCTTCAGCAATCAATTTGAGTCGCGATTGAGTTTGAGTAAGCGGTGTGGTGACCGGGAGCTGCAGGTTGGCAAGCAGTATCTCGAAAATTCCGGTGCGAACGTAATCGAGCTGGTCAGCAGGAAATTTTTTGAGTGCTTCGGTGAGGTTTATCTCTTCGGGATTATTCAAAAAAGAGCCAGCAAGTTTTCTGCCTTCAGTTTTTGCTTCCTGCTCAAGGAGAGCTTTTTTATCAACCTGAAGGTCTTTCGTTTTTTCCAGCGCTATTTCAAGTGCAGATTTTATCATTGTTCTTTTCCTCCACTGGTATCAGTTTGTTTTGAAAGGTAAAGAAATTTTTTTAGAACGATAAATTTTTCGATTATCGATATACATAATATACCAATAAGCAGGTTTTCAAGCAAATCATACACTTGATACGGAACAACATAAAAGAATTTGATGAGAACAATAAAAAAATAGACCATTGTTGATGCAACTGCAATTTTCCCGAAAATTGTTGAGCGGATATTGAATGAACTCGTTTTAATAAGTCCAATTATTTGTATAAAACCCTGGGTAAAAAGCCTGAGTAATAAAACAAAAAATAAGGTCATGCTTATCATGTGGTAGTAGAGATAGGAAACACCAACAACAAACAAAATAAGATAATCACTTGTAGAATCGAGAATTTTCCCAATATGAGTTATTTCTTTGAGTTTCCGCGAAATAAAACCATCGAAAAAATCAGAGATAAACACAAAAAATACATATATAAGGAGAATAAGCTTAATCTGGTAGTCTTTGCTCGCTATGATGAGTGTGAGCAGTGATGGCATAGCGCTGATGCGAAACAGTGTAAACAGATTAGCGAGGTTGATTTTTTCTAAAGGTTTATTGGTATCGCTGTAGCGGAATTCTGTGCGCAGGGTAAACAGAAAATAGGTAACAAGTGCATGGTATAAAATATCTGCAGGAATAAAAATAGCCCAGTACATTTGATTGAACTTTTTTACTAATGCAGTGATTGCAAAAAAAACAACCTGGAATATACAGAGCATGCTCATAACTGCAACAAGGTTTTGGGGACCATTGTACTGTTGAACTGGTGGTTCAGTTGTCTTGGATACGGTATCGCTCATGAAAGCCGCCTTTACTGTAACTATACAAACTTGACAATATGGTTGTCAAATAGTCATACTGTAGCTATGAGACAGGCAGATAGCATTACAG
This sequence comes from Spirochaetota bacterium, assembly GCA_029547205.1. Classification (GTDB taxonomy): domain Bacteria; phylum Spirochaetota; class Spirochaetia; order Treponematales; family UBA12059; genus JAKPPT01. The sequence continues at coordinate 70,350 of JAKPPT010000112.1, forward strand.
CAAGCCGTATCGTGCTTGCACCATTGTTTTTTATTCTTTTTAGCTGGGGCATACCCATGGGCATTCCGAGGATCATTGTCGTGGTTGTCCTCTGGGTATTGTTTGCAATTATTGAGCTGAGTGATCTTATAGATGGAGCTGTAGCACGAAAGACTAATCAGGTCAGTAGTTTTGGTAAGCTTTTTGATCCTTTTGCAGATGTGCTTGCCCGGCTTGGATACTTTATTTGTTTTATGAGTGTTGGACTCATGCCCTATTGGGTGTTTTTTATCATACTGTTCAGGGAATATTCAATGCTTTTTATGCGCTTGCTCCTTGTGCAAAAAGGTGTTGCAATGGGCGCACGCAAGGGAGGTAAGCTCAAATCTTTTATGTACGCTGTTTCTGGCGGAGTTTCTCTTTTCATCTGGTCATTCGGAATGCTGTCGCTCGATACAGGTATTAACAATATTTTTATCATTGGCAATTTTATTTTGTACTGTATAGCAGCACTGCTCGCACTGCTGTCATTTATTGATTATTTTAGAGAGTTCAGGAAAGCAAACAAGTAAATGAAACTCATAACGAGTGAAGTTCCCGAGCAGTTTATTCATGTTGATTATATACTGTTTGATATTGATGATACTATTACTCACGAAGGTCTCCTGGAACAGGAATCATTTGATACGTTGTGGGAATTGCGCCGAGCAGGACTTCATGCAATACCGGTAACAGGCCGTCCGGCTGGCTGGTGTGACTGCATAGCGAGGCAGTGGCCTGTGTCAGGTGTCATTGGAGAAAATGGCGCATTTATTATGTATATGCACAACGGTAAGCTTGAACGCCTCTATAACCCGCTTGCTCCTGCGCTTGAAGATTTGCAGGAAAAACTTGCTCATTTAAAGACAAAAATACTAAAGAAATTTCCTGAAGCACGGATTGCAAAAGATCAGCCCTTTCGTCTCTTTGATATTGCGTTTGATTTTGCAGAAGAAGAGCCAATCCTGGACTTACAGTTTGCAGAGAACATCGCTCGTGCGTGTGAAGCAGAGGCTGCTACTGCAAAAATTAGTTCCATTCATGTGAATGCATGGTTTGGGACGTATACAAAGCGAAGCATGGCAGAGTATGTACTCCCGGAACTTTTTAAAGTACGCCGGGAGGATTTTGGGCAGCGGGTTATGTTTTTAGGTGATTCCCCAAATGATGAACCGATGTTTAGCTTTTTCCCATTAAGCTGCGGTGTTGCGAATCTCATGAAATTTAAAGAATACATTCAGCATTACCCAGCATATATCACAGAAGCGCCATCGGGTCGAGGTTTTAGGGAAGCATGCAGGTATGTGCTTGCTTCTCAGAATAAACAAGCAGAGTGATACGTAACATGGAGACAAAATGCAAGAGGTAAAACGGTATGAGTATTGCATTGTCGATGTTTTTGCGGAAGCTCCCTATCGAGGGAATCAGCTTGCTGTGGTATTTAATGATGGCACGCTATCTGATGCCGATATGCTTTCGATCACGCAGGAAATGCACTATTCAGAAACCGTGTTTATAGAAACACAGACACTGCACGCTGAAGAAAAA
>JAKPPT010000117.1 GCA_029547205.1 Spirochaetota bacterium
CTATGATGCATGGTTGGTGCAGGAGAAGATAGGGCGGCATGACAGTACTATATAGTTTAGAAGAACGTGAAGAAACATTTCATAATCCCGTTGTAACTATCGGTAACTTTGATGGCGTTCATTGCGGTCATAAAGCAATCTTTGAAACCATGCTGCAGGTTGCACGCTCCATCAACGGAGATGGAATAGTATTTACTTTTAGTGAGCACCCGCGTAAACTCCTTACACCGCATACGCCACCTAAAATATTAACAACATCAACAGAAAAGATACGAGCAATTGAAGCGACGGGAGTGAAAAATATTGTGATGATGCCATTTACTCATGAACTTGCAAATCTTACTGCCGAAGAATTTTTATACAGGATTATCTTTTATCATATTGGGAAAGCCAATATTGTTGTTGGGTATGACCATGCTTTTGGCCGGGGAAGGGGAGGCAACTATGAATATCTGCAGGCGATAGCTCATAAAGAAGGGATTATGGTAAAACGAGTAGAGCCGGTATGTATTCAGTCAAAGCCTGTTTCATCGTCGTGGATACGTGCTGAGATTGAAGATGGGAATATAGCTATGGCAAATGAATTGCTGGGAAGAGCATATTCCCTCAGCGGTACGGTGGTGCAGGGACAGATGCGGGGTAGGCTGCTGGGTTATCCTACCGCTAACATAGCACCTGATGATATGGATAAGATTATTCCTAAAGACGGCGTATATGCAGTGAGGGCAACTATCAACAACACCATGTACGATGGAATGCTCAATATAGGAACCAATCCAACATTTGCCAATACCGAGCGCACCATTGAGGTTAATATCTTTGATTTCAACAGTGATATCTACGGGATACGGGTTGAGGTGTATTTTTATGACCGCATTCGCGACGATAAGCGGTTTGAATCTGTTGCTGCATTAAAAGAACAATTACATAACGATATGATTGCAGCGCAGAAAATGTTAAAAACAAGGGCATAGGTCATAGTGTTTCCCAAAGATGCAGCAATATATTTCAAAAATTGTGTATATGCACATATTGATTTTTTCAATTGGAAGCTTTTTATTGTTGGCGATAGTTACTCTATAAAATTACTATTCTTTGATACCATGCTACACTGTGATGATTATAGTACAATTCTTAATACTGCAAAAAAAGGAAGCACTCCGCCGTTAGAGTGTGCGAAGTTATTTTTTGATGCATACATGAACAAGCGTATTATAGCACTGCCTCCCTGTGATTTTTCACTGTATACCCGGAAAGAACAATTGGTGCTGCGCACACTATCACAGATACCACCTGGACAAACCAGAAGCTACAGCGAGCTGGCACTTTGCTGCGGCATGAAAAATGCTTCGCGATTTATTGGGAATGTCATGGCAAAAAATATCTTTCCCATTATATACCCCTGTCACAGGATTATTAAAAAAAATGG
>JAKPPT010000119.1 GCA_029547205.1 Spirochaetota bacterium
AATTCCAAGCCTTTCGCCTTCAGACACTGTAAACGAGAGCTCATCGAGAACATGTCTTATTGTGTACCGCGGACGTATGAGATCAAGGCCGATGCCGCGCCACCCTTCGCGCCTCTCCTGAATCCTGAAAGAGCGCGATACATCTTTGATTTCTAGCATAGGGATATTTATATTGACCTTTGTACAGAATGTACAGATATCATTCGCGCGCGATGAGCGTGTGCATCTTTGCGGAGGCAATAAACCCCCGGAGGCGTCAGGGCAGCAACGATTCTCAGCATGAGACATAGCAGGACTATCGCTCAAAGCGCAAGCTCACCTTCTGCTGAACAATCAAAGAAGTGTAGCTTAGTAAGGTCAAAACGTACAGGACGCTTCGTTTCACCAGGCTTTGCAGTTGTTGAGGATCTGAATTTCCCCATGAACTTAGCCGACCCTGCGGTAAAATGCACATAGGTCTCTGCACCGAGTGGTTCAATAATATTAACGTCAGCCATGACGACCTGACTGTTCTTATCATTATTAGTATCGTCATGTAAGTCTTCTGGACGGATGCCAAGCGTAAGGCACTTACCCGCGAAGGGTTTTACCTTTGTTGCAATATCACCGGCAAGCTCAAGCTCAAAGCCGTCGCATACTGCCAACACTTTTTTGCCATCTACCTTAATAGCTGTATCAATAAAGTTCATGGGCGGGCTACCGATAAATCCCGCAACAAATTTGTTAACAGGATGATCATAGAGCTCGATCGGGGAGCCTATCTGCTGGATAAACCCATCCTTCATGACAACGATCCTGTCGCCCATGGTCATAGCTTCTACCTGGTCATGGGTGACATAGACCATGGTGGCCTCGAGCCTTCGGTGCAGTGCGATAATCTCTGCGCGCATCTGCACTCTGAGCTTCGCGTCGAGGTTGGACAGAGGTTCATCAAAGAGGAATACCTTAGGATGTCGGACAATCGCACGTCCCACCGCAACACGCTGGCGCTGTCCGCCCGAGAGCGCTTTTGGCTTTCGTTCAAGGTACTGTTCAATATCGAGAATGCGCGCTGCTTCCCGGACACGTTTGTCAATTTCGTCCTTGGGCAGTTTTCGTATTTTTAAGCCAAATGCCATGTTTTCATACACCGACATGTGCGGATAAAGAGCATAGTTCTGGAAAACCATGGCAATATTTCGATCCTTGGGAGCAATATCGTTGACAATCTGGTTGTCAATTAAGAGCTCGCCTTTGGAGATGCTCTCCAGACCGGCAATCATTCGCAAGGTTGTTGATTTTCCGCAACCTGATGGCCCCACCAGAACCACAAATTCTTTATCGTGAACGATGAAATTAGCATTGCTCACTGCTGGTTTATCTGTATTTTCATAATATTTATAGATGTTTCTCAGTTCTACCGTTGCCATAATGGCCTCCCTGCATACGTTCTTGCGATAATTGTATGCTACTATTTTGAATTGCGCAATATTTTTTACTGAAAGCAATTTTCAGGAATTTATCATCCTAATATACTTCACAATTTATTATTGCAGATTTTCCTTTACAGGATATACTTTGAGTATGGAATATACAATAAAGGACTGTTTTGTCGAATTTAAGCCAAAAACAAAATTGATACAAACTATTAGCAGTAAAGTACACCGCTGTTTTCAAAGTCTCGAAGATATAGCGTATTTAACACCAATTGACCGAAACGATTTCTACTGGTTTCGTTGTATATACCAGCATGCACTCGAACATATTGATAACAGAATAAAAACAGGCTCTCTTACGCCACTCGATTTATATAATTTTCCTAAAAAATGCTGTTTCCCCTACAGCACCTGCACAGCAGCGATATTTACCGGTTCTTTTGACCCGTTTCAAATGACACACCTTGCATTTATTCTTAAATTTCTTGCTTATGATGAATCTGACACAGGAACTGTTTTTGTTATACCCGAAGGCGCCCATAACCCATTAAAACCGCACCGATCAAATTATGACTATCGGTATAAGCTCATGTCCTTGCAGTTAAAAAATATTTTCTATCCGCTCATTTATCCGCTTGATATCGGGAAGGATGCCGACACAATAACAATCTGGAAACGTTTTATCGAAATGATTCCGTGCAACACATTTAAACTAACGCATCTTTTGGGGACAGACGTGCTTCCGTATGCGATAAAAATGCTCCCCGAAGATCTTGCTGTATGGAATGAAGAAGCAGAAAAAAAACACGCAACGTTTACCTATCGGGCATATGTGCTGCAGCGAAACGAATCCTATGAGGATATCAGACCACTCCTTAAGCAGTTAGAAGCAATGAACATTGAATATCAATATGATGATAAACCCCTCAAGAGTCCATCCAGCACCGATTTTCGTTCAAATAACGTATTCTCGATTGTATTTCCAACAAGGGAAATGCTTTCGCACATGGAAATTGTATTCCGCTATGGACTGCATCGGTCCTGGACAGAACAGAAATATCCGCTCTTTCTGCCAGACATCATTTCAGAGCATCGGGATTAAGGCTCTTGAGATCGTTAACTACAAAGAGACCATCTTTTCGCACCAGTTCGTTATCAAACCAGATTTCTCCACCGCCATATTCGGGTGTTTGTATTAACACAAGATCCCAGTGAATTGCAGACTTATTTCCATTAAAGCAATCATCATAGCTGTTACCAGGTGTAAAGTGTATACTACCGGCGATTTTTTCATCAAAGAGCGTTTCCTTCATTGGCTTTGTAATATACGGATTCACACCGATAGCAAATTCACCAACGTACCGTGCACCTTCATCGGTATCGAGAAGACGGTTAATACGATCGCTGTCATTTGCAGATGCTTTTACGATTTTGCCGTCCTTAAACTCAAACCGTACCCCTTCATACGTAAATCCCTGATACTCACTTGGTGTATTATAAGAAATTACTCCATTTACCGAATTCTTTACCGGTGCAGTATATACTTCGCCATCAGGAATATTAATTGTTCCATCACATTTTACTGGAGGAAGCCCTTTTATTGAGAACTCAAGGTCTGTCCCCGGACCTTTTATGCGTACTTTGTCGGTTTGTTTGAGCCTTTCTACAAGCGCATCCATTGCTTTTGACATTTTTCCGTAATCCATAGTGCAGACATCATAAAAGAAATTTTCAAAAGCTTCTTCGCTCATGCCTGCCATCTGAGCCATTGCAGGCGAAGGATACCGAAGAACAACCCAGCGTGTATGCGGCACACGCTGTTCGATATGGACTTTTTTCCAGACATGAATATTATATAAGTTTAACTTATCTTCCGGGATATCAGACCATGCTGACATGTTTCTCCATGAATTGAAACCAATAAAGCATTGCATTTTTTTCATGCGCTCAAGTTCAAACTCTGCCTGGAGGGCTATCTGAGCTTCGGGAGCATCGAGTAACAGAGCCCTATCAATTGTCTTGTCGCGTAGTGTCACAAAAGCTCTGCCTCCAGCCTTATGCACTGCCCGTATTAACGCTCTATCAAATTCAGGCTCAATACCGGTATCCTGTATAAGGACATTTTCGCCTGGTTGAACTTTGACTGAATAGTTAACAAGAATATCAGCAAGTTTTTCGATACGTGAATCCATGCTAGTTACTCCTTTTTCTGGTTCGTGTTGATGTATGCCGCACTGGCGATTTCGTATTTTCATGTGGCTTTATTTTAGTATCTTCAGCCTGCCAGAAACCGTCTTTCCAATTAAACCGTCCTGTCTCTGGAAGCACGGTTCCTTGTAAAACAGCCTGTATGATTCTTTTATACAATGGCTTTTTTGTTGCAGTGAGGGACAGATCTATTAAAAATCGTGTAAAACCATCCTTCTTAAAAAATTGTGTTCGATCGGTAAGTGAAAATGGTTTTGCTGGTATTACAAATGATCGATCCTGCTCAGCATAAATTTCATAAGTTTGGTCATCTCTATCCAGAATGATATCAGATGAGAGCCGTTCAAGTACGTTGCCGCGGATAGTAAAGAGTGGAGGAAAGGAAAACAGTATTGGCATAAGTCTTCCCGCTGGAACAGTTTCAAGAATTCTATTCATATTTTGCTTTGCAATTTCATACGGCAACATGATACATGCAGCGCCAGCATCAAGCAAAAGCTTTGCAGCATACGAGTTAAACATATATAACCAGGGGCCAGCTATAATAATTTCAGCTCCTGCCTTTTTCAAAAGAGGAATATGACCGGGGTTATTTGCAATAAACAATTTCTGCCCCTGCTTTATTCTGTACAGCACCGTTTCCTCGAGCCAGACACTATCTTCTTCCGGGAAGAACGGATCAAGCCAAAGTGCCAGCTCAGCCCCACGGAACGGGAGTGTTTTTTCATGTTTTATAAGCTGCTCTGCATTTTTTCTTGTCAGTCTGATACAGCACACTGCAGGGCGCTCGCTCTGGACAATATGCGTGTCCGCCACAGAACCAGCTAGCACCCAGATCCCTTCCGGAATGCTCTTAGCCAACGTTTTTGTATTACCATAAGCTGTAACATCGGATTTAGGCGCCTTATCAAAACTGGGGAACTTATGATAGCGGCTCAACGAGTTAGGCAGCACCTCACGGTAGCGCCGTGTCATCGACTTTGTCTGAATAATGTACACTTCATCACCTATGTCGTATGGTGCTTCTATCTGAATAAGTGTTCCTTCAACACTATCACGGACATCTACAATTTTAGCTGTAAATCTGTCCATATCAGCATGACGATGAATCCGCAGTGAATCACCAGAAGCAAGACCGCTATATGAATCGATAACCATCCAGCGTGTATCTTTTATAACTTTTACCGATTTTACTTTACCGAGCGGTATGCCAGTACCGCCTGCCTGATCGTGCTCGATATACGATGGATCAAGCGTACCCGTAAACCAGTACGTTGTTTTTTTCCGGGCAAAATCCGACTGCAGAATGCTCCGTGCTTTTGCTAATGCGCGTTCCCTGTCGAACCGCCAGTTATCGAGCATGTACCGATATGCAGCTACTACCGTGCCGACATATTCAGCGCTCTTCATTCTTCCCTCAATTTTTAATGCATTGACTCCTGCTTCCGCAAGATCAGGAATATATTCGATTAACTCAAAATCCTTTGGGCTAAAGAGGAATCCATCAGTACCATTTTCCAGCTCATAAAACCGCCTGCATGCCTGCGTGCAGGTTCCTCGATTTGCAGAACGTCCACCCAGGTAACTTGAGAACAGGCATAACCCTGACACGCTTACACAGAGCGCACCATGAACAAAGGTTTCAAGCTCGATGTTGGTATTTGCGCGTACAGCTTTTATTTCTTCGAGCTTTAATTCACGGGCTAGCACCACCCGTTTGATGCCGTATTTTGAAACGAAATTTGCCCCCTGTGCCGAGGCAATGTTCATCTGTGTTGATGCATGAACTTTTAAACCAGGGAAATAAGTCCTTACCAGTTCAAGCACACCCAGATCCTGCACGATGATAGCATCAGGACCGACACGCTCAAGATACTGGAGCAATTGATACATCCTGTCTGCTTCTCGTTCTTCAAAAATCGTGTTCACGGTAACATAAATTTTCTTACGCTGAGCATGAAGCACATCAATTGCAGCTTCTAACTGATTATATGCAAAATTAGACGAGCGTAATCGTGCATTAAAATTTTTTAACCCCATATATACAGCATCAGCACCTTCTGCTATAGCAGCATTGAGTGCCTCCGGTGTACCTGCTGGGGCAAGAAGTTCAGGAGTAATCATGTAACATCCTCAAAATTAATAAAAATAGTCAAACCAGCAGTTTAGTGTACCATAAAAACAAAACAGGAATCCAGTAACAGCTTTCCTATCGGGTCCATTCCTCCACCGCTTGTTTAAGGACAGGGGACACACCTTCGATAACCCGCTCAGGCACACAGTAACTAAAACGCACATACCCCGGGTAACCAAAACCTGTCCCCGGCACAGCAAGAATATTGTGATCTTTCAGAAAAAGAGAAAATGTTATATCGGCAGACTCTCCATCTTTGCAGTGAGCACTTTCCGGGACCTTACAAAAGAGATAGAAAGCACCTTCTGGCTTTGCATACGAGAGTCCTGCTTCCTGCATCGCTTGAACGAGCATGTCACGCCTTTTTCTATATCGGTCAATATCAGGCCGCGAGCGCCAGCTTTTGCTCACCGCATACTGCATCAATGCAGGAGCGTTCACAAACCCCAAAATTCTATTTGCCATAGCAAAACCTTCAACAAGCAATTTTTTATCACTAATTGCAGGGTTTACTCCGATATACCCAAACCGTTCTCCCGGTATAGAGAGCGTTTTACTAAAACTTGATACAACAATCGATTCTCTATAACTGTTCAAAACTGGGGGCACGGTGATGCCATCGTATACAATATCTCGATATGGTTCATCAACAATCAAATATGGATAGCGACCAGTTTGTTGTCCAAACTCGTTGAGCATATCTGCAATTGCATGGATTATATGTTCTGGATACACGCGTCCGCTCGGATTATTCGGAGTATTGATGAGCACTGCAGCTGTTTTATCATTGAGCGCTCGTTTCATAGCAGAAACGTCTGGCAAAAAGTCAGCATCAGTCTCAACGACCCTCAGTGTACCCCTGTGGTTATTCACATAAAAGAAGTATTCAGCAAAATACGGAGCAAGCACCATTACCTCATCCTGAGGGTTGATAATAGTTTTAAGAATAACATTGAGCGCACCTGCTGCGCCTACCGTTAAAACAACATCCTGTTCTGTTAAGGTTACTCCATGCTCCAGACTGATTTTCTGTGCCATCTCACTTCGTGCAAAATTGTGACCAGCATTAGGCATGTATGCATGTTTGCCCGGTGTTGAGCTTGCTACTGCCTCTTTAAGTGCAGTTTTAAACTCTTCAGGGGGTTCAACATCCGGATTACCGAGTGAAAAATCAAATACATTTTCAGCACCAAACTGCTGTTTGAGCTTTAGTCCTTCCTCAAACATGCGTCTAATCCACGAGCTCCGCTCAAGATTATCAAGAATCGCTCTGGCAACTGGCATTACTGTCCCCCTTTTTTGGATTTTCAGTTTTCTAAGTTACTACACAGTATGTTTCATTTATCAAAACCATATTTCATTTTTTCAATTGCACTATACCATACGAGTAAAGTAAAATAAAGTAGTTTGCTAACCTCGATCCGAGTAGACTGTCTAGTGTCCCGAACCTTGTAAGTAATTGAACTTGTGGAAAACCTGTGAGTTATTTTGTATAAAAATTTGGCAGTGTTTACAAAATGATACGGGCACACACCCTCGCTGGTATTTATTTCAAGTAGACAAAATACAGGTGTAATAATTTATTATAAGAAAATGAATTATTCCTATTACCATTTATTTCACCACTAAACAGTTATACTAATGTATACAAAAAAGGATTTCCTATATAGGAAATCCTGTAATACTACCTGTGGAAAACTTGTTGAAAAATTGCAAAATTTTGTAGAAAACTCTGCTAAGTGCTTAAACCATCATGCTATAAATGAAACAACTTGCGCAGGGTAACCGATTTAGCAATGCGGTAGTGGATATAAAATAAAAACAACGCTACTGGAATCAATGAGCTTGCTACAATAGATGACCAGAATAGCTTGAATGGACTATTTGTATACATCAAAATTGAGGCTTCAATTGCTATACAGAACTCTGCAATTGCGAGCAAAATCCACCCAATAATATTGAGTCCTTTTCGCTTTGCAAGTGTATACGCCAATAAAACCACCGCAATTGCCACAAGCAAGCCGATCATCATTGGAAGTGCCAGTCTAAAAAACCAGACAACAGGACCAGTTAGCACATCGAGTGCATATAAAAACCCCGATAATCCTATTATATCAATGAGTGCAACGAGCCATGGCTTTTTAGGAAGAATAACAGATGTCGTGGACAGTGTCCATATCAGTATCAGTGAAAATAATGGATACCATGCCCACGATAATTTACCTTCAATAACAACATTCACAATGCTCACTGCAGCTGCTGCAATTAAAATTGAAACGCTGATAACTTCAAATATTTGAAGACGTCTTTCATTTGACAATGGTACCTGCTTTTGTTTTGGTTCAACTTCATGATGCTCCGATGCTTCGCTGCTGTTGACTGGTTTATGGCAGAGCGGGCAGATTGCTGCGTCTCCAATATCAACACCACATGTTTTACAAAGCGCCATTATCCTACCTCCGTATGTAAATCGATATAAACTGGAATATTCAGAGAAGCAATTCTCGAAAAGAAATGCTGTTCAATTTCTGTGCTTTCTACACGGCTTCCAAAACTGATATAAAACGTATCCTGCCAGGAAAGGCATGAAGCATTAGTTTTAGTATCTGCACTGGGTGCTGGAATAAAATCAAATCGCCCCACATGCTTTGCAATTTCCTCTGGCAGCGTTACTGCACCGAGGTTTGATATAAAAGTAGTGATAAGTGACTGCCCCAATGTACTAAAAAAGAGCCGGGCAAAAAAATCTTTAATGATAAGTGGCACGAGACGTACAATGATATTCCTACCGCCTCCGGCGTTTCGTGCTATCTGTCGAGCTATCATGCGCTCGTCGTTCTCTATCCGCATGACATTATGGACATACTCAACGAGCTCTTCGAACGTCCAGTTTCCAAGCCGCGGATCGAGGCACACCATCACGTAGAGGCTAAAGTTTTTCAGCGTTTTTGTTGGATAAAACTTGCGCATATTGACGGGCACTTCAACAGCTATATTGTTTCCATCACGCTTTTTGGGCGGAGTCCGTTTCCATGCTTCAATGTACGCTTCCATTAGTGCAGCTACAAGCACCTCTGTCACACTCGCCTTATGCTGACGGGCATAGTCAAGCAGTGGCTGTAACGGAATATGTGCATAGGTTACCCGATATGTATGCTTATCGAGCAATTTCGAGTTGAGATGGTATGCCTTTGGCAGAGGTAATGGTCCCGGGATATCAGCTTTGTAATGTTTATGGTAGGCATCTTCAAATTCCTCTTCTGAAATAGGCTGCCCGGGCAAGAGAACATCACCTGTGTTCTGTACCTCTATACCACATTCCTTAAAATACAGCACGAGGAGTGTTTTTAAAAAATTAATCGCACCCGTACCATCGGTAAGCGTATGGTTAAATTCAACTGCAACACGATGCGCTTTAATCCGCACGCGAAAGAGCAGATTGCCTCGCCTATGAATCGAATACCCCATGCTGGGCGATCCCTCATCAGCCTCAAGTACAGGAAGCGTTTTACTGGGTTCAAAATAGTACCAGAAAAACCCGCGCCGGAGTTCCACACGATAATACGGATACCGTTCGATTGCTTTTGCAAGCGCCTTTTGCATTGCATCGTATCGAATAGGGTGGTCAAGGGTCGCCGACATACGAAAAATACCGGTTTCGACATCATTGTTGATTGCCGGCATTATTATCGCCGCATTATCGAGTGTATACCATGCGCCAGTTTCATCAATCACCTGCGTTTTAGCATGTTTCCTGTTTCTAAAACTGACATCTTTTAGCTTCATACTATTACTATACAATAAATAGGATTAAACGTGAACATCTCAAAATACTTGTCACACTATTTTCTTCACTATTCACACTATTCAACGCACGCACTTGACCAGATATAGCAAAAAAAAGGATAATAGAATCCCATGAAAAAGCTTATTTTTGTTACTGGCGGGGTATGTTCCTCGCTCGGGAAAGGTATTTCTGCTTCTTCAATTGGCTGTCTACTTGAATCACGCGGACTCAATATCCGCATGATCAAAATTGATCCGTACCTCAATGTAGATGCAGGAACCATGAGCCCCTACCAGCATGGGGAAGTATATGTTACCGATGATGGCGCAGAGACTGATCTTGATTTAGGGAACTATGCGCGATTCACGAATGCGCCCATCAGCAGGGCAAACTCAATAACCACAGGACAAATCTATCGAGATGTTATCAACAAAGAACGTGAGGGACGTTTTTTAGGAAGAACGGTACAGGTCGTACCGCACATCACCGATGAAATAAAAAACCGGATTCTCGCGATAGCTAAGGATCCTGATGTTGATGTCACGATTGTAGAAATTGGTGGCACGGTTGGTGATATAGAAAGTATTCCTTTTTTAGAGGCAGCTCGTCAGCTCATTCATGAGTACGGTAGAACCAATGCTGTTTCTGTGCATGTAACACTCATTCCGGAAGTAGCCGGCGGAGAGATGAAAACTAAACCGACACAGCATGCAGTAAAGGAACTTCAGGAAGTGGGAATCCAACCCGATGTGCTTGTCTGCCGTTCATCAAAGCAGCTCGATGAAAACCTGAGACGTAAACTCGCTATGTTCACCAATATCGAATTTGACGGTGTTATCTCTGCATACGACGTCGATTCTATTTATGAGATACCGCTTATTTTTCATGCTCAGGGGCTCGACCGGTTTATTCTGCAAAAAATGAACGTCGAAAGCCGTCATGCTAATCTGAACACGTGGCGGGAAATCGTAGGGAAAATTCGCAATCCTAAACATGAAGTTAAAATTGGCGTCGTCGGTAAATACATGGAACTCGTTGATGCCTATAAATCAGTATGGGAAGCCTTGAACCATGCTGGAATTGCAAACGATGCAAGGGTCACCATAATACGAATTGATTCGAGCAAGCTCGAACGTCCGGCAAGGCACGAAGAAGGATCAGCACCCAAAATTTCGACACCTGGTACACAGGTAATTACACCTGATGCACAGGCAGTTGCTGGTTCTCCAGCAGCAACAAGCCCAATGGCAAACGATGATGCCACTCAGCACTCAAAAACAAGAACTGGCGAACAACCAATGGCTCAAACACATGAAACGGACGCTCATCCGGACAATGATCTTGAGTCGGTTGATGGTATTCTCGTGCCAGGCGGCTTTGGCGAACGTGGCATCAACGGCATGGTCTATGCAGCACAATTCGCACGCGAGCATAATCTCCCTTATTTCGGTATCTGCCTTGGCATGCAGATTATGGCTATCGAATGGGCACGCAATGTGCTTGGCTGGAAAGATGCTGATTCGACAGAATTTAATCAGGACACACCGCATCCTGTTGTCAGCCTCCTTGAGGATCAGGTAAATATCAAACATTTCGGCGGTACCATGCGGCTCGGAAGCAACGATACAATCTTTAAACCAAAAACTAAACCAGCGCTCGCATACGGGAAAACCAGAATATCGGAACGGCACAGACATCGATACGAATTTTCTAATAGTTACAGATCGGATTTTGAACGTACCGGTCTCATTATTGCTGGTACAACAGAAGATGAAGAGCTTGTCGAGTGCCTTGAATGGCCCAATCACATCTGGGGCGTAGGCGTACAGTATCACCCTGAGTTTAAGTCGAGCCCCACAGCACCGCACCCACTCTTTGTCCATTTTGTTAAAGCAAGCCTCGAAAGGAAACTGAAGCAGTGATTCGTGGGATACTGGAGCGAATACTGGTACCAGGTATACTCCTCTTACTCATTGCTTCATGTACGCTCGATCTTGGAGAAGAAGCAGGCAAGGATTTAGCCGATTCCATACCTGACACTGTTATCTACAATTTTTCTCGAACAGTGTATGAAAAAGGAATGAAGCGCTTTGAATTTTCAGCACAAAAGGGTGAAAATTTTGAAAAGCTACAGGCAATCCGTCTCACTGCAATTACCTTTTATGAATATGAATCTGGCACGGAGAAACTCATTGCAAAAGGTTCTGCAGATTTTGGAATTTTTTACCTCAATACCGAAAGCGCTGAATTGAGCGGCAATGTTCGATACAGCAACAGCAAAGAAGACATATCAGTCGAAACTGGATATCTCTATTGGGACGGACAAGAACGAACGCTGCAGAGCAGACTCGATATTCTGACAACGCTTCGCCAAAAAAAATCCACACTTGCTGGTGCTGGCTTCCATGCCGATGCTAAAACTCGATCGTTCTGGTTCGACGACTACGTGAGTGGCTCATATACAGGAGACAGCACCGAAAGCACGGAACCCCAGGGTTCACCTGCCACCACAGGCGCGACACCTGATACCGCGATCATACAGCCAGCCACAGGCGCGACACCTGATACCGAAGTGACGGAGAATCAGCCATGAAACTGCGTTTATTTTTTTGTGCAGCCATATGCATCGCAATAGCCATGTCGGCTCTGCATGCTGATACGTTTACCTTCTCCGGCGCATCGATGAGTGGCAGCATGGCAAAGGGGAAAGAACGCACCGTGCTCCAGGGAAATGCCCGGGTAGTTTCTGGTTCCGTTACCATCACTGCACAAAAAATCGAACTCTATGGCACCGATTTCCGCTATGCAAACTGTACCGGAAGTGTAGTAATCATCGATACTGAAAAAGGTATAAAGCTTACAACCGAGAATCTTTTTTATGACAGAATCGATAAGTTTGCCCGCCTTACCGGTCCTTCTGTAATGGAAGATTCAACAAACAATGTTATCGTCAAAGGCAACTATATCGAAAACGATGATAAAAACCAAATAGTCATTATTAAAATAAACGCGCGTATCCTGCGAAAAGATTTAGCCTGCCGGGCACAATTTGTACTTTATAACCGTGCAACAAAATACCTTGAGCTTACCGGGTCTCCGGTTGTTGTTCGCAAGGGTGATGAATATCGAGCCGATAAAATCTCGGTAAACCTTGACACAGAAGATATTATTCTGGAAGGCTATGTTCAGGGCGTTATCAAGCAAACAACAATTCCCGGGGATAAGACATCGACACAATCTCCTGAAGAGTCCTCTGACCAATCACAACCTCCAGCGCAACAGCAGCAATCTGAGCAGCCGCAGCCACCCGCTTCTGATACAAGCAGCGCTGTTCCGCCAGAGCAAAATACATTCAGCATGACCGCACCAGGTACCGCTCTATGTTCGCTTTGTAGCACCTACCGCTTTACAGATGCTGGTAACGAGCGGGCGCCAATTACGCTTACACGAACAGAGCGCGCACCAGCTAAGTCTGCACTAACAAATCGAGCACCAATCGAGCCTACACAAACCAAACGTGCACAGACCGAGCCAGCAATTTCATACTGTAAGGAAACGAGCTTTACTATATGAATGATAAATTCCTGAATTTTTTTTCAAAAGTTAAAAAAATTATATCTCATACTGATGGAGATGGTCAAAATATCAATTACAACGAGGTTTTGACAGACCCCCAGAATGCCAGGAATGATGAACAATATGATACTCATCCTCCTCACGCATTAACAGATAACGAAGAACATGTTCTCGAATGCAGAAATCTGGTAAAACGATTTGGTCGCAAAGTTGCTGTTCGCGGTGTAAACATTGCGATGAAAACCAGCCAGATCACAGGACTCTTAGGACCTAATGGCGCTGGTAAGACAACTATTTTTTACATGATAGTTGGATTTATCCAGCCAAATGGTGGCGGGGTTTATCTCGATCATCACCTCTTATCTGAACTCCCCATGCACAAACGCGCACTGCTCGGCATTGCCTATCTCCCGCAGGAGCCATCGGTATTCCGCAAGCTCACCGTGGAGCAAAATATCTGGGCTATCCTCGAGACCCGTGGTGATCTTACAACAGCACAGAAAAAGCAGGAACTCGAGAGCCTCATTCAGGAATTTGGTATTCACAAAATACGCAAACAGTTTGCGTATACACTGTCAGGCGGAGAACGCCGAAGAACCGAAATTGCACGCGCTCTCGCAATCAAGCCCAAGTTTTTACTGCTCGACGAACCATTTGCCGGAATCGATCCAATAGCTGTCCATGAAATTAAAGAAATTGTTAAGCAGCTTAAGAAAAAAGGGATTGGAGTCCTCATAACCGATCACAACGTTCGCGACACACTGGAAATTACCGATGAGGCACATATCATTCATCAGGGAGAAGTACTCATATCCGGACCTCGCGAGAAAATTCTCGAGAGCGATCTAGCTCGCGAAATTTACCTTGGAGAAAATTTCCGGTTATAGCATTGGTGCTAAACAATTGACAATCAAAGCCATCGGTTGTTATTATGAATCCGGGTATCACCATTTTGGGCGATTAACTCAGCGGGAGAGTGCTACCTTCACACGGTAGAAGTCACTGGTTCAATCCCAGTATCGCCCACAATTAGCTCCCACATTAGAATTTGTATGGTGCATCATGTATCTATTTATTGACCAGTACTGCATTGTGGTATACCATACGAATATGGGTTCTGGTAATTGATACACTATCGGTTTGTGCCGATACTGGGTATACAAAGCCAGTCAGCCAGATAATTTGCTCTGGCCAGAGGAGTTTTTATGAAAAAAAGCACAGCTACACAAACAAAAATCTACTGTGCTAACTGCGTACACTGTAAACTCGTTCCCAAGCCAGCAGGTGAGGGTTCGTATATGCTCAGAGTGCGCTGTTCTGCTGGAAAATGGAAAAAGTCGTCAGGAGAAGAAAAGCTCTATAAATATTGTACAGTTGCCCAACGGAGCATTGAGTATTGCGAAGCTTATGACCCAATGGGTGACGTTAATGAATTTATCCATGACTTACAGGCTACATTGCCTGCTGTTGATGAAATCTATCAAATTGCCAAAGGTGAACATCAATGAAGAAACTGCTTCCTGTTTTTGCACTTATTACTGTACTGCTTGTTCTTGCTAGCTGCACATCGGCACCGCTTCCACCCGACATCGACACAATGGATGCGTCGGTAATCATTCAGCGCGCACAGGAGCGAGCTGATAAAAACGATTGGAAAGGCGCAGAACAGCTTTACGCTTACTGTCAGAATAAATTTGCAGATGATATTTATGTAGTAACTGTTTGTAAGTACGAAGTTGCTTTTTGTGCTTATAAAATGGGGCAATATGATAAAGCCAGAAACCTGATAACCGCGCTCATTGCTGATTATGAAAGTAATCCTGGTTCTGGAATGCCTCCGCACATTCTCAAGCTCGCAAAATTGCTGTTAGAAACTCTGGACAAAAAGACCGGAAAGGCTAAGTAATACCAACGGACAACGACACGCTAATAAGTATCTCTGCACTGGATCAGTATTTTCATGAAAATCCTGCAGAAGTAGTATTTATATCGTATCCTCATGACATTATACAAATCAGTAAAACATACAACTCGGTACAATTTCCTGCCTTGCCATATGCCGATGCAGTAGTTGAAAACGACCAGGAGCGCATTCGATTTATTACAGCGGACTCAGACACAAAACCAGCTCATCAGCAAAGCGCATTAACATATGACCAGAATAAAAAAACCTTTTATGCACCTAATACAATCTATAGCGCGCTCCATGATACAGCACTGCATCCCACTTCTGACAATGCTGATGCACTCCTCTTTGAAGCAGCGATTCTGACTTCACGATATGGCTATGACACAAGGGAAACAGAACAGCGCCTTCGCGACTTTTCCCGACAAATCCGCGTACCTCTTAACCACGCTCCGCTCCATACCTGTGTTTCCCCAGAACTCCCGCCTCTCTATTACCGCGATCTCCTTGTGCTCATGCTTACGGGAGCCTTCCCAGAAAAAGGTTTCGCATTCCTCAAACGCTGTGGCTTCATTGCACAGCATTGGCCTGAGCTCGATGCAATCACCGAAACAACACACGCTAAAGATTTCCATCCCGAAGGAGATCTCTGGCAGCACACTATGGAAACATTTTTCCACCGCAAATCACGCGATTTTTCACTTTCATTAGCACTCTTACTGCATGATATCGGGAAACCTCGGGCTGACTCCCATGGGGGAAACAGATTCTATGCACATGCTGAAATTGGAAGCTCGATAGCAGAAAATTTTCTCACGCGGCTTGGATTTGATCAGAAGCTCATTGAAAAAGTTGTTTTTCTTATTCGCTACCACATGCTTCCTTACGGGCTCCCCAGTCTGCCATTTTCTCGCATAGAGGAACAGTTATCCTCTCCCTACTTTCCTTACCTGCTCGAACTTTTCCGTTGTGATGAGCTCTCGACATTTAAGGGACCGGAGTTGTACTATGAAGCCTGTGCGCGATACAAAGAATGGTGCCGTTTAAGCAAAAACCCTTACCGCACCATCGATAATCGTAAATTCGACGGTCGAAGAAAACAGAAAAGCATGCAGAAAGGACATCAATCATGAAACACTCATTACATACATACATCACTGAGTTTAGTGAACGAGCACGTGAGCATCGCAGGAATTTGCACCGTATACCAGAATGCGGCCTGGAGCTACCCAAAACAAATGCATATATCAGCAGTGTACTTACATCGTGCGGATTAACTCCACAACCATGTGGTAAAGGCATTATCGCCGATGTTGGCACTTCAGGACCGCTCATCGCAATCAGAGCAGATACCGATGCCCTCCCAATTGTGGAAGAAACAGGGCTTACATTTTCCAGTACCCATCAAGGCGCAATGCATGCCTGTGGCCATGATGCGCATGCTGGTGTTCTCCTTGCACTTGCTGAGCTCATGGCAACACACCAACCAAAAGGAATGCGTGTCCGGTTCCTTTTCCAGCCCGGAGAAGAAGGGTATTTCGGAGCATGCACCATGATAGAAAGTGGCTGCCTTGAGGGAGTATCGGCAATTACAGGACTCCACGTGGGAGATTTATCCGAAGAGCTTAAACCCGGACAGGCAGGACTCATGCCCGGTGCAATGATGGCACTGAGCGATAACTTTGAAGGCATCTTTACCGGAAAGGGCGGCCATGGTTCTGCTCCACATCACACATTGGATCCAATTCCCGTGCTTGCAGAATACATACAGGCAGCGTATGCATGGAGAAGCAGAGCTCTCGATCAGCGCATGCCTTGCACGCTAAGTTTTTGTTCTGTGCATGCCGGAACTGCTCATAACATTATTCCCGGCCAGGCTGAATTCCGTGGCACATTCCGTACACTCTCGAAAACAGTTAAAGCCAAAGGTAAAAAAGAACTAACGTTGCTTGCAGAGCATATTGCACAGGCACATGGTCTGTCTGTTAAGTTTTCCTGGATTGATGGCTATCCACCGCTCTACAATGATCCTGCAGCATCACAGCTTGCACTCACTTCCGCACAGGAAGCATTAGGAAATGATATCATAGTGCCTCTTTCCATACCCTGTATGGGAGGAGAGGATTTTGCGTATTACCTGGAGAAGGTACCGGGCTGTTTCTGGTTTATCAATACTCAAAACCCAGAAAACGGCATAACAGCACCCAATCATAACAGTGCATTCACAGTTGATGAATCTCTCCTCTCCCGGGCGATGAGCCTCCTCATCATCACAGCCGAAGCCTTTGCTGAACGCTATCAACATTAGCACTCGCACTACCGGCGAGCACCTGGTCTCATCTGGAGGGTGAGCACTATCGGTAAATGATCTGAATAACCCTCACGTGTTTCGTTATACCATCCCAGAGGGATACCCGACTCATTCAGTAAAAACAGAGGAGGTTCTGCGGTAAATCCGCTGTATGCAATAAGTGATCCTTCCGCAAAAAAATCACGCGTTAATAGAAAATTATCAATTCGCTCACTGCTGCTATTGAACCAATAGCTAAAACCTCCTGCGGAAAACCACGGAGAATACAGCACGAGCGGATTATCGTTGACTGCATCTGCAAGTCCCGTTACTTCAAGACAGTGTTCCATACCAGCTCCCTGAGGCATGAGTGCAGTACAGTATGCACCGCCAATTCGCTCATATTCATCAGGGTTACAGTTGAGATCTCCCGCTAGTATAATGCCAATGTTTGGGTTTTCTTTTTTTCGCTCGTTTATGATCCGCTTGACAAGCTCAGCAGCAAGACGGCGTTCAGGCTCGGTAATTTCAGCTCCTTCTTTTTTACTCTTCCAGTGAGCATTGAGCACAACAAGTGGAATGCCACGAATATCCAGCTGTGCTTCAAGGAGTAACCGAACACTAGGTTTTATAGTTGCCGATGTTTGATACTGATGAGTCTTTACAGTGGTAATTGGATACTTGCTCATTATCCCTACAGTTATAGCGCCACCGTTTCGCGGAGCTGCAATAGCATATGCATAACCTCCGAGCGATTCCGATAGGTCTTTTAGCACCCGATCATTTTCTATTTCCTGTACAAACAGAATATCGGGTTTCTGAGGACACTCTGCAAGTATTGCAGCAGTAATATTGGCAAGCCGTATTTTGTAACGTGCATCATCCCAGGTTCCTCTCGCAACGGAATATTCTCTATATTCATTACCATTATCAACAGGATCAAATAATGCCTCAACATTGTAGCTCATGAGCGTGAGCGTTTCTGTCTTAGTTTCAAAATGCGTACAAGCTGCAAAAAATGACAGCTGTACCATGACAAGTAAAACAATTGCAAGTGGTCGCCTCAAAGAATGCGATGCAACTTTTCGTTTTCTTATACAGTGGTTACCGCTTTGGCAGCGAGTTTCTGTACTGTTAGTCTCAGCCGGTGCGCTCCCCTTTTGATTGTTTTGCAGGATGTTTGTTTTCATTGAATGCCTCCGCTATAATTAACGTGCAGGCATCATGTATTGCATGCGGATCCTCTAAAATTGGGGCAAACTGTTCACCGGTAATAGTTTCAAAGGCAGTAATGTATTGCTGTGCTGTCGCGATACGGATTTCATCGGTTATCACGGGAGGCTCACCATCCCCGCTGAACCCATTGCTCATGAGCCAGCGTCGGAAGGTTTCTTTATCTAACTCTTTCTGATGACTCCCGTTTTTAAAGAGCTCTTCATACGATTCGCTGTACCAGTAGCGGCTTGAATCTGGTGTGTGAATTTCATCAGCGAGCACAAGCTCGCCATTGAGTATTCCAAATTCATATTTGGTGTCCACAAGAATTAAACCGCGCTCTTGAGCGAGCGCCTGCCCTCGTTTAAATACCGCGAGTGCTTTGCGTTCCACCTCAGCCCATACATCTTTGTCCACAAGACCGCTCGTTACAATTTCTTCACAGCTGATAGGCTTATCATGACCACTTTCAGCCTTTGTGGAAGGCGTTAGTATTGGCTCTGGAAATTGTTGACAGTATCGAAGTCCTCCGGGAAGTTTTATACCAGAAACCGGTTTGCCTTCCTGATAATCACGCCAGGCTGATCCTGTCAAATAACCGCGAACTACTACCTCGACTGGAAGCATGGAACAGCGGCGTCCGATCATGCAGCGACCTGTTTCGAGCACTGCATCATGTCCTCCGAGCTCATCGGGAGATACTAAATGATTTTTTATAATGTCCTCTGTGTGTTTAAACCACCAATAGGCAATTCGTGTGAGAATTTCGCCTTTATATGGCACTGTGGAAAGTACACGGTCGAACGCAGAAATTCTATCGCTTGCAACAAGCGCAATCGTATCATCACGAGTTATTACATCCCGCACCTTACCGCGATAGAGCTTACACCCATGGGGTACTGTCTGCTCACTCAATTCATGAAATGTCTTTGAAAGCGCTTGTGCGATATTAGTACTTGTCATAGTGTGCCTTATACACCAAGTTCGTCACGAGTTCGCACAACACGCGATATGAGGCCATACTGTAATGCTTCATCGCTGTTCATCCAGTAATCACGGTCTGTATCTTTCATGACCCGTTCAATGCTCTGGCCTGTTTCTTCTGCAATAATTTTGTTGATACGATCCTTTGTTTTTTCGATTTCTTTTGCATGGATTTCGATTTCGGTAGCAACACCGCGCAGTCCAGAAAGCGGTTGATGAATAAGATAGTGTGAATTGGGAAGCCCTATCCTCCGTTCTTTTGGTGCACTCAGCAAAATCAGCGCTCCAGCACTTGCAACAAGTCCCATACCGATCATCCAAACTGGTGCTTTAATAAATCGAGCCATATCAAAAATAGCAAAACCTGCATCAACATCCCCACCAGGAGAATCGATCATCACCTTGATGGGATCGGAGCCACGCTGTTCAAGAATGAGTAATTGTCGAATCACTCGTTCAGCTAATTCTTTATCAACAGTACCAGAGAGAAGAATTGTACGTGTTTCTAAAAATTTTTCCACAAGAGCATCAGATGCATGCTTTTGCTTCTCTTCCTCTTCTTCCTGATTATATACAAAATGCGATATCGTTCGACTGTTGTGCATACATGCCTCTTTTTTCAAAAATTTGCGGTTATTACGCCAGATCTGTGCTAATAATAACAAAAATTACTAAAAAAAGCTATTGTAAAACTATTTTTTTCGATACAATTCTCAACATGAAAGCCATTCAAAAATCGATGCTCAAAGCTATTACTCAATTTAATATGCTTCCAAAAGGTGCAAAAGTGCTTGTAGCTGTATCGGGCGGTAAAGATTCTGCAGCGCTGCTCTGGCACCTTGCGGAAATTGCAAACTGGAACAGCTATCTGCTCACACTCATTCCTGCTGTAACGAGCCCACTCTACCCAGACCCAGCGTGGGAAAAACGCCTTACATTTCTTAACGCATTGTGTGCATCGCTTGGGCTTACGCTAAAAGTACTATCACTCGATTCTGAAGATTGTCCCGAACCTGTCTGTAAGACAGGCTTAGAACGCTGCACGTTAAAAACAGAAGCAAGTGAATCTTGTTTTATCTGTTCACAGCTGCGGCGCAAAATTCTTTTTAGAGAAACATACATAGAGGGCTGTGATTGTATTGCGTTTGGCCACCACCTCGATGATATTCTCACAACAGCACTCATGAATATACTGCAACATGGCTCTTGCGAGGGTATGGAGCCGATACGCACATATCCACAAGCAGGTTTCAAATTGATACGGCCACTCGTATACGTACCCGAAGCTACTATCATAAAGTTTAGATCGATGATAGGATGGGACTCATACACGTGTTCATGCAGTATTGGCGCTGAAGGAACACGAAACGAATATAGAATACGGCTCGAAAAACTTACTGAGGGTTCTATCCAGCAAAAGCGCAATCTGCTTAGAGGATTATACTCGAATCACCTCGTTAATAAGTTTTCCGAGGAGACCGTCCTCTGATTGAATAGTCTTTTGATTTGCATCATACGCACGGTTTACTTCAATCATACGGACCATTTCGGTTACCGGGTTTACATTTGCAGCTTCCACAAAACCCTGTATAACAGTTGGTCTTTCTTCTCCCTGTACAATTTGCGCTGGTCCTGACTCTTCGGTTGCCATCCACAAGCTCGATCCCTGTTTGGCAATATACCGTACGGTTTCAAAGTTAATAATTTTTAGCGTGTCAAGCAAAACTGGTTCTTCCCAGGCGTTCTCTTCGCGACCAATGAGTCGGTCTGGGTTTTCCGGATACTTAGCGTTGATCCATACACGGCCTTCTTTATCAATAAGGAAATTATTTTCCTGTACGCGTATGGGACCATGTTCACCCATAACGGGATACCCTTCTTTGGTTTCCAGGTATCCTTCCTTACCTAAAATAAACGCTCCATTTCTCGTATAACGTTCACCATTGGGAGTCATTACACACAAAAATCCTTTGCCATCGAGCGCAATATCAAAATCGCTCTCGGTTGCTTTGAGTGCCCCCTGTTCAAACTCGGTAAAAAGTTCATTCGTTTCTACACCTGTCCCTACTTTGCCTACTATCGGAGCCATATCGCCAGAACCAAGCGGATGCAGATAGAGCCCATCGTCATTCATACGGCGCAGTAAAAGTTCAGCGAACGCTTTATGGACAGCAACATCGCGCTTGTATCCATTAGTGTCAACATTTGCTAGATTATTTGAAATTGCATCGAGCCGCACTTGCTGTGCAGCCATACCGCTCGCACCTGTGTACCAGCCACGTATCATACAAGCTCCTCATATTCCATTCTGGAATATTATAAACAGTGTATACCGATATTGTCGGCTAAACTGAGAAAAAAATGAGCGGGAAACCTGTTACCGGGTTCAAACACTCTGTGATTAGCTGTACGTTGTGGCATATGCAGCATGGCACTAAAGCGAGATTACTTTTTCAGCATCAATCTCTTTAAGGTATATCTTTTCATATCTTCCGGAATTGGGATAAGCTGGAACATCAGGGGCATACGTTGCCATAAAGAAAAAGATGATGTCGGTCATATCATCCTGTGATTCTATACAAGAATAGCGGAAAAATATTTTATCTTCATGTAAAAGTAAAATAGTTCGGCGACGCTCATCTTTTTCAAGTTCTGGATCTGTTGCAGAGCGGAGCGTTGCTCTAAGCCCGCCGTAATAGGAACGCACAATCGCATACAAATTCATTTTTCCTCTCGTATCCTGAAAGTACAGCTCCACTATGCCTGCAACCGCTGGAACCTGAGTATTGATAATGTGTTTATCTGCCTTGATGAGCGGTGACCAGCGTACAGTGAAATAGACATCGTTTCCGTGCTCTTGCCGGGTTATTTCATAGTTCACATATTCAGTATAACCCGAATATGGAATATTGAAAAGTTCAGGGCTGGATTCACGGTATTGAGTTTATGCATGACCATATTTACTGATACAGCATTGTTTATTATGATTACAGCAGTAAATATAGTAAACATTGAAAGGAAACAGTATGACTGGTATTTCAAAAAACGAACAGAGCAATCAACTCAAGCTCGCACTTTTAATCGATGCTGACAATACACAGCCTTCGATTATCGAGGGCCTGCTTGCTGAAGTTGCAAAATACGGTATCGCAAGCGTCAAACGAATTTATGGCGATTGGACAGCACCTAACCTCAAACAATGGAAGGAAAGCCTTCTCCTCTATGCAATTCAACCCATCCAGCAATTCTCGTATACGAGCGGCAAAAATGCAACAGACAGTGCGCTCATCATTGATGCAATGGACCTGTTATATACCGAGAAACTCGATGGTTTTTGCATAGTATCGAGTGATTCTGATTTTACCCGACTTGCTGCGCGGCTCCGTGAAGCAGGAAAACTTGTGCTTGGTTTTGGAGAAAGGAAAACCCCAAAACCATTCGTTGCAGCATGTGATAAATTTATTTTTACTGAAATTCTCCGTAAAACAGAAGATGAAGCTCCTCAGAACCGTTCTGAACAGAGTAAGAAAACACCAGATTACAGGCTCGATAAAAAACTGCAGCAGTTGCTTATAGCTGCGTTTGAAGATTCTGCTGATGATTCAGGTTGGGCATACCTTGGATCAGTGGGCCAATACATTGCAAACCGCCAGCCCGAATTTGATCCTCGTAATTTTGGTTTTAGAAAACTTGCAGATCTTATAAAAGCAAGCGCATGGTTTGATGTTGAAGAACGATCAAGTCCTGTGGATCAAGGTAAACTTATCTATATCCGCATAAAAAAATAAGCTATTTCATGCTCTTGCACAAAAATACTTGCAGTTTGCAAGAATTCATATTATGATAAAGTATCTTTATATTTTTGGAGATGTACAATATGGCCCAATCAACTAAAACAGCCAAAAAACCGGCAAAAACTGCTGCAAAAACTGCAGTAAAAAAACCTGTATCCGTAAAAGAAAAAAAGGTAGAAAAGAAAGCTGTGCTGCCTGAAAAATTTACATTAACAACTATGTCAGCATATCTTGCTGACAGCAGAGGCATCAGCCGTAAAGAAGCCCGTGAAATTCTCGATACAGTTTTTTCAATGATCGAAGCAGGAGTAATTCAGGGTGCACGTGTTCCCGTGGGTAATCTTGGTAAAGTGTTTGCAAAAATTAAACCTGCAACCAAAGCACGTATGGGACGCAATCCTCGCACTGGTGAAACTATGAAAATTCCTGCAAAAAAAGAAACAAAAGTTCCACGTTTTTCTTTTACTAAAGCATTCAAAGAAGCTGTTCTTAAAGCAAAAATTTCTAAATAATTCCTGGGAATACATCAATTATCTATACACTATAAAAAAAGCTCCGTTCACTACGGAGCTTTTTTTGGTTGATTATTTTTTCTAAGAAGTGACATTGCAGCCTCGTACTATTAATTTCGTGCATTCCTCAGGAGCGCTTCTCAACAGCCTAAAAGCGCTCCCTTTAGCTGCAAAACAGGTAGAACTATGAATTGATGGTATTCGTTCTGTTTGTATCAGCTAATAATTTGCTGAGCAGGTATGTCCCTGCAGGCAGAACAACCAACATGATAAGTGCAGAAACAAGCCCCGGAACAAAGCTTTTTTCCCAAAATTTTAGTACTGATCCAGCAGCTTTCACAGCGTTTAGCATTGCAAGAGTATAAACAAGTCTTCCTGCAATCATTGCTAACAACGTGCTTACAATAGTATCAAGCTTAAATTTTCTAAACAATCCCGCAAACATGCCATACGCAGCAAGCTCAAGCGTCATGGGAAGCAGTATGGGAAGCTTGGGTAGCCCGGAAAGCATAAAGCTTATCATCGGACTGGATGCCCCTGCAATGAAACCTCCAACAGGGCCAAAAACAAGCCCGCAGAGCAAAACAGTCCAGTGCATAGGAAGCAACACTGCACCATTAAGACCAAGCGTATGCACCAGTGCAGGAAGCACAACAGTTACAGCAATAAGTAACCCTGTTACAATAACTCGTACTGGATTATTTATCCGAACCAGTGGCGGATTGAGTAAAGCTATATATTCCATAGTCTTGACTATAAAACATAACTATATTGTGGTCAAGCTTAATATTCTGGACATTTATCAAACGATTAGTTATTGTATCCTAACTATGAATAAGACTGCACTTAAAGCTGATCTTTTACTGCTCATTACATCTGCAATATGGGGTTTTGCATTTGTAGCACAACGAGTTGGCATGGAACACATTGGGCCTTTTACCTATAATGGCATACGGTTTGCACTTGGCAGTATTTCCCTCCTCCCACTCATAGCGTTTCGCAGTAAAAAAAATCACACTAAAACCTTACAGGTAGCTGATCAAACGCTTTCCAACACCAAAAAACCTGCTGAATTCTTTCTCAGCACACTATTAGCAGGTACAGTGCTCTTTATAGGTTCTTCATTTCAACAGGTAGGCATTCAATTTACAACTGCGGGCAAAGCTGGATTTTTAACTGGAATTTATGTAGTGCTGGTACCACTCGTAGGCATTGTCATTGGTCATAAAACAAAATTGCCAACATGGGTTGGAGCACTATTTGCTTTTGCTGGCCTGTATTTTTTAAGTTCACCTGAACGAAACAGCAACATCAATCCCGGTGATATTTTAGTAATAGTCAGTGCTCTGTTCTGGAGTTTCCATGTACTCATTATTGATAGGCTAGCAAAAAAAATTGATGCAATAAAACTTGCTTCTGCTCAGTTTGCATGGTGCTCGTTGTTTTCATTGATAACTGCTTTGCTCTTTGAAACTTTCACATATGCCACTATCATGAAAGCACTTGTGCCAATTCTTTATGGAGGTCTTTGCTCTGTAGGAATTGCATACACACTTCAAGTTATTGCACAGAAAGATGCTCCGCCTGCTCATGCATCAATTTTGCTCTGCCTTGAAGGAGTCTTTGCATTCCTGGGAGGAACCATTATACTATCAGAACCTATCACCACAAAAAATATTACAGGTTCTTTACTCATGCTTATCGGAATGCTTGCGACTCAGTGGGATGTAATCTTCAGTCGTCCTTCAAAAAATCAATAGAAATCTGATCAAAATGCTTTATCCAAAAGCATGAGTACATCATTAAAATCTGCTTCTACAGGATTGTATGTAAGTGATGCATCATTTATCGTCTTATGCGCTATCTCATCAAACTGCGACCGAGATACCTTCCCCGTTTGACTTAACGTGTATGGAAGATTTGCTAATTCATAGAGCTGTTTCTGCAATCCCCGTATAACAGCTATAGCTTTTAGAGCACGGTCACTTTCTGGAGTGGCATATGTTACTTCCGGACCTGAAAGTGGTAAGAGCAGTTCTGCTATATAATTATTTACCATTAACATGTTATACTCGAGAACATGAGGTAAAAAAATATTCATTGCTACACCATGGGGTATATGACACACTGCTCCTGTCGCATGGCCTAGCGAATGCACCAGCCCTACCATTGAGTTTGAAAAAGCTATTCCAGCCATTGTTGCTGCATTAGCAAGCGCTAATCTTCCTTGCTCATAATGCGGATTCTTGATTACTGCAATAAGATTTTCAGTAATGAGCCGTATCGCATTGTATGCATAGGCATCACTCATAGGATTTTTCCCGATGCAGGTGTAAGCTTCAATTGCATGAGTCATTGCATCCATAGCTGTTGCTGCAGTAATTGCTGGTGGCAGGGTGAGTGTCATGCGTGGATCGAGCACTGCAATGTTCGGTAAAAGAAACGGAGAAACGAATAATAGTTTTTTTTCAAGCTCCTCATCTTTTATGACTGCTACAAGTGTTACCTCAGAGCCAGTACCCGCTGTCGTCGGTATGATTATAAGCGGATTGAGATGCTTTTTGAGTGCTCCGGCCCCTGCATAAGCTGAAAGGTCTGTCCCTCCCATTGATACAAGAATATTAACACCTTTTGCTGTATCGATAACAGAGCCACCACCGACAGCAATCAGTGCATCGCACTGTTTAGCTCGGTATACTTCTGCTGCTGCAGATACAGTCTTTTTACCCGAATCTGGAGGCACATCAGTCCACACTGCTCCGATTACCATGTTTGAATCAGCAAAAGCATCCAGCACTGTTTTAAGTAAACCTGCACTTTCAACACCTTTATCTGTAATAATCATTGGTCTGTGCGAATCGAGAGCATCAAGCTCACTCGGTATGTTTTCCAGGGCACCAACCCCAGAACAAATCTTAACTGGGCAAAAGAATTCATAATATGTACTCATATCTGCTCCTACATACCAAATATAATACTAATATAGAGAATGAAACGCTTTAACAATTTACTCAGCCATGGTGTCTTAGGTTTTCGTTTTAGAATTTTTTTTGTTATAAAACCTGGTAAAAGATAATCTTCTACCAGATTGAGACAACGCATAATACCCATTGTCGCAGCTAAATCACCAGATACCGATATTCCATTTTGCGCATACGCTTTGTACGAACTAATCTGAAATGTAAAAACCCTCATAGCAGATGCAATGTTTCTAAACCGTATCATAACATCTGCTTCATCATTCAGTTTACCTTTGTACCGGAGCTTTCCTTGTGCATCCTTCTGGAGAAAAACTCCAGGTCCATCTGGTAAGATCGTAATTGCAAAAGAAAATTTTTTCGGAAGCATATTAAATTCCTGCTGTATGTTTTTATCGAGCTTCCATAACGATTGAAACGCTCTACCGACAAAAAACAGCATCACTCTTAGATACCAATGTTTACCGGTGTGCTTTTTCGGAAGTATATCTGGATACTCTGTATAATAGTCCATATATAATTACAAGCTCCCTCACTTTCATATAATTTACTAAGTCAGTGCCTGGTTCCCAATAATGAAATCCCTTCACAAGTAATATGTTACTTTCTAGTATAAACGCAATTCATTATTTTGCATACTGGTAATACCACAAGCCATAGCACTACAAAAAAATGATAGGTACGGCAACGCAGTATCATAAGCTTGATTTTTTTGGCAAGGACTATTATATTAGCACCATTATTATTTAAGTATGCTTACTTATTAAGCATGTTTATAAATTTTCTAAAGGGTATAATATTACTATGCAAACTGATCGAACTTCCTCCGATGAACTCTTTCATGAACTCCAAATGTGGAGTGAAAGCACAATGAAACTCTACTTTTCATCACTTGCATCATTTATTAAAACACATAACCTTAATTTTCCTCGCATGATGATACTATTCAGGCTTGCGCATAAAGACCAGTGCTCTGTTTCCGACATCGGGAAACATATGGATGTATCCTCTCCAGCAGCCAGCCAGCTGCTCGACAAGCTCGTCGAAGCCGGTTACATCAACAGAACAGAAAACCCTGATGACCGCCGAATCCGGAATATAGAAATAACAGAAAAAGGACTTGCTTTGGTACATGAAATCGAATCCAAACTCAATAATTCCATGCGTGAAATTGTACAGGCTGTTCCTGAAAAAGACCGATCAGGAGTGGCTAAGAGCCTTAATACATTAAATACTGCGATAAGGAGTCTAAAACCTCATGACAAAACTTTTTAAGTATCTTAAGCCATACTGGGCTTATATTCTCACCGTTATCGTTTTGCTCTTTGTTCAGGCAAATCTCGATCTTTCGCTCCCGGATTATATGTCAAAAATAGTTAACTATGGAATACAGCAAGGTGGCATTGACAACCCTGTCCCTAAAATAATAAGCGAAAAAGTTTTTAAACAAATTATCGGTATTTTACCTGATGATAAACGCAATCTGTTACTTGAATACTATGAACCAGTCAGTCTTGAAACAATAACCACGCTGCCCCTGAAATTCAAGGACGAAACACAATCGAGAGTAAATATCACCGTGTATCAGCTTAAACAAAACAGCAATACGGATAACACTGAGTTTACTGCCCTCATCAGTAAAATAATGGCAGCTCACATGCTCATACAACAAATGCAAGCTCATGCACCTGCAATTTCACAAACTCCGAACATGGCATCAGGTATACCTCAATCCGGACTTCCACAATCGGCAACAGACGGGCCAATTGGAACTCCATTTGCCGTTTTTGAGCGCATCAACGAGCAGCTTGATGCAATGGGAAATAAAGTCATCGAACAGATGGCTATAGCACAAATTCGCCTTGAATATGAAAGCCTATCGGTAAATCTTGAACAACTGCAAATGAACTACATTATACATTTTGGTGTCATAATGATTCTTGTCACACTTGGCTCTATGCTGTGTATCATACTGGTAGGTTTTCTGGCATCAAGAACCGCTGCAGGTGCAGCAAAACAGCTCCGCAATGATGTATATGCAAAAGTAATTAACTTTACCAATGCTGAATATGATAATTTTTCTACCGCATCGCTCATAACGAGAACAACAAATGATATCACACAGTTACAGGCTGTAACGCTTATGTCCATGCGCATGCTCCTATTTGCTCCCATTATGGGAGGCGGCGGTGTCATACGAGCACTCGATAAAGCACCTTCAATGGCATGGATTATTGGCATTGCAGTACTCGTGCTTATCGGAGTAATCAGCATTATTTTCTCGATAGCTCTGCCAAAATTCCAGCTCATGCAAAAATTGATTGACCGGCTTAACCTTGTTGCTCGAGAAAATTTAAGCGGTCTCATGGTGGTTCGTGCTTTTAACCGTGAGCCATTTGAAGAACAGCGATTCAAACAAGCTAACACCGATTTAACACGTGTCAGCTTGTTTATAAACCGAGTTATGGTTTTCCTCATGCCATTCATGATGATTCTTTTGAACATACTCAGTATCTCTATTATCTGGGTAGGTGCACATAAAGTAGCTGATGCGAGCATACAGGTTGGTGACATGATGGCATTCATGCAGTACGCAATGCAAATTGTGTTTTCATTTATCATGCTCTCCATGATGTTTATATTCCTGCCACGAGCAGCAATTTCAGGAAAGCGCGTCGTCGAAGTGTTGGAAACCAAAGAAACGATAAAAGATCCAGAGCACCCTGTCATGCATACGTCACACTCAAAACAGCAGGGCACAATCGAATTCCGCAATGTTTGCTTCCGCTACCCAAAAGCGGACACCGATGTTCTCTGTAATATTTCATTTACTGCACCAGCAGGGAAAACAATTGGCATTATCGGCCCAACAGGCTCCGGTAAGACTACTCTCCTAAACCTCATTCCGAGATTTTACGATGTAACGTCGGGAGCTATTCTCATTGACGGTACTGATATTCGCACGATGCGTCAGAAAGACCTCAGAAATCTTATTGGATATGTCCCACAACGCAGCATCCTTTTTTCTGGTACGGTTGCATACAATCTCCGCTTTGCTGATGAAGGGGCAAGTGATGAGAAACTAACAGAGAATCTTTTAACCGCTCAGGCAGATTTTATCTTTGAAACTTCAGAAAAACTCCTTACTCCAGTATCACAGGGAGGTAATAATTTTTCTGGAGGTCAGAAGCAGAGACTTGCCATAGCACGAGCACTTACCAAGCAATGCCCAATTTATCTTTTCGATGACAGCTTCTCTGCACTCGACTTTAAAACTGATGCAGCATTGCGCAGAGCCCTTAACGAACGCACTGCATCCAGCACTCGAATAATCGTTGCACAACGTGTAGCAACCATTATGAATGCAGATCTTATTATCGTTCTCGATGATGGTCATATTGTTGGACAGGGGACACACAAGGAGCTGCTTGAATCCTGTGAAGCATATCAAGAAATTGTATCATCCCAATTTAAGGGGGTTAAAACAGCATGAGCGATACGAATACTACCACACACACTAATACTCAAAGAAAACCAGTGCAGCCAATGGTTGGCCGCGGTGGACCAATGGCAATGATGAAAGGCGAAAAAGCCAAAAACTTTAAAGCTACATCATTACGACTACTTAAATCGCTTAAGCCGTATCGCATCAGCATTATTGTAGTGTTTATATTTGCCATAACATCAACAATTTTTAGTATCATAGGTCCCAAGGTTATGGGAAATGCAACTACTGTTCTTCTCGATGGAGTGCTCGCTAAATTTAGAGGGACAGGTGATATCGATTTTTCTCGTATTGCAGGAATATTGCTCACCGTACTTGGCCTCTATGCTATATCCGCAGTCTGTTCATACATTATGGGCTGGATTATGGCTAGCGTCTCCACCGACTTAACCTATAAGTTCAGAGAATCTGTTCAGGCTAAAATAAACCGAATTCCATTTAAATATTTTGATAACACGACCCATGGTGAGACACTCTCACGAATTACTAATGATATCGATGTAATCAATAATACACTCAGCCAGACTATCACGCAAATTATAACATCAATAGTAACGGTTCTCGGTGTACTCATCATGATGTTTTCGATTGATTGGCGCATGACGATTGTCGCATTGCTCATGATACCACTTTCCTTCGCACTCATCGGGCTGATCATAGGGAAAAGCCAAAAATACTTCAAACAACAGCAAGAGTATCTTGGCCACATCAATGGTGAAGTAGAAGAAATGTATGCAGGCCATACCATTATGAAAGCATTCAATTATGGAAGAAAAGAGCCTCGCAAAGTTTAGAGCGCTCAATGATACGCTCTATCAATCTGCATGGAAAAGTCAATTCCTCACCGGCATTATGATGCCGCTCATGAACTTTGTAGGCAACATCGGTTACGTTGGTGTCGCTGTTTTAGGAGGATGGCTCGCAATAAAAAAAGCAATCTCGGTGGGTGACATACAGGCTTTCATTCAGTATGTTCGCAATTTTACTCAACCCATACAGCAGATTGCAAACATCAGTAATGTATTACAGCAAACGGCTGCAGCAGCAGAGCGTGTTTTTGAATTTCTTGATGAACAGGAAGAGACCCCGGACATATCTGACCCAGTAGCAATCGAAAAAGCAACTGGTCATATTGAGTTTAAAAATATTCACTTTGGATATTCAAAAGATAAACCTATCATTAAAAACTTTTCAGCAACTGCACATCCTGGACAAAAAATTGCAATTGTAGGACCAACAGGAGCAGGAAAGACAACACTTGTGAAATTGCTCATGCGTTTTTATGATGTTGATGCTGGTGCAATTTTGCTTGATGGGCACGATATTCGAACCATGAAACGCCATGATCTCCGCAGGCAATTTGGAATGGTCCTTCAGGATACCTGGCTCTACAACGATACGATTATGGAAAACATTCGGTATGGACGTCTTGACGCTGCCGATGACGAAGTTATTGCAGCCGCAAAAGCGGCATACGTCGATCACTTTGTTCATACCCTGCCTGAAGGTTATAACATGGTGCTTAACGAAGAAACATCAAATATCTCGCAGGGTCAAAAACAGCTCCTTACAATTGCGCGAGCAATTCTTGCTAATCCGCCAATACTGATTCTCGATGAGGCTACCAGTTCGGTCGATACAAGGACCGAAGTGCTCATTCAGAAAGCTATGGACAAACTGATGCATGGACGCACCAGTTTTGTTATAGCACATCGGCTGTCTACCATACAAAACGCCGATCTCATTCTGGTTCTTCGTGATGGTGATATTGCTGAACAGGGCACTCATACTGAACTCTTAGTAAAAAATGGTTTTTATGCAGAGCTCTATAACAGCCAATTTGAGGTGCCAGCTACGATAACATAACATTGTTCAGACATTATATTTTTTTGATAGTGCCACCAATTTGGTATTATTATTTTTTAACAGTAAAATCTGTAGCTTTATATTTATTAACATGAAACATTTCAGTATCTGTTAGCATGAAAAGATTCTGGCGGGCAGACGAAGGCCCGCCTTTCGCCTAAACCACAAGCAATGTTCCAATGGATGTGCGAGGTGAAAATTGCAGCTTACACCCGCCTGACCCTTACACTACTGCATAACGCGCACGTTAATTGATTTTATAAATCAAGAATTTCAGCACACGTTCGCGAGCTTCTTACACTACCGACTACACATTTTTATATTCATACCAGCCCACTCCGTATCCAGCTGTGCACCTATGTCAATTGCTCGATGCATTTCCAGTGTACCAGCTCATATCAGCGCATCCACTTATCTAGTTCCGACGCGGAAGTGAGCACATAGTGCCCAGGTTCAGCTTCTGTCCATATAGGCTGTTCTTTATCGTAGGGATGCTGTGCAGGATCATACACAATGAGTTTTTTCTGTTTCTCTATCTCAGGGTCTGGTACCGGAACCGCTGAGAGTAATGCTCTTGTATATGGGTGCAGAGGCTTTTCAAATAAGCGTTCTGATTCTGCTAATTCTACAATTTTCCCGCGATAAATTACCGCTATTCTATCGGAAATAAATCGTACAACAGAAAGATCATGAGCAATAAACAGGTATGAAAGTCCATGGCTTTCTTTGAGTCTATTGAGGAGATTGATGACCTGAGCTCGGATGGATACGTCAAGCGCACTGATGGGCTCATCAGCTACAAGCAGCTCCGGCTCCATAACGAGCGCACGGGCAATGCCTATTCTCTGGCGCTGTCCGCCCGAAAACTCATGGGGAAATCTGCTTGCAAACTCTGGCAAAAGCCCAACCTCAAGGAGAGCTTTCATTACTTTTTCTTTACGCTCTGCCTCATTTTTAAACAACTTAAAGTTATACAAGCCTTCACTGACGATATAATCGATTTTAGCTCGTTCATTGAGCGATGCCATTGGATCCTGGAAAATCATCTGAATGCGCCTACACATATCACGTTGCTCAGAACTTGTAAGTTTCTTTGTTATGTCAGTTCCCTTAAAAGTTATCGATCCTGTCGCAACGGGATATATTCGCAATATGGCTCTTCCTACTGTCGTTTTCCCTGATCCCGATTCTCCAACTAATGACAGGGTCTCACCACGCCGAATATCAAAACTTACATGATCTACTGCTCTAAACCGTTTTTTACCGCTGCCAAAATCGACCGATATATTTTTAACAGAAATTAAAGGCTCACTCATAGCTATCTCCCTGTCGTTTTCTTAAGATGTTCCCGCAGCTTAACGACAATTTCTGGCGGTTCAACTTTCGGAGCGTTTGCATCAAGGAGCCATGTTCTGGCTCGATGCGTCGGACTGATTTCAAAAAGAGGAGGCTCATGATAGAAATCTACCTGTAGCGCATAAGGATTTCGCGGCGCAAATGCATCACCCTGTATTTCTTTAAAGAGTGAGGGGGGAGTACCTTTAATTGCAAACAATTCTTTCCCCTTAACACCCAGTTGCGGTAGCGATGCCAGAAGTGCCCAGGTATAAGGATGCCGCGAATCATAAAATATTTCTTCCACCGAACCTTCTTCAACAACCTGACCTGCATACATTACCGCTATTTTATCAGCCATTTTCGCAACAACACCCAGATCGTGTGTAATAAACAAAACACTTAAGCCCATATCCTTTTGTAATTTTTTTATAAGTTCCAAAATTTGTGCCTGTATAGTAACATCGAGTGCTGTTGTGGGCTCATCACAAATTAATATTTCCGGATTACAAGCAATTGCTGTTGCAATTACCACTCGCTGGCGCATACCGCCAGAAAACTCATGCGGATACTGCTCATACCGTCGCTCCGGATCGGTAATTCCGACTTTTTCAAGCATTTCCAATGCTGCAGTTCGTGATGCCCTTGCATCAAGCCCACAGTGCATAACAATGACTTCACGTATCTGTTCTCCAATTTTCTTTAACGGATTTAACGCTGTCATCGGGTCCTGAAATATCATCGCAATACGTTTACCGCGAATAGTAAGCCAATCTTCTTCCCTGCTAATTCTTGCAAGATCTACTCCCCGATAAAGTATAGAGCCATTAGTAATGGTTCCGTTTTTATCGAGCATGCCAATAAGTGTTTTGGATAGTACACTTTTGCCCGATCCGGATTCTCCAACAATTGTTAACGTTTCACCAGAACGCAAAACAAGCCCGGCACCTCTTAGCGCTTTGAGTTTTTTACCGCGCAAATTAAATATAACTTCTACATCTTTTGCTTCAATTAGTATGTCACCATAATTCTTCGGGCTTGTATCCAATTTCATCTTAATGTTTGTATTATTTGTTTTCATACATGATTCCTCGGATCTGAAGCATCAGCAAATTTATTTCCTGCAATATAAAATGAAACGGTGACAAGAGCCAAAACTAGCGTAGGCCATGTGAGCTGATATGGATATAGCATAAAATTATTTTTGCCCATATTTACCAAATTACCTAGCGACACAGTATCCAGTGGTAACCCCAGTCCAATAAAACCCAAAAAAACCTCTGCCCCTATCGAATATGGAATAGTTAAAGCTGCTTCCATGATCAATATACTAACAAGATAGGGAAGTATATTTTTTGTAATAATTCTCCAGAGCGGAGTTCCGAGCGTCCTTGAAGCTATGTTGTATTCAGAATCGCGTATCATTAAGACTTTGTTTCTTACAAAGCGAGCAATACCGATCCACCCTGTTGAACAGAGTGCAATTATAATTGTCCAGAATCCTGGCCTCAGAATATAGGATAGCAGGAGCAACAGTACCGGTTGAGGAATGTTAGTAAGAATGTTATAAATCTCCGTCATGATGCGATCGAGTTTTTTAACGTAACCCCAGAGCGCACCTGCAAACATACCAATACCGACATCTAAAAGCGCAATTATAAAACCCAATAATAGACTTGTTCTCGTTCCGTACCAGGTTCGGGCCCATATGTCCCGGCCAAGCTGATCCGTTCCAAAAATACCGCCCCCCTGAGAAGGTGATAGATTCCAACGTTCAACATCTAATGCTACTTTATTAGGGTCAGTCTTTGAAAAAACCGGATATAAAAATGAAGCCAAAGTCA
This sequence comes from Spirochaetota bacterium, assembly GCA_029547205.1. GTDB lineage: Bacteria > Spirochaetota > Spirochaetia > Treponematales > UBA12059 > JAKPPT01. The sequence goes on from JAKPPT010000119.1 coordinate 35,350, forward strand.
GCACAATAATTATTGCAAGGAGAACGAGCGATACAGGATTTTTTAAAAAAGTTCTGAATGTTGACCGCCAGTATGAATAGTGCTCATAGCCTATCTGTTCTTCTTCACCAGCCTGTGCTTTAGCTGGCACAAACAGTTCTGGTCCAAGAACGGGTACCTGTTTCATGCTGTTACCTCCCGCTCAATTTTTGCACTGGTAAGTTTAATTCTCGGGTCAACTATCGCCATGAGGATATCACCAAGAAACACTCCAAACACACCCAGAATTGAATAGATACAGACAAGTGCTTGAACAAGCGTATTATCTTGCTGGCGTATAGCATACACTAATAACCCTCCCATCCCGGGAATAGAGTAAATGCTTTCTATTATAAGCGAACCAGCAATGGTCAAAAGAATTTGCGAAGGAAGATACTGCACAAGCGGCACAAGCGCATTACGGAGCACATGCCGCTTCATAATGTAGTTTCGTGGCAAGCCTTTTGCAATAGCAAATTTTATATAATCTTTATTTTCTTCATCTACCATAAAACGTCTAAGCCAGATAGCATACCAGGCAATACCAGAAAGAGAAAGCGAAATTGCAGGTAAAATCCAGGAAGCAGGCTCATCTTCATAAAAGACCATGGGTAAGTTAAAAAGATGTGTGATCCACATTTGTATGAGAAACAAATAGACAAGGCTTGGTATAGCACGTACAGCTACTACATACATAGTGCCCAATTGGTCTCCCAATTTATCCTTATTATTCGCCATGCCAATACCCATAAGAAAACCTAGTATAACGCTCAGTAAAACCGACACAAGCCCAAACCATAATGAGTAAGGTATTTTTTCTTTAAGTATTTCTGAAATAGGAGTTTTAGGGTATACAGTAATAGATCTACCAAGATCCCCCGTGACAAACCCTCTCAAAAACCTTACAAACTGCACTAATGGATTATCGAGAACACCTAAATTTCTCAGGTATGCAGTTCTGTCCTCTTCTGTCATGTTAATATAATCATCACGTGTAAAGTAGTTCTCTTTTGGCATAAGCCTGAGCAACATGAACATGACAAAGAGTACTATCAAAACGGTTATAATAGACTGCCAGAATCTACGCAGTATATATTTCCCCATAAACTCCCCCAGACAATAAAGATTGAGGGACTGACCACAACCCAGAACGCTTAGTGCAGCCCCTCATTCACCTTTTCACAAATCTATGCTACAAACTGATTACTTCCCCTGTAATTTTTCAAGGTCGGCATAGAACTGTCTTCGTATTTCTTCAACTCGTGAAGCAAGCAGAGGCTTACTCTCAAGCTTCATACCTTTATACTTAAATCGCGTAACACCAAAACCGCTTCGCGGATATGTATAGGGAACAACATTGCCGATAGCATATGCACTGCCGCCGCAGCGGAACGGAATAATATATACACGATCCAGTATCATGGCCTCTGCCTTCGCAAAAATAGCGTACCGATCGGAGAGTTTAATTTTTTTATCAGCCTCTGCCACAAGTGCATCAAATTCGGGGTCAGACCATCCGCCGTCATTCACAGCACCGCCAGTTACAAGACGACCGAGCTGAGCTAAGGGATCACCATATGCAAACCGGAAACTGTCGTAAGCCATATCAAATTTTTGAGGCGCAATCACTTCATCATACTGATCATCAACATACTGACCTAACACAACTTCAACATTCTCTGGACCAAACACATCTTTGAACATTGCCTGCATGAGGAGTGCAAATTTAGTGTCAGAAGAACTCGTTGAGTGTATGATCAGAATCTGAAGTGGGAGCTTACCATCGATGTTAAATTGTGCAACTGGTTTTAAGTCCACTGCTTGTGCAGCAACACCTTTTATGTTTCCTTTGCCGTCAGTGAGCTCAGCAACTGCTTTCATAAAATATTCTGTTGCAAGCTTTGGATTGTATGTGTTGCCAGCATTCTTGAACTCTTTGAGCCCTGGGTAATCGGTATAGTCTTTTCCTTTTTCATCAAAGATGACTTCTTCAGGAATTATCGTTGTTCGCAATAGATTTTGTGGACTCAAAGGATCATCGAGTGAAAGCAATTTCACATGATCAATGCCGTAGTACAATGCTTTTCTAAAGTTAAGATTTTTTACAAAAGCTGCGAATTCGGGATTTTTTGACTGGAAATTGAGCGCCCACCAGAAAGTCACTGATGAACGATCTGTCATATAAATATAATCTTTCCATTTTGTATTTTGAAGCCCTTTTACCTGATCGGCATTAAGGCCTGCGCTGGAAAGCTCACCACGCTGGAACATCTGCAAAGCTATTGCAGGGTCAGACACTTTTTGCATGGTTATTTCTTTAATAAATACATTCTTTTTATCCCAGTAATTTTCATTGCGTTTAAGCACGATAAGCTTATCGCGCTGCCAATCAGAAATATAGTAACAACCGGAAAAAATGAGCTTATCTTTAGCTGTACCAAAATTTTCTGCTCCAACTTTATCCATAAAAGCTTTTTCTACTGGGAAAAAGAGATCCATGGTGAGATAGGTCAGGAACCATGGTGTTGGTTTTGCTGTTGTATACTCTATGGTGTATTTATCAATAACACGAATACCAACAGTTTTGAATGTATCGAGCACTTGCTGGCGAGTTCGATTCTTGTCTTTGCCAGAATCGACATCCTGGAGTCCTTTATAGTAATCAGCAAGTCCTACCAGGAGTGAACGAATGGAGCCAAAATTTTTAATACCATTTTTAGGGTCTGCAACATATCGGAACCCTTCATAAAAATCATCGGCAGTCACTTCGTATTCTGTTGGTTTGCCTTTGTCATCGACCCATTTTACTCCCTTACGGAGATAAAATGTCCACACGGTTGCATTTTCATTGGTAGTCCACCGTTCTGCAAGAGCCGGGACAAAGCGGCCAAAACGATCATTTTCTACTAAATGATCCTGTGTGTTTGCGGCTACACGCTGACTCGTATTATCGATGAGGTAAAAATAGTTAAGCGTCTTTGGTTCTGTTTCATAGGTAATGCGGTATCTATCGGTACCCTGCGCAACAGCAAAAACTGTTATAGACAGAGCTACCATTAAAACCAGCATGCGATGTTTCATTGCACATCCTCCTTAACTAAAAAATCTTATTTCTACTACGAGCAAAAAATGTACCAAAATTGATTATTTTGAGCACAAATTTATCTACCTGGGGATTATATCCATCCGTACGTTTTCAAATGAGACAACATCTGACCCTGCAGTGTATCCCCTCGTAGAGTTTTGATCGCGCTTACAGCGTATTTCCCACTCAATCCTTTCGCCGTTTGCATCAAACCCAATGAGGAAGCTTTTTGCATGTCGCCATTCACCCTCTGCAGGGAGCATCTTATTCATAACTGTTCTGCTCACCTGCATACGCCCGCTGTAAGACTGTGTAACTATTTCTGATTCGGCATCGTCTCTAAAAAGTGCATCCCATGCATTATCGATTAGCAGGTTGCTAATAAATTCAGCTAAACTTGCATACGGTGAAAGCACTCCGCTCGTACATGGCTGAGGAAGCTTATAGTACTCTTTCCCGCTTTCAAGTTGCTGCTTATCTCCAAAATTGCACGCAAGTGTTGAGAGATTGAGGGTATCTCCCCGTGTCAGGTAATGCAGTGTAGCATCAGTTACCCCATACCGGTTCATACTTTTTTGCCAGCGTGCATCGCGAGCATTCGAGAAATTCGAGTAATTCTCTGTTGCGCACAAGCTGAGGAAGAGTGTCCCCGACTCCCTGGGTAGCACGAAGAGCAAGCAACGAACGCACTTCTTCGTTGCAAACGCTCACCCTTCCATCTTCATCGTATACCAGAATCCCGTGTGTCAGGCTATCGATAACCGATGCGAGATGTTGAGAGAGGCGTTGTGCTTCTTCACTCTTACGCGCAAGATTGCGAGCGAGGCTGACAATTTTCGCCAGATACCGCTCTGAGTACGTCGTGATATCTTCGTAAGGAATTTGCAAACGCTGTAGAATTTCCGCTATAGTACCAAAATCAAAAATACGTACATGAATATCGATAATTTCTGTTATATGAGCAGGAACAAGCTGAGGTTCTCCTGCCACAACTGCAATCATGCAGTTATCAGGAAACACATCCAAACCAGGGTACCAGATATGCCACTGTACATAGTTGATACCTAGCTCCAGTAATGATTGGACACAGGCTTCCGTCGTCTCCTGCGTATCATTGATAAAAACAACATTCGTCCCCGGCGGGAGCGCAACAACACTTTCCAATTTATCAGGATTAACCGTTCTCCGACCAATGATAAGCTGTTCCTGTGGAACCGTAATACCGACATCGGCAAGATTGCCAATAATTAAAGAACTCGAAACAACGATAATATCATCTGGTTTCCAGACAGGCATGACCGAGTCTACTGATACGCCTACTACCACTGCTCGATCCTGCACACAGGACTGAACCTGTTCAGCCAGAACCCGTGATGTCCGTTCGCTTCCACCAATTATCCAAACAGTTCTCATATACAATCCACACGTATTCTCAGATTAGTGTTCTCATATTTCAGATACAGTTAACTTTACTGTACAATGTTACACCAGATACCGTAACTCTCCAGGTACTGTAACCCTCCGCTTTTATTGTAGTTCCAGATACATAAAACTACAAACTAGTATTAAGCGCTCCATCAGAGCTAAACACTCATATCCCCCAAACAGCACCTGCTGCATAAAACGAAACTATTCAAATGTGCCTTTTTTTAAAAGCACACCGTTTTCCACAACAATCATTCCATTTGCAATAACCGTAACAATATTGAGGTTATTATCCAACAGTACAATATCAGCATCCATACCTACGTTGAGTCTTCCCTTACGCTGCAGCTTATAGAACATCGCTGGCGTACTGGTTACCGCCTTGAGCACAAAATCGAGTGGCAAACCAAAGTGGGAAACCGCTTCCTGAATCGCTTTAAGCAAAGCTCTATTAGTTCCAACACCTAGCCCAATGCACTCACCCTGTTCATTAAATCGGGGCAAACTGCCCTGTGCATCGCTGGTAATGCTCACACCACACTGAACAGCGCCAGACGTATCACGATTTGATCCCTTTTTTTGCACGATTGTATAACATTCTGCGAGAGCTTTTGCAGCAGAAAGCTGGTCATTTGTTTCGGTTGCGGTAAGATCGATGTAGCCTCCAGCTTTACTCCAGGCCAAGGCTTGTTGAAAAATTTCAGGAGTACGATTACAGTGCGTGGGCAATACTTGCTGACGGGGAATGCTTACAGTAGAAAAAATGCGCTCGAGCTGTTCAAATCCTCGTATGTCGTCACCGAGATGGATGTTTACAATACCAGCTTTACCAGAAAGTATACCGCCAAGGCGCGCATCTGCAATTACCCGCAAGAGTTCATCATCACGAGGCCAGTTCGATCGATGGTCGCCTATTGCGATTTCTCCTGCGCCTAATACGGGATCGATAAACATGATATCACGGGTAAGTTCGCCGGTTAGCGTTGTGAGCGGTACGTGATATGAACCTGACAGGCAATATGCAGAGAGTCCCTCTGCTCGCAGGCCATACGTCTTTGCGATTAATGTTTCCATTGAACGCGCTATTCCATCTGTCCCAAGGACACCAATTACTGTAGTTACGCCACATGCAAACGCAACACCAACCTGAAGTTCTGGAGTCCGTGTTGCAAATCCTCCTTCTCCCCCACCACCTATCGTATGGACATGTCCGTCAATAAAACCTGGCACTGCATACAATCCTCTGGCATCAATAGTTGCAGTAACTAGATTTTCAGAAATCACAAGGTCTTTACCTATATAAACAATCTGGGTACCGGCAATGAGTATATCCACCACACCAGCATTATCTGGCATATAGGCATGTACATTTTTTATTAATAGCATAGTATCCGCTCCTGTAAACGACGCATAAATTGTTTATACAATACAAAATATTACAAGCAAATTTTGTGCCACTTTTAATATTCTAAATTAAAAATGAGTTCTTTTACCTGGAATACGGTATGATATGAATTCCACTCTCAATAAAACAAGAAGCCACCTCTGTTAGGTGGCTTCTTACTATTCCAAAACTACACGATAAACACTCGGATACATCGGCTGGATTGGTAGTGCATTAGCTTTTACGTTTGGTATACCCCATGATAATACCGAGTGCTACGGAAAGCAATGCAGCAACGCCAATCTGATACTCCGCGGGGAGTGAAAACGTAAACGTGTGAGCAGGAAGCCAAAACCAGAGCAGCGTCCAGAAGCTCTTATCGATTCCGGCATAACCCTTAGTTCCCATAATAATATTATCAGTTGTACGGTGTAAAAACATGAGCAAAGGACCAAATTGAGCATTCATCACAAATGAAAGTGCAAAAGCTCTGAGCACAATGATATTAGTGTGAGGACCAACTATTGCTGGAAGCAAGTTATATTCCACTAAGCTGTTTATAAAACCGGTGTAGCCTTTAAATGCATACTTGATGAGTATACCTAAAAGCCCCCAGACTACAGCTTTGAAAAACCATTCAAACATATTGGTAGAAACTTGCTTACGGGCAATTACCATTCCCAGAATTTCACCTACTGTGCCAAGAATAAAAAACTGGATAAACGAAGAGAGAATAATATTTTCTCTCACCCATGTTGTATACCATTCCATACCTTATTCCTCAGCTTACTCGTTTTTAGCAGCCACTGCTGGTGGCTGTAACACAAACACGTAATGGTATTCGGTATTGAATACCTTCTCAGCCATCATCTGAATGTTTTCTTTAGTTGCTAACGTTGAACGTAACAACCATTGTTGAGAAAATGAAAAATCATTCGTACCATACAGAAGTGTCAAACCAGTGTTCCAAAGCCAAAAATCATTGGTATATATGTATCCGGAACTTCGATTAAGTTGAGAAGCTATCTGCTTGACATACTTATCATCAAAAACCCCGGTTATATACGCATCAATCTCACGACGGACTGCAGCGATAAGATCGTCAACCCGTGCCGGATCGGTGCTGAATTGAATAATAAAGCTATACTGCTCTTTTGGGAGTACATCTAATGAACCATCACAGCTGATTACATACGTACCGCTCAATTCTTCACGTATTCTATCTAACAGCCGGTTATTGAGTGAAGTCTTGAGTATTTCAAATATTGCTTCTGATTCCCAGGTATATTTCATGGACCCAGTAAAATAGAGCACAACATCGGCTTTATTTTCTTTTGCATAAGTAAACACATACTTTTCTTGCGTTGGTTTTTGAGGTTTTAGATCTTTCCATACAACTTTACTCGTATCAGATTTCCCTGGTAACGATGCAATATGTTTTTCGAGCAAGGGCTTTAATGTATTCAACGTTACATCACCCACAATGACATAGGTAAATTTAGCAGCATTACCAAAAAGTCTTTTCATTAAGTCTGCGCATTGAGCATAGGTAATTGCATCAAACTTATTTACAGAAAAACCTTTAATATACTCAGAATCGCCATAGAGCACCTTTTGCCAATCGTTTCTAAAGCGATACTCAGGGTCTTCATCAAGGCTCTCGATTTCATTTAAGATACTTTGTTTAGCACGATTAAAATTTGCAACATCTTGACCTGGACCCGTTTGCAACAACGAAATAAGGCGGAGAAGCGGTTCAATATCATTGGTTTTCGTTTCTCCAATAAGATACTGGCTTGTGCTGTCAACGTTCCATTTCAAGCTTACACGATAGGGAGCCAGCAATTCATTAATTTTATCCGAAGATATATCACTATAACCAGCAGCATTCATAAGATAGCTCAACAACCGTGCGGGCATAACATCTTGCTCGGGTAACGCTGAGTATCCCCCCTGTGCAAATGCAAAAATTTTTACTGCATCTTTATCATAGGACGTGGGTTTTACGTATACCACAGCACCATTGGATAGTACTAATTTGGTAAAATCGTTATAGAATGTTTCTTCTGCTGCAATTTTGCCAGGAGGAAGTAAATTATCGTATAATCCTACATCTTTCTCGGTTGAAACAAACGGCTCATATTTTTTGCTGATCGCTTCTTTTATGAGCTTTGCAAAATTTTCTTGCTTAAGCGATGCATACTGAGGCTTAGTGCGCACATAAATAAACCCTTTAGTAAAATCCTTGAGCATCTCGCGCATGTAAGCATTGAGCATATCGAGCGTCAGCGTATTAAGGACATTAGTAATGTATACTCGTTCATTGGTAACACCCGGCACAGGTTCATCATACATAAAGTTGCGGGTATATTCCTCTGCAAAGTCATCGCTCTTAAGATCCATGTCTTCAACATCGAGCGTCTTTACCCATGCTCGATGGCTCGCAAGAGCACGGTTAAACTCGCTCACAGTAAATCCATACTGTTTAAGCCGTTCAATCTCTTCAATGAGGCTTTTGAAAGATTCCAATTCTTTACCAGCTTTTGTCCGCATAACGAGATCGAGGGAACGTGTCTGGCCAAAGAAATAGTCAGTACCAAAATAAGCGTCTTCCCAATTGGCTTTTCCGCTATTTATTAGTGCGTTGAGCCGGAAATTGATTGCCTGTTCTGTAAGATTACGAATAACAAAATTATTATAATCACGGAGTGTTTTTTCTGGTTTAAGCGGTGTAATCTGTTCATAACCAACAGTTGCCATACCAAAATCATCATCGGTACTCAGTGAGAATTTGAGATCAGGGATACTGTCTATTTTATATGCAAAATCGGTTAAAGCCTGCGGTTGTGACGGAAGCTTTTCAAATACTTCTTTAACGGAACGGACGAGGTAAGCAGGTGTTTGATCGGCAACAACAATAATTGCCATTCTATTGAGCGTATAATGCTTTAAATAAAACGCTTTGAGTTTCTCGGCAGTAGCATTTTTTATAGAAGCTTCTGTTCCTATAGGGCTTCGATTTGAGTAGGGAGTGCCTCCAAGCATGGCTTCCAACTCCCTATTGCTCGCACGTTCGCGGCTGCCTTTATCGAGCCGCATTTCTTCGAGAATAACACCTTTCTCTTTTTCTACCTCAACAGGGTCGAATGTAATGTCAAGCGCAAACTCTTTGAGAATCTGTAAGCCTTTTTGATAAAATGTGAGCTTGTCGAGTGGCATCTTTATCATGTAGACGGTTCGATCAAACGAGGTATACGCATTTACTTCTGCACCAAATTCCATACCAATAGACCTGAAGTAATCGACAAGCTGATTCTCTGGAAATGATTTTGTTCCATTAAATGCCATGTGCTCAACAAAATGCGCATAGCCACGCTCTTCATCTGTTTCATGCACTGAACCAGCTTTAACTACTAAGTACATAACAGCTCGTTTGGCAGGATTGCCATTCTTTCGGACATAGTAGGTGAGACCATTATCAAAAACGCCTTTTGTGAGTTCAGGAGCAAGCGGCAGTAAATCATCTGGTTGTGCCTTGTATGGATCATATTTTTGCTGTACTTCTGCAACCGCTATTGGCGTTTGCTGTGATTCATCAACCTGAACCTGTGCTGCTTCACTACCTTTTGTCTGTGTGCCAACACAGCTTAAAAGACCAAGCACAACAAACCCAACAATAATGAATACGTTGAGCAATTTAGTTTTTTTCATTGGTACTTCCTTTCGGTTTTATTTGTGTACTGAGCAAGAAATCTGCTCAGCAGAGTAAGAATTTACATTTATTATTTTCAAACCCTTATTATAACATAACTCAATTTAGAGAACGTTACAAAAAAAATAGTAAATTTTACTGCTTTTTTTGTGCAATGAACCGTTCGATAACCGTGCGATACTGCGGGCTATCCCACGCATACGTCAAAATAGCTTCAAGGTAACCTGCTGGCTCACCCGTATCAAGGCGGATCCCCTCTATTGCTTTCCATGCAACCTTACCCTGAGCAATTAGCTTATTGAGCGCAAAGAGATGGTAATACTCGCCGCCAGTGTGTTTATTCCAGCCTTCTTCAAGGTAGTCAAAAAACTCCGGTGTGTATAGGTAACGGCCAATGGAAACCTCATGACTGGGTTCACTGCCAGGTGCTGGTTTTTCTACAAAGCCACTCACATGTACACCATCAGCAGCTGGAGCAACAACGCCATATCGGCTCACATCACCGGGTTCATGGACTGTGGCAAGCACTGAACAACCTGTTCGCTCATACATCTCTATCAGCTGGCCGGCTAATGGCGGTGCTCCGATATGAATATCATCAGGATATGCTACAACACAGGGTTCGTTGCCAATAAGTGGCTTTACCAGTAGGAGTGCATGTCCCGTTCCGCGCATAGCCTGCTGACGCACAAAACTCACCTGTACCTGAGGTGGCTCGACAAGCTTGAGCTTTTTTGTATTACCTTCGCGCTCAAATACACTATCAAGTTCAGCTTCATGATCAAAATAATCATCAAGCGCTTTTTTGCGCCTGCTTGTAATGATAATTACCTCATGAATTCCTGCGTTTACAAACTCTTCGATGATAAAATCGATTGAAGGCCGCGTAATGAGCGGGAGCATTTCTTTGGGGACAGTCTTTGTAACCGGTAAAAACCTCGTCCCGTATCCAGCAGCAACAATAACACCTTTCATGGCGCTATCATAATATGGAATTACTCGATTACTCAAGGATGGTTACCAATTATAACCATCCTGCATTGTAAATGGTAAAACATTCATCCAGTTGCTATTTTCCCAATTTCATTGCATAGTGTTGCATAAAGGAGCATAGTATGTGCGGCGTTGTATCACTGGTTTATGACAGAGACACGGAATCACTCGGGAAAGAGGCATCAGAACTCCTCAAACGGCTGGAATATCGAGGCTACGATTCTACTGGAGCATCATTTATCACAACTGATAAAACAATAACACTCGTAAAAAGGGTCGGTGCACCTAGCAAAGTCACACGTGAGCTCAATATCCCTCAGTATGGTGGTCAACGCTTTATTGGACAAGTGCGTTGGGCGACATATGGCGCTGTCACCGATATCAACAGCCAGCCGCACCATGTTCTCTGCAAAAAGGAACTCGTTGGTGCTCATAACGGTAACATTTCCAACACCGATGCACTCAAAAAACGGCTCATAGAATCTGGCCATAGCCCAAAATCTGACAATGACGGGGAAATGCTCGTACATCTCATAGAAGAACACTATGCAGAAATACTAAAAAGCGACACCGAAGCAAGTAAGCACGCGCATGCATTGTATAAAAAAGCAGGCATTCGAGCTGATCTTTCAATACAGCACTGTGCCATGATTGAAGCAATCCGCCGTGCCGAATCAGAGGCTATTGGATCCTATGCTGCCTGCGTTGCCGATCCCGATATCGACGGAGTCTTTGCCATAAAGTCCGGATCTTCGCTCTATGCTGGCATTGGTAGCGATGCACATGGCAGTTTTGTGGTCGTTTCAAGCGATTTAAGTTCTGTGCTCTCTAAGACTAAAATACTTATTCCGCTTCTCGAAGGTCAGGGTATCTGGTACAACCATATGTCCTATGTAGTATTCTCATTAACAGGTCCGCTCACATTCTCAGAGCCAGTGCCAATGCGGTCGAGACTTTCTGTTCAGGACACAGGGCTCCATGAACCCTATAAGTATTTTATGCACCAGGAAATTGAATCTGCCCCTGCAAACATTACCGAGCTGGCTCGATACTACCTTCCCGATCCCAATTTTTCCTGGTTGACAAAACTTGCGCAAACACATCAAGCTAGAGCAGCGCTCGAGTATATCGAAACTATCGCTCAACAGTCCAACACGGACACACTGCAGATAGCAGCAAAAACATTCTTTGCCTCACCACAGTGGAATGCTTTTGCAAAGCGAGCAAAGCAGAGCGGATTCAGTACAATAAACACTCCTGCTACATTTGTTTCTGAACTCGCGTTTATTCTTGATGAACTTTCACGCCTTTTACCTGACAACAGAGAAGCACTTGCACTCCTTGATGCACTTGCTATAGAGCGAAAACGTCAGGAAATCCGAGCATCATACAAGCGCTGTGTTAAAACCATGCAGAAAACCAATAAACACAAAGGTACCATTTATATACTTGCATCAGGTACATCCTACCATGCAGCACTCATTGGTTCATATTTCTTTGGCGGACTTCCTGAATTGGCAGTTTTCCCCTGTAACCCCGGTCAGTTCCGTGGCAACTATCTTTCCACGCTCAAACCAGATGATCTCATCATTGCAATATCTCAATCAGGAGAAACAAAAGATCTCGTTGATATTCTACAGGACGTAAAAACATTGCAACCTGAAATCAAACGTATTGCAATAGTAAACAATGAAAACAGCCGCATACCACAGGAGTTATCCGATTTTTATCTCCCAATACTCTGCGGCCCCGAGATTGCCGTTGCTGCAACAAAATCATTTATTAACCAGTTAGTTGTACTCTACCTGCTTGCTGGCGCTTGGGTAAAAGGAGACTCTGAGCTTGCACGAGATCTCAACGCTATACAAAAATTGCTTACGGATACCATTAGCACAACGTTCCCTTCAATCGATGCAATTGCTGAAAAACTCTACCTTGTTCCTTCCATTCATCTGCTTGGAACCGGTCTTATCGGACTTGCCCGTGAAGGTGCACTTAAAATCCGCGAAGTTGTTCTCAATCATGCAGAAGGGTACGACGCTGCTGAGTTTAAGCATGGCCCCAATACTATTTTAGGAAAAAACACCGTGTTCTCGCTCGATCAGCTTGAAGCATTGTGTGCTGCTGGTAACAAAAACATAACTGGTGATGCAATTGAATCACTTTTTAAGAATTATCCGCTTGTGTTTATCTGCCCGCCAGACGAACACGACAGGCACATTACAATCAGCCAGATTCATACTCACAAAATTCGAGGCGCCGATATTTTTCTTATCGCAGAGCCAGACCATGATCTTGAACTTGCTGTTACCGGTGTGCCTTCAGGTTATGAAAACCGCTATACATCTAGTTTTATTCACATGCCCACAACTGGCAATAAGTATTACTTCGTTTTTGGCAGTGCGATTGTACTCCAGTATCTCGCGTTCAAAATGTCAGTGCTTAAAAAAGCTAAACTCGATGCACTCCATATCGAAGATCACGGAGTGCACCCTGATGCCCCCAAAAACGTAAGCAAATCAATAACGGTGGATTGAAGCTCTATTTTTCACAAAGCCAATCTGACAGTTCGCACGTGCATTACAAAAACACAATCCTTGAATGTGTCAGTACTTCATGCCCCGTTTCTGTGATGAGTACATCATTTTCCAGGCGAACGCCTCCAGCTTCAGGATCGTAGAGCCCGGGCTCAATGGTGATGATCTGTCCCGGTTTCAGCTCCCAGGTATTGTCCTCTCTGCTTCGCATAATGGGCATCTCATGCGCTTCAAGACCAACCCCATGCCCAAGGCTGTGTGGCATGGTAAATCCTGCTTGCTTGAATAAGGCATCCACATGCTTACCCGGTTCTTTTGCCTCAATGCCTGGTTTACAGAGTGCTACGGCTTCGTCGTATGCTTGCTGCACGAGAGCAAGCATTGATTTTTGTTTTTCTGATAATGCACCGCGCACAAAGGTCATCGTCACATCAGAAGTGTATCCCTTATACACCACTCCAAAATCCAATATAGAAAAACCATCTGTGCCAAATGCAGCAGCAGAATATGATGGGAATGCATGAATTCCAAAACTGCGTGAGGGACCAGCTGCGATTGTGTCAAAGCCCGTTGCCTCGCAACCAGCCTCTCGAAGTGCTCGCTCAATAAACAGCGCCACATCGGTTTCTGTTGTAAATTCGCCTGCGCGTACTCGTTTTTCAACAGCATCCATGATGTCATCGGTTATTTTAGAAACTTTTCTGTAAATCGCTATTTCTTCTGCATCCTTTATTGCACGCATTCCAGCAACAAACTCATCCATGCCGTCATCGGTACAAGAAAAATCATAGTGTTCACATTTTTCCATATAAGAAACGTAGAGCGGATACGGTGTAGCAGAAGGCAGTCCGATAATATCGCCCTCTTGCAGATTGAGCAACTTGCCAATACCGTTGATTGCTTCAGGAACCGAACGGGCAAAATCGGTATACGGAAGTATTTCCTGAGCTTCTGCCATTGCATGCGCCATATTGATATCCCACGGTACCAGTATCGATTTTCCGTTTGCGCTAACAAAAAGAAGCGCGTCGGAGGGGTGTCCCGAAAGATACCGAATAGATGGATTTCTTCTCCCTTCTGTGTCTTCAAACATACATACAGCAAGCTGACGTTTTGCCAGCTCTTCTGCAACTTTCTTAATCCGTTCCTGATACACACTCATATCGCTTGCCCCTTCTTGTGAAAAAAATATAGCTATTTGCCTGTCATTCGATACAACAGCACTAGCAATTTAAACCAGATAAAAGGAAAAATCCTGAAGATTTTCCATGGTTTTTGAACCACATAAAACATCCATTCTTTTCCTTTTTCAAACAGTGCACGATCTGGCCGCTCTCGTTTTTTTGCAAAGACCTCAAGAACATCTGACCCCCAGAGGTACATGCCCGAAGCAAAATGATTCATAGTTCGATAAATCCACCGCTCGCCCCAGGGTATCCCCTTTCCAGTAAGCAGCAGTGTAGGTGTTGCTTTGCGGATTGCTTGAATTATGTTTGCATGATACTGTTTTGGGAAATGCCCCTCATGCTTTCCTACAATCTTGAGATATGGAAATGTTTTCCGCAAATTTTCTACAGCTCGGTTTACAAGACGCCTTGTCCCGCCAAACACATACAGGGATTTTCCATAGTGTTCCAATATGGCTAGAACCTTAATAATAAAATCAAATGGCTCATACCGTATCGGTATTGGACGCTTTAAAAAAGCAGCAGCTTTGATAATCGATTTTGAAATAGGAATAACCAAACTTGCAGCCTGAACCATTGTTCTAAATTCTCCGCTGCGCCGTGCTTTAAGTAAATCAAATGTAGAGAGTAAAATGATTTGATGATTTTTCCCGTCTGCGTATAATTGTTTTATAACTTCTTCAAGTTTTTCTTCTGGTACTATATCAACAGGCACATTGAGAATGGTAATCCGCTGAATAGTTTCTATTTTGCCTGCCATGATTCACGCTCCACAAGTAATAATTTTATTATAGCCATTACCGCTATTGCAGCTGTATCAGCACGCAGAATTGACGGCCCAAGCCAAGCCGGCACATAACCACGTTCCATAAATTGCATCAGTTCTGCATCGGAAAAACCGCCTTCAGGACCAACACACAGTATATACTTTTGATAACTCTCATTTACAGCACTATGCACGGTATCAGTCCCTGTCTGTTTTTCATGAAAAATTAACCCGCAGACCGTTTCCTGTATCGGATAATCTTCTAAAAATTTTTGAACCGAGCAGGGTGCGCATACTTTTGTAATAACTGCAGAACCAGACTGCCCTAGCGCTTCTTTTACTATCCGTTCGTAACGTATCAGTTTACCGGAGCTCGTTTCCCGCGGTACGCTCCGTTCTGTTTCAATGAGCTGAATCGTATTAAAACCAAGCTCTGCTCCTGCTCTTACAACATCATCTAGTTTTTGTCCCTTGAGTATTCCTACTGCAAGTATAAGCTCAGGGGCAGAACTCCTGCTCTGTGCCTGCATGTCATGTCCGATCTCAAGACCAGGAGTAGCTGCACTATGTGCTCCGTCTGCTTTTTTGGAACCGTACTTGCTACGCCTGATATCGATGTACTGCTGAGTACTTACAGAGGCAACAGATTTTTCAGGTTCTACTCTGAGCGCTACTGTTCCTTCTTCGATTTTTTCTATCATGCACGTATACTGCCTTCCCTGCACATCGAGTGCAGGGAACGTATCACCGGGCATAAGCCTTAAAACTTTGATTAGCCGTCTGGCTTCCTTACCAGAGAGCAGCACATGTCCTGAACCATCATACTGTTCAGGAAGTATCAATCGGCGCATGTGCTATTTAGTCTGTGACCTTTGCTGCAATTCGAGAACAGACAGCGTCTGGTTTACCAGCATAGAATACTGACCGCTCTTGAGTACTTTAAGCGCTTCTTGAAGCTGCAGATCATACTCAAGATCAAACACAGGACTCATCTTTGTCCGATCAAGTTCATTTCGTACCATTTTTCGGAGTATCCGTTCAGAAACAGTAATACCACTGCTCTTAAGCCCTTGAACAAACGCATTTATTTCTTTATCAGATGCATCAGGATTTTTTTCTGCAAAATTTCCAAAAGCGTTCTGCTCTATCAACCTGGTTAAATCTTTTTCTTCCTGCTCTGTAAGTTCCGGCTCTTTCACGATGAGATCCGGTATGATGCCCAGTTTATCAATATTTGCATCACTCGGTGTGTAGTAGCGTGACATCGTCAATTTAAAACCTGTCTTCCCTACCGGTGCAATGACCTGTTGTACAGAGCCTTTACCGTATGTGGTTTCTCCAACAAGGTATGCTCGCTTATTATCTTTGAGCGCTCCTGCAAGAATTTCCGCAGCACTCGCAGAACCTTTGTTGATAAGCACCACGATTGGCATATCCTTGCTTACTGCAATAGAACTCTTTGCTTTGTAGACATTATTATCATATTTATTGCGAGACTTTGTAGAAACGATCACACCACTATCGATAAACATATCAGCAACTTGTACCACTGAGGAAAGCAAGCCGCCAGGATTATTGCGCAGATCGAGTATCAGAGATATGGCACCATTCTGCCTAAGCCAATCGAGCGCTTCTTTTACCCGCTGAGCGGTTTGCGGAGTAAATTCGATAATACGCAAGTAGCCGATAGTTTTATCCACCATGGCTTTTTTTACTGTAGGTATTTCGATGATCGCTCTCGTAATGGTTTCGTTAAAACGAATATTTGCACCGCGCTGGATCGTAATTGTAACTTTTGTATTAGGTTCTCCGCGCAGCTTGCTTAAGACCTGTTCCATGGTCATTTCTTCAGTTGATTCCCCATCAATATGGGTAATATAGTCACCAGGCTGAATACCAGCTTTCCATCCAGGCGTATCTTCAATAGGTGATACTACTTCCACCCATGCTTTTTTCCCTGCTGGCAGATTTGCAGGAAGCGGTTTTGAAATATATAAACCAATACCACCAAATTTCCCCGATGTTGTATCGTTGAGGTCATTCAACATCTGTTCATCGAGGAACACAGAGTATGGATCATTCAAGGCTTCAAAAAGACCTTTCATAGCGCCTTCATAGAGCACCTGCGGATCAACTTCATCGACATAGTTCTGGAGCACATACAGATAGACACTCTGGAGTAATGAAAGGTACTCCTGAACATTCTGATCCTGAGCATTCACAGGAGGAATTGCTACCAGCGTGAATGTCAACACGAGAGCCAGTACCATAAATGAACCAATAAATGGAACAAGAGCTTTCTTTTTAAAGAGCTCTGCTTTGGATTCTAGTTTATTCATGTCTACTATTTGAGCATGCAAAGCCTTTTGTGTCAATTCTATATAGCTCTGTGTTAAATCATATTAAACCACATTATAGCAATAATCCTTCGTCGAGCGTTATAACACTACCAGAAAAGAGCAGAACAGATGGCGAACACACAATGTCACAAACAGCACGAGCAAATTGTTCTGGCTGTGTAAATGCTTCCTGCGGCATAAGTTTTTTCCAGATGCGCTTTTGCTCTTCCGTCACGTATTCTGTTTCCACAATGCCGGGACAGATCATGATCACCGCCACACCTTTGCCCGCATATTCTCGTGCTAGTGATTTTGCAAAGACAGCGAGCCCTGTTTTTGCGCTTGCGTATACCGCATTGGTCTTATACGCATGAATGGTATCGGTTTTGGTTCCCCCAAAGAGCACAATCACACCGGGCATTGCCTTGCCACTAGGCTGTTTTGACTCCCAGCGCTCTGCCATATATCGGGCTGCGCGTTCTGCACAGAGCGCTGGCAGTTTGAGGTTATAGAACAGCATAGCATTCCAATCCTCCAGTGTGGATGCAGCAAGTGGTTTTTGTAAAAAAGGCCCCAGCACATGCAGGTATATATCAGCATGTCGGAGCTCCGAATCGAGCATGTTTTCAAAAAAATGGCATAGCGCAGCATCTTCCGGGACTAATTCGTGTGCAATTGTTTTTACTGAAAGCTGCATGCCTGCAGGGTTTGATACCTGTCCCCTGCCAGGCATCCCCTCAAATCGCGCGCTATCAGTATGCCCCCTTCCAGGTTGTATCCCATCAGTTCGCAGCCATTCTGCTCGCAGTTCCTGAGCAAGCACATCGAGCTTGTGCTGGTTTCTCCCAAAGAGCGTGAGATCGGTATTCCGCAGTACAAGCTCGCGTGCCAGGGCTTTTCCAATTCCGCCGCTTGCCCCCAGAATTACTGCATTGTGCTTATGTTCTACGGATTGATTAAGCGCATCCGTGTTGTTTCCTTGCATACTCTAACTATATTCATTATGATGATGCTATGCAAACACCTGGTACACCTCTTGATGCTGGTATTTCTACAGATACTTCCAAAAGCGACCCACAATTTTCCAAAGCTGCAGTTGTCCTCTGCCGTGCCGAGCAAGGAGGTAATGTCGGAGCAGTATGCCGAGCAATGGAGAGCATGGGGTTTTCACGGTTGATACTGGTCCAATGCCCGGACTACGATAGTAATATAGTAAAAATGTATGCGCTCAAATCGTTCTGGATTTACGAACAAGCGCTTCGCGTTGACCATTTGCACGATGCTCTTGGTTCGTATGCGTATGCTGCAGGTTTTTCACGGCGTATTGGAGCACGCCGACAGACTTCACGAAATATTCTTGATTGGGCAGAAACACAAATCAATAGACAGACGAGCTTTGCATTGGTTTTTGGTAATGAACAGAACGGACTAAGCACCGAAGAACTCTCATGTTGCGATGAAAGTATTTATATTCCCACAGCCGAAGGTCAGCCAAGCCTCAACCTTGCACAGGCTGTTCAACTGGCTTTATGGGAATGCAGACGGCAGGTTCTCCTAAAATCATTTTTGAAACATACCTCTACCATTACCCGTGAAGTCCTTGAAACGAGCATAGATACATTGCTCAACAGATTTGAGCCATTTTCTGTATACAAAAAACAAAAAAAAGAAGATATAAAAGCACTCATGCGTTCAATTTTTTCTCGTGCAAACTGTTCACAAAAAGAATTGCAGCGTCTTTTTGAATTTTTTGAGCAAGTTACTGCGCAAATATACATTAAAAAGCATCCAGATTCATACAAAAAAACTTGAAAATATCTACATCTCCATTTATTATTATAAAATAAGTAATTTTAAAAGTATGGAGCAGCCATGAGCGCACCGGAACTTGTAGTTGACGTTGCAAAAATTCGCAAAGCGGTACATTCTTCAATCCCGCTCACCATTACAACGTATACGCTTCCTCACGAAGTGGAAGTGTACATGGAACAGGTAATCGATATATTTCTCAATGAACTTGGCCAGACAAAAATTAAAGATTATGTATCCTATTGCCTCAGAGAATTAGCAGTCAATGCAAAAAAGGCTAACACCAAACGAGTGTATTTCGACCTTCAAGGACTTAATATACATGACCCAGTTGAATATGAAGAAGGGATGAGGAGTTTTAAGGCTGATACACTTGAAAATATAAACTTTTATCTGCAAAAACAAAAAGAAAAACAGTACTACATTAAGATAATTTTTCTTGCACGCGGAACAAATATCATTATCGAAGTTCATAACAATGCGGAAATGACTAAAACTGAGTTTATGCGTGTACAGGATAAAATTGCACGGAGTAGAAAATATACCAGCTTTGAAGAGGCAATGGCAAAAGTACTAGATTCATCAGAAGGTGCCGGACTCGGTCTTGTTATTCTCGTTCTCATGCTTAAAAAAATTGGACTTGAAGAGGATTGTTTTGAAATAAAAGTAGAAAATGGTGAAACGATTGCGAGGCTCAATATACCCGTTAACGCTACAAAGGTAGAAACACTCTCCATGCTCACCAACGAAATTGTGAGCAAAATTACCCGGCTTCCACAGTTCCCTGAAAATATTATTGCCATTCAGAGGCTCATCAACGATCCTAAATCCGAAATGGTTGATATTGCACGGCACATTGCAACCGATCCAGCCATGACAGCAGATTTGCTCAAACTGGTAAACTCGGCTCAGTTTATGCTTCCCAAAAAGGTCGATAACATTATCGACGCAGTAAAACTTGTAGGACTACGCGGTATCCGCAACCTGCTCTATTCCTATGGAACGCAAAAGATACTTGCACAGGAACACGCTGTCGATCAAAAAGCGCTCTGGGATCACAGCTACCGCTGTGCTTATTACTCATACAACCTCGCTAAAAACTTTAAGCCGGGAAACAGAGCGCTCCATGATGATGCCTATGTTGGCGGCATGCTGCACGATATGGGGAAAATACTGTTTTCAGCAGTTCACCCGGATTTGCTTGAACACATTAAAAAATTTTGTGTTTCAAAAAATATTGATACAAAATTGTTTGAGGATGTTGCAGGAGGCATGAGTCATCCTGAAATTGGCGCGCGTGTTGCAGAAAAATGGAACTTCCCCGACACACTCGTTGCGGCAATCCGCTACCACCACGAACCAGAACTCATGACAACCGACTATAAAGACATTGTCTTTACGGTTTACCTTGCAAACGTGCTCTGTGAATTTGAAAGCGGTAACATGAATTATGAACAGATAAGCCCAATCGTACTCCAGGATTTCGGATTCTTGAGCGAAAAGCAGTTTGCCCGCGTTTCAGAACAGTTCAAAAATGCCTTTGCACAGGAACTTGCAGCACAAAAAGAGAAGCGCCGGTAATCGAGCGGGTAGCCGCTTAGAATTACATGCAGCTGCTCTCGCTTGTTAAAACGCTCCGCACAGACATAAGCTTGCAGCGGCACTCTGGCGAGTCTTCATGCTTTAAGGTATGTATGCAAAAACAAGAGCATAAGCTGCTGTATACCTAAAAAATACTTTTGCTCAAAAAGTGCAGCCTTCACACCAATAAATCTATAGTGCCAGCTCTCCCACGAATAACCCGTAAGCTCTTCGAGTCCTTCAGGATAGGAAAGCGAAAAGCCATAGTTCCGTGCATTCTGTGTCAGCCATTTACCCGCTCTCGTCTTCGCAAACTCGTTGGTTACTGAACCAAAATCAAACGCTGTTCCAAGCTGATGCTGCGAATGCCCTGGCTTAGCAGAAACACGTGATGCGGCTTCTTCGCCCATTTCCTTGACATACATCGAAAAGAGACTCTCTTGATATGCATATGAACGATAGGCAGAAGAAACCGATATCGTTATGCCCTGAGCTTGCGCAGCATGTACCATCGTATACAGAGCTTGAGCAGCAATCCGTCTCGCTTGCATGTCCTTTTTATTTAATACTACCTGCGCAGAGTCAAGCAGTACTAGATCGTTCGGGATATAGTTTTCAGGAAGCGCATGCGCCTTATCCACGAGAACGAGCAATTCTGGCTCCGTGTTTTCAAGTACAACCGTCAGGTCTCTGTAAAAATCGGTATACTGTTTTTGGATAGATACCAACACCTGTCCCCGATATGGTTCTGGTAAAGCTTTAATACTGAGCTCTATTTTTGTTGCAGTGTCTGTAGGTGCTATCATAGCAGTACAAAACATGAAAGCAACCCACGAAAGAAATGATTTTTTCACTACAGCATCATAGTAAGTTCAAGAATTACGTGTCAACCAGACACTTTACCTGTTTTTATTTTGGCATTACACTAAACTGTAACTATATCACCATTGTACGAGGAGCATACTATGCAGCACATTCTCGCATGGGGTTTGGAAGTTGTTAAAGCAGTCCAGACAATAGCAAGCCCCATTTTGACAGCACTCATGAAAGGTATCACCTTTTTGGGGACCGAACAAGCTTTCCTCATAATCCTCCCTATTGTATACTGGACAATTGACGGAGCTACTGGCTTTAAGCTATCCATGCTTATTTTTGTATCGAGCTATACAAACGGTCTTGCTAAGAACATACTAGCTCAGCCACGGCCATTTCAGCTCGATCCTTCCGTCAAGCTTGCAACAGAAACCACCTATGGTTTGCCATCGGGTCATGCACAGGGTACCATCACGCTTGCTGTCTATGCAGGAAGTAAGCTTAAACGGTTTGTTGCATGGATTCTC
The DNA here is from genome assembly GCA_029547205.1 of Spirochaetota bacterium. Classification (GTDB taxonomy): domain Bacteria; phylum Spirochaetota; class Spirochaetia; order Treponematales; family UBA12059; genus JAKPPT01. The sequence continues at coordinate 57,526 of JAKPPT010000119.1, forward strand.
CTTGTGTTATTTGTGCTCCTTATAGGCTTTTCACGGATTTATCTGGGTGTTCATTTTCCTACCGATGTATTTGGCGGTTGGCTGCTCGGTCTGCTCATTACCGGTATCTGGCTGTTTGGTGAAAAGAAATTTGGACCCACTATTGCACGCTGGGATATACGACTCAAAATCATTCTTATTGCACTTACGAGCTTTATTATGAATGCATTCTTCATGGAAGGAATTTCGCTCAGTGCACTGTTCTTTGGAACGGGTACCGGTTATGTTACATTAACTGAAAAATTCACTTATGATGCAAAAAATGGAGCTCTCTGGCAAAAAATTGTACGGGTACTACTTGGGATAGGTACACTCGTAGGATTCTATATTGGCTTAAAAACTGTTTTCCCAAAAGAAGGCTCATCGGTATATACGTTGTTCAAGTTTCTCAGGTACTTCCTAGTAGGTTTCTGGGTATCATTTATTAGCCCATTGTTTTTCAAAAGCCTCAAGCTTATTGAGCTCCAAAAGAAAACTCCTCATCAAGTCCATCAGTGATGAGTAAGCGGGCACCGGGTGTAGTGTACACCCTGTGCCCTGCATCAATAAATATTGCTTCTACCCCTTCCTGTTCTGCCAGAGCAAGCCCTTTCTCAATGCCAAGTACAAATAATGTTGTTGAGAGAGCATCAGCTTGTATGCCGGAATCTGCAATAATAGTCACTGAAACAAGACCGTTATCTACTGGATAACCACTTTCTACATCCAGAATATGATGATAGCGTTTATCATTTTCTATAAAATACCGTTCATACACTCCACTCGTTATGACCGCCATAGGTTTATCGAGCGTAAGTATAGTTATAGAATTATTACGTTCACCAAAAGGATTTTGAACACCAACTTTCCATGGTTTTTTATTAGGTTTTTGTCCCACAAGCTGGATATTCCCGCCAAGGTCGATAATTGCTGTAACATGCGCTGCCCTCAGCATTCCGGCAAGGTGCTCTGATGCCCAGCCCTTGGCGATAGCGCCAAGGTCAAGCCGCATGCCGCTCCGTTTCAGGTACACAGTACGCTCTGCGGTATTGACAACTACATCACGCCAATTAATCAGCGCGCATGCGGCTTGGAGTTCCTGCGGAGCAGGAACTCGCTGGGCATCAGTGCCGATTCCCCATAGCTTAACAAGCGGGCCAACTGTAGGATCGAATGCTCCATTGGAACGCTCTGCATACTGTAGAGCCGCTGCAATGAGCTCGAGCACTTCCTCTGGCACCTGTATCGCTTCTCGCCCTGCGCTCTTGTTAATTGCATCAATGTAGGTGCCCTCTTTGTTTGCACTCACAGCATCATCGAGCTGCCGCAAGTACACAAAACACTCATCGAGCAGTTTTTGATTCCCTCCATGCAAAAACTTGATCGAGCAGACTGTCCCCAAAATAAAATCAGTTCGCGTAAGAGGTTGCGCCTGGCAGCTCATCACAGTAACACATAATACAAAGAGGAGTACCAAACTGATAACACTATAACATATTAACCGCTCTCTATGAGTCATATCGATCTTCCTCTCATGCTATACAGTATAGTAGCGCTTTTCATGCTGGAGCACTGTTTCATCACCATGACCCGGAAAAGCGCGTGTATCTCCAGGCAATGAAAACAGTACCTGGGTAATCGATTCCAGAAGTAAAATCTCATCGGAATCATAATTATCGGTACGACCTCGCCCATCTAAAAACAAGGTATCCCCGGTTAAAACCGTATGCTCATCGGGTATATAAAAGCTGCAGCTCCCCTGAGTATGCCCCGGCGTGTGCAGAATCTGAATGGACGTTTCAGGAAGCAGTTCACTGTGCTCAAAATAAAAATCTGGTTCCGGCATTTCCGTAAAAAATTTTCTAAAATATCCCAGTGCATTGATTCCACGGAAAATGCGTTCATTTATTTCTCGAGCTGTTTTTCCAAGATACTGTGCATCAAGCCGATGTATGCCAACGCGCACTGTCGCGCCTTCGGCTTCCAGCATGGCTTTGAGTTCTGGAAGTGCTCCTGTATGATCCAGGTGCCCATGCGTAAGCACAATGAGCACGAGTCCCTGCTGTTGTAGTTCAAGTGCTCGTTTTGCAATACTCCTTGCTTCTGCACCAGGATCTACAATCACAAGCGGTGCAGACTGCTGTTTTACAAAGTAACAGTTAAGACCGATAGGTCCGACTCGAATTTTATCAATCATGCTGATATACTACAAAGAGAAGCGCACCTGGTACAAGTAGCAAAAAGGGACATCCATGTTTTTTTTACCATTACTTACCGCACTATCCGCTCTTTTCTTTTTTGTGCTCCTTCCCATTACAGGAGCCCTCTTCGTACGCTCACAATGGCACTTGTTTAGAGAAAGGCTCATTACAGCAGAAACGCTGCCTGTACTTACTAAAAAAGAGATTTTGACTCCTCTACAATCATCCTTTACCTGCCGAGCTTATGGCGTCATTGATGCCATAGGCATCGATGAATCAATCTGGGTTACTGTCGATGGAGCCAGTATCAAAGTTTGCTTAAAAGATACGCCCATCTATATACTATCAGGTTCTTTGAGATATGGACGCATCAGAAACCGTGATCAGGAATACATTGTCGAGCGCTGTACCTGGAATACACTGCCATCCATCCCTGTTGGAAGCTCAATTTTTATTACAGGGACACTCCTCTATACCAACGGAATCCCTGTTTTTTGTACATCTGATGTTAAACCGCTCATTCTCATTCATGATGTCTCGGAAAATCATGTCATCTATCTTGGTGTTTTTGCAGGAAGGCCTGTTAATGAATACTGGAATCCATTTTCTAAAATTGCCCTAGCGGCAGGTATCTTTGCAATGACAGGAATAGTCGTGAGCGTTATATCAATAAAATTCATTTCGCTCATAGCTGCAATTAGCCTTACACTGGCTTTTTCTCCGATACTCCCTTTTCTTCCTCCAGGTGTTGCAGGTTTTGCACTCTATCGCAGGTTCTGGCGCCGCGCTCGCTACTTTAGAGCCAGACGAGATGTCACACTGCTACGAACTGCTGCAACCGGGCAGTATCCCTATGCTTCAAAAAAAAATATTGCTTACTGGAAACAGCTTGCCCTCATAAATTTTCTCTTAAGCGGCTTCTTTTTTGCAGCAGGATATGTAGTAAATGCAGTAATTGTATTTTTCATACTGCGAACACTTATATAAAAAAAGACCTCCGATTATCACCATAGTTATAACCGGAAGTCCTTCATATTTAGGGGGATTAAGTACCACTTAGTCCTGAGAATCGCTCAATTCATCAGAGTAATCGGTACTCATGTCGTCATCGAGTGTATCATCCTGCATTTCAGCCTGTACAGCATCAGTTTCTAACTCATCTTTTTTGCGCGCATGATTTACTGTAAGCGGTCTTCCTTTATACATCTTTCCATTTAATCCAGCAATGACCGCTTCTGCGCACGATGGCTCTACTATTACAAAGCTGTAATTATCCATAATACGGATATTTCCTATTTTGGAAGGATCCATACCGGGTATTGATGTAATCATTTTAATAATAATTCTCGGGAACATACGCTGTCTTCTTCCAGCACTAATAAAAATAGTTGTTCCCTCACCAGTAAAGCGTGGCATCATCTGCTTTACATCAGTATCATTTCGGTCACTCCCTGTTACACCATAGTGCACTTTTTTTCGGTTTCCTTTCGCATAGCCATAATTGCCAGAGAGCATCAGTGCCATGACAGCAGCGGTATACGCACGGCTAAATAACGGTACTTTCTTTCTAAATCGATTCCTGCATTCATGAATTATTTCGATATCATTGGTAGATTGAACGGCGGCTAATGCCTCATCGATTACTGCATCGACGGCTTCCCAGTTCATTGTTTGCTCTTTTCGCTTCACTACAAACTCCTCTAAAAAAATACTCACACTCAATAAAGTACAACCAGATACACTCTCACATTAAAAACAGCCAGTGCTCCCCCTTTAGCATAAGCTGTCCAGCGGTATGCCTGAGTTTTCTGTTTGTACCAGTATGTAAGCAAATATACTAAATTTTCTCAAGCAAGCATATTAGCAAGCACTATGAATTTATATCGATACCGATATATAATGCAGAACACCAACTCCAATTACTCTAATTCAGGATATTGTATGAAACGATTGTCACAACAAGTCTGGATCATTGCAGTAGTTAGTTTGATTGCATCGATGATGTCTGCTCAAGAACTGCTCATAGGTACAACCAGGGGTATTTTTACTGTTAGTGATGGTAAACCAGTATTGCTCACTGAATTCCCATCTGATATTGAATGTCGAAAAATACTCAAAACCGATCGTGGCTGGTATTTTTTAACCAATATGGGCATTCTATATTCCAGAGACTTGCAAACATACGAAATGCGAAATAACAAACTGCCAGTAAAAATCATTAAACAGATACATAACGGACAAAAGAAGCTTGTAGAAATAATCCACGAACTCAAAGACCTGGAGTATGATCCATATAACCATGAGATTTTAGTGACCTGTACAAAAGATGCAGCATACATCAGCTATGATGGAGGCAAAAATTGGACCAGCCTCGGTAATCCATCTGATTCAAACGGCATTAAGGCTGTGGCAGTACTCAGTTCACCACAACTGACAGTCCTGCTCTCAAGCGCTGTGAGAGGTCTCTTTATGCGCGAACTCCCAAAAGGCTCCTGGAAAAGGGCAAAAGGCAATTTTGCCCAAAGCTGCCCGACAACGAGCCCCGATGAAATTGCCGACATACAGGTCGCAAAGGGAGAACAAGGTCCTGTAATTTGGGCTGTAAACAGCTTTCTTCCAGTCATATACCGTGCAACGGGGACAGACTATACGTTTGAACGTGTTTTTTCCGCACAAACTGATTTTTTTAGTATGGATTCACTCTCACTTACACAAACAGGATTCTTTGCTGTTTCCAACCATCAGCTCTTGCGGTACACAGCAGCCACCGGACTAACACAAGCAGTTCAGGAACAAACACTGCTCCTTAAACTCAAAACGCTTGTACCGGAACGGATCCTTTCACTGTATTGTTCTGGTCATCAATCCAACGAAAGCAAAACTGTTGCAACTGCCGCAGTAAAATCTGATTTTAGTGCCCTGCCTGCACTATCGCTTTCTGAACTCTGGTTTTTTGCAGAAAGAGAACTCAACCCCTACACCGCACGAGCGGCTAACAAGAATGGGATTTACCTGCAGACTGGCTACATTATCAATGAGCAGACAAGAAAAAAATATATCGAACTCATGAAACGCAATAATATCAACATGCTCACAATCGATCTTAAAGATGACTATGGAAGACTCAGGTATATTTCCAATGACCCGCTCGTTAAGTCCATGTACAAACCTGGTTCCACCATCGACATTGATGCATTTACAAAAGAAATGAAAGCCGCAGGAATTTATCTCGTTGCACGCATTGTAGTGTTTAAGGACCAGCACATGTATCAGTACGGAAACGGGAAATATGCGGTTTACGATGCAAAAAACAAAACTCCATGGCGGGGCTACCGGTGGGCGAGCACCGGTACAGCTTCCGCTTCACAGGCAAGTACAACCACTGCTGCGCCTGCAAACCCAAATACTGCCACCCAAACAGCAGGAAATAATTCAAATAGTGCTGCTGTACCAGTAACCACTCAACCTGCGGCTTCCAACACACAACCAGCACAGGAAAAAATTTACTACGGTGAATACTGGGTTGACCCATACTGCGAATACATCTGGGAATACAATGTTGCCATTGCTCGCGAAGTGCTTGCTCGCGGTTTTGATGAAGTACAGTTTGATTATATTCGTTTCCCAACTGATGGTGTTAATATTGGAGATGCATCCTATCGCTGGAAAGATGCAGGAATGGACAAAGAAAGCGCGCTCTTGTCTTTTCTCAAGTACGCTCGCGAACAGATTCCTGGTCCAATCAGCATTGATATTTATGGAGTCAATGGCTGGTACCGATCCGGCGTGCGTACCGGCCAGGATGTTGAGCTGCTCTCCCGCTATGTTGATGTGATCTGCCCGATGTTTTATCCATCCCACTTTGAACAGAACTTTTTAGCCTTTGCTCCAGCAGAGATGCGTCCCTATCGAATTTACAAGCTTGGCAGTTTGCGGACATGGACAATCGGTAAAAAACGTATTGTTGTCCGTCCCTATGTCCAGGCATTCTATATGAATGTGTCATACGACAGGCTCTACTATTCCCCTGCATATGTTGCAAAAGAAGTAGAAGGAATCTACCAGGCACTCAATCAGGGGATGACATTCTGGAATAATGTCGGACGCTATGATGATATACCAATTTTGCAAGCACCTGATCCTGGCTATGCAACTGAAATAAAGCAGAATGTCCTCGACTAACCTGGGCTCTTCTTGTTAGTGTCACGAAGCTTGTAAAAATTATTTATAAGTACCGTTTGATGAAAAAATCTGGAAAAAGCAGGTGTATGACCCCAAAGCTGGAGGGATTATTCAGGGATATCTCCCTAAGTTTGCACTGCAATAGAAACTCGAAAAATGGATCACAAGCTTCGGGGCACTAGAAACCGAGCACTTCTCCAACTATGAACACGGTAAAATCCGATGCTGCAGGTTTCCGCTTGAGTATAGAGTATATGCGGCAGATTCTAGTTTCTGCATCACAATCCATGCAATAGCCACTTTTAGTGCAAGGATTGGGTTTGTTGAGCCGTTTATTATTTTTAGGTGAAGCGGTAAGTTCGATACGCGCAAGTGCATCATCGAGTGTACTCACTATTTTATTGATGCCAGCAATTACCAGTACTTTTTTGGGACCAAAACTCAAAGCTGCAACCCGATTGCCATTACCATCGACATTGACAAGCTCACCATCGAGGGTCAACGCATTCGTGCTGGAAATAAATAAATCGGATGTCAGCTGCTGCCGTAAAATGTTCATGCGGGTATCGGCATCGATTCCCGGCGCATTGTGATCTAAAATTGTACAACCGCGATCTCTTGCTCTATCAAGGATGCCTAATTCGCGTATGGTCATTGAGCCGCCGCAACCAATGCTCATACCTGGTACAAACAGAGCCTCAACCGCCTTGATGAGGTGTTCTCGATTATCAAAATACTCTGCGGTAAAACCATTTTTTACAAGCGATGCTGCTGCCTGTTTTCCAAGTGCTTCAGCATGCCAGCTGTGAACTTCTTGCATTATTCACCCCCTGCGAATAAAATCACAGATAGTATACATCACTTGGTAGAAAAAAGCACAGCACAGGTTCCGTTAAAACCTATGCCGTGCTGCTGTGCAGTTATTGCTTGTATATCGCTGTTCCTATTGCATTACAGTACCGGTTACATTGGTGTACCTTGTACTGATTTACATCAGTATGCTGGTTACCATGCTGATGGCATCAGCTTAAAAGTACCAGCGCATACCAACAAGTACCTCAAATCCGTTCCGATAGAGACGAGTATCAAACCTGGTCTTTGCACCCGACCCCGTTGATCCAAGCTCAATGTAGTAGCACCCATGTGGCATAAAGAAAAACTCAAAGCCAAACCCGCCAAATCCTCCAAAACGGAATTGTTCCGTATCAATATAGTCTGTCCAGAGTGTAGGGAAGACGAATTCCGCTCCGCCATAACCATAGAGCCTTATGATTTGATTTTTGATGAACGAATAGCCAGCAAGTCCTGCACGAACGACGAGAAATGGGTACCAGAGTTCTGCACTCTCCGGAGCATTAAGCCAGAACGCGAATGCATCAACACGGATCGCTGCAAAAGAAAAGAATAGTGGCGATTGCACTCCGAGACCAATGCCAAAGTTATCAGCAAGATCTGTTAACATGTATGACGCCGAAAAGCCCTGAGCAGTGTTCTCTTCCTCTGCAAAACCAACCGCTGCGATTAGAGCAACCAAAACGGCAAACACTACAACATGTTTTCTTGTTTTCATACCAACCTCCTTATAGTATGTTCTGCCCTCACTCAGTGAGGGTCAGTTTCAAATTTCTTTACGATGGATGCAAGCATGGCGATATAGTTTTTTAACGCAATGCTTCCTGTATCGGTAAGCGCATAGTATGTCACAGGCTTGCGTCCACTATACGTTTTTGTAACTTTTATATAGCTGGAATCTTCCAGCTTTCGCAGATGCGTTGCCAGATTACCATCGGTAGCCCTCGTAAGCTCTTTGAGCCAGTTAAAATCTCCCTGTTCTACCTGTGATAGTGCAGTTACAATAGCTAGCCGTAGAGGATTATGCAGAAGCTCATCGATTGCATCAGGCTTAAACCCGATTTCACCTGTATCATCACTCATGGTAAACCAGCTCTATTCTGCCTGTGCCATATCGATAAGTTTATGGACTCGTTTTTTAATGAGTATTCCAGGAATAATCTCACAAACAACAATGAGCCCATCGAGCACGAGGTATGAATAGAAAGCAGGAACAACCAGCATGACAGCACCTCCTGCTATCCATACGAGTCCAAACGCTGTGAGTGGCTTCCAATCCAGGAGCACCGCAAGCGGAAAATAAACAAGACCGATACTGAACGGGATGACAATGATTCCCTGCCATGGCAACAAGCTCACCAGACTCAAAATCACACTCACTACTGATACGAAAAGAACTCCGAGCCACAATCTGCCAATAGCTCGTTCCCCAAACGTAACTACATGTTTCTTTTTAGTATGTACCTTCTTATAGGTTGCAAAAGAACCGGGAATATAAAATGCCACTATCCAGAGCACGACCAGCGTCCATACTGGCACTTTGAACCATGTCAGCGCATAGGTTATTAATGAGGTAATGACTGCCAGACTGCCCCAGAGTATATACAGTGTTCCATCCTCAACTACCAGCTTCTGGCACTGACTTACTATGTCACGCATCACAGCAAGCTGTTTCTGTACCTGTTCCAGTTCCTGTTCGACCTTCATACCTGTCCCCTTTGTCTACTCTCTGTTTGCCTATCATGTAGCTGTTATTTAGCTATTATTTACAACAGCAAAGTACTCTGTATTTCAAAGTATACTGCAGCATAAACCATTTGTCAACGTTCTTGTTGATTGAGCAATTTTCGCTCCACAAAAGATGGATAGTGTCCCGCGAGTATTGGGGAATCGTGATGATACTCTGGGGAATCAGTGCTATCGTAGCAGGCAGCCGCTACAGGCTATACAAGCCTTGAGGAAAAGGGACGGAAATTCTTATTTAATTTTGCAATTATTGAAAGCATTTTCTATTCACTCTACATGTTTATCGCTTCCATCATATCCAACCGTTTTATGGCTTTATATGAAAATTTTATAACATTTATCGGAATCAATTTTATTATTATGTTTATCTATTCAGCGGTTTCAGTACAACGCTTTATAAGTCCTATGGGATCTGGTTTAATGAAAACGATGTGCTCCATGTTTTGTTGAAACTCTGGACGATAGTAGTACTCACGTTGCTCAAAACCAGACTGGCTGACAAAAAATAGCACTAAAGCGAACATGCATCGGCATTCGCATCGCTCATGGATTTAAATCGTTTTTAAGTTGTATCACGCTGGTGTACCGTGCCAGATAAACACCCATTAGTCCGGGCAGGTCTCCGCTTCAAGGTGCATGAGATATGCAAGGGCTTCTTCACGACAGGTTCCGCACATTTCCCGGTCCGGCTTGAGCGACTCACACACGCTAGGCCGTAGACTGGTACCATAGAGCAGACAGCGATACTCTTCATCAAGCCACCTGCAGGCAACCCCTGCGGGTTTTGCTTGAGCGCATTCTCCTGGGAAACGTGGTGGTATGAGCGATGTGATAGAGAGGGCAATGCAGCAGGCACCGCAACCTGGCCTGCAGGTACAATTGGATTCGTGATGACTGTCGTTTGATTTATCCATCGTGATTACCAATATGCGTGAGCAAAAAGCACAAAAAAATCAGTTTTGCCGGCAGTGGGACTTGAACCCACACATCCTTGCGAACAATGGATTTTGAGTCCATCGCGTCTGCCATTCCGCCATGCCGGCCCATACATGCAACAAACTGCTTCCTAGCAGCAAGTAGTACCATGCGCGCTATAACTGTACATCATAGCTACTGTTATGTACTATGTTTACATAATATAGTCAAGAGGCATGCACAGCCTTTATGAACACTATTTACAAACAGGGAGCGAAAAAGCGTATAAAAATAGCACCCTGCACCAATTTTTTCCGGTTAATATATGTACAGAAACACACTTTTGTTATTAAAAAATATCTTTTTTTGAATTTACTTTTTTTAGAGTATAGGGCTATACTTATAGTGTTGGAATATAAATTTTTTCCAACCTGCCGTTTATCCCTCTACTTCAGGGCGGGAAACAAACTGTAATGGAGGCACATCACCATAAAATCCCGCACATACACCTTATCACTCATGGCTTTACACGATGACTAAACACTGCAGCAATCCATTTTTTATTGGTTGCTTCAAAGCCACAATGCCTGTTTTGTACCAATACTGTGCAGACAGTTCGATGAGCGCATAATCGTCTGCACCAGTTCTCAATTGTACAGTACCGACAGTACTCGTTACAGTTATCAATATTTTTTATAGAGGAAATATTATGGATAAAACAATTAATACACCACTCTTTTTTAGCGACAACCCCACGAGCGAACCATAAATTGTTTACACCCCACGCGAAGAAATGAAGGTATTCATAGACAATTTTGCACTCATTTACGACTTTCGATTGTATATTTGGATGAACCCCGATTATGCAAATATAATTGTTCCGGGCTTTGGCAAAACTGTAGCGTACATAGGTCGAAAAAGACCCGTAACACTTTGAGAACTACTCTATCACTACGAATATGACAGGTGGACTGTCCACAATGTTTGTTGTGGCACCATACGGTTATATTATATTGCTGGAAGTATGCTCTCAGGAAATAATCTTTGCGAAGGTTTTTACGAAACGTGTCATACAATTAAGAAGAAGCTGCTCGTAAAAAATTTCTCTCACTATTTGGGAGCAATGATGGATTACGATCCTCCGCTGCTGTATAGACTAGACCAACGCAAGAAACAATAAGCACCTCGCTCAAACATTTAGAGACAATCAGAGAACGCTACCGCATACGAGAAAAGCTCACACCAAAAGAGCTGGAGCTTAAGAAAAAGTATGTCGATAAGTTTTTATGTCTGAGCGATTAGAGGGTAATTCTAAGATAGGCTGGAGCATTAGATCGAACCTGCCCTGTCTTTACACTCTTATCCATCCAATTTTTTACATAAACCAGTCAGATGAGTTAATCTTTTCTGACTGGCTTTTTATTTTTACACCTACTCCTTAAAACCAATAGCTCTCGGTTTTCCACTTGTTCGCACACGTGCTTCATCAATAAGCAAAGAAACAATGTTTTCAGCATTGATATCTTCTTGATCTGCTACCTGCAAACTTTTTTCGACAAGCTGGAAGTCCGATGGATAATATGGTCCATGCTTAAGCAGTTTTGTTATTAGCGAATCGTTAAATGTAATATTGGGGAAATAGGTATGCAATAATGCAGTAACACCGCTGTCGGACAGAGCAAAAAACTCGACTTTCTGATTAAAGCGACGTATTACTGCTTCGTCCAGTATATTAAAGTTATTTGTGGTTGCAATGAATATTCCATGAAACTGATCCATTTGAGTAAGGAATTCGTTTACCTGCGATATTTCCCATGACCGCACCGCATTACCGCGTTTAAATAAGAAGCTGTCTATTTCGTCGATAAGTAATATTTTATGAACAATATCTCTTCTGTGGAATAATTTTGCTATGTTTATTTCGGTATTTCCAAGTAATGGGTCTACAATATCTGAATAGCGATAGCACACTATCTCCCGGCCTACTGTTCTTGCTATATGGTACGCGAGCGCTGTTTTGCCTGTTCCCGGCGGACCATAAAAGAGCAGCTTATAATCGAGCACGCTGTTATTTTTTTTAGAAAAATTAATAACATTCTGTGTGCTTTTTATGAGTTTAGATACATCTATCGAAGTTTCTAGCACATCGATACTATAGTGATTTTCCCTTATCGGGTTCGATTGATTGCTATGAACATGAGTCTTTGAACTTGAAAATATACTACGACTTCCATCCCCCTGTTTGCCGCCGGCGTCCAGAATTCGCCTGGTTTTAAGGTACTGAATTATGAGCGTTTTAATTGTTTTTTCTGGTAGTTGTTTTTTACTAATGTACGTTAGAAACCTATAAAACCTTTTAAAGCCTGCATGAAGTCTTGGTTTATTTTGTAATAATAGTATAATTTGATTTTTTATGGATTCTGGAAGTTCCAATCTTTCTAGATACTTCCTATAATAATTTTCTGTTTTTTCTATATCTATATTTCCAACATTTATCGCAATACATACCTTTTGAAGCAACATCGATGGGAATGATCTTATATCTTTTGTTAACCATATTAATTTTATTTTTTTGCTTTTTACATTCGCGCTTAAACTTGCATACATTTCTGCAGTAACTGTTTTTAATGATGTCTCTATATTTTGTACTATAACAATACATTCCTCTTCTTGTAATGATATAAACGATTCAAGCAAATTAATAACGGTTTCGCCACTTTCGTTTGCAATATGTACATTTTTTTTGTCTAAGATAAACCACTTTTTATTGGTAGTTGCTGCAAGCGAACACGCAATTTTTAAAAGCCAATTATTTACAGTTCCATGCAGCGCAAGTTGATGTTCGATATCTGACGAAAGAACAAATAACGCAGATTCTATAAGTTCTTTTTTAATTGTAAATTTTTCTATATTCCTTTGTTTTTGATTATTTCCTTCGATGAAAACGCACTGTAGTATATTTCTTTGCTTAAATAAATCAATGAATGCCGTATTAGGTTCATACGTTATAGATATATAATCTGAATATTTTATAAGACCACATGAAACCAGCCTGCCATTTTTATCGAGTCTCTGCCTTGCTTCATCTACTGTAATTCCTGTACATAACGCTATTCCATAAAAAAAGTTTTCTTCATCCAAATCTATGAATACCCTTCCTAGACTTCTTTTTGCTGTATTCATAAAGTACAACAACATAAGCTCCGTGTTACAGAGCCTGTAAAATTCCTGTATCTCTTTATATGGTGATTCGGCAGCTATAGCTTCTTTTATTTCATCGATGTTATCGTTATCCAAAAGCATTTTTTTGATTGTGCTATTGACAATGAATAATTGTTCATTTCTTTTAGCATAGTGCAAAATTTTATAGAATAGTCCTTTTTCTGAACCATCATCGTCCTCACTGTTATCATTCCTACTACAGAGTGTATCGTATTGTATATTAAGTGCTTGTAAGAGTTCCTTATTAAATACTTCTACTGATATATAAGACAGCAGCGCATTTATAAAAACATTATTATAAATATGCTTACCGACTAAATTTGATAAATAAGATTTACCCGTTCTAATTTCCAGGGGCGTTAATGAGTTAATTATTAACAACAAGGAACATTCTGTTATTTCTGGTTGATAATCATCTATAAACAAATTGTTAGACTCTTCTTTCATAACTAAAGCTTGCATACTATACCTCCTCCTATAATTTCTAAGTATAACAGTGAGAAAAAATTGTAAAATCCAGAGAAAAT
>JAKPPT010000134.1 GCA_029547205.1 Spirochaetota bacterium
TAAAGCGCTTGACAAAGGCGATATAGAATTGAATAAGGACAAGAACATTTTACGCATAAGCCAGGGCAGCGCAAAGTATGATCTTGCTCTGGGGGTGGAGGAAGATTTCCCAACAATAGATACCAACAACGATTTAGGAAAATTTGACGCGTTTCTTATCGATGTTAATACATTATTAAAGTTGGTAAGAAAGGTTGAATTTGCGTCGAGTGCAGACGAGACGCGATATGCCTTGTGCGGTATCAGACTAACGTCGAGGGAAGGTCACTTGGAAGTTGTCGCGACCGATGGCTTCAGACTAAGCCTTGTTAATTCGCCCTCCGTGCCGCTTGAAAATGTCCCGGGCGTAACAATACCCAGAAATGCGCTTGCGATAATAAAAAATGCTTTCAGGGGCGGACAAGTTAAAGTTGTAATGTATGCTTCGAAAGTAAAGTTTATTGGTGTTGACACGACCCTGATATGCGGGGTTATCGAAGCAAATTACCCTTTATACGAGGGTCTGATTTCTACAAACGGGGCAGGTATTTCAGTAAAAGTGGAAACAGCTGCTTTAATGGAAGCTATTCGGAAGTCTTTAATAATCGGGGAGACAAAGGATCATCCCATTAAAGCGGTATTGTCGGGAACAAATTTAGTTTTAAAATCAGAAAGCGTTTTTGGCAATACGGTGCAGATAGTACCTGTTGAGGCTACAACAGAAACGGAGGGAGAAGTAGCATTTAATTTTAACGGCAGGTACTTGTCTGATGTGTTGAACCGAGCGGAAGGCAGTACCATCAGTCTAAAACTTTTAAATGACAAGGTTTACGTATATGACGATACAAGCATCAACCTTGTCATGACGTTAAAAGTATAAATAAAGGTTGTTCCTGGGAAACCGGGAACAACCTTTTTTTTGTGGGGTAGGGTAGGTGTGTCAGCTGCTTTCAGGAATATGTACCGTAACTGTAGTTCCCTTGTATTCAGCGCTTTTTATAGTAACATACCCTGACAATTCCTTTGCTATAGCAAACACAATATGCAATCCCACTCCGTTACCGTTCTTTTTTGTTGTAAAAGTTGGTTTGTACGCCATCTTTTTGACTTCTTCCGACATGCCAATTCCGTTGTCCTTAACGGCTATATAAGCATACCTTTTTTTTTCGACGGTGCCAAAAAGGGGTATTTCTTTCTCTGTTTTATGGTTTACCGTGCCCGTTTCGATAGTTATTACTCCTTCTGTAATAATTGCGTCGCGGGCGTTAATTACAAGATTGAGCAGTATTTCCTCGACATACAATTCTGCTGAACTTATAAGCGGAATGTGTTCGTTGAGATTGCTACAGACGGTAATGCGGTTGCCACATATTTTTTCGATTATGTCCTGCATATTTTCGATGCAGTAATTGATATTGAGTTTGCGCTTTTCAAGCCCTCTTTTGTAGTTTATGTCTATAATGTATTTCATTAACCTGATTGCTGAAACAGATGCGGTTTTTATTGCGATGGCCTTTTGTTTTACGATATCGTCATTGTTTCTGGCAAGCATTAGTATTTCTGCACACCCCAGTATTGTTTGAAGCACATTATTAATGTCATGTACGATATATGATGTTAGTTTGTTTACTGTAATAATGTGGTGAGTTTTTGTCATTATATCCGTGTCTGCATTTGTAACAAGGTTATCACTGGTCAATAGTTATCTCCCTTTGTTTTGTATTATAAATCGTATATTACTTTATTTGCTGTTTCCGTATATTACAGTATGCTTGCATTTTGGCATAATTTGCTTAAGATATTTCTAAATTATGCGATATTTTATAGTAAAATCGTTTTATTATATTGTCTTTTGGTTGTTTTCTTTAGAGACTTATAATAATATTTAGTATCTTTTTTGCGGAGGCGGGGACGTGAGCAATGCAACGGATATGTTGTCTTCAGAAAGCATTATATCTTTATTAGATAATATTACTGACGCTGTTTTTATCCATCGTATAAACGGAAAAATCTTATACATGAACAACAGGGCGCTTGCTTTGTACGGGGTTAAGAAAGACGACATTAATGGTTTGTCTATAGTAAGTGACCTGTCTGGTTCCAATGCCCCAACCGCAAATATTAAAAAAATCTGGCGCAAAGTTGCAGCAGACAACAATGGGTCGGTTACAACAATCGAGTGGGAAGCAAGACGGCCATCAGACGGTTCGCTGTTTAGCGTCATGGTTAATCTAAATAGGATTATGCTGCGCAACAACAGAATTGCGATACTGGCGGTTGTAAGTGATATTACAGAGCAAAAGCATATAGATAATATGCTTCGGGAATCGGAAGAAAGATATAGAACAGCAATCGAATACTCAAATGATGGTATCGCTATAGTCGGGGATAGTAAACACTTGTTTGTCAACAATAGGTTTGCAGAGATGTTCGGCTATAAAAATCCGGAAGAGATTATAGGCAGGGATCATAGCGCCACAGTACACCCGATTGACCTTGCGAAGGTTGTCGGGTACAACAGAAGCAGACATGACGGGAAGCAGGCACCAGAGAAATATAGATTTATGGGCATTAAAAAAGACGGCAGCACTTTGTATGCAGAGGCATCGGTCGCAAATACAAGGTATAAGGGGATGTCTGTATCGATAGCATATATTAGGGATGTTACGGAACAGGTATACGTGGAAAAACTAATACAGATGCAGCTTCGGCTGTCCACGAGGCTTGTACAGTCTGTAACCTCGAAAGATGCTGTTGTGCATACGCTTGAAGAGCTGATAAGTGTAATGGAAATGGACAGCGGTGGTTTCTATTATGTTAATCATTTGTCTGGGGATTTTGAACTGTTGTGGCATTGTGGTTTAGGCAATGAATACACTGAGGCGATTGCAACGGTTAGGAACGGTTCTAAGGAAATGGATAGGTTTTGGCAGCAATACAGGTGCAATACTGTGTTGTTTTATGACCCTCGGGAAGCATTGTTTGAGGATGCTGCCATTAAAGAAGGTCTTACGCTAATAGCAAGTGTACCTGTTATGTTCAATAACGAATTGAAGGGGATTATATGCGTTTCATCGCATTATTTGAAGAAGCTCAATATGTCCGGTGCAAACGCAACAAAAGTGTTACAGACGGCAGCAGCACAGTTAGCAACGGTTCTGAATAGGTTCGGGATAGAACACGAACTGGACAGAAGCAGGAAACAATTAAAACGCATTATGGACAATTCTCTGGTTGGTATGTTCAAGGTAATGATTGACGGGACCCTTGTCGAATGCAACGGAACGCTGGCAAAAATATACGGCTATGACAGTAAAGAAGATTTTATGCGTGCAATATCGGGTTATAGCGCGAATACATACGTTAATTCCGAAGACCGTAATATTTTTGTAGACAAAATTATGAACGAGGGTGCTGTTACGGGGTTTGAGAAAAAAGCCAGGCACAAAAACGGCGGTACAATATGGCTAAGGTTGAGCGCAAGGCTTGTGCTCGAGGATGGTGTATATTATATCGAAGGTATGTCGGAAGATATTACCGCGCAGAAAACAGCGGAACATGCGCTTGAAGAAGAGGTAAAGCTTTTGGATACTGTGCTTGACAATGTGCCGGATATTATTGGTATCCAGAAGCCCGATCATAGTATTGTGCGCTACAATCATGCAGGTTATAAATCGCTTGGTATGACACCCGAAGAAGTTGCGGGCAGAAAATGCTATGAACTTATTGGCAGAAAAAATGTATGTGACATATGTATGACGGAGAAGGCACTGTACAGCAAAAATATGGAGCAAACGGAGAAATATATCCCTGAACTAGGAAGGACCATGTTTTGCCGAAGCAACCCCGTGCTTGACGCAGACGGTAATGTTGTATTTGTTGTAGAACAATTACAAGATATTACGGACAGGCTACATGCAGAGCAGGCTATATTAATGCGTACAGAAGCCATCGAAGCGTCAATAGACGGGATTGCCATTTTGAACAGCGACGCTTTTTTCATTTATTCCAATCGTGCTCATGCAAGCATCTATGGATATGATAATCCAAATGACCTGATCGGAAAACCCTGGCAGATGCTATATTCGTCAGACGAAACGAGAAGATTCAAAAAAGATATATTGCCGGTTTTACATAAAAATGGAAAATGGTGGGGCGAGGCAACCGGGAAGAAAAAAGACGGCAGTTATTTTCCGCAGGAATTGTCTATGTCGGTTTTGTCCGGCGGTGGCTTTATCTGCGTTGTGCGGAACATTACACAAAGAAAATTACGTGAACAAGAACTCTATGACAAGACACTGCTTTTACAGACATTAATAGATGCAAACCCTGTATCCTTGTTTTACAAGGATAGACAGCTAAAGTATAAAATATGGAACGTGGCCTTTGAGCGGTTTTTGGGTCGGTCGGCGAACGAGATACAGGACAATACAGCAGAGGGTTTGTTCAAGCGCAAGGATGCTGTAAAGAAAATACGTTCGGACAATAAGGTAATCAAATACAGGACTGCTGTAGTATACGAGGATACGATAATGTCCGGCAGCGGAGTTAATAAAAGTGTGACGGTCAGAAAAATGCCATATATCGCATGCGACGGTACTTTCAAAGGGATTGTTGGTGTTGTGCAAGACAATACCGTATTGCGTGAAACCGAATACCGCAACAAGCTGTTCATGGAGAACACCCTGGACGGTATTGCCGTGGTAACCGAAGGCATACATGTGTATGTCAACAATAGGTTTGCAGAGATGTTCGGCTATGATAATCCGGAAGAAATAATAGGACATGGACAAGAACTTGTAATACACAGCGATAATTTGGAGAAAGTGAGAACATTGATGGCGCGCCGCAAAAGGGGAGAAAGCGTGATAAATCATTACATCGTAAAAGGTGTAAAGAAAAACGGCGATTTAATATATGTAGACATATCGGTGACATCTGTTGACTATAACGGCAACGTGTCATCCCTTGCTTTCATGCGGGACGTGACAGACCGTGTAACTGCTCAAATAGAACTTAAGAACACGAAAGAGTTGTATGAAACGATTTTTGAAAACACTGGCGTTGGAACAATGGTAATTGAAGAGGATAGTACAATATCCACCGTCAACGATATGTTTGTTCGCATTTCTGGATATACAGACAAAAAGGATATCGAAAATAAGATGACATGGAAAGATTTTTTCGATGCATCCGTAGTCGGTTTTATGGAGTTGTACCATTATGCAAGACGAAACGCCGGATCGCAGACCGGAATAATACCTCCGAACCAATATACAACTATTTTTGTCGATAGATATAGCAACAAAAAAAATGTTCTGTTGAATGTTGCGATGGTGCCATATACAGGGAAATCAGTTGCATCTGTTATTATTTTGTCAGACCAAACAGGCGCACCATTGCCCTTGTAAGGGCATTAAAAAATTTAATTCCGATAATATATTTTATGTTAACTATAATAGCTGAGAAACACAATATTCCAAGCCTGCTTTAATTGCAGTTTGAATTTTGAACGTTAAATCCGCATTTTCCTTTGTCTGAATTGCCTACAATCGTTTTATATGCGTGGGGGTATATAAAAGCATTAGCCACCCTCTTTAAATCGTTCTGAGCGAATCCTACGCGGTCACATATTTCTTTATTGTTTTTTAGTTGCCTCATTGTTTTTTACGCATTATTTGACAGCAACAGCAGTTTTAATATATTTATTGGAATTTGATGTTATGTTCACCCCCGGCATTGCCATAGACAGTGAGGTAAAGAGTGTCGGTAAGGTGCTGAGTGTTAGAGATATAAAAAGATGTTGTAAAGAAAACAAGCTTAGAAACAAACAGGAGGTTGCCAATGTTGGAAGAAAAAGATGTTTGTTGCAGCGGTAATGCAAACACATTTGTTTTGGGTCGTGCAGACGGTTCGATACTGCAAAGGATTAGCAGCAGGAAATATGCTTTGAATATTGTTTTGGCACTGATTGCCGTGGGTATTGAGGTTTACTACAGTATCTGCGGCGGCGCATGCTCTTACCTTAGCGGCAATCTCTTCGAGATTGACCTTAAGTATATAGGCATTGCCTTTATGGCACTGGTTGTTTTGCTGAGCATCCTGAAAAAGGATTTCCTGCTCGTTGTTGCGCTTTCTACAGGGGTAGGCATAGAAGCATACCTTGTCGGGTTTCAAATATGGTATGGTACGTATTGCCCATATTGTTTAGCTTTTGGAGGTGTAGTTGTGATTATGTTTTTACTTAACATCCGTAAGACCTTATTAAAGACTGCGGCTATAAGCGCAATCTCAGCCCTGATACTATTTTCGATATTTTTTAAGGGTTCAGCAACACCTGTATATGCGGCGGAAACGCTCGTCCCTTCGTTTGGGACTGGCTCAGTGAATGTAAGGCTGTATACGGACTATCGCTAGAAAACGCTCCACCTTCTTCCTATGCTGCAATCTCCGATCCTTCCGGTATATGCTGCCGCTCGACCTCGGCTACTTTGTTGAATGCCACCGTTGTTTTGTCGGTTGCTTTTTTCCCGGTATGACACTTACCGCACCTTATCGTTCTGCCAGCTACTTT
>JAKPPT010000139.1 GCA_029547205.1 Spirochaetota bacterium
CGAATCCTCCTTTTCCAGTTGAGCTAACTTTGTTTCAAGTGTACTTTCGGTTTGTTCATTGAGGATACCTGCATAGTCATTAACCCGGCCTTTCAAAGGTGGGATTGAAACCGTGGTGCTATCTTGTGAATAGCCAGAGGAGCTAAGCATAATGATTGTCATACATACAGTTACAAACCATCTCATTGGCTATCACCAATAATTATATTTTTAAGCTCATCAATATCATCACTTTTGCAGGGATACAATGTTGACAATTTGTTGCCAATTGTTTCTATAACAGTACATAAAACAGGTACAAACTGCTTTTTCTTTATTCCATCAATAATAGTTTTAACGCAGTTATCCCAGAATTCCTGCTCAATCTTTTTATGGGCATCCTCATCGGCTAATATCCAGACACGCTTTTCCAGAAGTGAGATATAAATAAGCACGCCATTTTTTTCAGCTGTTTTATATAAACCATTTTTATAAAATGCGGTGATGGCAGCCTCTTTTACCTCACCTTCTACTTCCTGTGGGTTTAAAAAAAGGCGCAAAAGAAAAATATTTCGGGCGATAGTTCCTTTAAATACAAGGAACAGCAGTGAAAACAATGCAATAAAAACCCACATGTTATCCCTGCTATAGTAAAAGAGAGGTGCCATATAATAGGTCAGTGCAATTGCTACAGGTAATGATAACGCTGCAGCAGCATACACACTTGCAAGCGGATAGTGGAAACTTGCATTAACAATCATGGGAACAATCTCAGCGCTGGTTTTCTTTTCCACCTTCTTAACAGTGCTTATAATCTGCTGTGCATCGTCCTGAGTAATATATTGTGCAACCAAATTTTTCATAGTAACTATCGCTACTCAAAAGAAACTTCAGGAGCCGTTTTTGCTCCTTCCTCGGCTTTAAAATATTCTTTGCGTTCCAGGTTGAGCAAAATCATATTAGTAAGATTATACGGGAACTTTCGTATATTATAGTTAAATTCTTTTACCGCTTCGTTGTAACGCTGACGTGCCACATTGATTCGGTTCTCGGTGCCTT
The DNA here is from genome assembly GCA_029547205.1 of Spirochaetota bacterium. GTDB lineage: Bacteria > Spirochaetota > Spirochaetia > Treponematales > UBA12059 > JAKPPT01. Next base: position 1,039 of record JAKPPT010000139.1, read on the forward strand.
CAAGTTGATGCATAAGGTCGGTGAAATGGGCATCAGCTTTAAGATTGGGATAGCGTTCAATAACAACCATGAGGCGGCCTAACGCGCTGGAAAGCTCACCTTGAGCAGCTTGAAATTTTGCAATGGCTTCAGGATTGCTTAAATCCTTTGGCGATAGTTGTACCGAAGTGGCTTTTGCCCGCGCTTCTATCACTGCCTGCAATGTTTGTTTTTCGTGCGCTGCATAGCCCTTGACAGTAGCAACCAGGTTGGGGATAAGATCAGCCCGGCGCTGCAATGCTGATTCTAAATCACCGTAAGCTTTAAATACCTCTTCTTCAAGCATCTGCAGTTTGTTATAACCACAGCCGGAAAAACAAAAAACAATTGCAATAATGAAAACAGGGAGAAGGTAATTAAGCCTCTTCATGTGACCTCCATTGTAATTATAATCAATGAGTATGTCCATAACAGCAACGTGGTCAACATCTTTTTTGCCACTGAGTGCTGTTGATTTACTATCGTTTATTCATGTGCAGTAAAACACACCATTCAGCATGGTTACTGACATGTATTTATTCAAAAAAAGATTGGATAAAAATAAACTATATAAAAAATGATGTCAAGTAATAAAATAAATAAAAAGAGCATGGGTAACGACGCCATGCATGACGTCGCTACAATAAAAAATCCGTATAGACTTATTGTACATTTTTTTAAAAAACAGAAAAAAGTATTGCATAAATTGTTCATAATTGTTACACTTCTTTAGCTATTGCAGGATATATATATAGACAAATAGCATTTGTTTACCAGCTCTTTTAACATAATGGTGCGGCAATAACTCATGCTACATATTTCCTACCTTCTGCTTTGATTTTGTTTGGCAATCATGCTTGGGCAACACAGGACAACCTTCCACGTTACACAAAAGCGGCCGTTCAATGTGTTGAGATGCGGTCATTGAACTTGCTGAAGTGAAGGGCAGGAGTGAGGTTACACTAAACTAATGGAGGAAAAACCAATGAAACGACATACCATGGTAATAGTCATTACATTAATAGTTGCAGGCATGCTATCATGCAGCTCGGGTGACACTGCCACCGTCACCATTGACACCGGCATACGCAAACAGGCACAGCTTACTGTATGGGATAAGGTATTGGCATGGATTACCTTGTCACAGCCAGTAAAGGCTGATCCGGTTCCTAGTGAATTAGTTGGACAAATTAACAGTATAGAAGTTACTATCTCTGCTTCAGATATGGGGACGATAACTGAAACAATACCAACGACAACGGGCAGGATAACTCTGGATGTGCCAGCAGGCAGTCAGCGTACCTTTGAAGTGGTTGCATTAGATTCTGACTATCGAAGATTTTATGGCGGTATAGCAACGGTTGACCTTTCAGCAGGACAGCAGGTTACGCTGAATATTGAAATGGGGAAGTTAACAATTGTTGAACCACATTGGGATTATTATACTCATTCAAATGTTAACATTATTTATTATACTGATTATCCAGAACCACAGTATTTCAAAGTATATGAAAATGTAGGAGATCCGGAGCAGATTTTCGTTTTATTTGATACCATTTTATCAAGTTCATTACCTTCTGAACCTGGAGAAGGACAAACAACTTATTTCTATACAAATTCCACAATAAATGAGGGTAATTATGTTAAATTTTACATTAGTGCAGTCAGCAAATACGGCGAGGGTGAGCGCAATCAAATTAGTGAATAAAATAATTTTTATTAAGGAGGCAATCAATGAAGTTTTTGAATATAGTACTTATCGCCGCCATAGCTTTAGTGTTTACAGCAAGCTCTGCATTTGCTGCCATTACGGTGGTAAGCGTTAAAGGCGATGCCCTGTACAGCGATGGTGGCGCATACAAACCGCTGAAAAAGGGACAGCAGCTTAAGGAAGGTACGCGCATACAAACCGGTACAAAATCGCAGGCTGTGCTTGATATTGACGGACATATGGTAACCATAAAGGCGCTGACGCTTATAAAAGT
>JAKPPT010000143.1 GCA_029547205.1 Spirochaetota bacterium
TTTATTCCTTGTTTAAATTTTAATTTTGGACAACCAAAAATTACAAAAAGCCCGCTTTGAGTTTTATATTTAATTCCATATTTTTTTCTGAAAGTTTTAGCTTTACTACCATCACTGCATTTGCTTAAATCAATCGATACTCCATGGCTTTCATTGCCGCATGAAGTAGGTATTGCCAATGAGTTGTTCTGTTACATATTGTCAGCAATTGCTTTGCCAAACTCTGAGCATCGTAAAAGTTTTGCACCTTCCATCTGCCGTTCAAGATCATAGGTCACATGCTTGTGCTGTATGGTTGTTTCAAGCCCTTTGATGATCAAATCAGCAGCTTCCGTCCAGCCCATGAAGCGCAGCATCATTTCGCCTGAAAGGATAAGTGAACCTGGATTTACCTTATCCTGATGAGCATACTTTGGTGCAGTCCCATGCGTTGCTTCAAAAATGGCTGCATCATCACCAATGTTAGCACCAGGTGCCATGCCAAGCCCGCCAACCTGAGCAGCCAGAGCATCGGAGATATAATCACCATTGAGATTGGGCGTCACAATAACATCAAACTCGTCAGGACGCAGCAGCACCATCTGGAACAGTGCGTCTGCAATGCGGTCCTTGATGACAATTTTTCCCGCCGGCTGTTTGCCTTGATACGTTGACCAGAGCTCATCTTCAGTAATGATGTCATCAGCAAATTCATCCTGTGCGGTTTGATACGCCCAATCACGAAATGCCCCTTCGGTAAATTTCATGATATTGCCCTTGTGCATAATGGTTACATTTTTGCGCTTGTTTTCAATAGCATAGCGTAGCGCACTTCTAACAATATTTTTAGTATTGGACATGCTGATTGGTTTTACGCCTATTCCCGTATCATCACTCAGGTGCTGTCCCATCTCGTTGTTTAAAAAGTCTATCACCTTTTTTGCCTCTGGCGTTCCCTGCTTCCATTCAATGCCAGCATACAGGTCTTCCATATTCTCCCTGAAGATAATCATATTGACACGTTCAGGTTTTTTCAGCGGACTGGGTACGCCGGCAAGATAC
>JAKPPT010000002.1 GCA_029547205.1 Spirochaetota bacterium
TAAAACATCTTTCAGATGATGATTTTGCTATTGTTGAAGAGCTGACCAATCAAATTATGTCCAAGACATTGCACATACCTATTTCTTATTTAAAAGATTTATCAGATAACTATCACAAAAAAGAATCAAAGGAAAAAACAAGGCTGCTACAGGAGATGTTTAAACGATGAACAAACCTCGTCTTATCTTCTGGGAATTAACCAAGCGGTGCAACCTGCGTTGTGTTCACTGCAGAGCCGAAAGCTACGATAAAGAATTTGAACATGAACTATCGCTTCAGGATTGTAAAAATATTTTAGATACCATTGCAGCATATTATAAACCTATTATGGTGTTGACCGGTGGTGAGCCTCTGTACCGCAAAGACCTATTTGATATAGCAGGCTATGCGCATGGCAAGGGATTACCCATTGCATTAGCCACCAATGCTACATTGGTTGACAGAGAAATAGCTTCAACTATAAAGAAAAGCGGATTTGATCGTGTTAGCATTTCCATTGATGGCCATGATGCACTAACACATGACTCATTCAGAGGTATTCCCGGTTCTTTTGATAAAGCTTTACAGGGAGCACAATTGTTGCATGAAGCAGGTGTACCATTCCAGTTTAATACTACAATTACCAAACGCAATGTTACCTCTATTGAAAAAATATTACAACTGGCAAAAACTATGCATGCCATTGCCCTCCATATATTTATGCTTGTACCAGTTGGTTGTGGAGTAGAGATTGCACAAACTGACATGATATCTAAAGAGCAGTATGAAGAAGTTTTGCGCTGGTTTTACCATACAACAAAAGAAGCCGACATAGAGTTCAAAGCAACCTGTGCACCTCACTATTACAGGATTATACGCCAGGAAGCTAAAAAAGAAAATAGAAAACTAACCTTTGAAACCGACGGGCTTGCTGCCGTAACTCGTGGCTGCCTTGCTGGCAGTGGTGTGTGTTTTATTTCGCACCGGGGTGATGTGCAGCCATGCGGCTATCTTCCACTTGTAGCAGGCAATTGTTTACACACTCCTTTTAATGAACTATGGGAATCATCAGAACTTTTTTTAAAACTCAGAGATTTATCAAATCTTGAAGGAAAATGTGGCGTGTGCGAATACAAAGCATTTTGTGCAGGATGCCGTGCACGTGCCTATTATGCCACCGGCAACTATATGGATGAAGAACCTTTCTGCATATACCAACCAAAAAGGGCAACCCATGCTGGATGAAAAAAAACTTATTTCCCAAATACAGATTGCAGTGCCAATAACAAAGCGACCCTATAGAGCATTGGC
>JAKPPT010000003.1 GCA_029547205.1 Spirochaetota bacterium
TTTTTACAACAAGCTCTTTGTGAAAGAGATGCTCATCAATATTTGTGCCGACAATACTATTGATGCACACATTACCGAACGTGAAAGCAGGCAGGGAAAATTTATTTCATATACCATTACTGCTATGTTTGCCGAGGAAAAGCTGTTGCATGCAATTTGCAGCCACATAACACAGCTGGATGGTTTCATCACCATGTTTTAGCACCATTGTTTGGCGATAGTTCCGGTAATCGGTGCACACTCATAATTATCTGCATGTAGTATATGAGCCTTGCTGCTTTCCATGAAACAGTGTGCACCCTTTACTACAACCCTGTATACAGTAAATTGTAACCGGCAAAAACTGCTGTATGAAAACATTTTCTATGGCTATCATTATCATGCATGTACCACGGCAACGAGCATGACATGAAAATTGTAAAGGGGTTGAAACTTTTGTTGACATACAAATACAGTGTGATTATATGTCACAATTCTCTCCTGTGTATACGTCACTTCATCAAATACTATTGCAGTGAGGTATTTCTATGAGCATCCTTACCACAATTGACTCCAATCTGAAAGAAGCTATTAAAAGCAAAAATGAACTGTTAAGCAGTACCTTGCGTATGATGAAATCGGACATACTGTATGAAAAGACAAAGGGCACGCAGGAGCTTACGGATGAAAAAATCATTGAGGTGTTAACACGCAGCGCCAAAAGGCGAAAAGAAGCAATAGCTGAATATGAAAAAGCTGGCAGGGACGACCTTGCTCGTAAAGAAAAGCAGGAACTTGAGATCATCATGCAGTATTTACCGCAGCAGATGAGTGCTGATGAGATAGCCGCTCATGTTGATGCAGTAATTGCTTCACTGGGAACTATCACCAATAAGGATACCGGTAAGGTCATGGGTCAGGTGATGAAAGACCTGAAAGGTAAAGCCGATGGGCAGGTTGTAAAACAAATAGTTGCTCAAAAACTTGAAAAATTGTAGATTGCACCATATATTTATAACAAATGGCTATACCCCGCGATACGATTGAACATATACGGCAGAAGGCTGCCATAGAAGATATTATACGGCGTTATGTTCCCACTCTTACAAAAAAGGGTAAGAACTATGTTGGTCTGTGCCCTTTTCATAAGGAAACAAGCCCTTCATTTACTGTCTCGCCTGATAAGCAGATGTTTTATTGCTTTGGCTGCCATGAGGGAGGC
>JAKPPT010000028.1 GCA_029547205.1 Spirochaetota bacterium
ATGATAATAAGTGCAAGCCGGCGAACAGACATCCCTGCCTTTTATTCGCAGTGGTTTATGGATTGCATACACAAGGGCAGTTGTACGGTAAAAAATCCATACAATCCCAATCAAATAAGGGAGATATCGCTATTACCCGAAAATGTTGAGGCGATAGTATTCTGGACTCGCTGTCCTGCCCCGCTATTGCACTACCTTGATGAACTGGATGACAGGGGGTACCACTATATATTTTTATTTACCATCACCGGCTATCCTCAATGGCTTGAAGCTCATTCACCGGAACTATCGCAGAGCATAAAAATCTTTAAAATGTTAAGCGACAAAATTGGAGCGCAAAAGGTTATATGGCGGTATGACCCAATAGTATTTTCACAAGAGCTGAATTTTGATTTTCATATCAACAACTTCAGGGCTATAGCATCGGAACTGCACCACTACACGCAAAGAGTAATTGTCAGCATAATGGAGCCTTACAGTAGCGTAATTAAACGCATTACCAAACATCTTATCGATAGAAATATAGTATTCAATCCTTTTGCAGATTATAACGCAGAACAGATGGAACAGTTTTTTTCTTCGCTATCATCCATTGCACACGAGCGTGGCATGCACATGCAGAGCTGTTGCAGTAAGCTTTCACTGTATGGAATAAGCAATGGAGCGTGCATAGATCAGCAGTTGCTATCGAATATTTTTAACATTCAACTTAATGTACATAGAGATGCTCATCAGCGCAAAAACTGTCTGTGCACAAAAAGTATTGACATAGGAGCATATAATAGCTGCAGGTTTGGATGTATGTATTGTTATGCCAGCAGATGATTTTATTTTTCAAGCCTGAATGAACGTACAATTGTTAAAAAACGTCCTTCATAGCGTCCAAAGGTATGAGGTAATCCGGTGCACGTAATGACGTATGCTCTTTTATTATGAATGATATAATATTGCAATGCTTTGAGCTTTAATCCGCTCATGGTATAGGTAAATCCCGCTACAATGGCTTGCTTTTTGGCAAGCCATGTATAGCTTTTATATAAAAGCCTGTAATCTTTAGAATAGTTTTTCATGTTCTCTTGTGATATGTCAAAATATTTTTCAAGGGTTACATCATCACCGGCATCCTCTGTTGTTATGGTTATGTTTTCGCGGAAATCATCTTTTAATCCTTCTTCGGGACTAAGCCCTATAACAACTGTACCCATCTCTTTTTGCTGTATCTCCCATGTTCTGGGGAATACTATTGAAAATTGATATTCATCACTATAAAAACGCCCCTTCTCTTTCCTGGAGCAGGACACCATAACTATACTGATAATTGCCATGACAATAATTCCTGATGATAGTAAACGC
>JAKPPT010000051.1 GCA_029547205.1 Spirochaetota bacterium
TATCATGGTAAACTTTGAATCCTGTCCGCCAATCTCAATAATAGTATCAACATCGGGCTGCAATGTGCATGCTGCTTTCGCATGTGCAGTAATCTCATCAAGGATACAATCTGCCCCAATAAGTGTTCCAATAAACTTTCGTCCCGAACCTGTTGTTGCCGCCCCTTTAACACTAATGCTTATACCATGTTTTGACGCATATACATCACACGCTGCAAAAATTGATTGCACCGCCTCAAGCGGTTTTCCCGCAGTACGCGTATAAAAACCTGCCAGCATAGTTCCCTGTTTATCAATAAGTGCCATTTTTGTGCTGGTTGACCCAATATCAATGCCAATAAATGTTTCAATGACGCCATTCATAGGTTTATAGATATCAACCTCAACATCATGCAGGAATGTATACACAAACGATTCAATCCCGTTAAATGTGGGATAATTGCTCATTGTTATTGCTAACGGCGGGAAATGGTACAGCCTGTTTTTTAATTTTGTATTAAAGGTAAATTCCACCGCTTTTTTTATAGTATTATTTGCCACATATAATGCAGCACCAAAAGCGCCATATATGTGCGATAGTTCCGGTACATGAAACCTTACATCTACAATTGATTCAAGATGTTTAACAACTGCACTGTTTAACGACACACCACCCACGATGGCAACCGGATTTGCAGGCGTATGCGATGCAAACAAGGTATCAGCAATATTGCGCGCAACACCATAACACAAGCCATCACATATTTCAGAGATAGCATATCCTTCCTGCTGTACATGAATAAGGTCGGTCTTGGCAAATACCGCACAGCGCGATGCAATCTTAGGGATGTCACCGTCATTTTTTAAAGCCATGGCAGACAATTCATGTGAACCAGCAAGTTGCAATCTGCGAGCCTGTTGATCTAAAAATCCTCCGGTTCCTGCTGCACAGCTTGTATTGCCACGATACTGTGAATAATTGCCATTGTCATCAAACTCAATAACACCAAATTTTTCACCACCAACAATAACACAGGTGCGTATCTGCGGCATAGTATGTTTAATAGCAGTAACATACGCAACAATGCTGTTAACCTCGTGACCGCCTGTTATAGCAAGAGCCGAGGAAGTAAACCCTATGCCACAAACATCGGTTTTGCAAAATCGGGCACAATAGTTTTCAATTTCTTCATGAATTTTTCCATGATGAAATGTATATAATGTATCAACAATATTTTTTTCGCTGTCAATAGCCACAATGGAAAGCGCCGTAGAGCCAGCATCAATACCTAAAAAAATA
>JAKPPT010000062.1 GCA_029547205.1 Spirochaetota bacterium
GCCAAGGCGCCTGTGCATAATAGTCTGCATCCCTATTCCATCGCACCTGGATCATGCCATGTAGCATCTTACCAAACCGACCCGCTTCGAGCGCCGCCCGCGCGCGCTGTACTGGCGCATTGAATCTATTCTGAAAGCATACCGCGAGTTTTCTATTGTTGTGTCTTGCTGCAGCAATCATCGCATCTGCATCGCGCGTAGAGAGTGCCATGGGCTTTTCGCAAATGACATGGCTCCCCGCCTCAAGACAATCGATCGCAATTCGTGGATGATACCCTGACTCTGTGGCAATAGCGCAGATATCAGGCTTTTCTTTTGCCAGCATCTCATGATAATCAGCGTAAACCGTTACGTCACTACCGCTGCTGAGGCCTGCCCGATATTCCCGTGCGCGCCTTTGTGCGCGCTCGAGCATTGGATCGCAGCAGGCAACGAGTCGAAGCCGCTCTTTATTGGCAAGTGCCGCTTCGATGTGTTTAGAACTGATACGGCCGCAGCCAATGAATGCCAAATTTTCCATGATTTCTAGCCTTTAAAGAATTAAGTCTATTTGGTATTTGCTATCACTTTTGCATATACAAGGCTCAACTTCTTAACAACTGTCCCCTCAGAAAAGTTGGAAACGGCGTAATCTCTTATAAACTTTTTATCATATCTAATGCTATAGACATTTCTCATCGCTTCAATTAAAGCTGATTCTTCACACTCTACAAGCTCCCCAAGCCTTCTATCAGTAATAATTGATTCAGGACCACCCGATTTTGTGGCAATTACTGGCAATCCGCAGCTCAAAGCTTCAATTATTGCCACGCAAAAGGTCTCGATCTTACTAGATAATACAAAAGCATCAGATTCACAAAGAAGGCTTTTTACCTCATTTCTTGATTTCTGTCCAAGAAGAAATATCCTTTCTTGCATGCCTAAATTGTCAATCATTTGCTGAAGTTCATGTTCTAAAGGCCCTCTTCCAACAATACATAACTTTACTTTTAGATCATCCTTGAACGCAGCATAAAAGGCCTGCAATAACATTTTGTGATTCTTTTTGCTATCGAGAGAAGCTACATTAATAAACACAAAACCTTCCTGCTTTTTGCGTATGTCGGATGAATTGCACTCAAAAAAAAATGTATTGACTAAATTCGGAATATAAGAGAATTTCAGACCTGTTTTTTCATATAGCAGTCTGCAGAACTCATTGCTAACAGCAATCCTATATGCAGCTGCCTTAAACACATTCTGAGCAAAGCGTAATTCCTTCCTAGTAATTAAATCTCTAGCAAATGAAGTCAGATGTTCAGTTACTACAAAAGGAATATGATATCTTTTTTTTATCCTAATTGCCGCTTCCCCCATTGCAAAACTATGAAGATGAACGATATCTGGAATGCCGAATCTTGATTTGTACTTCATTATTGATATATCACTTAAAATATCAATTTGCATATTTTTGAAATATCTAATTCTTGGGAAAGAAACATACTGTATATTGAGATAGTTTACTCCATTTTTCAGTGAAAACTGAAATTTCGGAAGAAATGGGATAGCGGTAAGACCATGAAAAACACTTTTTATGCTTCTGCTCTCAAATTCAAGGATACTTACTTTATTACCATATTTCGCTAACGCTTCTGCCTGCTCGATAAAAAAAATACCACTTATAGGATTCTCTTTTGTTGGAAACCACGATGGTAGTACTAAAATGTGCATCTGATACCCCCTGACATTTTGGAAAACTATCTATCACTTTTTTTAGCTATTTGAAGGCAAAAATAAATTGATAATGAATTCACAATGAGACCACTGAACGCAAATAACATGATACCAATTAGGTCACTATTCAATAATCTACCTAGATACAAAGAAAGTACCCTCGTAACCAGATTCAATGTTGATGTAATTAATGAAATATTCTGCTTTTGAACAATAGTATAGATTGAAGAAATTGGACTTGAAATAAACCAGACAATAGACCAAATTGAAAGGATTTGCATATATTGACCTGCAAGCCCCCATTTTTGTCCAAATAGGACTTTGAATACTTCTTTTCCAAGAAAAAGGAAAAATAAGGCAATAGGTAACGTAATGATAAATAATTTCTTTGCTAGATTTACAGTATAAGGATAAAGCTTCTTTTTGTATTTTTCATCAACAGCATTTTTCAAGAAAACCTGGGTAATTGAAGCACCAATTAAACTTGCAGGTATCTGAATCACTCTCATTCCAATAGAATACTGACCTGCCGCATTACTACCATAATAAGCATTCATCAAAATGGGCACAATCATCCATGAGAGGTTATTCAATAATGCTCCCCATATGTCATAAATTAGAAAATTCTTATATTTTTTTATTAACTGCTGATAGTCGCTTTGCGTTGCATGCTTTTTAGATATAAATTCGGGAGCAACAGCTTTTGCAAGCACTGCAATATTCGCAATATTGCTTAAGAATATTGCGAATAGTCTGGCACCCAGAGCTCTATTTCCTAAAAGACCTAAGCCAATCGAAACCACATTGACGACAATAACCGGTATGACCTTGTTCCATGAAAGTACCACAAATTGACGAGTACGGGTGAGCCAATAATTGCACGCCTGAATGATGCCTGTCAGAAAAAGGCTAATTGGCACATAGTACCAATACTGTACAAGATTTGGAGCTCCAAAGCTTACATAGATTGCATTGCCAGCAAATAGAAAAATAATACCCGCAAGAATTGATATTATGGTTGCAAAAATCAAGCAAAGCTTGAGTAGCGAAAAACCTTCATCATCATCTTGCGGTAGAACAATGGCAAGCTCATATCGAAGGCAGATGATTATTCCTATGATTCCGGTGATCGAAGTAAAAACCGAGAGATCACCAAAGACCTCTGGGCTGAAAAGCCTTGTGGTAATGGGAGAAAAAATAAAGTTTAGTGCTTGGGCTATCGTGGTGCCACCTATCAAGGTGAGCACTGATTTGCTATCGCTCGATAAGCTTTTTC
>JAKPPT010000067.1 GCA_029547205.1 Spirochaetota bacterium
TCTTATGACGGTATTACCGTCGCTGCAGAAAGAGACGAAAACCCGGTAAAACTCCAAAAATTTGCAACAGAAAACGGTTTTACCGTAAATATACGGTATTATCCGAGTCTGCAGGCCGTTATAGATGCCGTACTCTCCGGCGAAACAGAGGCAGGGGTTGTTGCAGGTTACCAGGACACAGATACAACTCATACCATATTACGCTTTGCTCCAAGCAGAATATATTTTGCAGTTCCTCAAAACCGGAAAGAACTTATTTTAAATCTTAACCGGGCAATGACCGAGCTAAAAATTGTAAACCCTTTTTTTGACCGCGATCTTATGAGCCGCTTTGTACCGGAGTTTTTCCCTAAATTTAGTCTAAGCAACGATGAGATGGCAATGATAAACATGGCAAGACCGCTTACTGTCGCAATCTCGAATACCTGGTATCCCTTTGAATTTTATGATGAGCAGAATAACGAATTCTCTGGTCTCATTATAGAAATTTACAGAAGAATTGAAGCACTTACAGGTATTTCTTTTACCTTTGTCGAAGAACCAAAACTGAGTAAGCCAACAGCAGATATAATTGCAAGTTACCCCCATAATATGAAAACAGCACAGACAGCAGGATACAATATTAGTGAACCTTATTTAGACTTTCCTCTTCTCGTCATTTCTAAGAATACATACGATTTAGCTGCTGGTAAAACCGCTGTCATTCAGGGAGCTTTTCCTTATGAAGATTTTTCTGTGTTCAATAATTGGAATCCGGTGAGATATGAGACAAACAGGGAATGTATAGAGGCAGTATTAAAGGGTAACGTAGACCAAGCGATCATGAACTCATACTCTGCCAGTCATGAGCTCAAAAAATCAAGGTACAGGGGCCTTTACTCATCCATTTTGTATGATACATCTTTTGAAGTATGTACTGCAATAAGTAAAGATCTTGATCCGCGTTTTTTTTATATTATCAATAAGGCATTAACTCAGATAACAAGAGCAGAATCTAATGATTTAATTATTAAAAACACCTTAGAAACTAATCAAATAAGCCTAAGCACAATAATAGATCAGATGCCGCTTGATGTTATTCTTCTTTTTGTATTATTAAGTTCTGTGATTCCTTTTATTGCTTCCACCTGCCGCAGAGTTAAGCATGATGTAACTTCCACTGCCTTGAGCACGTACAGTATCTATGACTCCCAGGACCCAGTTTCGCGTACCGCTTGCAATTGCCGATAATATTCCACTTTGTCAAT
>JAKPPT010000103.1 GCA_029547205.1 Spirochaetota bacterium
TTTTTCCATATCATTCACAATGGGGGATGGCAGTATTTTGATTCATATCACCGATACGAAAACGGCAAAGATCTTTTTTCACTGTTTAACCTTCCCCACTGGCGATACAATGATTTTTCAGATACCAATGCATATACCAAGATTAACTGTATGGCATCAGGGATACGTTTTTCTGACCGTGTCATTACTGTAAGCCCCTCATACGCAAAGCAGATTGAAAAGGCATGCGATGGGCTTGAAAAGATACTGCACAATGTTATTGGTATAAGCAATGCACTGGGAATAGATTTTAAAAATCGTATTCAGAAGCAGTTTCATCATTCAGGATTTGTTGATGAATATTATCCTGAAATGATCGAAGGACTTAAAAACAATCCAGAAGTTTATCAATCAGTACGTACACGGTACCCCCAGATACTTGAAGGAGTTACGGCATGTGAACTCATTACTGATCCATTGCAACGAGAATATATAACGCATATCCGTAATAAACTATGTTTGCAGTGTAAATCAGGATTTGATATCAATCCTGATACCGTATTATTTTCCATGATCCACCGCATTGCCGAACAAAAAGGCTTCCAGCTTCTTCTGGATGCATCATCCGGAATTTTTACTACATTACGCTATCAGGGGGTTATTGGTGGCGCAGTTGCATGGGGCGACCATCGGGGAAGCGAGCTGGCAACAGGACTAATCAATCTTCAAAACTATTATCAAAAAAGTGTCTCGGTTACCCTTGGTTTTCAGGATATCAGTATTCCACTTATGTGCTCTGATGTATTTCTTATGCCTTCATTGCACGAGCCCGGTGGTATTTCTCAATTAGAGGCGCTGGCATGTGGTTGTCTTGTGGTTGCTCGTGCTACAGGAGGATTGCGTGACACCGTTATGCCAATCCGTGTTAAAGAACCATCAGTTGAGGGTAATGGTTTTCTTTTTTCAGATTTTAATGCTGCATCGTTCTACGATGCCATGCAACGATGTGCTGCATTTTTTAAAAACAGCAATGATACCGTAAAAGCACTTGCGCGGAAAAATGCAATGGAGTCAGT
>JAKPPT010000011.1 GCA_029547205.1 Spirochaetota bacterium
TGCCCACAGCACCAATCCAAAGAGTAGTGACACAACACCCGTAATCTCCCATTTATAACTGTACACAAAATACCAGATACCCTCAGGTTTATCTGGTTTACCCCAGTTAACAAACACCAGTATGGCTACCATTAAAAGAAAATAGATAACCGTCTGCCACAGGGGACGTGACGTTTCAGGCTGGGGCATATTCATCATAGCATTGGCTTTTTGTATCTCTTCTTTTCGGAAAATAAGATACATCAATCCACCAATGAAAATACTGAAAACAACTGCACCAACTGCGCGTGCAACGCCTATTTCAAGTCCAAGCACCCGTGCCGTCAAAATGATTGCCAGTACATTGATGGCAGGTCCCGAATACAAAAAAGCAGTTGCAGGGCCTAATCCTGCCCCCATAGTATAGATACCCGCAAAAAGCGGAAGAACCGTGCATGAACAAACAGCTAAAATTGTCCCCGAAATAGATGCCACACCATACGCCATAAGTTTTGGTGCAGCAGGTCCCAGGTACTTCATGACCGAATTTTGACTAACAAATGTGGCGATAGCTCCTGCAATGAAAAACGCTGGTACAAGGCATAACAAAACATGTTCACGAGCATACCACCTTGTCAACTTCAGCGCCTCAGATACAGCATTGTCAAAACGGGGATTGCCAGCAGGCAAATGAAAGAAAATGACAAAGGCTATAACCATATACATACATATTTTTAGTTCTTTTTTCCAGTCCATGGCCAATCCTTATAATTGGTAATTACAACTGTTGTGCACCTTTTATGCAGCAACGAGCGACCTCTAACTGTTCTGTTGCATTCCGTTGAATCACCGTATCAACACAGCTAATAAATTCACTAACACAGGGCATCTTCAAAAAATAATAAACGGTTGTGCCTTCTTTTTTATCATATACCAGCCCTGCACTTTTTAATACCGATAGGTGTTTGGATACTGTGGACATATCAGCACCAATCAATTCCTGCAGTTTGCATACACACTGTGCCCCTTTTTGTAACTCTTCTACCATATATAACCGCGTGGGATGTGCCAGCGCCTTCATAACAGCAGCTCGTGCCTCATATTTTTTTTGTGTCATGGTATCCATAATAACCCCGTATTATTTCTTATTTGGCAATTTAGCAAAATAATCAATAATTATCAAAAAAAATTACAGTAAAAAAAATATCAACCAATCCTAAATTTTAAATTGTATGCTGAAGTTCTATGAAGGAATATGTTATACACTGCTTTTTACATGTCATCAACAAGCCGCATTGAAGCAAATAGGATGCAAATAGTTTTTACAACTTCATGCTGAAAAGAATGATAGTGGCACAACGATTAAAATATTGACAATTGATAGTTTTAAAATGTAAATAGTAATTGTTCATTACATGCATAACGATGCACACAAAAAAGTTCTTGAATATAGCATGTTAACGTATAATAAATGTAAACCGTAATTATGATCTTCAACAATAGTTTACATATATAGCCATGGAATGTAATTACACAATAATACACTAGAGCAGGCGCATATGGATAAAAATACTATACGTACAGCTTCACAATTAGCTTTTACCATAACCAATACCATTATCAAACACTTCGGAGCACGTCCCTCATGTTCTGAACAGTCAAACAATGCTGCAAAAGTACTGCAGTTTATGTATTCAATACATTGTGATAGCTCTCAACTTGAAACATTCACTACCCATCCCAGTGCGTTTTTAGGCTTCCTTACCATGGTGCCATGGATTTATATAGCCTGCCTCATCTTTATTTTTTTTCACTGCTATATCATTGCTGCAGTTGGGTTTACCATTTCCATTATCATTGCAACATCACAATTTATTTTTTATAAAGGCACATTTGATTTTTTATATACACAAAAAGAGGGCACTAACGCTTTTGGTAGTATTGAACCGTCAAACGATGTACGCCAGCAGATTATAATCAGCGGACATCATGATAGTGCCTATGAATTCAGATACATGCGCACCACACCGCGCCTGTACCGCATACGTGTTGCTTCCATTATACTTTCAATACTGCTATCCTTTTTGCTTGGCTGGCTCATCGTCGTCAATGCATACACCTTCGATTCTGCCACTGCACATACTGTTCTCCTAACCTTTCTTATAATTCTGGGCATTGCTAATATGCAGATGCTTTTTTTTAAAAGCAAACATGCAACTCCCGGAGCCGGAGACAACTTAATCGCAAGTGCCATTACTGTAGCACTGGCAAACATTTTTGCAAACTATCGCCCCAACTATACCCGCATAATTTTTGCAAGCTTTGACGCTGAGGAAAGCGGGCTCAAGGGCTCAAAAGCATTTGCTACCAGTCACAAACATGAAATTGGCAGCATGCCAACATTTCATTTCAACATGGACAGTCTCTATAAGGTTGATTTAATACAATTTTTAACAAGCGATGTAAACGGCTTCGTTCCCCTTTCAAAAGAACTTGCAAGGCAATGTGTGGCGATAGCTCATGCTATGGGCTACCCTGCCCAAACATTTGCCATGTACCCCGGAACTGGTGCCACCGATGCAGCACCTGTTGCACAAGCAGGTGCAATAGCAACAACGCTTATTGCACTCCCAACAGAGGTTGAAAAACAACACAGCGTGTATCACACCATGGACGACACCACCAGCAATATACAGCCTGAAGTTGTTGAAGCAGCAATAGAAATAGCTGTGAAGCTTGTTCACTATATTGACAATGAAATACGCGGATACAGGTGGGGAAATCGCGCCAGACAGGACTCGAACCTGTGGCCCACGGCTTAGAAGGCCGTTGCTCTATCCAGCTGAGCTACTGGCGCACATGGTAGTAAATTATATATTCTTAGACTATATTTTAAAAATTCGGGGCGAGAGGATTTGAACCTCCGACCTCATGGTCCCAAACCACGCGCTCTAGCCGAACTGAGCCACGCCCCGGTATTAATGTAAAAAAATTATATCGCACACAACGATTTTGTCAAAGTAATAAATAGTATAGTTGTGTCAATATTTTTTTATTTGCAAACGAGGACAGTTTAAATCCTTACAACGGTATCAAATAGTTATAATCTTTACAGGAAAACCCTCAAAATCTTTTGGATTGAGTGTTGCTATTGAATCTATTGTATGTGCTAAAGCATTTGCTACAATTCTTGCATCATGCGCTCTTTTACCTTTTATTCCTTTTAAAACAAGCTTTTTCCATTCAGTAAATATCAATTCATTTTCAGGAAGCATGGTAAATATATTTTCAAAATCATCCAATGCTTGTGCAGTGAATGAAGCATCCCATTCAAAACCATTTGCAGCTATTGGTCGTGTAGAAACAACCTAAAACTCAATCGCAACCTGAGGAATAATACATATTTCATATCCTTCATATAATAACTTTTTGATAATAGAATACGCTTGTGGATGTTCCGCACTGTTTTTATCAACGATTCTCAGCAATATATTGGTATCAAGAATAACCCTTTTCATTTATAAAGTTCACCTCTATCCAACGATGGCAATGGTATATGTGGCACATCAGGAAATGTTTTTATCAATGTATCAATTTTTTTTATTATTTCATCGCAACTTTCACTTTTTACTTTATTAGTATTCACATTATTAGCCAGTACAATAATTTCAGCTTCACCTTCAGGCATATCTGGAGGAAGGCGTAATTCTAATTTACGATCTTTTGATATAGTTATTTTTGATCTATATGCATACATAGTTAAACCTCAATCTACTTTTTCATAAATATCTAATTGCTATATTACATATATACTTTATTTATGTATTATTCAACTTTTTTATTCCCCTTCCAGGGGATAATCCTGCAAAACATTTTTTAACAGTTCAATGTCATCCGTAATGATACCATCAACCTCTATATCCAGCAGTCGTCGCATGTCACGTTCGCTATTTACTGTCCACACATCAACCTGTATGCCCCTTTCATGTGCCATACGTACCAGTGTTCCATTTGCCAGATGTGAAGGCCCAATAAACTCCGGAATTTGCAACGCATCGCCGGAAAACTGTTTAAATAATCCTAACAATCCAGAACGGAATAAAAAATAAAAACCAAGAACACCCCATAGCCCAAACGATGTTGCCATACCAGGTAAACGCTTGCGAATATATGCAAGGTTTTTTCCATGCTGCGAAGCCCCTACAACCCTGTGTTGAGCATTATGCTTTTCAATCACATCACAAAATTTTTCAGCCAGTAAAATGTTGTTATCTTTCAGGTCAACATTAAACCGCTGATGAGGAAATGTCTCCAGCATCTCCTCAAGCGTCATTATGGTTATACCTCTGCCCCGGTAGGGATATGTTTCCCCATCCTTTGTAAAATTGTATCCAGCATCAAGCTGTTTAATCTGCAACAGGGGAAGCTCGCCAATCTTTCCGTTACCATCTGTTATGTTCGATAGTTCCTCATCATGAGCTATCACCACGTAACCATCCTTAGTTATATGAGCATCGGTTTCAATGACATCAGCTCCCAGCTCTATTGCTTTTTCAAACGCTAATGCTGTGTTTTCGGGATATTCCTTTGAATTTCCCCTGTGAGCAAAGATACGAGCAGGTTTATCAAAAAAAGGTTTTTTCATAATTGTTAACCCTCAATTTTTGCGACTTTGCATGTTATCCATGACCTTGATGCTGATACCTTCAGCCAGAATACACTGTTTGATACTCCTCAGAAAATAGCATTATTTAACCATGTCATTCCGGGCCTGGCCCGTAATCTCTTTTACCACTACCGTCATTCCGAACATTGTCCGGAATCCGAATAATTAACGTTAGATTCTGAAACCAGTTCGGGACATGATTCAGGATGACATGCCCATTCCACGGCGATATCCCTTACTTCAGCTTCGCGCAGCACAGGCGGTTTCGCCTCAGAATGACGACAACAATCCATTTTCATCCCTTACAGGTGGAAATAAACCAGCCATCGGCAACGCCTCAATGAAATAATACTACGATCCCTGTTATTCATATTTACTGTATCTTTAAAAACCCTGTCAACATTTTTACTTACCAGACAGTAGCAAAAAAAACATACAGTATTTTACTTGATGAAAATAAAGTAATATGTATAATAATGACACATTGTTTATACATGGAATATTGCTGCCCTTCAAAATATGGCTTAATAAAGAAAGCTATAATGACACATTGGTATTTTACTCGGATAATCCTTATGATTTTGGTATGTATAAAGGCAGGGATAATTCACCAGCATTGATTACAACATTAAAAGCGCATGCACCCGAATGGATTTATGTTCCACAAACAAAACAATGGCACATAACAACCTGTGGATGGAAATGGGTTGCAACTGATTGTATGCGGGTATCACCATCATTTTTTCATGAGTATTTTTGTTATGATACATAAGCGGATTATGAGCTTCTTCAAGCGATAGTTCATCTACAAAAACTCTAAATGCATCAAATGGGATGCCACTATAGTATAAAA
>JAKPPT010000016.1 GCA_029547205.1 Spirochaetota bacterium
GCGGCGTACCACTATTGGGCAGTAAGTGACTGGCTGAGAGCTGTTGAACCTGATGATGTGTATATGGGCGGGAATCTTTTAGGAGTTGCACGGGCATATAAAAAAAAGGAGGTTGCGACGGTGATTGGTAGCACAGCTTCATCCGGCTATGTTATTGCCATACCAGCAACTGATATGTATGGAAATCCACAGACAATAAAAAATTATTTTTTAGATGATGACAACTCTTATTGGAACAGGCCTTCGGTATATGAACCGGCTGCCCCTTTATTTCCCTATGGCACTGTTGAAGGATATCTTGATTATTATCTACGCTATGAGCAGTATAAAGTAGAATACAATGCATTTGTTGACGCTGTCAATGCTACTGATAATACAAATTATGAATTTGTATGGGACAGCTACGATGGTTATAAGTGGTCACTGCGCCTGCCACCGCTGGTAGCGCATACTTATGATGATTCGGGTACTCAAAGGTATACATTAACCAATGTGCCAAATGGACAGTATTTATTTTATTTTGTAGCGGATTCAAATGTGCCGTATGGAAGGTTACCACAAGATGTAGATGATGTTGGATATTGGAGTGAACCAACGTCACCAGCAAATCCAGTTTCCATTAATACAAATACTTCAGTTAATTTCCCATAAGTTTTAATCATAAACCATTTTTTATGAAAAAATGCAGCATATCGTTATCTTGAGTGTTCAAGGGCTTTACTATTGTTGCGGTTACCGATAGTGCTAACGATGCATACGGCAACATCACGATGGTGCGCCAGCCGGCAAACAGCAAGGGGCAGCGCTACCACCTGCAATTACAGCTATGACACGGCAGATAACACCTATAGAGAAACTATCGACGACACATGAGGCATAACTCCAACGCAAAATATGACGTAAGGTTTGACATGACGCTGCGGACGCGAGCGGTAAGTGGCGCCAGCATGCAGTATCAGTACTACGAATGCGTGCGGATATACATACTTTCTTTTGTCATAGACAAGCAACAAAAGAAAATACCAAAGAAAAGTGTTCTTGAATTGGTATTTTTTGCTATAGTGATTATCTATGTGAAAGGATTGAAAAATAGAGTATACCAATATTTTATTGATTGAGGTGATTATGTGAGTTTTTTCAGTTCATCGATGGAGATATCAGCTTTTTTAAGTATGTTATGTAATGTACCTTTTTTAATTTCCTTGTGGTTAGGAACAACCAATGAAATGTTCTTATCAAGGTGATGAAGAAAAATATGACTTCCTCTCTGATGGTCTACTATAAAACCTAATCTTCTTAGAGCTTTTACTATTTGACTGCCGGAAAATGTTTTGCTCAAATGGTAACCTCAATTTCTTTTGTAATAACATTGGGAGTGGATTTGATTTGGTTCACTTTTTCAAGTCCTTCAAGGTAACAAAGTATTGCTTCTTTAGCATTTTCAATTGCTTCTTCTATAGTTTCTCCTTGAGTATAGCATCCATCGAGGGCAGGGACAGAAACATTAAATCCGCCTTCCTTATCTGGTTCAATGATAATGTTAAATTTCATGGTTC
>JAKPPT010000030.1 GCA_029547205.1 Spirochaetota bacterium
GAGTTTAAAAGCCAATACATGTATTGAAGGCAACAGGCTTATGAAAGAGTTCTGCGCTGAAAAAGGGGTAGCAGTTAAAGAATCAGGAAAAGTGATAGTTGCAAAAAACCAGCATGAGGTTCCAATCCTTTATGAGCTTGAGCAGAGAGCAAAAAATAATGGCGTGACAGTAGAGTTAATTAATGAAAAAAAATTGGAGCAGGTTGAACCGTGTGCCAGAACTAACACGCTTGCGCTGTTTTCACCACATACAGCAGTGGTTGATCCCAAAGTGGTTATGCGGGCATTGTACCATGACTGCATTCAACGGGGAATAACCGTATTGCTATCAACGCCATTCAACCAATTTGACAGTGATACCAGCATTAAAGCAGGTGACTATACCATTACATTTGATAAACTTATTAATTGTGCAGGAGCACACAGCGATACCATTGCACATACGAAAGCCCTTGCAAAGCATCTTGCGCTTATTCCCTTTAAGGGCATTTACACCAGGCTGCAACCAGATAGCAAGCTTGCAATCAATGGAAATATCTATCCGGTCCCTGATGTACGCAACCCATTTTTAGGTGTACATTTTACCCGAGATCCATACAACAATGTGTACATAGGTCCAACGGCAATGCCTGTTTTTGGCAGGGAACACTACGGGGCGCTGCAGGGTTTAGGTTTGGAAAGCATTGATATCCTCTTCAAAGATGCGCTGCTTTTCATTGCAAATAAAAGTTTCCGCAGCGTTGCCCTGGACGAGCCAAAAAAATATATCCCGTATTACTTTTATAAGGACGCAAAAGAATTGGTGAAGGGACTGTCGTACCATGATATTGAGCCAGCAGCAAAAATTGGGATACGTCCTCAGCTTGTTGACTGGACAAAGAAAGAGCTCGTCATGGACTTTTGCATTTATAGGGATGCTTCTACCGTCCATGTACTCAATGCAATCTCCCCGGCTTTTACCAGTTCGCTTTATTTTGCAAAAATTATTGTTGATAGTTATTGTATATAATACAATTAATGCTTTTTTATGGGCGATAGTTACTGTACATGTATTTATATTATAAATTGAATGTATAAAATTACATAATCATTATAAGGAGTTTTACATGAAGATAAGTGTTATAGGAACAGGTTATGTCGGATTGGTAACGGGAACATGCTTTGCTGCGATGGGGAACACTGTTATATGTGTGGACAGCGATAATGAAAAAATTGAAAAACTTAAAAAAGGGATAGTCCCTATTTATGAACCAGGATTGGAT
>JAKPPT010000032.1 GCA_029547205.1 Spirochaetota bacterium
CCTGGCTAATCCTGGACACCTTGGTTTCCTTTACAGTGCCAGACTTTTCCTTGATTTGGACATCGATACTGCCCTCGTAAGCCTCAACCTTTACAATCGAGCCTACCGCAGCACCAACTATGTTGCCCACTATGCCTCCTACTGCCGATGCAAACCACGAGTCCCTTACCGTTCCTGGCAAGGCATATCCAACTACACCACCCGCTATTGCCCCGTACCGTCCGAGGTCAGCTCCCATCGATTCCACCTTGTTATAGGTCAGCCTGCTGATGTTGGCTTGGACGACCCATGTTGCATCGGCAGCGTCTTCTACTACACAAATGTTTTTTTGTGCAAACTTTTCCCTCAAATACCTGTCGAGAGGAATATCCTTTACCTCTGATGTGTTTGTCACATCGACAAACACCTTCTTTTCTTTTGCTTTTGTCTTGTCGAGGAACAACGTGTCTTGCATTACCACATTTGTTGTCAAGGTAGCGTTTTCCATCATCCTTGCGGTGCTTGCGCAGCCTCCCAATGTAAGGGCAAGTAGTAATGCGATAAACGCAATAATAGTGTTCTTTTTCATAATTAAATCTCCTTTTTGTGATTATTTCCCCGTTACGGGGTGTGGTTCGGGCAGAATGCCCTAAAAGAAATTACTTTCTATATAGTTATTACTTTATTTGTATTTTTTTACTGTTACTGAGTTTTTCGTTCGCTTGTGAAAATTTGTGTAGGGGTTACCCCTTTCTTCTTTTTTTGCTGCTTATATATTTTTTTACGGCGTAGAAAACAGCAAGCGTAACCATAAGGCCTGCATTGCACGATATAAGCATTCCCATAGCATTTATTGCCGCAAGAGTGTTGAGCCACACGCGATTAAGCAGCAGTGCGGTATCCATGTTGAAGGCATACATTATTATATTGGTGAACACAATCAGGGTGATAAGGGCAATGCTGCCGGGCAATGCGCTGCGCAGATCGGAGAAGGAAGGGGCAACAGCAAATGCTATTGCTATAGTAAACAACACATAGGGATAAAACCAGATGTTTGTAAAATTACCCGGTGCAAACAGTTGCAGCGCTCCATCGCATACAGCAAAGAGCATGGACAGCGGCATATGCCATAAACTGTCTCCGGGAATATTTAACCTCACGGTGTAGTCGGTTTCTGGCACGGCAACGCCCAAGCTGCCGAATAGTGCATTTCCGAGATAATACACAGCAAAGCCGATAATCAACGGCGCAAGGCCGATAAATAAGTTGCCTGCAGATTGGTAAAAACTCGCTTTATCCCACTCGTGGCTTACGAAGCCAAGCGATTTTGTCTGCGGGTCATAAGAGAGTAGATTGACCTCGGTGATTTTGTGGTTAAAGACAATGCAGAATATCGCATGGGACAGCTCGTGCAATATTGTGCCTAACCCCATAAACATAAATGCGGTGTATCTTCCGGTCAGCCTGACAAGCAATCGGGCATTCAGCTTGTTTAAAGCATTGATAACGCCTACGGCAAGCAGCATTATGGTTACGGCAATTAGTATGACATATATGGTATTATGTATTACAGATACGAGCATTTTGTCTGCGGTCCAATTGTACAGCCAATAGAATCATCTGAGCAACAGACCTCTTCGGGTTGCATGCTCATACATTGTGGTTAAATGGCCGCCTGCCTTTGCAAGCACATCGGCATTGCACACGATAAGCAGTAGATATTTTGCTCTTGATATTGCGACATTTAAAATGTTTGGCGCACTATTTATAAAAGCTGTTGACTGTTCGGTATCGCACAAGACTGTAGACAGTATTATGACGGGGAACTCTCCCCCCTGAAACGTATGCACAGTGCCAATGTGTTGAGCAGGGACAAGCTGTGATAAATCATTCTTCATTTTATATGCTTGCGCTCTGTAAGGAGTTACTATGCCAATATCATCTTCTGGTATAATGCCTTTGTCTTTTAAGAATGTTACTGTTTCTATTATCTTTTCTATTTCTTGTAAATTTATATTTCCTTCGCGTTTTCCTTCCACATGATACATTACTATATCTTTGCCGCCATATATGTTTTTTATAATATCATATTTTTTGCCAGATAATATGGTTTCAACAGATAGACCGTTGTATTTTGCTATTGCGGAGAACAACGCGGCTATTTCGGGAGCGCACCTTCTATGCTCATTAAGAAATGATGCATAGCCGATACAATCAGAATTGCTTTTATGGCAAAAAGCAGCCCTGTGGTATACGGTTGCACGCGTAGGTGACCACCACTCATAATAGTTGAGAGAATAACCGCCTCTTTCCCATGTTTTATAATAATCCCTTTCTTGCTGTCTTGTCAGTGCTATTACAGGCGGTATTTGTTTTGGATCGCCCACGACAACTATGTTGGTGCTTCGGCATACGAGCGGGAACGCAAGGTGAAGCGGAATCATTGCGGCCTCGTCTATAATGCATGTGTGGATAATGTTGTTTTTTATGTGCGGCATTATGTTTTTAACGGAATGAAGTGTGGTTGTCATTACAGGAAATATCAGCGATATATTGTTTAAATGCCCGTAGATGTTTTTTCTGAACATTTTAAAAACATCAGAGGTTATGCTTTTGGATAATACCTGTCGGTACTCTATCAGTGATGCTATAATTGCCTTTCTCCGCCGCAATATGTCATACCAGAGCACCTCTATCGCAAGATCAAAGAGCTTTGCGTTTATGCTTGCATAGTCAAGCCGGTAGTTATCATAGAATGCTCGCTTGTGTACTTCAATAAATGACTGCAATGCGTACCACAACACCACAACGTCTTCGCGCGTTGCAGGCACAAAACCCCCGGCGATTCTCGATATACTTTCCCTGTTTTTTTCAGCGAACCGTTTTATTTTTCTTTTTTCAACATTAATAAAGATCGAGCAAATTATTTCAAACAAGGAAGGCTGCTCCAGCTCTTCTATTGTTTTTATGGTATTTATCGATAGCTCTACAATGCCGTTTATATCGGGAGCAGCAACGGATAACATACGCTGCACGAGCGTTTCTGCCTTTGCCAACACTGTTTTTAGATTCGTATTCTTAGGTATCCAGGGTTCTTTGTAGCTGTTAATGCGTTGCTCGTTTTCTTCGTATAGCTTTCTCGTTTTCTCGGCCATTTCATAGTATATGCAAAACTCCGTGACGCACATATGCGGTATAAAGGTGTAATTGGTTTTTACGATACTCAAGTATTTGATTGCCTCATCAATTTTCGGCAGAAAATTCTGAGTCATTTCCGTTTGGCGACCGCCTTCGAGGTACAACCATTTTATTACGCTGTATTTTATGCTTTCTTTATTCTTGAAACGGTTAATGACTTCCTGAATTGCCTGATTGTTTTGGCTTGCGATAACCATGAGGTTATTGTAATCGCGGTTGTTGTATATAAGTTCGGCTGCTCTTTTTACGATATTTTGTGCAATCACCGAGAGCAAAAGAGTGGTCTTTCCTGTCCCGGGCGGTCCCTGAACGGCTACTACATGTTCGTATTGTAGCCTGTTCATCACTTCTTCTTGCCCCGCGGAAAGCGGGTACGGATCGTAACACCCGTAGTATATGGAGTTCGGCGGCACTGTGGGTTTTGCGTCGGAATTTTCAATCCGGTACAGATACTCGGAAGATATATTGTTTTTAAACAAGCTATATTTCTGGATATTTTTCAGTTCGTTGTAAACGTTTCTGGACATTTCGCCAACTGTTACGTTGCCTATATACATTTCGTTGCCGTAAAACGTAATATTATTGATTTTAAGTTTTTCTATCCGGTTTCTGAAAAAGTTGTAAATTATATAAAAGCTCTGCTTGTAATCTATAGGTCTTCTGCCCGTAAGTGACCTGATCATATCAAAATAGCCAGAGTTAAATTCGGTGAACTCTAATTCTTCTTCCTCATAGAGGAAGAATTCCTGCAATAATCGCTGCAATATTGTTATTTCTGTCTTGTATTCATCAAATTCCACAATGTCGCTTTCGCCATTAAGCACGTCTTCGATGTAAGTAGACGGTATATTGACAACAAGCAGCGGGTAGTAAGTAGTGATGTGATTTTTTATGTTTTTGACAAGCGGGTACATGAGATACATAGTATCCCTTACGGTGTAGATACCATGTTTGTTTGGACCGGAATGAGGGCAATGAGTATCAATATATTTTTTTATTGCTTCTATGTTTCTTTCGGTGAATTTGATGGTGTTTCCATTAAGATTGCGCGTGCTTATGGGAACAACTTTTTTGTCCCTTATTTCGCGCTCTTCGATTTTGATATTGTTGAGCTGCTCTATGTCTATGTAGCGGAGCCAGTATGATATTAGGTTTTTTGTCGTGTTGTCTCTGTCTTTTCCTTCCGGGATTTTAATGTTGTCCATATAGTAGTATTACTTTTATTGGCTTTTGCCCTTTCAGCCTTTTTCAATTCTTTTGCTTTTTTAATAATCGTAGCCTGAGTGTGTGTAGGACATCTGCCAGTATTGTTGCCTACTATGGTTAATTTGTGCTTCGGCCTCGACTTTCCGCATATATAACAACAGATCATATCGTATGGGGTGATTGATAACTCGTGTATCTGTTTTGCCTCTTTGCGGAAACTACCTTCTTTGAGGAGTTCGCCCAGCTTTACCAATGCAGCCTCCGGTGTTGTCGCCATAATATCGCAGTCTATTTTTATTCTATACTGGGTTTTTTTCATTTACCCCTCTCCTTCTTGCTCGCTGCTATTTTCTTCCACATATTTTATGAGCACGTCTTCAGCTTTTATCAGCCCCGCACGGATAACTGTTTTGGTGCAGAGCTTGTGGTATGCGTTCTTGTCGTCCTGCACCATAGGGTGGCAGCAGTAGGCAAGCCTGCAATTACCGCAGCCTTTTGAGTCTGTTACATCGGTTGCCCAGGACAACATGCTTATGCATGAAGGCGGCACGTCCCGGCTGACCCAATTACCGGTCTTTGCGTCGATGTAGTGTATTCTGTCTATTTTTTCTGGTTTTTTATTGTTCACTGTATCAATTCAAGAATATAATAGTTCTTATCTACTTTTCGCGGAGTATACCTGTAATCTTTCCCTTCTGTCATTTCCTTTGCAACCCTGTAGGCAAGTATTTCCTTTTCTTCTTCGTCACAGTCCTGCGTTGCAAGCACAATAGGGGCATATGTCTCGGTAGCACCTTTAAGGTGAATAACCAGAACATTATTGTTAATGTGGCGAGAAGGAATATCGTACAAATCGCCATCGATAATCTCGATCTCTTCCATTACAATTGCGTCTCTCACGGTTTTTGGATCTCTCATGCTTATTCGCCCCCTTTAATTTTTTTGTATGGTTTGAGATACGGTATCCGGCTTGCCGTTCTATACCAGCATGGAAATTCTGCAATTTTTCCTTTGCTGTTCCAAACGGTAAAGAGCCGGCGCTTGCCGCAATCCGATTCATGTGGCAGCGTGTGTGCCTGTTGCGTCGATATGAACAGGGCGTATGGTTCGTCGCTGTTATCTTCAAACATGATTTCAAAGGCATCTATGCCTCCCCGTGCATCCCACAAGCCCCTTGTAACTATTACTTCCTGTGCTGTTGCTATTTCGCCGACAAGCCCTTTGGCCATCTCGTCCGGCACGAGCAGACGGAAAGCCCCGGCATTAATAGACAGAAACACATAACCCATCTTTGCGGAGGTTGTTTCAAAGTAGTTTGTGCTTACAATGTTCTGCCCGTCGTTTTCTATTTTGACAATCTGTTTGACTTGACTCATTAGG
>JAKPPT010000036.1 GCA_029547205.1 Spirochaetota bacterium
AGAGTATGAAATAGTAGCAACCCACGCTGCGTATGATATTGGGGCATTACCAATGGCTATCATCATTGCTAACATACTGCAAGCACCCTTGATATACACAAAGGTTACACGCCTTATTGTTGATTGTAATCGGTCAATAGGGAGTGATGAATTATTTTCAAAATTTACAAAAAATTCCAATAGTGTTTTTAAAAATGAGCTGATACGACGTTATTATAATACACACCGTGATACAATAGAACAGGCTGTTAGTAAGGCAATACGACATCATACTTATGTTATTCATGTTGCTGTCCATTCGTTTACACCACAATTGAATGGATTTAAACGGTATTGTGATATAGGGCTTTTATATGATCAATGCTGCCCGGTAGAACAGCAATTATGTAAAAGTATCAAAGAAACATTGTTTGCACTGCATCCGTTGCGTATTGCATACAATTACCCTTTCAGGGGGTGTGGTGACGGGGTAACGGTATGGCTTAGAAAGCAGTACGGAGATAGGTACTGTGGCATAGAAGTGGAGGTTAACCAGGATTTATATTTTCAGGGGAACCATTTGTGGCGACAGTTATCCAACAATATTGGACAGGCAATAAAAACGGCAATGATAACAGTGTAAAGGATATTTCATATACCATACACAATAAGGAAGTTGCCACCTATTCAGAGATAAGGTGACGATGGCTATCGGTTGACAGTATTCTGAGTATCAATAATGTTTTTGGGAGAAGAATATAATGGTAGTAGACATGACAATGGTACAGAAGAAATTAAAAAACATAAAAGCTGAGTATGCTGAAATTCGAATGAGTGAAAGTGAGGCGGTAAGCATCCACCTTTCAAAGAATATGGTGGAAACCTGTAAAGCTGGTAAAACCACGCAGGGATCAGTACGCGTCTATAACAGGGGATGCTGGGGATTTGTTTCATTTACCACGCTGGATATGATCGATTATGCAATAACCCATGCACAGGAACTATCGCACCTACAAAAAAAAGATGACGCTGTTACAATTGCTGCTATGCAATCCAATGTCGTGAACAAAAAAACAAAAGTACTGAAGCCTTTGCACAGCGTAAGCCTTGAAGAAAAGATGGAGCTTATGCACCGCTACAACGCAATTTTGAAGAGCAGCCAATTGGTTGAGAATACCAATGTTGTATACAGGGATTCCATCGCTCACTATTATATGTGCAATACTGATGAAACAAGTGTTGATTATGAAAGCTCGTTTTGCGGCATTTCGTTTTCGGCTATAGCAAAGGATGGTACTGTTATGCAACCGTACGGTGAATCGATTGCACAATACGGTGGGTTTGAACTGGTTGAGGATAACTATGCAATGGCAGAAAAAGTGGTAAAAACGGCTGCAGAGCTGGTAAAAGCAGAGCAGGTACAAAGTGGGCTATACAATGTCATAGCAGATCCAAAGCTGGCAGGGGTTTTTATTCATGAGGCATTTGGGCATCTTTCAGAGGCAGATTTTATTTATGAAAATCCCCAAATGAAAGAGCTTATGGTGATTGGCAGGCGTTTTGGTCCGGAATGTTTACAGGTGATTGATGATGGCTCACTGCCCTATACAGGGTATATCCCTATTGATGATGAGGGGATACAATCACTAAAAACCTATTTGATTAAAGATGGCATTTTAACTGGTAGATTGCATTCACGGGAAACAGCTATAAAAATGGGGGAGCAGCCAACCGGCAATGCACGGGCAATATCGTGTGCTGCACCTCCCATTGTACGGATGACCAATACCTATATTGATAATGGCAACGCAACTGTTGATGAGCTGTTTGATCGTTTAGGTAATGGGTTGTATGTAGTTGGTGCATTAGGAGGGCAGACCAATCTTGAGATGTTTACCTTTACCCCGGCGTATGCCTATGAGGTGAAACGGGGAAAGAAAAAGAGG
>JAKPPT010000072.1 GCA_029547205.1 Spirochaetota bacterium
CAGGATAGTGCTTTTAAATCAGTTTTACTCCAAAAACTAGAGAAGCTACAGCAGAGCTATTACCGATCAGTAGAGCGTATACGAAAGTGCAAATTGGATTTATCGAATGCAGAAGTGGCTTCAATCCTGGAAATACCCAAAGCTACTGTTGATTCCGGTTTGTTGAGACTTAAAAAGCTGTTTGAAAAAAGTTCTAGTTTATCAAGCATAAATTAAAAATACAGCCTTGCAAACTGATGTAAGAGGGTGTATAATTAAAATTCCCTTCATACTATGTTATACATAGCAAGAGGGAAGATTTTTAATTTCAGTAAGGAGGCTTTATGAAAAAGCTGTTGTCAGTACTTGTAGTACTTATTGCAGTCATCAGTATTGCTGGTTGTGTTGGTGGACAGGCTAAACCGCAGCAAGCTGAACTTGTTATTCTGCATTTTAATGACTACCATGCTCAGCTTGAAGCTGATAAAGACGGGCAGGGTGGTATTGCTGCATTAGCATCAGTTGTTAAAGAAACTCGTGCAACTAACCAAAATGTACTGTTTGTGAGTGCAGGTGATATTAATACCGGTTCCATGGTTTCAGATAAGAATGATGGAATGCCAGATATTGAAATATTTAATTTGCTCAAGCTTGATGCAACCGTAATTGGTAACCATGAATTTGATAAAGCACCTGCGGTATTTGCAAAACAGATAGCAGCTGCTAAGTACCCATATATTTCTGCTAATATAAAAAAAGACGGAAAAACAGCTTTTACACCATATATCGTGAAGGTTATTAATGGTCTAAAAGTAGGAATCTTTGGTATTACCACAAGTGATACCCCGGTTAAGGCTCATCCCTTAAAAGTTGCCGGATACACCTTTACAAACGAAATTGAAACAGCAAAAGAAATGGTTGCACAGCTCCGCAATGTAGAAAAAGTTGACATTGTTATTGGTCTCTTCCATGTAGGAGTAGGTGATGGTGCAGGTCCAAATCCTGCAAATAAAATAGCTGAAGCAGTCAGTGGTATTGATCTTATTATTGATGGTCATAGCCATACAGAAATGAAAGAACCACTCGTTGTGAATGGTACACCAATTGTACAGGCTGGCTATAATGCCCGATATGTTGGCCGTGCTGTAATTAGCTATAACAAAGGTGCAGTTAGTCTGAAAGAATGGAAAACAATCCCACTTAACATTAAAAAAGATGGTGCCTTAGTGGGAACAGCAATTACACCAGATCCTGAAGTTGCTGCTATGGTTAAGAAGTACGCCGATGCCATTAAAGCACAGTATAACGTTAAGATTGCTACAACAACTGCAGCATTCGATTTGGGAGATCGACTTACCAGAAAGCAGGAAACCCCATTGGGCAATATCGTCGCAGATTCAATGGTATTTAAAGCCAGAGCTATGGGTATTAAAGCCGATTTTGCATTTACTAATGGTGGCGGTATTAGAAAATCACTACCGGCAGGTGATGTTACCCGCATGAATGCATATGAAGTGCTTCCATTTGGTAATACTCTTGCATATTTTGAAATGACCGGTGAACAGGTGCTCGAACTCTTTAAGAATATTGGCGCTATTCCATTAGGAAATGGCGGTTTTGCGAATGTTTCCAAAGATGTACGGTTTACTCTTGATACTATCAATAAGGTAGCAAAAGATATAACTATCAATGGACAGCCAATCGATCCAGCCAAAAAATATATTGTTATTACGAATGACTTTATTGCTGTTGGCGGCGATGGCATGTATCCTTTCCTTAAAACCCTTACGTTCAAAGATACTTTTATTGATATGCTTGAAGGTTTTATTGAATACCTGCAGTCATTGCCTCAACCCATAACACCAACAACAGATGGTCGTATTACAATTATTAAATAATATTAATTTTACCGTACTGCAATTTACCACAGAAAGGTAATGAGTAACAAATAGGCTGAACCAGAGTTGGCTCAGCCTATTTTTTTAAGAATATACCTACAATTCCTTGATCCAGGCTAATTGCATGAAAGAATGTTGTTGAATTATATCTGTAGTTAGTTAAAAACAATACATGTCCCGATAAGTGAAAAAAGCTCTGTTAATTCAATAACAGCTCCCATAGCGTCTCCGTTATAACCACCGATATTTTTTGCATACCAGGTGCTCAGGTAACCTGCTGTGAGAACAGCGCTTACACCGGTTAGGAAAAAGCTTATCGAAGCTGCAAGAATATTTCCATTTCTCATAAAAAGTATTAAAGGAAGCAATGAGCAGGCTATAACGCTAATTGTTGCGTTAAATACCGAGGGTTTTCCTAACTGTACAGCTAATCCTGACTGATTCACCGGTTGAGCAAAATTAGTTATGAGTATCGATGCGTATCGGCTAAATGCCATAGCAAGCATATAGCTTGCCCATGTATCAAGTATGCTATTGCTTACAAGTAAATAGGTAACTAAAAATTTACCACCAAGAATAGCTGTTCCTGCAAAAAAACCATATACGCCAATTCGCGAATCTTTAAGGACTTCGTACCGTTTTTCTTTGCTGCCAAAAACACCGCTTGCATCTGCAGTATCCATAAGTCCATCAAGATGAAACAAGTTTGCGGTAAGGTATTGGCTGATAAGTATAATAAATGTTAGCAAAAGTGGTGTGCGAATAATTAATGAAAACAGCAAAGCTGGTAAAAAAATAACTATGCTGAGCAGTAATCCTGTTAGCGGAAAAAATAATGCACTGGAACTGTAATCAGGTTCATGTGATAATTTTATAGGTATTCGTGTTAATAGGCTAATAATGCTTAAGAATTTGTGTGTCATATGATATTTCCTTTCATAATATAGTTAAAATAATTTAATGAAATATCTATTTCGTTAATAGAAAATAATTCAAATTCTATAATTCCGGAAAACTGTTTAAAAAATGGAATACAGGGAATTAGCCAGTCCGATTGAAATGAAATAGGTTTATGTTCCTTGTTTCCTCTAAAGTCATTAAGATGAATGGTTTTAATGAATTGACCATATTGTGCAATAAAATCAATAGGAGCAATACCTTCTTTTAGGAGATGCGCTGTATCCATGCATAGACCAGGATGTATGCTTGGCTTCATATCCAGATAGCAGTCTAATAACCGCTCAAGTTTACTCATTGTGGTATTTTCAAGCACTATTGGTCTTTGAAACTGTTGTTCCAGTGTAGCAAGTGATGCTGCAAATGTACATGATTCTGTACTGTCAGGAGGAGGATGTACACAGTATGACGACACAAATGTATGCGTCAATTCGATGATTTCTGTGAGTATTGCATAATCGGATTCAGGAAGATGCAAGGTAAATATAAATCGGTTTTTCAATTGCTTTATTGCTTCAAGTTCACTTAAAAACTCACTTCGTATTGTTTCGTTCCATAAAAATAAAAGCAATTCAACAGCATGAATATCACTACGGTTTTTGAGGAACCTGATATTCTCAAGCCATGTTCCAGGTATTACGTACGATGGTACGCTTATTCTATAATTCATTTTATTTTTACAGGTATTCCAGCGACCATGAGTTCTACAGCATCACAGCAAGCTGCTAAGCGAATATTTATTTTGCCGAGGAGTGTTTCATACTGTCGTGCAAGCGGATTATCGGGTATGATACCCCAGCCAATTTCATTGGTAACAATGACAATATTTTCTGGTAAATACTCTATGAGGGCATTAAGCAGACTATCGATTTGGTCCGTTTTATTGTAATAGAGCAGATTGTTGAGCCACATCGGTATGCAATCCAGTATCATGTTATTACGTAATTTTGTATGGATCTCAATTGGCTCTTCGATGGTGATAAATCGATCTTCACGTTCCTGACGGTGCAATCTAATACGTTCTTGCATTTCATCATCAAAAGGTATTGCAGTAGCTAAAAAATAACGTGGTGTTGCAAATGACTCTGCCAGGAGCAAAGCTCGCGATGATTTTCCTGATTTTATACCGCCTGTAATAAGTGTTCGCATAGCAAAGAGCATATCGAGTCAATAAAAACCTTTCAAGAGCAGGTTTGACAGAAAAATTATATGCTTGTGTTACACTTGCCAGATATAACTTTCATCAAGAATCGCTGTAATAGTATCCTTTAACGAATATGCATCAATTGGTTTTGGAATAAATCCATGAAAGCCAACTGATTTATACTGTGCAACATCCTGTTTCATTACATTTGCAGTGAGAGCAATAATTTTGCTATTTAAAAATCGGGGATCTTCTTTTAGCTCTTTAAAAATAGAAATTCCATCTTTGTCCGGAATCTGAATATCGAGAAATACAATGTCAAAATTACGCTTTAGGGTAAGCATCTGTGGAAGTGGATCTTTTTCAAACACATAGATGTTTTCTTGTTTTACTTTATGAATTTTGAGAAGCCGTTCAATGACTATTCTGTTGTTCTCATCATCCTCTACAATAAGTACCGTACAATCTGCGATTTCTTTTTTTCCCATAGTACTACCCTGTCCTATATATCGGTATCGTAAAAGAAACAGTTGTTCCTTTATGCTTTTCACTCGTAATGGAAATTGTGCCTCCATGCAGTTCAACAAATCGTTTTGCAATAGGAAGACCTAAGCCTGTTCCGCCAGCTTTGCGAGCATAACCCGTGTCGAGTTGTACAAATTCAGCAAAGGCTTTGTTTACATCTGATTCTGAAATTCCAATTCCAGTATCTATTATAGAAAAAACAAGAAAATCGTCCTGCCGTATGATTTTTAGGGTTATTGTACCCTCATCGGTAAATTTAACCGCATTAGAAAGAATATTGAGCAGTATCTGTCGTAAACGAACCCGATCGGCTTTAACCGGAGGCAATGAGTCTTCTGCTGCGTATATGAGTTTTATCGGCTTGTTTTGAATTAGACTTTCGGTTACTCCTATCATTTCTTTAATTATGATATTGCTATCAGTTTCTTCAAGGTAAAGTTCCATTTTGCCGGATTCTATTTTTGCAAGATCGAGAATATCATTAATGAGTGATAAGAGGTGTTTCCCCGATAGCTCAATACGAGAGAGAAGTTCCCGCTGTTGAGGAGTAATTGGTCCTTCAACCTCCTGGAGTAGAAGAAATGCAAAGTTAATAATAGAATTAAGTGGTGTTCGTAGTTCATGTGACATTGTTGCTAAAAATTGCGATTTAATTTTATTCGCTTCTTCAGCTTCTATTTTAGCAAATTGTACTTCTTTAAATATCATAATATTATTGTAGATTGTAGCAGCATGTTTTGAAAGAGCATTACTGCTATCGAGTTCCCACAGAGTAAAATCGTTATCATTGTTACTCCTGAGCATAATTGCAAACCCTGCTATTTGCGAGGTTGTTGTGATAGTAACAAGCATTAACTTAATTGAATTGTTAGAATTTTTTAATAATGTGCTGGCGACCGGTCCTGTCCCTGTATTATCAATTACTCCTTCACAGAGACATTTATAATCATTTGAAATAAAAGTATCATATGATATTGTATCAGGTATATAGGAATCGTAGTCGCTGGACGTTTCTTTTGTACGGATATAACAATGCTTTTCAGCATCAAGGAAAAATACAGCAATAGTGCTG
This sequence comes from Spirochaetota bacterium, assembly GCA_029547205.1. Lineage (GTDB taxonomy): Bacteria > Spirochaetota > Spirochaetia > Treponematales > UBA12059 > JAKPPT01. Next base: position 5,576 of record JAKPPT010000072.1, read on the forward strand.
TGATGTACTAAAAGTTTCAATTTCTCTGTAAAAATTGCAAAAAATGATTCAAGGTCTAGAGTTGTTTGCAGAGAGTTCAGTATAGAAATGAGGAGAGCGCTATTTTCTGCCTGTCGCTTCATAAATGCATAGTCACGTGCTGTCTTAATTGATTCAGCGATGCTGTTTGCAATTATAGTAAGAGTTTCGATATCTTTGTCAGAAAAATAATTATCAAAATCATAGTTCTGGAGAGAAATTACACCGAGCAAATCCTTATCTTTAACAATTGGAATACCAATCCATGATTTTGGTTCCCGTTTCCTATTAATGACAATAGCGTGATGTGCAACAAAAAAATCATGAGCGTTGGTTTGAATAATCAAAGGTTTTTGATCTTTGATTATCAGGCTGATAAGCCCTGTATCATGAGGAAAATCTTCAATTTGCTGTTCTTTCCCATCAGAAACATAATATGGGATATTAAAACTCTGTTTTTCCGGGTAATAAACTGCTATGAAAATAGTATTGGTTTTAAAGAAATCAAGTAAAGCTTTTACTGTCTCCCTGCATATAGTTTCAATATCAATTATTGCATGGAGTTTTTTATACAACTGTGTAATTAATAATTCTTCTGCCTTTATCTTTGAAGTAATATTCATTGAATTGTTTGAATAGCTCATATGTTCTTGCTTTAAGTATATACAGTTTTTTTGTAAGTGCAAGAAAAGGCTGCAAAAAGCAGCCTTTTTCTTAATGTATTTGCTTTTTAGTTACAAGTAATCTTATTTATTTTTAATTTTAAAATCATCCATAAATGCTACAGCATCTTTTACATGCTTTACTGTAGAAGCATTATAGATGGAGAATCTGATACCGCCTACTGATCGGTGTCCTTTTACACCAATGATACCTGCATTTTTTGCTTCCTTGACAAATTTCTCTTCAAGTTCTTCAGTAGGAAGTCGGAAGACAACATTCATCCAGGAGCGGGAATTTTTTTCTACTGGACAGCGGTAGTAACCATTAGAATTATCAATTGCCTTATAGAGTATTTCTTGTTTTTCTTTGTTAATCTTTTCTATTGCTGTGAGTCCTCCCACGTTTTTAATCCAATCGAGCGTAAGGTCAAGAATGTAGATTGAGAAGCAGGGTGGAGTATTGTAGAGAGAATCATTTTCGGCATAGGTTTTATATGCAAGCATGGTTGGAAGATCCGTAGCTACTTTTTCAAGGAAATCTTCTTTTATTGCTACAACGGTAACACCAGAAGGACCTAAATTTTTCTGAGCACCTGCATAAATCATGCTGAATTTTTCAACGGGGAATGGCCGGGAAAAAATATCACTGGACATATCGCACACAACAGGAGCGGTGCCAAGATTAGGCCAATATTGCCATTGTGTTCCGAAAATTGTGTTGTTGCTGGTCATATGAACGTAGACAGGGTTGCTTGATAATTTGATTTCGTTCTGTTCTGGAATTCGAGTAAATACCCCATTAGACTCGGTATCTGCAGCAATATGAACATTTCCGAATCGTTTTGCCTCTTTAATAGCTGCCTTAGACCAGTGTCCGGTTGAAATATAGTCAGCAGTTTTATCTTTTGTTAAGAAATTCATTGGGAGCATAGCAAATTGTGTGCTAGCACCGCCAGTGCAGAATAAAATCTTCCAGGAATCATCCATTCCGGCAATTTCTTTAAATGACTGCATAGCATGATGGTGCATTTCATCATATTCTTTACCGCGATGCGATACTTCCATTACTGACATACCTGTTCCGCGCCAGTCAAGCATCTCGCTCTGTGCCTTTTCTAGTACTTCAAGCGGTAATGCTGCAGGACCAGCGTTAAAATTAATAACACGTTTCATGAAAACCTCCTCTTATTTTGGTTATCGTGATACAAATTTTGATACTCTATCAACAATACAATCACCAAGCCGGGCAAGATTTTCTTCTGTACTTGCACCGATGTGTGGTGTGAGAAGTGTGTGCGGTGCTTTAAGCAGTGGCGAATTTTCAGGTGGTTCTGCATAAAAAACATCAGCAGCGTAGCCGGCTATTTTGCCAGTTTCCAGTGCTTTTGCAACATCCTCTTCAATGATTACCTGTCCCCGGCATGTGTTAATAATACGAACTCCCTGTTTCATTTTAGCGATAGCACCAGAATTGATCATGCCTTTTGTTTCATCAGTTAGAGGAGTATGGAGTGAAATATAATCTGATTGTTGGTATACAGTGTCTAAGTTTACCATTTCTGCAACATCAGAACTCTGTACATACTTGGCGCAGGCAATGACTTTCATTCCAAACGCTTTTGCTCGAATTGCAACTTCACGGGCAATCCTTCCAATGCCTATGAGACCTAAAACTTTTCCATGAAGCTCTGTGCGCTCAAGTTCTTTTTTGAGCCATTTACCCTGCTTCATCGATGTATCTGCTTCGACTATGTGGTTAGGCATTGCAATCATAAGTGCAAATGCAAGCTCGGCAACAGCAAGACTCGATGCTTCTGGAGTATTGGTAACTTCGATTTTTTTACTTTCTGCATAGGCAACATCGATAGTATCAACACCGACGCCGCCCCGGATAATAAATTGCAAATTGGGAGCTTTATCGATTATTTCTTTTGTTACTTTTGTTTTTGAACGAACAATAAGTATATTTGCTTTCCCAATATCTGCCATGTCTTCTGAGACTGTACCGAATTGCTTAAGCCTTTCTGGAAGATCCGGAAGAAACGGATCTGCTAGTAAAATAACCATATTGCCTCCTTGTGGTCTATTACTATGATACAAGTATAATATATCAGTATAGGCGTTTTATAAAGTGGGTGTTGTGTTTTAATTGTCAAAATTTAAAGTGATGTTTGTGTATCGGGAAATTGCTTCAGCGTCATCGATAAGTTTTTTTCGTCTGTTAAAGTTCGTTGTATTGATAAGAACCGGATTCATGGTTTTTAAGTTGAGAATAAGCCGTGTTTGTGAACCGAAAGGCATTTTTTCTGGAGGTGGTAGTGTTTCCTGATTCAATTTCCCTCGGGCAAAGTGATTGATACTCAAATTGTCTATTTCTGAAAAAGCAAATACACGTTTCTTTTTAAGAATAATGAGTCCAAAATAGTACACAATGGTGCCAGTAGTATTGTCAAATAGCCATTTTTCCTCGTAGAGCATTGCCAGAAAACATACTGTGAGTATGATTATTCCAGAAACTGTTACCGGTTTATTTAAAAAAACAGCTAGTGCAATAAGCGCAACAATTAGGCTCATAATGATTCGATAAAGTAGTGATATCTGGTATATTAAAAGCGTCTTATTGCCTTTTTGTTTTGTGACCAGTGTTAGAGTTATTTCCATAGTTTATTCAGCTCCCTGATTTTTTAAGGTTAAGCATAACGCAATGCTAAACCCTGTTATGGTTCTACTGTGGCAGCTATTGTACTGTCAAGGCCATTGAAACGAACAACAAGCATCGCACGGTCATCATGTGCAGGAGCACCCATAGTAAAAGAATCGAGATCGCTCATAACAGCATCAATGAGTTCCTGTGGTTCTTTTAAATAGTTTCGCATCAGTGCTTCATGAAAACGATCATGACCATATTCTTCATCAAGATAGCTTTTTGCTTCTATGATACCATCGGTATAGAGAATGATACTGTCATCTGCTTCCAATTTAATTGTTTTTTTAGAGTATACTGGTTCGGGGAAAATGCCTAAAAACCGGCCATCGCTGTTAAGTTCTAATAAATCACCGTTGCGCAGTAAAATACCTGGATGATGCCCTGCATTGGTAAATTCAAGTATACCTGTTTCAAGATTGAGAATAGCGAGGAATGCTGTGACATACCGTTCGCCTTCTCCGATAATTTCATAGAGTTCATGATTGACATTTTTACAGGCTAAATCTGGAGAAACACCCCAAACAAGCTGCGATCGGAATGCTACTTTAACCAGAGCAGTAATCAGGGCAGCAGGAACACCATGCCCCGATACATCGGCAATGAGAAAGCCATACGCATTGCGGCCAATTCGAATGACATCGTAGAGATCGCCACCAATATCTGCCATTGCCTGATAAAAGCCACCAAAATTGAGTTCACTCCGTTTTGGGAAATCCTTTTCGGATGGTATGAATGTTTCCTGAACACGCCTCGCTACAATAAGTTCCCTGCGATATTCATCATTTCTGCGCTGGAGTTCTTCATAGGCACGTGCAAGTTCCTGTGTTTTAGGGTCATTTTTATCAGCAGTACTCGAAACAGGAGAAGTTTCTTGTTGCTCGTTTTCTATAAACGTATCAAGATCAATTTCAGTAAATTCATTAGTCTCCGGTTGTGGTTTTTTATCTGAAATTGCTTCTTGTGGTAGAGTAGAACTGCTTTCCTGTATTGTTTCAGTGTCAAAGGTGATTGCTGGTTCTGAATCTATTTGCTTTTCAGTTTCAAGAATAAATTCTTCTGGAATGTGTAAGGTACTTATTGTATTATCCTGTTTACGATATTTTTGCGCAACTAGAAAGAAGCTTTCCATAATAAAAATTATATGGTATTCAGAATAAATGGTCAAATAATTATGGTTTTATCCCGATACTACAGACTATGAAGCCTGCTGTGTTGTATCGCAACAAAAAGATACTTTTACTTATTATCGTACTGCTTTGCATTATATCACATCAGGCAGCACCTCTCTATAAAGTACTTATTCCTGCAGTTCTCAAGCAGGGCAGTGCATACTTTATTGAATGTGCTGGATTTCCTTCTGGTTGTTCGCTTCAATTTGAATTTAGTGATAAAACTAAGAGTCCAAAATTCCCACTCGTGAGATTTTACTCCTGGAAGGATCGGTATTATGGTAAACAACAAAGGAATACCATAGCTGCATTCGTCTGTGGTATTCATCCATTGGCTGCTCTCGGTACAGCAAAAATTACAATTTTTGATAAAGAAAATACAGTTATATATACTCAGCCGGTCACTATAACTGCGGAAAACTGGCAAAAAGAAGATGTTTACCTGAACAGTACCTTGACAGAACTTGTAACAAAACCTGATCCTGAAAAAGAAGCACAGGCAAAACGGTACCAGGAAATTTTAGCAACAATTAATCCTTTTGGTATCTGGCTTACTAAGCCGCTTGAATTTCCGGTATCAAAACCAAGAATAACATCGCAGTTTGGAATCCAGCGGCGTTACCTGTATGCAAATGGCAGTAAAAGCATCACATTTCATGCAGGTATCGATTTTGGAAAAGAAAAAGATACAACGATTTATGCATCTGGCTCAGGCAGGGTAGTGCTTGCTGAGAAGAGAATTGTAACCGGAAACACCGTGATTATTGAGCACCTGCCTGGAGTATATTCAATTTATATGCATATGGATTCACTTGCTGTTGCACCACATGGTACTGTGAGGGCTGGTATGCCTATTGGTATTATGGGAAGCACAGGACTTGCAACCGGGACACATCTTCATTGGGAAGTTAGAATCTGTACCGTTCCTGTTAATCCATTATCTCTTATGCATATTGACTTTTTTTCTAAATTGCATACAATCGTAGAAACGCAGGAAGGGGGTGATTTCGATTAATCAGATTATAGTAGAAGATAATGAGCCGTTAGAGAAAGCAATTAAGCGTTTTAAACGAATGGTTGAAAAAGAGGGAATTATTCGTGAATGGAAGAAGCGTGAGTATTTTGAAAAGCCCTCTGCAATTCGCAATCGGAAAAAGAAAACGATGGCTCGCAAGCTCATGAGAAAGAATCTTAAAACTAAAGATTCGCGATAGTGTGAGAGTAGAGTAACCTGCTGGTATCAGCAGGTTATTTTGTTTACCTGTTAGAATAGAGTGATAGTACGGTTTGAATTATTGACATTTTTTGCTATTTCTGGCATTCTGAGCTGGCGTTAAGCATGGTGGATGTAGCTCAGCGGTAGAGTCCCAGAATGTGGATCTGGTCGTCGCGGGTTCGAACCCCGTCATCCACCCTAATCTGGCAGGCGTTCGTAGCTCAGCTGGATAGAGCGACGGACTTCGAATCCGTAGGTCGCAGGTTCGACTCCTGCCGGACGCATATGTATTAAAACCCGGGCCGTTAGCTCAGCTGGCAGAGCAGCAGACTCTTAATCTGCGGGTCGCAGGTTCGATGCCTGCACGGCTCAAAAAGTACTCAAAAAGTACTTGACAATTTTTAGTTGATTTAGTAAGGTCGAAGCACCTGAAGTTCCGGGCGAGAGTGGTGGAACTGGCAGACACGCCAGACTTAGGATCTGGTGCTTCGGCATGAGGGTTCAACTCCCTCCTCTCGCAGGTAATACCGCGGGAGGTATCGTTCCAAGCGGGAATAGCTCAGTGGTAGAGCGCCACCTTGCCAAGGTGGATGTCGCGGGTCCGACTCCCGTTTCCCGCTCGTAAGGCGATCTGGAAATCCGGATCGCCTTTTTTTTACTTAAAATTGCGTGCAAATTGTATGCAGCCATACTGGATATTTTTTATTATCAATTGAGGAGTTTTACATGATTACTGCGAAACATACAGAAAAACTTGAAAAATCTGCTATGCGGCTTACCGTAACAGTAGAAAAAGATTTTGTTCAGAAAAAATACAATGAAGTGCTCAATGAGTATTGCAAAAAAGCACGCATTGATGGTTTTAGAGTAGGAAAAGTGCCACCAAAGGTTTTCGAAAATAAATATGGTAACGAGATTAAGATGGATGCATTTCAAAAAATAATTGAAGCTGCAATGGATGAAGCATGGAAAGATGAATCTATTGCAAAACCACTCCCGTATGCCCATCCCGATCTCGATGAAGACCCCGATTTTAGCTTAGATAAAGATTTTACTTTTAAAATTAAGTATGATGTATATCCGGAATTTGCCCTTCCTAACACCTCAAATATCACTATTGAAGTTCCTCAATGCTCTATCAGTAAAGAGGATGAGCAGGAAGAAATAGAAGAACTGCGCCAGCGAAATGCAGTAATTCAGGATGTTAAGGATGATGCAAAAGCTTCAAAAGGCATGTTAGCAACCGTGAATTATAGTGAGCTGGATGAATCCGGCAATGTCGTTCCTGGTACTTCATCGCAAGATTTTGTATTTGAAATTGGTTCAGGTCAGAATATTTACAAGTTTGATGAAGAAATCATCGGGATGAAAAAAGGTGAAGAAAAAGTCATTACAAAAACATATCCAGCTGATTTTGAATATCCAGAACTGGCAGGAAAAAGCAAAACAATCAAAGTCGCTTTGACAAGGCTTCGTGAAAAGATACTTCCAGATCTTGATGATGAATTTGCACAGGATGTTTCAGAAAAATATAAAACACTTGCTGACCTTAAAAATGATATAAACACAAAGCTTGCTCGTGAACTTGATGATCTTGTAAAAGCAAAAAAAGAGCAGGCACTTCTCGATGAGCTTATCGCACGTACCACTATTGAAGTTCCTGAAACAATGATCCAATCGAGTCTTTCTATGCGTCTTGAGCAGATGGCATACCGATTTGGTTTGAACAGCTTTGATCAGCTTAAGTCGCTGTTTGCAAGTATGGGTAAGGATATTAAAGATCTATTCAATGAATGGCGGCCCGATGTTGAGAAAAACTTGAAAAAAGATTTGCTTATCCAGAAATTTCTTGAAGAGAAAAAGTATGAAATCTCCGATGAAGACCTCAATGCAGAATATGCAAAAATAGCAGAAGAGACTTCACGGACAGTAGATGAAGTAAAGAAACAGTACGAAAAGCCTGAATACCAGGAGTATCTTAAAGAGCATCTTTTGCAAGAAAGGCTATTTAATGAACTGCTTGCTCAAGTAACCGTAAAAAAAGGTGCAAAGACAACGTTTAAAGAATTACGAAAACAGTAAGCAGTATATACGTGCTTGCCAATACAATAGTGCATCGTATTGATTGTTGCATAAAATAGCAGTATCTTTCCAGCGGGAGTTAAATATGGATGAAAAAATGATTGTAACAATACCGCATATTTTTGAGCAAAATGGTGTAACAGAAAGGGCTTACGATATCTATTCCCGCCTGCTCAAGGATAGAATTGTCTTTGTAGATGGTGAGATTGATGATGTGAGCGCTGACCTTGTTATAGCTCAGCTCTTATTTCTTGAATCACAGGATCCTGATAAAGATATTGATATCTATATCAATTCTCCCGGCGGACTTGTTACAGCAGGATTGGCAATTTACGATACCATGCAGTATATCAAACCTGATATAAAAACAATTTGTGTAGGACAGGCAGCTAGCATGGGAGCATTGCTTTTGGCTGGAGGTACTCAAGGCAAACGGTATGCACTTCCAAGTTCACGCATACTCATCCATCAACCATGGGGTGGCGTACAGGGACAGGCTTCTGATATAAGCATTCAGGCTAAAGAAATTATAAGACTTAAAAAACTAACCATTGACTATTTTGCATACCATACCGGAAAATCTGTAGATGTTATTGCACAGGATATGGAGCGCGATTTCTTTCTCTCTGCCCAGGAAGCAAAGGAGTATGGTATAATCGATACAATTCTGGAGCGAAAAACTAATGGCAAAAACACGAACTGATTACCGAATCTGCTCTTTTTGCGGAAAAAGTGCACAAAATGCTCAGAAAATTGTAGCAGGTCCTGGTGTATTTATCTGCGATGAATGTATTGAAGCCTGTTATAGCATCATTCATGAACCAACGCGCCGGGATGACAAATCTACTATTTCATCAGTACCAAAACCAGGAGAAATAAAAGAGTTCCTTGACTCGTACGTTATTGGTCAGGAATATGCAAAAAAAGTTTTATCGGTAGCAGTATATAATCATTATAAACGTATTTTGTATAAAAAACAGTTAAATCAAGATGTAGAGCTGGAAAAATCCAATGTGTTATTGATTGGGCCAACTGGTTCTGGTAAAACATTGCTTGCCCGTTCGCTTGCAAAAAAACTTAATGTGCCGTTTGCAATAGCCGATGCAACAACGCTTACAGAAGCTGGTTATGTTGGAGAAGATGTAGAAAACATATTGCTCAAGCTAATTCAGAATGCAGGCGGCGATATAAGTGCTGCTGAAAAAGGTATTGTGTATATTGATGAAATCGATAAGATTGCCCGAAAGACACAAAATGTTTCCATTACGCGCGACGTTTCCGGAGAAGGTGTTCAGCAGGCATTGCTTAAAATAATTGAAGGCACCATTGCTAATGTCCCGCCGCAGGGAGGAAGAAAGCATCCCCAGCAGGAATATATAAAAATCGATACGACGAATATCCTGTTTATATGTGGAGGTGCATTTGTAGGCCTTGAAAAACATATAGAACAGCGCATTGCTAAAACAGCTATGGGATTTGGCGCTGATGTACGTGGTGCAAAGAAAAAATCTGCACATGAATTGTTTTTACATATCCATCCTGATGATTTAATTTCATATGGCATGATACCCGAGTTTATCGGACGGTTGCCCATTACCGTAGCGCTCGATGAACTTACCAAGGTAGATCTCAAGCGAATTATTTCAGAGCCTAAAAATGCAATTCTCAAGCAATACCAGGAAAGCTTTAAGCTCGATAATGCAGACCTTGAATTTACTGATGATGCTATTGATGCAATAGTTCAGAAAGCGATTGACCAGAAAACGGGAGCACGTGGCTTGAGAGCAATTGTAGAAAAAATTCTCATCGATGTTATGTTTGAAATACCGCATTCTGAAGAAAAAAAACGCATCATTGTTAATGCTGATACGGTGATGGAAAATAAAGCTCCTTTAGTCGAAACGGTCAAAAAGAGCGCATGAGTTTTTTACGAGAACTCTTTAAGAAAAAAAATAATACGCTTGTATTTCCTCTACTATATACACCGGATTCAGTATTGTTTCCCGATACAATACTGTCGCTTTCAGTTTCTTCAAAATACTGTATTAATGCCTTACAGGAAGCACTGCATCGTGACAGGCTTATCGTTGTTGTGCTTCTAAAAAAAATACCTGAACAGGGAGATACTGAACTCGAGTTTCATGAAGTTGGCACGTTGGCAACAGTGTTGCAGGTAAGCCCTGGAATCGATGGTAGTCAGCGGTTGCTGCTTGAAGGTAAAGAACGGGTAAAAATACTAAAAACAAGAATCAACAATGATTTTTATGAAACTGTATTGGATGGACTTTCGGGTACTACTCATGCAATCATTGCAGAAAACAAAGAGCTATCTGCGTTAGTAAAAATAGCTAAGCAGGAGTTCCGACACTATGCAGAACAGTTAAAAAAAATTCCCTTTGAAACACTCAATGCGGTTGAAAAAGCCGATAGTGCAGAGGAAATATGTAATATTATTGGTCATTTTTTACCCATTACGCATGAACGTAAACAGGAAATCCTCGCTCTTGATGATGATTACAAAAGAATTGAGTTTGTAATTAAGATATTATCACAGGAAAACGAACTTAACGAAATACAACAAAAAATTGAACAAAAAGTTAAAATGAGAATTTCAAAAGCTCAAAAAGATTATTATCTGCAAGAAAAACTTCGTGAAATAAAAAAAGAGCTCGGAAAAGAAAATGATGCTCAAAACGAATATGAAGAGCTTGAGCAGCAGATACTGCAAAAGCAGCCTCCGCAGGAAATTGTAGCCCGGATTAAAAAAGAGATACGGAGACTATCACGATTGCCTCCGCTTTCTCCGGAGGCTGTAGTGTTGCGGACGTACATTGAAGTATTTGGAGAGCTACCCTGGACAATTAAAAGCAATGATGTTCCATCTATCGAAGAAGCCAAAAAAATATTGGATAATGACCACTATGGTATGCAAAAGGTTAAGGAACGTATACTCGAATTTATAGCAGTACAACAGCTTAGCCAGTCATGCCGTGGACCAATTTTGTGTTTTATAGGTCCGCCAGGAACAGGGAAAACAAGTCTCGGAAAATCAATAGCACGAGCTCTTGGCAGAGAATTTGTTCGCATCAGCCTTGGTGGTCTGAGAGATGAAGCCGAAATACGCGGTCACCGCAGAACATATGTTGGAGCACTTCCTGGAAAAATTATTCAAGGTATGCGCCATACTGTATCGATCGACCCTGTATTTTTACTTGATGAGATTGATAAAATGTCCAGCGATTTTCGCGGTGATCCTGCTAGCGCGCTCCTTGAAGTATTGGATCCTGAACAGAATCATGCATTTACCGATCATTACCTGGAAGCTCCGTATGATCTATCACATGTCGTATTTATAACTACTGCAAACAGTTTACACGGAATACCGTATCCTCTCTTAGATCGTATGGAAATAATAGAAATTCCAAGCTATACCGATTATGAAAAATGTATTATAGCAGAAAATTTCATAATTCCAAAACAACTTGCGGAGAATGGTCTTGCTTCTCTTGAATTGACATGGAGTAAACAGGCAATTAAAAAAATAATCCATGATTATACAATGGAGGCAGGTGTGCGTTCACTGGAACGTGAAATTGCCCATGTTATCCGCAAACTTGCACTCGATTTAGTTGAAAAACATAAGGCAATTACAGAAATTAAAAAGACAATAACAGAAAAAGATATAGAAAAGTATTTAGGAAGAAAAAAGTACGATCCTGATCTGGTTTTTTCAGATACAATACCAGGCCTGGTGTATGGCCTTGCATGGACTGAATTAGGCGGTTCAATACTACCTGTAGAGGTAACGAGCTTCCCTGGAGAAACTGAACTTATATTAACCGGAAATCTTGGGGACGTTATGAAAGAAAGTGCAAGAACCGCACTTACCTATATTCGGGCTCATCAAGAAGTACTATCCATTCCAAAATCTGTTTTTGAACACAAAACAATTCATATTCATGTACCTGAAGGTGCAATACCAAAAGATGGACCTTCGGCCGGAATAACTCTTGCTGTTGCCATGCTTTCGGCATTTCTCGGTACTCCAGTAGAACAGGGCTGGGCAATGACTGGAGAAATTACCTTAACAGGAAGAATACTGCCAGTAGGCGGAATTAAGGAAAAATTACTTGCTGCTCATCGAAATAAGTGCACAAAAATACTGTTGCCGGAAAAAAATCATAAAGACCTGGAAGATATTCCAAAAGAAGTTCTTAGTGAATTAACTATTAAAGAAATCAACTCTGTACTCGATGCTTTTACGCTTTTATTCCCATCGATAAAAGTATCCGAAAAAAATAAAAAAGCAAAAAGCATAAAAAAGAAAGCATAGTAAACATGTATGAATACTGAGCAGGTATATACAAATAAATTTTTAACAGTCATGCATGCTGCGAGGGTAATTATACGCTGGTACATTTTATTTTCTGCTCAAACTGCCCTCGTATTTATCATTGCAAAGTTAAGCCAATCAATAATGGAGATAGTTATTATCAATTCTGGAATAGCAGCTGCAACAGGTTTTGTATTTACAGGAATTTCCGGAACCACAGCGTTTATAATTGAAAAAAGAAAACTATCGGCATTTATTGCGAGTATTTTTGAAAGTATAGTATATCTCCTGATATTTTTCTTAAGTTTTTTCATACTAAAACTACTCAAGGGGTTTAGCTTATAATGATTTTTAGAAATGCCATAACAGTTTTACGAGGCGCTGTCTTTGTTAAAGATGATAGCCCGAAAGAAATTGATCGTGTTACACAAGTATTACTGAACCGTTTAGTAGAACATAATTCTTTAAAACACAAACGAATTCTTGCAATGATATTTTCTGTAACCAATGATATACAATCAAAAAACCCTGCTACAGCAGTTCGAGAAGCAGGTTATGAGGTGCCTCTGTTTTGTGTTCAGGAAGCACAGTTTAAAAATGCTCCTAGACTCTGCATACGCGTTATACTCTGGTATCAAGGTAAAATCAAGAAACCTGTTCATGTATACTGTGAAGGTGCTGAAATACTCCGTCCAGATTTAATGATACCGAATAATTGAAAACGACATATAAACTGTATTAACAGCAGAACCAGTGTAATCACAACTGATTCATTGCCAAAACATTACGCCTTGAAATTAAACACCTGACCGATTATACTGCTTTGCATATAGTGAGGAGGATTTATGAGTGTTCGGGTACGATATGCCCCATCACCTACTGGTTTACAACATATTGGAAGTGTGAGAACTGCTCTTTTTAATTATCTTTTTGCAAAATCACAGAATGGTACCTTTATAGTACGGCTTGAAGATACTGATCGAACCCGATTCAGAGAAGAATATGTACAGAATCTATATGATACATTTGCATGGTTAGGTTTTTACTGGGATGAAGGTCCTGATGTGGGAGGTCCAGCTGGTCCATATGTTCAGTCGGAACGGCTCGCACTGTATCAGCAGTATGCGCATGAACTAGTTAAAAAAGGAGCAGCATACTACTGCTTTTGTAAAGATAAGCGTACTCAAGGCAATGATGGAGAAGAAACAGAAAATGAAGGTGGATTTGGATATCCACGGACATGCAGAAATCTCGATCCTGAAGAAGCGAAGCGCAGAGTCGATGCCGGTGAACCCTATGTAATCCGACTTAAAATTCCTCTTGAAGGAACCACAGTTTTTGAGGATCTTTTGTTAGGCACCATTGAATGGAAAAATGTCGATATCAACCCGGATCCCGTGCTGTTAAAAAGTGATGGATTCCCAACCTATCATTTGGCTAATGTGATTGACGATCATAGTATGCAGATTACCCATATCATGCGTGCTCAGGAATGGATTTCTTCCACACCGCTACACATCATTATGTATAAAGCATTTGGCTGGGAGGTGCCAAAGCTCTGTCATCTCCCTATGGTATTGGGGCAGGATGGTCATAAATTAAGTAAACGGCATGGTGCTACAGCGGTCAATGAGTTTAAGAAAAAAGGATACCTTCCTGAAGCGCTTGTCAATTACGTTGCACTCCTTGGCTGTTCGTATAAAGATGGGCAGGATATATATTCACTTGATGAACTCATTGCAAATTTTTCTATTAAGCATCTCAATAAAGCACCAGCTGTTTTTGATTATGTGAAACTTGAGTGGTTTAATGGTCAGTATATTCGTATGAAATCTGATGAAGAGCTTGCTCGGTTGATACTACCGTTTATGTGTGATGCAGGGCTCCTCAACGATGACAACCATGGTATAGAGTTTATGCGTAAAGCCGTTCCACTTATAAAAGAACGGCTCAAATATCTCTCTGATGCGCCGCTCATGCTTGGTTTTGTGTTTAAGGATTTTGATGTACCGCCGCAAGAAGAACTCATTCCTAAAAAGCTTGATAAAACTGCTACTGCCCGCGTGCTTTTTGAAGCAAAGGCATTACTTATCAAACATGGGGTAAGTGATCATGCAGTAATTGAGCAGGCATTCCGGACAAAAGCAGAAGAGCTTGGCTATAAGCTTGGTGATATGCTCATGCCCCTCCGTATGGCTGTAACAGGGACAAAGGTAAGTCCGCCACTCTTTGAAAGCATAGCATTGGTAGGCATAGAAAAGGCTTGTGCGCGTATTGATGCAGCAGTACAGGTGCTCCAAAAATAATTGAGGTGCAACATATGGTAGAAGAACGCAGAGCAGCAGCGTATGAAAGAATCTATACACAACTTGAAGGGTTAATAAAAAATAAATCGCCCAATTTGCTTGCAGCAATGTCAACAATTGCTGCAGTACTGCATGCAAAACTGACTCATCATTCCTGGACAGGATTTTATTTTGTTGCTGGTCCAAAAGAGCTCCATGTTGGACCATATCAGGGACCAGTAGCCTGTCAGATTCTCCGTGACAGAGGTGTGTGTGTTGCATCGGTAGAGACAAAACAAGCAGTCGTGGTTCCTGATGTACATGCTTTCCCTGGACATATTGCATGCGATAGCCGCTCAATGAGCGAAATTGTAGTTCCCATACTTAAAAACGGGACAGTGGTGGCAGTTCTCGATATCGATTCTACAAAACCCGCGATGTTTGATGAAGATGATGTTAAACCTTTAGAAAAAATAGTATCGTTGTTACAACCATATCTATAGGAGTTTTTATGAGTAATGAAAATATAGTACAAGTTATTGAAGAAGCAAGTGATTTTATACGAGATGCAATTAAGGAAGATCTTGCGAGTGGACGGTATAAAGAGGTTCACACCAGGTTTCCTCCAGAGCCTAATGGATGGCTCCATATAGGACATGCTAAAGCGCTTTCTATTGATTTTGAGATAGCTAAAGAATTTGGTGGAAAGTGCAATTTGAGGTTTGATGATACGAATCCGGAAAAAGAAGATGTGAGCTATGTTGAGGCTATTAAGCGTGATATTCGATGGCTCGGCTACGATTGGGAAGACAGAGAATACTATGCTTCTGATTATTATGAGTATTTGTATGAGCTTGCGGTAAAGCTTATTAAAAAAGGCAAAGCATATGTAGATGATCTCTCTGATGAAGAAATTCGAGTGTATCGTGGTACAGCAGTTCCTGATAAAAACAATATAACCTATACACCACCGGGAAAAGACAGCCCTTATAGAAACCGCAGCGTAGAAGAAAATCTCGATTTGTTTGAAAGAATGCGCAAGGGTGAATTCCCTGATGGTTCCAAGACACTGCGAGCTAAAATTGATATGGCTCATCCAAACCTGGTAATGCGGGATCCGGTTATGTACAGAATTCGGCGGGTGCCACATTATCGAACCGGAAATACCTGGTGCATTTATCCCATGTATGATTTTCAGCATCCACTCTCTGACGCAAAAGAAGGAATTACGCATTCGCTCTGCTCACTGGAATATGAAATTCACAGACCACTCTATGAGTGGTTCATACGAGAATGTGAGGTTTTCCCGAGCAGACAGATAGAATTTGCACGGCTTAATCTGAGTCATACAGAATTGAGTAAACGCTGGCTGCTCCGGCTTGTGCAGGAAGGTGTTGTTGCAGGATGGGATGATCCTCGCATGCCGACCTTGAGTGGACTGAGGAGGCGCGGTTACACGCCAGAGGCTATACGAGATTTCCTTTCACGAATTGGAATTGCAAAAACTAATAGTCTTGTAGATATACAATTATTAGAGCATTGTCTCCGTGAAGATCTTAATAAAAAAGTTCAGCGTGTTATGGCTGTATTAAAACCATTAAAGTTAATAATAGATAATTGGCCTCAAGGACATGTTGAATATATAGACGCAGTAAATAATCCGGAAGATCCAGGTATGGGTACACGAAAAATACCATTTACAGGTGAACTATACATTGAGCAGGACGATTTTATGGAGAATCCGCTTCCAAAGTATTACCGACTCTATCCTGGAAATCAGGTTCGTTTGCGATACGGCTATATTGTTCAATGTGTTTCGTGTGAAAAAGATAGCACAACAGGCGAAGTTGTTGCTGTACACTGTACATACGATCCTGCAACAAGAGGTGGTAATGCACCAGACAACAGTAAGGTAAAAAGCACTATCCATTGGGTAAGTTGTGCTCATGCTGTTCCAATAGAAGTTCGGCTCTATGATCATTTATTTGAGTCCGAGCGCCCTCGCGATGTTCCACCAGATGTTGATTGGATTTCCACAGTAAATCCTCAATCACTTCAGGTTATTCCAAATGCATGGGCTGAACCCTTGCTTGCAGAATCGAAGCCAGAACAAAAGTATCAATTTGAACGGCTTGGATATTTTGTGTGTGACCCTGATAGCACACAAACAAAAAAAGTGTTTAACAGGACAATTACATTAAAGGATACATGGGCCAAGCTTGAAAAAAAGTTAACAAAATAGTCGGATGCCAATATGAGTTATTATTTGGAATATGGCAACAAAAAAGCAAAATGTATAGAGCTTAAAATAAACCCAAAGGTGCCATTTCCTAAAATTGTACAATCAATAACTCGTATTGGTATAGCAGGATGCAGCAAAGCAGAGCTAATTCATTATGCAGTATTAGAGCTTGTTTCAAATTCTGTGCGTTCTCATTTAGAAAAAAATGTTCAAGAAAACATACACGTTATTTTATCAATACAGGAAGAAAAACTCACTGTCAATGTTGAGGATAGAGGTGGCGGTTTTAACCCTGCAGTACTGCCTTATGATATCACATTTGATCCTGATTCTATAGATGTCAATTCTGAAACATTCCAGAAATATCGAGAACATCACAACTACTCCAGATTTGGAATGGGCTTATTATCTGCAAAACGTACGTTCCCTGAACTAAAGATTCAGTTTGTAACGCAGAAAGGAGTCGTTACATCATGGTCAGAAGCTGTAATAGGTACGTATATATCCGGGGAACTATATTTGAAATAAAAAATGTACATATAAATTAGGTTATAAGGAGACAAACTCATGGATACCAATGATAAGCGACGTTCAGAACGATTTGTTTCTTTTGCACATGTTAGAATTATCGATGCTGAGATGTATGGATACATAACTAATATCTCCTCTACTGGTATAAAAACATTACTTACAGCAAAGGTTTTTACGCTTAAGCAAGAAGCTCAGTATAATCTCGAACTATATGCACCCGAACTAAATTTACCTCGTTTTAGCTGTATTGGACTTTTAAAATGGATGAACGTCATTGATATAAACCACTATGAAGCAGGCTTTGAAATTCTTTCATTTTCTAATGATACAGCTAAGCTCTTATTTGATAGGCTTATAGAAACATATAAACGATTTGATTAGTGCAATCTAGGTTTAATAATAACAAGACATCGTTCTTCGTTGAGGTAGGGTACAGTTAGTGGTTTTACTGTATATGATTCCATTAGATTTGCAATTTCAATGATTTCAGAGTGTACACGATCCTGTTTCCCTTTATATGCTGCAATAACTCCGTTCGGGGTACAGAGCTTGAACAGTTTCTTAAAAAGTTTGTACTCAAAAGGGTGGAAAGCTCTGAAAGTTACTATATCAAACTGCATTTTACAGTGCTCTGCTTGAGTTTCCAGCACAGTTACATTGTTTATTGAAAGTTTTGCAATAACCGATTCAAGAAACTGTATTCGTTTTGTCATTCTATCAATAAGTGTAAAATGAATATCGGGGAAGGTTAAAGCTAGTGGTATACCAGGTAGTCCTGCTCCAGTTCCAAAATCACCAATCGTATTATATCTATTAGCAGCAATAAGGTTTGTAAAAATATTTACTGGTGCTAAAGAATCAAGGATATGCTTTACAACAAGATCTCTGCCACTGGCAGCGACAAAACTATGATAGTGGTTTCCTGCTTCAATAAGTTCGGCGTAAGCGATTAATGTATCACAGTATTCCTGAGATGCGGTTATGTTTAATGAGGCTAAACCAGCAGAAAGTATCTGTTTTGCTTCGATATCCATTGATAGGCATTGTATCTTTTTTATAAGGTTCTTGTACAGTGCTGTATTATTTTATATACTGCAATAAATTATGCTAGAGGAGTATCAGCGTGGAAAATAATGATCGCTCGGTAACAATGGAGAAAATTACATCACTGGCTAAGAGAAAAGGTTTTGTATTCCAGTCATCAGAAATATATGGCGGCTTGTCCGGTGCCTGGGATTACGGCCCGTATGGTATAGAGTTAAAGAATAGAATTCAGCGGTTCTGGTGGAAAGAGATGACACAGCTGCATGATAATATTGTTGGTCTTGATGCAGCTATTCTCATGCATCCCCGTGTGTGGGAGGCCTCTGGTCATGTTGAGAACTTTACAGATCCTCTCGTTGATTGTAAAAAATGTAAGGCTCGATTCCGCGCAGACCAGATTGATCCAGAAAAATTGCAAAAGCATGAATGTCCCGAATGCGGTGGCGAGCTTACTGATACAAGAAAGTTCAATTTAATGTTTAAAACACATATAGGTCCTGTAGAAAATGATTCAGGTCTTATCTATCTTAGACCAGAGACAGCACAGGGAATTTATGTAAATTATAAAAATATAATTCAGTCAAACCGAATGAAAATTCCTTTTGGAATAGCTCAGGTAGGAAAGGCATTTCGTAATGAAATTGTAACTAAAAATTTTATTTTTAGAACCTGTGAATTTGAACAGATGGAAATGCAATATTTTGTTAAGCCAGGCGAAGATGAAAAAGCATTTGAATACTGGAAAAATGAACGTTG
This sequence comes from Spirochaetota bacterium, assembly GCA_029547205.1. Lineage (GTDB taxonomy): Bacteria > Spirochaetota > Spirochaetia > Treponematales > UBA12059 > JAKPPT01. Next base: position 24,621 of record JAKPPT010000072.1, read on the forward strand.
GAATTATTATAAAAAACTGGGTATACGAATGGAGAAACTGCGCTGGCATCAGCATGGCAAAGATGAACTGGCTCATTATGCAAAAGATGCATATGATATTGAGTATGAGTTTCCTATGGGCTGGAAAGAGCTTGAAGGCGTTCATAACCGTTCTAACTATGATTTATCACGTCATCAGGAGTTCTCTGGAAAAGACATGCAGTATATTGATCAGGATAACGGAAATGAACGCTATATACCCTATATTATCGAAACCAGTGCAGGATTAACACGTCAGCTCCTTATGGTTCTCTGCGATGCTTATGAAGAAGAAAAAATTGCAGATAATGGTAATGAAGATGATTGGCGGACAGTGCTCCATTTCCATCCATTACTGGCACCGGTAACTGTTGCAGTTCTTCCACTCATGAAAAAAGATGGTCTTGCTGAACTTGCTCAGGATATACGTAATGAACTTAAAGAAGATTTTGTAACCGATTATGATCAGGCAGGTGCTATTGGAAGACGTTATCGCAGACAGGATGAAGCGGGCACGCCATACTGCATTACTATTGATTATGATTCAAAAGAAGATGGAACGGTTACAGTACGTGATCGTGATACAATGGAACAGAAGCGAGTGCATCGCTCAGAATTGCGCGCATATATTCATGAGCAGATAAAGCAGTATAAACGAAAATAAAATGCGTGCGGTAGTTCAGCGAATTAAAAATGGCAAAGTCTCAGTAGACGGAGCAGTAACAGGCGAGATAGAGCAGGGACTACTTGTCTATCTCGCAGTTGCTCCCACCGATACCGAGACTGTAGCAGAAAAAATGGCATTAAAAATAATTAATTTAAGAATATTTGAAGATGCCGAAGGAAAAATGAATCTCAACCTGCAGGCAGTAAACGGGCAGCTGCTCATTGTTTCACAGTTTACTCTGTATGCAGATACAAAAAAAGGAAATCGTCCTTCATATAACCAATCCGCAGAACCCACATTGGCAAAACAGCTATATGATTATTTTGTTGATTATGTGCGAAAAACGGAAATCGTCACAGCAACAGGAATATTTGGCGCTTCAATGGATGTTTCGTATACTAATGTGGGACCGGTAACTATTATTCTCGATATAGATGCGCCCTAAATTGTTTCTTAACTGAACCTCAAATCCTTATTTTTATTATTTTTTTGATGGCTTATAATTAAATGACTTAAATATATCATGACCCTCGAATTTTTTATCTTTAATGAATAATGCAGAATATTTTTCGGGAATACGTTTTATAAATTCCTCAGAAGCAAGTACAATACCTGGCTTTGCAATTTTTTTTATGATGTGATGAATAAAATTAATATCAGCAGAAATAATGTTACCAGTTTTTCCTACTTTTTCCCATGGCGTTGTCCCATAATGGAGCGCAATTGTCATTGGAAGTATGGTTTGAATTTTGTAGTATTCATACGATAAAGGAATTGCATTGAGAATAATTTGCAATGCAATTCGTAAAGCAAACTCGCTATGCTCCGGAGGGAAAAGCAGTAAAGCGTATGTGCCATCAGTCATCCATAGTTTACCCGTATCCTGAATGACATAGCTTAGATAATTTAAAAATAATTCTTTGATTTTTTCGAACCGTTTTTCTCCAAAACTCTTTTTAAGCTCTTCCGAAATGCTCAATGAAATAATTAAGAAAATAAATGGATATTCCTTCCGGGAAATTAATTTGTCCCACCCAGGAAATTCGGGAAGCTCTATATGTTCTACATTTTGTCCTGTTTTAAATGAATAGATTTGTTGAAGTCTCGATTCAGATATTTTTTTTTCGAGAACCTGACCGTTGAGGTAATCTGCTGCTCCAGAAAAAAACAAAAGAGCGGGATCGGTAATTTGATTTTTTGGATCAATAACACCCCACAATGAAGCTCTAGTCTGCAATTCTTTAAGTACGAGATTAAAATTTTCATGTGAAAAACTTAATCGATCAACATATACTATGGTATCTGGGTCCGCCTTTAACTTTTTTATTGCTGATATGTTTTCAATTGGGAACAGCGAACAGTGAGCTGTAAAAAATGATGTAATTTTTTTATATTTGCCAAGTATTACTATTTGCATGAAAACTCCGTTGAAGGTTTATAATAATATAATTTCCATTTATCACACTGGATGGATGATGTAAGGCTATCCGTTAACAATTTGTCCAGGCGAGCATATACGTTTACAGTAACGGAAAGCACGTTTTCTGGAGTATGTTTACTTTCAATTTCAAAAGCTTCGCGGATTGGATCGTACTTGCGAATTACAGAAGCATTTGAAGAAAAAGGAAACGTCCCTGCATGACACGAAATTCTCAGTGAGACTGGTTTTTGCAATATATTGTCAAAAATATTAAACAAATTTAATTTATTGATAATATCAATACCTGTTAATACAGCGTTGTTATAAATATCGCCATTAAAGAAAGCTATGAGACCACCATCGCCTTCCCAGAACCATTCGCGGCCATCTCGTTTTAAAAATGAGTTAGTAATAAACGCATGAATATGGCGGTAAGCAGATTCTACATCGGTTTTTTTGTTTGAGCGAACATGCTCGGAGTTTCTTACAATGTCAATTTTCAAAAACGTAAATGAATAGTTTGAGCCTTCATGCAACCTTCCCCAGTTGATTGTAGCCTGTTTTGTGGTATCTTCCATGAATCGGTTAATTTCAGGATTATAGAGAAAACCTTCTGCTGCAATATGCTTGATCATTTCGTCAAGATAGAGAATTGGAAATTCTCTGCCCATATAGCCTCTCGAGTTGAGTATAATTAGATACTCAAGCAAATCGAGAAACATATCAAGAGCGATGCAGTCATCGATTACCTGACGAGCAGTCTGCTGTGCGGTAAGGGGAATGTTGTGCGGACAGCCAGTGCGTTCATAGATATCATAATTTTCAATAACCTGAGATGCAACATGAATAATCATGCGGACATCAAGTGATTCATACAAACTTTTTATGGCTAAAGAGCGTAAAGCATTTCTAACGCGCATGCACTGTCCCTTAATTTTTGTTCTATACGTTTGCTAGTATTTTATACGATAGTATAGGTTTTAGCAACATTTTCTTTTTGTGTGCGTAAGTAATCTGCAATTGCAGTATCGTACATGCTTTGTCTTTCAAAAACAGCTTCCGCCATGTTAATTCTATCTTTTAACGTGAGCCTACCATTATTTTTTTCAAGTGCTTGCATGATTTGTGCATAATATTCGGGTGAAGGAACGGGACAGACGCGCAAAAAGTTTTTAGCAGCTGCACGAAGCAGTGTAGGTCCTCCAATATCAATATGCTGGCGTGCTGTTTCAAAACTATCAGCTTGGTCGCTTGCTTGAGTAAATGGATAGAGATTGCAGATAACCATATCAAACTGAACAGCATCGTATCGGGCTAAATCTGCTTCATGCTCTCGATCAAACGGTTCAGCAAGCAATCCAAGGTATATTTTCCAGTCTAATGTCTTAACAAGGCCACCTTTCATTTCCGGCTGACCGGTGTATCTTGTCATATCAACGAGATGTGCGCCAGATCGCTCACCTAATAACTGCTGGATAAAACTGTACGTTCCACCTGTAGCATAAAAACGTACTCCCGGGCAGTAGCGGAGCAGGGCTACCAGCATGTTTTCAAGTCCGCTTTTGTCATAGACAGAAACAATAACATTACGAATAGGTACAGCATCCTGTATTTTTTCTACATGGTTAAAAGCCATTGTCACTCCTTGTGAGCTTGATAGTGAACCATTGCAAAAGCCGAATGGTTATGGATACTTTCAAAATTTTCCGCTTCTACTGTAAACTCTGGAAACTGTTTCAATGCTTCAAGCTTAAGGTACACTTCCCGAACTAAATCCTCAACGAAACGAGGGTTTTCGTATGCAGTTTCCGTTACAAATTTTTCATCACTTCTTTTTAATAATGTAAACACAGCACTTGAAGCGCATGATTCAACGAGTCCGATAATATCTTCAATCCAGAAGAACGGACCGAGGTGCAGCGATACGGTAACAATACCGCGCTGATTGTGAGCTCCGTATTTGCTAATTGCTTTCGAGCATGGACACACTGTTTGAACCGGTATAGAAATAGAAACAATAAAGTTATGTTTATTGGTATTAACCATGCCCTGAAATGCGCATTCATACCGCATTATACTTTTTTGATGAGAAACAGGAGCTTCTTTTTCAATAAAATAGGGGAAATGAATATCAGCATAGGCAGTTTCAGCATGGAGAGCGGTACGGACTTCTTTAAGCATGGTTAGAAAATGGGGCATTGATAAGTCTTTCCGGTGTTTATTAAACACTTCTATAAAGCGGCTCATGTGAGTGCCCTTGAACTCATGCGGCAGATCAACAAAAAGGTTTACAATCGCACTCGTATGCTGAACACCATTTGCCTTATCGAGCACCGTTATTGGGTATTCAAGCCCCTTTACACCTACTTTGTTGATGGGAATTTTTCTAAAATCTTTTTGATTCTGAACATCAATGTGATGCAATTGTTTTCCCACGTGTGATTATACACTCATCTTTTCTGCTGCAGCAACAGTATTATAGAGCAGCATTGTAATAGTCATGGGTCCGACTCCGCCTGGAACTGGAGTAATAAACCCTGCCACATCAAGCACCTCGTCAAACAAAACGTCGCCGACCAGTTTCCAGCCTTTTTTTGACTGCGGTGCAGGTACTCTGTTTACACCTACATCGATTACGCAGGCACCTGGTTTGACCATATCAGCAGTGATAAGCCCGGCTTTTCCGGCACAGGCAATGAGAATGTCAGCATGTTTTGTAAAATCCGCAAGGTTTACGGTGCCGGTATGACAGATCGTAACGGTGGCATTGATTTCTTTGCGAATGAGCAGATTAGCGAGTGGTTTTCCCACAATGTTCGATCGTCCTACCACAACTGCATGTGTGCCTTTAGTTGGTATTCCAGTGTGTTCAATTAGTTTGATAATTCCGTGCGGTGTACAGGGAATGAAAGCATCCTGTCCCAGGAGCATTTTCCCCAGATTGATACTCGTAAATCCATCAACATCCTTTTCTGGAGCAATAGCCTCGATAACGGAAAATTCATCGATATGTCCGGGAAGCGGTAGCTGTACAAGAATCCCATGTACAGCTTTATCGGCATTGAGTTTGTGAATGAGAGCAACGAGTTCCTCTGTCCTGGTTGTATCGGGAAGGCGGTACTCAAAACTTTTCATGCCGATATCTGCACAAGCCTGTTCTTTAGCAGTTACATACGAAACGCTCGCAGGATCCTCTCCAACAAGAATAACTGCCAGTCCCGGAACAATGTTTTTATGTTTAAGCGCACTGATTCGTTCGCTCAGGGCACTGCGGATTTCCTGTGCAACCAGTTTACCATCGATAATTGATGCAGGCATGTTTCCTCCATAATTAAGGTACTACAATAATAGTAAAATATTAAAAATAACACAACTATAGGGTACATGTATGCATTTCCATACACTTTGTTTGAAGAGGGATAGCAGGAAGTGCGTCTAGCATATCGATCAGCTATCTAAAGCTATACTTTGAAGTACGATTTCAGTGATGTATGCGTGCAGGTATATAGATTGTGTGCTGTCAGGAATCGAATGTACTATGTGCTTTTTTCCCCGGGATATGGTTTGAATTATTATTTAGAGTTTATTTTTAATCTTTAATTGAAAATTTAACACAGCGTGCTATATTTTGAAAAAAGAGAAATATACTTAAAAAGTAGGGAAAGCAATGAAAAGCGTTGTACACTCATCACTATTTTTAATTCTTTCCCTGGTAATACTTTCCTGCGCAGTCGACAACACCATTGACCAGGGAACGGTTCCAGAATGGAAGATTTTAGGGTCAGCAGGCCAAGGCGCAAGCATTGGCAATTACCTGGATCTGGCGGTAGATTTGAATGACTACCCCGTGGTGGCCTATGTGGATTTGGCACACAAAATTTCAGTAAAACGCTGGGACGGAACACAATGGGTTTTTATTGGGAGTCCAGCCTTTTCTCCTGTCACAACCGATACGGTAGACCTTGCACTCAATTCTCTGAACCAGCCCCTTGTAGCATTTATAAGCAATGACAATCGTAAAGCCATGGTCATGCAATGGGATGGAAACAGCTGGGTCACACTCGGAGAAGGGGGAATCTCTAAAGGAACAGCAAAACTGATTCATATAGCCCTAAAAACGGATAAACCAATCATAGCTTTTAAGGATCTGAGCCATGAAGGAAAACTCACGGTCATGATCTATGAATAATAGTCGATAAAAGTGAGGAGGTATGTTATTAAGCCAACATACCAGCTATTCGAATACCAGCATCAAAGCCTATACACCATTTGATGAGCGGCATGTAACCAGTTAGTAACTGGCGTACTTTGTATGATGCTGGTATTTTGTAGCTAAAAAGTTTACTCGCTTTGTTTTTCTGCAATATCCCTTCCCGGAAGCTCTACACAGTGCAATATTTTATTGATTTTTTCATAGGGAGGAATATAGGCAGTAAATTTAAAGAATACTTCTTTCCCCTTTTTAGTTACAATGCGTACATGTTCGTCAAGATTAACGGTTATGGGTGCATCATAATCGGGGAAGTATTCAAATTTGCGTGGAACAACAATAAGCGACTCTCCATCGTAATATACATCTGCAATTCGATTAGGAAAAGGATAAAGAAAAATATAAAAATCACTCAATTTGCCGCCTATTGTTTTTTTACCACCGGCATGCAAAACTTTAATGTTACGATTTCCGATGCATCGGTTCTGATTTTCTACAATAAACTCAACTTTAATGGTGCCCGGCTTTACGATTGATGGATTATATTCAATTGGAGCTTTGTGTCGGACTACTATCTGTGCAGGTTCTTTTTTCTGCAGTTTGCTAAACAATTGTTCCTGTCGAGCTTTTTGCATTGACGATACACTTGTAAGGACAGAGAGCTTATCAGGTCCACGTTTAGGTGTGGTAATCGTTTCAATGTTTTTATGGCTATGGGTGTCTATTGTTTCCAGTACGTTTTGAGTTTGTTTTTTCTGGGAATTAAGATAGGTTTCAAGCGTTTTAGTTTTAAAATCTGCAGTTTCAGTTGTCACTGCTGGCACATGAGTAAGTACTTCAGCAGTATGAGATGAACTGGTTGGCTCCAGCGTTGTAGCTGATTTTTTAACAGTAGTGGATGCCAGTACCTGAGCTGCCCGTTGTTCACGGTGCAAACTTTGCCCGGCAATCTGCTGTACCTGCATGGAATCGTAAACAGCATCTACAACAGGTTGTTCTGCTTGTTTGTGTATGGAACGGATATAGAGCAGTATAATGATAACAAGCGCAATAATAGCAGCAATAATGAGTATCGATAGAATCAAGTGGGTTACATTACTCACAATTGATGCTATAAAAGAATATTTAAGATTGACTGATGTTTGCAGTACGGGTGGAATTACTCTGAGATTATCATAAAAAACTGGTTCAAAGGTAATAGTTTGTTCACCAGCCTGCCAGTCTCTCGGAAATGCAACTGGGACTGAAATGGTCTTAGACGATTGTGCAGGAATAACTGCAGATGCTTTTCCGTTCAATACATTTGTTTTGCCATTTACAATTACTTTTACTACTTCGATAGCAGCTTCTGTATCGCTTGTATTGGTAAAGGTTACTGGAATTCTAAAAGTGTAATTTCTTTTCCCCAGATTGGCAGGACAGGATATCTGAATAAGAGAAAGGGCCTTTCCTATGACTTCCTGTTCACTACCTTTCTGGTATTCTACAGCTGTAGTACCGGTAGAATTTGCGATAGTTTCCGTATAGATACCTGCACCAGGTGCTGTACTATTCTCTGTTCCTGCTGTTGTTTCGCTCGTAAAAGGTACCGTAATAAGTTTAAATGTCCAGTTCTGGCTCTTAATCTTATCCGCAATTCTGGTTATTTCTGTTTTTACGGCTTCATTTGTTAAAGGATAATAGGGAGAGGATGTAAGTGGAGCATGCATACCGTCGGTAATCATCACGATTACCTTGTTAGAATCAGAAGGTAGATCCAGCGTCCATTTCCAGGTACTTTCAAGTGCGGTAATTAAATCAGTGCTCGTTCCCAGTGGATACAATAATAAAACACCAGCAACTATTGCATTTATATCAGCGTTTGTCAGCACTTCTTTGCTGATTGGATTTTGTACAGTATCAGAAAAAGTCAGCACATGAAAGCGGTCGCCATAACGTAAATAAGAAGGCAAAATTGATTTGCAAATAAACTCTGCAACATCATTGTAATAAGGAATCATGCTTTGACTTGAATCTAAAAGAATAATGAGATCAGTAGTGGACTGAGCATATGTTACTGTTGAAATACCAAGTACAATGACTGCAAGAAAAATTGTTAATAACTTTTTGGTCATAATGATACTCCTTTATCAAATATCCGCCAATTCAATTTTAATAACTTTATAATTAAACTGCTTTTCATTTATTGAGAATGAAAGCATGTCATCGACTTTATGGTTTACTAATTTTTTACCAAGCGGTGAAAGGTAAGAAATAATATTATTAGCGGGATCTGATTCCCACGGACCCAATATTGTAAAAACTTCATTTTTATTTGTATTAAGATTCAGCAATGTAACTTTGGTTCCAAAAGAAATCTTTGTCGTAGAGGCACTTGCTCTATCAAAAATCTGAGCACGTTCAATCTCGTTCTTAAGTTTGGCAATTTTTGAATTCAGTTCATCTTGTTTTTCCTTAGCAGCCTTATATTCTGCATTTTCACGAAGATCGCCCAGCGAGAGAGCAAATGCAATTTCTTTTTGATTTGCAGGCACATCTTCATTAACTAATTTATTGAGCTGCTGTGTTTTTTCATTATATTTCTTTTCTGTTACAATTAAGCCGCGAGAAACAATTGATCGTTCTTCTTCCTGGAATTTAAAGTCGGGGAAGCGTTCCTGTATTTTTTTCCGAATATTTAATTTAATTGCCGGATCGATGGTTCTTACATCGGAAATAAGCGCATACATACGTTCAACTGCTTCTTTGCTTGACTGTTCAATAAATTTGGTAATTGCACCATCTCTGAATAAAAAGTTATCAATGGCTTTAATCAGTTTTTTATTCTCAACAGTGTTTTTATGGTTTTCGATTTCTTTATAACAGATATCAAGTATATGAATGAGAATAATGAGAACCTTATCGTAATAACGATAGAGTGGCTCTATCCATTTTTCTGTCCAGAGCGACCGGATCATCCAGATAAATGTTGAGCGGTAATCTCGATAATTTTCTATAACATTATTAAAGAGTCGAAGCAGCTGTTCTGTTTCACCAGCATCAAGAAGAATATCAATCATCGACTTAAGTTGAGTTGTTGGTAGTAGCTCCATGTAAATGGATACCCAGTTTGCAAGAGTCTGCTTGATGGTCTGAAGCAGCATCTGCCTGAGATTAGTGTCTTTAATAAAATTATAGAGAGCTGTGAAATCTGTATCTTTTGTAACAAGTTCTGTAAATGACACTGTTAGATATTTTTTTAACATTGTATGATGCTGAGCAAGTTCTTTGATAAAGAGATACGCAGCAATTGAATATTCATCTGATGTCTGTCCTGTTTTGATAAATGTTGCAACAAACTCAATCATTTCTGTAAAAAGCTCAGAATCGGTATCGCCGCCCTTATCAATAAAATTGCGAATGCATTGGAGTCGTGAAAAAAAGTTTTTCTCAGCCTTAAATTGATTGTATGTTTTTTCCTCAAACGTAAGCGGCCTGTCACGGACCATGTAGGTATTTACTGAATCACTTGTATTGCCAATAGTAGGATCGGTCTGCAGAATATCTTTAGCTTTTTTGCTCCACGATGTCCATTCGCTTTCGGTGAGAATTGCGGGAACAAGTTCTTTTTTAATAGTTTTGAGATCTGTATTGTTATCAAAGCTCTTTATAAGAATCTTGAGCGCCCATGAAATATCAGACTTTATTTTCTCTTTTAGAACTTCCTGTTTCATGATTGCTTTTAATACCCAGATATGATCTTTGGGTAGTACCTTGAGGTTATCAAAAGCCATTTTCAGGGTCATTTCGTGATTGCGTTTTTTAGCAAAATCAATATAAATATTTTCACCTTCTATTGAACGGATACGTCCGATACTCCAGTTTCTATGATATACAAAGTTTCCTACATCAAACTGAATGTGTTTTTCGAAATCGCTTATTGCTTCAAAAATAGCGCGGTATGTTTGAGAAATATTGGATATGCGCAGGCATTCTTCAAGCCGTGAATGGTTTGCATACTTTGCTCTATAGCATTCTACAATTTCTTTTCTCATAACAGGATTTCGGTCTTCATATTCAAGTATTTGTTTAAGAATAAGTATGGATGTATCCCAGTCTTTTTTAGTTTTATATACTTTATACAAATCCTCGAGGAGCTGCGCTGCTTTTTCACCGCTGATATTTTTTGCAATTTTCTTTTGTACATACAGGAAAAAGTAAACATCAGAAGGCGTTAGGGTTATAAGTTTTTCCCACATTTCTTTTATCATTGCAAATTGTCCCTTTGCAATGAAGCGGTGCAAAGCTTTGCGGTAATAGTCAATTGCAGTTTCAAGATCATTTTTTTGTTCATAGTATTCTGCAATTGTTTTAACAAGTTCGGTTTCTTCTGTGTCGATGCGGATTAATCGTTCCCAGATAGCAAATTTTTCTTCATTTTTGTTTTCATTCTCATAGCACTCTGCCAATCTGATAAGTGCATTACGATTTTCTACATAATCAAGTACCCTGAGACAGATATATTCAACGATGTTCCATTTATGGTTTTCTGTAAAAATATTGAGCAGTTCCACTATTGGAGAGTCGTCAAGTGTCTGACGGGTTAGGTTTATAATACCGGTTAGATATAATGCAATAATGCTGTTCTTTGAATGTGCCAGATGTTCTGAGCAGATTTGATATATTTCATCTACCAGTTTCTCTTTTGCAGCTTCATGATAAATATTATCTAATTCTTTTATTTGATTGACAGTGTACGCAGAAATTGCTGCACGTGTCCATTTTTCTTCATTGAGCATTTCCTGTGTTCGTTTGAGTATTCCAGATTCAGCCATTATAGTTCTCCTTATGTATAGTACAGAATAAAATCCTCATGTCATGATATATATGCTGCATACACTGATGCATCCAGTAACTTAATTTTAAGCAGATTTTCATCAATAAGTTTTTTATCGGCTTTTGTGATAATCAGGTGATCAAGATACCAAAAATAGCGAGTAATAAGCCGCGGAATAAGTATCATGCGGCGATTAGTAGAATTTTTTAATTCTGTCTCAAGCTCATAGATAGAGTGTCGTAGCTTGCTGACTTCTATGGGTTTTAATTCGCGTTTGACCGAGAAAATACCCCACAGTTCACCATATACAGGAATCCACTCTTCAAGCTCTATACCTGATTTACCAAGTTCTGCAACTTTTTCTTTAAGTCGCTGAATGGTTTGTGATTCCAGGAGCTCGATATCGATTTTTTGAGGATTGAGATAAAATGCTTCCCGAAAAAATGCTTTTGCCTTAACCGGTTCATTGATTAAATCGTATACATCAGCAAGTTCTGCGAGGAGAGCCGGATCTTCTTTTCTGGTTGATACGAGTGATAAAAACTGATCGAGCGCTTCCTGATAATTTCCAAGCATCTTGTTTGTTTGTCCAAGCTTAAAATTGATATCAGGTTCACTGTGTTTTTGTGAAAAGGCTAGAAATGCAGCATGTGCTTTTGTAAATACAAAGTGCTGAAATGCAAGCATCACTCGATTGTTAATAGTTCCATAGTGCTGTACTGAATGCTTAAATTCCTTCCACTGCTGTATCAATTTTTCGCCGTATTCAAAAGTATCTTCGTCGCATTCGATTTGTTCAAGTGATGACTGCCACCAGTTGACACATGTTAAGGCAAGAATGAGTTCCTGATTATCAAAATCTAAACGCAATGCCTGTTGAAAAAAATCAAGCGCATCGGCTAAATTACCGCATTCAAGCATAGAATATGCTTGTTCTAGAAGAGAAGCAATTGAAGATTGTGTACTGCTTTCAGTTTGTACCATGTGCGTTTGTATCTCTCTATTGTACAATCAATAACATAAAAAAGTCAATGAATCGAGTTGCATACAATTTAGCTAAAAAACAGCTTTAAGTGATAAACCGAGTGAGTATCCAATAGAAAACATGAAGCGTTCTGTTTGCCATTTCAGTGTTTCTTCGAGTTTGATAAACAACGTAACGCGTAGGAACGTGTCCAGAAAACTCTCTGCACTATAGGATTCTTCCAGAATCAATGTACTCTGAGCTGGGAGCGTTGAATAGGAAGCTCCAATTTTCCATGAGTCTTCTGCCTGTATACCCGCGCGCGAAAGCTTTATGAGCCAAGTTGAAACAAAAGCTTTTTCTTGAGCTGTTTCGGTATATGGATCTGGCAATTGTTTTCGGATAAGTTCGGTAATCCATGATACACTGTTTGCATGAACAGGGAACCTGTTTTCGCCTGTAACAGAACAGGAAAATCCCCTGCCATACTCAGCTTCTGTATATTCGCAGGTAATTGCAGTATTAAACTTGCTGTTTCCGGTAAAATAAGCCTGCAAGTTGCCTTGTATGGTAAAGTAAATAGCAGAATTTGTTTGTGGAAAACCAAATATGGTCGTAGAGAGTTTCCACTGGTATTCATCAAAGGTATACGCTGTAAAGTATGGAATGTATCCGTACTGTGAAAAGATGTTGCCAGCTTTTGCTCCAATAATTCCTGATATACCAAGCTTTTGTACAGGTACAGATCCATGCTGCTGATACTCGCTAAAGCTTTCAATTTTAATGAGGGCTGGAATAACGAGATCCCACAAACCATAACCGAGCGAACGCTGAAAACTAAGTCCATATCGTTCATTGAATTGAGCTTGAGGATACTCTGCAAGCGCTATAATAATGGATTGTGCATAGGTGTTGGTAAAAAATGGTTCCCACATGCATTGAGCAGCAGCTACTGTGAGAAATGTTGCAAGCCAGGTATCGATAGCTGATGCAAAAGAATCATCACTACCTGTTGTACGTATTGAATAGCTCTTGTTGATAGAGGGTGTTATGGAACCAGCTGGAAATGTGAACTGTGGCGCAAGTTCAATTTGAAAATCCGAACCAGCTTTTTCTGTTTTATAAATTGAATACAGGCTTCGTGCCTGGAGCGTTAAACCAATAGTCTTTTGTACCATAGTTATTTTTAGGTTTCTATAAAAGACTTCTGGATCAGTGAATGTAACAAGTGTTGCCCAGGAATCGGTGTAAGCAGAAAAAAAATCAAACTGGGATAACGAATGCACCCATTGCTGTTTTAACTCTGAGTTAATGGCAATGAACTCAGGCCTGCCTGTAGCAAGCTTCCATGTTTGCGTTATAGTACCTGAGCTAAATATGCTTGATGCACTCACGGTCACAGGGAATGGTGTCGAGAGAGTACCGCTGATTCCCTGACTGAACCTATCTGGTTCCCGGGCAAAAGAAAATTGATTCTGAAAGGAAAATGGAAATAAATCGGGTTCGAGACGAATAGAACTGTGAAATGCAGGAATTACCCGTGCATCAGTATAAAATAGAATACTTCCCAGTGTTGTTTCGAAAAAACCAAGCTTCCAGAAAGCCTGTACTTCACCGCGCGCGGTAAGCGGGTTTACTGTCGTATCATGCCAGTAGAGTTGTTCGTGCAGTGAAATCGATGCATAACGCTGCATCCAGGTCAAACTGCCCTCCTGTGCCATTCTAAAATTGGGAAGTGGATTATAGAGCACTGGTTCACTGAGTATAAAGCTGGATGGTTCGTCATTTAAGTATAATTTTAGTGTATTAAAAGCTACAGAGCTTTCTTCAGGAATTTTGCCAGTGATGCTTGAAATAGATAGTGGTGAATTGTGTGTGTCATAGCACAGGACCATGCCAGTTTTAATGTTTATTGAAATATGTATCCATTCATTTGCTGGTAAATTACCAATAGGAATACTTTCAATGCGGAGACTGTTTGTGCCAGTTCCTAGTTCAAGAGTGAGTTCTGCAGCTGGATCTGAACTTGTATTTTGAATATAGAACCCGATGGTTTCATAATTTTCCAGCCGTATGTTGGTGTCACAAACCAAATAAACCGATGTTCCAGCTGCTGTTTTATCGTAGCTCAGTACTAAGAGCTTTGGTTCGATGTTTGTTTCAGGGAGCAGAAACGTGTCAGTTGTTGTTGCTGTAGAAACAGTTACTGGAGTACCCCCAATGTGCATGAAAGATGTAGGTTTCCACCTCTCGCTCACAGGAAGAGTAACAGGACTACTCTGCGAAAATTGAGCTGAGTATGCAGCGTTAACAAGTAATGCACGATCAGTATCATACGATCGGTCATAGCTCCACAGTAAACCTCCATATAATTTTTCGATGCTTATGAGTGAAAAATCCTCTGGTACAGCAAAAATACCAGAAAGTATAGTATCGAGCGTAGAAAATTCAGAAAGATTAGCCATATATCCTGCAGCAGCTACAAGCTGACCGTTGTTTCGATTAGTTGAATACTTTTTGCAAGTAATAATTAATTTATCGGTGGGTAAGGGTGGTGGAGATACGGTAAGCGTATGGGTAGTGCTGTCATAGCTAAAACTCGTTGTTTCAAGACCATTGCGATAGACAGTGATTGAACCAGGAATTACCGCTTCCGATAAAACAATACTTTCACGCGCTTCAAGAACGTTTGTAATGATAACAAATGATGATGCAGAATTTGTTTGTGTGGCATCATAAATCCATGGATTGTCTGCATAAAATGGACGTGAAAAATCATCGGTATGGGGATCCTCTGCATTGTTCCGCACTACCATAATGGTATTGGCGCTTACCGTGCGGGTTGTAAAATTTGAATCAACGGTATTGCTATCTTTATTGATTACCGAACATGCCTGAGCGCTCGTATCTGCTGGAATGCTGTATACATTTTTGAGTTCCAGGGGATTCGTATCATCGGGAAGAAAGAGTATAAGCTCATAAACTGCTGCATTTTCTCGTATTACAGCACGAAGTTCTTTTGTCACAGGATTTTTGAGGATTAGTATGCCTGTTTGCTGGTAATAGTCGTATGTGTCAGGGAATACAAGGGAAGACTGTCCCCTGTCTATTGTATAGAGTGAGACAATTTGTGCCTGGGCTGGTAGTACAAAAGCCTTGCCCCGAAGCCACTGTGCTGGATTTATCGAGAGCTTTGTTTCTTCACTGTAGCCATAGTACGTATAAGTTTCATATTGCACCGTATCCCATCGGAGCATGGCCTCTGCATGGTTCAGGGTTTGTGTGTTGATGACGTCTGCTTTGATGCCAAATGATGATGCCGGGTTCCCTAATCCGGGAAAGCTCTCATTTTTTATTGATATGTTTGAATTACCAACTCGTATTGATAGGAGTACATCGTCCAGCTGTTTGTAATACCCTGCGCTGAATTTATTGTTATCCGGATCATTCCCTATTTGAGCTTCAAACCACAGTGATTCTGCCAGTGCAAGGAACAGGTACACATCTGGTACCTGTTTAAAAAGCAGCGGAACACCGCTATATACGAATGGAATAATCTGCACAATACCAGAGTGAACAAGTTCTGCCTGCCAGCTTCCACGTATAAACAGTGAAACTTCAACATCGTTGATACTGGTTGTGAGGAGTGTTTCTGGCGCTTCTTCTCCTCTTTGCAATGGTTTTGGGATTTGCTGAGAAAAACAGAGTGTTGATACGATGAACAGCACCGCAGTAGCAATAACTCGTTTCAAATGGTTACAGAGCCTCCCTTAATAATTGTATTTTAGCATGAGCTATTGTATAATGGAAATGCAGGGTAAGCGAGCATGTGCTGTACTGGAGGGTGCCTGTATGATGGTTGTTTCTATGTTCCATGTTATTGTGGAAATCCCAGAGTCTTTTACCATTAAAGATAAACGCATGGTTGTGCAGTCGATAAAAGATAAACTGCACAAGAGGTTCAGAATAAGCTGTGCAGAGCTGGATCTGCTTGATTCACTCAGGTTTGCACATATTGGCGGTGCATATGTTTCAAATTCAATCGAAGTAGGAAACTCTGTGATGCAAAAAGCGTTAAGTTTTATTGAAACATCGTTTCCGCTGCGTATCCATACAGTAGAATTTAATACTGAGCACTATGATTAAAAAAAAATTTTCTTTAATTTTTTTAATTTTATCATTTCTATTGCAGAGTTGTGTCAGTGAACTTACCTATTCGATCCGGGAAAACAATCAGATTACCATTGGGTTTACGAGTACCATGCCACTCATTATATATTCACTCATAACTGAGAATATTTCTCCCGGATTACCGGTCAATTTTTCAAGAGCAAATGTTATGGAAAAACTTGAAAAGGTAAAAGGTACACTAACGTTTTATAAGATTGAACAGAAAAATGATTCGGGTTATCTTGAAATTACTGTGCAGTTTGCATCACCAGAAAGTGCAAAACAGTTTTTAACATCGTATGGAGTAACTATAAATTATTCTGTACAGGAAAAGAAATTTGAATTGCATTACGCAGCCTTACAAGCTTATATTTCTGAAGAAGTATCAGGGTTTATTTCGCTCCTCATTAAGCCTTTTTCCCAAACAGTTCGAGTCACCCTGCCATTCAGAAATTTAAGAGCACAAAATGGAACTGTTAGTGGAAACACTGCAACCTTTACGAATACATTTTTATCGCTAGAAGAATTTTTCCCCAGATCAACATACATTATTACCTGGTAACACACAGGAAGGAGCACGGTATGAAAAAGTTATGGATATTTTGCATTGTAGGTTGTTTTGCTGCAGTTACAGTAATTGTTTCCTGTCTTTCTCTTGATACAGTATCAGTGAAGGTGCAGACAGGTAACACAAGTGTTGAGATTGCTACTGGGAACTCACAAAACACATCAGCTGGAACGAGTAAAATCACAAATGAACAGCTTGAAGAAATCAATACGTATCTCATAAAAGCTCAAGAAGCGCTCGATATGAACCATTTGCAGGAAGCAGTTAAGCTATATATTTCTGCATTGATAAGGGCAGAGAAATATGCAGTTCAGGAAAAGATACAGGAAATTACAAATATACTCAACAAAGTTGGTGCAAAATTTACTATTGAACCTGGTAATATCTGGAAATCGAATACTGAAAAACCAGTAACCGGTAACTGCTTTTGGGCTGCACAGGCTAAAGGCATTATGCCAGCCCTTAACATTTATGAAAACTTTGGTTTTGGAAAGAGTCCTTTACAGGATGTTTCTATACGGTTTGAGTTTATTGAAAACAATGGTACACTTGTACCAACTGTAACCACCGATGCAACAGGGTTTGCCTCTACAACTATAAGCGGCATCAAAGATCCAACGAGAGCAGCAAGGATACGGGCATATCCGATAGTTACCAACGAAGGGTATACCTATGCTTTCAAAACGGTTTACTACGATTTTGTGTATATTCCCACTCCATTTGTTGTGCTTGTTTATACAATGGAAAAAGTTGGTTCCTCCGTTGGTAGCTATACACGAAACATGGAAACAATCAGCCAGACACTAAAAACAGTGCCGCTTCAGCCAGTTTTAATGCAAGAAGCTGTTAATCCAAATAGTTTCCTCGCAGCGCTCCAAGGTGATGTTTCAAAAATTGCTGTTTCGCAAAACGTAAATCCCGATTTATTTGCGCTCTTCTATATAGAAATTAAAGAACCGTATCAATATTCTGCATCATACAAAATATTTCTCTGCATGGGGTCGGTAACGGTTAGAATACTTACAAGAGAGGGTGTAGTGCTAACATCATTGGTTTTGACTGATATCAAAGGCTCAGGCAGAGATGGAACAGCTGCAATCGAGAGCTGTCGCAATGAAATTGCCACCGCATTAGAACAGCGCATGTCCCAAGACGTGCAAAAGTTGTATAAAGATATTTATAAACAGTAGTGCAGCATTGCCTCTTTGCTGACCAGTAATTATTCCTCCGTATTACTGTTCGTATTGTCACGAGGTTGTGATTTAATAAGCAGGTCACGCGCACGTATGATTTTTCCACGTCCCTGTTTTTTTAACTCAGCAGCTGTTTTTTCCGCTTTTGCCTGTTTCAATTCACTGTCTGCAAAGAGATACTGCTCATGTTCATTGGTTTCTGTGATATTGCTAACACCAAGTCCCAATAACCGGACTGGCTGTCCATTCCACTTTTCATAAAGCAGCGCACATGCAGTGCTAAAAAGCTCGGAACAATTAAATATCGGATGTTTAAGAGTTTTCTGTACATTTACTGTTATAAAATTATCATACCGTATTTTAAGAAAAACTGTAGTCGCGCTCGCATTGTGGTTGTAAAGGCGCTCCATAACTTCTTCACAGAGTGTGAGCAGTTTTGTTTCAAGAAATTCCCGATCGGATATATCAAGTTCAAACGTTTCCTCTGTACTTAATGATTGAGAGCCTTTTCGTTCCTGATAAATCCCTGGGTCATGTCCATGAACAGCAAGGTAAAGAAACTCTCCAAATGCGTTTCCAAAAATTTGTTTGAGCATACTCTCACTCATGCCAGCGAGCTGTTTTACCGTCACAATGCCCAATTCAGCGAATCGCTCCTGTGTTTTTTTACCTGCTCCCCATAATTTTTTTAATGGTAGTTCCTGCATAAAAGCAGCTTCTGTACCAGGTTGAACGTATGTTATGCCGTGCGGCTTGTGTATATCACTGGCAATTTTTGCAACATAGCGGTTGCTTGCAATACCGAGTGAACATGATATACCGATCTCTTTGCTCACAGCATCCTGTATGCGATGAGCTGTTTCTAACGGTGTACCCCATAATCGTTCTGTTCCGGTCATATCAAGACTTGCTTCATCAATTGAAATTTGCAGCATATCAGGAGTAAAACCAGAAAGTATTTCCATAACCTTATTGGAAACTTCACTGTAGCGTTTAATCCGCACAGGCAAAAATACAGCAGAAGGGCATAACCGATATGCTTCACTGATAGGCATTCCGGAACGTATACCAAACGCTCGTGCTTCGTATGAACACGTTGAGACTACACCTCTGTTTCCCGGAAGCGCACCCACAATGACAGGTTTACGCTGTAATGCTGGATTGTCAAGAATTTCCACCGAAGCAAAAAACGCATCAAGATCGATATGGATAAAAAATTTTGCGCTCATTGGTTGGAATCCTGTGTGTGTGGCAATTTTTTACTGTAAGGAGGGATAAGTATAATAATGATACTGCTAATAGCAATAAAACTGGATACCAGTACTTTAGCTAACATTTCAGCAGGTATTGAAAATAGTAATCTATCATGGAGAAAAACCGTAATCCAGAACAGTATTGGAAAGAGTATGATGCCATATCGGAGTTTGCTGCTACCTGCAATTTGCTTGAGTAGCAAAAGAGTGAGCAAATAAAAGGTAATTACAAGCGAGTAAAAGAGCATTACAGAGGTGAGTACCATTGTAAGAAAAAATATCCAGAACTGTCCCGACGAATGTGCGCGAATTCGATAAACAATAAGGTTGATGAGAAATAAAAGACTCACAATAATATAGAGATAATCTGCTTGAATTGGTATGAGCCATGCAAGCATCGGCAACATATAAATACGATTGCGCGTGAACGTTGTCTTTAGGAAAAGTAGAAACAAAGAATTCCAGAATGATGAATCTAAAACATAATGTTCTGGTAAGACAATCTGCAATTTTTCCAGACCAAAATTGTCAGTACGGTGATCATAAAAAAAAGAATCGATGAGACGAAATTGAGTTTTTTCGCCTTTCTGATCAAAAAATGATAAAAGTTCAAGTGATGTTTTTGTAAGCGCTGTTTTGTCAAAAATAATCGTGTTGTCATCTGAAACGTTTACAATGAGTAGAAATTGCAGTTGTGGATAGAAAGCATGTATAAAATCCATCAAAGTGCTATCTGTACTTTTAGAAAAAAAAAGGATAATCGGATACTCCGTAGCTTGAAAATTGGTGAGTATTGTTTCCAGTTCTGGTAATAATGATTTTGGGAGTATTATTCCTGTGTGTGCATTGTTCGATGCTGCAGTAAGCGGAATTGCTGCAGTAATGAGCTCTGAAAAGGGATAGGGAAAGCCAGTTTTTTGCATTGCTTGCGCTGCTTTAGTATCTTGAGAGAATATCGTATATGCACATACAGTAATAAGTACTATTACAATAATTTTTTTCATTGTTGAGCCTGATGTCCGAGCATGACATATTATATAAAAGTATACAATATCAACGGTTAGTATATAACAGCGTACTATAAAATAAAAGTGCAATCCGCATGTTCGTAATAAACTATCATTATATTCTGCCGATAAGTTAAAACAAGAGTGATAACGTTTCGTAAACTGCAAGGTGTATGCCTTATTGCAAAAAGTAATCACACTCGGTATCATACGACGGTATGCCACTATAAAAACAGGGAGTAGACTGGTACAATGAGCGCACAGGGTAAAAAGGTTGTTATAGAGTTACCCCTAAAAGTGATCTTGACAGATGCAGGTACCACCTTTTTTATCAATAACAAAAAAACATTAAAAAAATTTAAACTTGCTGATAATGTAGAAGAATATGGTATTTTTCTTGATAAATTTACACCACCAAGCCTTCAGCGGCTTATCATGATAGATTATGTCAATAAGATTGAGCTTGCGACAACAGAGTTCTTGCGTATACGCCAGGAAGTCATGGATCTTACAAAATTGATTACCTATTCCATGCTGTACAGGCAGTTTGATGGCTATGTGTTTCAGCAGGTGATGGCAAGTGATTTAATAAAAAACTGGAATCGCAAGAATCCATCTAATATTATAGATGAAAAGACAAAGACAAATGACCAGACATTACAAACATGGCTTCGTTCAAAGTATGATGAGCTCGAAGCAATGAAAGAATCGATACTTGCGCCGATGCATGCTTTTATCACCAAAAATACCAATCTTCAACCCGATGAAAAAAATGTTCAGCTCCTTTTGTCTGAAAAATTTTTGAATAACCTTCGTCCATTTATCTGGTTTATTCTCAATAAATTTAAGGAGCTTGATGGATATGAAGAGTTATTAAAAAAGATTCGTACAACGCTTGCAGATTACATGGAAAAAGCAAAGCTTGGAGAATTTTTAGCACTCAACGTAATGGAATTAGTAACCAATGCTGAAAATTCAAACCTTAAGCGAGAAGCAAAAACTTTATTCAAAGGTACTGTTGATATCAACTCTGTGCTTTTTGATCCAGGAATTAGAAGACAGGTTATGGAATCTTTGAAACAAAAGGGTGATGTTGTCTATGTTTCCTGGAAACTTGGTTCACGGGGAGCATCAATAGGAACGCAAGGTAAGCTAACGGTAACTATTTATAATAAAGAATCCCAGTATGAAAAGATGCGGGAAACAATTGATGAGAAAAAAAGCGCTGATCTTAAAAAGAAATCGTTAACTGATTTTTATAAAGAATTGCCTCAAGAAGAAGCAAATACAGAATTAGGTCTGTATTACCTGTCATACCTTTCAGAAGCCTGCGAAAAAGTAAATGTTAAGTTTGAATCATTTGTTAATCAGGTAAGTGGCTCAGACTTAACAGTTATCACACTGGTTCTTAATATTTAGTTTTTATCATCTCTATTTGCCTGGTGCGTGAACATTCATTATATTAATATAAGAATTTCCTTATATAAGGAGAAATTAATGAAAAGTTTTAAACAGTTTTTTATGCTGGTTTTTCTCGAAATTTTCGCTATTATTTCTGGACTGAGTGTGAATGCACAAGAAGCCCCAAGCCTTTCTTTTGAGGCAGAGTATGGCGCTGGTAAAATTCTCTTGCACACCTATCGCGTGGGCTCGGTTGATCAAGGAAATACCGATTTCAATTTTCTAACGCAGGGCGGGCAGGAACTCTTGTTTCCCTTCGAGCGCTATACAGCTATTATGCTTCTAGGAGGCAGGCATGATATCCGGTTTTTGTATCAGCCTTTTGAGCTCGTAACCGAAGTCCGATTTAGAGATGCAGTTCAGATTGATGGTGTCTTGTTTCCTCAGGCAACACCGATGCGTTTAACATACAGCTTCCCTTTTTACAGGCTTACCTATCAATACCGATTCCTCACAGATAATTCTGGTTCATGGCTTCAGGCAGGTGCAGCATTACAAGTTAGAAACGCATCAATCAGGTTTGAGCAGCTTGATGGAACACAACTTGCTGTATCTCAGAATCTTGGTTTGGTCCCTGCCTTTGCACTTTCTGGTCGGGTAGCCATTGGTACAAATCTATATGCAGCCTTTGATATGACAGGTATCTATGCTTCATCAGCCTTTTTTAACGGTGCAAATTTCCAATTTGAAGGATCCATTCTCGATGCATCGATTCGTTTTGGCACAAAGTTTGTCGATATGGCTGATGTTTTCCTGAATTTGAGATTTTTAGGAGGATCAGCATCCGGAGTTTCACAGTATGCACGGCTTGAGTGGAGCAATGCAACGTCACCTGAGACTGCGAATTACCTTGCCCTTATGAGTGTTACTCTCGGTGCTACACTTAAGTAGGATCATTTTACTCTGTTTTGCTTATACTAACAGCGCTGGTAGGTAACCTGCTGCCGTTTTTTATTAAATTTAATGTTTGCACATTTGGAATCACTTCCTTGCTTTTCACGTCTCTGACATTTCAGGTATACTTTGTTTTTTAGGGAAAAGCACTGGCGACGGATCCTTGTATGAGGGGGTAGCAGAGCAGCCCTGACCACCCAATCACTCATTTTAAAGTTCTCTCAGGTTGTCGGATGGTCAGACTTCGGAGCGAGGGGGAGCATGCTGATATGAAAAAACAGTTAGTGAGAGGATTTCTCATCGAATAGATGTGCTCTCCCTTTAGAATATCTATGTGAAAAAACATTAATAGTGAATTTTGTTTTAATTTAAAAAATGCCAGGGTTTATAAAATCCCTGGCAGAAAGATTAATAACAATATTCTAGTGTGTTATGCTCTAAGGCCGGTTAGCGCATCGTTGGTTTCTCTGAATTTCCTTACAACAACAGGAAGAATTCCTAGTGCAACTTCAGGATGTGTCTTCATAAATGAGTTAAACTCCCAGGAAGCTAGTACCAGGCATTCCGTTTCTTCGATAGCGGTTACTGTTGCTGTTCGTGGTGCTCCATCAAGTACCGCAAACTCACCAAGTATGTCACCTGCAGTGTTTTCTGCTATTTCTACAACACGATTGTCTGGAGTTGTTTTTGTTACTTTAACCTTACCCTTAGTAATAATAAAAATACCTATTCCTTCTTCTCCCTGTTTGATAAGTATATCACCCGGTTTGTAAACACGTTCGGTACATAACTGCGCAATACTCGCAATGTACTTTTTGTCAAGTTCTTTAAAAAGACTCACATTAGCAATTAACTGCTCTTTATTCATACAAGCTCCTTCTTATGTGCATTTTCATACAATAATACAATACTGGAAATATTTTAAAGAGTCAAATAGAATTATTTAAAAGAAAAATAGATACCAAACATGTATAGCTGATTAAAAGGAAATCCAAACAAATATAGGTTTGATGCTAATTCCTTTAATTGTGGCATATATAGGAAATTAAAGCCAATATGTGATGTTTTTCCGGTCTTAAATCCAATATACAGTTCTGGAATCATCATAAGTGCAAAACCTATAAATGATCGAAAATCAGGAAAGAGAGGTAATAAAAGAAAATTGGAACACACCGTAATGCCTCATCATAAATTCTTACCGTAAGCGTACTGGATGCATCATGCAAAAATCTTACCAAAGCATTCCGTGTTTGTCACTGTACTAGGCAGAGTTTCGCTTGTTTTTATGAATAATAACAAGGTCTGCAATAGCCCGATCAAGCTTTTGTTTTAGTTCGACAATCGATAGTTGCTCCCTTTGTTTCATGGCAAGCAGCTTTGAAGCATGCGGTACCAGTGGCGATTCAAGAAGTCTCTCATACGGTGTTTTACATTGTTCATAGATTGTATGGACTTTTGCTCCAATCCTGGTTTTATTGATTATTTTTTGCGTCGGATAGAAGTAATTGAGCAACAAATTCAAAACAGTATACACTTTTTTCAGAGCTTCAAATTCTTGATCACTGTCATACCGCATATATCCGACAAAACGGCGTACGGCATAGTCATTTTTTTGCTCAACAAAGCACTTGTCATTCTTGTGGTATGAGCGAGATCTTGTAAATGTGACACCATTTGCAGTACACCAATCATAGAGCTGTTTGTTGATGAATTCGAATCCGTTGTCAGTGTCCACTCCAAGCAACTCATACGGCAGTGATTGTTTTAGGCTCTCGGCACCCTCCTTGACCCAGCGATGAGCACTGTTTCGCAGTGCTATGAGTACGGTCTAGCCTAGACAAACATCGGTCATGGTCAATGTTCTGCAAAACTCGCCGTGTACGGTTCCGCCATCATGAAAAACAGTGTCAAATTCAAAGAAACCTGGCTGTCGCTCTTCGAAACTAAATGATAGCCTTACCGGTATTCTATACTTAAGAAACCCTGATTTTTTGCCGCTATACCGCGCTGCGTTGGTAAGTTTTGCCCGTTCAAATGCCATTTTTCTATCAATCGTTGCAGAGCTTACGCTGAGTAGTCTAGCTTTGATTGATTCATCGATGCCAAAGCTATCATACCTCATTAATTCGTCAATATTACGTCGTATGATGTATGCAAGCCGTTTCCCACACATATGGTCGAAAAACTCCCAAATCTTTTTTAAACACCTACAAAACACAGCATCGTATCAGCATATTCCTTGTCGTTTTTTCCGTTTTTGCTGTGTCCCGACGACTATCTTGACAGCTTTGCCATTGCAAGTATGTATGACCTCCTATCCCCAAGTAGACAAGAGCATGGTTGCATATTTCCTGTGATACCCCGTGATGTTCACAAAATTACACAAGATTTTTGTTTTCTGCTTCTTTTGCGATTTTTGATACAGCTTTGCTGTTTCCCGTGTTAGCGCCTTTTTTTCGCTCATAGTTAACCCCATGATTTCACCCCGCTGTAAGTGTATAGCAGGGTATAAATTACATAAATTCACGGTAAGAATTTATGATGAGGCATCAGACTACATTTGGGTAAGATTTTTGATGATGCAACGCGCCCTATAGCCTCAAACCATCAAATTTGATAGCATACGATTCGAGTAATGTGTAAGGGAGTTAGAAACATGGCTGTAACTGCAGATAGTATTAAAACACTGCATCCTCTCGAAATACGTGTCTTACGAACATACAAGCCTGGCGATCATTTAACAGCCAGTCTCTTGTGCAGTGATCTGGGTTTTGTTGAAGGGCAGGCAAATCAGGTATATGCCTGGCTTACTGCAAAACAGCTTGCACGTGATATTGAACGTAAAGTTTATAATGTTTATGAGCTTACCGATCTTGGTAAATCATGGCTTGAAAAGGGTACTCCGGAACAGAGAATGATTACCTATCTTGAAAACCATGGACCAGAGTTCATACCTGCTATCTGTACAGCACTTGGGCTGGAGCAGAAAGATATAGGGAGTGCATTCGGCCGCTTAAGCAAAGACGGTGCAGTAGGCATGACCGAAGAAAAGCGCGTTAAGCTTATTGATAAACAAAAAGATACGCTCTCACTCGCAATACAGGCAGTGCTGACTCGAGTACAAAAAGCAGGAGGTTCGATTAAGGAGTTTGAGCTTTCAAAAGAGGAACAGGCAACTGCAGGCAGCATTGCAAAAAAACGTGGAGCTGGTGACTCGCCGCTCAAGCTTGTAGAGCGTGAAACAATAACGTGGACCTTAAGCGATGCAGTTTTAGCAATACAGGAAGAGCTCAAGTCAATGCCAGAGCAGGAAGAGATAGGAGCGCTCACACAGGACATTCTCACAAACGGAACATGGAAAAATGCGCGGTTTCGGCCATATACCATTACAAACCGTACGTCACGGGTTATTCCCGGAAGACACAATTCATATGTTCAGTTTCTCGAAAGCGTAAAAGATAAATTGGTCTCCCTTGGGTTTGAAGAGTTCGATGGCAGTCTTGTAGAAACAGAGTTCTGGAACGGTGATGCACTCTTTATGCCTCAGTTCCACTCTGCGCGCGATATTCATGATGTTTACTATGTGGCGGAACCGACTCATGCTGACACTATTGAAGAGCCTTACTTTAGCCGTGTCGCTCAGACTCATGAAAATGGAGGATCAACTGGTTCACGAGGCTGGGGATACACATTTGATAGAGCTTTCTCACGCAGGCTCATTCTCCGCAGTCAGGGTACGGTACTATCTGCACATCAACTTCCTCATGCAAAAGTACCGGGAAAATATTTTGGTATTGTTCGCTGTTTCCGATACGATAAGGTTGATGCGACACATCTTTCAGATTTTTACCAGACGGAAGGTATTGTTCTCGGCGAACATGTATCATTGAGAACTTTACTCGGTTTTCTTGAAATGTTCGCAGTTGAAATTGCTGGTGCAAAAGATGTTAAGTATGTGCCTGGCTATTTCCCATTTACAGAACCTTCCATTGAGGTTCACATTAAACACCCTGTTCTGGGCTGGTTTGAGCTTGGTGGTGCTGGTATCTTCCGACCGGAAGTTACTGAATCGCTTGGTGTTCGTGTTCCGGTACTGGCATGGGGTATTGGTATTGACCGCATGGCGCTTATGGCGCTTGGTCTTAATGATCTCAGAGAACTGTTTTCATACGATATTGAAAATGTGCGATTACGAAGAACTGTTATGAGGGGAAATCATGCCTAAAATAGATGTTCAGGAACAGCTTTTTTTTGAATTACTGGGGAAGTCAATGTCCCTTGAGGAGCTCGAAGCCCTGCTTCCTGTTGCAAAGGCAGAGCTTGATGAAAAGCCAGATATGAGCATACCTGCTCAAGAGCGGACATTGAAGATTGAACTCAATGATACAAATCGTCCCGATCTCTGGTCGACCGCTGGGCTTGCTCGCCAGCTCCGGACGTATCTTTCGGGAACCACACATATGTACCCGTTCTTTTCGGCAGAAGGTAATTTGCAAAAAGCCAAATATACAATTAATGTTGATGCATCAGTGCAGGAGGTTCGCCCCTATATTTCAGCATTTGTTGTAAGCGGCAAACCGATAAGCGATGCTATGCTTCGTGATGCTATTCAAACACAGGAAAAGCTCTGCTGGAATTTTGGTCGAAAACGAAAATCGGTTTCAATGGGGTTATACAGAATTAACCTTATTTCATGGCCGGTAACCTATCATGCAGTCGATCCGCTCAAAGCCAGTTTTGCGCCGCTTGGTTTTGAATCGGTCATGAATCTTGAAACGATCCTCAATGAGCATCCAAAAGGCAAGGAGTATGGACACATACTAAAAGGTAACAAACGGTATCCGCTTTTGTCTGACAGCAAGGGACATATTCTCTCATTCCCGCCCATTATCAACAGCAATGATATCGGAGCTGTCAAGGTTGGAGATACAGACCTCCTTGTTGAGTTCACGGGCACCGATATGGTAAGTGTTGCTCTTTCAGCAAGCATTGTTGCCTGTGACTTTGCTGATGTCGGATATACTGTAGAACCGGTAGCAGTAAATTACTCATTTGATACACCGTTTGGGAAAATGCAGGTGTATCCCTATTATTTCCAACTCCCGACAACGGTAGATGTTGCTAAAGCATCGGCTTTGCTAGGAAAAAGTATCAGCACCGATAAAGCGCGGGAAGCGCTTGCACGCATGGGTGTCGAGAGTGAAATCCATGGTCAGTTTGTAAAGGCATGGCCGCCATTCTATCGTAATGACTTCCTGCATCAAGTTGATCTTATCGAAGATATCATGATTGGTATTGGTATGGATCAGTTTGAATCGGAAAAGCCGCAGGACTTTACCATTGGCCGACTAACGCCAATCGAACAATTCTCGAGGCTGGCTAAAAACATCATGGTAGGGCTCGGTTTCCAGGAAATGATTTATAACTATCTGGGAAGCAGACGGGACTTTATCGAAAAAATGTGTCTTTCCGACGAGGGTGTAATACGCATTGCGAATCCTATGACGGAAAATTATGAATATGTTCGCCCATCAATACTGCCAAGTTTACTGCAGTCAGAATCGGTTTCGGCAAAGGCAGTATATCCTCATAAAATATTTGAAATAGGAAAGGTCGCATTCATCGATCACAGCACCAATACACATACAAATACCCGGCAGCGCCTGGGCTTTCTCTCAGCTCATGGAACTGCAGATTTTAATGAAGCTGCAAATATAGTAAGTGTACTTACATACTATTTAGGAATACCCTATGAGGTTATTCCTGCAGAGGATTCCCGTTTTATTCCGGGGCGTCAGGCACAGCTCATGCTCAATGGAAAATCGGTAGGAGTCTTTGGTGAGGTTCATCCTGCAGTACTCGAGAATTGGGACATTACAATGCCTTGTGTTGCCGGTGAATTTGACTTAGAATGTATCTTGCAAGAGCGCAAGTAGTGGTACGGCATATGGAGCAGACTGCAGTTATTGTAACATTAGTGGAACTTCTCATGTTTACGATAACTGCAGCACTCTCGATTGCCGTTTGGGTGCAAACTCACGAACCAGAGTGGATTCTCATAAGTCTTGGTATACTGACTGGTTTTCTGAGCTTTATACTGATTGTTTTAGCAAAGTATGGACTCCTGCCACTCTATCTCGTTCCCGATCAGTTGCTCTTTATTTTGCAGGCATTACTGATTGTAATTCCACTTTTATTTTTTGCAAGTGCTTTTATTGTTTATAGCAGGCGGCATGTAAAATCATTATAGTCAGACTGTCTCGTTTCACACTCATATTCAGTTTTCAAAATGGCTGAGTTGTTCTGCAACTGTTTCCCATGCTGTATGTAGTTCGGTGAGAGTTTTTTCTGTTTCCTGAATTGTAGCGTGAAGTTCTTTTGCTTTAGCTGGGTTAGAATAATTTTCGGGACGTGCAAGCGCAGCTTGCAGTGCTTTTATTTTCTGTTCTGTGGTATCAATTTCAGCAAGGAGTTCGCTTTCTTTGCGCTGTAGGCGGCGCAATTCGGCTTTTTTTTGCTTTTCCTGCTCCCGATACTGTTGAGCAGTACTGAGGGTATCTTCCTGTTTTATTGCTACTGGTGTTTGAATCTCTGCAAATTGTTCTCTTTTTTGAAGATAGTAGGAATAACCGCCATTGTACAATCGCGGCTCTTTACCGCATGAAAGTTCAAGAACTTCTTCGGCAAGACTGTCGAGAAAAAACTTATCATGTGAAACAAATATTACAGTTCCTTTGTAGTTTTTAAGTGCTTCAAGCAAAATATCTTTTGAGTCAAGGTCGAGGTGGTTTGTAGGTTCATCGAGCACAAGCAGATTAGCAGGATGCATGAGCATTTTAAGGAGTGCAAGCCGCGAGCGTTCACCGCCCGATAAAACTGATACTTTTTTATAAATATCATCACCGCGAAATAGGAATGCTCCAAGAAGGTTTCGCACTTCAGGTATCAAATCAAATGGGCAGTCAGCTTCTGCTTCATCGAGCACAGTTTTAGAATCATCAAGAGCGTATATGGTATCCTGTGAAAAAAAGCCAATAGATACACCAGTTCCATACTTTAGAGTTCCGGTGAAATTTTTATCATATCCGGCAATTATGCGCATAAGTGTGGTTTTTCCGGCTCCATTAGGTCCAACGAGAGCTAATTTTTTGCCAGAATCGATAATACGCGAAAAGCTTGGTATGACGCAGAACTCACCGTAGTGCTTTGCAATGTTTTCAAGCGTCAGTGCAATGGAACCGCAGTGCGGGGGTTCTGGAAGCCGGAAATGCATGCGCTTAAAACCTTCTGGAATAATAATTGGTTCTATTTTTTCGAGCTGCTTTATTCTGCTCTGCACGAGGCTCGCTTTTGATTCATTGTATCGGAAACGGTTAATGAATTCTTCGATTCTGGCAATTTCTTCCTGCTGCGCCTCCCATGCAGCAATGAGAGCAGCGAGTTCTTCTTTTCTGCGTTTTTCATACGCTGAATAGTTGCCTGTATATCGTTCAAGTTTGCCATTCCAGAGTTCATATACTTCTGTAACACATGCATCAAGAAATGAGCGGTCATGCGATACTATGAGATAGCCACCTTGAAATTTAGTCAGGTACTGTTCAAGCCATGTGCGTGCTTCTATATCAAGATAGTTTGTCGGCTCATCAAGTAGCATAATGTCGGGAAACTCGAGCAGTACGTGAGCAAGCCCAAGCCGCATCTGCCAGCCTTGTGAAAGTTCATGAACGTGTGCATTAATCATTTTTTCTGTAAAACCTAGACCGGTTAAAACATCATAGATGCGCTCTTTTCGGCGCCAGTAGCCAGAATTATCAATTGTTTCAACAAGGTGATTAAACTCTTCAAGCAGTAGTGTCAGTTTTGTTTCATCGTATTGCTTTTGCTCAAGACGAATTCCCAGCTCATCTCGTTTGGCGATGAGCTCTTCAATATCACGATAGGCGGTTTCTGCAGCTTCATAGATTGTACAGCCTCTGAATTCAATTCCAGACTGTGGTAGATAGGCAATGCGTGTGCCTTTTTGTACAGCAAGTTCAACACTATCAGGTGTAAAAATTCCTGCAAGGATCTTCATCAGTGTTGTTTTGCCCGCACCGTTTGGTCCTGCCAGCGCAGCGCGTGAACCATCTTTCAAATAGAGTGAGGCATTGTTAAAAATTGTTCGTGCTCCAAATGCATGAGAAAGACCAGTACACTGGACGAATGGCATCAGCGTAACCCTATCGAAAACTCCAGCAGATTAGTACCGGAAATCGTACGTACTTGCTCGTATATGCAATCATCAGCAGTGAGTGGCATTAATATGAGCTTATCATTGCTAATTTTGTACACAAAGCTCCTCGATTGTTCTGGCTTTTTATCAAAAGAGAGTGTAAATGCACCCTGCCACTGTTCTTTTAGTTCCCCGGTTAAAAACCTGTCCATTACGATAGTACCTACGGTTCCAGCATCATCAGGGAGTATTTCAGGAACGAGCGCACTGTATTGTTCCCATGAAAATTTTCCGCTCTCATACAGTGTTAGTGTTCCATACGTAGAACTTACAAACATGGTGCCATTTGCTAAAAAATTTTTAAGCCGTGTGATTCTATTTATTTTTTCGGTTGTAATAAGCTTTTGAATGTCGATTGTACTGACAGAAAATAAAAGTGCAACATCATCGTTTGCTGTATGTTCTACAAAGGGAAAATTTTCAGGAATATTCTGCATATCTTCTCGCGGCGGAATGCACATAAGCTTATTATCTGCAGTAACCATGAAGCGGAGCTTTGAAGGTTCAGCGCGGTAGCTTCCATCAGTATCTCTAAAGAATTGTTCTACAGGGTATGCTTTTGAAAACCATGGCAAATTGATAAATATTCTTGATTCAGATGCATAATAGAAAAATCCAAATGAGGTTTGAAACATGGTAAGATCATAGATTCCCTGTTCTGCCAGCTCAGAAAAATATACAGGTCTCCAGGTTTTTTGAAGAAAATCTGGTTCTGGTACAGGCTGCTGTTGTGTTGATGTACTGGTAATCGATTGTGCAATATCAATAATTGTAAATTGATTTGAAAAAATATATCCGCGGGTACCATCTGAGGCAAGAACGAGGTACCAATCTCCCGGCAATGCTTGATTACCAGTCCGCACTTCGACGCCTTTTACCTTTTTGAGTACTTTACATCGCTCATTTTCAAGGAATCGGTACACTTGTTTTGAGAGATTATCCGGTTCCTGACGCATGATGAGTCCCTGTCGTTTAGCCTGTGCAAATAAGCTAACATAGGTTGCATAAGCTTTTGCTTCCTCATTAGCTTTTCGTTTGCTTGAAAATTGTTTTACACGCCAGAGATCAATTTCTTCTTTACCATTGGTGCCAGGTACACCAGCAATCCAGCACCGTGTGATGTTGGATTTAAAGTACAGGGGTACAACTGTTCCTGTAGCAATTCGAGAATCTTGAGCAGACCATAAAATAAGTCCCCAGCCCTCGCGTGGAGCACAGGAAATCGTAAGCAGTGCGAGGATCCCTATAAACCATAAAAAAATGCTATTTTTGTATGAAACACGATCGTGGTGTACAGTATAATTCATCATAGGTGTATACTATACAAAACTTACAAGCTCTTGTCATGTAGTACGGTTCTCTGTACTATAGACAGTAGGGTTACATACATGATGCAAAAAACAACAGCCGTTCTTGAAATTGGATCATCAGGTATTCGTCTGCTTATTGCTAATATTA
The DNA here is from genome assembly GCA_029547205.1 of Spirochaetota bacterium. Classification (GTDB taxonomy): domain Bacteria; phylum Spirochaetota; class Spirochaetia; order Treponematales; family UBA12059; genus JAKPPT01. Next base: position 56,992 of record JAKPPT010000072.1, read on the forward strand.
ATACCGGCACAGAATTATTCGACATACTGGAAAATGAGTCTAAGCCTACTATGCTCGGTTCTGATGTTTTTTTGCACGGTATGGTATCGCTTCCGGTAATCAATGAGTGTGTAGAGACGCTCCATGTGTACAAAGAGCTCCTGCAGTCATATGGTTTGCACGTCAGACAGGTTCATGTAATTGCTACGAGTGCTCTTCGAGAAGCTTCTAATAAAGATAATTTTGTAGATATTGTGCTCATGCGCACAGGGTTTAAAATTAAAATTCTGGAAGATCTTGAAGAAAACCATTACATGTATTTTGCAGTAATGCATGCACTCACCCGAGAATCAGAAAATCTAACTGCTAAAAATGCAATGGTAATTGAAACCGGAGGTGGTTCTACTGAAATTTTGCTCATAAAAAAAGGTCAGATTGAGGCTGTCCATTCATTTCAATTAGGAACCATACGAATTGCTTCGGCAGTGCAGGCAGTAGATGGATTTCCGGAATCTATCAATAGAATTATTCAGGATCAGGTGAGTACGATTGTATCAAAACTAAATGCTGAACTTCCGTTACAGAGTATAGAACATGTAATCATTATGGGAAGTGATGCCCGGCTGCTGGCATCGACTGAACATGTTGATTTTTATGACACATACTGGAAACTCACAACACAAGAATTTATTACAAACAGTGAAAAACTTGCACAATACTCAGAAATGCAGTGTATTCAGCAATTTGATATTGATGCCTGTGACGCTGTTACCATGCGGTATGGACTTCTCATACTGAGAGAATTTATCAGGCATACGCATGCAGATACAGTGTTTATTCCTGTATACTCGATGCGGGAAGGCTTTTTATTAAGTCTTGTTGTATCCGAAAAAAATAAAATTCAAAATGAGTTAAAAAAACATATAGTAGCATCTGCAAGGAGCATTGGAAAAAAATTTCATTTTGATGAAAATCATGCAAACTGGGTAAGAAAAAACATGCTGAAACTGTTTGATAGTCTTGAGTTCATTCATCATCTTTCAAAGCGAGACCGCTTATTGGCTGAAATTGCTGCACTGCTACATGATATTGGTGTATACATTCGTTCTGGCAGTCACCATAAACATTCTGAATATATTATCAGCAATAGCGAAATATTTAGTATATCTAATGAAGAACGCATTATGATTGCGTGTATTGCTCGGTATCATAGAAAGGGCGGTCCAAATCCTTCTCATGCCAATTTTATGTATCTCGATAAAGCTGATAGAATTCGTGTGCTTAAATTATCAGCATTACTTCGCATAGCTGATGTGCTTGACCATAATCACAACCAATCAATTCGGGTAGTTTCTGCAGAAAGAAAAAGTAATACAATTATAATTTATACTGACAATCCATATGAGCTAAGCTTATTAAAACAGGACATTGAAAAGAAAGCTGATATTTTTGAATATGTTTATGGATATTCACTGACGGTGGTGTAATGATGAAAGATAGTAATCTAGAAGAGTATTATGGCAACAGAGAAAAAGCAATTTTAGCATTTAATAAAATGATTCTTGAAGAAGCATGTAAACAAGATGTACCGTTGCTGGAACGTCTCAAATTTCTGAGCATTTTAAGTGGAAATCTTGATGAGTTTTTCATGATTAGGGTTTCAGGACTTCGGTCTGCACTGCTTGAAGACCAGGTTTCTGCAATCAATGATAAAAAAGGCAATCAGGGTAGACATAAAGAACTTCTTAACGAACTATATCAGGAAGTCCATGAAATACATGCTAAACAGTATGCGATTCTCAACAATGAAATATTTCCAGGACTCGAGATGTATGGAGTTAAAATATTAAAACCAGATAACTGGTCAGCTGAAATATATCAATATCTCGAGACATTATTTGTTAATGAAATTGCACCACTCCTTACACCAATAGCAGTATTTGAAAATACATCGAACGTATTTACTGCCATTGGAAATCTTTCATTACATGCTGCTTTTTGGTTTAAGGAAGAAGAAATTCAGGAATATAAGAATAACGAACCATCTCCTTCACTTGTTTTTATACAGTTTCCTAAGAACTGTAATAGGTTCTATAAAATTCCAACATTACAAAATACTTTTGTTCTGCTCGATGATATTATAGTAACCTTTTGTGCATCATTATATCCCGGTAGGGAAATTGCAGATATAATTTTATTTAAAATTACTCGTGATGCAGATATTAGTGTTGATGAACTTAATGACGACGATTTTGTTTCTGCAATGGAAGATGTGCTTATAAACAGGCAGCTGTCACTCCCTTTGCGAATGACCTGTAATGGCACCTCGGATCGTCTAATCAATTATGTTGCGCAGATTTTTAATCTTCATGAACAGGAGATATTTCGTTTTAATGGTCCGCTCGATCTTAAAGCTTTTATGCAATTATATGATACAATAACAATTGAAGAGCTAAAATTTCCTACACTCAAACAGGCAACTTTTCCTTATGATTTCAATGAGTTGTGGGATGCTGTGAAACGTGATGATATTCTCTTGCAATTTCCCTATGATTCTTTTGAAACAGTAGAAAAACTCTTCGAACTTGCTGCAAAAGATCCAGATGTGCTGGCAATAAAAACGACGCTGTATCGTGTTGCTCCTGATTCATCAATTGTTCGCTCTTTAACGAAAGCTGCGCGCGCAGGAAAACAGGTAACAGCGGTCGTTGAACTTAAAGCACGCTTTGATGAAGCACTTAATATTCATTGGGCAAGTAAGCTGGAGCAGGCAGGTGCAATTGTAGTGTATGGTGTAATGCATTATAAGATTCACGCTAAAACATGTCTCATCATCAGGCGTGAACGGAATACAATAAAACGATATTCCTATATTGCAACCGGTAACTTAAATGAAAAAACTGCTCAGACATATGTTGATATTGGGCTTTTAACTGCGCACAGCGGTATTTGCCATGATGTTTCATCTTTTTTTAATGTACTTACAGGCCTATCTACTAAAAAAAGTTTTAATCATCTTGTTATGGCTCCTTTTTCGCTCCGTTCTAAAATTGAAGAACTCATCGAACGAGAAATCGCTAAGTCATCTCCAGAACAGCCTGGCTTGATAATTGCTAAACTTAATGCACTCAATGATTATGCAATTATTCAGGCTCTCTACCGAGCATCTCAACATGGTGTTCACATAAAACTGTTTGTTCGCGGAATTTGTCAGCTTATACCAGGAATTCCTGGATTATCGGAGACTATTGAAGTTCGATCTTTGGTTGGCAGGTTTTTAGAACATTCCAGGATTTATTATTTTCGCAATGGAGGTACTGAGGATCTCTATGTTTCCAGTGCAGATTGGATGGAACGTAATTTTGATAAGCGAGTTGAGCTCATGCTCTCAATACAGAGCCAGCAAGCTAAAGAAAAAGTAAAAGCTATACTTATGCTCTATTTCAAAGATACTAAACAAGCACGCATATTAGGTTCAGATATGGAATGGCATTCGATTTCAGATACTGGAAATCAATTTTCTGTGCAGGAATATTTCATGCACAATGCAGCATTACAGCACGTGAAAAATATAAATAAACCACTATTAATTCCGCGCAAAAAAAAGCATAACCCACGATAATACCATCGATATGCCAGAATGTATTTTAGCTGTAAAAACTTATTGTTGTACTATTGTTCGTTACTATAGTACAATAAAACTGTATTATTGTAAGTGCTATTATGGCTAGAAAGAAATTCAAACTATTGGTAAGGAGTAGTGTGTGAAAATTCTCATGGTCACAAGTGAGGCTGTACCGTTTGCAAAATCTGGAGGTTTGGGAGATGCAGTTGCATCACTGGCAAAGGCACTCAAGAGAGCAGGGGCTGATGTACGAATAGTGCTTCCACGGTATTACAACATCAATAAAGCTATGCTCAATGCAATTCCTGGACCAATGGGTGTTCCAATGGGAGATGGTGAAGCCTGGTGTGCTGTATTAGAAAGCAAACTGCCAGGTTCTGATGTTCCTGTATATTTTATTGACCATGAAGGATTTTTTGGACGCGATGGCATTTATGGAGATAAAGCTGTACCGGATTTTCCAGATAATCCGTATTGCTATGCCTTTTTTTGTAGAGCTGCATTTCAACTGTGCCGGAAACTAGAATGGATTCCCGATATCATGCATGCACATGATTGGCCTGCGTCACTCGTACCTGTTTATAAGCGGTATCTGGAAGCCCATGGAGATTTTGCACACACACATACGGTTCTTACAATTCATAACTTAGGATATCAGGGCATTTACAATAAAGATGTATTTCCATATTTTGGACTGCCATGGGAAGCCTATCATGGTGCTGGGCTTGAATATTTTGGATCGATAAATTTACTGCAGGCAGGAATTGCAACAGCAGAAAAAATAACAACGGTTTCACCGACATATGCAAGAGAGATACAAACAAGCATACTGGGTTGTACACTCGATGGACTTTTGAGGCACAGGAGTAACAATCTTGTAGGTATTTTAAATGGAGCCGATTATGATGAATGGAACCCAGAAACCGATAAATATATTCCAGCACACTTTAACAGTAAAGATTTATCTGGAAAGGCCGTTTGTAAAGAAGCATTACAAAAAGAGTTCGGCCTAGCAGTAGATCCTGAAGTTCCACTTATAGGAATGGTTGCACGGTTGACCGATCAAAAAGGAATTGGAGATTTATTCGGGCCCATGCATGGAGCTGCATACCATATCTGTACAAAAATGAACGTACAGTTTGTTGTAGTTGGATCTGGCGATGTATGGTGCGAACGCGAACTAGAATCACTTTCTGGTAAACTGAGTAATTTTAAGGTAAAACTTGGCTATTTTGAGAAAACAGCTCATCTCATTGAAGCTGGATCTGATTTATTTATGATGCCGAGCAAATATGAACCCTGTGGATTAAATCAGCTATATTCATTGCGGTATGGAACGCTACCAATTGTGCGGAGAACGGGAGGTCTTGCAGATACTGTTTCAAACTACAACGAAGAAAAGGGTACTGGTACAGGTTTTGTGTTTGATAATTTAACTCCGCAGGCAATATTTGACACAACAGGGTGGGCTGTATATACCTATTACAATCGTAAGGATCATTTTATTGCAATGCAGAAAGCAGCTATGGAACAACGGTTTAGCTGGGATAAATCTGTTAGCGAGTATATGGCATTGTACTCGCTTCTTGTAAAATAGAACTTTATGAGCAACAAGATTTTGGGAGGAAAATATGAATACTAGTATTGAAAAAAAAGTATATGACTATAAACCCGATGCTGTTCGTTCTACAATAGTGCAAGCATTACGCAAGAAGCATGGTGAAGCAACTGTTGCAGATGTGATTGCAGCAACAGGACTTCCAAAATATCAGGTAGAAACGGAAATGCCAGCTTTAGTCGATGAATACAACGGTAGGCTTCGTGTAACTGATTCAGGTGAAATTTTATTTTCTTTTCCTCATGGGTTTACAAGCCGCTATAGAGGATTAGGAGTAACGTTAAAAAAAATATTCTCTGCTGTAAAAAAAGGTGTTAAAGCAATTGCTGTTTTTTTATTTAAAGCATGGATTATGGTAATGCTTGTTGGCTACTTTGTTTTTTTTGTTGCATTAGCATTACTCGCAGTGTTTGCAAGCTTTGCTGGCAGTTCATCTTCACGACGGGATAATCGAAGCAGCAGCTCTGGAGCAGGTGGTTTCCTGGCTGTACGGGTAATTGAACTCATAGTTAGAATTTGGTTTTATAGTGAGCTATTTAAAACACCAGAAGAACGAGCTTCCGATTATTATAGACGACAGGAAGCTAAAAGGAATTCACGGCCACTTCATAAAGCAATTTTTTCTTTTGTGTTTGGTGAACCTGATGTAAACAAAGATCATGATGTTTTACTAAAAAAAATCTTTGTTGCCATGGTAAGGATGAAAAAAGGTATTATTACAATTGAGGATTTTATTGCGCTTACAGGTTTATCGCCAGAATCAGCAGAACAGGCTATATGCCGCTATTTATATGAATTTGAAGGAAGTCCCGAAGTTTCAGAAGATGGAACATTATACTATGATTTTTCAAAGCTGCTTGTTCGACTGGATACTGAAAAGTCGATCAACACTGTCTCTGCATTTAAGAAGCTGCAACCGTTTTCTGGGAATAATAAAAAAAGTAATACAACATTCGCGGTTATTAATGGCGTAAACTTGATCTTTGGCAGTTATTTTTTATTTCAAGCTTTACAGTATGATCCTGCAATGATTAAAACCGAATTTTCATATTTCTTTTATTTTACATTTAAATTATTTGCATCTTTTGGAGTTGAAAATCCACTGGCAGTAATAACATGGGTTCTTGGAGCTGTTCCATTTGTGTTTTCACTATTATTTTGGATTGTTCCTGCTGTGCGATCGTTGTTACTCAAACATTCCAATGAAGCTATAAAAGTAGAAAATGCAAGACGGTATGTATACACGCAGCTTGCTCATGCTCCGATTGAACTCGATGAATCTATTTTTAATGATGCTCCTGTGTTTGCTGTACCAGATTCTCAAAACATAAAGAAAGTACTAATGGAAACAGCAGTCTATGAAAAAGCTGATGTTTCTGAAAACGGTAAATATATACTTACCGATTATGGAAGACGTTATAAAGATATAGAAAGCCTTCGTGCAAAAAAAATAGTTACCGGACCGGGTTCAGTTATTTTTGATTCAGAATCGTAAGAGCGTTCGCAATAAATTGTTTGAGTTCTCCAATGCTGTATTCCATGGGTATAATACTTGGGGATTCTGGAGCTGGATTAAGGAGTACATTACAGGCTAATGCTTGTGTAAATAATTCATGATAATTACTGCATGCTGGATAGATATACGGTCCATCATTAATAAATATTCCTTTACAATAATCGGTAAATTGTTTCCAGAAATCGGGGTTATAGCCTGATTGAGTAAAGTTAAGAAGACTATAAATACTGCGAGCGCCAGCATAATACTGCAGTGGCGCAATACAAAAAAGTTCCTGGTGTTCTCTGTAATAATCACGAGCAGTTTCAAACTGTTTTGTATCAGTAAAGAGCAATACAGAAAAGCTCAATGGGTATAAACCTGGTACAGTAAAAACACCGATACAGTGTGAGGGTAATGGTAAAAAAGGCCTTATTCGAACTGGTTGTATAGCGTTCGAAAAAGAATAGTCAGTTTGCCCGTTGTTCAATGGCCAGAGTTCTTTAAGTTTACCTGAATAATTAAAGCACGTTTTAAGCACATACATTGCAGCGTTTTCATTGGGCATATATAAATACTGATAATCAGCACCTAAATACTTTTGTAAAGCCTTTGTAAATCGAGCTTCGTATAAACCGGGATAGGTTGATGCAAGACCCTTCTCAATAGCATTTTTTGCATATAATTTTACTTTGTTTTCTTTATATGACAGTATACGAATACCATTATCAAGATATAAATCCAGAATTCTCTTACCAGAATTGCAATAGAGACGATTCCCGCGGATTCGACGTATTGGTGGTAGCAAAGAATAAACATTATTCATGGTCTAATCCTTAATTTTCATTAGTGAGTTTGTGTATTTGGGAATAAAAGTTTTCTCAAAACCATTCTCAAACGTAACATAAATGACGGTTTGTGCACCAGTGTTTTCAACTCGTTTTACCCATCCTGTTCCATATTCATCGTGGTAAACTTTTGTGCCTTTTTGCCATTCTGATTGCTTTTTAAGCTGATTTTTTTCTGCATCGATTGATAGTAATTTTTCAGGGATTTCGCTGAGAAATAGCGAAGGTTGAGTTTCTTGAATGTATCCTCGCGAATAAGTATATTTTCGATACGTTAAGAATAATAAATCTTTTGCTCGTGTCAGTGCTACATAAAAAAGTCTTCGTTCTTCTTCAAGTTCATCATCAAATTTATCAGTTCGTGGGAAGAGTCCCTGTTCTAATCCGGTTACAAAAACACAGGGGTATTCAAGACCTTTAGTGTTATGAATTGTTATCAGTGTAACATAGTCATGTGATGGAGAGTTTTTTTCCTGTTTGTCCAGTACAGAAAATTCCAAAAATTGCTGGAGACCTTCCTGTGTTGCAGGGTAGGTATATGCACTGGAAGCAAGTTCTTCAAGGTTTTTCTGTTTTTCATTATCTTCTTGATTGTATAAATCATCAATTCCGGTAATTGTGAATAATTTTTTAAAAAATAATCCCAAATTTTCTGATTGCTCCAGTAATGACTGTAATTTATTTATAATAGTTATAAATTGTTCAATACCCTGCATTATTTTTTTCGAAGAAAAAACACATTTTCTACATGCTTCCAATATAGGAATTTTGTGTTCATCACTATATGCAAGGAGCCTGGAAAATGTAACAGCACCAATGCCTCTTGCTGGTTTATTGATTATTCGTTTACATGCAACAATATCATTAGGATTATATATGCATGCTGCATATGCAAGTGCATCTTTTACTTCTTCCCGCTCAAAAAAGCGTAATGCACCAACTACCTTAAAAGGAATATAGTGTTGTGTAAATACCTGTTCAAATACTCGTGATTGCGCATTGGTTCGGTATAAAATAGCAAAATCGGAGTATCGTCTTCCATTTTGAATTTCTTTATCAATAACTGATGCGCAAAAGTCTGCTTCTTCTGTATCGTTATTTACTACTTTTAAAACAGGTTTAAGACCGCCTTTTCGTACTGCAACAAGCTCTTTCCCCATTCGGTTTACATTGTTGCTGACGACTGCATGTGCTGTATCAAGAATGGTCTGGTATGATCGATAATTTGTTACTAGCTTTATTATTGTAGTATTCGGAAACGTTTGTGGAAATTCCAAAATATTATTTACTTCAGCGCCACGAAATTTGTATATGCTCTGGTCGTCATCACCAACTACACAGATTTTCGTTTGAGGTCCAGCAAGTGTTTTAAGTAATTGGAATTGAGCTATATTAGAATCTTGATATTCATCAACTAAAATATATGAAAAACGTTCATGTGTTCTTTGCTGGATTTCAGGATAGTGTTCGAGCACCTCGATAGGTTTTAGAATAAGATCGCCAAAATCGACATTCCCGGTTTCTGCTAATTTTTGGTTGTATTCAGCATAGTAGCGTGAAAAATCGGGAAAATATTTTTCAAACCTGGAAATGCCAGGGCTGTCAGGTAGCAACGCATAATCTTTTGCACGAGCAATAAGTCTTGCAATGTTTTTATGTTGTTGACTGTTCAAAGTAGGAAATAGTGATTCAATGAGATTTTCTGAGTCCTCATCATCATAAATCGAAAATGTGGGCTTTAGTCCTGCAAACGGTGCATGCTGGCGTAAAAACCAGGCTCCAAATGAGTGAAAGGTTCGTATCTGAACCTGTTCACAGGCTGGCTCTAATGCTATGGCGCGTTCTTGCATTTCTCGAGCTGCTTTGTTCGTGAAGGTAACAGCAAGAATAGCATAGGGGGAGATATGTTCGTGCGCTATGAGCCATGCAATTTTACATGTGATGACGCGCGTTTTGCCAGAACCTGCTCCCGCAAGGATTAAAAGATTACTTGCATTACAGGTAACGGCCTCGCGTTGAGCTGGATTGAGTTCATCCAGTGCAGTCATGAAATCACAATTCCTTCAAGATCGATGCCTCGTACTGCAACAATACGTGCTGTAACGACACTACCTGGCTTTGCTGTACATCCTGTCAGAACCACAGCCCCATCTACTTCGGGTGCTTGCATGAATGCTCTTCCAATACAGAGATCGCTATCGGTAATTGTTTCTTCAATGAGTACTGTCTGTTCTGTGCCAATGTAGCGGCGAAGCCGCTCTTGGGATATATATTGCTGAATTTCTTCTATTTGCTTTCTTCGCTGCTGTGCTAATCGTTTAGGAACTCGAGGTTTCATACCATACGCTTCGGTATTTTCTTCACGGCTGTATTCAAACGCTCCAAGCCAATCAAACTGCGCTTGTTTTTGAAAATTAAGAAGTTCCTGGAAGTCATCTTCGGATTCGCCAGGAAATCCAACTAAAAAGGTAGACCGGATAACAGCATGAGGGAGCTGGTTTCTAATGGTTTCCAGCAATGTGAGATACTGTGTGCTGGTACCTTTTCTGTTCATAGCACGTAAAATCTTCTCTGACGCATGCTGGAATGGAATATCAAAATAAGGGATTATCCGTTTATCCTGTTGCATGCAGGAAAGTATATCAAGTGGAAAATGATCAGGGTGCATATAGAGCAGTCGTATAACAAAATTGCCTTTAAGTTCTCCAAGTTTCGAAAGGAGTTCATAGAGGCTCGTTCCACTATCCTTCCCATACGATCCAACATCCTGCCCAATAAATGTTAATTCATAGGTACCAAGTTCTAAAAGCTTTTTACATTCAGTGATTATATGATCTAAGGGACGAGACGATAATTCACCCCGGATTAGTGGAATAGCGCAGTACGAACAATGGTTACTGCATCCTTCGGAAATTTTTACATATGCCTGTCCCTTAAAACCAAAAAAGTAATCACGATTTTCAGGAAGATAGTGACCTGGACGCGAATATTTGCTGAGCTTTTGTCCCTTGACAGCAGAATCTACAACGCTGAGAACGTCATCGAGTTTACCATTTCCAGCAAAGCCGTCGAGTTCAGGCATTTCGGTTGCTAGTTCGTTGCAGTACCGTTGAACGAGGCAACCAGCTGCAATTATTTTTTTTTGAGGATACGTGTTACGATAGTATAACAATGTATCAATAGCTTCGGATTTTGCACTTTCAATAAATCCACAGGTATTTACTATAATAATATCAGCTCGATTTGGTTCATAAACAACCGAATAGCCACATTTTGAAAGCTTTGTTGCTAGTTCTTCAGAATCTACCTGATTTTTAGCACAGCCAAGGGTATCAATAAATATAGTAACCATGACAGATTAATCCAGCTGGTAGAGGCCGAGTGTCCATGTTCCATCGTCCGCTTGAGTCCAGCGTAATGCTCGAACAGATACTTCTCCCGGGTTTCCCAATTCAATATCTGCATTTTGTCCACCAGATGCCATGATACTGATTTTAGGAGAGCCTGCATTGCTGCACCAGATAATCATTGAGTTAGTAGCATTGATAGTTACAATATCACCTTTTCTAAAGTACTTTTCTTCACGAGTTTTTCGGTCAATTTCATACCTAAACATTGCATAGTTACGAAAGGTAATATTGGCAGTAAATGGGAATGGGCTTCGTTTGCCGGTAAATACTGCTGTAAGAAAAGCACCGCTTTTTTCGTTAGATTTTGCAGGAACTGATGTAGAAACAGCAACAGGATTAGCTTCTGGCATTTCAGTTTTTGCTGCACTTGCAAGAGCGAGTGTGTCTGCAGCAGAAAATCTTACTAGTGCACCTACCGATGGTGCATTTTTCTGAAAATCGCTGATAAAAGCATAGAGCTCTGGTATATTGTCTTTATCTAAATCGATGCTGCCTTCTTCTCCAAGGAGAAAATTACGAGTTCCGGTTGGTGTCTGAAACAGGACTGTGTCATCAATTTGTTTTAGCACGATTACATATTTTTCATTATTGTATGTAACGGTAATTGAATCGCCAACATAGAGACGTTTTTCTAATGTTTTAGTATCTAAAGTATATACTACAGGCGCATGAACTGTTTCCTGTGCTGATGTAGTATTTTTTTTGCTTAAAATTGCAAAGAGTACTATTGCAATAAGAGCGATACCGAGGCAGCTGCCAATGATCCAATACAAAAGAGAATTTGTATTTTTACTCGTTTTATCATTGAGTAATTGTTCAACAGGAACATCTTGCTCTTGAATTCGTAAGCCTCGAAATGTATTTACAATTGATTGCGCATCAAGGCCAAGGTAATCGGCATAATTTTTTAAGAATCCAACAACATAGGTGTCTCCAGGGAAAATGCCAAAATTTTCTTCTTCAAGAGCTTGTATATAGCGTGGTGAAATATTAGTTTCTGCTGCTACTTGAGAAATTGAATAACCCAGAGTTGTACGCGCTTCTTTGAGTTTCTGTCCTATGTTTGTCATATCAATTCCCTTAATTTCTTTTCATTTGTTTGTTATAGTAACTTGTTGATATATTTATGTATCGGCATAATGCCAAAAATAGCGTCAATCATTAGTATTATAAATAAAATTATTAAATACATTTGTTGATGCTGGAATATCGTACATGAAACGCGCACTGGTTATACCAGTATTGAGCTTTATCGCTGTGAAATCGTAAATGCATTTATCACCAGTTAAAGTCGTTCCTTCCATCCTTCGAATAAGCTTTGTTTCAGGGTTGATAGAGAGTATAATCGTTGTAAATCCTTCAGCAACAGTCTTGCGTTTCAAGAGGAGCTTAACAACTTGTTCTGGCTCTGTATCTGATAGGGGAACAGGGGTAGGCGATTTTTCAAATGTAATAATGTAATTTCGACCCATCATCCGTAAACCGTCTCCGCTTGCCATTGCAGCACTCTCTGCACCAGTTCCTGATACTTCCTGGGTAAATACGGCACGGTATTCAGGTACGTATACAATAAGCGTCTGACCATTATAGACAATGACCTGGTTGGCAGGTTGTGTAAAATCTATGCGAACCATGCCTGGATTTTTAAAGAGCAATTTACCGGTCATTTTGGTTTTGCTGATTGTAATAGTTACTTGAGCTTCGTAATCTTTTATCTGGCTATACACAGTAGATACTTGCTTAAAATACTGCTCTGCGGTAATGAGATCTTGTGCTGATGCAGCAATGACGAGCACAGCACAAATTATTAAAACGGTAATAAATCTATGATTATTCATATTGCTCCTCAACATGTATCATGCACTATACACTATAGTAAAAAAAAGTTCAAATACTTTAGCTTGTATGGTTCAAGAATCATAATTCTTAGTATTTTTCCAGTTGTGGAAGATCCATAGAATTTGTGGATTGTTAATAGAAAGTCGTACGTTGCAGGTTGGGCAGATAAACCTTCCTTCGTCAAGATGGTCTTTTGCACATTGTACACAGTAGAGGGAATTGCAGGAAGGGCAAATTCCTGCAGGAAGATCGTCGGGAATTTCTCCATGTAGTTTTAAGGGAGCCGTTGATTGAGGTAATATGCGCGGAATTTTCCAGAGTCTACCGCAGGTTGTACAGGTTAGCATTGTGTGAATTGTGGAATCATAGAGTTCCTCGAGACGGTTTTTGAGCGAATGTTCCTGCAACGATTCTAATTTTTCTATGATTTTGTTGAGTTTTTTAAGCTTATTGAGTTTTATATAGTGCTTTCCAAGTCTTTCCAATACAGAAATATCATCAGAGAGCTCCTGCGCACGATTCCATGAAAGCTCCGCACGCACATAATCTCCTAATTGATCCCAGATATCACCCATCAGAATGAGCGATTTTATATCATTGGGATTGTGTTCAAGAATGACACGCACAATATCCTGAGCATCAGCCCATTGTTCCAGTGCGATGAGACAGGAAGCTTTATTGAATAATATGTCATAGTATAATTCCTGTGTTTTGGCAGTGTGACTCAGAGCTTGTTCATAATAGGGCAGAGCTTCATTTGGCTGATGGTTAGCTGCATACAGGTTTCCTAGAGCGTTTACTATTTCTGGGTTATCATCGTGATTTGTCAACGTGTTGATAGCTTTTTCTGTATAACCAAGTTTATTGAGTGCAATAGCCAGATTGATGCGTGGAATCGGCTCTTTTCCCAGTAAAGTAACTGCCTTTTCATAGTACTGTACTGCTTCGTTTATGTTTTTTTGAGCTTCTGCTATTTGTCCTGCCAGGTTATAAATCCAGCCATATGCATCTGCAAAATGCATTGCATTCTGTAATGCTTCATCAGATGGTTTACCGGTAAGCCATAGAGTTTCGGTATACCTAAAATGATACAGTGCATTATCTGGTTCTCGTTCAACAGCTTGCTTAAAATACGCTACGGCATTTTCTGGATATTTGAGTTTTGTAATCATTCCTAATAAATATGCAGAACCAGCATCGAGTTCTTGATATGTTTCTAGTTTTTTTAAGAGTGATTCTGCCAGTTTGAGATTTTGTTCTGCATATGCCATTCGTGCTTCAAGTGCTAAAAGATATTTAGGATCAGCGTGGAGAGTCTTTAAGTGCTGAATACAAATTTTTGCATCGTCATAAGCTTCTTGTTTATATAATTCAAGAGCTGCTTTGTTCCACAGGATAGCAGCTTTTTCATAGTTCTTAGAATATTCGGCACTTCTCGCGGCATTTTGTGCATAGAGTGGCATTTCTGGATCAAGTAAAAAAGCTTTTTCATACCATTCTGCTGCTTGACTAAACTCTCCAAGGTTAAAAAATGCATGTCCCAGAAGATTACAGTGTAATGGATTTGCAAAATCACCTTCAGCAAAAAGCTTTTCCTTGAGTTCAATGTACTGCCCCTGTATGTATAATAGGTTAAAAATTTCAAGCTTGACTTTATCATAATCTGCATAGGTTTTTGAAATTGACATGAGTTCATTCATGGCTTCCTGATAAAGATATTCTCGAATATAGCATTCTGCACGGTTAAATTTATCGGAATCGAGCAGCGTATCATGTTCTTCAATTCTCTTAAGTTGAATTAAGGCAGGAATCCAAGCCTGAATACTCATAAAAGAATCGACGAGCCGGCGCCTCTGTTCGACATGTTTGTTGGCTAAAAAATTTGTGAATCGGGAATATGCTACTTCTACCTCGAGTGGTCGTGATTCTAAAGTCATGTTTGTGAATCGTGCAGTTATGGGTGTTGATGCTCCATAGACTTGCAATGCAACAGCAATATTGCCCTCATTTACCGTATCATCCTCTGCTTCGAGAGCAAATTTACCGTTAAGGAAAATAGTGTAATGTGTTCCTCTGGCAATAAGCATAAGATTAACCAGGTTGCCTTCCAGCCACGGACATTCGACCCATCCAGTCAATGCTTGTGGCTCACCATTGAGTAAGCAATCCAAACGTACATAACCAGTATCAGAAATGCCGACAAACATGAATGTTGCATTGTCACTCATTCTAAACACAATGCCAGCTGTATAGTGCATAGTTTTACTATGGTTAAGTATGTTTGTAGGTAGCACAATATCTACATCAAGTACAAAATCAGAGAAAAATTTACCAGGCATTTCCTGCCAGATAAATTTATTGGATTTTTTTGCAGTGAGCTGTATGCCAGAATCTCGATAATCTATTGAAAAATTGTCAGAATCAGTTTTAGGAAAAACAGCTGTTGCATCATCAAGAGGAATTTCCCAGTATAATTCAGGCTTGAGTGAGTCTGGAAGTGTTTTTGGCTTTGGTGTAAAAAGTTTTTTAAGGAAATTAAGCATAGACTTATAGTAAACTAGAAAAAGCTCACTATGCAAGGTGTTGCATTAAAAATTAATGATACATTGAAATAGGATACACTTTGTATTATAGTTTAAATCATAATAATATCAGTAGAAAATAGACCTATTAAGGGGGAGATTATATGGCAAAGAATCGCTTGACAGGAATTATTTTGTTCATGAGCTTAATAATTACTATTGTGCTTACTGCTTGTTCTCCAAAAACAGCTCAGGAACAAGCGCTTGCTCCTGTACAGGAACAAGCGGTTCAAGAAGCTCCAGTTGTACTCATGAATGGTACCTGTGTCTATATAGAGGGTTCTGTGACATTACTGAGAGCTGGAAACGAACGCCCAATGGAACTTGGAGACGAGATTATATCAGGAGATACTATTAAAACTGGAAGCAATGCTATCTGTGAACTGCAATTTGGCAGCACTGCAAAATTGCAGTTGCAGGCACAGACAGTGCTGGAAGTCACCGATGTACTGCTCTCTGATGTATCACGTCGGGTAGCTGCAAAACTGGAAATAGGTTCAATTCTTAATAAAGTTCAGAAGTTGTCAGGAACGGATTCTTATACTATTCGTACCGGTAGTACAGTTTGTGGTGTTCGCGGAACAGAATTTGTGGTGAAAGTTGATAGTACATCTACTACAGTAATTGCTGTCAAAAAAGGGAAGGTTGCAGCACTACCTGCAACAGCAACACTCGATAAAATTATCCAGGAAGCTGCAACTAACGCGGTTGCAAGCGCAGCTCTTGAAACACTAGTTGCAAATGCACCTGTAATTGTTGAAAACCAGGAGATGACAATAAATAAAGATGTTGTTGCTGCAGCAGAAATTGTGCACAAGGAAATGGAAAAAGCTATAGCATCTGTTGCACCAATACCTTTCGAAAAAGAAGAGGAAGCTCCTCTAATTGCTCCGGTAATAACATATGAAGCACCAGAAATAGTGAATAATGTTCCTGTAAAGCCTTCTGCAAAGTCAAAGCCTGCACTCATGGAAACACCAGAAGTAATAAGTGCAATTCAGCAAGTAGTACAATTGGTTCAAACAACAGCTCAAAAGCCGGTTGTAAAACCCAGGCCGGTTTCGAACCAATTCAATGGAGCATTTAAACAGCTCGATTCAATTGAACCACCACAGTCAACTACACCATCGGAAGGGGCAAGTTCTCAAAGCAGCAGTGAAGCACAAGTAGTACCAGAACAAACGAAATCAGTTCAAGAGAATAAGCCTGCAGAAAAACCTGCTACAACAGTAACAAAACCAGCTGAAACACCGGTTCAAACCAAAAAACCAGCGCTTGAATATGTAGCTATACCTGCACTAAAACGTGCTGTGAGCGGCAATATTGTTAGAAGTCTTGCTGGAAATGCGTTTATTGTTTCTGATAAAAATGGAACAGTTACAGCTTTTTCTGATTCCGGTCAACGGTTGTGGGTTGTCAATACTGAAAACACAGGAACAGAGCGAACGTATGCGGTACCATTCAAAGATTTTATCAATTATTCAGGTTCTACTGAACTTGTAATCATAGATGCTAAATCCGGAAAAATTATAAATAGGATAGCACTCGATAGCAATAAGAGTCATCTTTTAGGAAATCGTGTTGTGCCATTTCCCAATGCTGTTGTGTTCCCAACCAAAACAGGATTAGATGTACTATCACCAGCTACTGGAGAAATTATAAGCAGTATTGAAATTCCTGGTGGATCAATGATGACACCGGCAAACTATGATGGTAAAGCAGTTATTGTAAGCCAGAGGGGTATACTCTATATTGTTAATATCGAGAAAGGTTCCATAGAAACAGAAATAAAAACACCTGCAGTTCAACCAACTGCACAAGCGCCTAAAATTTTTAAAGCGCTTGCTTGCTTTGCTGACAGAAAGGGTTTACTTGTGCTTGTTGATTTGAATACTGGAACCGTAAAGTGGACAAAACAGTTAGAAGGAAGCAACGGTATTTTTACCGATCTTGAATTTGCTCAAGAAGGTATTTTTGCTTTTGGTAATGATACATTGTTTGCCTATTCTCTTGAAGGAACACCGTTGTTTGATCCTATAAAGAATGTTGCAGCTCCTCCTGCGCTCATTCGGGGTAAATTAGTCTATGCAAACAAAGATAACCAAATAGTTTCGATAGAAGCAAATACAGGAAAATTGCTAACAAAACTAACGATTGATGATGTTGGCTCTTCACGACCTCTATTCTTTAATGGATTTGTCTATATGGGTCTCAATAATGGTTCTGTAATTAAAATTCCAGCTGAAAAGCTTGGAATTAAATAGTTAAGAAATACAAACAAAAAAAGGGCTGTCCAAAAATTTTAGGACAGCCCTTTTTATATTCATGACTGAAAGTTACTGCAATTAAGAGTGCTCAAGCAAGAGAGTTTCTGTTGGTCTGTCTGCAATTTCTGATGGGCCAAAATACTGAATTGCTCCAGGGAATCGGTAGCTCGTTGTAACAGCCCATTTATCACGATGAGCAGCAAAAGTCTTAAATGGTTTACTATCAAGGGTAACAAGCGCCTTTTGAATAACTGGTTTTTCCGTGCCATGACGCTTTTCAATATTCATCATCATGGTAAGCGGAATTCCACCGGCTATCCATTCATGTGCTGGTTTTGTAAGGTTTCGTACTGAAGATAGATATCCAGTATATCCCTGGGCTGCCAATGCCCATGCGGTCATGCCAAGAGCGTAGCAATAATCAGCATCAAAATTGGATGGAAATGCACATCGTCCTTCATAACCAAAAAAGTGTGTCTGATAGCTAAAAGAACCAGTATAGCTGCCCTGTGATTTTAATTCAGCAAGTCTTTTTTCTACCATTGCAACAATGAGTTTTTCAGTTTCAATGCGCGATACCTGAACATTGCCATGCGGATCACGGTCAAGAATAAGCTGTAATTTAATATCATGTGGCAGTGATTGATAGAGCAATGAAAGCGTTTTATCGAGTTTGCTGGAAACAAACAATATTTTATCATCTGCAGTTTCGAGTGCATTTAACTCCTGTGCATGATGCGCCAGGAGATCGTTCAATGCAGCAATGAGTGTTTTAAACTCGGGAATAAACTCAATGAGGCCTTCAGGAATGAGAACAACACCAAAATTTTCCTTTTGTGCTGCACGGACACAAATTATCGAGCAGATAGTTTCGGTTATTTCTTTAAGAGTCTGCTTTTTTGCTTCAACTTCTTCCGATATAAGCGTGATATTAGGTCTACAAGCAAGAGCACATTCCAATGCAATATGGCTGGCAGATCTACCCATCAGTTTAATGAAGTGCCAATATTTGCGTGCGCTTGCAGCATCACGTTGTATATTACCAATAAGTTCTGCATAGGTTTTTGTGGCTGTATCAAAACCAAAAGAAGTTTCGATATATTCATTTTTTAAGTCGCCATCAATTGTTTTTGGAACTCCAATTACCGAGCATGGGATTTTTTCCTTAATAAAATACTCAGCAAGCAGCGCCGCATTGGTGTTAGAGTCATCGCCCCCGATAACGATGAGAGCATCAAGTTTATGTTTTTTTACTGTTTCACTGGCTTTTGCAAATTGTTCAGGAGTTTCAATTTTTGTTCTACCCGATCCAATAATATCAAAACCTCCAGTATTTCTATACTGGTCAATAATCGTCTTATCAAGAGTTATGAATGTGTTATCAACAAGCCCTCCTGGTCCACCCTTAAAACCGATAAGTTTTGAAGCAGTATTACCTTTCATGAGGCCATCAAATAAGCCTGCAATTACATTATGCCCTCCAGGAGCCTGTCCACCAGAAAGAATTACGCCTACCGTTAGCGTACGAGACAGTTTTTCAGATGAACCTTTGGTGATGGTAACAATTGGTTTTCCATAGGTGTTTGGAAACAGTGCAGAAAGCTTTTCTTCATCGGCTTTTGCATGAGTTTTTTGACCTTCGGAAAAACCGATACTTTGAATCGATTCATTTAATATTGCTGGAATTTTAGGTTGATATTGATATCGAATTTTCTGTAGTGGTGAAATATCCATATGTTCCTCCGATAAAGTTTCATCATTTACTATACCAAAGAAACATATCCATTGCTACAGGTTTGCTCGTATGCTGTCAGGAAGTTCTTCCTGTCGTATCGGTTTGATAATTCTCACACCGTTTTCAGATGTTTTCAAAATAAGATCCTTTCCGTCCGGGGTTTTAGCATTAAGGACTAAAACAATCGGATAGCGAGGATCACCAGGATTAACATCAATAACTTGAGCATATTTCCCATTTGTCAGAATAACAAAAGTACCTACAGGGTAGAGTGATAGTGAAAAAATAAGTGCTTTTATAACTGTATCATCAAACTGTTTATCCTGGTTTTTTAAAAATTCTACAATACCAACATGTTTTTGTTTGCCTTCCCTGTATGGACGCTTGGATGTCGCTGCATCATACGCGCATGCAACAGCAATTATTCTCGAGTAATGTGATATTTTTTCTCCCGATAAATTCCGTGGATAACCAGAGCCATTCATGCGTTCATGATGTTCAAGTGCGACGAGTGCAACAGCAAGCGGAACTTTTTTATCCTTGAGAATATTAAATCCTAGTATTGGATGAGCAGTAATTGCTTTTCGTTCATTGGTGTTCAATGCACGATCGGCCATATAAATTTGAGGTGGAATACGGATCATTCCAATTTCATGAAGGCTTGCAGCAATACCTAATTCTAGTAGTTTATGTACTTGAAATTTAAGTTGTATACCAATAATGAGTGACAGAATTGTTGTTCGAACTGTATGGTAGACAAGGTAATTTTTAGAATCTGTAATTTCAGAAATAATGCGAAGTAAAGCATATCGGTTTTCTTGAACAATAGTCATTATTTTTTTTACATTATCAGATAAATCATTATAATTAAGTTCATTTCGTGTGACATATTTTGTAAAGATTTTGTCTATATAATCAATAAATTGAAGGTATGTTTGTTTAAGTCCTTCATAATCCCCTTGTTCGATAGTAATCTTGCTTTCAGATTGTCCAGAATTAACTTCTTCTATTAATTCTTCTATGGTGCCAGATTTAGACTTGAGTTGATTTGCTGGATCAATCTGTTCGCCAGCTGTTAGTACTGTTCTATAACCCCAGTCAGCTAAATGATTGATAAGCGTAGGCGGTACAGAAGTTTCTGGAATGAGCAAAATGTAACCAGGATCAAGAAACACTGGCTCTGAGTAATACATACCTGGTTTGAGCTGATTAATAGAAATCGTTATAGGTTCTTTCATTACATCACCTTACTACAATAAAGTAGACAAATCTTCTGTAAAAGCATACACTACTATCATATTCTATTATTGGAGTTTTTTACATGAAATTTAGAACTATTTTTATAATTTTCAATATTGTTATTCTATTTGCATTCCTGTTTGTTTTTTTTATTCCATTTTTCTTATTTTCATTTAATGAATCGGTTAGTTTTTGGGTACAAAACTGGCCATTTGTCATTTTTTTTATAGTAATTTTATTAACATTTAATTTGTATTTTATTAAAAACTGGAAAATCTATACATATCTTGAACATGAACAGTGGGAACAATTGGCTGAGCTGCTTAAAAAACAAATTTATGAGCAACATAACTTTTCAAAACGAGTCATTAGACTATACATCAATTCAGCACTGTTATCAAATAATGTTCAGGCTGTTATCAATCTTGAGGAGTATGTTAAACAGCAAAAACCTACTGTTCTTGAAAAAAATCGAATTTATTTTATTGTGACGCGAGTATTAACAAATAATTATAATGCTGCGTCACAATTGCTCGAAGGTGTTACGCATGATACTACTGGTGAATTTAATGATTGGCTTGTATTTTATAAAGGGTTTATTCCTATTATGCAAAAAGAATATTCCAAAGCACTTGATCCGCTAAGAAAATTATTAAAAACGAAGGATCCAATTATCAAGCTGCTTGCTCTATATCTGCTTAAGAATATTTGTTTGTCTGCACTATCTGATGAAAATGAAAAAGCTACTGTACAGCAGGAAGTATCAGTAATGACTGAAATGCTAAAAAAACAGCTTACACCTAAACGCTGGAGCATGGAAACTGAAAGGGCAAAAAACGAAATTCCCGCTGTAATTATTTCAAGTCTAATTGATGAAGCAGGAAAGTGGATGTTCCAAACAACTTAGAGCCTATATTTATATGTGTGCATAAATGATTAGTTTTCATTGCAGGAGATTTTCCTATTTAACAATTTATATTTTTCTCCCGATATTATAAACGATGAAACAGCGTTTTGTACTTTTTTTTACACTTTTACTATTAGTTGCGCTAATTGTGCTTTCAGGACAGGAACAGTATACGATTTATATCGTGCAGAAAGGTGATACTCTGTACAGCATTGCAAAGCAATACAATACAACAGTTGAACTATTACTAAAACTAAATAATCTTTCAGATGCTTCAAAAATTGTCGTAGGTTATAAACTAAAAGTTCCAACAAGTTCAGGAATGACGATTTCCTACACCGTGCAAAAGGGTGATACTCTCTTTAGTATTGCGAGGTCATTTGCAGTTTCAGTCGATACCTTGCGGACACTGAATAAATTAACAGGTGATACAATAAAAATTGGCCAGGTATTGGTAATACCAGCTACTGGAGCTCAAGTTTCCAATAAACCGACAAATGCTGCAAACGGTTCAGGACCTATCCCTCATGATGCAGCATCATCAACTGGTACAAAGCCATCAGTTTCAGTTAAAAAAGACTCAGGATGGCCTTGCGAGGGTCAAATAGCGTATTTGCAGGGTAATTTACAGGGTGTTTTAATTACTGCAGGACCGAGAGTTCAGGTCAAAACTGTACGGGCAGGGATCGTTGTTTCTCATGGACCATTTCGAGGGTTTGGAACAATGATTTTTGTAAGAGCATCCGATGGCCTTATATATGTGTACGGCGGGATTGCCCGTTCACGTGTCAAGGTTGGTGATACTGTAGAATTTGGGGCTGTTTTAGGCGAAACTCCTTCAGATGATGCAAATGATGTTTTCTTTTTTGTTTTTTCGGGTAACAAAGCACTTGATCCCGCTAAAGTTCCTCGTGGTTGACCTGTAACTGATATTGCTTCAATTTTTAGTTAAATTTTAGCTAAAAAACAAAAAATGCGTAAAAAAATGTCGAAAAGATTTGACATCTTAAAATAATGCAGTATAGTATAGAAATGCTATGTAAAATCAATCACGGGAGGTGCTATGAGTGCTGTTTATAGAAAACATGAAAATATTTTGGAAAACAAACCAACACATAGTGCTCACCGTCATCCAAAAAAAAGTGAAGACGCATGTGCTGATGATTTTGATCCGCTTTCAGTATATTTAAAACAGATATCGCAGTATCCTTTGCTTTCATCTCAGGAAGAGATTGAATTAGGGAAACGAATACAAAAAGCAAAACATGCGCTTGCTGCACTCGATACACTTAGAAAAAATGACAATATAAAAGAAGAGGATTATTTACAGCAATATGAGCAATATAAAAATGAATTGTGTGCCTGTAAAAAACAAATGATAACTTCCAATTTGCGTCTGGTTGTTTCTATTGCTAAAAATTACCAAAACAGAGGTCTTCCGCTGCTTGATATTATCGATGAAGGAAACATAGGGCTTATTGAAGCAGTAGAGCGTTTCGATTATCAGCGTGGTTGCAGATTCTCAACATACGGAACATGGTGGATTCGCCAGGCAATTATCAAAAGTCTTGCCGATAAAGGGCGTGTTATCCGAATTCCTGTACACATGCTCAACACGATTAAACACTGCTACTATATGGCAAAGCAGCTAACGCAGGAACTTGGAAGAGATCCTAATCCAGAGGAGCTTGCAGAGCGTCTCAATATGGATGTATGTAAAGTTCAGAGCATTTTGCAATTATCACAGGAAACAACATCGCTCGATACTATTGTAGATGACGAGAGTGTAACATTCCTTTCTGAGCTAATTAAAGACGAGGTGACAGCCGATCCAGTAGAACAGCTGTTTACTTTAACCCTTCAGGAAACATTACGTAATGTTATTGATCAGCTCAGCGAGAGAGAAGTTACCATAATAACTTTGCGGTATGGTCTCAATGGAGAAGCTCCACTCACGCTTGAAGAAACAGGGAAACTGCTAGGTATAACACGTGAACGCGTGCGGCAAATACAAGAAAAGGCTTTGCTCAAGCTTAAAGAGTTAAAGCCACTCTCTGAGTATAAACAAAAAGTACACTAAGCGTACCATGTAAATCTACCCAAAAAATAGTTACTGAGCTCATATATTTAGAAAATTGTAAAGTACTACCAGTCTTGCATGTTTTACAAAATTTTGTTATTGTTTTGCCAGTTTATGCTCCTTATCCTCATTGTTAATGAGGATCATAAGCCCGAAAGGAGGAATCATGAGATCCTACGAATTAATGGCAATCTTCCGTACAGAGGAGGATGCGTACCAGAGTGCTCGAGAAGCGCTCAAAACCGAAATTACCAAACATCAGGGAACAGTTTCCAAGGAAGAAGAGCTTGGTGAACGTCTACTCGCGTATCCAATTAATAAAATTGGGCGCGGAAAATATGTTTTATACAATGTAACATTAAATCCTGATCAGGTTACATTGGTAAGCCGGAATTTAACACTCAATAAATCAATTCTCAGGCATCTGTTTGTTGTAACAGATAAGTAACCTGGAGGATAGTATGGCGGATTTATGTATTGCTGTCATCATTGGCAGGCTTACACGCGATGCAGAATTAAAATATACATCAAATGGCCAGCCCGTCAGCCATTTTACTGTGGCGACATCTTCCCGAAAAAAGAAAGGTTCTGAATGGGTTGATGAATCAAATTTTTGGGATGTTGATTTATGGGGCAAACAAGCTGAAAATATCAGCCAATACTTGACCAAAGGCAAACTTGTTGCAGTTGAAGGAGCGATGCGACAGGACCGGTGGGAACAGGACGGCCAGCAACGAATGAAAATTGTAATTTCTGCTAATTCTGTTAATTTTGTTGGTGGAAACAATACAAGCCAGGGATCACGACCAGCAGTAGCGCCATCACAAAATACAACGTATCAACAGCCTGTTAGCGATGATATAACACCGCCAGGAGATGATTTTACTGATGATATACCATTTTAATGTTTGTAATGCTAAACAAACATAGCGGTATGATTTTTTACAAGAAGGAGAAACAAATGTCAGATATTAATGATATAGAACTTGAACGCCAGAAAGTGCAGGATGAAACCGACAGAACAGAAGATGATAAAACAGGAAGAGGGCAGCGTAAGCCCTTTTTTAGAAAAAAGGTTTGTCGTTTTTGTTCACAAAAAGTCGTAATTGATTATAAAGATGCAGATCTCTTAAAGCGGTATATAACCGAACGTGGGAAAATACTTCCCCGTCGAATTACTGGCACCTGTGCACGCCATCAGCGGGATCTTGCTATAGCAATTAAGCGTGCTCGTATTCTTGCACTTTTACCATTTGTGCTTAAATAAACAATGAACGGGCAAAAGAAAAAGCAAAACTCTCTCATACTTGTAATGGGAGTGCTATCATCAGTACTGCTTCTCTCTGGATTTGGCTCATTGTTTTTTCTTTTGCCACTAGTATATGTTGCAATTCGATTTGGAAGAAAAGCGCTCTTTTTAAGTTCACTCATTTCAGTAGTGCTATTTTCTGGCATTACATTCGGAATTGCTGGGTTAACAGAGCTAGCTACCTATTCTATGATTTTAACAATCGCTCTGTTACTCTGTTTTAATATAATTGCTCAGTCAAAGCCTCGTAACTTTGTTTATCGAATTTTACTTTCTGCAGTACTGTTAATTCCTGTTGCTCAGATTGTAATACCGGCTATTCTTAACAATGAAACGCTTAAATCGACTATTATTGAACAGCTTAATGCATTACTTGTTACTAATGAGTTAGAACTGTCAGGTAAAACACTGTACAATGAAGCAATTGCAATATTTGCAAAAGTAAATGGTGCTTCATTAGTTGTTTTTTTATTTCTTAATGCCTGGCTTGGCGGTGCATGGTTTATTAACCGCAGATATCGAAATTTTATAAATGTAATTGTTGGTGCCAGTGAGGCAATCAAGAGTAATATAAATGACATTCCGTCTGAACAAAATGGAAAAGAGTCCGTTAATAAATCAGCAAATGAAGAATTACTACGGCTTGCACAAAAAATTAATGAAGAACAGCAGAACGGTGCAGACTTAATTTTTCCATATGATCTTAAAACATATTTTGTTCCACAAGTATTGATCTGGCTTTTGCTTGCTGTATGGGCATTTTTGCTCATTTCACTTAAAGTACAATTTCCTATTTTCATTCTAAATCTTGCATGGAATTGTGCTATTGTTGTTTCATTTAGTTATTTATTCCAGGGTCTTGCTGTTGTGTATACAAGGCTTAGTCTTTTACCAGCAGCCCCTGCCGCAAGATTAGGCTTTACAATTATACTTATTTTGCTCGTCGTTGGCGGTGCAGTAAGTTTGGTTGTAAGCATTCTACTAATCTTGATTGGCACCCTCGAGACCTGGATACGACTACGACCTATCAAAGGAGTGTAACAATGAAGGTCATACTTAATCAGGATGTCCCTAACCTTGGGGAAATTGGCGATGTGAAGGACGTCGCTAACGGCTATGCTCGCAATTATCTGTTACCACGGGGACTCGTAGTACCCTATACACCGGTAACTGTTGCGATGTTTGAAAAGCGAAAAGCAGAAATTGAAGCGCGTAAAGCTGAAAAGCGCAGACTTTCTGCAGATCTCAAAACGAGGTTGGAAAGTGAAGAACTCGTGTTCGATGTGGTTGTTGGCACAGGAGGAAAACTCTATGGTGCAATTACCAGTACTTCACTTGCTGAAGAGCTTCATAAAAAAGGTTATGAGATTGAACGCAAAAAAATTGAGATTCCCGGCAGAATAATTAAAAATGTTGGGACTTACAAAGCCACCATTCATCTCTATGAAGGAGAACAGGCTTTAATTAAATTTACTGTAAAAGGCCATGAAGAGAAAAAAGAACAGCCGAGTACTCCTGTAAAAGAAAAGCGAAGACGAGAACCTAATAATAAAAAAGATGCTGAAAAAGGTTCAGAAGAACAAGCTTAAGCATAACTAACGCGTTATGGTACCCAGGGAAATGCAAGATAAAGTACCTCCTCATGATTTGGAGGCTGAACAAGCAGCCCTGGGTTCCGTCTTACTTGATCCTGATACTATTTCAGAACTTATTCATATCTTAAAACCTGATGATTTCTATAACAATAATCATAAGACTATATTTACAGCTATGCTGTCCTTGTATGAAAAAGGACAAAAAATTGATCTCATTACTCTGGTAGATGAATTACGAAGTCTCGATACACTGAATGTAATCGGGGGCCCTGCATATCTTGCAAAGCTTTCTGAAATTGTTCCATCGAGTGCTAATATTACCAATTATGCTTTAATCGTTCAGGAACATGCAAAAAGACGAGGTGTTATTAAACTTGCTGCAAAGCTTACACAGCAGGCGCACGATCTCAGTATTGATATCAATCAGCTGATGGATCAAGTCGAAGAAGAAATGTTTGCACTCACCCATAATAGAGAAGAACTGGGATACCGATCAATGAATGAAATCGTTCCTCAGGCAATGAATACTATTATGGAAATTGCAAAAGATCCGCATCATTTTGAAGGCATAATGTCAGGGTTTGAAGATCTTGATAATCTCTTGAATGGTTTTCAAAAATCAAGTTTTGTTGTTGTTGGTGCACGGCCAAATGTTGGTAAAACTGCATTTGGATTGAATATTGCTACACATATAGCACTGCGTTCAAAAATTCCAGCAGCCTTTTTTTCTCTAGAAATGCCAGATCTTGAATTGATGTATCGTATATTAGCCAGCGAATCTAGAATCAGCTCTGAACGATTTAAAAAGGGTATGTATAAGAACAAAGAAGAGATTTTAAAATTGACTGATGTTGCTGGTCGCATTTATGAAGCTCCGCTCCATATAATTGATCGACCAGGATTAAAACTGCTCGAATTGCGCTCATTGGCGAGAAGACTTAAAGCGGAAAAGAATATTGGTATCATTTTTATTGATTATCTTGGTCTATTGGTACATGAAAATAGTTCACTGCAACGGTGGGAACAGTTTTCTGATATTAGTAGATCGCTTAAAGCTCTTGCGCGAGAACTCAATATTCCTATAGTTGCTTTAGCACAGCTCAGACGTGAAGCTGAAGGAAAAAATATCCCAATGCTTGCTGATTTGAGAGATTCTGGATCAATTGAACAGGATGCAGATTTAATCTTATTTTTGCATCGGGAACGAGAAATAGAAAAAGATATCAAAGATCAGAGCGATTTTGTACCAACCGATTTATATATAGCTAAAAATAGAAATGGCCAAACAGGTAAAATAACACTTATGTTCTTTAAATCAATTACTCGATTTGAAACGCTTGAAAAGTCACAATAGTAATAGTACACTTACAGTAAGCACTATTTATTCATTGCAAAGGACACTAATTATGGACATAGAAAAAGAATATGATCTGTCGCTCTTGCACAATGATACATTAGGATTTGTACTTAAAGAGATGGGAGAACGCTTGGAACATGCACAGGAAGAGGGATTTTGTTTGTGTCAGGATTGTGTCCTGGATGCTATTGCACTGGCAATGAATATGCTAAAACCATACTATCATGCATCATTACTTGGAAATATGTATGCAAACGCAGCATTGGAAAACACGTATGCACGAGAAGTTAAGATAGCGGTACAAGAAGCTCTGCAAAAAGTTAAAAACAACCCCTCTCATGATTAATCTTCATCATCGGTATATGCAAGCTTTTTAATAGATCGATAATTTCCACTAAATATTGTTGCAAACGGCTGCTGCTTTTTTGTGGTAGCGCAATCACGTAATACTTGTTCATAGGTTGTTAGCGGTACAGGGACTTTTGCAGCCTGACCATTCGAAAAACCATATGCATAAAAATTAAGTGTCCCATTTTCTAACTTTTGGAAATAAATAGTAATTTCAGCTTCCGGGTCTGAATCTTCTGCTTTGCATTGAAGGTAATACTTGATAATTTCTATTGCATCTACATCAAGTTTTGCATCGATTACACGTATGCGTTCAAAAAGCTCAGAGAAACCGATAAGTACTTCGCAGCCTTGTGGTACGGATACTTTATTTCTATAAAAGCTTAAACGATCTAATTCAGGAATGATAAAGTAATCGATACCCAGTGTAGCAGATTGAATTCGCAGTGTAATTTCAGGTTTAACAAGTGATCCGCAATGCGGGCATGTAATTGAAAGAAATTTATTTTCTTTCATTTGATCGATGAGTTCAGGATGTTCATCGAGATTGATAACATCATCTATTCCTAAATCAATTTCTTTTTCACAGTGACAGATAAATGTACTCATACATGCAGACTCCTTTATTTATATTATTGTTTCAGAAAAAACAAGAAATCACTAAACAACGATAATCCAAATAGTAATACAAGCATCAGAAGACCAATTTGCTGGTATCGAACTATTGTTTTTAATGATACAGGTTTTCGAGTAAAAATTTCAATGATAAATAGAACTATCCACCCGCCGTCTAAAACAGGAATAGGAAGTAGATTCATTACAAAGAGTGCAATAGAAATTAAAGCAAGCAGATTAAGTGCAGATAAAAGTCCATTGCTAAACCCTTCTACTGCAATACTATCAGCAGTAACTTTCCCAACTGTCCAGGTAATTCTGGCTGGGCCTGCAATTGCGTTAAGGATATTAGTGCCTCTAAATAGAGAAATGATTCCTTTATAGGTATCAATAATGGTGCCTATTGCCTGGTTGTAACCTTTTGCAAAAGCTTCAAAAATATTGTTAGCTTTATTAAAGATTCTTATAGATTCCCAGTAAATTCCCAATTCTTCAATATTTCCATTAGTATAAAGAGGGATTAAAGTGGTTGTACGTTCTTCGTTATTACGTATGAATTTGATAGTACATTTCTGTGGCCTTTTTAAGCTAAGAAAATTATAAAGTTCCTGTGTGTTTTTTATAAATGTATCATCTATTGCTATAATAATATCACCTGGAAGTAATCCAGCCAATCCTGCAGCGCTGCTCTTTTCTACTCGAGCAATAACCGGATCTACCCAGGGATAAATACCAAGCTGACCAGCTCCTGTTTCTTTATTAAGAATTGGGGAGGCAATAATTGTCAATTGGTTATCACCACGTTGTACTGTAAAATCAAGTGGTTTATTTGGTGATGAAGCGATCATGGTATATATGTCAGAAAAAAATTTGGTTTCTTTTTTATTGATTGCTATAATTCTATCACCAGTCTGAAATCCTGCTATTTTTGATGGATAGAGAGGTTCGGAAATGTAATCGTTTATCAAAATAATTTGGTTAGAAAAACTGTATGTGGTATATCCAAATAGTTCAATACAGAAAAAAATGAGTAATGCAAAAATAACATTAAAAAGGGGGCCTCCGAGTGAAATGGCAATT
Source organism: Spirochaetota bacterium (assembly GCA_029547205.1). Classification (GTDB taxonomy): domain Bacteria; phylum Spirochaetota; class Spirochaetia; order Treponematales; family UBA12059; genus JAKPPT01. The sequence continues at coordinate 86,920 of JAKPPT010000072.1, forward strand.
TTTTTTAATGGATGAGCTCCTAAAAAATCATCTTTTTCAAAGGATACAGCCTCTTTTTTTTCAAGCACCGCAGTCTTATACGAATCTTCACCCTTTAGTTTGCAATATCCGCCAATAGGAAGCATTCCAATTTTATAGGTAATGCCGTTTCTTGCAAAAGAAGCAAGACGAGGTCCCATTCCAATTGAAAATTCAAGAACCGGTATGCCTGTTAGTCTTGCCATTATAAAATGGCCTAATTCGTGAAAAAAAATTACTATTCCCAGGCCAAGCAGCCCAAAAACTATAGTCAGTAATACACTCATGTATGAGCTCCTTTATACATGCTAAACCATCAGAGCGATATTTGATACAATAGTAAAAAAAGTGTAAAAGTAGGTACAGTTGCAAGGATACTGTCAAAGGAATCTAAAAATCCACCCCGTCCTGGAATGCTCGTTCCAGAGTCTTTGATGTTTGCATTTCGTTTTAAAGCAGATTCAAAGAGATCTCCAATAACAGCTGAAATTGCACAGAAAAATCCTAAAAGTGCTAATGACCAGAGTGGAAACGAAAATACAGTATGAATCGGAGTGATTGCAGGGATGATAATAGCTGCAATAATGCTTCCGGCAAGCCCGGCAATAAAACCTTCAAGACTCTTATTTGAAGAAACGACAAATATACCTCGGTGTTTGCCTAGTGTAATTCCAATAAGCCATGCAAAGCTATCATTTGCAAACACAATTGCTGCAAACCAGAGTATTATAAAGTCTGCTAATTTGTACGTAAGTAGAGCAATAAGCATGGCACTGAGTAGTCCAGGATAAATTATAATAAATAAAAAGTATTTAATATTTGATAAAATATAATCAATAGAATCCTTATTTCTGGTAAATACAATCATTGATGCAATTGCAAAAAACAGTATCATTGATGCAATGCTACTAATTCCTATAATGAGTAGTCCGGCGTTTTCTGTGCTAAGAAACAAACCGGTTAAATATGCAGAAAGCGGTGGTATTATACCACAGAGAACACTTAAAATATGATAGAATGGTTTTTTTGGTAACTGTAAAAGAGAACTGAGCTCATAAGCAGAGCCTCCAGAAAATAGTAAGATTATTGCAGCGAGAGGAGCATACAGGAAATGAGGGAAAAAGAGTGCAGCCGCAATAATGCCTGGGACACCTATGAAAAATAACAAAAGCCGTGCAATTAAGTTTTTCAAGAATTTCCTCCAAAACGACGTTCTCGCCTTGAAAAGTCATATATTGCATTGTAATAATCTTCTTTAGAAAAATCGGGCCAAAGTTTGTTAGAAAAATATAATTCTGTATATGCAGATTGCCAGAGTAAAAAATTAGACAATCGAAGTTCTCCACCTGTTCTGATAATAAGGTCTGGATCTGGTAGATCTGGATGATCTAAAGCTGATGCAATAGTTTCTTCGGTGATTTTGCTATTCTGATTAATAAGTTTTTGTACAGCTCGTACAATTTCATTTCTTCCACCATAGTTAATCGCAAGGTTTACTGTTAGTGCTGTATGGCTTTTAGTAATTTCACTTACTTCATCTAGTGCTTCTTTAACGGCTTGAGGCAAATTATCTCGTATACCCGAATGAATAACTCGAATCTTATGCTCGTTATAAAAAGGGATTTCATTTCGAAGACTACCTGGAATAAGGTTCATTAAAAAACCAACTTCATCTTGAGTTCTTTTCCAGTTTTCAGTACTAAAAGTATAGAGCGATAAAAATTTAATTCCTAAATTGAGGGTGTCCAACACGATTCGCCTGGCTATTTTAAGTCCCTCTTTATGCCCTTCAGTACGTGGCAAGCCGCGGGCTTTTGCCCATCGGCCATTACCATCCATAATTATTCCAACATGAAGGGGAACGTTGCTGATATCCATATTAGACTTCCATTATTTCTTTTTCTTTTTCTTCTAATATTTTATTGATTTGGCTAATATAGTTATCAGTTAATTTTTGAAGTTCATCTTCAAGTTTCTTCAATGCGTCTTCAGAAAGACCAGAATCTTTTTTCTTTTTTATTTCTTCAATGCTGTCGCGTCTAATATTGCGTATGCCAACACGGGATTGTTCTGCGCTTGCTTTTGCATTTTTGACTAATTCTTTACGTCGTTCTTCAGTTAGCGGTGGAACAACAATACGAATTACTTTTCCATCGTTAGAAGGATTTATACCAAGTTCCGATTTTTGTATAGCCTTTTCAATTTCGGGAAGCAATGCTTTATCCCATGGCTGAATCACAATTGTTCTGCTATCCTGAACCGAAACAGAAGCAACCTGGTTAAGTGGTGATTTTTGCCCATAGTAATCAACACGAATTTTATCAAGAAGGGCAGGGCTTGCACGACCGGTTCGCAAGCTGGAAAATTCATCTTTAAGCGCATTGATAGTTTTTTTCATGCGCTCTTCACAATTTTTCTTAATATCTTCCATTTCTTTGTCCTTTCATTTCGATTAAAACAGGAAAATTAAAAGCAGACAGAAGACATCTGTCTGCTTTTTTAATTTACCAGTTAGTTCGAAACGCCAACTTTAATATAAACAAAATCGGTTATAGAAACTTCACAACTATTCTTTTTCCCGAAATCTGCTAAAACTGCTGATACTTTTTGTTTTTCATCGTAAACATATCCCTGTTCAAGCAGACAAATTTCGGAAAGCAATTTATTAACCTTGCCTTTTACGATACCTTCGATCACATTAGCAGGCTTGCTTTTCATTTTTTCATCATTTTCTGTTTGTTTATGGAAAATTTCTTCCTGCTCTTTAACCCAATTTTTATCAGCATGTGCAGGAGAGAGGAAAAGCGGATTAAATGAAGCTACATGAATAGCAAGCTTATGGAGTAAATCAGTAAATTCTGGATTTGTTGCAATGCTCGGATTGCTTACTTTTGCTTTCACTACAGTGCCAATAGTACCATTGTGAATATAGGAATTGATATATTCGTCATTGTTTGCAGTGACTAATTTAACAGCTTTGAGTGTGATATTTTCTTTAATTACACTGGCAATATCTTTAACCATATTTTCAATATCAGCATTTGGAGCAGACCAATTTTTTTCAAGGCAGGTCTCTGCAATTTTCTGTCCCTGTTTAATAAAGTCAGCATTACGTGCCACAAAATCGGTTTCGCAATCAATTTCTACAAGAGCAATTTTTTTGTTGTCTCCAGCAATAAAGATTCTTCCTTCATTAGTTGCTCTTCCTGCACGTTTCTCTACGCCAGCAAGACCCCATTCTTTGAGCAATTTTTCAGCTTTTGCAAGATCGCCATTTGATTCACCCAGCGCTTTTTTGCAGTCAAGAATGCCTGCACCTGTTTTTTCACGAAGTGTTTTTATGTCATTAACATTGAATTCCATAGTTCTATCCTTTATTTTGTTTCGTAGAATTTGTCTTCATCAAAATTGTCATCTGCTATTGCAGCTGTGTCTTCCTGTTTGTTCGGTACATAGTTTGCAGGATCAACTTCAACATCTTCATCTGCAAGAATAGCTCCACCTTCAATAGTTTCATCTTCTGGAAGACTCTCAATAATTTTAAGGCCAGTTTCGCTTTCTGCTTCAATTACTGCATTGGCAATTATTTGTGTAAAAAGAGAGATGGATCTGATGGCATCATCATTACCAGGAATTGGATAATCAATACCTTCAGGATTGCAATTGGTATCGACTACAGCAATAACAGGTATACCGAGCTTTTTTGCTTCTGCAACTGCAATGGCTTCTTTGCGGGTATCAATAACAAATAAAACACCAGGAAGTTTGGTCATTCCTTTGATGCCTTTAAGATTTTTTTCTAGTTTTTGTTTTTCTTTCAGGAGCTGCGCCTGTTCTTTTTTTGTAAGTGTTGAAAAGTCTTCTTTTTCAAGCTTTACATAACGATCAATTGATTTACGAACTGTTGCAAAGTTGGTGAGCATACCGCCAAGCCATCTATTGGTGACATAAAACTGTTCACAGCGTTCTGCTTCTTTCTGAATAGCCTGCTGTGCTTGTTTTTTAGTTCCAACAAACAGCACTGATTTGCCTGAAGCTACAGTTTTTCGAACAACTTCATAGGCATCTTTAATTGCTTGAATGGTTTTCTGAAGGTCAATAATGTGAATACCATTGCGTTCAGAAAAAATAAATTTTTTCATTCGTGGGTCCCAGCGTTTAACCTGGTGACCAAAATGAACACCTGCTTCGAGCAGGCTCTTCATGGTTACTACAGCCATGATGTTCCTCCCTTGTCCTTGTTTGGACTTCCTTCGTTATTTCTCATTGCCAGAGGCAACGGAGTATTGGTGCTTATTGCACCGATAAATTAGCAGTTCCTATGTTTGACTAGGTAACTTACTGTGCAGCATTTCCCCACTGTTCCATGGATGGATAGCCACTCCGAACAAGAATGCCATAAAAATCACAAATTGGCAAGCCCATGACACAGCTATATGAGCCTTTTATGTGATGGATGAAGCAACCACCTTTTCCTTGTATTCTGTATGCTGCTGCTACACCTTTCCATTCGTTGGTAGCTAAATATGCATCGATCGTTGCTGGTGACATTTGTGTAAAATATACTTCTGTTCTATTTACGGTTGTATGTACTGAGTTTTCAGTAACATTAATAATCGCAATGCCTGTCCATACAAGGTGCATTCTTCCTGAGAGCTGTATGAGCATTGCTTTAGCTTCGTTGTAGTCTGCAGGTTTCCCAAGAATGATTGGGCTTGTATTGGTCTCTGCTGGAATTTCAACAAGTGTATCTGCTCCTATAATCCAGCCACTTTGTATGCCATACTGTTGCGCTGCAAGCTTTGCTTTATGAACAGCCAGGAGTTCAACACGTTTCGATACTGATTCATGATCAAAAATTGATTCGTCGGCATCTACAGGACATGTTATAAAATTTAATCCAAGAGTGCGGAGCAATTCTTCGCGACGGGGAGAAGCACTCGCAAGGTACAAATCAAATGTTTCCATGTTTAGCCGAATATTCCTCCAAATTGACATTCTCGTGAAAGCTCATCAAGCTTTTTAATGTCATGTTTATCAAGCGCAAAAAGCATGGCTCTGCAGTTTTGTTCTGCATGTGAAAGCTTAGTAGCTCCAGGAATTACAAAAACAGTATCTCCATTATAGTGCAAAAGCCAGTTGAGAGCTATTTCACCCGGAGTCACAGAGTATGATTGCGCCATTGATTTGAGTGCGGCTATGAGCTTTTCAGTTCGCTTAAGTCCATTTTTTGAAAACATTGGCATGTATTTTCTAAAACCAGGTCGGTCATGAATAATGCCAGGGTTGTCATGGAATTTACCTGTTAATAATCCCTGTGCTAGTGGTGAATATGCAATAATGCTGATACCCAGCTCCTTAGCTGCCGCAATGGTTCCATCAAAATCAGGAAAACGTTGTACAAGATTATATCGAACTTGATTAGAAACGAGTGTGAATCCCTCATTCTTTAGAATGGTATGAGCTTTTCGAAGCTGTGCAGCGCTAAAGTTTGAAACACCGACATTTCTAATATCACCACGGCGCATGAGTTCAGCCATTGCTTTCATCTCTCCCTTGCGGGTCGAGAATCCCCATGGCATATGAACCTGGTAAAGATCAATTGGCCAGTTTTTTAGTGCCTGTTTGCGAGCATCAATTGTGGTTACGATTGATCGGGATGTTCGACCAACGGGATACCATTTTGTTGCTATAATGACATCACCAGGTTTTTTATTATTAGCTTCAAGTGCGGTTACAAGAGATGTTTCACTTTTACCCCAGCCATAAATCTCGGCAGTATCAAACCAGGTTATACCGCCCCTCAGACTTGTTGCAACGATGGCATTGATATCTTCTTGAGGGAGACTTGTCCAGAATTTTCCTCCAATACCGTTTCCTTGCGAAAACTGCCAGCATCCTAAGCCTATCGGGCTCAGCATTAAGTTGCTGGCTCCAAGTTGACGTAATTGTATGCTCATATTTAATAACCCTTAACTTTCTTGCCAAAAAGCATATTTTGATAACACCGCACACAACCTGGGAAAATGCCTTCTGGTGCATTTTTTAATTCGTTTCGGAACTTTTGTGCGCGTTCTCCGTTCCATATAGTATAAAAATCGCTCTCCATAATATTACCAATAATATAATCAGGATAGTCAGCACAAAAATGAACATTGCCGTTATAATCAAAATTAACCTGGCACCATGGTACTCTGCATTCATGTCTGACAATCTTTTCGAGATCTGCATAGTATTCAGTTGTTTTATCGGGATTGAGAGCAGGTACGGTAATTATTGGATAACCTGGTTTCAATGCATGAACTTTTTTGAGAATTTCTGAAAATTTGTGTCCGTCAATTCCTTCATTATAGCCTGTATTGAATCCTTCAAGACAGCGGATATCGCAATCAAGATGTTCTTTCATGTATGCTCGCTGCTTGGCAATGATCGTATCATTTGTATAGGTACCAAGATTAATAATGTGCCATGCAAGATTAAATTCTTTCATCGCAGCGGTCAATTGATCAAGGTACATGTAATTCATGTTAGAAACAGTTGTAACAATTCCCATATAGGGAAGATGTGATTTGTATTTCTTTTTCATTTCATTGATAGCTTTAAAACCTGCAATGACCCTGTCATATGAGCCGTCACCGCGGATTTTGTCATTGACATCTCTAAATCCATCAAGAGAAACAAACAGTGCATGCCATTTATTCTTTACAATACGCTCAGCGTTTTTTTCCAGGAATGTACCGTTCGTATTAACAGAAAGCATAGAACCTTTTTGTGTTATATATTCAGCAAAGTCCATAAAATTAGGATATAAAAACGGTTCGCCTCCCCATATATAATACATTGGGTTATCTTTTTTTAATTCATCTACGAGTTTGAAATATCGCTCAATAGGAACAAGCTTTTTTGATTCTTCTGCAGCATACGATCCTTTGAGTACTCCACTAACGCCACGCTGGTTACACATGAGACAGCGCAGATTACAGAGCGGGGTTATGCGGAAATACACAAGAGCTAACTCTTTTGTTTTACCTTTATAAAAGTTTCTGTCTATAATATTTGATTTATACATTTTACCAAATGAATAAGCAGTATGTAATGCAAAATCAGGGTTATGGAAAAGCATTTTCCAGACAATGGAAAAATTAGTTTTCATAGAAAATTCCTTTCGGTTTATAATGAGTTCTGAAAACTCCCAGAACAGCTTAAAAAAGCGTTATACATAATAATATGATGAATGATAAATGGTCAACTGTTTCAATTTTTAACACTATACACAAAATAACTATTTAAGCTAGAAACACCTCTTGAATTTTTTTCTTTTTTCATAGTAAAACTATACATGCAGTCACGTAATATTTTTGAGAACTTATCCCCCCTCGATCATCGATATTGGCTTTCTAACGAATCGTTATTTACAAAGCTTTCCTATTATCTATCTGAAGATGGAGCTGTGCGCTATTGCGCACGTGCTGAGCTTGCGCTTATCTGTGCTCACTGTGCTATGCGAGGTATCGACATTGCTCCTTATAAGACACAGCTTGATTCACTTGTAGATGAACTAGATGTCGATGCAGTCTATCGTGAAGAAGAAAAAACAAAACATAATATACGAGCACTCGTTAATGTTCTTCAGAAACTCATTCCGGAATCATTAGCTCCTCTTGTGCATCTTGGTGCTACGAGTGTTGATATTTTAGATACGGCATTTTCCTGTAGAATTCGGGATGCTGTACAAAATGTTGTTCTCCCACTTTTAGCAGAACTTGTAGAGAGTATTAGTACCCTTGCACTACGAGAAGCCGACACACCGCAAATAGGTAGAACGCATGGACAGCATGCAGTGCCCATTACCTTTGGTTTTGCGCTTGCAGAATACGTATCACGGCTTGGGAAAACGCTTGAACGCATTGATATAGCGTCAAAAAATCTTCGCGGTAAACTGGCTGGAGCAACGGGCTCATATAATGCTTTATCAATGCTCTATAAAGAACCGGAGCGCATTGAAGCACTCTATCTTGAACAGCTTGGGTTATTGCCAAGTGAACATGCAACACAGCTTGTTGAGCCGGAGTACCTCTTGCATGTACTACTGGAGATAAATTGCGCTTTTGGTATCATTGCAAATCTTGCAGACGATTTTAGAAACCTTCAGCGCACCGAGATTGATGAAATCCGTGAAGGATTTGCAAAGACACAGGTTGGTTCTTCCACTATGCCTCAAAAACGAAATCCCTGGAATTCCGAGCATGTAAAAAGTCTCTGGAAAACATTTGCTCCTCGCGTTACCACATTTTTTATGGATCAAATTTCAGAACATCAGCGTGACTTAACTAATTCAGCCAGTCAGCGTTTCATTGCTGAGTATATTGCTGGTTTCTGTGCAGCATGTAATCGCATGTTGAGTGTCATAAACTCTCTTGCTGTTAATCGGGAAAAGATGTTCGAAAATATTAAGGTTTCGGGAGGGGCAGTACTGGCAGAACCTTCTTATATTCTTATTGCCGATAGCGGGAACCCTGAAGCTCATGAACTCGTGCGACGCATCACTCTGGAAATGGAAGAAAGACATTGCTCTTTTGAGGAAGCATTGGAAACTCATCCGGATATTAAAGAAATATTACATAAGCAGCTTGAAAAGCTCGGATATGAACCACGCTCTTTTTTTGCAAATCCAGCAAACTACAACGGCAGAGCAAGCCAAAAGGCTCAGACAATCGCCCGGAAATACCTGGATATTGCAGAAAAATACAAAAGTAAAGAGGTGAAATAGATGGAAATACAGGAAAGCCTTTCATATGACGATGTGCTGTTGCTGCCGGGTTATTCGGAGGTTTTACCTCGCGAAGTTAGAACTACATCAAGACTTACAAGAGCTTTAACACTTAATGTTCCAATTATCAGTGCAGCAATGGATACAGTAACCGAATCGGAAATGGCAATTGCGCTTGCATTGCAGGGAGGTGCAGGAGTAATTCATCGCAACTTATCGCCTGAGCTTCAGGCTGATGAGGTACTTAAAGTAAAGCGATTTCTTAATTGGATTATTGAAAATCCTGTAACTATCGAAGAAGATAGGACACTCCGTGATGTTTGGGCAATTATGGAGCGCAAAAAGGTGAGCGGTTTGCCTGTTATCAATAAAGATGGAGTGCTCGTTGGAATAATAACGTCACGAGATTTGCGTTTTAGAAAGGATGAAACAAGCCTCGTGCGAGATGTTATGACTCGTGACCCGGTTATCTGTCATGGCGCACCGAGTGTTGAGGAAGCTCGAAAACAATTTGATACGCATAAAATCGAAAAGCTTCCCATAGTCGATGCTCATGGCAAACTTCAGGGTATGGTAACAGTTAAAGATATGGAAAAGCATGAACTGTATCCAAATGCAGCGCTTGATGCAAGCGGTAAACTCTTAGTTGGAGCTGCTGTATCGCCACAGGATTTTGAAATTAGAATTCCACTGCTGCTTGATGCTCGGTGCGATTTTGTTGCGCTCGATACAGCTCATGGAGATTCCAAAAATGTTATCGACGCTGTAAAAGCTATAAAGAAACGCTATCCAATTCAAGTAATTGCAGGCAATGTCGCAACAAAAGAGGGTACACGACGCCTCATTGATGCTGGTGCAGATGCGATAAAAGTTGGAATAGGTCCCGGTTCTATTTGTACAACACGCATTGTGGCTGGAATTGGCGTTGCGCAGTTTAGTGCCGTATACGATTGTGCAGAAGAGGCTGATAAGTCGAACATTCCTGTTATTGCTGATGGTGGTATAAAATATTCGGGGGATATAACAAAGGCAATTGGCGCAGGCGCTAGCACAGTAATGATAGGAAATCTTTTTGCTGGTCTTAAAGAAGCACCTGGTAAAGAAATTATTTTTGATGGCCGCATTTACAAAGCATACCGTGGCATGGGTTCTCTTGGAGCGCTCCAGGATGGTGCTGGCGATAGGTATCAGATAGGAAAAGATGAAACTCCTGTACCAGAAGGCATTGAAGGAAGGGTTCCCTATAAAGGTGAACTCAAAGACTTTCTCCATCAGCTTATAGCAGGGCTTAAAAAGGGCATGGGCTATACAGGATGCAAGACAATCGACGAACTCAGACAGTATCGTAGATTTGTTAAAATATCACCAGCTGGTCTCCGGGAAAGCCATGCGCATGATATTACAATTACACAGGAAGCTCCTAACTATAGCAAGCAGTAAGAAAGAGGGAAGCAATGAATATTGTGGTGATTGGTGCACAGTGGGGTGATGAGGGCAAAGGAAAAATTGTTGACTATTTAGCAGGTGATGCCCAAATCATTGTAAGGTTCTCAGGTGGAGCAAATGCTGGCCATACAATAGTGTTAAAAGATGAACAGTTTGCTCTCCATTTGGTTCCTTCTGGTGTCCTGTATCCAGATAAAATTGTAATTCTCGGAACAGGAATGGTTATAGATCCGGAGGCTTTGCATGCAGAACTCTCTATGCTGGAAAGCAGGGGAATAAACTGGCAGGGCAGAGTATTTATAAGCGATCGTGCTCATATCGTTTTACCTAAATACCGGCAAATTGATAAAGAGATGGAAGAAAAACGCAATAAACCAATTGGCACTACAGGACGCGGTATAGGTATAGCATATGGCTTGAAAGCATTTAGAGATGGTATCCGTCTTGCCGATGTCTTTGAAGATGAGCGGCTTGTTAACCTGGATGCAGAAGACAGGGCATTCATTGCTCATTGGAAAGATTGGCTCAAGCAGTTCCCGATTAACCTTGTTGATTATCTTGATAAACATCGTCATGCATATGTGCTGTTTGAAGGCGCTCAAGGTGCATTGCTTGATATTGACACAGGCACCTATCCGTTTGTTTCAAGCGGTATGTCTTGTGCTGCAGGAGCAGCTGCTCAGGGCGGAATTGGTCCCCGTTCAATCGATAAGGTACTGGGAGTTTTTAAGGCATATACTACACGTGTTGGAAACGGACCGTTTCCAACGGAGTTTAATCCAGAAAATCAGGGAGCACTCGAAGACTACATACGCAAAACTGGACGTGAATATGGAGTAACTACCGGTAGACCGCGGCGCTGTGGGTACCTTGACCTTGTTGCTTTGCGCTATGCCTGCCGTGTCAATTCAATTGATACATTAGTGCTCACGCACCTGGATGTGTATGATACGCTTCCCTCATTTGAAGCTTGCATTGCTTATAAAATCGATGGAAAATTAATTGAACATTTTCCATCATCAATATACGAGCTTGAACATGCAGAACCAGTTTTACGAAAATTTAAAGGATGGGAATGCGAGCTTAAAGGAAGAAGCTCATATGATGAACTTCCAATAGAAGCTAAAGATTATATTTCCTTTATTGAAGAATATACAGAAACTTCAATTGATATGATTTCAATTGGTTATGAACGAAACGAAACAATAGTAAGGAAAAGCCCTTGGATACGATAGCGATACTCGATTTTGGCAGCCAGTATACTCAGCTTATTGCACGAAGAATCAGAGAATTACAGGTATATGCAATCATTGTGCCTGGGACCACTCCGTTTTCTCAGTACTATACAGCCGAAATAAAAGGTATAATCCTTTCTGGATCACCATACAGTGTCTATGATGAAAGAGCGCCACAGCCAGATTCTGCGTTATTTCAGACACATATTCCAATTCTCGGTATTTGCTATGGAGCACAGTTTATTACCCAATTTTATGGTGGTAATGTTCAAAGACTTCCCGACAGGGAATATGGACAACGTCCTGTTAGCAAATTACAGAGCGATATATTGTTTGATCAAATCCCGGAACATTTTATTTCCTGGATGAGTCATGGCGATTCCATTGAAACAGTGCCACATCAGTTTTCTGTTCTTGCAAAAACTGATAATGGAATACCAGCGGCTATAAAACATAACGATGCAGCTATGTATGGTGTACAATTTCATCCAGAGGTTACTCATTGTGAATATGGCATACAGCTCTTAGATAATTTCATTACAAAAATATGCAGCTGTAAAAAAGAATGGAATATGCATGCGTATATAGAAGAGATAAAAAGAGCAATTGTAAAAAAAGTAGGAGAGACTCCGCTCGTGCTGTTAATTTCTGGCGGTGTCGATTCAACTGTTGCAGGAGCATTACTATTAAAGCTGTTTCCGGCGGAACAGGTACATCTCCTCTATATTGACACTGGACTCATGAGAAATTCTGAAACCGAAGAAGTTATAAAAACATTAAACCTTCTTGGAGCAAAACATATTCATGTCATGCATGAAGAAGATAATTTTTTAAATGCATTACAAGGAATATCAGATCCAGAAGAAAAACGTAAAATTATTGGAGATAAGTTTGTAACAGTTCAAGAAAAAGCTGTTGCTGGTATTGGGTTACAAGATTATATCCTTGTGCAGGGGACACTCTATACCGATTTAATTGAATCTGGAAAAGGTGTTGGGACTCATGCTCAAGTAATTAAAAGTCATCATAATGTTCGTTCACCACTTATTGAAAAAAAACGTAATGAAGGAAAACTAATTGAGCCACTTGACAGGCTCTATAAAGATGAGGTTCGAGAATTGGGTAGAACGCTCGGTTTACCAGAGTCAATTGTTTCACGGCACCCATTCCCGGGCCCTGGTCTTGCAGTTCGAATATTAGGTGAAGTTACAAAAGAATCATGTGATTTACTGAGAAAAGTAGATGAACTCTATATCAATTTTTTGCGAGAACATAATCTCTATTCTAAAATCTGGCAGGCTTTTGCTGTATTGTTACCAATACGGAGTGTCGGCGTAGCTGGTGATGAGCGCAAGTATGGTTATACTGTAGCACTTCGAGCTGTTGAATCACGAGATGGAATGACTGCAGATGTTTTTGAATTTGATATAAAACAACTTAAAGCATTATCATCGCTCATTACTAATAAAATTTCTGGTATTGGAAGAGTTGTTTATGATATTTCCAGCAAACCGCCAGCAACCATTGAATGGGAATGAGCTGCTATTCTTCTGGATAGAGAGCAGTTTTTCCATCTGGAGTTTTTAGAAACCAGTTCCCATCACCATTTTGTGTACAACCTTCGGGTAAATATATTTTACCTAAACCACCTGGAGCATCGACTGCATAACGAGGAAGCTCAATTCCGGAGAGGTTTTTTCGTAATTCGTTATATAGAGATAACCCTTTCGAAAGTGGTGTTCTAAAATGCGAAGTCCCCTGTGTGAGATCCCCTTGAAAGAGATAGTATGGCAATATACCTAGTCTGTAGAGTTCGGTAAAGAGATTTATCAAAGCAGAAACTGAATCATTTATGGATTTGAGCAGTACTGTTTGACTCACAACATAGAATCCATGCTGTCGAATTGTATCAAGCGCAGTACGACTCTGCTTATCAAGTTCATCAGCATGATTACAATGTACTACAAACACAAGTGGTCCAAACTCTTTTAGAGTGGCGAGTAAGGAGTCAGTAATGCGTTCAGGTAGTACAATAGGAATTCGTGTACATATGCGAATAATGCTCTGCTTGCTTGCTGTTCTGATTCCACTGAGAAGCTTATAGAGCCATGTATCAGTTCCAAAGAGCGGATCACCGCCTGAAATGAGTATTTCACGAATGGATTTATGGCCCTGTATGTACTCACACAGATTAGCAATTTCGGTATTCGATAAAAAACCAGAGACTTGTGTTTGAATAGCGCGTCTATAACAGAAACGACAGTACGCAGCACATTGATCGGTTGCACGAATGAGCACTCGAGAATTATATTGATGTACAAGCCAGGGCATTTTTCTGAAGGTTTGTTCAGATAGCGGATCCGGGCTTTCATAGGGAAGTATTACTGTTTCTTGGGGAGAAGGAATAAATTGGCGTATTACTGCATTGTTTTTTTCTGGAAATCGTTCTGCTAAAGAACGGGGTATTCTAAAAGGAAGTCCTTGTCCCTGGGTATCCGGTGAACCTGCATGATTATATAGAGAAAATAATTCTTTCTGGCTTATAAAAACATTAGTATCGTTCATATACATTTGAAGCTTATATCAGGACCATGAAGCCAGTCAATCATTGTATTCTTGTGGATTTAATTTGTTTTGATTGAATACTACCTTTTGCTTTATCCAGATAAAAAGAAACTGTTTTTATTTCTTTTTCAATAAGACTTTCAATTCTACAGATTCGTATTGTTACTCCACCATATGCTATTTGAGTAGCTATAATTTCTGCTGTGTCAGAAATATCAATCATATCAGCGAGTTTTGTAATGATTAATAAGTATCGATCAACAATGGCCTGCAATTTTTGAATTTTTTCCATTGTCGCTTTTGTTTGTTCTTGTTTTTTTAAATATTGTAACTCGAGCGAATATTTTTGAAGATTGCTAGTGGCTAACTTTAGTTTTTGGTCATTAATAAAATTTATTCCAGCGATAATCGAAGTAGGAGTTCCAATTTTATTTCCAAGAAAAGCACAGATAATACCTTTCCCGGACCATATTTCTCCTCCAACAATTTTTCCATGGTCACCCATTAAAATTTTATCGAGACAGTATACTTTTGATGCAAGAATAGCGGATTCAACTTTTAAAGTACCTCTCACAGCAATATTCATATGTTCTATGAATTTAGCAGAGCAGTTTCCTCCAACCTTGCAGTAACTTTCTCCATGCCCAATGATTCCTTGGTCACATACTAAATTCCCTGCACATGATACATACTGAGCATCTATGTTTCCTTTGACCACTATTGATTTTCCTGACTGTACGGTAAATCCTTCACATATATTACCTTCGACAAATACATCACCAGGGAAAATAATATTTCCTGTATGATAGTCAACATCCCCTTTTACAATAAAAACTTCTTCAACATCAAAACAATTATTCGCAAACGTAATTTTTCCTGTAACAGCTGCTTTGTATTCTTTTCCATCGAGTACAATATTTTTTCCAGATTTATAAATTGGCATTGATTGAACAGGGAAAGGTATTTCTTTTCCAGTAATGGTCTTCCCGTTTACTCCTGTGACTTCAGGAATGATACGTGCTAGTACGCTTCCTTTTTCTACAATTGTGTAGGATTTTTGTTCTTTCCAGTCTATTGAACCTGTGAGCTGGTCTGCATTTCGTTTTGTTGAAAAAAAATCCGAATTTAATTCAATATGTTCTGCAATTGCTGGAATTGGTTTTTGTCCTTCAGCAATTATAAGTGTTATAGGTTTATGATTTAAGTTAAATTCCAGAATAGCATTAGAAATGGTGTCATCATGTATCCCAAAAACTATTCCTGATTTTGTCAGAAAATCAAATATTTCTGCTGGGTCAAGTACAATAGTTTTAATTTTCCCAGGATATAGCTTTAGTTCAGCAGATAGCTCATCCAGAGCTATGAGTAGTTCTGCTTTCGGTCCTTGAGGATTCTGAGTCAGATAATATAGTATATCGCTCTGCGATTCCATTGCCTTAAATACATACTGTGTTCTATCTGAAATTATTGCTTAATAATAAAATTTCTGCAATAATATTGTTATGCGCTTAGCCTATGATGATTATCGGCAGGAACGACTAAAAGTTATAACACGAATACTTCGGGAACAAAAAATAGAATCACAAGAAGAGCTCATTAGAATTCTTGAAGACCATGGATATTTTTTGACTCAGGCAACGCTTTCTCGCGATTTGAAAATATTAAAAGCTAGCAAAGTCAATGCTGGAGACAGTGGTTATTTTTATGCGCTACCTTCAGAAGATGAACTTCAAAGCCGAGAAGAAGTTTATAAACAGGACTTTTTACGTGGTTATGTTTCAATTGAATGGAATGATTGTATGGTTATTATAAAAACCTATTCAGGACATGCTGCTCCTGTAGCGCTGGCAATTGATAATATGCGGTTGCCCAGTGTTATTGGTACCATTGCAGGTGAAGACAATAATGTGCTTGTAGCGCTCAAGAAGGGTAGCTCTGGAGAACAGTTTATCGAAGAGCTCAAAGCATTAATCCCTGAAATAGACTAGATAGTATTTAAATAGCTTTGGTGCAAATGCTATCTGTGTAAATCGCAAATTCTTAGAAATAAGCAAACTACTAACTAACTAACTAACTAACGGTCCTTTCCTCACCATTCTTGATTCTAGATTGTTAGCCGTGAATATCTGACGAGGTTTGGCTCTGCAGCTCAATAATTATGTGCGGTGTGTTTCTTGCGCCTTCATATACGTATGTTCTTCCAGCACATGCGCAATGAGCTCTTTGACAGGCCATTCCATTACGTTATCCACAGTCATGGAACACGCAATTGTTCGTTCAGGATCAATCGATGATCGAATAAAGTTAATGATCGCTTTGATTTCATCCTGTGAAAGTCCATGAAACAAAATCATTTTCCCATTTGTATCTGTATCCATAGCTCTCACTATACTCTAAATTTGCTGGTTTGTGTACTGTATTGTGTTTGTCAATTTTTAAAAAAAATAGTATTTTTTTTAGTGATTAAAATTTATACAGTAAAAACGAGGTGTAAAATGGATTATGATAAACTAACCGTTAAAGCTCAAGAAGCTATACAAATTGCAAATACAACGGCTCAAAAACTCGATCACAGTCAAATAGAGCCCTGTCATCTCTTAAAAGGTTTGCTCGATGTAGATAATTCTGTTGTGCGCGATGTATTTGAGCTTATTGGGATACCAGTATCTGCACTAGAAGCTGAAAATGAAAAAATTCTCAAAAATAAACCAAAGGTGTATGGCAGCAATGCTCAAGTCTATTTATCACCGGGAGCATCAAAAATCCTTGCAAAGGCTGAACACGAGGCACAGACACTTAAAGATGAGTACATAGCTGGTGAGCATATTTTATTAGCTATGCTCACTGATGAGGGAGAAACAGGGACCCTGCTAAAGAATTTTGGAGTAACAAAAACAGGGATTCTTGAAGCCTTAAAAAAAATTCGTGGCAATCGCAGCGTTTCAGACCAGGAGGCAGAAGAAAAATATCGTGTACTAGAAAAATACTGCAAGGATTTAACAGCACTTGCTCGCCAGGATAAGCTTGATCCAGTAATTGGACGAGATGAGGAAATACGCCGTGTTATGCAGGTGCTTCAGAGAAAAACAAAAAATAATCCAGTCTTAATTGGTGAACCAGGTGTAGGTAAAACCGCCATTGTAGAAGGTCTTGCTCGACGGATTGTTGCTCGCGATGTACCCGATAGCCTGAAAGATAAAAAGCTTTTAGCGTTGGATTTAGGATCCCTTGTTGCAGGAGCTAAATTTAGAGGTGAGTTTGAAGAACGGCTAAAGGCAGTAATCGAAGAGATACAAAAATCAAATGGGAAAATTATTCTATTTATTGATGAACTTCATACACTCGTAGGAGCAGGTGCCGCAGAAGGTGCAATGGATGCTTCAAATCTTCTTAAACCGGCACTAGCACGCGGTGAGCTCAGAGCTATTGGTGCAACGACACTCGATGAATATCGCAAACATATTGAAAAAGATGCAGCGCTTGAACGTCGATTCCAGCCGGTATATTGCAATGAACCCTCAGTAGCGGATACCATTGCAATTCTTCGAGGTCTTAAGGAACGGTATGAAGTGCACCATGGGGTACGCATAAAAGATGAAGCATTAGTTGCAGCAGCAACACTTTCAGATAGGTATATTACAAGCAGATTTTTACCTGATAAAGCAATCGATCTTGTTGATGAGGCAGCAAGCCGAATCAAAATGGAAATTGAGAGTCAGCCAACCGAGCTCGATCAAATTGAACGTAAAATAATTCAACTTACTATCGAGAAACAAGCGCTCGATAAAGAACACGATGATGCCAGCAAAGAACGAAAGGCCAAAGTTGAGCATGAGCTAAAGCTACTTTCAGAACAACGTGATCACCTAAAAGCGCAGTGGCAAAAGGAAAAAGAACAAATAATAGCGATTCGTAAGCTCAATGAAGAAATTGAGAATTTAAAATTAGAAGAACAGCGATATGAACGTGAAGGAAACTTCAATAAAGCAGCGGAAATAAAATATGGAACCTTGCTGGAAGCTCAAAAAAAATTAGAAACAGCAATTGCTTCAGTACAAAAAGCGGAAAATCGTGTGCTTCGCGAAGAAGTATCTGAAGAAGATATAGCAAGAATTGTTTCAAGCTGGACCGGTATTCCTGTTTCTAAAATGATGGAAAGTGAAATTCAAAAGTATTTACAGCTTGAATCGATACTTGCAAAACGAGTAGTAGGGCAAAAAGAAGCAATTACTGCAGTAGCTAATGCAATTAGAAGAAATCGTACAGGGCTCAATGATCCACGGCGTCCTCTCGGAAGTTTCTTATTTATAGGACCGACAGGTGTTGGCAAAACTGAACTAGCTAAAACGCTTGCAGAATTTCTTTTTGATGATGAAAAAGCGCTCACGCGCATCGATATGAGCGAATATATGGAAAAATTTTCTGTAAGTCGCCTGATTGGTGCACCTCCAGGTTATGTAGGGTATGATGAAGGAGGACAGCTCACAGAGGCAGTACGCCGTCGACCGTACAGTGTGGTTCTGTTTGATGAAGTAGAAAAAGCTCATCCTGAAGTGTTCAATGTGCTTTTACAGGTACTTGATGATGGACGGTTAACTGATAGTCAAGGTAGGGTAGTTGATTTTAGAAATACTATTATCATTATGACCAGTAACCTTGGTTCAGAGATTATTCTCGAAGAGACAGACAGTACTGTTATTCGAGAAAAAATACACCGATTGCTCAGAGCATCGTTTAAACCCGAATTTTTAAACCGGATTGATGAAACAGTAATATTTGAGCGCTTAAAGAAAGACCATATTTTCGCGATAATCGATATTCAGTTAGGATATCTCATCGAGCGTTTACAAGAGCGAAACATTTCTTTGACAATTACTGAAAAAGCAAAATCGTATCTTGCTGATCAAGGGTTTGATGAGCAGTTTGGAGCTCGTCCATTAAAACGAGCTATACAAAACCTCATTCAAAATCCATTAGCACGCCTGCTGCTTGCTGGCGAAGTGAAAGACGGACAAAAGCTAGTAATTGATTGCAAGGATAATACAATAACGTTTATGGTAAAACGTAATGAATAATGTTTATACCGATACCCATGCGCATCTCACCTACAGTGAAGATGCGCAGTTACTCTCACGCTTACATGCGCTCTATGCTGATTCTTCTGCAGTAATTATTGATCCTGGAGTAGATTTTGATGATTTTGATGAACGCTATGAGCGCTTAGGCTCATACCCGTGGGTAAGATTTGCTGCTGGTATCTGGCCAGATGAGTTTCCATTGCATAATCAGAATGAGGTGATTAATTCATTAGAAGCTACACTCAAGCATCCTGCATGCAAACTTGTGGGCGAGTGTGGGCTTGATTATTACTGGATGAAAGCAGAACCTCAAGTGCAACAAAAGCTTTTTATCGCTCAGCTGGATTTAGCTTGTTTCTACCAAAAACCAATCATTGTTCATTCACGAGATGCCTGGCAGGATACAATGAACTGTCTCAAACCGTTTATAGGTAAAATACCAATTATTTTCCATTGTTTTAGCTATGGACGCGATGAACTTAAAAAGTTAATACATAATGGTATTTATGTATCCTTTTCAGGAAATATTACATATAAACGAATGAAACAGGTTTTAGAGGAAATACCACATATACCAGAGGATCTACTGTTATTAGAAACTGATACACCCTACCAGAACCCTGAACCAAATCGTGGTAAACCTTCAACCCCTTTTGATATTGTTCGCACGTATGAAGCTGTGAGCAGTATTACGCAAAAACCACATGCATTTTGGCAGGATCGTGTAACAAAAACGCTTAAAGCAATACTACATGAGGTTTAATAGGTAATAAAAAAGGCTGCTCTGTCAAACAGAACAGCCTGATAGCATCAATTTACAAATATTACCGATTACCAGCCGTCAGCCATATCATCTTCGTCACGATAATCTTCAGCGAAAAGGTCTGTTACAGCACGGAGATCATCGAGATACATGTAGTATGTGCCGTAAGATTCCATAAGATCGCATTCTATTTTGAACCCGATAATCTTAATGCCCATGTAATTATTATAGTGGAAATTTCGCTGGATTATACCAGAAGTTCCATCGGGATTCTGTGGGGGTACTGCAACCTGCATCTTTTTCCAACCCTGGAAATTGAGTTTACCGAGTGTCAGCTCGAACCTATTGTTAAAGAAGTCTTGTATTATAACTTTTAAGGTGTGGTTATAATTACGTCCTGCAACCCATACACTGATAATTTTAGTTATACCTTCTATTGGAATTGGTTTTTGAGCAAGTATATAAATTTCATTGAAGCCGCGGCGATAAAAATCGACACGCATACCGTATACAAATCTGTCTGCTATTTTAGGATCAATTCCAGTATAGCGTTCCTCTGCCTTTGGTTCATTTTCTTTACCCTTTGGACCGCCTTCAAATAAGCGCCCATACGCAATACCTTCATCTGGAGAAATATACACGCTCCAGAATCCAGCATTTTCAAATTTATCAAGTGATACAACTTGTAATTTTTGTTGAGCAGTGTCAACACCAACTGCATTAGGATCGGGGTTTCCAACGGTTTCCTGTACAAAAAGCAAAACAGGAACAAGGAAAACCACTGCTAAAAGCGCAATATATCGAATCTTTTTCATAGCTGCTCCTTATTATTTACCATCAGTCTGAGAACCCCATGTTTCTTTCATGAAATTGGGGTCAGCAAGTGCATCACCATCAAAGAGAGTTTCAAACGTGTCGGTTAACACTTTGAGCTGGTCAAAATAGAAATAAATAGCTTTTTCGTAGTTTGGAGCATCTGCACTCGTGGGTATAGCAGCAACTTCTGTTGGCCGAGCCCAAATGCGTAATTTAACTAATCGGAGTCCTTCTCGTTTTGGTAAGTACGACTTGCCTTGAGGGATACTTGAAGGAATGTTGATTCGGAAGTTCTTCCACCCAACATGCGTGAGATCTCCCATTGGCAGCGTATGTACTACACCTTTATAATCACGAAGGTACGCTTCAATGTAATAATTAAGGTTACCTGACCATATCCAGATATCAATCATCTTGACTCTACCTGGAAGATCAAGTTCTTTTGGTTCATATGTTACGTTATCTCCGCTACCTTTTTTTACACCTGGGATTAAATCTACCCAATTGTATTCTTTACGGTCAAAAAGCATGGCAACACCAAGCGCTTTGAGATCCTTGTTGGAAGGATTTGAGCCAAAAACTGCAATGGGCCACGTTTTAACATACTGAACAATGGGGAAACCTTTTGTAGCAAACTTACTGCCAATGGCAAACCAGGGTTCAGCTTCAGGATCATCAAAAGTCTGAATGACTCTCGATTCCAAATTGACCGTGTTTTCATCAGCAATGAGTAGCGGTGAGACTACCAGTGCGATAAATAGCAAGGACAGGCAAAATGCCTTTATAACATGCTGTTTCATGCGGATTACTCCTTCATGGTCTAGATTATGGACCTGTCTTCTTTTACTTTCAATTATATTTTCACAAACCATATTTGTCAAACCTTTTCATGCAAATTTTTGCATAGAAAACAATAAAATTGGTCTATGACCAATCAAAAAACACTACATTATATTATAATATCGGTAAATATAGAAAATTTCCCGGTAAGATAATTTTAATTATTTACCAATTTTCCATACTCCTTCTATGTGAATCCATCTATCAATTGTTTTTGAAAATTTAACCGTTCCCAGGGTTTTAGCTAAATCCCAATACATATAGGTGAATCGAGTATTCAGTTTATTGTTAGTTTGTGGTGGTTCACCCTGAATAATGGCTAATAGTTCTGGTTTCGAAACCAGGGCATCAGCAAGTGATACGAGGCGTGAATCACCTACGCAGATAACTGCATATACAATATTTTTTTGCTTCAATTGTTCGAGCGTATTTCCAATTGCAGTATCTTCCGCACTATAGAACTCAATTGTTATCGTGCTGGAAGATACCATAGAAAGTTTGTCCAGCATTTCTGCTTTCAATGTATCAATACTGGCAAGGTCAGTTATAACGGCAAGTATACCAGGTTCAAGTGTGTTATATGATTGTTTATAAAAGTATAAAACTGCTTGTTGGATAGCTTGTTTGCTGTCAAAAATAATTGAATACCCTTTTTGTGAAAAGCTCTGTACTGGAGTTGCAGCATCAGCAATTATGATAGGAATTATTCCAGGATACGTTTTCAAAAGCGATGGTAATTCTCCAGTAAATAAGGGACTAAAAAAAGCAAATATAGGTTTTGTTTTTTCAAGATTTCTATAAAAATCCAATGATGTATTAACATTGCTCAAAGTAATAGTGGAAGAAAAATGTTTCTTTAGAGCCTGTGTACCAGAAGGGAGTAGGGTGGCAAAGTTTTCATCTAAAAATGCAGCTGATCGCGGAAGAGCACATGCAGTGCATATGAGAGAAACAAATATCAGTTTGCAGATTGCTTTTTTCACTAGCGCAATCATACTCAATGATAACAATGCTATGCAAGGGGCTCAAACTATTTTGATTACACATTTATTGAAAAAAATTATGTTTTCGGGTACCTTGTAAGTATATTTATTGAGCAGGAGGAATTATGACAAGTTATAAGGAATTAGGACTTGTAAATACTGTTGATCTCTTTAAGAAAGCTGTAAAAGGTGGTTATGCAATACCAGCATACAATTTTAATAATCTCGAACAGCTTCAAGCAATTATTCAGGCCTGTGTTGAAACGAGGAGTCCGGTAATTCTGCAGGTTTCTTCTGGTGCACGGAAGTACGCAAATGCTAATCTTTTGCGCAATATGGCACGAGGTGCAGTTGAATATGCAAAAGAGCTTGGTTATGCCATTCCCATTGTATTGCACCTTGATCACGGTGATTCATATGAACTTTGTGTTGATTGTATTGAGAATGGTTTTTCCAGTGTAATGATTGATGGATCGCATCTTCCATACGATGAAAATGTAGCTCTCACAAAAAAAGTATGTGATTATGCACATTCTCGCCCTGATTATGTCTCAGTAGAAGGGGAACTTGGTGTACTTGCAGGTGTGGAAGATGATGTATCAAGTGAACACTCGCACTACACACGACCTGAAGAGGTTGAAGATTTTGTTAAAAAGACAGGTGTGGATTCGCTAGCAATTTCAATAGGAACAAGTCATGGAAGAACTAAGTTTAAGCCAGAACAATGCACTCGTGATGCAAATGGAATACTCATTCCGCCTCCGCTCCGTTTTGATATTCTAGAAGAGATCGAGAAACGCATTCCTGGTTTCCCCATCGTGTTACATGGTTCTTCGAGTGTGCCACATGAGTATGTTGCTCTTATTGAACAGTACGGTGGAAAGCTTAAAGATTCTGTTGGTATTCCAGAAGATCAGCTCAGACGAGCTGCAAAAAGCGCAGTGTGCAAAATCAATATTGACTCAGATGGTCGTTTAGCCATGACCGCTATGATTCGTAAGGTTTTAGCAGAGCATCCTGAAGAATTTGATCCGAGAAAAATTCTTGGTCCGGCACGTGATGAACTTAAAAAACTTTATATGCATAAAAACAAAGAAGTTTTAGGTTCAGCTGGCCAGGCATAACCCTTGCTGTAATACATAAAAAAAAGAGATACATACCGTATCTCTTTTGTTGTATTATAAATCTTGTTCTAACAATTTCTTAATTGCAGTTCGCGCAAGCTCATCACAACGTTCGTTTTCTTCATGTCCTGCATGCCCTCGTATCCAATTAAACTCCGGTTGTAGGGTAATCGTTAATGTGTCCAGTTGTTCCCATAGCTCTTTATTTTTAACAGGTTCTTTTTGGGAATTTTTCCAGCCTTTCTTTTTCCAGTCATGAATCCATTTAGTTATACCGTAAAATACATATTGTGAATCGGTAAAGATTCTAATATGAAAGTTTTTCCCATGTGTCTGCATAATGTATTCAAGTCCACGGATAACTGACAGCAGTTCCATGCGGTTATTAGTAGTTGAAGGCTCTGCGCCTGAAGCTTCAAAGTATAGAGAATCGTTTTTTACAATGAATCCCCAGCCGCCAGGTCCCGGATTCCCTGAGCAAGCCCCATCCGCAAAGAGATATACTATGGGCATACTATCTCACAAAAACTAGGGACAGTGCAGGGATCCAGGTAACTAAAACAAGTACAACGAGCTGCAAAAGAAAGAAAGGAACTACTGATTTGTATATTGTTAGTACTGGTTTATTAAATGCATAGCTGGCTAAAAAAAGATTCATACCAATAGGCGGAGTTAAAAACCCGATTGTAAGATTTGTTATAAAAATGGCAGCCAGATGAACGGGATGAATGCCAAAATAGTTGCCTAATGGAATAATAAGCGGAACAATTACCAGTGTGGCTGAGAAAATATCCATTAAACAACCTGTGATGAGCAGTAAAATATTGAGTAGCAGTAAAAAAAGCACTTTCGAATGCACTATATTTTGTGTCCAGGTAACAAAATATTCTGCTAGACCAAAATCAATTAAGTAGTTAGATAGAGCTCGAGCCATTGCAATAATAATTAAAGTACCGCCAGCAATTGATACTGCATCTGATACAGTACTTACCATAAATTTAAAATCATCTCCAATCGCATTTGATATTTGCTCTTGTTTTTTATCTTTATATGTAAAAAGACCTTCTACTATTAAAAGGTATAATATCAGCAGCGATGCAGTTTCTGTAAGGCTTGCCAGACCTGTAAACGTAAATAGTACTATAATGAGCGGTATGAGTAATTCGGGCAATGTATTGAGCAGTGCTGAACCAGCTTCTTTAATATTAAATTGATGTCGTGGTGCTTTATTTTTAATACTTATCCATACTGCTGATCCGCCCATAGCAAGTGAAAAAATAATTCCGGGGACAATAGTTCCTAAAAATATGTTTGTAACGGTGAACGATTCACTGCCAACAAAATCAGGATTGTTCTGATAGATAAATGTTCCAGCAATAAAATACACAATAACTGCAATGCTCGGAGGAAATAATAATCCAATGGATGAAGAAGCAGTAAGCAAGCCATGAACTGTTTTTTCTTGATATGCTCCTGTGTCTAATAGTATACCTGCCAGTAAACTGCCCATAGCAAGGATGGTTACGCCATTGGCGCCAGTAAATGTTGTAAAAAAGACACACACTAGAACAGCAGCAAAGGCTTCGCCTCCAGGAAACCAGCCAAAAGCTTCTCGAAATAATTTAACAAGACGTTTGGTTGCACCAGATTTACTTAAAATAAAGCCTGCAACAGTAAAAAGCGGTATTGCGGGCAGTGAACTATCACGTAATAGGTTATATCCTGTATAGGTTATAAATGTAGGAGTCTGGCCTCCTCCAACATACAATACAAGCGCAATCCCAGCAATGGTCATAAAAAGTGGTAGACCTAAGAGCGCCATGCCGATTAATCCTAAGATTAAAAATATTCTTAAAAAATCCATAGCCGCATGTACAAAGTTAGCAGCTTTCATGAGTACTGGAATATCACTATTAAATCGAAAAATTGCTAATTCATTGAATGCTGGCAATGATAAAAATAGTCCAATAATTAGTCCGGCAAGTAATGGAATGATATTTTCTTTTTTAACCTCTGCCGTAATAATGCCTAGATAGCCAAGTATCATGGGAAGTGCAAAAACTTGTATTGGAATTCCATATATTGGTTCAAATGGCTGAAGTGTTAGTATAATGGTATTACACGATGCAGAAAACAGTGTTAGTGCTATCGCTACTGTTATTGTTGTTATAATTTTTGATAAAACTGTAACCTTATCCTGATTTCCAAAATTAGTCAGTGTTAAATGTTTTTTTTGATAGCTTGATTTTGCAGCTGAAAAAAACGTTAAAGCAATCATGCTTTGCTCAATGATACGAATTGAAGAAGGTATGCCGGTTGTTTGAAAGATTCGGCTTACAATAAATTCTATCGAAGCTACGAAAACAATAACAAAAACCGAGAAAAACGATGCAATATCAAAAATCTTAAGAAGCCAGGAACGTTTCATGAAGTGCTCCAGTTATTTATTTTTAACAGCATTAATTAAAACACTTACGGTTGATGGTGTGAACATTTCATTTAATAGTTTTTGCGCTTGAACACCTGTAAACAATTCATTCCAGGCTTCAAGCTGAGCACCTGTGAGTGCAGGAATTTGAAGACCATTTGCACTCATCATGGATATTGCTTCTTGCTCTTTTTGTAATGAGAGTGCCGTAATTTCTTGAGCAACTTTTTCTGTAACTTCAATAATAGCCTGGTGAAGTTCTGCAGGTATTTTATCCCAGGCTCGTTTTGTAAGAACTATGCCTCCAAAAAATGGAGCTACCGTAAATGATGACATATATCCAACATTAGATTTTAGCTGATTCCAGAAAGTTGCGACTAATAGGGGGCTCGAATACGCAACATCGAGAGCTTTTGATGAAAACTGTGATACAAAGCTTGTTGAATCAGATTTTACCGTTTTAGCACCTAAGAGCTGTATCTGTCGAATTAATGCTTCCTGATTCTTATTAACACCAATTCTGATGCCAGTAAAATCGGAAGGTTCTTTTATGGGTTTTATTGAGAAAAATCGAATCCAGCCTCCCTGGCTTAATGTTATAATTTTATATTTGTCATTAAGCTTATTCTGAAAGATAGGAAGCAACGCTTTTGCAGCTTGATTAAACTCATTAGTTGTTTTAATGATTCCAGGCATAGAGAGTAAAAGCATGTCTTTATCGAGAAGAAACAATCCACTCGTTTCTAAAAGTGCTCCATCAATGCCGAAGGTAAGCTGCTGAACGATTGCTTCCTGGTTTGCGCTAGCTAGGCTCCGTGAAAACACGACTTTAATTTTTCCATTTGAAACCCGGGACCATTCACTTGCAAGCTTTTTCATACCAATATCCCAGGGGCTATTCGGTGGTACTGAAGCAGCAAGCTGAAGTGTTATTTCCTGTGCCCATAATCCTATAGTGCATGCCAAAAATATTATTATTAACATTCGGTGGTTGGTTTGTTTCATGATAAACTCCCTCGTTTAATCGGTAAAATATAAATAAATATCTGCTTGAATTGCAGCAGCTTTTTGCATAGCCAGCATATTCATGAGATTTTGCTTTTTCTGTGCGATATCAATAGCATGTGTAATATTTTTGAGGAATAAATCCTTATCATTGAGGGGTAATGCAAACAGCAATGCATAATCAACATACAATCCTGCATTGGTTTCACTATAATACATACGAGCTTTTTCAAAATAGTCTAAGGCTTTATTTTTATCGCCACCTAATGTTTCTGGCATTCCTGCATAGACTGAGTAGGCAAGTGTAAGAATGCGTCCGTTTTCGCCATACGGGTCGAGTTGAAGCGCTCGATCTAATAAAAGAAGAGCTGCAGGAATGAGATTGGCGGTTTCAAAATCAAGTGGATTTCCGCTAAAGACTGCAAAAATGGACGCAACTGCAGTATACAAAAGCGTTGTATCTTTTTTTGTGAACATTGACACAAGTTTTTGAGTGCTTTTATCATTGAGAGCAGTGATATTGATTTGAGAAGAAAAAAGTTTTGGGCTTTTTTTGGTAATAAATGGGAGCATTATATTTTTTGCTTTTATAGCGTATGTGTTTGCGCGGCTACTTATTTTTGAACTTTCAAGCGGATCGGTATTTTGAAGGAGAAACGCTTTAGTTCCAAGAATCATATTGCTGTATAAAAGATATAAGCTTGCAAGTGTTTTAGCATTGGTTTCGTTAGAAGGATTATCTCTATAAAGAATTTCAACAGTTTTAATAAAAGCTGGTAGCGATTCTTCGACCAGAAGCGGATCAGTTTCATCAAGGATTGAGGAAGTTGCAAGATCGCCTATTCGAAATACCACACATGATGAAAAGAGCAATACAATCAAAAAAGAGCAAAGTATCTGTTTCATAGTTACATTATTGTTTTTGAAGCATATTTTGTCAATGTAAGTATGATTATTTATTTTGCTAAACGATTGTCTAAAACAAATAATAAGAGTAACATGGCAGCATGTGGAAAGAATTACGAACACTCAAGCCATTACTTGCAAAACATTGGTGGCGTTATACCTTAGGTTTACTGTTTCTTATTACGATTGACTATGCACAAACCGAAATACCACAATTTATAAAGAGAATTGTTGATACTATACTTGCCAGCGGTGATGAAACACTATTGCAGAGCTATCTAATTTTTATGCTTCTCACAGCAGCAGGTATTGCCATTGGAAGATTCATGTGGCGTTTTTTTATTCATGGTGCATCGAGAAGAATAGAGCGTGACTTGCGAGCTCGTCTCTTTGAGCATTATATGGTTTTACCAATGAAAGCATTTCAAGATAATCCAACTGGCGAGCTCATGGCCAGAGCCACAAATGATATGCAGGCAATTCGTATGCTTACGGGAATGGCAATTGTTGCATTTATCGATGGGTTTTTTATGTCAACCATAGTGTTAGTGCGCATGTTTACTGAAAATCCATCGGTTGCTTTGCGTGTCATACTTCCTCTGCCAATAGTAACGTTTATCATTATTTTTTTTGGTAGCAGAATTGGTAAACGATTTAAAAAAATACAGGAAATTTATGGCAGAATGAGTACACTCGTACAGGAGGTGTTACAGGGTATACGAGTAGTTAAAGCGTTTGTAAAAGAAGATTTTTTCAAAAATCGATTTGAGAAAGAAAATGATGCCTATCGTACAGCAAATATGTCGCTCGTGCTTTTATTTGGTTTCTTTTTCCCACTCATTAATTTTATAGCTGGTATCACCATGCTCATTTTGTTTATTGCTGGAGGAAATGCAATACTTGAAAACTCTATGAGTGCTGGTACCTTAACAGCTATGATAGCATATCTCGAAATGCTGTTGTGGCCAATGATTGGGGCTGGTTTTACGGTGAATACAATCCAGCGTGGTCTTGCCAGTCTAAAGCGTATTAATGAAATTCTCCAAATACCTCAAGAAGAAAAAACAAGGAATGGTGCAGGTGCAGTAACAATTCCGCAACGAGGAAATTTTGTTTTTAATAATCTTTCATTTACCTACCCAGGAGCTAATAAACCTGCACTTGATTCTGTCACGTTTACAATTTCATGTGGAACAACATTTGGTATATTAGGTCGTATTGGAAGCGGGAAATCTACATTACTCAAACTGATGACACGAATTTTAGAACCCGAACAAAATCAAATTTTATATGGTAATGTCGATATTACTACTATTGATATTGATCAATTACGAAAATTATTTGGATATGTTCCGCAGGAAAGCTTCTTGTTTTCAGATTCTATAAAAAATAATATTTTATTTGCTAATCCAGATCTTTCTGATGATGAGTTGCAAAATATAATTCAAATTGCAGGGCTTGAACCAGATTTAGCGCTTTTTCCACAGGGTATTGATACCATAGTGGGTGAAAAAGGTTTAACTTTATCTGGAGGACAAAAACAACGTGTTTCAATTGCGCGTGCTCTTGCGGTAAATCCTGAAATTCTTGTTTTTGATGATGCACTTTCGGCAGTTGATACCGAAACAGAAGAAAAGATACTTAAAGCATTGTGCATGCTCCGAAAAGGGAAAACAAACATACTTGTATCGAATCGTGTATCAACACTACAAATTGCTGATTGTATTGGTGTATTTAGCAACGGCGAATTAATACAGCTTGGAACGCCTGAAGAACTTCTTAATCAAGAAGGATTTTTTGCAGAAATCGCACACATGCAGAGTTTGTCTAAAGAGAAGGATAGTTACTATGAGTGATTTTTTTGATTCGGATGAGATTGTAAAAAACTATGATAGTGCTATAATTAAACGTATTTTTTCATATACAAAAAATCATAAAGTACTACTATTACTCATAGTTATTTGTTTGTTAATTTCAACTATAGCTGAGTTAGCAATGCCAATTATTTCTCAAAAAATTATAGATGATGTTCTTATTGTTTCGTATGTTTCAGTTGGCAATAATTCAATGTTGGTTAAAGAAATATCAGATGAATTTCCTAAAATTAAATTATTGAGTATCCATGACACCTATTTCATCAGAAAAAAAGATTTTATGTTATTTAGTAATGCATTGCAGAAAAAAATTGAAAGCGAAGTAACAGTATTTAAAGGAGAATACTATATTGCATCAGTAAATCAAGATTCTTTAAAAATAGTTAAAAACTATAACGCAGAATTGATACTGGACAGTAATTTATTAGCTATACAATTAGACAAACTCAAAACATTTTCTAAAAGTGACTTAAAAATAATACGCAGCAATGATTATAAAAAGCTAAATTTGTATGGGGTTTTGTTTTTTATTGCTGTTTGTGCTGCATTGTTTGGAACATTTTTTCAGACATGGTCTACTAGTCTTACAGGCCAGTATGTTATGAAGTCAATTCGTATGCAGTTGTTTGATAAAACAATTCATCAGAGCCTTAATTTCTTAACTCGTCAGCCTGTTGGTAGATTGGTAACGCGTTTGACAAGTGATGTTGAAACAATAAATGAATTTTTTACCGACGTCGTTGTTGCATTCATAAAAGATTTATCAGTAATGATAGGTGTTATCAATGTTTTAATAAATATGTCTTTAAGACTTGGTTTAGTTGCTATTTTATCGATACCACCAGTGCTCATTATTACCAGTATTGCTAGAAAAAAAGCACGTGATGCTTTTAGAAAACAGCGCAAAATACTTTCTAAATTAAATGCCTATATTGCAGAACATATTTCTGGTATTTCAATAGTAAAAATATTTTCACGACAGAATCATGTTGTAAAAATATTTAAAGAAATCAATCATGATTTAATGAAAGCAAATCTTGGTGAAATGTATGTCATGGCTACTTTTAGACCTGTTATCGAATTTTTTTCAACGACTTCAATTGCAGTAATTCTCTGGTATGGTTCTGGTCTTTACAAAAGTGGTTTTGTAAGCCTGGGTACCTTAGTAGCATTCGTAAATCTTGTGAGAATGTTTTATTCTCCATTACAGGACATTTCGGAAAAGTTTACTATTCTACAAAGTGCAATGGCTGGTGGTGAAAGAGTATTTAAATTGCTCGATGTACAAGAAAACATACCAGATACTGGTAATAAGACATTGCAGAACGTTCAAGGAAAAATTGAGTTTAAGAATGTCTGGTTTTCCTATAAAGAAAATGAATGGGTTTTAAAAGATATTTCATTTTCTGTGCAGCCAGGACATGCAGTTGCTATTGTCGGATATACGGGAGCAGGAAAGACAACTATAACTTCGCTTTTGCCTCGATTCTGGGATATACAGAAAGGTGAAATTTTACTTGACGATATACCGATTAGAGAATTTTCATTGAAAGCATTACGGAGCTATATCAGACCCGTTATGCAAGATGTTTTTCTCTTTTCTGGTACAATAGCTGAGAATATTGATTTAGGACTTGGATTAAGCCGTGAGAAAATTGTTGAAGCTGCAACTATTGTTCATGCAGATGAGTTTATTCAAAAATTACCACAAAAGTATGACACAGTATTGGGCGAAGGCGCTTCTAACTTATCAGCAGGTCAGCGTCAGCTCCTGTCATTTGCCCGAGTAGTTGCCCACAATCCCGAAATAATTATTCTTGATGAAGCAACAAGCTCAATAGATTCTGAAACAGAACATCTCGTTCAACTTGGACTGGAAGCACTAATGGAAAATCGAACGACGATCTTAATTGCTCATAGACTTTCTACTATTCAGCATGCTGATGTTATTCTGGTACTATCGGAAGGCAGGCTAATTGAAAAAGGCACACATAATGACTTGATACAGCTCAAGGGTGTTTATTATAATTTGTATAAATTACAGTTTCAAAATCAAGGAATATAAATATGAATCACCAAACACAGGTACTATCAATTACTGCCCTGCTCGATACGAGCGAACAGATCTTATTGAACGAAATAGTAGAGCAATTCCCTGATATTATACTACACTATGTTGATAATACGTTTTGTAATAATATTAACCAGTCTACTCAAATTTCACAGCTTTTTATTATCGATATTGAGCAATGTGCTGACAGACTTTATACTATTATCACAGGAATAAAAACAAATTTTCCAAGCAGCGATATTGTACTTATTCATACAACGGACGACATAACCCTCGATATTGAACTGATGAAGTTAGGTATTCTTGACGCAATTAAAAAGCCTATTGAAAAAAACAAAATGGCATCATTACTTAATAATATACGAAAAAAAGTAGTGATGAGTGCAGAAAATCTTGAACTCATTCAAGTGTTGTATAATTACAATGCTCAGACTATTATTTCACATAGTCCGGAAATGGAAAAAGTGCTCTCAATGGCTTCACGAGCTGCACAGAGCAATTCAACAGTACTAATCACAGGAGAAAGTGGAACAGGAAAAGAGCTCATTGCACGTGCAATCCATTTGGCTGGTAATCGAAAGCATGAACCCTTTATTGCAGTAAATATTGCAGCATTACCAGAAAACCTCATAGAAAGTGAGCTTTTCGGTCACATAAAGGGTGCATTTACCGGAGCACTTGCTGATAGAAATGGAAGATTTGCACAGGCAGCAGGTGGAACGCTTTTTATCGATGAAATTGGAGAAATTCCACCAGGGATTCAGGTAAAATTATTACGTGTACTGCAGTTTGGTGTATATGAGCGAGTTGGCGAAGCAACACCTCGTGAGGCAAATGTTCGAATCATTGCTGCGACCAACCGAAATCTTGAACAGGAAGTAAAATCAGGCAATTTCCGTGCCGATCTTTTTTATAGAATCAATGTTGTGCCCATCGAAATACCTCCGCTCAGAGAACACAAATCGGATATACCATATTTAGTGGAATATTTTCTTAAAAAGTATGCCCGAAAAAATAATAAAGAAATAGACGGAATTACAATAGAAGCAATGTCAAGAATTATGCGATATCCATTTCCTGGTAACATTCGTGAATTGGAAAATATCATTGAACGTGGGGTTGTTCTATGCCGGAGCAAATATTTAACTGAACACGATATTCTCTTACCATTTCAATCGCAAAATGAAAAACCAATTCAACATTTAGGCTCCTATGAAGATATTATGCATAGTTTTGAAAAAGATTTTTTAATGCAGGTGTTGGAACGTAATAATTTTAATAAGAGTGCTGCAGCACGAGAGCTTGGTATTAATGAGAGAAGACTTCGCTATCGTATTCAAATACTTGGTATCGAAAAAGAAGCTTAGAATTGATTCAAAAAATCATCAAGTAGCATTTTTTCATACGATTCAAGCTGCTGCCCCTGCAATAGTAATTGATTATATACAGCAAGATCGATGTATTTTACCGCTAATGGGCGCTCAATAGATACACGTGTACTTTCATCCTGCCAGATTATCTCAGATGGAGAAAAGCTTGTAAATTTTCCATGTTTATTTTGAAAATTAGTAAAAATTGTATAGTGATCAATCATTTTTTCATTCATTATAAATATCATAATAAAAAGCTTTCCTTCATAAAATTGAAAAAATGCTCGTTTTATATATGATAATCCGGTAACTTCAATCAATGTTTCATTAGGACGAGGAAGCAGGCTAACATCTGCTTCACCTCGATACCAGAATAATCCATTGCCTTTTAACAAATTTTGTACTTCTTCCATGCTCATTCCAAGAGTAATACCAGAAAACTCACGGGGGACAGCCTTTTTATCCGTTTCGTTTGTGTTGGTACCTTTGTCTTGTGCTATAATACAAAAAGTAAATAATGCGAGTATTATAGAAAGTGCGGTGCGTTTCATATACTATTTATCGGTTTAATGCCAGTGAAAGTGCAGTAGAAAGCTTTAAAACATCTTCATTGCTTTTTCTGAGCCTGCTGCTCAATATTGATGCAATTCGTTCAAGTATAATAATACCTGTTTCAGGTTTTTCTCTGCAGAATTTTTTGAACTCATCGCGATGAATCTCAAATAATTGACATTGTGTTATTGCTGTAACACTGGCGCTACGAGGCTCTGTTTGAAACAGTGACATTTCTCCAAAAACCCAGGCTACAGAAGCTTTAAGTCTATTCATTGATTTTTCAACTTGACCAAAATCTTTTGATGATAGCTTTAGTGTAAGGTTTTTGCTGACTTCTACTTCTCCGTCAATAAAAATAAACATTGAATCGGCTTTTTCACCTTCCTGCATAATGATATCACCATTGTTAAAAATAACAAACTTGCCATGTGAAGCTAATAATGCAAGATCTGCATCGGAAATACCCTCAAGAATCACTGCTCGTTTTAAATCAGATGCCTGTAAATGCGTAATTCGTTTTTGTTTCATGCATTGCCTCCTATAATAAAGGCAGCATCATTTTGAGTTATAATGTATGAGGGGTCTGGTGCAAGTTTAATTTTGGTTTGTGTAGTTTCATCATCAACAGAAATATTTGCTTCTTCAAATTTTCTTTTGATAAATCTATCGATTGCACTTGAATCATCAGATAACAAATCATCAAGAGTTACAGATTTTTCTTGTGAAAGAATGCCGACAAGTACCGCTTTTTTATTTGCTAAAAACCATTGAACTGCTTCTTGAAATGTCTTACCAATCAATTCAATAGGAAATGAAGTTTTATGTAGAGCCTGTGCAGATTTATAATCGAGCATGGCAGTTACAGCTTCTGAAACACCGGAATTACATCCGCTTGCAGTGATAAGAAATGATATAAATTCATCTTGCAGAATGATATCATCGATATGTGTTCGTAAGAGGTGTGACCTGCTTTCTGGTTTTACAATACATGCAGTGATATGAATGTCGGGTGTAAGCGATCGGATTGTCAAACATGCTAGAATAGTCTTTTCATCAGCATTGGAAAAACCAGTTTCTCTATTATAATCTGGAATGATGATACATGACCGCGCTGTTTTAATTGATGCCATATTTAAGAGTTTATCCTGTGTAAAATCACCCTTTACAAATTTCAATACAGCACCGGGAACCGATGCTTGCAATGATTCAAAATCGTTACTATCCATGGAATTAACTAAAATAATTGTGGGCTTTTCCAGAGCATGAGTAAGCCCTTCAATGACTGACAGAATATTTTTATTGTAACCACATACAACAATATGGTCTTTAGCTTTTATCATTTGCAACCCTTTCCCTTCTCGTATTCTTCGTTCAACAAATATGGATGCTATGGTACCTGAAATCAGTGTTGTAAGAGCGATGCCTGACAGCATAAGCAACATTGCAAAAATTCGTCCTGCTACACTTTGAGGAAATTTATCACCGTAACCCACTGTCGTGATAGTTACGAGTGACCACCATAAACCGTCAAAAAAATTGGTATACATTGAATTGTTATTAATTGCTTCGATACTGCTTACAATAAAACCAATAGAAGTGACTACAAGTATAAAAACTAAAAAAATTCTTATGAGCGTACTGTGAAAAATAGAATAGAGAAGATGATGCAGTTTCGAAAAAATTGTTTTTTTTTGCTTGTAACTTTGCTGATTTTGTTTATGTTTCATACTGTCATAGTATCGGCTAACTTTGTTTTTTAATTGATAACCATGTACCTGATACAACTATGCTTGCCGCACGTGTATTTCTATTCCATATTGCAATCACCATACAAGTGAGCATACTATAGTGCTATGCATGAGTATAGAGCAGTACCAGACTATCCATTTATTCTCGCATCACATAGCGATTGGATAGTTGTGTACAAACCGAGAGGTATGCATAGTTCTGCCCATGGCAGTGAAAATCATAATATTCTCATTACGTGGGCAGTATCAAAAATACCTGAACTTAAAGCAGTAAAAGGATACTGGGAACATGACTTTGGCTTACTGCATCGGCTTGATAAGGAAACCGCAGGCTTATTACTTATAGCAAGAACACAGGCATTTTTTGATTTTCATGCCCAACAGAAAACCGCTTCATTAACTAAATTGTATACATTAGTTGCTGTACCGCAACCCTATGGCTTACCAGGTTCATTCCCCAGATTATATGCTCCGCCTGGTTTAGACTCAGAATGGCTAGAAGCTTTGCATGGAAACAACAATGAGCGTATTTGTTCTTTGTTGCAGGATTCTATTACCTCTTATTTTAGAGCCTATGGACCAGAACGTAAGGCTGTTGCCTGCTGTGCTCCTGAATATCGTTCTCAACATAAACAAAAATGGACTCATGAGCTTTATGCAACACATATTGTTTCCGCTCTGCATGATAATGGCCATATAGTCCTCAATGTACGTCTCGATCGCGGTTTTCGGCATCAAATCAGGGCTCACTGTGCATGGGTAGGCCTTCCGCTCATCGGTGATAAACTCTATAACCCGAGAGTATGGGCTTCTGATGAACTTTCACTGGTTGCGTACGGTTTAGAATTTATTGATTTAGAAGGGAAGATGCATACGATTGTACTCTAGCGCTATCTGAATGTTATAGGTATGTGCGCTTAGGTTTTGTATTCCAGTAAAACAGCTTCGATTGGCAAAACTACAATCACAGGGGTTTGATTAGTTGTTATACTGACTGTATCATCAAGAGCATAATTTGAGATTCCAAAATATCCAGGAGCAAATTGAATATCGTTAAGAGGCCACTTGAGTCCCGTACTCTGCATGTTCGAAGCACCTCGAGGGTCAGGAAAAACCGATACAAGTGAATGACAGGGAACCTTGCATATTACTGAATGTTTAACTAAAACAATTCTCTCTTTATCAGTAATCCACTGAAAAGGTGTATTGCTTGTTCTGTAAAAGAGGTACAGGAGTGCAAAAATGTGATCAATGCGGCCGCCGCCACCGCCAATAATGGTTATTTGATTGTAGCCTCGCTCATATAGTATATTGATTCCAAGCTCAGTATCAGTGTAATCTTTATCGCGAGGAAAGCGGAGTACTTCCTTCGATGAACTGAGCCTATCAGCGTGTACAACGGAATCCATATCCCCCACTACAAGGTCAGGAACAAGATTCCACGCTAAACAGGTATCAAAACCAGAATCTGCAGCACAGATATATGAAGAATCAATATCGTTTTTAATTGATTCAAATGATGGAGCGGTTCCGCCAATGACTAAAACTGCATTATTCATAATCCGCATGCTACCAGAGCATAACACTTCTTACAAGCAGGTACGGTAACTATGAAAATAAGAATTCCTGATGATGTAAAAGCAATTGCTAAAATCTTTAAGGTTCATGGTTTTCAATGCTATGCAGTTGGCGGAGCGGTTCGTGATAGTCTACTCAATAAGCAGCCTGTGGATTGGGATCTGGCTACCGATGCTTTACCCGAAAATGTTATTGCGATGTTTAAGGCAGTTATTCCTACAGGAATACAGCATGGAACAGTAACAATTCGCTGGAAAGGCAAATCCTTTGAGACTACTACGTTTCGCATTGAAAGTGATTATTCGGATTCCCGGCATCCTGACACTGTTTCTTATACCGATTCATTGCAATTGGATCTTGCCCGGCGCGATTTTACCATCAATAGTCTTGCAGCAGATCCATTCAATGGCACTGTGATTGATTATTTTAATGGTATAGAAGATTTACGTTCACGAATTGTGAGAGCGGTTGGCACACCGCTTGAGCGATTTAATGAAGATGTATTGCGTACTTTGCGCGCTATACGGTTTGCTGGTGTTTTACAGTTTACGATTGAACCAGAAACATTTCATGCAATTTCATTGGCTTTAGAAAAATTTCCCCTTGTTTCTGCAGAACGAGTTCGTGATGAATTTTCAAAACTGCTATTGGCACCAAGACCTTCCTATCCATTACAGTTACTCGATGAATCAGGACTTTTAGAGCATATACTACCAGAACTCAAAGCATGTAAATCGGTTGCCCAGGGCAATATGCATCGATTTGATGTATTTAATCATTTACTAGCTTCGTGTGATGCCAGCCCATCTGATCTTGTTACGAGGCTTTCGGCACTGCTCCATGATATAGCAAAACCGCTCTGTAGGAATAATAACGAGCAAACATTAACATTTTATGGCCACGATATAGAATCAGCTCATATGACAAAACAAATCCTTACCAGGCTTAAATACCCTAATGCTGTTATTGAAACAGTGTGTGCTTTGATTGCTAACCATATGATTGCATATGATGACAGTTGGACCGATGGCGCAGTACGAAGATTTATTCGAAGAGTAGGTACGGAAAATCTTGATAGGTTTTTTTCTTTAAAAATTGCTGATGCTTCAGGAATGACAGGTTTGCCACCTGATTTTAGAACAGTGCAAGCTCTATACGAACGCGTTCAAGCAATTATTCAAAATCAGCATGCATTATCCTTAAAAGATTTATCGATAAATGGTAATGATTTACAAAAAATCGGTTACCAAAAAGGACCAATACTTGGCAAGGTGTTACAGGAACTTTTAGAAACAGTACTTGATGATCCTTCGCTCAACACAAAGGATAGACTGCTCTATATTGCAGAACGGCTTAAGAATAAGTATTTGCAGCCATAATCACATATTACAGCATGAAACTGATATTTGAGAAAATAACTGGATAGTACAACATTACTGCAACGGTGCAAAATATCCAGTTTCTTCCTTGCCCGATTTATTTCTGAGGTACACCTCTATACCAATGGGAAGATAATTCTGCCCAAATAGTGGATCTGCGGTCGAGGTAAACGAAAGCCGGTAAAGACCAGACTTTTGCTGCAGTAATTGGTTTACAAGTGGTGCTAATCCAAGAGGTGAGTCAGCATCAATTATAGTTCCCTGAGTGTTGGTACACAGATATGTCAACATTTGATCAGATGCCAATTTTGAAAATGTTATAGCATACAGTGATGTACGATTATTTGAAAGCAAAAGTAAAAGTTCTCGTACTCCACTTTCTTGAAAAGATTGTTCACGTATTGAACCTGATGTAATAAAAATTATTGAGCGATGTTTTGAATTTTTAACAAGATCATTAACAGCTAATTTTAAGGCTGTATCAAACCGCCAATTATTGTCTTGCGGCATTGAAAGAATCGATCGTATTATTTCCTGTCTGTCCCCTGAAACAGCAGGATGAGCAGTTTTACCTGCATAAATCAATGAAATTTCAGCTTCTGCAGGAAGATTATTCAATAATGATGTTAGACTATCACGTACTTTTGTTTTTTGTACTGCAATAGCAGGAGAAGCCTCTATAATAAGAATAATTCGATGATCTTTTGATTCATCCAGTGAACCTTCAAAGGTTAAATTTGTTACAGGCTTTATAATTTCATTTTTTTTATCAATTGGAATTCCGTTTTGAATTGTCCGTTCAATTTTGGTAATCATTTCTGTGAGATAAAAGTTATAAATATTTAAGCCAATAACCGGTTTGCCGTATCTATCACGTACAGAAACATCAATGAATATTTTAGGGAAACTACTTGTTATAATCTTTTCTGATTCTACAATTAGACCGGAGTATTTTGTAGTTTCATCCGAAATAATCAATATGCGGGATTTGTCAAAATCTGTAACGAGTAAATCACCATTTATATCATATACAGCAGAGGTAAAGCGGGAAGAAGTGTCTTCATCAGAATATAATACGCGTATTTCATCTGATGCAAGATCAAGCTGTAAAATAGTATTACTATCGGCAATAATAAGCGAATCGTCTTTCCATAAGAGACTTTCAGGTTTATGAAGTCTGCCTTTTGCATATTCTGTTATGTAATTTCCAAAAAGATCGAATGCAATAACAGATTTGTAAACTGCATCAGCAACATAGATTCTGTCATTATGAACAGCTATTCCGGTTGGAATTTTTAAGCCGTTAAAATTTATTGATTTTCCAGTAAACGATGCTATGAAATTACCATTTTTATCAAGTTTTACAATAGAGCTGTCACCTACAGATGTTACATATAAAAACCCGGTGGTGTCTTCAGCAATGAATTGTGGGCCGATAATTTTACCTGCTGCCATATACGCTGTAATTGCCCCTGTTGGAGAAAGCTTTGCAATTCGATTTGATTGAAATTCTGTTACAAAATAATTCCCTTCAGTATCCTGAATACAGGAAAATGGTCTATCAAATCCCCCGGGGTTACCAGGATTTTTTTCTATAATTACGCCATTGGGGTTTACTGTGACGAGCTGATTATTCCCATGACCAACAACTATAAAGTTACCATTTGGTAAAGGAAAAACTGCGGAAGGTCTCAGGAAAAAATCCTGATTTTTCTGTCTTCCGGGAATAGTAATTGCTATGGAGTAATTCTGTTCCAGTGGCTTAATAAATATATTAGTAAAGAGCTCAATATAAGAATTTACGAATATAGATGGTTTAATTGAAACTGCATCTTTCCATCGTGCCAGTGCTGTGTTGTTAAATCCAGCACGCATGTAAGCTTTGCCTAACCAGAAGAGCAATAGTGGATCACGAGGAGCATTAGCCAGCGCTTTTTCAAACAAAAGTATAGCTTCACCATATTTTGCTGTATTAAACGCAGTAACACCGAGACGAAAATTTTCTTTTACAAGCGGATTTTGTATTTCATAAGCATATTGAGCAAAGAGCGGAAGTGCAATAAAAAATAATAGTATTGAATAAAGGACACGTTTCATAGCAGAGCTGCCTTTTCAATAATTTCTTTATGAGTCTTTAGTTCATTATTATGAGGCATGAGAGAAAATGCTTTTTGAATGTACGGTAATGCATCTGAAACTTTTCCCATTTTATAATAGATCCAGGCAACAGAATCCAGGTAATAGGGATTTTGCGGTTGTAATTTTAGAGCATTCATGCATAAACTGAGGGCTCGCGAAAATTCTTGGGTTGTTTCGGCAAGTATATAGCCAAAATCGTTAAGTGCAGTTGCCTGTGACGGATTTTGATTGAGGATTTTTTGATAGAGTTCAAGCGCTTTTGAAAAATCTTTTTGTTTATATGCAGCATAGGCTTCCAAAAGTTCTGCAGTAATATCTTTTTGCGCTGCAAGTTTTTTTAATTCATAGTCAGCAAGTTTTATTCTTCCAGTAATTGTATAAATATAAGCAAGTAGTAATCTGCATTGCCTGGATTTTTCTGGAGTGATGTCAGCGGTTATTAGTTGTTCAAGATAAACAAGAGCATTGTCATAATCTTTTAATTGTAAATAACATAAGCCCAAAAGATAGGCTGCATCAAGATATTCATCATCTTTAAGCTCTGCATCAGCAAGCAAGAGTATAGTATCTTCAATGTTTCCATTTTCATATTCTTTAAATGCCTGTTCTAATATACTTTTTTGAGTATTCATTATCTATCCTTTATAATTTGACGGGGAAGTATGCTATGTTTTTTCATCCATTCGTGTGCAAGTGTCGGTGCAATTTCGATAGGTGTAATTGAAACATAACCATTTGATACAGCATATTCATCGCTATCCCTATCTTCGATGGTTGTTATGCAGCCTTCCGTATAAAAGCAATAGCTTGTACCCCCTGTTGTATGAACTGCTTCCATTTTGTCTTTGTAAACACGGCGGCATAAACTTGTCCAATATGCAGTATATACGTGATCAGGTTCAGCATTGGGTGCATTTATATTAAAGAATATTCCTGGTTCCCATAGCGTTTTAATTGTTTCGATATTTTGAGCTATATAACGCGCCAGTGCAGTGTACTGAAATGGCTCTGAGAATTCAGCAAGAGAGACAGCAATACCGGGTATATTAACCATTGCGGCTTGTCTTGCTGCAGCAGCTGTGCCGGAATAAATAATATCAGTACCCAGGTTAGGACCGCGGTTTATTCCTGATATTACAATGTCAGGTGAAAATTGTACGGCCTTGTGGTGTACTAATAATACACAATCAACAGGTGTTCCGGAACATGAATAAAAACAATCAGCATGTTTTTTTAAGAGTAAAGGATGCTTTAATGTCATCGCATGGCTTTTCCCTGAATGTTCTATTTCAGGAGCAACAACACATACCGTATGATTTTTTTGTAATTCCTGATATAGTGCAAGCAAGCCCGGTGCCTGATATCCATCATCATTTGTTAATAAAATATTCATAGTGTCCTATCGATAGTTCTTTGTTTCAAGAATTTCTGAAACATTATGTACTGCAATACCTTTTCCTGCTTTGCAAATATAGAGTTTTGGGTGAAAGCCAAAGATTCTCTCATAATCTTCAAAGTTAAGTTCTATAGAATTGACAATTTCATCATCTGCAAGCGCAATCATACAACCGCCAAAGCCATTACCAATCATTCTGGCGCAGTATACACCTTTGGTTTCTAGAAGATGCTTTGAAAGCCAGTCAATTTCCGGACAGGAAATTTCATAATAGTTCCGTAAACCTTGCTGAGATTTGTTAATATGCTTTGCCAACCATGTAATATCACGCTGGTGTATCTGTTCACGGATTTCTTTTATACGCATTATTTCTTCATGTAAAAATAAACAGTGGCGTCTGCTTGTTTCCTGTACCGAACCAAGAATTTCATCAAGATCATCAATTGTAACATCACGGAAAGATTTCTTTTTCAAAAGATTCGTAATCAATCGGCATTCTTCAATTCTTTTTTTGTGTTCATTTTCGACAGGGATCCGCGGAACCTGAGAATCGATAAGAACTATTGATTTATTTTGTAGTGAAAACGGTAATGGCTCCATCCATGATTTATAAGTATCGATATACAGGAGCGCATCGGGTTGTGCAAAAAAAATACTTTGTAATTGATCAATAGAAGGATTTC
Source organism: Spirochaetota bacterium (assembly GCA_029547205.1). GTDB lineage: Bacteria > Spirochaetota > Spirochaetia > Treponematales > UBA12059 > JAKPPT01. The sequence continues at coordinate 129,690 of JAKPPT010000072.1, forward strand.
TTCCAAAATATGACTGTTCAATTTGCATAATGAGCTTGATCATATCTTCTGCATGTAAATCAAGCCGTAAGATATGTGAGAATGCTAACAGCAAAGCAGCGAGTATCGTATGGGTATTACCAAGACCAATTCCCTGAGGAATTGAATCAGAAATTGTAACATTGTACCCATTATAGTATGTTTCATCATTGCCCAGGCAGTAATATAGAACACTTTTTATAAGATTAGCCCATCGGTCTTCTTTTTTAAATTTCAAATTATTCATAGTAATGCGTTTGCGTTCGTTGAGATCATGTGCATAACAGCGTAATGCAGTATCTCTGCGCTGTGACACTGCTACCATTACCTGGAGTGAAAGAGGTATTGAGAGAGTAATTCCATCGGTTTCTGTTGTATGTTCTCCAAGAATTCGTACAATTCCCGGTACAGATGCAACAAATTCTGGCTGAACATCAAATTCAGCCTTATGAATTGCTGCAAACTCAAGCAATGGATCTCTGGTTTCTTTCAAAATCATTTCCTTATCAGGATATAATGATACAATAAATTGCTAATCCTATCAATGTTTTTTTAGTAATCTAGAAAATTATTTTGACATTTCTTTTGCTCTATTTTACAATATACTCATGAAGTATTTCAAACTTTCATATAAATTGCTTCTGTTTTTTATATTGATAGCATGTGTTTTGCCCTTCAGTTGTAAAACGGTAGAGCCAAAACATCCAGAAGCTCAGCAGGAACAAGTTGAAGCTGTTAGTGCTGCTACCGAAGAAGTTACACCTGCATCAAACACTCAGGAAAAGCCAGAAACTGGAGCGGAAAATCCACCTGAGCCAAAGTATGCAACCGAAGAGGAAAAAGCAGAAGCTTTATTTGATATTCGCGAGTTTATTTTTACTCTTAATAAAATAGTGCAGCGTAAGGACTTTGAAGCCTGGTATGCTTATTTAACTGCAGATTATGTTAAATACTATTCGGATCCGGCTGTTTTAGCAGAATTGTCAAATCAACCTACGCTCAGGAAGTATAATATTGTTTTAAAATCTTTAAAAGATTATTTTCTCTATGTTGTGTATCCATCACGACAAAATGATACAGTAGATGAAATTGAATATATTGGCTATAATAAAGTAAAAGTATATACTTACGTCAATAATGTTAAATTAGTATTGTATGTGCTTGAAAAAATAAACGGGAAATGGATGATTTCCAGATAAGTGGAAATCATAAAAATATCAAATGTTTTTCCTGTGTGGAGGGAACTTATGCGTAAAATAATGCTTATGCTTGCACTTATCACAGCAGTTATTGTGCCTATTGCAGCACAATCGAGTTCAGGAGAAAAAACAGTAGAAGAGGCATACCTGCAATCTTCACTCGAATCATTAATAATAAAAGAGCAGGCATATTCTGACAGCTATGATCAAAAGCTTATAGCTTTGCAATACATTGAAGAAGCTATTAAAAATGGCAGGATGACGGAAGATATTCGTCTTGCGCTTGAATATTTGGCTTCCGAAGGAAGTTTAATAATTACACGATCTGCTGGGTATGGTAAACCATTAAATAATTACCCTGATATCCGCCGACAGGCTTGTTTACTTTTAGGCAATTTTAAGACTGTAGAAGCAAAAGATACGCTTATGAAAATAGCGCTTGCCGACAATGAACCAACGGTAGTTGCAGCAGCAATTCGTTCACTTGGTCAGATTAATATCATTGAGAATGATGATGTGACTCAAGCAATTGCCTACATTATTAACAGGTTTGATGTCCTTATGCCGGATAATATTCTGGCGTTTGAAAGTTTAGTAGCACTTGAAAATATCGCAAATGCAAACAATGGCATTAAAGATCCGGCTGCAATTCGAGCTATCATGAAAATTGCTGAGGGTAATTATATTACTCTCGTAAAGCAAAAAGCTCGTGATTTGTTAGATAAGCTCAAAAAAATGTCTTCATCTTCAAGTTCTGGAAGTGGCAAATAGGCATTTGTAATATGCAAATTTAATGGCTGTCATGTAGTGACAGCCATTTTTTTAATCTACAATAAAAAAAGGCACCGTATCTGGTGCCCTTTGAGCGATGCGCGATTCGAACGCGCCACCTACAGCTCCGGAGGCTGTCGCTCTATCCAAATGAGCTAATCGCTCGTTTCGTATGATAGTAAATATTTTTGGTACGTTAGTCAATATTTGTTTTTATGTCTCCAACATTGTGCCACAGAATGCCTTCTCCTGCTTCAATATACGTTCTCACAATTCTGCCGCGTATTACGGGCAACAATTCCGGGCTAAGCCCTGGCGTGAGAATTTTCTCTGTTCTGAGAATTGCCACATTTTGGTCAGAAAAGATTTCACCTGGTTTGAGTGCAACGCGTGCGTGTAAAGAGCGGTTTGTTCTGCCATAATTTTGGTATTCACTCGGTGCAAGTTGTTTTATGCCATCTCCAAGAGCTTTTTCCGCTTTTTCTTTACCAAATTCTTGAATAATAGTGGCAAATATCGCATCTGGTGATTGTCCTGCAAGTTGAGAAATAAACCGTGTCATTTTGGAAAAATCCTGCGGTTCCAGTGCAATAGGATCATCGAGTCCATCATCTTTTCGGGAAAGACAGAGATGTTTTTCAATCATTACAGCTCCACAAGCAATACTGAGAGCAGGTATAAATATGGGGTGCAGCGAGTGATCAGAAATTCCACACGGGACGCCGGTAATGGCATGTAATGTATTGAGAACTCTTACATTATATTCTTCTTCTGGTGCAGGATATGCTGTAATGCAGTGTAAAAGCACAGTCGGTAAGCCAGAAAGAATTCTCAATGCTTTATCGATATCTGACAATGTTGATACACCGCTTGAAATAATAACAGGTATTTTATATGTGGCTATTTCTTCAAGGAGTTGTACATAATTTAATTCAGGACTTGCAATTTTAATAGCATCGATTCCTATAGAATGTAGTTCTCGTGCACTACGAAGCCCAAATGGAGTGCATAAGAAAATTATGTCTTTTTTTGTACAATACTCTTTAATTTGAGAAAAAAAGTCTGGACTTTGTTCAAGATCCTTAAAACGTTCATAGAGCGGTATATCACCTCCTGGAAGTGGCACATAACCTGTACGGGGGTGAATGATCTCATCAGCATAGACATGTTGAAACTTTACACAATGAGCACCTGCTTCTTTTGCCGCATCTACGAGCGCATAAGCTTTTTGAATGCTTCCACCATGTGCTGTTCCAGCTTCGGCAATGATACAGGGATGGGTATTTGAAAAAGTATGTTGACCGATTTTTATAGATGTAGTTAGCATACATTCAATTTCGACTCGACAAAATGAAAACTTTATTTTATACTTACAATACTAACTTCCAAAATAAGGGGTGATGTATGCAGTTTATACATTGTGATATTTGTAAGAAACAGATTCCTAATCCTATCAGTGGCCGTACAATTTTTTATCATAGGGAATTTGCATTGTGTGAAGCATGCAAAGATGACTTAGAAGCTGCAATAAAACAAACTGTACGAACAAAAGTTCCATTTGATTTTTCCTGGTATGAAAAATTGCGTATCGATTTGCTGCAAGAAGGCGCTAAGAAAAATAAAATAGTAGTAAAGCACTAATTTTTTAATAATTCTTAAAAACAAACAGCTTGCAAGTTTCATGTATGATAGTGCAAGCTGTTATTTTATTTATCAGTCATTTTCATTGCTATAATGTGTTACAATTCGATTCTTTTGAAATGGTATGCTAGTTAGCTAAGCCATTACAGCAGAATTCGCTATAGTATATTTGAAACTGGAAAAGCTTTTCAGAAATAGACACCTTTATTTTTTTTTTATGATTCTGTATACTTATTGCACTATTATTTTACAGTTTTTATTGTAGTAACTGTAATGTTGTTTATATAAAGGAGCAAGATAATGTCAGGTCACAGTAAATGGGCAACCATAAAGCATAAAAAGGGTGCTCTCGATGCAAAACGTGGACAAATGTTCACTAAGTTAATTAAAGAAATTTCGATTGCTGCTCGTATGGGCGGTGGTGATCCGGAAGGCAATCCTCGATTAAGAACCGCTGTATTGAAAGCACGCGCTGCAAATATGCCTAAAGATAATATTGAACGGGCAATTAAAAAAGGTACCGGCGAGCTTGGAAATGCAATTTATGAAGAATTGACGTATGAGGCATATGCTCCAGGAGGAGTTGCTGTTTTAATAGAAGTTTTAACTGATAATAAGAACCGAGCAGCTGCAGAAGTTCGAAATATTATCAGTAAAGCCGGCGGTTCACTTGCAACAGCTAATGCAGTAATGCGCCTTTTTTCACGCAAGGGAGTAATTTCCCTCGATGGTGAAAAATACACCGAAGACAAAGTCATGGAAGTTGCGCTGGAAGCAGGTGCCGATGACATTGTTAATGAAGATGGTGAAATTGTCGTATATACTACCCCTGAAAATTTTGAAGCAGTATTAAATGCTATCAACACTGCTGGCATGGAAACTGATGGCGCAGAAGTATCCATGGTTCCTGAAACGTATGTAGATGTTGATAAAGATGCTGGAACAAAAATTAGTAAGCTCATTGAACGTCTCGAAGAAAATGATGATGTTCAAAATGTGTACCATAACGCTAATCTACCGGATGATATTGAGGAGTAAGACAATAAAATTGACTACCATTCTGGGACTGGATCCTGGATTAGCTTCGTTGGGATGGGGTGTTGTTCGCAAGAGCGGCACCCGCATTTTTTATACCGCACATGGGTGCATTACCACCAAAAGTACCGAAGCCTCTTGTGAGCGCATCGGATATATTCGAGATACTCTTACAACAATTATAGAAACATACAAACCGTCTGCGCTTGCAGTAGAAAGTCTTTTCTTTTCCCGCAATGTGACCAGTGCACTGTATGTAGCTGAAGTGCGCGGGATTATTAAACTTTTGGCTTTTGATCATAAGCTGCCATTGTTTGAATATACGCCGCTCATCATTAAGCAAGCGGTATGCGGAAATGGAAGAGCTGGCAAAGAAGAGGTTGGAAAGTTTGTTGCACTTATTCTGGGTCTTTCAGAAATACCTGCTCCGGATCATGCTGCAGATGCGCTCGGTGCAGCAATTTGCTGTTGTAATAACGCTTACTATCCAGGTTGATATTGCAATACTAATCATTGTATAAAAGAGATATGTTCAACGCATTAACCGGAACTCTTGTACAAAAAGGACTCGATGTTATTCATGTAGAGCTTATGGGAATCGAATGGGAGATTTACATGGCTCCGCGATTTATTGCAGAACTCGGCGAACCAGGTACTACGATTCGTGTTTTAGTATGGCTGTTGCATAAAGAAGACAGCATGCGCTTGTATGGTTTCCCAACAGAACAGGATCGCAAATTATTTCTGGAACTCATCAAAGTATCCGGAATCGGACCCAAGCAGGCACTTAAGATACTTTCTGGAATACGCACTGAAGATTTTCAGGCAGTTCTTGCACAGGGTGATAGTGGTAGGCTTGAAAAAATACCTGGTATCGGAAAGAAAACAGCTCAAAATATTCTCCTAAATCTTCAGGGCGTACTTTCTTTACGTGTTACAAGCAACGATACCGTCCAGAGTGCGCAGTACAATGAAATAATTGCCGCTCTTGCTGATCTAGGTTATGATAAGAAAAGATGCACCGAAGTTATAGAAAAACTGCTCATCGATACCGAATTTGACAAAATTGCGCCTGAAGCACAGGAACAGTGGCTTTTTCATAAGGCACTTATTATGTTGAGTACAGGATAACTCCATGAGTGATGAATTTGTACATGGAATAATGAGTCCTTATGAACTCCCCTCGGATGAGGAACAAAACCTTCGTCCCAAAAGATTATCAGAATTTATTGGTCAGGAGTTAGTAAAAGAAAACCTTGCAATTTTTATACAGGCAGCACGAGAACGCGAGGAACCTTTAGACCATGTTTTTTTGATTGGACCGCCCGGACTTGGAAAAACGACCCTCGCTGGTATTATTAGCCGTGAAATGGGAACTGAACTTAAGGTTACGAGTGCTCCAGCCTTAGAAAAACAAAAAGATCTTGCTGGTATTATAACAACATTAACCCCTGGATCAGTTTTTTTTATTGATGAAATTCATCGCTTGAAACCAGCAATTGAAGAAATGCTCTATATGGCAATGGAAGACAGGGAGCTTGATTTTGTAATTGGGCAGGGACCCTCAGCACGTACTATTCGAATTCCTTTGCCGCCTTTTACGCTCATTGGTGCTACTACAAAGGCTGGAATGGTTGGAAGCCCGCTTGTGAGCAGATTCGGTATAACGCTGCGTCTTGGTTTTTATGATACCAGTGCAATTCTCACTATTCTTAAACGTTCGGCAGCAATTCTCGGAATAGGGTTGGATACCGATGGCGCAGAGCTTCTCGCACAGTCTTGCCGTGGTACTCCGCGTGTTGCGAATAGGCTCTTACGGAGATTACGAGATTTTGCTCAGGTTCAAGGGAAACAAACACTCGATCGTGCGAGCGTTAAATTTGGACTTGAACGACTCCAGGTTGATGAAGCAGGACTTGAAGAGCATGATAGATTTTTATTAAAGACCATAATTGAAAAGTATAACGGAGGTCCGGTAGGACTTGAAACCCTTGCTGCTGCAACAGGAGAAAGTACAGAAACTATTGAAGATTTTGTAGAGCCATATCTTGTTCAAGCTGGCTTTATTGAAAGAACACCTCGCGGCAGAATAGTAACCGCATATGCATATAAACATCTCAATTTACCCAATAGGATGCATGATGGAACTCAAAGACTTCAATTTTGAATTACCGCAAGAGCTTATTGCCCAATATCCACCGGAAACTCGTGGAAATTCGAGACTTTTTGTGCTCGATAGAAAAACTCAAGAGTACACGCACACAATGGTCAAGCACCTTGCAGAATACTTACCTGAAAATTGTATTCTTGTATTTAATGATTCCAAAGTAAAAAAAGCCCGACTCTATGCTACAACAGAGACTGGTGGTATTTCAGAAGTGTTGCTCGTTGAGCAAATCAGTCACACTAGCTGGAAAGTAATGGCTACACGTGCAAAACGTCTCAAACCAGGGAAAAAAATAGTTATGCCCGGTGGTATTACTGGCATAGTTACAGGTGATGAACAGGAATTTAAAATTATAGAATTCTCTGAGCCAATAACAGAAACATATATGAACCAGTTTGGACATATACCACTTCCTCCTTATATTCGCAGGAGCGATACCCCAGCAGATGCAGATAGATACCAAACTGTGTATGCAAAACATATAGGTTCCATTGCTGCACCAACTGCAGGGCTGCACTTTACCCCAGAAATTCTCGAAACGCTGCACACGTATGGCATTCAAACGGTGTTCATAACCTTACATGTTGGATTGGGAACATTTTTGCCGGTACGGGTTCAACACATCGAGGATCATGTTATGCATGAAGAAACATTTACCATTACCGAGGCAACTGCTGATGTACTCAATCAGGCTAAAGAACAAGGAAAACCAATAGTAGCTGTTGGTACAACAAGCTTACGAGCGTTAGAGAGTGCCTGGGACGGAGAAAAATTGCAAGCAGGAACTAATACAACAAGAATTTTTATCTACCCAGGATATCAGTTTAACGTCGTTGATGCTCTATTCACTAATTTTCATACACCAGAATCAACATTGCTCATGCTTGTTTCTGCATTTGCTGGGCGAGAGGTTATCTTAAAAGCATATCAAGAAGCAATTGAGCAAAAGTACCGTTTTTTTTCGTATGGCGACGCCATGCTGATTTTATAACGCTTCTGGGAATGCTTGTTTATAGAGCTCAAAATTTTCATCATCAAAAACAACAAAATAGACTTCCTGAAGTGAAGAACGTTTCCATGGCCAGGAATGTATAAGAGAACTCACTACTTTTACCGCTTCCTGTTTTGGAAAACCGTAAATTCCAGTACTGATACAGGGAAATGCGATACTGGTAAGCCTTTTTTCTTCAGCGAGCTCTAGTGATGCTCGATAGCAGTCAGCGAGAAGTTCATGTTCACGAAAGTATCCTCCTTGCCATACCGGTCCGACTGTATGGATGACAAATCGTGCCGGGAGCCGGGCGCCTCCGGTTATGACTGCCCTCCCGGGTGGGCATGTGCCTATTTTAAGGATAATACTTTTACATTCTTCAAGCAATTCCGGGCCTGCTGCTCTGTGTATCGCCCCATCTACACCGCCGCCGCCCATTAAACTGCTATTGGCAGCGTTAACAATAGCATCAACTTTAAGCCGTGTAATATCACTTTTAATAACATATAATTGCATATACTTAGTATAGCTTTGTGTGTTTATAAAGTAAAACTCTTTTATATTAAAAAAGTAAGCATTACAATTAATTTAGAAGATACTGTTCGAATAGGTATGGACCTAGTATAAGAAAACCATGCAAATATAGTATTGACAATATATAAATAAAACAGTATATATAAATAGATATTTATTTATTGAAAGAGGAGGTATAATATGGCTCGGTACATTATCATAGGGGGCGTCGCAGGAGGAGCATCAACAGCAGCAAGACTCAGACGACTTGATGAAAATGCTGAAATTATTCTTGTAGAACGAGGAGCATACATTAGTTATGCAAATTGTGGTTTACCGTACTATGCTGGTGGTGTCATTGCAGAACGCGATAGACTCTTTGTAATGACACCTGAGACGTTTAAAGGGTGGCTCAATGTTGATGTACGAGTAAATACAGAAGCAATAAGGATTCAACCTGAGTCTCGTACTGTTGTATTAAAGAATCTGTTAACGAATTCTACTACAACAGAATCGTATGATGCATTAGTTCTTTCACCAGGTGCTGAGCCAGTGAAACCTCCCATACCAGGCATTGGAGATGAACGTATCTTTACCGTCCGTTCAGTTCCCGATATTGATGCGGTAAAAAAATATATTGATATGAAACGACCAGAACGCGCAGTAGTCATTGGAGGTGGTTTTATTGGTCTTGAAATGGCAGAAAATCTCCATCATCGGGGTATTTTTGTAACCATTATTGAAGCCTTGCCACAGGTAATGAATGTTCTCGATTTTGAAATGGCTGCAATGGTGCATCAGCAGCTCAAGGCTAAAGGAGTTGAGCTCTATTTAAATACTGCAGTAAAAGAATTTTCCAATCAGGGTTCACAGCTAAAAATACTGCTTTCTGATGGTACTGCTCTATTTGCAGATATGGCGATTCTATCAATCGGTGTGAAACCCGACACAAAGTTTGTTCAGGATGCTGGGATTCAATGTGCTCCAAATGGTGCGATCATTGTTGATGAGCACTTAGAAACATCAGTTAAACATATTTACGCGCTTGGTGATGCTGCTGCAGTATTCAACCCAGTACTTGGTAAAGCTGTAACAGTTCCATTAGCCGGTCCTGCAAACAAACAGGCTCGTGTCATTGCAGAGAACATTATCAACAGCAATACCAAAACCTGGAAACCAGCTCTTGGAACGAGCATTGCAAAAGTTTTTGATATTACTGCAGCTTCAACAGGATTTTCAGAAAAAGTACTTAAATCACTGAATAAACCAGTTGCTGTTATGATTACACATGGAGGAAGTCATGCGGGCTATTATCCCGGATCGCTCCCGCTCACAATAAAAACGATATTTCATCCAGAAACTGGTGAATTGTATGGGGCCCAGGTTGTTGGGTATGATGGAGTAGATAAACGAATTGATGTACTCTCTGAAGCTGTAAGACGTCATGCTTCTGTGGTAGAACTTGCAGAATTTGAACACGCGTATGCTCCTCCATTTGCAAGTGCTAAGGATCCGATAAATATTGTTGGAATGGCAGCGGAAAATATGCTCCGAGGACTTACAAAACCAATAAGCTGGGATAAGGTGTCTGAACTCAACCCAGATACATCGTTTATTCTCGATGTCCGTACTCCAGAAGAATTCCAGCTAGGAACGATTCCTGGCGCAAAAAATATACCGCTTAATGAAATTCGAGAAAGATTGCGTGAAATTCCTAAAAATAAAACAGTGATTGTTTTCTGTGGTGTTGGACTCAGAGGTTATCTTGCAGAACGTATATTACGTCAGCATGATTGGACAGATGTACACAACCTTATGGGTGGTTACAAAACGTGGGAGTTAGCCACTGAAAAACAATCAAATACAGGCATTTATCAGCCTCAGATTGGTGCAACACAGCAGATGAAGCCATTAGCTATGCTGCAAAAAACCTTTAATGAAGGTTCTGGAATGCCTGAAAATATTACACCCGATACTAATCAAACAATTACGATTAATGCTTGCGGATTGCAATGTCCTGGGCCAATTATGCAGCTCAAAAAAGCCATGGATTCAATTGAAGCTGGCGGTACAGTTGTGCTTTCAGCTACCGATCCAGGATTTGCACGCGATGTTCATGCATGGGCAACCATGACTAAAAATGAACTCGTTTCACTGAACGCAGAAAAGGGTATTTACACTGCGGTTGTACGAAAAAAGCTAGCTGTTCAAGAAAATTCGATGCAGCTTCAAGGAAATAGTGCAACGCTCATTGTCTTCAGTGATGATCTCGATAAAGCATTAGCAAGTTTTGTACTCGCTAATGGTGCAGTTAGTGCAGGAAAGAAAACAACTATGTTTTTTACTTTCTGGGGACTTTCAGTTATTAAGAAAAGAAAGAAACCTCATGTTAAAAAAGATTTTATGGGGAGAATGTTTTCCTGGATGCTACCTTCATACGTTAACGAATTAGGATTGTCAAAAATGAATATGGGAGGACTTGGCAGCTTGATGATGCAGAAACGAATGCAGGCTAAAAAAGTTGATTCGCTCGAACGTATGATCCAGCAAGCACTGCAAAATGGAGTTCGTATGGTTGCATGCCAGATGTCAATGGATGTTATGGGTGTGAGCAAAGAAGAATTACTGGATGGCATTGAAATTGGTGGTGTTGCAACATATATGGAAGCTGCAAGTACTTCGAATATTAACCTCTTTGTATAATTGTAGATAACAGTATAGTCATCGACAATTACAAGCGAAAGAAATAGACCTGTGGAATAGTAATTTTTATTGCTGGCCACAGGTTGTTTTATTGTGGAATTTCTATACTTGTATCGCTATCATTTGATAATGCTTCAAGCTGTTCGCTCGTTTTAAATTCCTTCATTGTTTCCAAAAGTTTCTGTAAAGTTTCGCTCGTTTCTTGCATTAACGAATTTACATTCTCGATTGAAGTATGTATTGTTTCAGTGTTTCTTTGCACTAGTGTCATTGAACGATTTAAGTCTCTTGTATGATTTTTAAGTATCGAAAGCTCATTGGTTATTGTTGCACCTTCTTTTTCCATGTCAGTAGCAGAACGGTTAATTTCTTGAGATGATGTATTCATCGACTGAATTGCTTTGAGAATTTCTTCAGAGCTTTTATTTTGCTCATTCATTGCATTTCTAATACTAATTTCAAGATTAAAAATATCTTGAACAAATGTATTCATAGCATCAAAAGCATTTTATGCACGGCCAGAACTTTGAACCATTGTTTCAATCGAAAGCTGAATATCATTGAGATCTTCTGATATTCCTTTGGACTGTTCTGCAACAGTTTCTGCAAGTTTTCGAATTTCATCTGCAACAACACTAAAACCTTTACCAGCTTCTCCAGCGTGAGCCGCTTCTATTGCAGCATTCATTGCCAGCATGTTTGTTCTATCAGCAATATCTGCAATCAGTGTATTGGCTTCAAGTAATAGTTCAGATTTTGATTTTACAGTTTGACCATTGCCCGCAACTTCTTCAATAATTGCCTGTCCTTCATGCGCAGCATCAACTAAATTTCGCATGAGTTCACTGGTTCTTTCAATGCTTTTATAGACGGATTGTATATTCGAAACCATTTGAGTGATTGCAGCTGCAGATTCTGTAATGCTAGAAGATTGTTCATCAATTTGATCTTTTAATACTGATATGCCACTTATTACACGTTCTATTGATAGCGTTGAGCGTTCCACACTATCAGTTTGTGATAGTAATTTAGTACTAATATTTTTTACTGCTTCCTCAATATTCTGCTCTGCCTGTGAAGCATCAGTTACACTCAATGAAAGACTATTCATATAGTCATGTGTTGTATCAGCTTTGCGAATGATATCAAAAATCAATTTATCTAATGTTTCAATAAAAACATTAAAGGCTTCTGAAAGCTTTGCAATATCGTCTTTGCCATAAACAGGAAGTTTGATTGTTAAATCGCCCTTTCCTTTTGCAAGGAGCAATAATTCTTTTGTAACTGAACGGAGCGGTTTTCGTATACTTTGGATAATTATAAACGATATGAGTATCTGTAATGCTAAAAGTAACGAGAGGAATACGATGCTTTTCCAGAGTTCCTGCTTTGATTCAAGATTTGTTCTAGAATTAATTGTCATTAGATTCATAAGTTCATTATCGATAATCTGACTTAGTAGTGTTGCAAGTGAATTCCGTGCATTATTTGTTTTTTCAGCGTCAGCATTCACATTATAGAGAATTGCATTTTGAAGATAAAATAGGTTTTCTGATATATTAATTTCGGTAATTATTTTTTTGCTGGAATCAAGCAGAACAATAGCCGGATTATTCAAATTGGCGAGCAATGCACCATATGCATTACCTGCTGGGAATACAAGTGATTCTTCTGCCTGCGAAGATAAAATATATGCGTACGTGCCAAGCTGGATTCCATAGTTTCGGGCTCGTAGTAGTATCGATATTGATACAAACCGGTTTGTGATAGCAAATGATAATGGAAGATTGGTTACCGCAGTAATAATCTTATAGGCTTCATTTGTACATTCTTCATAGAGTTCTTGTATTTTTTGGTATGAAACATCTGATGAAGAAGCAACCATTCGATTATTTTGCAGTATTTCCATAAGCTTAATAATATCAAACTCGCCAGTAATTTTTTCATTGTTTTGGAGTATAGTTGAAAAATTAGTTATTGAAGCATCAGTTATGGATATGCTGCTTGGATATTCTGAACCTGATATGAGATTAGCAGTATTCAACAGAGCACTGCTCATTTCATCCTGAATACTTCGAATAACATTGGCTAACGCACGAAACATGTTGATATAGACCGTTTGTTCTTGAGTAACCTGTACAGAATGAATTGCTGTTTGTAAGTTTATCGAGCTTACGATTATGAAGGCAATGAGAGGAAAAAGCGATAGTGCAAATAGCTTTATACCCAATGAGAGATAACGAAACGAATGAGCTTTTTTTATCATTGCTCTCTCCTTTTTTTATAATTTATATAACTAGTATCACATGGTAATTAAAAAATGTAAAATGTTTATTTAATATTGATGAAAATCATGGTATAGTAACGATACGGAGTAGACACGATGAAGGATATTTTATTTTTTTCTCCTATAAATCCAAAAACATTAAAAGATGAGTTTATTGAACGCTTTGAATCATTAATTCTTTCTGGACATTTTAAACCTGGAGAATATGTTCCTTCAGAAAGGGAACTTGGTGAAATGTTTGGTGTTTCAAGACCTGTGGTACATGATGGTCTTCGTACTCTCGAGCATCGCGGTTTGGTGACAATTGAGAGCAGGAAAGGTGTAAAAGTAAATGATTATCGAAAAGAAGGCTCGATTGAATTATTGCTTTCAATTTTGAACTATTCAGGGATGAATCTTGCTCCTTCATTTTTTGACAGCCTCCTTGAGATGCGAATATTATTTGAAGTAGAAGCTGCGGGGAAAGCAGCACTGCGGGGTACTGAGCAGCAAATTCTGGAACTAGAAGAAATTATCAAGCGGGAAAAAGCATTAACCAGGTATTTGCCTATTGAATTCAGTACACTTGATTATCAATTTCATTTATCGATTGCTTTAGCATCCGGAAATGAAATTTTCCCATTACTCCTAAATAGCTTTAAGCGAATCTATATGACAATTCTTGAACGTTTTTATACTGATGATAGTACAATCCCTCATATTATCACCCTACATGAATCACTTGCTCAATCTATTAAAAATCATGATGAAAAAAAAGCCAAAGCAGATATGGAGCAGATACTCGTTTATGGCGAAAAACAATTAAGGAATCAGCTCAGTACAGCTTCAAAAAAATAATAAAAAAAGCTTGACAGTTATAAGAAGGGAGTTTATAGTAATCAGTAACTGGTAATACCAGCATACCAGTAATGTGGGGGGTATTCATGAAGACACTAACGATCAAAAGAAAGCTTGAAAGCATGGGGGTACACGAATGTAGTGTTGTACTTACCGATCAATCAATATGTATTGCTGGTATCGCAGAATCACTTGCAACTAAAAATAAAGCAGGCTGGTATGCTGCCAAATTTCACACAAATGTTGTTAACAATATTATTACAGATAAAAATATGCGCAATGAAGATTGTGAACATGAACAAGCTATCTCTAATGAATTAGAAGGATTGTCCTATGATGTAATCATCATTGGAGGCGGGGTAATTGGATGCGCAGTTGCACGCGAACTATCTAAATATGAGATATCAGTAGCAGTGTTTGAAAAAGAGTATGATGTTGCTGTACATACTTCGAGTCGTAATGATGGAATGATTCATGATGGATTTGCTGCAAAACCTGGCACAAAAAAAGCTTATTACAATGTTCGTGGCAATAGACTATGGGAACCATTGGCTCGGGATCTTGGCATACAATTTAGACGTGTTGGTTCGCTCATACTGTTTCGAACACCATTGAATACCATATTGTATCCTATTCTTGCAAATAGAGCTAAAAAGAATAATGTTGATGGATGGGAGCTATGGTCAAAAGAAAAAGTTAAAAAAGAAGAACCATATCTATTAGATGAACAGTTTGGAGGTTTTTATCTTCCCAGTGCTGGTATTATAAGTCCGTATCGTGCAACGGTTGCACTTGCAGAACATGCAGTTCAAAACGGAGTAGCGGTTCATCTCTTAACAAAAGTTATTGGGTTTGAAATGCATGATGGTGAAATAGTACGTGTAAAAACTAATAGAGGTACATTGCAGGCAAAACTTGTTATTAATGCCGCAGGCAATTGGGCTGATATAGTAGCTGAGTTAGCAAATGATAAATATTTTTCTCTTCATTTTCGTAAAGGTACTGATATTATTTTTGATAAGAATACAGGAAAATGGCAAAACCATGTTGCAGCTATGCCCAATTTTTTACAGATAGCAGAAAAAACAAAAGGTGGAGGGCTTATTCCGACTATTGAAGGTAACATTTTGGTAGGTCCAACAGCAACCGAAATTGCTGAGCGAGTAGATTACTCAACAAACCAAGATGATATTAAAGAGCTTGAAAAGCATATAAGACTCAATAAAAAATTAAATCTCAATCAAGTAATTACCTATTTTTCAGGAGTGCGGGCTTGTACATACAGTGAAGATTTCCTTATAGAGAAGAGCAAAAAAATAAAAAATTTAATTCATGTTGCCGGCATACAATCTCCTGGTTTAGCATCTGCTCCTGCAATAGCTGAGGATGTTGTAACAATGTCGTTACAAATTCTCTCATCGAGAAAACATATACTTAAAAAAGATAATTGGAATCCTGTAAGAAATACCTATCCAGATTTGCAAAAGCTAAATTTCAAGGAGCGAGCTGAGATTATTAATAAAAATCCAGGATATGGAAAAATTGTATGTCGATGCGAAACTGTTTCAGAGCAGGAAATTAGAGATGCACTTCATAGTTCACTTCCAGTATATACGCTCGATGCCATAAAGCGGCGTATCAGACCAGGAGCCGGAAGGTGTCACGGAGGTTTTTGTACTCCAAGAGTTATAGAAATATTAGCAGAGGAAACTGGAAAAAATTTTTCTGATATAACGAAAAAAGGCTATGGCTCAAATATTGTCTTACAAAGTCTGGAGGATCATGCAAGTGAATGAAAATACAGTTAATACAATAAACACCGAAATTGCAGTATTAGGTGCAGGTCCTGCTGGACTTGCAGCAGCAATGAGCGCAAAAAATAATGGTGCCCATGTTATTCTTATTGAACGAGAAAATAGACTCGGAGGAATATTAAAACAATGTATACATGATGGCTTTGGACTGGTTCGCTATAATGAAAAATTAACTGGTCCAGAATATGCACTTCGCGATATAAAAACAATAAAGTCTCTAAATGTTCCTGCTTTTGTAAATACATTTGTGCTGGAAGTTGAAAAAAAAGAAAATAGCTTTGTTCTCTATTGTATAAACGAAAAAGGGGCATACCAAATAGAAGCACAGGCACTCATACTGGCTACTGGATGTCGCGAAAGAACTGATAGACAAATATTTTTACATGGCGAACGCCCTGCAGGTATTTACACTGCTGGACTAGCACAACACTTTGTTAATATAGATGGATATTTACCAGGTAAAGAGATAGTTATTATTGGTTCTGGCGATATAGGGCTCATAATGGCTCGACGACTTACTTTAGAGGGAGCTCATATTGTAGGAGTCTATGAAGTAAAACCAGAACCATCTGGATTGCAGAGAAATATTGCACAATGCCTTAATGATTTTTCTATACCATTGCATTTGTCATGTACTGTAAAAACAGTACATGGAAAAAACAGAATAGAAGGTGTAACAGTAGTCAATGTTGATGAATCAGGAAAAGAGATAAAAGGTTCTGAAAAATATATTACATGTGATTGTCTTATATTGTCGGTTGGTCT
Organism: Spirochaetota bacterium; assembly: GCA_029547205.1. GTDB lineage: Bacteria > Spirochaetota > Spirochaetia > Treponematales > UBA12059 > JAKPPT01. Next base: position 146,431 of record JAKPPT010000072.1, read on the forward strand.
AATTCCAGAAAATGAAATAGCACAGAGCCTGAATGTTTCAATTGATCCGGATACAAAAGGTCCTTATGTTGATCAAAATATGCATACACTTGTTGATGGTATTTTTGCTTGTGGAAATTCCGTTCATGTACATGACCTTGTTGATTATGTTTCAGAATCTGGTACTATTGCCGGGGAATCTGCAGTACGATGGATAAGAAATAAAAGGAAAAGAAATCTAATTAAATTTTCACATGATAATTCAGTTTTATATCATATTCCACAGTTTGTTGATTTTAAAAGTAATAATAAAATAGCTTTATATTTTAGATCCAAAAAAACATATAGTAATACATGTTCAGTAAATTTAATTGAAAAAAATTCAAAAACTTGTTTAAAAAAATTCAAAATACTTCGTCCATCAGAGATGGAAAAGATTGTTTTCGATGCTCAGTTACAGGATAATCAGAATCTTATGTTGCAAATAGAGGAAAATTATGGAAACTATTAATAATTTAGTATGCATTATTTGTCCAAAAGGTTGCAGGATTACTATTGAGTATGAAATAAGTGAAAATAAATCAAAAGCAATAAAATCTATATCAGGTTTTAGTTGTCCAAAAGGGAAATTTTATGCAGAACAGGAAATACTAGAACCGTTGCGAACACTTACAACAACAATAAAAACCAGCTATAAAGAACATGCGCGTTTAGCGGTTAGATCTGATTCTGAAATCCCACTAGCCCAACTTATACCAGTAATAAAATATTTACGTACAATAGTTATTAAACAGCCAATTTCTGCTGGAACTTGTATTGTTAAAAATCCGCTCGGATTAAAAACAAATATTATAGCTGCGGATGACATACTATGAAAAACATACAAACACTTATGTCTATTGATTGTGGGACCCAAAGTCTTAGAGTATTGATATATTCACCATCTGGCGAACAGCTCTTTTGTGAAAAAATAAACTACACGCCATATTTTTCTGTAAAACCGGGATATGCTGAACAAAATCCAAATGTGTGGTGGAAGTCATTGTGTATAGCTGTTCAAAAAGCAAAGCAAACTGTTCCTGAATTATTTATGAATTTATGCGGTGTAACAGTAACAACGCAACGTGACACTGTGCTGGTAGTCGATACAGAAGGAAACGCTATTCGTCCAGCTATACTCTGGCTTGATAATAGAAAAGTGAACCCTCCCTACATCCCGCATGGTACTGAGCGATTACTATTAAAGCTCGTTCACATGGAAGAAGCAGTCTATAAAACTCAGGAAGCTGGAAAAACAAACTGGATACGGTATTATGAACCAGAGGTTTGGGATAAAACATATAAAGTGTTATTACTGTCTGGGTATCTTACTAAAAAATTATGTGGAGAATTTGTTGATTCAGTTGCTTCACAAATTGGGCATATACCATTCGATTATAAAAAACAGTGTTGGGCATCTTCATCACATAGAACGATGAAAATGTTTCCCATAGAACCTGAAAAACTTCCCAAACTAGTAAAACCTGGCAGTGTAATAGGAACAATACAGCAGCAAGCAAGTATTGAAACAGGTCTTCCATATGGTTTGCCTGTTGTTGCATCTGGAAGCGATAAAGGATGTGAAACAATTGGCATGGGTGTTTTAGATGAGACTATGGTAAGTCTTTCATTCGGTACAACTGCAACAGTTCAAACAACATCAAAACACTATAGAGAACCTATCCGCTTTATGCCTTCGTATCCAGCAGCGTTACCCGATTTTTTTAATCCTGAGGTAGAAATATTTAGAGGATACTGGATGATAACATGGTTTAAAAACCAGTTTGCTTATAATGAGGTTTTAGAAGCCGAATCCAATGGTACGAGTCCAGAAGTAATTTTAAATAAACATCTATCAAATACATCTCCTGGTTCATTTGGACTCATGATGCATCCGTTTTGGACGGCTGGGCTTGAAAATCCTTCACTTAAAGGCGCACTAATAGGTTTTGGAGATATTCATGAACGCTCTCATGTTTATAGAGCAATTATTGAAGGGCTTGCGTATGGGTTACGTGAAGGAATTGAATCAATTGAAAGGGTATCAGGAAAAACCGTTACTATAGCAGCTGCGTCTGGAGGTGCCAGTCAAGCTGATGAAATATGCCAGATAACTGCAGACATTCTCAATAAGCCTATTGTACGAGGTGCGACACCAGAGGCAAGTGGACTTGGTGCGGCAATGTGTTGTGCTGCAGGTATAGGATGGTATGACTCAGTACATGATGCAGTTCGTGCAATGAAACATCATGCAGTGTACTTTGAACCACAGAAACAGTATGTCGATTTATATAATAATTTATATGCAAAAGTATATAAAAAAATGTCTAGCACATTATTGCCATTATATGAAGCAATTCGTGAAATAGTGAATTATCCTGAAAAAATAAATTATACACGTTTATGGAGGTAAACTAAATGAAAGAAAAACATACACCATGGTTTGAGGGTTCCTTTGATGAAAAAAGCTATCGTTCTATATTCAAATGGGGTGACCCTACTGTTTATAAACATCCAAATGAAAAATTATATAATTTGATGAAAAAAACATTTAACCTTAATGATGAATGGTTTAGCGCGCCACAACACTTAGGACTTGAAATTGTAGAAGATTCTTTCCCATCAAAGTTACCTGCAGAACATATTGCATATTTTGAATCTAAGCTTGGAAAAGAAAATGTTCATTGTGATACATTTAACAGATTGAGGGTTGCCTATGGAAAAACGATGATAGATCTTCTGCGGCTTCGTGAAAAAATAATCGAAAATATTCCGGATGTAGTACTCTGGCCTCGAAACCGTGCTGATTTGCGAACTATTATTAACTATTGTGAAAACAATGATATACCAGTGTATATATATGGTGGCGGGTCATCTGTCACACGTGGAGTTGAAGCAGTAAAAGGTGGTGTAACCATTGATATGCGAGTTCACCTTAATAAGGTTATCGATTTTGACGAAAAAAATCATACTATTACTGTAGAAGCTGGCATGAGCGGTCCTAAGCTCGAAGAAATTCTTAGAAATGCTCCAGTTACCCTCGGTGCAACAAAAGCGTATACTGTTGGACATTTGCCACAGAGTTTTGAATATTCTGTTGTCGGTGGATGGATTGTAACGCGTGGGGCAGGGCAAAATTCAACCTACTATGGAAAAATTGAAGATATTGTGATAGCACAGGACTATGTTTGTCCTCAAAATAGAGATATGACAACATTGAATTTTCCCGCTGCAGCAATTGGTCCTGATATTGATGAGATACTAATGGGTTCTGAGGGAACATTTGGAATTCTCTATTCTGCAACCTTGAAAATACATGAATATCATCCTGAAAACACACAGAGATTTTCATATATTTTTCCTAACTGGGAGGAAGCAAAAGAAGCTGCCCGAGAAATAATGCAGGGAGAATTTGGTTATCCGAGTGTATTTAGATTGTCAGATCCAGAAGAAACTGATGTTGTACTAAAATTATATGGCGTTGACGGAACAATACTTGATAAACTAATGGCTAGAGCAGGCATGAAACCAGGTGAACGCTGTTTGCTTCTTGGAACGAGTGATGGAGAAAAGGGATTTGCAAAACATGTTAAAAAAATGATACATAAAATATGCAGACGCCATCATGCACTATATACAACTGGTTTTGTACAAAAATCATGGGAACATGGCCGATTTAAAGATCCATATATGCGTGAAGATTTACAAGATTTTGGTATTATGATTGATACATTAGAATGTACCGTTACCTGGAGTAATCTTGAGCATGTACATTCGAGCGTTCGTGAATTTTGTCATTCTCGTCCAAATACTATCTGTATGACACATATGTCACATTTTTATCCACAGGGGTGTAATCTATATTTTATATTTATTGCAAAAATGGACAGCATTGATGAATATATAAAGTATCAGAGCGGGATTCTTGATGCAATTCAAAAATCTCGTGCAACAATGAGTCATCATCATGGTATTGGAAAATCTTTCGCCCCCTGGCTTGAAGGTTGTATTGGAAAAGAAGCAATTGATTTATATCGTGCATTAAAAACATTTTTCGATCCAAAAAACATAATGAATCCTGGAGGAACACTGGCTCTTGATCTGGATGATTCAGAACGGAGATTTACATAAAAATAACAGCTTTGTAATCATAACCCCTGTAAAATTATTGTGTTTTCTCTAATAACATGATAGGATATATGCAGCACCGTAAAATCTGTAAGGAGGAGGTTGGTGTTTATATATTTTATCCGACGAGTTTTGCTTATAATACCAACTTTCATAGGTGCAACACTACTTGTGTTTTTACTGACACGATTTATTCCTGGTGGTCCGCTATATTTTGCGCTCAGTTCAAATCAATCAATAGGCTATGAAAGTTCTCAAATTTACGAAAGTCAAAATGCTTCTCCATTTCATCAACCTGAATTTGATAGACTCGATGAGTTTTTCAGTTTTAAAAAACCATGGTATCAAGCATATATTGCGTGGCTTTCAAAAGTTGTTTCTGGAAACTTAGGGAGATCACTTCGATATGGTGATTTAGTTACAGAAATGATACAGCCACGTATCAAAGTATCATTTCTATTTGGATTTTTAGCATTAGTGATAATTTATTTAGTTTCAATTCCGTTAGGAATTACAAAGGCACTTAATAATCGTACCTGGTTTGATTCTGTCTCTTCAGTAGTTTTATTTGTTTTATATGCAATACCTTCATATATCGTAGCAATCATTCTATTTTCAATATTTTCTGCACGATTAGGCTGGTTCCCGCTTGGTGGATTTCAATCGCCGGAAACTGCTAGACATTCCATGAATTTTTTTGAAAAACTAATTGATACTGGATACCATATTTTTTTACCATTAGCTGCATACGTTATGAACAGCTTTGCTGCTTTAACTATCACTATGAAAAATATGCTCCTTGAAACCATATCAGCAGAATATGTTAAGGCTGCTGTTGCAAAAGGAAGAAATTTTAAGGATGCGGTGTACCTTCATGCAGTGAGAAATAGTTTGGTTCCGTTAGCATCTGAATTTGGTCCTATGGTCTCTACATTTTTAAGCGGTACATTTTTAATAGAACAAATTTTTAATATTCGTGGGATGGGTATGCTCGGTTATACTGCGTTGCTCGATAGAGATTATCCAGTAGTAATGGGTGTTCTTGTTATTACCATTCTTATTAGTTTAGTAGGTAATATTTTAGGCGATTTTTTTGTGTCTCTGCTAGATCCCCGTATTCGGCTGGGTAGAGTATATGCTTAAAAAACAGCTTCATCTTGATCCTTTGCTTAAACGAAGAATAGCACATTTTAAAACAATTACTCGAGCACGAATCTCTCTAAAATTATTAGTAACTTTTACTGTTTTTACGTTATTTGCAGAACTATTTATCAATAATAAACCATTACTTCTATACTATAATGGCCGTTTATATTTTCCATTATTGAGAACTATTATTCTTGGTACCGAATTAGGATTATCAAATCAATCTGAAGTAAATTACCGTGAGTTAGCTCAAACGATAAAGCAAACCGGAAATGGCTGGGTTGTCATGCCGATCATACCATACAATGCAATCGAACAGGATTTAGACAGCTATACTATGGATGATAATCCTAAAGGCCATACATATATCGGACTTGCACTTCAGAGAGAAAAACAAGAATCAAGTGATCCTAGAGATTATCAGTGGGTAGCATTGCACCATATGAATGATATGCTGCTACCTTTAGAAGATGGTAGTAGCGCAACATACATAGCTTTACGCTTTGCTGACAACATTTCTGGACCAGCACGACTACAATTTAATGAAAAGACAAAATATGTTACTGCGTATGTGGTTGATAATCATACAGATACAGTATCATATAATTGGCAAGAAATTGATTCCAATTATGGAATTAAAGTCTCTCAAAAAGAAATATACATCTGGATAAAATTTGCAGACACTATGCAAGGTTTATTACTCCCACCGTACAAGCCATCATTCAAAACAAGACATATTCTTGGTACAGACAGAATAGGTCGAGATGTTTTAGCACGATTGGTGTATGGCTTTCGAACAACGCTCATGTTTGCACTTATTTTTAATATAGTAACATATTGCATTGGAATTGGTTTTGGTTTTATTATGGGTTATAAAGGTGGAATGTTCGATTTGTTATTTCAAAGGCTTATTGAAATCTGGGAACTCATACCATTTATTTATGTCGTAATGATTCTATCGTCAATCTTCAAACCCAATTTTATACTTTTTATTGTTATTTTTACACTTTTTGGTTGGACAAAAAAAACCTGGATGATTCGCGCATTAACCTATAGAGAAAAAGAAAGCGGTTATGTTCAAGCAGCTCGCTGTTTCGGTTCAAGTACTTCAATAATATTTTTTAGACATATATTACCTAATTTGCTGCCAGCAATACTCACCAGTTTGCCTTTTTCCATCAATAGTAGTATTTCTGCAATAACTGCTCTCGATTATCTGGGTTTTGGTTTGCCACCTCCAACGCCCAGTTGGGGAGAACTATTAGCGACTGGAACTTCATTATTTTTAACAGCTCCATGGATTTTGCTATCAGTGTTAACTGCACTTATTGCTGTGCTACTAATGATTACATTCATAGGAGAAGGATTACGAGAATCATTTGATCCTAAGCACTTTACAATATATCAATAGATAGGAGGAAAAAATATGAACAGGCTAACTAAAGTAGCAGTATGGATTGTATCCATTTTACAAGTTTCATTTGTAATTATTGCAGTTGGTTGTGCAAAAAATAACAGTACAGCTAGGAATTTTAAAAACCTTTATGCTGATGAGAAAGCAATACTTGCAGAAAAAGATAAACAGAATGATTTTACCTCACCTCAGATTGCTGATACCTCTTTTAAGGTCTCAGAAATAAAAGAAGATATTATTTGGTACACGTCCAATCCTAAAACCTTTGGATCAGCACGAGCAAAATTTGGTGGGACGTTTCATTCATTTATTAACGAGTTCCCGCCTACCTTCAGATCCGTTGGCCCAGAATCTAACCATTCATTACGAGATGTAATTAATAACAATGTACCGTTAGTAGAAATTAATCCTGAAACTAAAGAATGGATGCCTGCTGCAGCAACACACTGGGCATATAGCAAAGATGGTAGAACAGTTTATTTTAAGCTTAACGAAAGCATGATGTGGAGCGATGGCGTTCCTGTAACAGCAGATGATTATCTTTTCATGTATTCAATGATGAGAAGCCCTAATATTCAGGATCCCTGGTATAATGAATATTTTACTTCACAAATTATTTCATTAAAAAAAATAAATGATTATGTCATTGCTGTTACACTCAATGAAGCAATGTCACCTGATGATCTACTATACAATGCATCAGTTACGCCCCGACCAGCACATTTCTATCAAAATAAACCTATACCTGCTAACTACACAGAATTATATAATTGGAATCCGGAACCCGTTACAGGACCATACTATTTAGCAGAATTTACAAAGGGTGAAACGCTCATATTTAAAAAGGTACCGAATTGGTGGGGGCATGTATACGAATACAATAAATATCGCTTTAATTTTGATGCTGTTGAGTATAAGGTTATAACTGGTGGAAATGATGTTGTACGTGAATATTTTTTTAGAGGCGCACTAGATGTAATTTATCTAATTATTCCTCAAGAGTGGGTAAATACTCAAAATAATCCTGCAGTGACTAGTGGATATATTGACAGGTATTTTTATTTTTATGTTCCCAATGATGGTATCCATGGAGTGTTTTTAAATACAAAAGCATTCCCATTTACCAATAAAGATGTTCGAATCGGATTATATTATGCTCTTAATATGCAAAAAATGATTGATACGGTATTGCGAGGAGAATATGCAAGATATCACAATATTGGTATTGGTCATGTTTTTGCAGGAATAGCATTTGATGATGATACTATACGCTATCCAGGCTTTGATCCTGTAAAAGCTATACAGTATTTTGAAAAAGCTGGCTTTACGAAAATAGGTTCAGATGGAATACGATATAATGAAAAAGGTCAAAAACTTTCGTTTGAACTTTTATATAGCTCACCAAATCAAACCGAGCGTTTGACAGTTTTAAAAGAGGAAGCGAAAAAAGCTGGGCTTGAGATTAACTTAAAACTTATGCAGTCTGGATCGTTTTCACTCGTAAGAGAGAAAAAATTTCAGGCATGGTGGGGTGGAATGAGTACGTCGTTATATCCAGATTACTGGGAATATTTCCATTCCGAAAATGCAAACAAACCTCAAACGAATAATTTTTTTGGTTATGCATCTAAAGAAATGGATGCTTTGCTTAATGCATTTCGATCAGAAAAAGCACTTGAAAAAAAGGCTGAACTAACAAAGCAAATTCAGCGTCTGGTTTATAACGAAGCATTGGTTATACCTAGTTATACAGTTCCATATATTAGGATTGCTGCATGGAAGTGGATACGTTTCCCTGTTTGGATTTCATTTAAATATTGGGATGACTTTGCTGATCCAATTTTTAATGGTTACATGTGGATCGATGAAGGAATAAAACAAGAAATTGAGCAGGCAATGGCATCTTCACAGCTTCTTGATGCACAAATTTATCTCAATGACCAATATAAAACAAATTGATACTATGAATGATGAAAACATACTCATAGTAGACAATGTATCTGTGTCCTATACAGTTGATGGAAAAACAAATTCAATATTGGATTCAATTTCTTTTTCAATAAAACAGGGAGAAATAGTTGCACTGGTAGGGGAATCTGGATGTGGTAAAAGTATTACAGCGCAAACAATATTGAGATTGTTACCTTATCCATACGGAGAAATTACATCAGGATCTGTTTTATTTAAAAAAAAAGATATTTTAAAAATTCCCCTTTCTCAATTATATACTATTCGAGGTAAGGAAATTGGAATTATTTTTCAAGATTCTTTCTCTGCACTCGATCCCCTCTTATCAGTAAAAAAACAAATAGAAGAGGTATATAAAATACATTGTAAATCATCTATGAAAAAAAAAGATTACAAACACGCAGTCATAGAAATTTTAAAAACAGTTGGTTTTATTGATCCAATTCAGGTCATGCATGCATATCCACATGAACTATCAGGAGGAATGCAGCAGCGTGTTATGATTGCAATAGCGTTAGCAGCATCTCCATCCCTCCTCATTGCAGATGAACCTACTACCTCGCTTGATATTGTTACCCAAATGTATATAATACAGTTGCTAAAGGAAATACAGTATGAAAAAAATATTAGCGTGCTTTTTATTACACATGATATGCATATAGTAAACAAAATTGCTGATTCAGTTGTAGTCATGTATGCTGGACAGGTTGTTGAATCTGGAAAAACCGATGAAGTATTAGCAGAACCATTACACCCATATACAAGAGCTTTACTCGAAGTAATGCATCCTGATATTAGAACAAGTAAGCGCTTTCCAGTTATCACATGCATTTCAGAAATGAACTTACTACAATCAGATAATTTTTGCAGATTTCTTTCACGCTGCAGTATTGCACAGGATCGTTGTGCTTGTGAAAAGCCAGAGCTTATAAAAAAGAGTAATACTCATTTTGTCAGATGTTTTTATGCAGGGAGAAAATAGTGACACAATTTTTGCTTGAAGCACATAAAGTTCAAAAATCGTATGTAAGTAGTATATATCGTAATAATGTTCATGCCATACGAGAAGTTTCATTTGGATTACAAAATGGTGAAAGACTTGGAATAGTTGGAGAATCAGGTTCTGGTAAAACAACATTATGCAAATTATTAGTGAGATTAGAAAAACCAACCTCTGGAAAGATATTTTATGATAATATTGATATAACTGATCTTCCTGAAAAAAAATTAGATTTTTTAAGAAAAAATGTTCAAATTATTTTTCAAAATTCAATGAATGCAATGAATCCTAAACATACAATAGGAGCAATTATTGAAGAACCTATGCAAATCCAGACAAAACTATCAGCTTCAGATCGTTACAAAAAAAATCAAAAGCTATTACAGGATGTAGGCTTACAGCAAGAAATTTATGAACGATATCCTCATGAACTTTCTGGTGGACAGCGGCAACGAGTTGCAATTGCAAGGGCACTATCATTAGAACCAAAAATTCTTATTTGTGATGAACCAGTAACATCGCTTGATGTTTCAATGAAAGCTCAAATATTAAATCTATTACTCGATCTCCAGCAAAATTATAATTTATCAATGATTTTTGTTTCTCACGATCTGGATGTCGTGACAGCAATGTCAACAAAAATAGCAGTAATGCATAGCGGGACTATATGTGAAATTATCTCTTCTTATGAAATTTTTTCAAAGGCGCAACATCCGTATACAAAATTACTTATAGCTACATTAATGGAATTCAAGCAAACAACAATTACAAACTGCTTAGAAAAGCAGAAGGTTAAAGAATACAGCACTATAAAAGGCTGTACTTTCTACAATTACTGTTCAATTCACCAGGAACAATGTAAGATGGTAAAACCAGAGCTTCGTGAAATTGCTCCAGATCATTGGTGTGCCTGTCATTTATTGTAAACATTATCATTATTAAAATCGTAAAAATAAACTTGCATGAAAATATAATAGATTGTACTATTCAATTTAGCAGAGTTTAGGGAGCATTAAGATGTATTTTGATGATATTGTTGCTTTGTTTGAAAAAGAACACCAAGAACATAATATTTTTCATGATCTCATGATGTCAAGAGTGCACGAAATTCTTTTAATTGCAAGTCTATATGATTCATATGTTCTGGAAAGTGATGGTTCTTTATTTGAACAAATATATGGAGAATACTATAAACTTAATTTAACATCTGCTCCTCGAGTAACATCTGCATATACATATGAATCAGCATTCGAATTGCTAAAAGTAAAAAAGTTTGATCTTGTTATAATAATGGCAAGTATTGATGTTGATGGGCCAGTAGAATTGGCCAAAAAAATAAAAAGCTTGTATCCAAATCTTCCAATTTTATTGCTTGCAATGAATAATTCAATTTTAGGGAAAATGAACGAATCCTGTCATATTGATAATACGCTAATTAATAGAGTATTTGTTTGGAATGGTTATTCGAAGTTATTTGTTGCAATGGTTAAATATATTGAAGATTTGAATAACGTTGATAATGATACCCAGGTAGGATTAGTTCGAGTAATACTGCTCGTTGAAGATTCAATTCGATATTATTCTCGATATCTTCCTATCTTGTATTCTGTAATTATGCGGCAAACACAATTACTCATTGAAGAAGAATCCCAGTTAGAATCGTATAAGATCCTACGAATGCGCGGAAGACCAAAAGTACTATTAGCAACCTCATTTGAAGATGCTATGGAAATTCTTACAAAATATGAATCTTATATATTAACAGTGATATCTGATGTCAGATTCCCTCGTGAAGACAAGGAGGATCCTGATGCTGGCATTAAATTAGTAGAATGTATACGCAAAAAATTTCCTGATTTACCAATAATGTTACAGTCGAGCGATGAAGAAAATCGTCAACGTGCTTACGAATTAAGAGCATCATTCGTTAATAAAAATTCGAATACCCTTGGTCTTGAACTAAATAAATTTTTCCAGGAAAACCTCGGATTTGGTCCATTTGTTTTTAGAGATAGTGAAGGTTTAGAAATTAATCGTGCACGCACATTGAAAGAATTTGAAGAGAAAATACAGGAGATACCATCAGAAAGTATTATATATCATGCGAAAAGAAATCATTTTTCAGCCTGGCTTATGGCACGTGGTGAAATAAAAATTGCAAAAAATCTAAAAAAGTACAATTTTGATGACTTTGTTAATTTTGATTCAGTTAAAACATTTTTAAAAAATACTCTTGATAACTTAAAAAAGGAAAAATTACGTGGCAGCATTCCTGAAATTTCAACAGAAATAGACATAACACTTGGAACAGCTCGACTTGGTGCAGGATCGGTAGGTGGTAAAGGACGGGGTATTGCTTTTATAAAAAGTCTCATAGACTTTATGGTTTTTAATACAGATCTTATCTCAATAAAACTCCCTTTAACGATATATGTCGGCATTGAGGAATTTGAAAAGTTCATGGAAAAAAACAATTTATGGGCATATGTGTGGCATTGTTCGGAAGAGGAGCTATGTTATAGATTTCATGAAGCACATCTTGATTATGATTTTGTAAGACGGTTAGAAAAGTTTATAGAATCAAGTAGTGCCCCTCTTGCAGTACGTTCGAGCGGTCTTTTTGAAGATATGCTCATAGTCCCTTTTTCAGGAGTTTATGATACATTTGTAATTCCTAATACTCATGCCGAAAAAGAAAAGCGACTACAACAGCTATGTGACGCAATTAAGAGTGTCTATGCAAGTTTATTTTCAAAAAAGGCTCAAGAGTATTTTGAAACAGCATGTTACAAAATAGAAGAAGAGCGAATGGCAATCGTTATTCAAGAGCTCGTAGGTAATAGACATGGTAATTATTTTTATCCATTGTTAGCAGGTACTGCTCAATCATATAACTATTATCCGGTTTCTCATATCAAACCTGAAGATGGTCTCTGTATTGCTGCATTAGGCTTTGGTCATTATGTAGTTGAAGGAGAACAAGGACATTTGTTTTCTCCAAAATATCCAAAAATTGATATTATCAATCAAGGACAGCGAATGAGCGGATCTCAGCGTTGGTTTTATGCACTCGATCTTGAAAAAACCGAAATCGATCTCAAGAATGGCGAAACATCAACCTTAACTAAACTTGATATCGATGAAGCTGAAAAAAACCCATATTTCCATCTAATTGCCAGTACATGGAATGCACAGGATGAAAAATTGGAACCGGGAACAAGCTATAAGGGAATTCGAGTAATCGATTTAGCTCCAATATTAAAGTATGAAGCAGCTGCTTTACCTGCTACAATAGCACATGTTTTAGATATTTTTAAACAAAGTATGGGAATCCCTGTAGAAATAGAATGGGCATTTGACTATTCCAACAACGTTCCTGTTCTCTATCTGTTACAAATTAAACCGTTAATGCAAAATGTAGAAAAAAAACATTTTCATATAGACGCAATAGAAACAGAAACAATGCTGGTGCAATCTGAAAAATGTATGGGTAATGGATATATTAATACAATATATGATTTTATATATATTGATCCAAAAACATTTGATAAATCAAAAACTCAAGACATTGCATTAGAACTAGAACGGTATAATCAATTACTCAAGGATGAAAATCGTCATTATATTTTATTAGGTTTTGGAAGATGGGGAACTCGTGATAAATGGTTAGGTATACCCGTCAGCTACAATCAGATTTCCAATGCAAAAATTATTATTGAAGCTGATTTAGAAGATTTCCGAATAGATTGTTCACTAGGCAGTCACTTTTTTCATAATGTCATTGCAATGAATATAGGATATTTTTCAGTTCCCTGGAATAGCAAACATTCTCGTGTTAATTGGGATACAATTTCTGCATTGCCTCTCTATAATCGCGGCAACTATGTTGTACATGTTCGCACAGAAAAACCATTTGAAGTAATAATGGATGGTACAAAAAGTCGAGGGGTAATTGTTCCACCTGGTGTACATGTACCGGTGCATGAAGAAAATGGTTGTGTATGAGAACTATTTACTCTGTAAATATGGTTTGAAGAATTGTTAAGCATTTTGTAAATGCTTCTGGTTCGAGTATAAGACTTGGTACTACTATACCTGCTTCTTTTGTGTCAAAAAAATATCCAGGTTGCAAATACATATGGTAGGTAGTTAATAAATCGAGAATCAGCTGTTCATCTGTTTCATAACGTGGCACTTCCAGCATAACCGACCAACCTCCCTGTGCTGTTCGTACGCGTATAGGTGCTGTTTCTTGAAAAAATGAATGTGCAGTTAGATAATTTCCCCTGATTCGTGTTTTTACAACAGTCAGCCATGATTCAGAAAGACGTAAAAGTTCAGGAAGCGCTGACATGGTAAAAATATTAGCAGAAAGAAACGTATCTGCGATTAGTTCAAGATGGTTTCGTGCAGCTGATAATACCATGTTTGATACATGTATCCATCCCTGTTTGACCTGTGGAAGACAGAGCAGTTTAGAAAGCCCGTTTAATGTAAATGCTGGAATATCATTACAATGAACAAACGATACATGTTTTGTTTCGGTATTTACAGAAAAAGGATTGAAAACTTCATCAGCAATGATACAAAGATCATACTGTTCGCAAAGACTGATGAGTTTCTCATATTCATAGTTTGAAATATAAGAACCTGTTGGATTATTAGGGTTAATGACAATAATACCTTTTGGATCATGTGTGCGTATGGTAGATTCGAGTGCATCTAAATCAATATACCAGCCTCCTGGATGGATATATTCAAGATAATATGGTGCAAGTTTTACGCATTCTTGTTCAGCAAGATAATCAAAAAGCGGGTATCCTGGTTTTGGAATTAAAAAAGTATCGCCAGGGTTTCCGAGCAATTTAAAGAGCCAACTGTAGGCTTCTGATGTGCTTGCAGTAAGAAAAAAATTTTCTGGTTTTGAATCATAGTACTGTGCAAGGGCTTCGCGTGCACTATACAAACCTTGCGGATCTGGAGAATACATTTTAATTGATTCATTAAAAAAGCATGTGAAAACCGAATCATTAGGAATTAAATTGCATTTGCTTGGATTACTTGAAGAAGCATCAAAAATACTAATACCTTTTAAAGCAAGTTCTTTTTTTTTACGTGTGATTGCGTTTTCTTCTAATGATATGGTAAATCGGTTTGAGAGTTTCATGAAAAATCAGTATACTATGAATTATCGTTAATAGCTATAGATTACAGCTACTAACTATTGTTTCATAGCGATTATTTTATTATAATGCATGCATGTCCAATCAAAGATTGTCAGAAATGTATAAGCAGGTCATTGAAGAAAATTTTCCTGAGACAATGGAAATAGTATTTAGAGATGCTTCTGGAAAAGCAGATACTTTACTGTTCAAAAAAGTAACCTGGAATGTTGATGGAGCAACAAAAGGATTACGATATGGTGAAAATCCTGATCAGCCAGCAGCACTATACTGTCCCATACAAGCAAATGTTAGTATTGCAGGTGTTGCTATGCTGGAGCCATACGGCAAGCTCGTAACGGGTGCTGAACTGATACAGTTTGGGAAACATCCCGGGAAAACAAATCTCACCGATGTTGATAGTGCTCTAGCTATTCTGCGGTATCTGCATAATAAACCTGCCTGTGCTATTATGAAGCATAATAATCCTTCTGGAGTAGCTCAAGCTGACACTTTGATTGATGCATATCAAAAAGCATATTTTGCTGATAGAATTGCAGCGTTTGGCGGAGCAGTAGTAGTAAATAGGCAAATCGATTATGATACAGCAGAACTAATTGCTGCGTCTTACTGTGAAGTAGTTGCTGCTCCTGAATATGAAGCACGCGCAATTGAAATCTTACGATCAAAAAAGAATATCCGGATTATGAAAATTACCGAAATGGATCAACTCTATAAATATGCTCCTGTACGCAATCTTGATTTTAAAACATTGCTTGATGGTGGTTGTATTGTGCAGGTATCATTTGCTAATGCAATCCAAACTAAAGAAGATTTACTTCCTGCTGTATGTGAGCATAAAGGTGTACAGTATACTGTAGAACGCGAACCAGATGAACGGGAATATGAAGACATGCTGTTTGGCTGGGCAGTTGAGTGTGGTGTAACCAGCAATTCAATTTTATATGTTAAAGATAAAACAACAATAGGTATTGGTACTGGTGAGCAGGACAGAGTTGGTGTTGCAGAAATTGCACGAGACAAGGCTTACAAAAAACTAGCAGACAGGCTTTGTTGGGATCAGACTGGGAAATCCTGGAACGAATGTGAAGATACACAAGTAAAAAACGCCATTTGGGAAGCTGTTGTAGCATGTAAGGCAAATTTACCTGGCAGTGTTATGGTTTCAGATGCGTTTTTCCCGTTTCGAGACGGTCTCGATGTAGGTATTCGCGAAGGTATTACAGCTGTCATTCAGCCCGGGGGGGCAATGCGCGATTATGAAATAATTCAAGCATGCAACGAAGCACATATTGCTATGAAATTTACAGGTCAGCGTTGTTTCAGACATTAGAATATAAAAACTTGAGGAGGTTACAATGGACTATCCAGTATCACTAGAAAAAACACGACAGTATGGAGTGCGGGGAATTTTTGCAACTGTAGGTGGAATTGCTGCACTTATTGTTGGCAATATTATTGCTGCACCAATTATTGGACCAGTAATTGGTGGAATTCTTGCTGTTACAGGTATATATCAGTTTTTTAGAAAGAAAAACGAAGTACAAGCTTCAGCTGTAGTTTCATTAGGTGTGGGAGCGTTAGGAATTGCTACACTGTTTGCAAAACATCTGGTAAAAGGATTTGCCAGTCTGGCTGGGGTAGGCTTAATTGGATTTGGTATTTACAATATTGTCCAATTTGTTCGAGCGCTTAAATCCAGAAGCTAGCATTGTAATTAAATATCCATGAAATATCTCATTGAAACATATGGTTGTCAGATGAATAAGGCAGAGTCTGCTGCATTACAGCAGACTCTCCATGCATATAATTGGGAAGAAACACAAGAAATTGCTCAAGCTGATTTTGTTATAATAAATACCTGTGTTGTTAGAGCTACAGCTGAGAATCGAGCATGGTCACGGATAAAACAGCTATGTGCTCTAAAAAAACAAAAGCATTTTTATTTACTTATAACCGGATGTTTGGCAGAAAATCAAAAAAATTCTATTCAAACCTTAGCACCAGAAGTTGATTTTGTTTTAGGAAATTTTCAAAAAAACAATTTCGAAGCTATAGTGCAATCAATTGATAAACGAATAAAAACTCCTCAATTTGAAGAAAAACCGGTCTATCAATTTTCAACATATCACGGAACACGTGGTGCCTTGCAGGCACTTGTTCCTATCAGTCATGGTTGTAATAATTTTTGTACCTATTGCATTGTACCGTATGTTCGTGGGCGGGAGACAGCACGTAGTCCTGAATCGATATTGTACGAACTTGATGCATTAGCAGCTAATGGTGTTCGCGAAATAACCTTAATAGGACAAAATGTCAATTCATACCAATGGAATGATGCAACTCTTAATATAGGATTTGCTAAACTTCTTGATATGATTGCAGAGCATTGTAAACATACTGCTATACAGCGAATCAGATTTTTAACCAGTCATCCGAAAGATTTATCATTCGATATTATAAATATTATGAAAAAGCATGAAATAATTGCAAAGCATCTGCATCTCTGTGTCCAGCATGGTTCAGATACAATACTCAAGGCAATGAATAGGCACTACACAAGTGAACATTATCTCAATTTAGTTCAGCTGTTGCGAAAGGAAATTCCTGAAATCACACTTTCAACAGATATTCTCATAGGTTTTCCTGGAGAAATTGAAGAAGATGTTACGAAAACAATAGAACTTATGAAACAAGCTCAGTTCATCTATTCTTTTATGTATTATTACAATCCTCGAAAGGGTACTCCAGCTGCATCAATGCCAAACCAGATTCCAGTCGCTACAAAAAAAGAACGGTTGGCACGTATTATTGCAGTTCAAAAAGAATTAACACGAACAGTAATGCAAAAATTTATTGGGAAAAAACTAATAGTCCTTGTTGAAGGAATATCCAAACGAAAAAAAACAGAGCTTTTAGCACGAACCGAACAGGATATCATGGTCTGCTTTGAAGGAGATCAATCCCTTATCGGAAAATTTTGCATGGTTGACATTTCCTCAATATCAGGCAACACTTTTAAAGGTAAACTTCTACAAGTATTGGAGTAAAAAAGCTATGATACCCTGGAAATTGATACTATTTATGATGATAGTAGCCATCTGTATAGTATTTATTGGATTTAACTTAGATTATCGAATGACACTATCATTTGGTTTTGCAAAAATGGAAAACGTTCCGACAATAATAGTGCTGGCAATTGTTTTTATGCTTGGCATGCTTTTTTCTTTTATTGTAATATTTGTAAACACAATAAAAACCAGCAAAAAACAACATCAAAAGGAAAAATCGGTTTCTCATGAAGAAACAACAAAAAAGCAAAACAATACATAACACTTTTACTATAATATTTTTTTTGATAATGAGCTCTGTGCTATTTGCTCAGAGTTCACAGATCACTGATTATCAAAAACAGTTAATACAAGCACTTGCTAATGGGAATTTCCCAGACACTGCTCATATGCTGTGTAATAAACTACAAAAACTTGATGTGTATGAAGAACTATTAAAAAGCTTATTACCACTTAATTCGCTTACCAAAAGTCAAAAAATACTTATATTAAAAGAGTTGCTATCACTTTTTGAAGCATTGGGACGTTGGACTGATGTATGTGATTGCTATAATTCGATACAAAAGTTAAAGCAGTTTGAACCTGGTGAGATTCTGCAATATGCAATTGCATCATTGATTGTAGGTGATTATGAAAAATGTTCATCATTACTTTCAGCACTACATGATACTGAATTTACTGAATATAAACGGTTACTAAATTTCTGGATTTTGTATGCCACATCATATCAAACAATAGATATAAATGAAGTAGAGCAACTTGTGTTTTCTAAAAATATATATATAAAAATATCTGCTTTACAACTGCTTACGTATCTCGGTGATGAAAAAGCGTATCAAAAGTATAGTGCACAGTTGGAGGATACTACAGCTACTGACTTCCCCATGTTTAGTGGTATTCAAACCTATATGCTTTCATTTTCAATGATAGCTGCACAAAAGCCAACAGCACGTATTGCTGTGCAAAATACGGACATGACATCAGTTATTCAAGCATCTGACACAATAGTATTGCAAGCTGGAGCATTTTCAAAATATGAAAATGCTGTGACACTTCAAAAAAAACTTGAGTCCATTGGAATTGCTAGCAAAATTGTTCAGCGTGCAAAGGATTCGATATTTCTTGTACTAATCTATACACAAACAAAGGAATTTCAAATAATTACCATAAAATTAAAAGATATCGGAATTGAAGCATGGATAACAAATGAACCCTAGCTATTTACTGCTTACTTAATTCAATAATTGTTTCTCCTGTTTCAACAGGTCCTTTAAGTGTTATTTTTATAGGAACCAGCTCTAAAATTGTAGCTTTTGAAGCTAACTTATTTTGAATCTTCTTTTTAATAAAAAATGCTTTTCTTGTGGCACCTTGAGCATTTACAGGAATACAATCGAGAATATATTGGTTTTTATAAAGTAAAATATAAAAAAAGCCATGCTCCATATCATTAGCTGTTTTGCTTAAAGAATATTCAGGAGCATTGAGCACAAGTTGTATTCCGGTATCATTTTTATAGGTTCCATTAAAACTAAGAATGATTTCTTTTGGAAGCTGTTCAAAAATAGATTTGGATTTTGTACTTCCATAAAACCTGCTATAGGTTCCATTCCAATCAATAGCAGAATCCCCCTTTACACCGAGGTTCTGAAACATACGTACTTCAATACTGGTTTCAGTTCGAATTTCTAGTGTTATGTATCGTTTCAGTGATGCAATAGACTGATTAATACAACTGATATAAAGACCGCGATTAGTCATCGTTATACTATCAATTGAATAAATTTCCGAATAATCTTCTAGAGAAAAAATTATTTTTTCTTCATTAAATTGAAAATCAATATACAATTGGTTTTTTTCTGCATTTCGATACCAGATGCCCGTTATAAATTGGGTAATTTCTTCTTTTGTAGAAGCTAGCAATTTTTCAATTTTCGAGTTTATTATTTTATCTTTAGCAATCGTCGTTTCTAGTTTTTTAGCATAGCGACTTTGTTCAAAATCCCATTCATACCGTTCTTCAATAATCGTATCAGGAGCTTCAGGAACTGTTCTTGAGACAACAATACTATAATCTTTTGAACTTTGTGCTGTATCAAATGCTACTGAATCTCCATAATCGGAAAATACTTGAACAAGAGTAAAATTTGCCGATGTTTCTGGTTTAGCAATAATTCGGTAAATAGTTAGCGTGGATTCGTTTTTTTCATTTAATCCTTCACAAATAAGGCTCATGATAGAATCATTGGTAATGGCTTGAAATCTGAGATTTAATGTTTTTAATTGAGTAACGAGTGTTTCACATTCCATTAATCGGAACCATATTTTTGTTTTGACATTATAGGCAGCAATAATTAAAACGATATGGCCTGCAGGGTCATTTTGTTTACGCACAATATGAATTTGTTCTTCAGAATCATCCTGATTTAGATCATATGATATGATACCAAGTAAAATTTCAGAGGGTGACAGGGGGATCAAGCTTGTCAGTTTTTGTTTAGACTCATTTTCAGTAGCTATATCCATAGTATTATTTATAATGATTGGTTTTGTCATAATATAATCAGTTGATTTGGTGCTTGCCGTATTAAAAATACCAAAAAGCTGTATAGAAATAATAACGAGCAGAAAAACAATAATTACGAGTACAATGATAGTTTTACGCTTGAACATAGCAGAAATGACTCCACAAAATATGATACTGTGAGACTAGTTTACTGTTTATCAAGTTGAGATTCAATATGCCGGATAACTTTTTCTTTAACAATTTTAAGTGGCAGTTCACTACGAAAACCCGCAGCATTTTTGTGTCCACCGCCTCCAAAATCCTGTGCTATTGATGCAACATTTATCGTCCCTTTTGAACGCAGTGAACAGCGTATTTGTTTACGAGACTCCTGTTTGAGAAATATAGATATTTTTACCGATTCACATTGCAGTGGCACATTTATAATATCATTAGCATCCTCTAGTTCTGCTTTTGTTTTTTTTAAGATATCTTCTGTCAGTAATAATAAAGCAATTTGGTTATTGTGGAAGAGCTCTAATGTAGATAGTACCGCTTTTTTTAAAAGCAAGACGCTGATGCTAGATGATTCATAAAGCAGTGAGTGTATTTGCGTTGGATTTGCACCATATTTATATAATTCTGCAGCTACTTCAAATGTGTGAATGCCAGTCTTTGAATATGCAAAGGAACCTGTATCATATACAATGCCTGTTAGTAAAGCAGATGCGCATTGAGCATCAGGGTCAATTTTTAGCATTTTTATAATGTCAAATATAATTTCACATGTTGATGAGTAGTCGGAAAGTATTAGCATATTTTTTTGATCTGTTGGCATATCATGGTGATCAATAATAAACAGTCTTGAAAAATCAAGTGACACGTAGTCTGCCATTTTTCCAATAAAATTAATATCATTAGTATCTAAAAGAATAATATTCCATGATTTATCTTTCAGTATTTCTGTATTAGTATCTGATAGTATTTCTACACATTGTTCTTGTTCAAGGAACTGATATCGTGAAGCATATGGCATCGCATTTATTATGCGAACATTTTTCCCATACTTTTTTAATGCGCGAAATAGTCCAATTTCTGCTCCAAGACCATCAGGATCGGGACTCAAATGAGTGGTAATAATAAAATTATTATGGGTTTTTACAAAATCATAAAATTCTACTAAATTCACTCTTTTTCCTTTATTTCTGATTTCCTTTTTTGTATAAAAAGAATAAAAAATACAATTACTGCTGCAATAAATGCAACCAGTACTACTAAAAGTATAGTACTAGTTTGAGAAAATTGCTTGGTTGTTTTAAGATTTTTTTCTTGTAAAGCAGTAGTGTCTGCTGATGTAGTATGAGTGCTGTCAGTTGCTCCAGGTATTTGTTCAAAATTTCTTTCTGGCAGCTGTGTTAGTGTATTAATTACATATTCTGCAAGATCATGGGCTTTATTTTCAATAGTTAATCCGAGCGTTATGAGATAAAATCCATCAATTTCTTTTTTTAACACATATTCAAGTGCAGGATGAGAAATTGAATAATCAGTTGATTGGTATTTACTTTGTGGTGGGGCTTCCTGTCGCAAGTCAGTAATGAGCAGTATATATTTTGATCGTTCTGGATGCCCGCGGGCAATTACTTCCTGTCTTAATACATCAAGTGCATTGCCAATATCGGTGTATCGTCCATTTGCTTCTATTGCCAGTAATGATTGAATGAGTCGTTTTTTATCCTGTTCATTGGTAATTGGTCCTTTAAATAAAACATTTGTTGTACCATAAAATTCAATAAAACAAACCCAGTCATTAGTCATTACATAGCGTCCAAGAATTTCCTGAGCAGTATATGCTCGTGCTTTTTCAATTTTATCAGCCATTGATTTTGATTTGTCAAAAACAATAAAAAAATCAATGGATTCACTTCGAGTATCAGAAAACAACATTACACTTAATAAACAGATTAAAATCAAACAACTTATTTTTTTCATTGCAACCTCTTTAATGAGCTGTCTATACTATATAATGAAATATGATTTAAGAATTGGCAAGTGATAAGTTTGACAAATTGTTTTTTCAAAAAAATTTTGTGATAATTGTAAAAAAAATCAAAAATCTTCCATATTAATACAAATATTATACATATTTTTTTAAATTACTACTTTACATATTGCAATTTTTTGCTATGATAACAGTAAATATTTAGTGAGAAGGAGAAACTATGGGAAGCATAGATTTACCTAAAAGTCCTAATGTGTTCCATCCTGAGAAACCAAGTGCAGTCGGTTCAAGAAACTCACTTGCTCAGGAAAACCGTGATCAGCAAAAAGAAGTCGATCAGTTACTCCATGAAGAGACAAATAAGGTACTTCACCATGTAACTTCAAAACTTCCAAAAGAAGTACTTGAACGCCTTGATGTCATGGGTGGTCTCAAAGAGAAGATTTATAACTACTTTAACCAGAACTATCAGAACATGTTTAACCGTTACATCGTGACCACCGAAGATGAAATGGTTAAAAAGGTACGAAACTTCATTGACAAGGAAGAAATGAAGACACTTGCCCGTTACACTCCAAAAGAAATTGCAGAGCTTTTGGATCAGGTTGGCGGTGCTGATAAGTTCAATACTGGAGAAGTAGAGAAATCCATCGTTAACATGTTTGGCCACTTGCAGGGACATATCCAGCGTGGTGTAAATGAACTGGAAAATCTTACCAATGCATTACTCCGTCAAAAAACCGATGTTGGTGCTTTTATCCGCGGTGAAAATGCATATTCAGTGGTAAAATGTTCATTCAAAGATAATATCTATAAGCCAAAGACTGTTACCGATGTCAAACTTTCTGTTAATATTCTCGATTCAGAGCTCATCAGTCCTATTTTCCACTATCAAGTTACCGTTGAATACCTTATCAAAGACCTCATTGCAAAACACATTATCGATATGATTGATAAGGAAATTGAAAAGCTCAAGGATCAGCTTGTCGATGAAGGTCGTGAAGAGCTCAATGATACCGAAATCATTTTTGAAAAAATGAAAAAGGTAAAGGATTTTACTGACGATGATGTCGAAAATCCAAAATCGAAACGGTATTCAATTATTGCTAAAGAGCTCATGGATCGTATCAATAATCTCCGTGCTGAAATTGATCCTGCTACTTTTGATCAGCTCAATATCCGTGAGAACCTTAAAAAGATTATTGATATTGAGAACATCCGAAACCGCGGTTACAATACAGCAGTTAACTCGCTCACCAGCATTCTTGATACTTCAAAAATGGGATACCAGTATATTGAAAACCTTAAGAATGCCCGTCTCTTAATTATTCGTGAATATGAAGATACTGATCGTGCTGTGCTTCCTGATGAACGCTATCAGATCCGCATGCAGTACTATGATAATTCACAGCTCAATGAAGAGCGCAAAGCATATGATGCTCAGATATTGAGTTTCCAGAATGAAGTAGAGCATATTTGGGATGTTCTCGAAGCAATCTACGAAAAGAATAAGTTCCTCAAGCGCATAACCGATTTTAATGATCTAGCAAAAATCATGAAGCGCAGAATTCACAAAAAGAAGGAAAAAGAGGGCAATCCAGTATACGAAAAAATGGCAAAAGTTTGGGATGAAATTTCTTTCATTCCCGCTGCTGAAACTGATGTTGAGTCATTAAACCGCACTTACCTCTATGATAAGGATAAGATAAAGAATCGCCTCATTCTTATGCGTGAAAAACTCAAAACAATGTATTCCTATCAGTATCCAATTCAGCGCCGTGTTATCGAAGAGCGCTTGAACTTCCTTGAAAAAGAATTCAATCGTTTCGATTACATGATTAACCCATATCATATCCAGCCAGGTCTCTTACTCGATGTTGATATTACCTCAATAAAGAGAAAGAAAGCCACACTCGATGGTATGGCAAATGTACTCAATGAGTTCCTCCATGGTGTTTCAAAAGGCTTCCAGGATGCTGCATTTGCTTCATTCAGCAGACGTCGTTCAACAGTACGTGAAGATATTAATCAATCATTTGCTGCAACAACAACTGATGATACGTATGCAGATTCTAAATCAAATTACCTATCAATGATTAACAACGTTGATTCTGTTCTTGCTGATATTACAAGCAAGCCTGCACCAGCATCAGCGCCTAAGGCTAAGCCGCGAACTGGCGTTGTAGATACCGGTGTAAAAAAAGGTACTGCAACAAAATCAAAGCCAGCAGGTAAGGCAAAATCTCGTGGTGGTTTGAAAGAATTAGATTAATTTGCTTTTATTAGCAAAAGGCTGCCAGCTTCCAAAAGCTGACAGCCTTTTTTTAAGCACCCGTCAGGGCGCACTTCAAAGAATCAAATAGGCGCACATCTTTATGAATAATTGTATCAGCGTGAATGAGCTATTTTTTTAAAATACACAAACTGTAACGCAATCATTATGATAAAAAGAATTCCTAGAAGCTGTAACATCATCGAAAATGATGTGTGCATATAAATAATGCCACCAGCAGAAGATCCTATTACCTGTCCAAATGTCAAGAGTGATTCATGAATTGTAACCATGGTATCTTTATTGTTGGAATTAACGGTAGAATAGAAAAGTGATGTTGTATAGGTTGCAGCCATGCTTAAGCCAATTATTATGAAAAATATAGTATACCCAATGAATGTCAGTGAATGATTGAGCAATGAAAGGCTTATAAGTGAAATTGTTATACAGAGAGCAGAAAAAGGCATAACCCAGGATTTAAAATGCCAAAAATGCCATTGTCCTAACACTATGAAACCAATCATGGTCGCAAGTGCTCGAAAAGAAAGTATAAGTCCGACTTGTGGTTCAGAAAAGTGTAAAATATCATTTGCAAAGACAGGAAATATATTAAAAATGATTCCAATAACAAGATAGGTAAACATATTAGAAATCCATGCAGGAATTCGGTTAGGATTTTGTTTTTGATCAAGAGAAAATTTTGTTGTTTCGGTTTTAATTTGTGTAACATTTGAGTCTTTTACAAAGAAAAATGAAGTTACAATAAAAATACCATTGAGTGCGAAAAGTATCGCTGCAGCCTCTACAGGATAGAATCTACCGGATTTTGAAAGAACACCAGCAATGTACGAGCTTAATACACCACCGAGGCTCCATGAAAAATTAAAAATACCATTAGCTTTTGCCAATTCAGTATGATTGTAGTCTTTTGATAACCATGACATAAGCGGTGGCCAGTAAAATGCGGTGAGAACACCAAAAAGTATATATGTAATAAATGCTGTAGGAATATTAGGTATCAGGAGAAATATAAAAAAAACAAGTGCAGTGCCAAAGAGCGTAATCAATAGTGAGAATCGCGGGAGAATTTTGCTAGTGAATCGTCTGAAGACAATACAGCTTATAAAATAGGAAATTGACCATGCTGCACCAAAAATTCCTATCGTCCCAGCTGAAGCTTTAAAATAGAGCTTCATAAGAAATATCAATCCAAGCTGAGCAATACCAATTGCCACACTGCTTAAAAATGCAGAAACACTTATTATTGGAAGTTTTGTTATTTTCATCATAGTTCTATGCGCTATTTGTATATATTTATCGCAATACTGTCTAGTGGTTGCTGCACTGATAGTAAAAATCATTTGTGCTTCATTTTTATGAAAAATAATTGTACAATTTCAACTATGGAACTTGCATGGAAAGATGTTATCGGTGAAGAAAAACATAAAGAATATTTCCAAACCTTACTCAATTTTATAGCTCAAGAACGTAAACGGGGTGTCGTTATTTATCCTGAACAACACGATGTATTTAATGCATTTAAGTTTACACCATTTTCTGCTGTTAAAGTAGTAATACTTGGGCAGGACCCGTATCATGGACCAGGACAGGCGCATGGTCTTTGTTTTTCGGTTAAGCATGGTGCTGCAATTCCGCCTTCATTACGAAATATATTTTTAGAACTGAGTACAGATATTCCTAATTTCGTTATTCCTGATCATGGATGTCTTGAAGCATGGGCAAAGCAAGGTGTACTGCTATTAAATACAGTCCTTACAGTAGAAGCAGGCAAGCCTCAATCGCATGCTGGTTTAGGATGGGAGATTTTTACCGATGCTGTCATTCGTGTTTTAAACGAAAAAAAAGAAAAGCTTGTATTTTTACTGTGGGGAAATCCTGCACAAAAGAAAGCAAGTCTCATTGATGAATCGAGACATTATATATTACGCGCAGCTCATCCTTCGCCTCTTTCAGCTGCACGGGGCTTTTTAGGATGTAAACATTTTTCAAAAACTAATCAAATACTTATTGATAATGGACGTACACCAATAGATTGGCAACTGTAATTGCAGTACTATCATTACTCTAAAGTTTTGGTAATCGTTTTTTTACGACCATTTTGTATAATTGATATTACTACCGAAGTTTGTTTTTGGACATTATCAATTTTAATTCCTTTCTGTAATTCCCCTTCAAACATAGTTTCATAAAATTTTTGTTCGGCATACGTAATTTGAATTTCTGCTTTCTGAGCTGGTTTGTTGGCTGGAGGTTTTCGAGAAATTATCAAATATAGTGTATTATCAAAAATCATCGTTTGGAGTGAATAAGAGGTATTATCAATTTGAATTGATTTTTCAAAATTTTGATAAATTTGATATCCAAAAATAAACAAGGCTAATACAAGAATAGAAAAAAACAAAAATTTAAGAGGAGCAGTAGCAGTTAAAGATGCAAAGAAACCAGGCTTTTTTCTAGTGTGTAATGAGACTGCATACTGTGCAAGAGGGCCAGCTTTTTTTAATCGTTCTTCGCGATTATAGTAAAAGTGAATTTCGTTTTGTTCATGTGTTTCTGGTTTAGCCATGAAAAATTTCCTTGTATGACAATTGGGCGATCGTATCAATAAGGTTAGCAGCATCGAAAAAACCATGTTGTGCCGCAAGCAGTTCACCAGATTTTCCATGCAGGAGTACTGAGCTGCATGCGGCGTGGATGGGATTTTGAGGATTTCGCGATAAAAAAGCTGCAATACAACCGCTTAATACATCGCCTGAACCTCCAACAGCCAATGAAGGATTGACACCATCATAAATAAAAATAGTTCCATCTGGTGAGGCAATCCATGTAGTTGCTGCTTTGAGCACAATTACAGCATGCAGGAGTGAAGATGCGGTACATAGTACATGTTTGGTATTATAGAGCACTTCTTTGAGAGCAGTTTCATACGTGTCATACATTGAAAGCGCAACAACAAGTCGGGCCATTTCCGCAACGTGTGGTGTGCAAATAAGAATGTTCTCAGTATTTCTGTATTGCAAAAATTGTGTATCGAGAAAAGCTAGACAAGTTGCATCAATTACAAGTGGAACTTTTTGCTTATAGAGCGTGATAAATGTATTTCGATTTTTTTCATTATTTTCCCAGCCAGGGCCACAAAGACATGCATGTATCTGTCGGCTTTGTGTGGAACTGTCAGTTTCTATAATGATTCCGGAAGTTTGTCCAGCAAATAATTCAAATATTGTTTCTGGTACACGAAGTGTGACTAAACCTGCGCCAGCAGCTTCTGCAGCATGAGCTGCAAGAAGCGGTGCACCGGTATAACTGGTGCTGCCGCCATAGACCAAAATAGAACCCCGTTCATATTTGTGACTAAATAGTGAAATTTGAGACGTAAACAAAGCAATATCAGAGTAATCAATTTTGTTTATCTGAGTCGAGGAAAAGGGCAGTGCAGGTGGTATTGTATGTGGAAAAACATTTCCAATTTCAAAAATCGTTCCACATGCTTTTCGAAATCCGGGAGTAAACGCTGTATATTTAAGCGGTGAAATCATAAAAGTATCCTGAGCAGAAATAACAGTAAACTGTGCTGGTAGAGATGAAGTATCGGTTTGTAATTCGAAAATTCCAGAAGGAACATCGATAGCAACTACGGGTGCTTTACTGTTACACAAAATTGATGCTAGATGTTCGGGAAGTTCCAGTAAAGGTCGCGTGGTACCTACTCCTAAAAAACCATCTATGATAACATCCCAGGAACTATCAAATGGTGGAGGATTATTGTATGTATACAAATTATTACATATTGCCTTGAGCTGATTGGTTTTAAGGGCAATATTTGCATTTTTTGATTCATGTAATAAAATTGAGGTGTTTGTATAGCCATAAAAAAGCAAATACTTTGCAACTGTCAAAGCATCTGCGCCATTATTACCTGAGCCTGCAATTACTAAAATTCTAGCTGATAGATCATGCAATTCTTTTAACGCACTGCGCATTGCAAGAAAGATAGATAAACCAGCACTTTCAACTAGTTCTAGACTACTGATATCATATGTTGTAATAATGTATTCATCTAATGCTTTTGATTCCTTAAAAGAGAGCAATGGCTTCATTTGGGTATACCCTCTAACAATTTATCAAAACGCCACCAGACTACACTGATATCTTTTTCACCACATAAGAGAGCGCTCATAATTCCATCATTTGATATATTAAAATCGGCAAATTGTAATTTAGAGTTATCAAGTTTTACTGTATACATTGAAAGGTGTTTTGAATCACAATTGTACAAAGCATATATTGTTTCGCCCTTATCAGAAATACCATATAAAAATAGATGCTTTCGTGCATAACCTGCCAGACTCCAGCTGCGTTTATGTGTTTGTGTTGCTTTACTATTTTCAGATTGACTGGTAAATGGTTCAATTTTATAGTTTTCAATCATTTTCCCAGAATTACGATCTACTTTCCAGATTATACTGTAAATAAAATTCATACTAATAATGGTTTGCGTTTCTTTATTTATAATATTTTCAAAATAATCAATTTTTATGAATAAACCAGTTCCGTCAAGTTCTGGATAAACAGTATCGAGGACAGGTATTAAGCGTTCATTACCAACAGGTAATGGTAGATTTGTTTTTGTTACTTCAAGACTCGTAATGAGTTTTCCTGATGAATCGAAATAAAAAATGATGTACCCTTTTTCACTCTGAGTAATTACAACTAATTCATTATTGTTAGTACAATAGAGATTTTCTATATAGCTAAAAGGTGTGCCTCCAATACCTTCCTGGCCAATGTAATCTACATATCCCTTATTGAGAGAGATTTTTTGAATAACTGACTGTAATACAATGCCTGTTTCGGGATCGGTTCGAATACGATCTAACGGGATCGAGTCTTCGATGTAAATATTCTGTTTTGAATCGATCGCAATTTTTTTCGGAGCAATAAATGGATAGGAATATGCAATTCTACCCTGTAAACCTTTTGAATTATCAGTGTTTTCTGAAATAGTGAGCAATGTTGGTTTAGGATTTTTTTCTTCGTTATACACTAATTGTAAAAGCTCTCCATATGATGAAAGAATCATGAGCTTCCCGGTATTCGCAGCAGTAATATAAAAGATTCCATCACGCATTGCTATATGGACTTCCATGTTAGAAGCATCAACCATAAAAAGTGGAATCTGATTATCATAAAAACCATAATCGAGTTTAAACAGTTCTGTTTCTTCAATTGAACCAATAGAATCACGACATGAAACTAAAATTGTTATCGCGATAAGCATGAATAAAATATATGAGCTGATTGTTCTCACTGTTTTCATTGTCTATTACTCCACCAATTGCTACGTATAGTAAACCTTGACCTGAATTATAAAAACAATATACAGTATTGTATTATGGCATTCAATCCTTTGACATTACTATTCGGTTCAAAACGTGAACGTGATATATCACTTATGTTGCCCATACTCCAAAAAATCAATGCTTGTGAAGCGTGGGCATGTTCGCTCAGTTCTGATGATTTCCCAAAAGAAACTGAAAAATTTCGAAATAGAATTTTGCAAGGTGAAACACTGGATGCTATTTTACCAGAAGCCTTTGCTCTCGCACGAGAAGCAGCACGCCGTACACTTGGAGAACGACCGTTTGATACACAAATCCTCGGAGGTATCGTTTTACATTCTGGTAAAATTGTAGAAATGAAAACTGGTGAGGGAAAAACACTATCATCGGTAGCTGCAGCGTACCTAAATGCTTTAACAGGTAAAGGCGTACACATTATTACGGTAAATGACTATCTTGCAGAACGCGATTCGCAGTGGATGGGCTCGGTTTTTAAATTCCTGGGACTTTCAGTTGGTGTTATCCTTTCTTCGATGGATAACGCTGCTCGAAAAAAGGCATACGAATGCGATATTACATATGGAACAAATAATGAGTTTGGCTTTGATTACCTGCGCGATAATATGGTTCTGGATATGTCTGAAAAAGTCCAGCGCGGTCACCATTACTGCATTATTGATGAAATCGATTCAGTTTTAATAGATGAAGCCAGAACCCCACTCATCATATCAGGTGCTGCTGAGGATGACACGTATAAAATTGTTGAAGTTCAGCGGCTTATCCATAACCTGGTAGAAGTAAAAAAGAACCCGGAAACTGGAGAGTATCCAAAAGAGGAAGAAGGTGAAATTCTTGATGGTGATTACAAAATTGATGAAAAAAATAAGAGAATATCATTCACATCACAGGGTTTGAACAAAATTGAAGAATTATTGAAAAAACGGGGGCTGATTCAGTCTTCATTATTTGATGAACAGAATTTTGAATATACTCATTACTTTACCCAGGCTATCCGTGCACGCGAATTATTTCATAAAGATGTTGACTATGTAGTGCAAGATGGTCTTGTACAGATTGTAGATGAGTTTACTGGACGCATACTCCATGGCAGAAGGTATTCCGATGGTTTGCATGAAGCGCTCGAAGCGAAAGAGCGTATTCGAATTGCCCGTAGAAACCGAACGATGGCAACGATATCGTTTCAAAATTATTTCCGCCTCTATACCAAACTGTCTGGAATGACCGGTACTGCAGAAACAGAAGCTCTGGAATTTCAAAAAATCTATAACCTGGATGTGATTGTAATACCTACTAACAAGCCTGTCATACGAAACGATGAAGATGATATTGTATTTCTCAATGAAGCGGATAAGTTTGCTGCAATTTGCGATGAGGTAGTGGAAGTTCACAAACGAGGGCAACCAATTCTTATTGGAACTGTTTCAATCGAGAAATCAGAAAAATTATCGGCAGCGCTGACTAAAAAAGGCATTAAGCATGAAGTGCTCAATGCAAAAAACCATGCACGTGAAGCAGGAATTATTGCAGAGGCAGGCAGCTTTGGCGCAGTGACAATTGCTACCAACATGGCAGGCCGCGGTACTGATATAAAACTTGGCGGTAATTTTGAACATCGAGTGCTCAAAAAAGCTGGAACAAATGCAACTCCTGAAATTTTAAATGAAATTACCAAAAAGGAATATCCTGAATGGCTTAAGGATAATCAGAAAGTAAAAGAGAGCGGTGGTCTCTATGTATTAGGAACAGAACGACATGAATCTCGCCGAATTGATAATCAGCTTCGAGGACGTTCAGGACGACAGGGTGACCCTGGAAAATCAAAGTTTTTTATTTCACTTGATGATGAACTCATGCGTCTCTTTGGCGGTTCAAGTTTAAAAAATTTAATGCAGCGCATTGGAATGAAACCAGGGGATGCAATCAATCATCCTCTACTCAATAAAACAATTGAGAATGCACAAAAAAAAGTTGAAGAACGAAACTTTGAAGTACGAAAACATCTGCTTGAGTATGATGATGTACTCAATGAGCAGAGAAAATTTATCTATACTCAACGTGATGAGATTTTACAGAGTAAAAATCTCATAGAACGAGTTGAACGTACAGCATATGAATATATCGATGATTTACTGGAAGAGTTATTCGGAAAATCCGAAACTGTTACACCAGAACTGCTCAAGCAATTTAGCATGCAGATCAAAGATGAATTAGGAATCGTGCTTGATTCAAGCAAAGCTGTTAAAACTATTCATGAGCTTCGAGCAGAAGTAGAAAATGCTATAAAAAAAGATATCGAACAAAAAGTAGCTGTAGCTGGTATGGAAAATATCAATCAGTTTATCAAATTGCGCTATATTATGACTATTGATAAACTCTGGATCGATCATCTGGAAAACATGGAAGCACTTCGAGAAGCTGTATATTTGCGTCACTATGCACAGAAAAATCCGCTCATGGAATATAAACTTGAAGGCTTCAATATGTTTGATGAAATGATACTTGCAATTAAACGAAATGTTGCAATTGTATTTTTCAAAGCGCGTATTCAACAATCAGAAACTCGAACCTACAGTACAGGTGTACGGGAAATTCAGACACAGCATCAGGAACTAGGACAATTTAATGGTGGGCAATCTACATCTGATTCAAAACAGCCTGTACAACAGACTATGCAGCAAACAACTGTCGTTAGAACCATGCCCAAAGTTGGACGAAATGATCCATGTCCTTGTGGTTCTGGGAAAAAATACAAACATTGTCATGGACGATAAGAACACATAATAACGTAGCATACATCACGTTTATTATGTGTATCTGTGTCCTCTATTATTTGACCGCAATAGTGTCGGTTGCCTCAATTTTTTTTGGTGCAGCGGATACTGATATAATAATTTCATCATTTTTACAGCTAACATGAATAGTTGAATGAGGAGCATACGTTCCAGAGATTATACCTTCAGCAATTTTATTCTCGATTTCTTTGGTTATAAGTCTACGTAATGGTCTGGCTCCATATGCATCACTGTATCCGTGTTCAATGAAATAGTGTTTTGCATGTTTATCTATTTTTAATTGTAAATTTTGATTGTATAAACGTTCCTGAAGTTTAGTAATTTCTAAATCAAAAATAGCTTCAACATCTTGTCGAGAAAGTGGTTCAAATACAATGATTTCATCTATTCGATTTATAAATTCTGGTTTTAAAAACGTCATTAATGCTTTATTTGCCGATTCCTTAATAATGGTGTAATCGAAACGTTTTTCTTCACTTCCAAATCCAAGTCGTTTACCATGTAATATTTCTTGTGTTCCTGCATTACTGGTCATAATTAAAAGCGCATTTCTGAAAGAAACAGTATGCCCAAGATTATCTTGTAGTTCACCTTCTTCTAATACCTGCAGGAGCAGGTTAAAAACATCAGGATGAGCTTTTTCAATTTCATCAAAGAGAATAATGCAGTATGGTTTATATCGCACTTTTTCTGTGAGAAGTCCTCCCTCTTCGTAACCGACATAACCGGGAGGAGAGCCTACCAGCCTTGCTACGGTGTGTTTTTCCATAAAATCGGACATATCAATACGGATGAGTGCCTCGGTATCTCCAAATAAGATTTCAGCAAGTGTTTTTGCTAGTAAAGTTTTGCCAACTCCTGTTGGACCAAGAAAAATAAAGGAACCATAGGGTCTCCGTTCATCTGCAATTCCTGCACGAGCCCTTCGTATTGCATGTGCAATTGCTTTAACAGCCTCATGCTGGCCAATGATACGTTCATGAATCATTGATTCAAGCTTAGTGAGATACAAAGAATCATCATCATGAATGCGGTTGATTGGTATACCGGTCATCGTTGCTACAGCGTTATAGATATCATCTTCTGTAACCTGTATGTATGCATTACTGTTTAGCGAATCAGCTTGTTCAAGTTCAGCTTTTAACTGTTTTATTTTATCTCGAATTTCAGCTGCTGCTTCATAATTTTGTTGTGAAACAAGCTGCAGTTTTTGAGCAGATAGTTCGGAAATCTGCTCTCGAATAGAATTATGAGCTTCCTGTACAAAAGTAGCAAGCTGTTTTGCTGCTCCCGCTTCATCAATAATATCAATAGCCTTATCGGGGAAAGATCGTTCATGTAGAAAACGTTTTGCAAGTTTTACTGCAGCTTCTAATGCTTCTTTTGAGTAGTGAACACGATGAAATTTTTCGTAATATGATTTAATTCCTTCCAGAATTTCAAGCGTTGCTTTTGAATCAGGCTCTTCTACAAGGACAGTTTGAAATCTCCGTTCTAATGCAGCATCTTTTTCCAGGTATTTTTTATATTCACTGATTGTAGTGGCACCGATGCATTGAATTTCACCGCGTGATAGACTTGGTTTGAGTATATTAGATGCATCAATTGTGCCTTCTGCTCCGCCTGCGCCAATTATAGTGTGTATCTCATCTATGAAAAGAATTATATTTTTTTCAGTTATGATTTCTTTAATTATTTTTTTTAAGCGCTCTTCAAATTCGCCTCGATACTTTGTGCCTGCAACAATTGATGCCATATCCAGCATGATAATACGTTTTTCTTGTAAACTTGCAGGAACATTTTTTTGTGCAATGTACTGAGCAAGACCTTCTATAAGAGCAGTTTTGCCAACTCCCGGTTCGCCCAGCAGTATTGGATTATTCTTTGTCCTGCGACATAAAATTTGAATAATTCTCCGGAGTTCTTGTTTCCTATCAATGATTGGATCAAGTTTATTGTTTCTTGCAAGAGCGGTAAGATCAGTTGAAAAATCATCGAGAAATAGTTTTTTTATTCCAGAGCTGGTATATTTTGAATTTTGAATAGCATTTCGTACCTGCTGTTCTTCTACTGATGATGTGATTTCTTGAAGTGATTTTTTTAATTGCTCGTAGCTTATGGAATTTTTTAGGAGAAAATTGTGCAAAACTGAATCATCTTCTCGTGCAGAAGAAAGTACAAGATGTTCTGTTCCGATATATTCACTTTCAAGAAAATGTGCTTCTTCAGCAGCAGTTTCGAGCATGATTTTTAATCTGCGTGATAAGGGTGCATCACCAAGTAAAAACCCGCTTTTTTTAGATATACATGCTTTTTCTAATTCAAGTTTGAGTTCAAGGAGATCGATAGAAAGCGATTCCAATAGTTTGTAACCCGAACCTTCTTCTGAACGCAAAATTGCAAGCAGCACATGTTCTGGCAACAATTCGGTTGAATGAAAATGCTTTGCTTCTTCTTGAGCAAGTATTGTCAATACCTTTTGGGCACGCTTAGTTAATCCCTTAAACACTCAAAACTCCTTTGTGTTAAATGTAATATATTTTGCAATTTTTTTCATCTGTACAGCACGAGTTTGAGCTTCTGATTCAAGTTTTTCGTGCTGATTCTCTACTGTAAGAACAGGATCGCAAATAATGTAAGAATCAAGAATCGTTGGATGCTCACAGGTAAGAACGCCTGTTTGTATGCCAAATCGTATATCAGACATGATAGCAATATATTCGTCATACGAGACTTCATACGCGTACTGTAATAAACCAAATGACCGTCCAATTTTATCATACAATTGTAATGTATTATTTGATAACAACTTAGCTTGAATTGTTTGTTCATATTCGATAAGTGATTGCAGGGCACGTTCTATTCTTTCCAGATAGTTTGCTTCATATCCAAAAGGAATTACTGGCATGGTAATTGTAAAAAAAGCTCCATTAGGACCAAATGACGATAGCGATTTACTCGAAATTTCACATCCAGTTTCTAATATCTGTCTGAAAACAGAATCAAGTGCTCCGTATAGACTAAGTCCTGGTACATGAATAAGAAAAGAAAAAACCATACCTGTACCAAGTTCGGCTATTGATGTTGTGAGGTATCCGAATTCTTGATCATATGCAAACTGTAAATGGTTACTAAAAGTGTTTAAATCATGTATGCATTGTTCGTAAAGGGAACGTACCAAAAAACCTGGCTGCTGTAATTTGTATGTAAGATGATTTTCATCACAGATTACATAATATGCGTGAGTAACAGGATCATTGAGGATATAATGAGATGGTTCTAATGTAAAGCTTTTAGAAATAATACCTTGCGATACAAGCATATTTTTCTGAGAAAGCGTTAAAGATGGTATTTGAATAACATGCAATTGTAAAGCTTTAGCTATTTTAATGATTGTTTGTTGAAGTTCTTGTTGTTCTTGCAAATTGATAGTGGTTGAAAATTTATAACCAGAAATATTTCGCGAAGTAGTAATCATTGAAACAAGTATTACATTCGTTGTTGGTTCACTCATTAGTTCCTCTAATTTTATTCGCATGAGGAGAAAAAATAGTGGTATGTGACCATGTATTTTTATATATTTTTAAGATTTCATCTTTAAAAACTATACTACACTGTTCACAGCCAAGCTTTTTTAAACGGAGTAATGTTTCTAAATTCATAGCACAGTGTGGGCATTCCATGTTTCCTCTCGCTTCAATTCACTAGTATATTACTAGTATATGATGCAGCAATATTGTTGACAATAGCAATGGACGCAAGTACAAATAATTGTGTATATATAGTAGTAAAGGAGGCTATTACAAATGATACATAAATTCAAACATTTTTTGCTCGTTTTGATCATTTTTGGTTTGTTTTCAATTGCTGTTTTTAGTCTTGGCAGTAAAACATCCGAATCGGAACCGACAACGGTACAGCTAGGGCTTATAAAGGGACCAACGGGAATAGGTGCACTCCATATCGTTAAAAAGCCAGAGTTTAATTCCAAAACCATTATGGTGCAGCTGCTCCCTTCTGTTGACGCTGTTACAGCAAAAATACTTACTCAAGAGCTTGATTTTGCTGTGTTACCCGTAAATGTTGCTGCAAAACTCTATAATTCAGGTGTAGACTATCCTGCACTTGCAGTTATTGGTAATGGTATGGTTCAAATTTTAACCAGTAATGCTGATATTAGAACTTTTGCTGATTTAGTAGGTAAATCAATTTATGTTGCAGGGCAGGGAGCTACACCCGAGTACCTTCTACGAACAATTGCCCGTTTTTATAATATTCCGGTTTATGCTCAAAATGAATCAAAACCAGATGGTATTACCATGATATTTTCAATGCCGTACCCTGAAATGGCTGCATCATTAGCTGCAGGAAAAATTGAAACAGCAGTTTTACCTGAACCATTTGCTACAGTTGCCCGTCTCAACAATAATTCACTTCGTGAACCTTTTTCGATTGCTGCTGATTGGACAAAAGCTACTGGACAAAAAGATTATCCAATGACAGTACTCGTTGTAAAAGGAAGCCTTGTACGCCAATATCCATCCTTAGTTTCACAGTTTATGAAATACTATAAACAATCAATGGATGCTGTAATTGCAAATCCAAGCGAGGCAGGTACACTTGCTGAGGAATTAGGGTTTGGGCTTAAAGCTGGTATTGTCAAAGCATCAATTCCAAAATCAAACTATGTTTTTATTCCTGCGTCTGATGCCAAGCCGCAAATTACGGCTCTATTGAATATATTTTTAAAAGAAGTGCCTGATTCAATAGGTGGTAAACTTCCTGATAATACATTTTATTGCGCTGTTAAATGAAAAAAGAAAAACTATCCAGAATTTTTTATTACAGTTTAGGACTTTTCCTTTTTTTTGTAGTATGGAAAGGGGGAGCCCTTATCTATAAAAAAGATATTATTCTACCTCAGCCTGAGTTAGTTGTGCGTGAGCTAATCAGTCTAGCTCAATCTGCTTCTTTTAGCAAAATAATATACGGTACCATACAGCGCGGGCTCTACGCATTTTTTATTGCAATGATACTCGGAGTTACTGTTGGAATTGTATCATTTTTAATACCAGCTTTTTCTATTGCAATTCATCCATTTATGACATTAATCAGAGCCACACCAGTTGTAGCACTCATTCTTTTAGCTCTCATCTGGTTTCCATCAACTTTTGTACCTGTTTTTTCTGCAATATTGATGAGTTTTCCAGTAATTACTACGAGCATATACACAGGGCTTACCTCTGTTGATGGACAATATGTTGAGATGATGAAAGCCTACCGCTTTTTACCATTCGATCAAATTAGATACCTTTATATACCAACCTTAAAACCATTCTTTTTCAATGCATTGCAGAATACATTGAGCTTAACCTGGAAAGTTGTCATTGCTGGAGAAATTCTCAGTCAGCCTGTTTTTGCAATTGGTACCGAAATGAATAATGCTCGAATTATGTTAGAAACACCAAAAGTATTTGCATGGGTACTTTGTGGAATTTTTTTATGTGCTGTAAGTGATTTATTT
The DNA here is from genome assembly GCA_029547205.1 of Spirochaetota bacterium. Lineage (GTDB taxonomy): Bacteria > Spirochaetota > Spirochaetia > Treponematales > UBA12059 > JAKPPT01. Next base: position 184,839 of record JAKPPT010000072.1, read on the forward strand.
TTTTATTTGTTATTTAGGAAAGCAAAATGGAACTTGCAATCAAAGACCTGATAAAACGTTATGATGATTTATTAGTTCTCGATTCATTAACACATACTTTTTTACCGAATGAAATTTCGGTTATTCTTGGACCATCTGGCTGTGGTAAAACATCACTATTAAATATTTTAAGTGGATTGGATACCCAATATTCTGGTTCGGTAGTTGGTTTTCATGATATTCCCAATAGTTATATTTTTCAAAACAACAGATTGTTGCCATGGATAAGTATTTTGGAAAATATTACAATACCCCTAAAATCACGTGTTCGTTCAAAATCAGATCGAGAAGCACTCGCGTATGATATTTTAAAAAAAGTAGAACTTGAAAAATTTGCATACTACAAACCATTTCAGATTTCAGAAGGTATGCAAAAGCGTGCTGCGCTCGCTCGAGCATTTGCTAATCCTGGATCTATCTTATTGCTCGATGAACCCTTTAGTGCTCTCGATATAAAAACTAAATTACTCATTATGGACTTGTTTATTTCCATACAGAAAGAGGAAAAACGAACTGCAATTGTGGTTACTCATGATGTAAAAGAAGCAATTTATATTGGCAATGAACTCATTGTTTTAAGCCAAAAACCTGCGCGAATCGTTAATCTCCTGCATAATCCTTTGTCATATGATTTGCGGCAATATCAAAGTAAAGCGTCTGCTGAACTTGAATCATTTTTATATGCATTGCTGCTTAATACTGAAACAACTCCCGTCTAGTTATTAATATTGACCGACGCTGGAAAATCTTGTAACGTTATTCTATACTGTAGATAGGTGAGTAATATTGAGGATATACAATGGAACAGTTTTATTTTTTAAGCATAGTAATGAATTTGTTAGCTGGTTATGCAATTATTCTTACCAATGCACCAGATAAAGGTACTGCATTTGACGGAGTAAGACATTACCTCAATGATGTTACTGTTCGACTTGTCATTGGTATTCTTACAGCAACTATCGGACTACTTAAGCTTATCATAGTTATGCGGGGTGATATTCCAGTCATTGGAGACTTGCTTCCAGCCAGTGCTGGTATTGTTAGTGGCGCAAAATTATTCCTGGAGTTCTATCAACAAAACGCATCAGTTACTACTGATTCACTAGAAAAAATTAGTGATTTTTTTGGGAAATATGGCAAGACGATAGGTTTTGTAACCCTTGTCATTGCCATTGTGCATTTTCTGATTCCTCAAGTTGTTTTACTGTGATGAGCTATTCTTCAGTTGCGGGAATTGCACGGAAAGGCAATTTGATACTGGTAGCATTGCGACTTCCTCCCGGTGAAATGAGCTATACATGGGAATTCCCGGGTGGAAAAGTAGAAGCTGGTGAACAGGATGCAGACGCTCTTATAAGAGAATTTGATGAGGAATTTGGTATAACTATAACAGTTGCTGCTTTTATTGGAAAAAGCACATTTATTCATCATGAAAAACAGTATGAACTTCATGCATATGAGGTGCAATTGCAGAGTGAAAACTTTCAATTACGATTTCACTCTCACATTAAATGGCTTACACTTGATGAGATTGAAAAGCTGCAATTAGCAGATTCTGATAGAGCTTTGATCCCGGCAATCCGTTCCTATCTTTATAACATTAATGCAGCTAACTGTTAATCTTCAGTAGTATCGTCAGTATCAAAATCTTGAAATTCTGGGTTATCACTTTCATTCATAAGTATTTGTACTTTTGTTTCTATTTTACGAAGATCTCTGTCGAGGGTTTTGCTTAACTTCATGCCTTCTTCGAATAATTTGATTGCTTCGTCAAGTGGAATATCTTCGTTTCTAAGTTTATCAGCAATGGATTCAAGTTCTTCTAGCCGTTCTTCAATCTTTTTCATAAGACGTCTCCTCTGCACATGCAGTAATTACACCATCGTGAAATTGTAATTCCAAAATATCATGCGGTTTGATTTCTTTAGCACTCGTTACTGGGGTTTTTGTTTTCTTATGTTTTATAATTGCATATCCTCGAGAGAGAATAAGTTCTGGATTAGCAGATTCAATAACTGCTACTGCAGTCTTAAATCGACCAATAGTGTTACTATAGATTGTCTCAATAGAATGCAGGCAGACTGTAGTAGCATAATCAAGTCTCTGGCTGTAGGCTTCATATAAACGCAATATTCTCAGTTTCATGGTTTCTGCATTTGCTTTATCAAAACTTCTGCGTAATGCCTGGATTTTTGAGTTTATTGCTGTTATGCAGGTATATCGAGCATTATTTAGTCTCTCAAGTATCGATGCAGTACTTGTAGAAACTAGTTCTGCGGCAGCAGTGGGAGTAGGGGCACGAAGATCTGCAGCAAAGTCACATAATGTCCAGTCTGTTTCATGACCAACAGCGCTGATGATGGGCAATGAAGATGCAGCAACGGTTTTTACAAGCGCTTCATTGGAAAAAGCACTGAGATCTTCAGAGGAACCTCCGCCTCGTGCTAATATTATCACATCACCAAGCTTGTGTTTATTTGCATAGTGGATTTTTTGAATAATTTCATCCGGAGCTTCTGTTCCTTGCATTCTTGCAGGCAATATGCGGATAAGGCAGTGGGGGGCACGCCGCTGTAATGTATTAATAACATCATGAACAGCAGCACCTCTCGGTGATGTGATTACAACGACTGATGTCGGAAATTCAGGAATAGGCTTTTTTTTATCAAGATCAAATAATCCTTCTGCAGCTAGTTTCTTTTTTAGTTCTAGAAATTCGTTTTGTAACGAGCCTATACCATATTGTACTAAACTATCAATAATGAGCTGGTATTGACCTCTCTGTTCATAAACAGAAATTGTTCCAGTGGCAATGACCTTAAGTCCATCGTGTGGATTAAATTGTATAGAGAAAAGACGATTTCGAAACATAACAGCCTGGAGGAGTGCTTTATCATCTTTCAATGAACAGTACGCATGTCCAGAAGGTGAAATTTTCCAGTTTGAGATTTCTCCTATAACACTAATTTTTTGGTATTTTGTTTCCAGCAAATTGCGAATCTCAACTGTTAATTCAGAGACTGTAATGGGATTCATAAATAATAAAATACTAAATGAACCATAAAAAAAAATCAATTAATAGACTCGTATTTATATATAAAATATGCTAAACTGAATACGATATGGCATCAGGTGGATACCCAGTATGATAAAAAAGCTGATTGTTAGATTGATACTACTACTAATAGTTTCTCTTATAGTTTTTTTCTTTGGCTGGATTAACTGGCGAATTCAGCCCGGTTGCTTTGCAATTTATATTTCAAAAACATCAGGTATACAACATACAGTCATTAAGCCCGGTGATTTTGTCTGGAAACTTGAAGCGCTGCTTCCGACTAATGTAAAACTATTACAGTTCAAACCACTTATGTATACAGACTCATTTGAACTTACAGGAACATTACCCTCCGCAGAAGCTTACAAGGCTTTTATTGGAGGCAATCCGGATTTTTCATGGAAACTGAGTGTATCCTGTTCGATCAGTTACAATTATGATAGTTTACCAGAGCTCTATGAAAATGCTGGAATAAGTTCTTCTGAACAACTGGAAGAACTACTAAAACAGCAATCACCGTTGATTATGCAAACAATACAGGAGCAATTGTTTATTCTCACTCCTATGGATGTCACTGGTATGCTTCAGGGGGAGTATACTGTAAAAATAAGAGAAATACTGAGCAAAAAATTTCCAGATCTTTATATTTCAAATATATCCGTAAAATTTATACAGCTACCTGATATTTCTACCTATACAGTTGCAGCAAATCTATATGAAAATTATATTGAAAAATTTCAAAAAGCATTGGAACCAGCATTACTTGTAGCTGCTTCAAAAGCAGTACAGGAACAGGTAGAACTTGAGCAATTAAGAAAATATGGTGAACTATTTAAGCAGTATCCTGAACTAATCCAGTATATGGCAATTAAAGCTGGAATATATCTGCAGAAACCATAAGAGCTTTGTATATGAAATATTTTTTTAATTTTGAAAAATTGGGTTATTGCAAAAACAAAAAAAATGATGGATGTATACTTTGCAAGATAGCAGCAAAAGATCAATCAATTGAATCGCTAATTGTCTATGAAAATGAGCAGTTTATTGTATCGCTTAATTTATACCCGTATAATCCAGCGCATTGTCTTATTTTTCCAAAACGTCATGTTGTCGATATTAGAGCACTACAGCCAGAAGAAGTTTATACATTGCACACACTCGAAACTATGATGATTTCAGTGCTTGAAGTACAGTATAATCCTGCTGGTTTTAATATTGGTTTTAATATGGGATTAGCTGCTGGTGCAAGCATTGAACATCTTCATTTGCATATTATTCCACGGTATCCAAATGAAATCGGCATAGCTGAATTACTGGCAGGTAAACGTGTTCTCGTTCAAGATTTAAAACAAACACAGGAACAGCTCATTGCCGCATGTAATGAATATTGTAAGTGCAATAAACTGGTATGAAATACGATCCGGGATTAGAAATTATATACAAAAGTACTTGACGCAAACTTACGATTTTGATTATAGTACAACTACTTCAAGCCATCTTAGCTCAGCTGGCAGAGCGCGTGACTTGTAATCTCGAGGTCTCCGGTTCGATCCCGGGAGATGGCTTATTATGGCTCAGTAAGAGCTACATTGGAGAGATTCCCGAGTGGTCAAAGGGGGCAGACTGTAAATCTGTTGGCTTAGCCTTCGAAGGTTCAAATCCTTCTCTCTCCAGAATTAACTGGATATGAGAAATATGGCGCCTGGTATCAGGTGCCATATTATTTTTTAGCGAATAAATTTGATAGAATGAAAGCAGATTTTTGGAATGAAGGATTACAGTTTACCTGTCAGCGTTGTTCTCGATGTTGCAGGCATGATCCGGGAGTTGTATTTCTTTCTGCATTCGAAATAATTACTATAGCCAGGCATTTGTCATGTTCGGTAAAAGCATTTTTAAATCAATATTGTAGACCAATTTATAATGCTTCTGGATATAGAGTCAGTTTACAAGAAAAACAAAATTTTGATTGTATTTTCTGGGAATCTGGTACAGGATGTAGTATATATACAGTAAGGCCTATACAATGCTCTACTTTCCCATTTTGGGAAACACTGTTACGCAATAAAATAATATGGGATGAAGAGGCAAAATATTGTCCTGGTATTAACAAAGGTATACTGCATGATGCTTCTCACATACAAAAGTGTTTGGATGAAAGAAACCAGTATCCAATTTTACAGTTTTCATACTCCGTACTATGGGAAACATTAGATGAAAATTCAATTTTGGGGAACTAGAGGTTCTTTACCCACACCACTTACTAATCAGGATTTACAGAACAAAATTGCAGCTATCATTCAGCTTATTCAAGCTGATGATATAATTAATCAAGACGCTAAGCAGCGATTTATTTCCAGATTACCTGAACAACTCGTTTCCAGTATTGGTGGGAATAGTGCTTGCATTTCGATTGCCAATGGAGACACTCACATCATTTTTGATGCAGGCACCGGTATTCAGCAATTAGGACGTACTCTCATTAAGAATAGTGTTAGTAAAACGCTGCATATTTTTTTCTCTCATTTTCATTGGGATCATATACAGGGATTGCCTTTTTTTGCACCTGCTTTTAATAAAGATTTTAACATTACTTTTTATAGTCCAGTTCCTGAGTTTGAATCGTACATACGTGATCAGATGCGGTATCCTTATTTCCCTATAACAATGGATAATATGCTTGCTCAGCTTAATTTTGTCGTACTATCGCATGGATATATTGCATTACCTAACATGTTGATTTATGCTCGAAGCATGAATCATCCAGGCGGTTGCTATAGCTATAGAATACAGACGGAAAATAAAGTAGTGATTTATTCTACAGACACAGAACTTTCACAAGCAGATTTTGAGAAAACAAAAGACAATATACAATACTTTAACAATGCAGATATGCTTATTATTGATGCCCAATATACGTTAGGTGAAGCTCTTGAAAAACAGTATTGGGGACACACATCCTATAGTTTGGCAATAGATTTTGCTACAACATGGAATATAAAAAAGCTGGTGCTTTTTCATCATGAACCAACATATTCAGATAAACAAATATATAAAAATTATAATTCAGCAAAATGGTACAAAGATCATATTGGTAATACACAATTAGAACTATTTTTGGCAAAGGATGGATTGGTATTTGAACTCTGATATGCAAAAACAATTTTCTTTGGAAATTACTCCAGAAGAGGCAATGTACTTATATTGTCTCCTAAAAAATCATGCATCGTGGGATGATTCATTAGCATATGCTCTGCATAAAAAAATTGAAACTATTATTTATAATTCATATTCTATTCAAGAACTAGAAGCCTATCTTGATAGATATACAGCAATATGTAAGGATGTTGAAATAAATGAAAAAAAATAAAAATCCCCGAGGTATACTCAATTCAATTTTCACAACAATTATATTCGTTTTTGTGCTTATTGGCGCATTGTTTGTCGGATTGCTTTTTTTGATTCAATATTTTGATGCTCCAACTGCTCCAGAAATGCACAAAGAAATACTATTTTCTGTTGAAAGTGGTGAATCGGGTGCAAGTGTAACAAGAAGATTGTATGATGCAAATCTTATTCGCTCTCCTTATTTTTTTAAATTGCTGCTAAAATTTAAAAATGCAGAAAATGCAATTAAAATAGGAACCTATAAATTTTCAACAGAAATGAAAAGTTCGGAAATCCTTTCTGTATTACTCGAAGGAAAGGAATTGTTATTGAGAGTTCAGATACCTGAAGGATCATCAACTTCAAAAATTGCTTTACTATTACAGGAACAAAAAATTATTTCTGCTGATGATTTTTTACGTACAGTATCTGACCCTGCAGTAGCTAAAGAATTTGATATTCCAGCGAATTCCTTAACTGGATATCTCTTTCCTGATACATACTATTTCCCGTTAAATAGTTCATCCAAACTGGTTATAGAAACAATGGTGAATAATTTTAAAATAAAGCTGCGAGAACTCATTCCCCAAGCACAATTTTTGACTCCAGAAGAATTACATGAACGCGTTATCTTAGCGAGCATAGTTGAACGCGAATATCGAAAACCTGAAGAAGCGCCATTAATTGCAGGTGTTTTTATGAACCGTTTAAAAATTAGAATGCCACTTCAGTCCTGTGCAACAGTCGTATATATTATTACTGAAGAACTTCATAAAAAACATCCTACAAGACTTTTTGAGACAGATTTACAATTAAAAAGTCCTTATAACACATATCTAAATCCTGGCTTACCTCCTGGTCCAATTTGTAATCCAGGTGTAATTGCTCTCCAGGCTGCGATTACTCCAGAACCAAGCAGGTATCTCTATTTCAGACTTGTAAATGAAAAAGATGGAAAACATTATTTTTCTGAGACTTATGATGAACACATTAGAGCCGCACAGCTTTTTACAAAGGGACAATGAGCAAGCGAATTCCTGAAGAGTTTATACAACAGCTTATCTCCGATGCTGATATCGTAGATATTATTAGCGACTATGTTTCACTCTCGAGGCGAGGCAGCCGCTATGTGGGATTATGTCCATTTCATCATGAAAAAACACCATCATTTAGTGTACAGCAAGATAAAAATTTTTTTTATTGTTTTGGGTGTAAAAAAGGTGGAGATGTTATTACCTTTTTAAAAGAAATTGAACACTGTGACTATATCGATGCAATTCAAATTCTTGCAAAAAAGTTGAATCGGACAATTCCCTATGAACAGTCATCTGGAATGAATGCTGAGGATGAACATGAAAATCATAACTCTTTATATGAAATTTATGCACGTTTAACTGAAACATTTAACTATTGTTTACATAAGACTAATGAAGGTTTACAAGCTTACAACTATCTCATACAGAGAGGCTTAACTCCTGAACTCATTGATAAATTTAAACTGGGGTATGCTCCAGCACAGCGAAATTGGCTCTATAATAAACTCAAAAGTAAATCATATTCACCAGATTTTTTAAAACAAACGGGATTGTTTTCAAAGACATATCCAGACATAAGCATCTTTTCTGGACGAGTGATGTTTCCAATCTTTAATCGTCTTGGAAATGTTGTTGCTTTTGGAGCACGCTTACTGAGCGGTACAGGGCCAAAATATATTAATTCCCCGGAGACTGCAATTTATCATAAGAGCAAAGTATTGTATGGATTACATCAGTCATTACAAACCATCAAGGAAACTGGTTCGGTTATAATTGTTGAAGGCTATATGGATGTGTTAGCCTGGCATCAGGTAGGTGTTACCAATGCAGTCGCTCCTTTAGGTACTTCTCTAACTGAGGATCATGTTCGTATGCTATCAAAATTAGCAAAGGAAATAATTCTCAATTTTGATGCTGATAGAGCTGGGAAACAGGCAACCAATCGGGCTATAGAATTACTTTTAGCTCACAATTGCACAATAAAGGTACTTTCGAATAAAGATTCAAAAGATGCTGCTGAAATTTTACAAAAAAATGGACCTGAGGATTTGCAAAATCTTTTAAAATTTAGTATAACTATACAAGAATATATAATGGAAGAGCTGTATAGTCTAAAGACCTCAAGTTTCGAATCAGCATTGTCTTTACTGTTCTCATTCATGCTTGCTGCAGGTACTCATGTGCAGAGGGATCAACTTGCTCAAATTGGAGCACAGGTACTCAATGTGGAAAAGCAAGCACTCCTTGCTGATTATCAAAAGGGAAATTTGTTACATAAGCCTACTGTACGTTCTGATAATTTATCAGTAGTATCAGCTAAACAACAAATAGCACCAGAAGTAAAAGCAGATTTAATTCTACTTGCACAGCTTGCAAGTGATGTTGAGCAGTTTAAATTTGCTCGTAGTGAAATTCATCCTATAGATTTTGAAAATGAGCATGTTCGTTCAATTTTTATAGTTCTTGAGGAGTTATTTAGAAAAGATACATTTACCATTCCTGCATTGTTACATGAGGTTGAAGGTAATCCATTAAAAGATATTTTTATTGAATACATCACAAAAAATGTATTTCCTGAAAATATCAGACAGGTCATTGGAGATGCAATTAATAATAAAAAAATAAGAGTACTTGAAAGGCAGCGAGCAGAAATAACAAGAAAAATAAATGAATTGCAAAAAAATACTAATGTTCTCGATTATTCAATAAACGATTTACTGTGTGAACAGATGTTTTTAACCAATGAAATTAAACGGTTAAGGGAGAAACAATCATGATTGATCTAGAGCAGGATCCCAACATTCAGAAACTTCTTGAATTTGCAAAAGAGAAAAAATCAATTTCCTTTGATGAGCTAAGTGAAATTATACCGGATTATTACCTCCAAAATGATAAGTTTGACTTTATACTTTCATTGTTGGAACAAAATAATATTTCTTTTGAAGAAGAACCAATAAAAATAGATGTTGACGAAGAAGCAATCAAAGAACTGGAAAAAAGCACTGAACCTAAAACAAAAAAACAAATTCTTGCAAATGACAAAGAAAGTCTTGTAGATGATCCAATACGACTGTATTTACATGATATTGGTAAAGAAAACCTGCTAACTGCAGAAGAAGAGGTTATTCTTTCAAAGCAGATGGAAGAAGGGGAAGAAATCATTAAAGAAATTATTAAAAAGTGCGGTATTTTGATTCCCGAATTCTATCAGATTGCACAAAAAGCAAAACGAGAAGTAGGAAGCCAGCAACGAAAAGAAAACTCGGAAAAAATAGCAGAACGACGCAGGCTCAATCAGTACTACCGTGAAGTTTTACGAGACACCCAGGCTAATTTAAAAACATATATTGATATCAAGAAAAAGGTTTTTTCAAGAGGGCAGCATTGGTCTGAAAATCAAGAACTCAATGCTTTACGATGCGAACTCATCAGTAAATTGGGTAACACCGAGCTTCATCCAGAAGAAATAAACCTCTTTTCTGAGCGATTTGTTGTTTCTGCAAAAAAAATAAAAAGAATTATGAAAGAACAAAAACAGCTTCAAAAAATGCTCAAAGTTTCAAACAATCAAGAATTGCGGCTGCTGGGACGAAATCTCACAATAAAGGATAGACGCTTAACAATTGAACAGGATCTCTGCTTAAGTGCAGAAGAAATTAAAGAAAAAATAAAAGAAATACAGGTAGCTCAGCGCAGGCTTCATGAATTTGAATTCCAATTTGAGGCTAGCTGCAGTGAAATCATGAAAATGGCAAAAGAAATAAACCGTGGAAGAATTATGCTTAAAAATGCAAAAGATAAGCTCATTAAGGCAAATCTGCGGTTGGTTGTTTCAATTGCTAAAAAATATACCAATCGAGGTTTGCATTTCTTTGATCTAGTACAAGAGGGAAACATTGGCTTAATTAAAGCTGTAGAAAAGTTTGAGTATCGCAAAGGATACAAATTTTCAACATATGCTACCTGGTGGATTAGACAGGCTATCACACGATCGATTAGTGATCAGGCAAGGACAATTCGTGTACCGGTTCATATGATTGAACAGATCAACAAGGTACTCAGAGAAGCAAAACAACTTACTCAGCGATTGAGCAGGGAACCAACAGATGAGGAAATTGCAGAACAGCTTGGATGGCCGGTAAGTAGAGTTAAGAGCGTTAAAAATGTTGCTCGAGAACCAATCAGCCTTGAAACTCCTCTTGGAGAAGATGAAGATTCTTTTCTTGGGGATATCATTGAAGATAAAGATGTCGAAAATCCTTCAATTCAGACCGATTATAAATTACTGCGTGAACAAATTCATCTTGTCTTATCAACACTTCCCCCGCGTGAACAGGAAGTTCTACGAATGCGATTTGGTCTTGATGATGGGTACTCCCTGACACTTGAGGAAGTAGGTCTTTATTTTAATGTTACAAGAGAGCGTATCCGTCAGATTGAAGCAAAAGCATTGAAGAAATTACGCTTCTTTAAACGAAGTCAGCGTCTGCGTGATTATGTAGATCATTATTAATACTGTGTAATTGTATATACAGTTCAGCATTGATTAAATGCTTACAGCATGTTATTATGCACTGCTTATTTAGTAGTATGCATGAAAAAGATTTAGATGGAGTGCTCATATGTTAATGGAAGAATTATTATCTAAATTAAATGAGTTTCAAAAGTTGCTCATTGAACGAGTTAATCTTGAACATGAGCTTGTAGAACTTCCAAAATCGCTCATTACACAAGAAGAAATTCTTACACGAACTAAGAAAAACTATCAGGATAAAAAAGCTATTTTTGAACAACTTACAAAAAAAGTTAATGCACTCAGACAGGAACTTGATGAAACGATTATTAAAATAGAAAAACTTGAAAAAAATATGGATTTAATATCCAATCCTCGTGAATTTGAATTGCTTAATAAAGAAATAACTGATGCAACAATGAAAGAAAATCAGCTCAGAAAAGAGCTAAAAGCTGAAGAACAAAAATACGGAGAAGCAGAATCAGAAGTTCAAACAATTGAAAGCCTCATTCAACGTCAAGAAGAGGAAATACAACAAAAGAAACAAAAGATTGCAAACGACGAAGCTGGTTTTAAGGCCCGTATTGCAGAACTTCAGATACTTGAAAAACAAACTACAAAAGATATTGATGTCGAAATCCTTTTTAAATTTGAAAGAATTGTTCGGTCAAAAGAAGGAATTGGTATCTTTCCAATAAGAAAAAATGTATGTACTGGTTGTTCAATGATTCTGCCACCTCAGTTTGTTAATGAAATACAGCAAAAGAATAAAATAATTTTCTGTCCTTACTGTTCGAGAGTACTTTTCTATGAAGAAGAAAAATCTGAACAACCTGGTGCTGAAATTGAGTTTGGTATCCTTTCTGATCTTGAAGAACTACAAGATTTTGATGATTCAGGTGATTTAGATATTTCAGAAAACGACGATGATTATAATGAAAATGATCTTGACGATGAAGAATAAGAGTGGGTGGATTATCGCTGTATAATTACATACAGAGGAAAGTCCGGTTTCAATAGAGCACAATGCCAGCTAACGGCTGGGCTTTTGGTATACAAAAGACAGATAGTGCAACAGAAAATATACCGCCGGAAACGGTAAGGGTGAAATGGCGAGGTAAGAGCTCACCGCATATATGGTAACATATATGGCATGGCAAACCTCATTGTGAACAAGGTCAAGCAACAGGCGGCTGCTCGCCGATATACCTGTGGGTAGATCGCAAGACTATTCATGGCAACATGAATACCAGACAGATGATAGTCGCTGCAGGCAACTGCAGAACAAAAACCGGCTTACAGCCCACTCTTTTTATAGGGACAACTGTGAGTACTGATTTTTATGCTTATAAAGTAAAACCTTCTCGAAAACGGCTGAGAAAGTTGTTATTTTTTTTTGCAATAGCTGCAATCAGTTTTGGTGTAATTGCGGGTATTTTTAGTCTGTCGACATTTATTTCAAAAAAATCTCAGCAGACAATTTCTGTCATTACTTCATTATGGGAAAAGAAGGCTTATAGCGAAGTATTAGAGACTACTACTGGACTATTAGTCAAAGACCCGCTCAACCCATTTTTACTTATGTATAATGGATTTGCCTCATTTTATTTAAGTATTCCAGAATATGATATACAAAAAAAAGCGGTCTATATGCAAAATACGATTCGGACATTGCGAAAAATATTTTTAGCTGACAAGTTTCCATACTTAGCTGAAGTTTACTATATACTTGGGAAAGCATATTTTTTTACTGGACCATTTTATTACGATTTATCACTAAAATACCTTAATGAAGCGCTAGCGTTACAATTTAATTCACTTGATATTTATGAATACCGTGGTTTGATACAAGCATATTACAAAAAATATAACGAAAGCATAGCCGATTACCTGCTTGTTTTAGATAAAAAGAACAATAGCCCGGAATTGCTTTATGCAATAGCTCAATGCTATTTGAATCTCAATGATACTACAACAGCAGAAGAATACTTACTTAAAGCCGAAACGCAAACTACAGATGTTTTTTCACTAGAACAAATTTATCTATCCTTAGCGGATATCTATTTACAAAAAAAGGATACTGAGAAATTTTTCACTATTATCGAAAAAATAAAAAAATCTAATCCGGAATCTGCAGAAGCATACTACAGAGAGGGATTGTATTACTCAATGCAAGGCGATATAATTCGAGCACGTGCTGCCTGGAGAAAAGCATTGAATCTTGATCCAATGCACAAAGAAGCCAGACAAAAATTGGCTAATCGATAATCGTTCATAGTAGGGAAGGTAATATGGGCCGAAAAAGTTTTTTTGATAGATTTGTTCTCGATATTGGAATAGATCTTGGAACATGTAATACATTAATCTACGTTCGTGGCAAAGGAATTGTTGTAAATGAGCCTTCTGTCGTTGCTGTCGAACGCGGTACAAATAGAATTCTGGCGGTTGGAGCAGAAGCTAAAAGAATGCTCTGGAAAACTCCAGGAAATATAATGGCTATTAGACCTCTGCGTGATGGTGTTATTGCAGATCCTGATACTACTGAAAAAATGATAAAACATTTTATTCAAAAAGTTATACCTCGCAATCTTTTCATAAGACCACGCATGCTTATTGGTATTCCAACATGTATCACTGTAGTAGAAAAACGAGCTGTCATCGATGCTGCTTATAAGGCAGGAGCCCGTGATGCAGATGTTATACCTGAATCATTAGCAGCTGCAATTGGTGCAGATATTCCAATTCATGAACCTGCCGGTCATATGATTTGTGATATTGGAGGCGGTACAACAGAAATTTCAGTTATATCTTTAAAAGATCTTGTTGTTACGAATGCAATACGAATTGGTGGTGATGAATTTGATGAAGCCATTATTAAACATATTCGAAATGAACATAATCTGATTATTGGTGAACAAACTGCTGAAAAACTCAAAATAGATATTGGTAATGCTGCACCAGAAAAAACTATCGAAAGAGTAGAAATAAAAGGAACCGATTCTATTACAGGACTTCCGCGTAGATTGGAAATTGATTCTGAAGAAGTTCGTGAAGCCCTTAAAGAACCGGTTAAGCAAATAGTACAGGAAATTAAAAAAACATTAGGGCAAACACCTCCTGAGCTTGCTGCAGATATTGTAGAGCGTGGAATCGTTATGGCTGGTGGTGGTTCTCTGCTCAAAGGTTTACCTAAGCTCATTGCAAAAGAGACAGGTGTGCCAGTATTTCTAGCAGAACGGCCACTCGAATGTGTAGCAATTGGTGCAGGAAAATATTTTGAAGCTATTCAGGATTTAGATGTAAGTTTTGGATCTAATTCAATGAACTATTCAGGCGAATGAGTGTACCAAAATATTCTCACAAAACACGAAATAGAATAGCAATACTATTTGCATTGCTATCATTCTTTTTGCTGCTAACATCATCACGAATGGTAGCTGGAATACCAGAACAGATTGGTCTTTCAATTATGTCTGTTTTGCAGCAAGTTTTTGATACGGTAGGAAATTTTTTCTCTTCCACGGTTACAAGTATTACAGAGCTTCGTGAATTGCAAAAAAAATATCAAGATTTGCTCAAACGTACCGAACTATTAAAAGTTTATGAACGTGATTATGTACAATTAAAACGTGAAAATGAACTTTTAAAAGAACAACTTGGTCTTCTTGAAACTATACAATATGAAGCAATACCTGCAAGAATAATTGCTAAAGATCCCAACAATCAATTTTATGCTATTATTCTCAACAAAGGTATTAAAGATGGCATTAAACGCAATATGGCTGTAATTGCTTATCAAAATGGAATAGAGGGTCTTGTTGGAAGAATAATTGAAGTTTCATCTCATGCATCGATTGTACTACCTATATTTGAAAGCTCTTCGTATATTGCTGCGCGATTAAGCACCTCACGATATGAAGGCTTAGTAAACGGGAGAGGTTCTGATACATCAAACCTAGTAATGCAATATGTTAGAAAAAGTGCTAAAAATGAAATTCAACTTGGTGATATAATAGTAACATCAGGTTTTCAATCATTGTATCCACCTGAAATTGCTATAGGAAGAGTAAAGAAAATCGAAGAACCTAAATATGTTTCTTCTTTGGAGATTTCTGTTGAACCCATTTTGGATTTTTCCCGGATTGAATATGTTTTTATTCTCAAAGATGTTCCAAAAGAGAAATGAATTATGATAACATCATATTTTATTAGTATAGTCATTTTATTAATTATATCTGTCTTAGAAAGTACATGGTTATCAGCTCTAACTATTTTCAGACCAGATATATCACTTTTAGTTTTGATATATATTTCATTTTATAGTAATTCTGCTCAGGGTATTGTTTCAGGTTTTTTTTCAGGTCTCATAATTGATGGAACAAGTTTAGCGCCATGGGGATATACTGCTTTCATGCGTACAATACTTGCATGGATCTATTCAATTTTCTCTGGCAAATTGATTCTCGATAAAATATTTATTCCAATGTTAATGGGATTTACTGCTACAATAGCAAAATATATCATTATGTTGTTTTTATTTTTATTATTTAAAACTCCTTCTTTGCTATCATCAATCATCAATTATAATACCTTACTTGAAATAGGATTAAATTCTCTTGCTGCACCAATAGTATTTTTTCTGCTTTCATTATTATTTAAGTTTATCAATCCCAAGAAGGAAAGACTTTGAATAGTACTGATAATTTACATGTACAGATTTCAGGAAAAACTAAAATCTTCATGCTAATTGCGTTTAGTATTTTCACAATATTTTCTTTATATTTATTTTATTTACAAGTCATTAAATTTAACGAATTTAGAAACAGAGCAAGTTCAATCCGATTACGTTCGGAAATATTACCTGCTCAACGAGGAACTATTTTTGATTCCTCTGGTTTAATTCCTTTAGTGTTAAACATTGATTCATTTGCGATACAAATTATTCCTGCAGAAATTCCCAAAAAAGATTTTGATACAGTGTTTGCTAAATTAGCGGAAATCTTAAATATTTCAGTTGAGGAATTTTATAAAAAAGTTCCTCCATCATCATTCAATTCTTATCAACCCATTGAAATTGCTAGAAATGTTAAACAAAATACAATAGTCAAAATTGCAGAAAGAAAAGATGAGTTTCCCGGTATTTCATGGTATGTAAAACCATTTCGAAACTACCTCGAAACTGGTTCATTTTCACATATATTAGGATATGTAGGTGAAATTTCAAAAGAAGAACTCAAACTATTATACAATCAAGGGTATCAAAATGGTGATATTATTGGAAAAGCGGGCTTAGAAAAACAATATGATAAAGAATTAAAAGGGAAAGATGGTCGGCTTTTTTATAACGTTGATGCAAAAGGCAGAAAAATTGATACATCTTCGCAAACATTTTTACCGCAATCTGGCAATAACTTAGTTTTAACTATAGATTATAAAATACAAAAAGTTGCTGAAAAAGCTTTAGGCTCCCGGTACGGTTCAATAATTGTATTAAAACCAGCTACTGGCGAAGTTTTAGCAATGGTTTCCTATCCTTACTATAATGCAAATATATTATTGGAATCTGGCGGTAATAATTATTATATAGAGCTGCTCAATGATAAAAATAGTCCTCTCATAAACCGAACTATCCAATCAAGTTATCCACCAGCATCAACCTTTAAGACTATCGCATCATTAGCAATTTTAGAAGAAAAGTTGCTTTCACCTGAAGAAAAGTTTTTATGTACTGGAAAAATAAGTTATGGTGAACGAGTATGGCGATGCTGGTTACGAGAACCTGGACACGGATGGCTTAATCTAAAAGGTGGCTTTGCTCAATCGTGCGATATTTATTACTGGGAAGCATCAAAAAAAATAGGTGTAGCTCAATTTGCTACTTACCTTTCAACGTATGCATCGGAACTTGGATTTGGAAAATTATCACAAATTGATTTACCTGGAGAAGTAACGGGGTTTGTTCCTTCTCAGTTATGGAAAGAAAAACGTCTCAATGAAAAATGGTCTGGTGGCGATACTTTTAACATGGTTATTGGCCAAGGTTTTACACTTGTAACGCCACTCCAGCTTGCAGATATGCTTGCAATGGTTGTAAATGAAGGAATTATCTATAAACCACATATCGTTAAAGAGATTAGAGATGGTGAAACCAATGCAATTATTAAGAAAAATCTCCCTGAAATTTTTTTGAAATCTTCAATATCAAAAGAAACATTCAGGACGATGAAAGACTACTTTTCTGCTGTTACAACAGAAGGAACGGCTCGATACGCTTTAAAAAATAAATATGTTAAAGTTGCTGGAAAAACCGGTACTGCTGAAGTAGGTTTGGCCGATAGATGGCATTGCTGGTTTATTGGTTATGGTCCTGCTGACTATAAAAATATCAATGACGTCATTATTGTTGTAGCTATGGTGGAAGCAACAAATCCATGGGAATGGTGGGCTCCCTATGCTACCAATATTATTTTTAATTCAGTTTTTGGTGGCAAAACTTATGAAGAAACCCTAATGGAAATATATGTTCCAAAACAGAATTTTGGTATCAGGCAGGAATAAATGAATATTCTAGCACGAATAAAACGAATTGATTGGTTAATTGTTATTTCAACTTTAATACTGGTAGTTCTTGGTATTTTTGTTATTTATTCTGCAGGAATGTTGTTTACTGGTGAATTAGTATCCAATGAATATGTTAAACAGATTATTTGGGCAGTTATCGGCATTATCTGTATGCTTGTTGTTGCAATGCTAGATACTAAAACATTAAAGGAATATTCATTCTGGATCTATTTAGCATCTATACTCATTTTAATTTATACACGAATGTTTGGGAAAGTTGTAAATGGCGCGAAATCCTGGATTGGAATTGGGAATTTTGGTATTCAGCCTTCAGAATTTGCAAAATTAGCAACGATTCTTTATTTATCAAAATACTTATCGGAATTTACTAATTATACACAGAAATTGCGGACCTTTCTTATTTCTTTAGCTATTATTTTTGTCCCGGTACTTTTAATTTTAAGCCAACCTGATTTAGGAACAGCATTAGTTTTTTTCCCTATCTATATTGCTCTAGCATTTGTTTATAATATAGAAAAAAAGTATTGGAGTTATTTTTTATTTATTTTATTGCTTGGTGGATTTTTTACAATATTGCCTATTTTTTCTGAAAAAATTCTAGGAGATTCTATCCCATTTTTACATATTTTTTATAAAACCGAATTAGTAAAAATCTTGTTAATATCATTAGTTATTATAACACTTGTAGCTCTCAGTGGATATTATTTCACAAAAAGAAAATATTATCTTGGAATTGTTTACATTGTTTCGATATTATTGTTTAGCACCAGTTTTGGCTATCTAGCAAATAAAGTATTAAAAAATTATCAAATAATGCGTCTTGCAGTTTTTTTGGATCCTCAAATTGACCCATTAGGTTCTGGATGGAATATTATCCAATCCGTAACAGCTATTGGATCTGGTGGCTTTTTAGGAAAGGGTTACCTACAGGGTACTCAAAGTCACTATCGATACTTACCTCAACAAAGTACAGATTTCATTTTTAGTATTCTAGCAGAAGAGTTTGGTTTTATTGGTTGTTTTATTATATTTATAATATTCTTTTTTATAATTTACAGAATACTAAATTCTATGCGAAATACAAATGATACTTTTTCGCATGGAATTTTAAGTGGTATTGCAAGTATGATGTTATTTCATTTTGCAGTAAATGTTGGTATGGCAATGGGCATTATGCCAATAACCGGAATTCCTCTATTATTCTTATCGTATGGAGGCTCCTCTCTGCTGAGCAGTTGTATTGGTATTGGATTAGTACTGAGCGCTGGAATTCGACGAGAAAAACTATAATGCAGTACCAGATAGATGATTTTCTCCCAGAACTACTTTCTGTAGAAAAACCTGTACGCTATTTTGGAAATGAAAGTGGTACTATTATAAAAAAAACGTATTCACTGAGGTTTGTACTTTGTTATCCTGATATATATGAAATTGGAATGTGCAATAATGCCATACGTATTTTATATTCAGAACTCAATGCAATTTCAAATATTATGTGTGATCGAGTTTTTACACCTAAGATTGATTTTGCAGAATTACTGAATAAAAAACAAATACCACTTTTTGGTCTTGATTCACATGAATCAATAAAAAATGCTGATATTATTGGTTTTTCAATAGGTTATGAATTATTAGCTACAAATGTACTATTTACATTAGATCTTGCTCAAATACCAGTTAATAAAAATGAGCGCACAGAGGAAGATCCATTAATAATAGCAGGAGGACCAGGAATATCAAACCCTGAACCGTTTATTGATTTTTTTGATGGCATATGGATTGGAGAAGCGGAACCTGTTTTTTTTGATATTATAAAAATTATTGCTCAAAAGAAACAAGCAGGTGCTTCAAAAAGTGAACTCTTAGAAATATTAAAAAAATCAGAACATTTTTATGATGGCACAAACAAACATGTGATACGCAATATTTATGGAGATTTTGGAAAGATATATCATAAAATTAATTTCCCAACACCGTGCATAAAACCTGTGCAAGAGCATGCTGTTGTTGAAATAATGAGAGGTTGTATTAATGGATGTAGATTTTGTCAGGCTGGATATATATACAGGCCTGCAAGACTTAAATTGCCTCAAAATATTATAAAAGAAATAGACGACAAAATTGCTGAAGGTTACACATCGATTTCATTAAGTTCACTTTCTTCAGGAGACTATCCCGGTATACTAGATTTATTGCAGCTACTTTCTGAAAAATATAGAGATAAACACATTTCATTCCAATTACCGTCATTAAAAATCGAATCATTTTCACTTGATATTCTTCAACATATTTCTGAACTAAAAAAGAGTGGTCTTACGTTTGCAGTAGAAACAGCAAACAGTGAATGGCAAAAGCAATTAAACAAAATTGTTGATGAAAATAAAGTTTATGAAATTTTAAAACAAGCAAAACACTATGGATTTCAAACTGCAAAATTTTATTTCATGATTGGTCTGCCTATTGATGGTACAGTATACGATGAAGCCGAAGCGATTATTCAATTCTTAAAAAGAATAGCTTCCTCGGTATCTATTGAAATTCATGTAACCATTTCTGTTTTTGTTCCAAAGCCGCACACACCGTTTCAAGATGCCCCATTCTGTGAACCAGAAGAAGTTTTACGAGCAATTTACAAGATAAAAGATGCATTAAAACATATTAAACGCATAAAAATATCGTACCATGATCCATATATGGCTTTAGTAGAATATTCAATTGCACAAGGGAATCGTTCTACCACCGAGGTCATTACTAAAGCATATCAAAACAAATGTGTTTTTGATGCCTGGGATGACAATTTTAAAAAAGAAATTTGGATGGATTTACTCAAGATAGTTTCTCCACGTAACGAAAAACCATGGAAAAATATTTCAATATTAGTTTCTCCAATATATATTAAGCATGAACAGCAAAAATCAAAACAGCATCAATGCACCCCATGTTGTACGACTCTGTGTAGAGAGCCCTGTGGTTCATGCACATCACACGCTAGAATTGATGATAGCGAAACAATACGACTCTCGATAAAAGAGATTTCTCAAACTGTTTCTGATAATAAGCACTTTACACAAGATGTAGATAATAAAGAAAATCTAAAACATGCAGTTCTCATAAGATTTTCCAAAGTGAACACAGCCGCATTGCTGCCTCATCATGATATTGTAAGGCATTTAGAAACAGCATTACGCCGTATTAATATTCCAATAGCTTACAGTCAAGGTTTTCATCCTATGCCACGTATCGAAATTACAGGGCCATTACCTTTAGGAATAGAATCGATTGATGAATATGCACTAATTTATTTACGAGAACAGGTCAGTAATATTGAATCCTTGTTTGCGATAAATGATTTACTTCCAAAATATCTTACTATCAGAGATTGCAAAATACTCGAATCTCAAGAACAAAATTATATTTCACTTGCTTCAATAGTGGATAATATGGTTTATAGAATTTCCTGTTTACATGATGAGCAAACTTGCTTTCAGGGAATACTCAATAATCTTGAAATCTATTGTCAAAAAAAATCAATTTATTTTGAAAAAGCAGCATTGTATATTGATATTTTTACAAATCGTACAACAGAAAAGATTCAAACAATTATTGAAAATGTGTGTATGAATAATTGGAGAGCACTACCGATTAAAATTACACGATTACAACAGTTTTCCAGCAAACATAATAATCTTTCACCGTTAGCAATTTATTAGTAGATGTGCATGTTTATTCCTGTTTGATTCTACCTAACTGACCACATGCTCCATTTATACCACGGCCACGTTTTGCTCGTTGAACTACATTAATATTATGCTGTTTTAATATAGTAATAAAATCTGTAAGTTCTTTTGAAGAAGGTGTTTTATAGGGTAATTCATCGACATGATTCCATGCAATGAGATTAACTTGCACTTGTAAACCTTTAATCCATGCAACCAATTTATATGCGCATTCAGGTGTAGTATTAATTCCACTGAGCATTGGCAGTTCTAGAGTTATTCTTTCACCTGTTTTTTCTTGATAGGTGAGTAAGGCCTGTTTAAGTGTATATAAATTCCATGTTTGATTTATTGGCATCAATTGTGAACGTATAGTATCATCAGCTACTGTTAATGAAACAGCTAAACGTACATCGATATGTTGTTCAGCAAGCTCAAGAATGCCAGGAACAATACCACATGTTGAAATTGTTATTTTTCGTTTTGATATCTGTAATCCATCGTGAGCTGTAAAAATTGAAATTGCTTTAATCACGTTAGGAAGATTTAAAAGCGGTTCTCCCATACCCATAAATACAATATTGTTAGGTTTTCCAAAATTATTCATAAGATGGTAGTATTGCTCAATAATTTCGTACGATTCCAGGTTACGTAAAAAGCCTAGTGTTCCTGTTTTGCAAAATGCACAGTGCATACCACAACCAGCTTGCGTAGAAAGGCAGGCAGTTTTTCTACCTTGAGTATCAACGAGTAGTACCGATTCAATAAGTGTTCCATCATAAAGTTTTATTTGTAGTTTTGCAGAACCATCCTGTTTATCAATAAACGTGTTTGCAACGGTAGATGTGTATAGTGAAGGAAACCGCTCAGCGAGAGATTGTCGTAGCGATGCAGGTAGATCTGTCATATCATGAAACGACTGTGCGCCAATGCTTATCCATTTAAAAATTTGTTTCCCTCTGAAGCTCATATCTATCTGTAATTCATTTACAAGTTCAGAGGGAAATAGGTGCACTAATGCATGAGGAACGTTATAAGTCTCTATCATCAGAGTCGAATGAATTCGGCGAATTGATACGATTAATTAATTCCTGAACATGAGCATTGCGAATACCTTGTTTTTGAAAGTCCATTAGAACTTCAATGGCTTTATATTTATCGTTAATAGCAAGATAGCACTGAGCAAGCTCAATGTATAAGCGATAATTTTTTAAGTCATATTCAATTAATTTTTTCAAAGACTCAATTGCATCATTAATTTTGCCCTGTAAACGAGCAACGGTTGCTTTCCCCATGACTGCATACAAATCAAATTCGATATCAAGTGCTTTTTGATAGTATTCTAGTGCGGTATCATAGTCACCCATATTTCTATAGGCATCACCTGCTCGTGTAATAATTACTTTATTTTTGGGATCAATATCAAGAATTAGATTCCAATAACGCAAGGATTCTGCTGGTTTATTGATACCTCGATAGCAATCTGCAAGGCCGAATAATGCATAAAAATTGCGAGGATCACGCTGCAATACTTTTTCAAAATATGGAATACCCATATCGAATTGCTTGAGCTTTCGGTAGCAATTGCCGATTGAAGTCAAAACCCTAATGTCAACATTCTCACCCTGAATTTGAACCATGCGAGCCCAATAGTGCAGAGCGTCTCGATATTCCTTAAAATCATAATGCAGGTGTCCTAACCCAATCAGTGCATAGGGATTATCTGCTTCCATTTCAAGTACGCGCAAGTATATTGCCTTTGATTTGCGGAATTCTCGTACCTTTCGGTATGCATCGGCTATTCGAGTGAGTACCGTAATATTTTTGTTGTCATGTAAAAGATACTGTTCCCAAATTTCTATTGCTTTTTGGTACTGATTTAATGCTTTATAGCAATCAGCAAGACCAAAAAGTGCATAGTTGTTACCTGGATGATAAATAAGGCACTTTTTGTAGTATTCAACAGCTTCTCTAAAAGCATTTCGTTTTCGCGCAGCATCTCCAAGTCCAACTAACGCATAGTTGTTTTCAGGATCCTGATCAACAATTTGTTTGAAAAATGTCTCTGCCTCTGAAATTTGGTTTTCTTTTAGCAATGCATAGCCTTTTTTTGATAATTCAGCTATTTCATTTACTTGAGAATTCTCTTCTGGTTGTGAGTCGTCAAAAGAATTCTCGAATGGTAGTGGTGGTTGGTTAAAATCAGCCATTTGATTCATCTTCCCTTTTTAATAGAGTTTTTATAGCCTCTGCAGCTATTTTTGCCAATGCTTGAGTTTTTGCATCATCATGAGCCAATTTGAACATCTTTAAAGCTTCAATAGGTTGCTCATGTTGTAAATAGTACTCGCCAATTCTAATTAGACCATCAGAATAACCGGTTGTCTGGTAAATTCTTCGGGCAAGCTCTATTTTACCCTCATTATAAAATATATTTCCTTTTCTATTCAACTGGGCTTTGTCTGCAGGAGAAAGTTCTTTATTAGGATAATCAGTTTGTTTTAATAAAGCATCATCGGAAAATTTTGAAAAAACATCAGAGACAACTTCATGCTTGGAATTATTTTTATCACTTTTACTCATAACTTAAATATATACATTTTTTAGAAAAAGCTCAAGCAACTATATTCTCTGATAAATGTTTATGCAGGATCTACCATATTTACGAGTGGTGAGCAATTTTAAACCAGTCACATTGTCCAATAACGTATCTTCTTGTGGAAAATGAAACACAAGTCTTCCATTTGTTGTGAGCAGATTTGATTGTGCGATTGAACTTAATAATTCATTTTTAAATTTATACGGAAACGGTGGATCCATAAAAATAAGATTGAACGATTCTGATGCGCGTTTTATAAAAACTTCTGCTGGAATTGCTAACGCTTTAAGAGAAACACCTAGAAGCATGGCATTTTTTTTTAATGCTGCTATTTTTGCTTTATCTTTTTCGATACAGAGTGCAGATAATGCACCTCTGCTCAGTGCTTCAAATGAAAAAATCCCAGAGCCAGCAAAAATATCTGCAATATATGATCCGGTAATATCTCCCAGGATAGAAAACACTGACTCGCGCATCCTGTCCATTGGAGGACGAATTTCCAATGAACCCTCAGCAAAACGAATAATTCTGCCCTTAAGTTCACCTCCGGTTATTCGTAACGTACCCATTAACGATTTCTTTCCCTTAATTCACGTGCAATATCTCGTTCTATATCTTTATTTTTTAATGTTTCGCGTTTATCATGGAGTTTTTTTCCTTTGCAGAGTCCTAAAGTCACCTTAATTTTATGATTGGTATAATGAAAATCAATGGGAATGAGGGTAATTCCTTTTTCATCAACTTTTCGTTTAAGTCGTTTTAATTCTTGTTTGTGCAATAGTAATTTTTTTAATCTATTAGGATCATGTGAGAAAATCGAACTATATTTGTATTCACTTATGTGGACATTATACAGGAAAAGCTCATTGTTCTTAAAAGCAGCGAAACCATCATTAAACGATATCATTCCTGCTCGTATAGCTTTTACTTCTGAACCGGTAAGAACTATACCAGCTTCGATGGATTCTTCGATAAAATAATTAAAATGAACTTTTCTGTTTACAGCAAATACCATACTCATTAAAAACCTCAACCTATCTGTATAGGTTTCTAAGAATATCATATATTAAAGTAAAATATCCATAGCATATTTTGCTTGTAAAAAAATTAAATACATCATACAATATCGTTTTATGAAGCATTTTGAGTCATATAGCGTAAAATTACAACGACGAAAAAAGATTTTTTCCTTTCTACAATACATTCTTATTGTTTTTCTATCGTTTGAATTATTTATAAATGATTTTGCTCGACCATATAAAATAACTAATGATTCAATGTCGCCCAATTTACTTGAAAATTATCATGTAATTACATCACCATTGGTATATGGGATAAAAGCTCCGTTTTCAAATAAAAAACTAATAACCTTTGCTTTACCTAAACGTGGGGATATTGTCACTATATCCCAAAGTAGTAAAACACCATCTGTCTTTTTGCAATGTCTCAATGCAATAGTCAGATTTTTTACGCTACAGCAATGTCAGATTTTTGATGCATATACAGACAACACAGGTGTTCTGGTTCGTAGAATTGTAGGAATACCTGGAGATACAATTTATATGGACAAGTATTTGATTTACAATAAAAATCAAAAATCTTATCATTTTTTAAGTGAATTTGAGGTATCTTCAGAAACATATGATCTTGTAACACAGTCTCATGAGTTGTGGCCTGATTCTTTACCATTCTCTTCAAAGTTTGAAGCAATTACTTTAGGTGAAAATCAATATTTTGTATTAAGTGATAATCGGACCAGGATAAATGATTCTCGATACTGGGGTGTTATAAGCTTAGATAATATAATTGCTAAAGTAATACTTGTATATTGGCCTTTTCAAAAATTTCAAAAATTATAATATTTACAGTATGAATATTAACCATCTATATATTCATGTCCCATTTTGCAAGTCCAAATGTTCTTACTGTGCATTTTACTCGATTATAGATTCATCATTACAAAACAAATGGTGTAGTGCAATTATCAATCAATTTAATTATTTTTCAACTTTATATGAAATTACAAAACTTAAAACATTGTATATTGGAGGTGGCTCTCCTTCAGCATTAGATCCAGAAATTCTTATTTCTATATTGTGTTATTTTAATGATTTTTGTGCGTCAGATACAGAGTTTACTATTGAACTAAATCCTGCTGATTTAAGCGATGAATTAGTACATCTGCTTAAAGATTCTTCGATAAATCGAGTAAGTATAGGCATTGAAAGCTTTAATGATACCGTAAGAAATGCTGTTAAGAGGCGAGGTACTAGCAGTGAAATTCTAAAAGCTATTAAAATGCTGAAGCATCAAACATCATTTGCCATTGCATGTGATCTCATGTATGGGTTACCGTTACAGACAAAAGATATTGTGCAAGATGATATTAAAAAATTAATAGAATACCATCCAGATCATATATCATACTATGAACTCACTGTAGAAGATACATCGGCACTAGCACGTGAATTGAATCACAAAACTGTATCATTACCAGCATATGATGTGAATGAAAGTTCCTGGGAAATAATTTTAACAAGTTTATTCGATGCTGGTTATGAACGGTATGAAGTTTCAAATTGGGCATACCAAAAAAACTACTGCTATCATAATATTAATTATTGGGAAATGGGATCGTGGCTCGGATTAGGTCCATCAGCAGTATCAAATATTGATGGCTTTGGTTCATATACTCGGATTACTACTGTCTCAAATATATATGCATATCTGTCCAATATATTAGATTTGTCTACTGACTATATCGCTGGAAAAACTGCTGTTATTGAATACTGCATGATGCATTTACGAAAAAAAAATGGATTTTCAACTAGGGATTTTTATCAGCGGTTTTCTACTCAATTTCATCATATACCCGAATGGTTGTGTAATCAATTTCCTTTGTATCTTATGAATGAGAACAATCGTATTACAGTACATGATACTGGTTTAGATCACCTTAATTATATTATTGTAAAGTTGATGAACTATTTGGAGTAATGTAGATGAAGCATATTATCTCTATTCAATCCTCTGTCGCATATGGCTATGTTGGTAACCGTACTGCTGTTTTTGCACTTGAAACGATTGGGATTCCTGTAATTCAAATCAATACCGTTCAATTTTCAACACATACAGGGTATAGTGGATATGCTGGAGAAATTTTTTCTGCCAGTCATATCAATTCGCTGCTTACCTCGCTTGAGAATTCCGGTTTAACGGGCAAGAGTCAAGCATTATTATCGGGTTATATAGGGAATAGAGAAACAGGTGAAACAATTCTTGAACATGTAAAAAGACTTAAAGCAAGCAATCCTAATTTTATATACTGCTGTGATCCTGTAATGGGCGATACACCACATGGCTTGTATGTAAAGCAAGAAATTGCTGACTTTTTCTTGCATAATGCTCTTTTTGAAGCTGATATTCTCATTCCTAATCATTTTGAAGCATGCTATCTATCGGGAATTGCTATTGAATCGGAAAAGAGCGCCAGAAGAGCTGTAGAATCACTCCATGCAAAAGGTTGCAAAATTGTACTCATTACGAGTTATAAAACAGCTAGTGATAAAACAATTGGATTTTTTTTAAGTACTGGAAACAAATGCGCAATTCTAGAAACGCCACGTTTATATTTTGCCAATACCCCAAAGGGAACAGGTGACTTAGTATCTTCATTATTTTTAGGAAATTATTTATTAAATAATGATATTGAATATAGTCTTGAACTGACTGCAAATGCTGTATATGAAATACTTTTGCTAACCCAGTCACAGCATGACACAGAACTTTCTCTTGTACAGGGGAGGGATATGCTTATCAATCCTACAATACAGTTTGCTGTTCGTACATTGTAATATTGGTTTTTTATAATAAAAAAGCTCCGGTTATTACCGGAGCTCACATTCACTGTAAATTATTTTTTCTTTGGCGTTGGAACAGATGGAATAAAACTTGCTGGATCTGGTAATTTAAATGGGAGCTCACTGGGCTCGGCTTTATGCCAGGTCTGGTTTCTACCAAGGAGACCACCAGTTCCACGGAGAGAACCGCGCACAATAAGCTTGTTGCCATCTCGTTTTACAGAACAATCATAAACTTTTCCATCTTTTGGATCTGTAATTGAACCTTTCCATTCCTTACCCTTGTCTACTAATTCATATAAGAAATCAAGACCGCAGGTATAGGGATCTCCGACATATTTATCTGCTTTGAACTTCTTGATTTCCAGAGAATCTTCTAATTCTCCAGTTGTTTCACTGATCAGTGCAACAATTCTCCCATACACTTTACCCTGATACATATAAATCATTACATATGAGCGTGGTTTTCCTGTTTCATCATCAACAGTTTTCCAAAGCCCTAAAATATTGTCTGCTGCCCAAAGCTGAACTGCCAGCATAACAAGTGCTGAAATTAACAGCAGCTTATAAGCTGATTTCCGCATAAATCTTCCCCCTTACTAGCGAAAAATAGAGTATAGTGAATCAACGATTCCTATTATACTTGTTTTTACTATATGAAAATAAAAAAGTCAAATTAAATTTGTTTATTACATGATGGTTTAGTCAATGAAAAGATCATATTTACCAGAATCAGGTTTGATTGTTTTTTTACGAAAACCAAGATTATACAATTTTTCAACGCCTATAGTGGTCGGTGGGCCGTGTCCAGGAAGTATAATACACATATCATTTTGATTGAGAATTTTTTCAGAAATGTTCTCTTTTAAAAGTGTTAAACTGTATTGGCTCAGTGTTGATCCAATAAATCCAGCCTGTATTGTATCACCAGTGAATAATAAGTTATTTGTATAATAAACAAGAGAATCTGGAGAATGTCCGGGTATTGAAAAAGCTTTAATGTTAAAACCACACAAAAAAAATTCATCATTATCATTTACTTGAATTGATTGAATTGTTTCATCAATTAATGAGCTAGCATAAATTTTCACTGGATAGATTTTTATAAGTGTTTTTAAACCTTGTATATGATGCTTATGATTATGAGTTATTAAAACGCCGGTAATTGAATAATTATACTTTTCAATAAAATTAAGGAGATTCGTATCAAATTCCGCGGGATCGATGATACTGGCTTCTTTTGTTTCGTCATTTGCTAGTAGATATACATTTGAGAATCCATATAATGAATAATGAAAATAGAGTTTCATAGTCTAAAATGTTCAATCTCTGTATATGCTTCATGCACATTGGAAAACTTCCAATTGACATTTTCTTCCTTTATTTCAATGAGAAATGTTCGTTTTAAATTACAATCGATAAAATCAGTATTGGAAAATTCAGAAAAAACGAAATGAGAATTATAAAAACTAGAATGATTAAATGTACAGCTTTTTGTTTTAATCCCGTTAAAATTATCATGAATTAACTCTGATTCTTCAAATGAGGAATTAACTATTGATGACCCGCCAAACGAAGAAAATTGTATATTCGTTTTTGAAAAATCACATGAATCAAGAAGCGCAAAATCAAAAAAACACAATCGCATGAGTGATAGCGTGAAACATGTATTTTTCCATAATGATTTTTGGAAATTACAACCATAGAATTGTTTTTGAGAAAAGTCACAGCCACTGTAGCGCAAATTAGCACCATTAATATCTTTGATTACAGAATTTTTCAAAATATAATCAATGATGAGTTTTTGCGTTGTTTCAATATCAGGGTCATGATGAGCACAGTATTTACTATAACTCAGTGAAGGCTCTTTGCATCCTTCATGAATACAAGGTTCCGTAAAAAACATACTATTGTTCTTAGAATTATACTATGTAATAAGTTGAAAATGCAATGCTTGTTGCACACTATTGCCTTGACAGGACTTGCTATCTCAACTTATTATTCCACCTATGAAACGACGATTAGTAACAAGCGCTTTGCCATATGTGAACAATGTTCCTCATCTCGGAAATCTCATTCAAGTATTATCGGCTGATGTTTTTGCACGAGCATGCAGACTAATGGGGTACGACACACTGTATATCTGTGGTACTGATGAATACGGTACTGCAACTGAAACAAAGGCTCAGGAGGAAGGTGTTAGCCCTGCTGAACTCTGTGCAAAATTTCATGCTATACACAAGCAAGTATATGAGTGGTTTGAAATAGATTTTGATAAGTTTGGAAGAACTTCAAGTCCTGAACAAACAAGTATTGTACAGGAGATTTTTTGCGAACTTGATAAAAATGGATACATTACTGAACAAGAAATTGAACAATTATTTTGCGAATCCTGCAGTAGGTTTTTAGCTGATCGATATGTTCGTGGAATCTGTCCACATTGTGGCTATCAGGATGCGCGAGGTGATCAATGCGAAAATTGCGGTAAATTATTGGATCCAACAGATCTTAAGGAACCTCGATGCTCAACATGCGGTAATAAACCACGGATAAAAGCAACTAAACATCTATACATTGATTTACCTGCAATTCGCCCTAAACTGGAAGCATGGATGAAAAAAGCCAGCACCGACGGATTCTGGGCAAACAATGCAATACAGATGACACAGGCCTGGATACGAGATGGCTTAAAGCCTCGTGCAATAACACGAGATCTCAAATGGGGTATACCCGTTCCAAAGCCAGGATACGAAAATAAAGTTTTTTATGTTTGGTTTGATGCACCGATTGGTTACATTAGCATAACTGCTGCTCTTGCAAAAGAAAAAGGATTTGATTACAAAACCTGGTGGCAAAATCCCGATAATGTTGAATTATTCCAATTCATCGGCAAAGACAATATTCCGTTTCATACAGTTATTTTCCCCAGCACGTTACTTGGAAGCGGACAAAATTGGACGATGCTGTATCATATGTCCAGCACAGAATACCTTAATTATGAAGCTGGAAAGTTCTCCAAGAGTAAAGGCATTGGTGTATTTGGTACTGATGCTATTGAATCTGGAATACCTGCAGATATCTGGCGTTTTTATATTTTTTACAATCGTCCAGAGAAAAGTGATTTTACCTTTACATGGACTGATTTTCTTGAAAAGGTTAACGGAGAGCTTATTGGTAACCTGGGTAATCTAATAAATAGAACACTTACTTTTATTTCAAAATTTTACAAAGGGAAACTGCCGCAGGGTACTCCAGATACAGCTTTTTGGAATGAAATTAATAAACTGGAAACCGGTATTCGTGAAAAACTAGATAAAGCCGAGCTTCGTGATGCTTTCCGTGATGCTTTTTTAATTGCCGATATTGCAAATAAACGTTTCCATGCAACTGAGCCATGGAAAGCACGAACAGAAAACCCTGAAATTGCCCATAGTTTGCTGTACGATTTAACATATGTACTGCGTGACCTGGCGATAATTCTGTATCCCTATATGCCAAAAGCCATGGAAACGCTTGCAGGTTTTTTAGGGTTATCATTTACCGGAGAAAACAAGCTAACATGGGAAAATATTGGGCATCTCAGTGGTATTGATGCTGTTGTAAATCCAGGCATCTTATTTCAGAAGCTTGACTCCGATTTTATTATGGCACTCAAAGAAAAATATTCTGGGACTCAAGCAGAGCGAATGGAAGATCGCAACAAGCAACAACAGGCGGTAGCACCCGCTCAAAAGTTTGCTGAAACTGTTGACTTGAGAGTTGCAAAGATAATTGCTATTGAAAAACATCCAAAAGCTGACAAACTGTATATCGAAACTCTCGATGACGGAAGTGGAACACCGCGCACAATTGTATCGGGATTAGTTCCCTACTACACAGAAGAAGAACTCCTCGGCAAACACATTATTATTGTTAACAATCTTCTTCCTGCCAAACTGCGTGGTGTTGAGAGTAAAGGCATGCTTCTGGCTGCTTCAACAAAAGGTGATGATGGAAAAGAAATCGTTGAAGTTCTAGAAGCACCACAGTGCAGTCCAGGAACAAAAATAACACTTCAAGGAACTGTATCACCAATCACATACCCTGAAATTTCGATAGATACGTTCTTTGCAGTACCAATAGCTGTAGCAAATCATCTTGTAATGGTAGATAACACACCGATTGTAGATGAAAATGGTACACCTATAAAAACCAGTCGTGTTGTTCAAGGTACTGTTGGTTAACAATTATTGACTATGGCAAAACCGTGAGCAAGGAACTGTACCGTGCTTGATAATCTTTTTATTGATAACACCTCAGTATCGTTTCATCAGACATGGTGGTGGGCACATATTAAACAAAAATTTGGGTGGGAAATTATTTCCTCCACCTTTGAAGGTAAAGAAATTCTGGTATATGTGAGAAAATTTGCTCGGAGCTTTTCGCTTGCGTATGTACCATATCCAGTTGTTCATGCACAAGACGCTCATGACTATTTTGCTAAGCTTGCAGAATTTGTCCAATCAGTAAAGCATTTATTGCCAAAGCAATGTTTATGTGTTCGTGTTGATACTGCAATTTTTTCCAATCATGTACTAAACCACAATGAAATGGAAAACTGTATTGCAGCAATACACAGTCATCAGAGCTATAAGGGACAGAATGTACAGCCCCCAGATACGGTATTGATTAATCTCGAACAATCTGAAGAAGAGCTATTACAAGCAATGAAGCCAAAGTGGCGTTACAATATAAAATTAGCATCAAAGAAACAGCTAGTGGTTAAGGAAAGTACTGGCGATGATTTTGAAATTTTCTGGAATCTCTATCTAGAAACCGCAAAACGTGATGCAATTGCTATTCATCAAAAAGAATACTACGAATCAGTCTTTCAGAACCCTGTCTCACAGCAAGGAACACAACCGCTGGTAAAATTATGGACTGCATGGTTTCAAGAAAAGCCGATCGCTGCAATTATTACCGTATACTATCAAAAGCGAGCAACATATTTGTATGGAGCATCAAGCAATGAACATAGAAATCTCATGGCTCCCTATTTGTTGCAATGGTCTGCCATGCAGGATGCAAAACGACATGGATGCGAGTGGTATGATCTATATGGAATACCTCCTGATGATAATCCAGAACATCCTATGGCTGGTTTATATCGATTTAAAACAGGTTTTGGCGGAGAGATACGCCATTACCTGGGATGTATTGATTTCCCGATGCATAGGATACCATACCATCTGTTTACTATAGCAGAACGTTTACGGTTATGGTGGTATAAATCATGCAAAAAGAAAATCAAAAAAATAATGATGCAAAATCACAAAAATCTTACGGAGCATGAAAATCCCGAAACCAAATAAATTGGGTTTCATGCTCCTTGCAAAAAATCTTCCATTAAGCTTCCATGTGTACCAGTAGATATTCCCAGAATTCGGGCGGATACAGCTCTGGTTTTTCAGGAACATTCTTTTGCTGTTCTTCATATTCACGTTTGCGTGTCTCGCGGAGGAATTTATCAGCAACCTGTGGAAAAAGCTCTAAAAGCAATTGTTCTTTTTCATTAACTGCAAGTGGTACATTTCCATATTCTGGAAGAATAGGATTAGGTTGTGGTTTATACTTTGAAACATCGTACGGTATTGGTTCTCGTGTTCCAGCAATTTTCTCTCGGAAAGCAGGATCAATTGGCCATGGGGTTTTTCCATACGAACCCTTTACGAGTTCAAGGAAATTTTTCGAAACGTTAGAATACATTGGTTTTCCCTGCGTTTTATCAACAACACAGTTTACTGCCTGAACACCAACTATCTGACTTGTCGGTGTTACAAGGGGGGGTATACCTGAATCCAACCGTACCTGCGGAACCATTTCGAGCACTTCTCGTGTATGCTTTTCAAGTTTGAGATCCTTAAGCTGTGCAAGCATGTTGGTATACATGCCGCCAGGTATCTGCGCTTTCTGTACGATTTTATTAGGCTCAGGATAGTTAAATGCTTTTTCAATCTTTTGGCAGTACTCCAATACCTTTGCTGTTTTATGTTTTTGTGCAGATTCAACTGCTGCTGTAAAGAGAGTATATAGCTCGTTATCTGGTTTAAATGTAGCTATATCAATTTCTGGAGGAAGTAATTTATACTCATCATATTTTTCAAGCTCTTTTCGTATGGTTCGTAACTTTGCGTTAATCTGTGCAACTGTAGGTTTGTTTATGCCAGTATCGATATCTAATAAATCAGCAAATATTTGTATGATTTCATAACCTGGTGCTGCAGGTCCTCCTGAAAAATTGAGTACTGCGGTATCTACAATATCAACATTGTTAATAATAGCCATTAATAAACTTGCTGTACCAAAACCCGGTGTACAATGAGTATGCAGATTAATAGGGACACCAATTTCATTTTTTAATGCCTGTATGAGTTTATCACTCGTTTCTGGATCAATAAGACCCGCCATATCTTTTATGGTTATAATATCAGCACCAGCCTTTTCCAGTTCTTTAGCCTTTTCTACAAAATATTTTATAGTAAATAATTTTTGAGGTAATCGTTTACCCTGTATGTGTGCACGCACCCGGCTGGATAATGAAAAATGCGGATCGACAGTGTAGCAAACGGCACAGTCAGCGATTCCTCCATATTTCTTTACAAAATCAATGGAAGAACGCATATTTTCTATATCATTAAGCGCATCAAAAATGCGCATAATATCAATACCGCTTTCAATTGCATGTTTAATAAAACCTTCGATAACTGTATCGGGATAGGGTGTATAACCAAATAAATTACGGCCTCGAGAGAGTGCAGTAAGTTTAGATTTTTTTTGAACACCATCACGAATCATTTCAAGACGTTGCCAGGGGTTTTCTCCTAAATACCTCATTATTGAATCTGGGACTGCGCCTCCCCAGACTTCAAGTGCATAAAAATTTGCTTCTTTGTATAAAGGCAGGAGTTGTTCAACCTGACTTGCATTCATACGAGTTGCAAATTGTGATTGCTGACCATCTCGTAAAGTAACATCTCGAATTTTTAGTATTTGTTTCATAATCTGCTCCATCGCAATAAACTAGCAAGAACGCTGCTAAAATTTTTCTCATTACGAATATAATATTTTTATTAAATTATTACTAGTAAGCAATGCCGGTGTTTTATATAATAAAATATATTAAAAAATAAACCAAATATTTTGAAATATAAAACAGATGTAGCTTTGACAAATATTGTAAGAGAGATTATGCTACTAGTAACTTGGAAACGTTTTACTGTTTCCAAAAACTTTATAAAGGGGTTAAGTATGGAATCCCAGAAAAAGCAATTCAAACATACGATACGAGAGAATTGGTGCAAAGGGTGTAACATCTGCGTTGCTTTTTGTCCTAAAAAGGTACTTGAACTGCGAAACGGTAAGGTATTTGCTGCGCGCCCAGAAGATTGTATTGGATGCAAGCTCTGTGAACTTCGCTGTCCAGATTTTGTTATCGACATTGAAGAAATCGATGCAACAATAAAAAAAGTAACTGATGCAAATCAAGTTGACTATTGTTTACCTCCGGAGGCTCATCAATGAATACAGCAAAATTAATGCAGGGAAACGAAGCCTGTACCATAGGTGCACTGACTGCAGGTCTCAATTTTTATGCTGGTTATCCCATCACACCTTCAACTGAAATAGCAGAACTCTGTTCAGAAGAACTTCCAAAAATTGGTGGTAAATTTATACAAATGGAAGATGAAATTGCTTCTATGGCAGCAATCATCGGCGCATCGCTAGCTGGTTGCAAAGCAATGACTGCAACGAGCGGTCCTGGATTTTCACTCATGCAGGAAAATATTGGATACGCGGCAATTGCAGAAATACCTGTTGTTATTATTAATGTGCAGCGGGTTGGTCCTTCAACCGGAATGCCTACTTCACCTGCGCAAGGTGATGTGATGCAAGCACGATGGGGCACGCATGGCGATCATCCCATTGTTGTTTTAGCACCTGGCAATGTTCGTGAATGCTTTGATTTAACTATCAGAGCTTTTAATATTGCAGAAAAGTATCGTGTGCCGGTAATTGTTTTAACCGACGAGGTTATCGGACATATGCGGGAAAAAGTGGTACTCCCCGATATATCAAAGCTAAAAATTGAAAATAGAATACGTCCTAAATCAAAAAATGATTATAAACCTTTTGAAGGAGATGCAGAAACACTAGTTCCTCCTATGGCTGATTTTGGTACAGGATACCGGTATCATGTTACTGGATTATCTCATGATGTTACTGGATTTCCAACCAATAAAGGTGAAATTGCTGGGAAACAACTCGAAAGACTATTAAAGAAAATTGAACGTGCAGAACCAGAATTACGCGATTATTTCACAGAATCAACAGACGACTGTGAAATACTTGTTGTCTCCTTTGGTTCGAGTGCAATGTCATCGCTCTCAGCGGTACGAAAAGCCCGTTCACAGGGCATCAAAGTTGGATTGTTCCGTCCAAAAACAATCTGGCCATTCCCCGTTGAGCCGCTTAAGGCAATAGCAGAAAAAACTACAACGATAATCGTACCAGAAATGAATGCTGGTCAGCTTATTTATGAAATTGAACGTATTGCTGGCTGTAACAAACATGTAATGGGAATTCATAAGCTTAACGGAGAACTATTCAAACCTGATGAAATTTATAATGCCATTGTACAAGGAGCACGCAAATGAATACAGCTCTTGAATATTTGCGAGAAAATAGGCTGCCTCACATCTGGTGCCCTGGATGTGGTCATGGAACAATTATGGGAGCAGTAGTTCGTGCAATTGCACGACTTAATTTTGATAAAAATAAAGTTGTAATTGTATCAGGAATTGGCTGTTCAAGCCGTGCTCCCGGATATATGGATTTTGACACCTTGCATACAACACACGGAAGAGCATTGGCATTTGCAACTGGTATCAAACATGCTCGCCCAGACCTTAAAGTTATTGTTATGACTGGTGATGGAGATGCAACTGCAATTGGTGGTAATCATTTTATTCATGCTGCACGAAGAAACATTGGCATTACCACTATTGTTATGAACAATAACATTTATGGCATGACGAGTGGTCAGGTTTCGCCAATGACTCCAAAGGGTGCTCTTGGAACTACAGCACCGTATGGAAATATTGATCGCAGTTTTGACCTGGTACAACTTGCTCAAGCTTCTGGAGCTACCTATGTGGGAAGAGCTACAACCTATCATGTTCCGCTTTTAATTGATCTTATCGAACACGCTCTGCAAAATGACGGTTTTTCTGTTGTGGAAGCAATGACTCCATGCCCAACATATTTTGGCAGAAAGAACAAAATGGGTGGTGCTGTTGAACTCTTAACGATGCTTAAAGACAATGCAGTCAATATCAAAGCAGCTTCAGCGCTTTCAGAGGAAAAGCTTAAGGGGAAATTTTTAATCGGTGAATTTGTTAATAAATCAGAACCAGAATTTACAAACGAATATGCAAAAATGGTTGAGCAAGTTCAGAGAAAATTTGACACCTTTCAGGGAGGGTTACGAGAATGCGAACAGAATTCAGATTAAGCGGTTCAGGAGGACAGGGGCTACTGCTTGCAGGTATTGTACTGGCTGAAGCAGCGATTCTTGATGATAAAAATGCAGTGCAAACACAGAGTTATGGTCCAGAAGCTCGTGGAGGTGCATCAAAAGCTGAAGTAGTTATCTCAGATGAAGATATTGATTATCCAAAAGCACAGGATCCTGATTTTTTATTAGCACTCACCACTGAAGCCTTCAAAACATACGGCTCTGTTATGAAGAAAGGTACAATTGTTATTGATGCACATATTACCGATACAATCGAAACAAAGGCTACCATTGTAAAGATACCCATTTTGGAAACAGCTTCAAAAGAATTAGGAAAAGCTGTTGTTGCAAACGCTGTTGCATTAGGAGCGTTGGCAGGCATTTCTGGCATTGTTCCGCTTGATAAACTCGAAAACGCAATTGTAAATCGAGTACCAAAAGGAACCGAAGATCTTAATCTGCGTGCTGTACGCAAAGGCTTTGAGTTAGCAAAGCAGGCTCGGTAAGTGCGATCAGTATAATGAATGACGGTGTCATTCATGACCTTATAATTTGTAATGAGGGGGCGCTATGTCCGATTCAAAAGAATTACAGGCAATGTTATCTGCATATGATGCAGAAGTTGAAAAATCACTTGCAAAATATCCTGAACGCAAAAAGCAATTTACAACAGGTTCCAATGCTCCAATTAAACGTTTATATACTCCAGTGGATATTGAAAATTTAGACTATGCACGCGATCTTGGAGTGCCAGGTTCGTATCCATTTACACGCGGTGTTCAGAATACCATGTATCGCGGTAAGTTCTGGACGATGAGGCAGTATGCCGGTTTTTCAACTGCAGAGGAATCTAACAAACGGTATAAGTATCTCTTAGAGCAGGGTACAACCGGTCTCTCTGTGGCCTTCGATCTTCCTACACAAATTGGTTACGATTCCGATCATCCGCTATCACAGGGTGAAGTTGGTAAAGTTGGTGTTGCGATTGACAGCCTTGCGGATATGGAAGTTCTCTTCGATGGAATTCCGCTCGATAAAGTCTCAACATCAATGACAATCAATGCCCCTGCATCAGTACTGCTGGCAATGTATATTGCTGTTGCAGAGAAACAGGGAGTCTCTCCAGACAAGCTCAATGGTACAATCCAAAATGATATTCTTAAAGAATATGTTGCTCGCGGTACCTATATTTTCCCTCCAGAACCATCAATGCGGCTCATTACAAATATCTTTGAGTACTGCTCAAAACATGTACCTAACTGGAATACAATTTCTATTTCCGGTTACCATATACGGGAAGCTGGCGCAACTGCTGCACAGGAAGTAGCATTTACACTGGCTGATGGCATTGCATATGTCGATGCTGCTATAAAAGCCGGTCTTGATGTCGATGAATTTGCCCCGCGTCTCTCTTTCTTCTTCAATGCTCATAATGATCTTTTTGAAGAAGTAGCAAAATTTAGAGCAGCTCGACGGCTCTGGGCAAAAATCATGAAGGAACGGTTCAAGGCAAAAAATCCCAAAAGCTGGATGCTCCGATTCCATACTCAAACTGGCGGTTCAACACTTACTGCACAGCAGCCTGATAATAATATTGTTCGTGTTGCCATACAGGCACTAGCAGCTGTACTGGGTGGAACCCAATCGCTCCATACGAATTCACGTGATGAAGCACTTGCACTTCCTACAGAAGAATCTGTACGAATTGCGCTCCGCACACAGCAGATTATTGCATATGAATCAGGTGTAACAGAAACAATTGATCCGCTTGCAGGTTCTTACTATGTGGAAAGTCTTACCAATCGCATTGAAGATGAAGCTGCAGCATACATTCAAAAAATTGATGATCTCGGCGGCGCTGTAAAGGCAATTGAACAAGGATACATACAGCAAGAGATTCAGGATTCAGCATACGCATACCAGATGGATGTTGAATCAAAAAATCGTGTTGTAGTTGGTATGAATATGTTCCAGATCGAAGAAGCTCCACCTAAGGGACTTCTCAAGGTTGATCCTAGTGTTGGTGAACGGCAGACAGCTAGACTTAAAGAACTCAAGAGTAAGCGTAATAATGATAGTGTTACAGCATCGCTTGCAGCATTAGAAAAAGCAGCAAAGGGTACTGACAATCTCATGCCATTTATTCTTGATGCTGTAAAATCATATGCTACATTAGGTGAAATTTGCGATACGCTCCGGTCGGTATTTGGTGAATACCAGCAAAAAGTAATTCTTTAAGCATAAGGAGTTTGAAAATGGCTAGAAAAATAAAGGTGTTAGTTGCAAAACCAGGTCTTGATGGTCATGACCGGGGAGCTAAGGTAATTGCACGTGCACTTCGTGATGCAGGAATGGAAGTGATTTATACAGGCCTCAGGCAGACTCCTGAACAGATTGTACAAACAGCGTTACAGGAAGATGTTGATGTAGTAGCAATGAGCATTCTATCCGGAGCACATAACCACCTTTTCCCCCGTGTGATGGAGCTCATGCGCCAGAATAAGCTTGATGATGTACTCGTTATTGGCGGAGGGGTAATTCCCGAAGATGATATCCCTGGTCTAAAAGCTGCTGGAATTGCTGCAATATTTACTCCTGGTACTCCAACCAGTACAACAATCGAGTTTATTAAAGCAAATC
This sequence comes from Spirochaetota bacterium, assembly GCA_029547205.1. Classification (GTDB taxonomy): domain Bacteria; phylum Spirochaetota; class Spirochaetia; order Treponematales; family UBA12059; genus JAKPPT01. The sequence continues at coordinate 224,818 of JAKPPT010000072.1, forward strand.
TCAAACGTTCACTAGAATAGTTGAAAGAATAGCTTGATATGGATGCAGTATCTGATAGCACAATTCAAGAAATTCTCAATGGCAACATGCGCACTATTGCAAGGCTCATTTCGTTAGTAGAACGAAATGCAAAAGAGCGAATTGAACTGATCAAAAAACTGCATCAATATTCAGGAAAAGCTCATGTGCTTGGTATAACAGGTCCTCCTGGAGCAGGTAAGAGTACTGTAACCGACAAGCTTATTGGCGAATTTCGGAAACGGAATAAACGTGTAGCGGTCATTGCAGTAGATCCATCAAGTCCCTTTACTGGAGGCGCTATCCTCGGTGATCGAATTCGCATGATGAATCATGCAACCGATCCCGATGTCTTTATCCGTAGTCTCGCTTCAAGGGGGCATCTTGGCGGTTTAGCGCAAGCATGTGGAGAAACGCTTCGTATACTCGATGCTGCTCAGTATGACATAATCATTATCGAGACCGTTGGTGTAGGGCAGAGTGAAGTTGAAATTGTACGGTATGCAGATACGATAGTGCTTGTAACGGTACCTGGCTTGGGTGATGACATTCAGGCAATCAAGGCTGGAATCATGGAAATTGGCGATATTTTCTGTGTTAACAAAGCTGATAAAGATGGAACCGAAAGAACCGTTCGTGAAATACGAGCCATGCTTGAAACTGCAATCCTCAACAATGCACCCACACGATTTACCGAACTCTATGCCAGCTATTACAAAAATCATCAATCTGATAGTGCTGTTCAGCATTCATTTGCCGGCCATCATGGTATTACAAATCTCCCAGGTCATGAGCTTCCTATACCTCTTCCTCCTGTTATTGCTACCGTTGCAGAAACTGGTAAAAACATACAGGAACTTGCTGATGCTATTATACTGCATGGTACCATGCTCAAGGAAACAGGATTACTCGAACAGCGGAGAAATGAAAATTTACTCTGGGAAATCGAAAACATGGTACTGGATATGGTAACTGAAAAAATTAATTCAAGCGAATCACGAAATCAGCTTGAAAAGCTCGTTGCATCGGTTCAGTTACGAAAACTTGATACCTTTGAAGCTAGTAGAAAACTTTTTGAATATTTATTACACTAAGCTGATACAATTTTACAAATGGAGGAATCTATGACATCAAAAATTGATCATATTGGTATTGCTGTAGCCAACCTTGATGAAGCGCTCAAGCTATATACCGAAGTCTTAGGGCTCACGGTTCATGGAACAGAAACAGTGGAAGAACAGAAAGTAAAAGTTGCATTTCTTCCTATCGGTGACACAGAAGTAGAATTACTCGAATCTACAGATCCAGAAGGACCAATTGCAAAATTCATAGAAGCAAAGGGCCAGGGCATTCAGCATATTGCCTTTCGTGTCTCAAACATAGAAGAAGCACTTGAAGCGATGAAGGCAAAAGGTATACGCCGTATTGACGAGAAACCACGATATGGCGCAGGTGGTGCTAAAATTGCTTTTTTACATCCAAAATCGACAAATGGTGTTCTCATAGAATTATGCGAACGAAATTAATACAGCAAGTAGTATTATGGAGTTACAGGTATGGAAGAAAAACTTAAACAATTAGCGGGCAAACGAGAAAAAATTCTTGCAGGAGGCGGCCCGAAACGTGTCGCTGCCCAGCATGAAAAGGGCAAAATGACAGCACGGGAACGAATTGAAGCCTTCCTCGATCCAGGCTCTTTTACTGAACTTGATACGTTTGTTGAGCACCGGGCAACAGACCTCGGTATGGATGCAGTTGAAGCACCAGGCGAAGGTGTTGTTACAGGTTATGGGACTGTCTTTGGACGTACGGTTACCGTATTTGCTCAGGATTTCACGGTAGTTGGTGGTTCACTTGGTGAAATGCATGCTGCAAAAATCTGTAAAGTAATGGACCTCGCTATGAAATTGGGATGCCCCTGTATTGGAATCAATGATTCAGGCGGCGCACGTATCCAAGAAGGTGTAGATGCCCTCAAAGGATATGGTGAAATTTTTTATCGAAACACACTTGCCTCGGGCGTAATACCACAAATTTCAATCATCATGGGTCCTTGCGCTGGTGGTGCAGTGTATTCACCGGCTTTAACAGATTTCACCGTGATGGTGGATAAAACTGCAAATATGTTTATTACAGGTCCTCAAGTAATCAAGGCTGTTACAAGGGAAGATGTCAGCGCAGAAGCTCTCGGTGGAGCGCTCGTACACAGTGAAGTTTCTGGTTGTGCAAGTCTCATGTTTTCCAATGAGCAGGAGACTTTTCAGGCAGTCCGCAAACTCTTATCCTATCTGCCTCAAAACAATCTTGAAGAACCTCCGGTAGCTGCAACACAGGATGCAGTAAACAAACGAATCCAGGGACTTGCCGATCTCATACCCGATTCTCCCAATAAACCGTATGACATGCGTGACATTATTCGAAATGTTTTTGATGATGGGGATTTTTTTGAGATTCAGCCGCTCTACGCCCAGAATATCATTACCTGTTTTGCACGTATTGGTGGAAAAACAGTAGGAATCATAGCGAATCAACCTAAAATCATGGCTGGTGTGCTGGACATCAATGCTTCTGATAAGGCTGCACGGTTTATTAGGTTTTGTGATGCTTTCAATATTCCTCTCATTACGTTTACTGATACATCGGGATACTTGCCTGGTGTAGGGCAGGAACATGGTGGTGTTATTCGTCACGGTGCTAAACTTCTCTATGCCTACTCTGAAGCAACTGTTCCCAAAATTACTGTAATTGTACGAAAAGTATATGGTGGCGCATATATTGCTATGTGCTCGCGCCATCTTGGTGCAGACATTGTGTTTGCATGGCCAAGCGCAGAGATTGCTGTAATGGGGCCCGATGGAGCTGCAAATATTATCTTCAAAAAGGAAATCGAAGAATCACAAGCACCTGAAGAAACACGAAAACAAAAAATTGAAGAGTATAAAGCAAATTTTGCAAATCCCTATAAGGCAGCTATGCGTGGCTATGTTGATGATGTTATTGATCCAGCTGATACGAGAATCAAACTTGCAAATGCTTTGTCCGTACTAGCTTCAAAACGTGAATCTCGTCCTGAAAAGAAACATGGCAATATGCCGGTATAAAAGGAGTTCACATGATATCAGCCTGGACAGTTTTAATAATTGGGATAGGTACAGTTTTTTTAGGATTAATTTTTATAATTGTACTGATTGTACTATTACGATCGCTGCTATCACCTAAAAAAGTCCGCTCAGCAGAATCTTCACAAGCAGTAAAGACAAATAGTACAGAAATTTCCAGTGAACTAGTTGCAGTCATTAGCGCAGCAATTGCAGCAATGATGAATACTTCTGTGCATAATATTTATATTGCAAGCATCCAAAAAGCAGATACTCCAGCATGGGCGCTTGCTGAACGTTTTTCGCGAAAATCAAAGGGCACGTTATTGCGATAAGATTATAACACTTTACAATCTTAAGGAGAATACAATGAACAAAAAATTTAAGGTTACAGTTAATGGTCAAACATACGATGTTGTTGTTGAAGAAATTGGTGGTATGCCACAAGCTCCATCAGCTGCTGTCCAAACTGCTACCGTAGCTGCTGCAACCGTATCGCCAGCAGCGCCAGTAGAGGGGAGTGCAGGACCCGGATCAATCAAGGCACCAATGCCAGGAACGATTCTTGCTGTTAAAGTAACAAAAGGTCAGTCGGTTAAGCGCGGTGATGTACTGTGCATTCTCGAAGCAATGAAAATGGAGAATGAAATTACTGCTCCAAATGATGGTGTAGTTGAGCATATTCGTGTCCAAGCAGGTACCACTGTTAATACTGGTGATCCGCTCATTGATCTCGCATAGAGGATTCTATGATAGATAAAATTATTGATTTTATTAATTCATCGGGATTTGCTGGTTTCTTCAACAGCACAATGATGATTTCGATATTTGGTCTACAAATACCTGGAGAGCTTATCATGCTCTTTGTTGCATGTTTGCTCTTATATCTTGGTATTGTAAAAAAGTTTGAACCGCTCCTACTTATTCCCATTGCGTTTGGTATGCTTCTTGTTAACCTTCCTTTAAGTCCTATTTTTTTGGAAGGAAAAAATGGAGAACCCGGCGGATTAATCTATTACCTTTACTATGGTGTAAAATTAGGAATTTACCCTCCACTCATATTTCTTGGTGTTGGGGCAATGACAGATTTCGGTCCGCTCATTGCTGACCCCAAGAGTTTACTGTTGGGTGCTGCTGCACAATTCGGAATTTTCATACCGTTTATAGTAGCTCACTATATAGGTTTTGATCTTAAGTCTTCTGCCTGTATAGGAATAATTGGCGGTGCTGATGGTCCAACTGCAATTTACCTGACTAGTAAGCTCAACTCAGATTTACTAGGTCCAATTTCTATAGCAGCATATTCCTATATGGCTCTCGTTCCAATTATTCAACCTCCAATTATGAAATTGCTCACAACAAAAAAGGAGCGCATGATTGTTATGCAGCAGCTGCGGGAAGTTAGTAAAGCAGAAAAAATAGTTTTTCCAATTGCAGTAACCATTCTTGTTGGTCTCATTGTTCCCAGTGCCATCCCGCTTATTGGTGCACTCATGCTTGGTAATCTCTTTAGAGAATCGGGAGTTACTGGACGGTTATCTGATACTGCACAAAATGCACTCATCAACATACTCACCATATTTTTAGGTACATCTATTGGAGCAACAGCTACTGCAGCAAAATTCTTACAACCGCAAACACTCATGATTATAGGCTTAGGCCTTTTTGCTTTTGCTTGTGGAACTGCCATGGGTGTTATTTTTGGCAAAATTATGAATTGGATTTCAGGCGGAAAAATTAATCCGCTTATAGGTTCAGCTGGTGTTTCTGCAGTTCCAATGGCAGCTCGTGTATCACAAGTTGTCGGACAAAAGGAAAATCCGTCGAATTATCTTTTAATGCATGCGATGGGACCAAACGTTGCCGGTGTAATCGGCAGTGCCGTCGCTGCTGGTGTCATGTTGAGTTTGTTAGGATAACACGCTTCAATACTGTAAGAAATAGATCCTGAATGTATGAATGATTACCCAAAGGGCTGCTCTTTATGAGCAGCCCTTCATTTAATTAGATGTATAAAAAGCATCAATACCTGGATATGAAAATTTCTTCTGTGCAATATGTTCAGGCACTATAAAGTATCGTGCATGTGACTCACTACAGAGCTTACCTGAACCATCAAATAATTCAGTGTGCATAGTGGCAAAATTACCTTCTTGCGATACAAGTTTTGAAACAAGTTTTATTGAACCTTTGCTTATTAGAACCGGATTTTTATATACAATTGATAAATCAGCTGTGTATCCAGCAGTTTTTAATTTAACAAATACTACCCAGCTTGCAATTTCATCATGTAATGTAGCTTGTATACCTCCGTGCAATACACCTAAAAATCCTGAAAAGTGATTTTTAGGATTCCAAAAGCTGATAATTGAATCTCCATCTTCAAAAAATTCCATTGCAAGACCATACTCGTTATTAGGACTGCAACCAAAACAAGAATAGCCTGGTAAGTTAACAAATGGATTTTTTATCGGAATCATACTCATACATTATCCTCATATATCATATATATAAATATTATTAATAACTATATCATAGTTTGAAGAAAAAATTAATGCTGTATTATGGCATTAATCTGACTTCGCTGAAATTGGCAATACGTTTCTAAGTATTCGATTTGTGTTTCGAGTAATGGTGCAAATAGTACGTGAGGAAGTTCAGAAAAAATCGTGTCAAAATTGACTATTTTCCACGCATGCAAAAAGTAATAAGGAATCTTTGCACATGAACCATATTTTTTGTCACCTGCTAACGGATGTCCATATGCACTGCATTGTGCACGTATTTGATGCGTAAAGCCTGTTATTAATTGAATTTGGGCTAGTGTAAACTGTTCGTTTATGAGCAATGGCTGTATTTTGAGTAACGCTTTACTGCATGATTTTGGTTTTTCAATGTGTACAGTAGTTATTTTTTTGAGTTTATCCCGCATTACATAGTGCTCTAATACAACTTCATGCTGTATAGTTCCTTCTAAAACAGCTAAATAATATTTCTCCAATTGTTTATCATGGAAAGCTTTTGAGCTTTTCTGAGCACCACTGAGCGATAGGGCGATTATTAGCAAACCGGAGGTATTTCTATCAAGTCTGTGTACTGGAGCTGGAGTAAACGAAAGTGAATTATTTGGTAACATACTCTTAATAGTTTGAGCTATACTATGAGGACCATGTACATCAATTGCACGTGGTTTATTAATTATCACTACATCAGGAGTGGTATATAAAAATGAAAGCGGAGCTGAACCAAAAGACTTTATTGTCACTACGTTATCTAAATTCTTACATGTATATTTATTTATACCTTCAACAGGTAAAGGCTCAGTGAGTACTACTTCCAGTGTATCATTTTTTAAAACAATTGTATTTGTTTTACATTTTTTTCCATTGATTTTTATATTACCAGTGCGAATGAGCTTATAAATATAGCTCAAAGAATAAGTTGGAAATAACTTTCGGACAATCCGATCTACTCTTCTTCCATTATCATTATCTCCAGCCAAAAATTTATATACATGCTTATTCATTGTATGCTATACTTCCTATACTCTATACATTACCATAAATCAGGATTTTGTGTGTATCATATTTCGCGATTTTCATTAGACTTATTAAAATTACTCAGAAATCCAGTGTTTCAATCAGCCATTTTTAGCTGGTTTCTTGCTCAATTTGTTAAAACTTTTATTCGATTACTAAAAAAACCATTGCCACCTATCAAAGACATTATTGCTTTATTATTTTGGAAAACTGGTGGTATGCCATCGAGTCACAGTGCTCTAACGGTAAGTATAACTACTGCTTTTGCTATAATGCGGGGTATTACAAGCGATATTTTTATATTATCTTTTTTTGTCACTATGGTCATTATACGTGATGCGCTTGGGGTTCGACGTGTCGCAGGGCTTCTGGCTAAAAGCTACAATATTTTTGCCAGTGATGTTACAAAAAAAATGAATGTACGGTATATCCCTGTAAAAGAAATTCATGGACATAAAGTACCTCAAGTCATTGTTGGTAGTTTGTTAGGATTATTTATTGCAATTGCGGTTTGTACATTATGACAGTATCAAAAACAAATACCATAAAAAAATTACTAAATAAAAAAGTTTCTGTATTGTTGATACTGCCATTATTTATTTTATTTATTTCCACACTGCTACAATTCTTTACTGCAACGAAAGTGACGAGTGCATACGTAGTAAATTTTACGACTGAATCACAGGCACTAGAATTTTGTAAACAATTTCCAAATAATCAAGAACTCATAACACCTTACAATTTAGAAATACCAATTTCAAATTTTCATGAAATTACAGCAGATACGCTCGATCATATTCGTAAACGTTTAATCGATAATGATTTACGGAGCACAACTTTACTCAAAAAACTAATGGATTTTTTTTATTTATCCGCAAATGAGAATCAATTCTCAATACGGTTATATGCAAAGACTAAAATAGCTGACAGGTTACTACGTAACAAACTCCAAAAAGAACAAATACATTTTTCTAAAATACCCATACATACTACTAGCAGCAATAACTGGATTGTTATTTTCCTTTTTATTGTTGCAGGTATCATTATAATAAATATACAATCATCTTATAGTAAAAAACTTGTCACTATTTTATTTTTCCCATGGTTTATTTTCATGTTTATTTCTTCATCGGCGATTTTTACTTACTCAGTACTCATTTTATTGCTTACATCAATGAATAGTATTGTTCTTTACTATGATAAAATAATAGTAAAGAATAAATTACATTTGTTCCCATTTCTGGAACTGATTCTTGGAATAATCCTTTCTTTTGCTCTAATTGTTACTTCATGGGAATTAATCATATATTATTCAGTGTGTATGTTGAGTACATATGCTCTCTATACACTCGAAAATCGTGCACAAAAGAAAAAGGAGCACCGGATCCCTTTTTTTGTAAAAATTGTTCCTGAACAACCTCGATGGTTACTATATAACAAAGTTGTGGTATTAACTACGGGATTAATTCTAATAGCATTTTCAAATTTGTTCTCCAACAATCATGCTCTTATTTCGTTATCAGAACATGACTATGATATGCACATACAAAAGCAATATTTGAGTATATATGGTTCTATTTATAATGCTCCGTCAAAACCAAGTATTAGTGTCAGTAATGATACGCTTCAGCTTATTTATTCAGACCCCTTGGATGATGCAAACACAAAGAATAAGAATAGAGAAAACATTGGTTTCAATCAATATTTTACACAGCTAAGTAGTTCGCAGCCATTACTCAATGCATATTCATTACTTCTATTTGGAATTATTTGTATATGTATACTGTTAGATGTTCTTTTTAGTGCTGGTAAAAAAATCCAAAAATTGATATATTTCAAAAACTCTGTTAAGAAATTGCCAGATGGCATAACTATTACAATTACGGATGCTAGCATATGAAATATACTGTACCTTCATTTCATGGTGGTATTGAAATAAAAAAAGAAACCAATAGCACTAGTGCAGAAATAATTCAAACATATATTCCTAATTATGCACTACTTGTACTGAAAACATATGAAAACCAACCTGATTTTAGAATTGTAGTATATGAGGGACAAGAAATTGCAGAAGGGCAGGTTGTTGCACAGAGTAATACTGGATATAAAATTCATGCACCAATACCGTGTGTATTGCATAAAATTGTCCAGGTTGTTACACCTATGGGATACATTTCCCAGGCACTTGTTATTAAACTGAGCGGTTACTTTACTCTATCACTTAATAGCTCTGAACGTTACCACTGGCGATCATTAAATAGTAACGATATACGCTTTCTTTTAAATGAAAAGGGTGTTATTTGTTCCATTTCAGGGAAACCTTTGACTGAAGAATTAGCCCAAAATTCATCTGCTGATATTCTTGTAATCAATACACTTATTCAAGATATGAATTGTCACGGTGAAAATCTATTATTTGAAAATACAAAAACTAAAATTCTCGAAGCTGCTGCAATCTTGCATAAAATTTTTAATTTTTCATCTATAATTATTGCAACACATTTTGAATATGAATTTACTAATACTGAAATAAAAATTATTGAAGAGCTAAAAATACCAATTAATTTTCGATTGTTCCCTCTAAAATACCCGCAAGCTGATAATCACTTAATCGAAAAAACTTTATTAAAAACGTATCCAAAAAACGAAGCTCATAAAATATTAACACTAGAAACAAGAACGCTGATTGCAGTATATGATGCAGTAGTTAAAAATAAACCTTTTATTGAACAATATGTTTTTGTTGGCGGAAACTGTCTTAAAACTTCAGCATTATTAAAAGCAAAAATTGGAACGCCTATTGGATCGCTAATTGAAGAACTTGGCGGTTTTATCATGAAACCAGATATTATTGCAATAAATAATGTACTGAAAGGTCAAAAAACACTTGATCTGGATACACCAGTCACAAAAAATATGCATGCTATTATTGCATTGAATAATACACTCTGGCAGCATCAATCATCTTCAATCTGTACAACATGTGGTACCTGTATTGATGTATGTCCCTGCTTATGTAATCCAATGGAAATGTATAAAAATCAAATGTATAATATACAATTCAAAAACACTAGAAAGTACTTTGAAAAATGTATTGCATGCGGGCTATGCACATATGTATGTCCTGGTTATATAAAACTACAAGATTTATTTTTAAAAGCAAAGCGAGATTTATTATGATTCAACCAGTTTCAGCACCTTTTGTACACCATTGGAATACAGCGAAATTTAATGAAAGGATTTTAAGTATCATATTATTACTTGTAATAGTGTGGGCAACATGTATTCATGGTTTTAACGTTTTACTTATTTGTCTTTTCGGTTTTTTGGGTGCTACAATAGCATGGCTGATTAGAAAATATTTATTCAAAACTACAGGCACACCACTTGAATATATGATTCCTGGATTATTGTTAGTATTGATTTTCCCAATAACCATACCTTTGTTTATTCCATTTATTACCATGTTTTTTACTTACTTTATTTTTTTTATAGTTTTTGGAGGAAAAGAAAATAATTATTTGAATATTCCTGCATTTGGAGCCTTATTTGCTTATATGGCATGGCCAGGGTATTTTACATATTTTTTCAACAATACTGAAAAATTAGTAGATGGTATTACAAAAGCATCATCGATTTCAATTCTGAAATCGTACGCAACTAATCATGCTATACAAAAAAGCAGCTTTATTTTATTACAGGAAGCAGGTGTTTCGATATCATCAATTGACAAATCAATTACAGATTTTCTTAATACTGTTTTTTTTAATGAATTTAATAGTAGTCTTCCGTATGGATTTTTTGATTTTTTGTTTGGGTTTAAGAGCATAACAATTATTGAATCAGGAATATTCATTCTTTTTATCGGTTTGATTATTCTATTTGCAATTTCATATTATAAATATATTACTGCTTTTACTGCAGCTTTTATTTATCTATTGCTTGTATGGATATTTGGAATAGGTCTTAATAACGAAGAACTGTTTCATGGAGATATTTTATTTTCAATGGTAAATTTTGGCACAATGATTGCTTTGTTTTATTACAATGTTTTCCCGGAAAACAATTGTGTTAAAAAAATAAGTCAAATAATTTTAGGAATTATTACTGGATTTTTTTCATATATATGTCTACGGTTTATTAAATCTACCGAAGGCATGTTTCTAGTGTTGTGTTCAATTAATATTCTGGTTATTTTCGCAAAGAACTTCCAGATAACTACTACATCAGAACAGAGGACTATGTCAAATGAATAAAAACATACTGTTTTTTTTATTCATGGCAATTTTATTGTTATTTTCGATATATTTTACATATTTTAGTGAACATTTTTCTAAAAAAACAGTAATATTAGAAAATAATTTAGATTCTTCTTTTCAGATTACTCCCTATGATCCGTTTTCCTATTCAACTTTCCTTAATTTGACCAATACAAGTAGTGATACAATGATTTTATTCTCAAAAGATTATCAGAGCGGAATATTGTTTTTTAAAAAGAATTATAAGCTTGAGAACATATATGTATTGCATAATATGGCAACTTTTTTTGTTGATTCTATTGATATAAATGTATTAAAAACTGAACAAAGCCAGCTCTATAAACTAATTAAATAATGGAGAAATTGCAATGTTGAATGAAAATAGTGTTAACCATAATAGATATAATCAAATTGATAAACTGGTAATTTTTAATTTACCATTATTTATTCTTTCATCACATATTATACTGGCTTTAATTTTTTCTGCTGTTTTTATACTCAGCTTTTTATGCTTGTTTCTTATTTCGCATATGATAAATCGAGCGAATACAAATCAATTCTTATTCTTTAGTGCTAAATTACTCATTCTCTCAGCTTTAAATGCAATTATTCAGTCTGTGATTTTAATAATTGACCCTTATCTTTACACTTTATATTCTATGCATATCTCATTTATTCAATTTTTACCATTTTTGTTAGAATTAGCAACACAAGATGAAATTTGGTCTCATAGTAATGAAATAGTAATAAAGACTATTATTCTACCTGTACTGTCAATACTATTTGCCTTTTTTCGAGAAAGTATTACATATGGAACAATTGAATTTACTGTAAAAAATTACCAAACACTCAAACCGGTCACTTTTTATGCTGGGTTTTCTCCGTGGTTTGCCTTTCTCTGTATTGCATTTAGTCTAATTTTGATTAATGTAGCTAGAACAAAATTAGGTGGAAAGAGAGGCTCTCATGATTAATATTAGTATGATCGCTGAGCTTTTTCATTTTAATCCCTTATTATTTTTTGGATTATATTTCACGTTACCTGTAGCAATTTTGAAAAAGAATAGTATTAGGCTTTTAATTATGTCGAGTATTATCTCATGTATTATGAACATTTTCTGGATTTATATTGCTATCCCGCTTAATGTGAGGCCATTGTATATAGTTGTCTTTGTTATTATATATCTTCTCGTTAAATTTTTATCAGATAAATTAGATTTTTCAGAGGGACAGACAAAACAAGAATATTTAATTTTTGAAATACCTTTTTTATTTATACTATCTGCCTTATCATTACAAACAACACTTCAATCATTCTTACTAATTTTTATTTCGATTATTGGTAATATTGTGCTATACCTTTTACTATTTATATTAACAGAAAAAATGGTAGCTATTTTCAGCACTTCAAAAATTGAAATATCAGCATATGGACTGCCGATCCGCCTAATCGTTATTGCGTTTTGGTGCATGCTTTTTATTAATTTTGGAAATATTTTATTGAATATTCCATAAATGTGTTTATACTAGAATAAAAGTATTAGGGAGCTGAAAAGATGCACACCCATAAAATATTACTTATCTGTTATAATCATCTCCCAGAACATGTTTCAGTTTCTGAATTTGAAGAAAAGTATCAGTACTGTTATAGACCGTTTCTTTCTGTTTTAAATAAATTCCCGGAAATACCTGTTTCCCTTTATTTTTCTGGAACACTCTTAAAAATGCTAGAATTAAAACATCCGGAATTTCTTTTACTACTCAATGAAATGATTTCAAAAAAACAGGTCGAATTGTTAGGTGGCGCATTTAATTATTCAATTCTGCCATTGCAAACAAATCATGAGCGGATTGCAACATCTGAAATGCTAACAAATTATATACGAAAAAAATTTAGTAAACGGCCTCGAGGGTTTTTACTCCCTGAATTTTTGTGGTCAAATTCTCTTATTGCAACATTAGTTAATGCTGGTTTTGAGTATACATTTATTGAACAAACAAAATCTGATTATTGTGAAATACAAAATCCGTTATGTTTTACTGAAGAAAATTATAAGCCACTTAAAATATTTAGAACAGTGAATGCATCAAATTTTGACAATTTGCTTCCAAATGAAATCATTATGCAAATTGATGAGGTGTCAAAACATTCACATGAATTGCATTCATATAGCATTGCTATAAAAGGAGAATCTTTCAAAGATTTATGTATTACAAGAAAGTTTGAATCTCCAGATTATATGATGGAAAAATTATTTTCCTGGTTTCGAAAAAATATTTTAGAATACGAGCCTATTTTGCCATCAAAATTTAATAAGCTTTATGGTAATGCAATATCAAGAACATACTTTAAAGATTATTTCCCTGAATCTCTCACAACCGTATTTAGCACACTAAAGGCCAATAATAAGAATAAAAAAGCTTTTCCAGAATTATTTGTTGAAATAAAAGAATTAGAAAATTACTATGCTAAAATAAATTTTGTAAGATTATTGCTTAAAAATGAGATACGAGGCGATAAAGAGCGTAAACGTGCTGGTACTGATATGCTTTCGTTTGCATTTGGTTCAGATATGTTTAATACGAAAATAGGATTTATTAATCGCGAATGCAGAAAAAAAGCATGGTATTTTCTCATAGAAGCAGAAAAATGCACTAATGGGAAAAAGCATGCAAAGTCGCTTATTCTTGAACAGGATTATAACCTTGACAATCTTCCTGAAATAATAATTAGATATAAAACCTATGACTGCATTCTTAATCCGCATGCTGGAACAGTAACTGAATTTGATTATTTCCCGCTATCATACAATATCTGCAGCATTATTGTTCCAGTAGGTGATCGAGCAGAGCTGTTTGAGGATTACTTACACACAGGCGCTACAGCAAAAAGTATCACTTATGCTCAGCATACAATTGATCATGAACGTACACTAATCAGACTGTATGCAATAACTGAAATGCTGCAAATAGAAAAGATCATATGTTTTACCGCATCATCAATTCTAATTGATTACCAATTTACTAATACTACCGAAAAAGAGTTATCATGTACATTTAAAACAGTACTCAATCTCGCTATTGATTTTGAATTGGCTGATATTGAATCGGAAGATATAAATAAGAAAGACGAGACTCTTTCAAAAGATTTTTGCAAAAAGGCAATTAGTGCTGTAAAGAATCAAGAAATACTGTTACCGTTTTCATGTGGTTCTTCAATTCCATGCGTTTTTAAAACATATCCAATACTATATCAAGTTGATAAAAAAGAGTTATATCGACAGGGAACTAAACTTGAATGTGACTGGACACTATCAATTAAAGCCCAAAATCAGATAACGGTACATTTTGCTTTTCTATTTTAAATACTAATACAGTTTTGGGGGATACTTTGAATAGTTTTTCAACATTATCGAAACAAAAATTAATACATATGATTGGAATAAAAGGGACAGGAATGTGTGCTCTGGCAGAGTTCTTGCATCATGAAGGTTTTACAATTTCTGGCTCAGATACATCAGAAACATTTTATACTGATAGAATTTTGCAAAAAATAGGTATCATTCCAAAACTATTCTCAGAAGATAATATTACCGAATCGATACAGCTCATTATTTATTCCGCAGCATACGGTGACAACAATCCAGAAATAAAAAAAGCTAAACAATTAAATATTCCGATGAAATCATATCCTGAAATGCTTGGATTGCTTTCAAAGAACCGTATCAGCGCAGCTATTTGCGGTGTGCATGGAAAAACTACAACAACAGGTATGACAGGAACAATCGCAAAAGCTTTAGACTTACCAGCTGCAGTAATTGCTGGAAGCGCAATAACTGCGTTCGATAATTCATCAATTTTGTATAACGGAGAAAAATATCTAATCGCAGAAACATGTGAGTATCGCAGACATTTTCTCAATTATGCTCCAGCTGTAATTTTGCTTACAAGTGTAGAGTCAGATCATCAAGATTACTATCCTGATTATGCATCTATTCGGGATGCATTTATAGAATTCTGCAACACGCTTCCCGATAATGGGACACTCATTTACTGCAAAGATGATCCAGGAGCATCTGAAGTTGCAGATAAGGTTCATACGATTCGTTCTGATATCCGTATGATTTCGTATGGCTTATCACGCGATGCTGATATTTCGGCTTATAATTTGTACACTGATCAGCAAAAACAATTTTTTTCTATATTAGCTATTGATGGGCAGCAATTTTCCTTATCTATTCCAGGTATTCATTCAGTTGTCAATGCACTAGGGGCACTCGTACTTACGAGTACCCTGTATGAAATGGAACACATGCAAAAACCATCACAAAAAAATTATGAAAAAGCAGCACATGCTCTAGCTTGCTTTTCAGGAGCTAAGCGAAGATCTGAATACATTGGGACATGGAACGGCATCAGTATTTACGATGATTATGGCCATCATCCTACAGCAATTTATAAAACCATAAAAGGATTTAAAAATTTTTTCCCTGAAAACAGAATCATTGTAGATTTTATGTCACACACATATTCAAGAACCAAAGCACTCTTTAATGAATTTGCACATGCTTTCAGCGATGCTGATGTTGTTATCATGCATAAAATCTATGCATCAGCACGTGAGCAAGCTGATCCAGAAGTAAGCGGTGAATTATTAGCCCAGGCAATTCGCACTACAGGAAAGACAGTTTATTATTTTGAAGAACCGCTTGATGCAGTTCCATTTTTGCATTCATTTTTAAAACCAAACGATATCATAATTACTATGGGAGCAGGAAACAATTGGCAGATTGGTCCTGCATTGTTAGAACAGTGGAGCAAAAGCAATGAATAGTATGACCGGATTTAGCCAAATTTTAACATCGGTAGCAAATATACATTACTGCATAGCAATCAAATCGATAAATTCTCGTTTTTTAGATATTTCGATACAAGTACCTGGCATTTTATTGCAGTATGAATCACAAATGAGAGAAACACTCTTACAGTATTTTACACGTGGAAAAATCGATGTAACAATTTTCCAAAAAAGTGGTAAAGCTGCTAGTTCACTATTTAAAAATGAAACATACTTACAACAAATGTATGCAGAATTTCAAAATTTTGCTAAAAAAGTAAAATTACATAAAAAAATGCAGTTGCGAGATTTTTTTAATTTTATTGAACTATATGAAAAATCTGATGATATCGATCCAAAAACCGTTTGGGATTCACTAGAATCTGCTTTTAGGGAATGTGTTGAAAAAGTACTTTTAGAAAGACAAAAAGAAGGTACTGCGACACAAAAAGATATAGAGAGCAAGCTTCAAATTCTCGAACAATCAATTATTTCAATTGAAGAGCACTCTCATAGTATCGAAAGCACTATAACAGAATCCTTAAAGAAAAAGTTTAAAGAGGTAATGGGAAATACAATCGATGAAAATAGAGTGTTATCAGAAATCGCAGCATACCTTGCAAAATATACTATAAATGAAGAAATAATTCGATTTAAAACCCATTTAATAAATTTTAAGCAGACAATGTCTGAATCTCCATGCGGTAAAAAGCTTGATTTTATCAGTCAAGAACTGAATAGAGAAGCAAATACAATTGCTTCTAAAGTGCTCATTCCAGAAATAAGCACACAAGTGATTTTGATAAAACAGGCAATAGAAGATATTCGCGAACAAATTCGAAATATTGAATGAGAGGCGCTTTGTAATGGATAAACCTGTTCACATTATTGCAATTTCAGGAAAAAGTGGATGTGGCAATACTTCTGTTTCAAGGATTGTGGCACAAAAACTAAATTTTAAATTTATTAATTTTACATTACGAAATCTTGCTCAAGAATTACATATGTCATTACCAGAACTTCTTGAAAAAGCCAAAAAAGATTTTAGCTTTGATATACAGCTTGATAATAAACAAAAACAATTAGCCCATGAAGGTAATTCGGTAATTGGCTCGCGGCTTGCAGTGTGGCTCTTTCCGGATGCACTATTGCGTGTCTATCTGTATGCAGATTTAGAAACACGGGCTCAAAGAATATTTAAACGTGAGAAAACAGATAATTTTGAAAAAATATTACAGGAAACAAATGAGCGAGATATAAACGACTACGAACGGTTCAAACAAATATATAGTATCGATAACAACCATTACGAATTTGTTGATTTAATAATCAATACTACATACTATGAACCTGAAACAATTGCAGACATTATTGTTTCTGCTTATTATATTGCAACTGGTACAAAACAAGGAGATATATCATGAAACAAAAAGTGACGCAAAAACTCAACGTGCTAATAACTGGTGCATCGAGCGGCATTGGTAATATGACTGCAGTATATTTTGCAAAAAAGGGTCATACTGTTTTTGGTACAAGCAGAAATCCCGAAAAAATAGATAAAAAAGCTGATGAGCTTTTTTCGTATATAAGAATGGATGTTACAGATGACGCCTCAGTCAATGAAACAATTCAAACATTACTGCAAAAAATTGAAAAAATCGATATTGTAATTTGCAATGCAGGTATGGGTATTTCAGGTCCGATAGAAACAACACCTATCGAATATATTGAAAAACAAATCAACACTAATTTTTGGGGTACGCTACGTGTATTGCGTTCAGTACTTCCTGGTATGCGAGAAAAAGGTGGAAAAATTTTTATCATTGGATCGATGGCTGGTCGTGCTGGTATACCGTTTCAAGGATACTATGCTGCATCGAAATTTGCTCTTGAAGGTTTAGTAGAATCACTACGGTATGAACTTATGGGTTTCCCGGTTCAGGTGGCAATTATAGAGCCTGGAGATTTTAGAACAGGGTTCACAGGGTCTCGACTAAAATTTGAGGACGAACGAGATCCTTACTTTAAAAAATGCAAACAAGCTGTTGCTATTATGGAAAACGATGAGCAACATGGTGCAAATCCAATTGTGCTTGCTCAGTTACTGTATAAATTGGCACTCAGTAATCGAAAACTTAAAGTTCGATATTCTGTTGGCATGTTGTTTCAGCGGTTTGCTATGTTTTTAAAGCGAATACTTCCTTGTAACTTGTATGAGTATTTGTTTAGTAAATACTATAAAGTATCTTAATTGTTACCTGTAGTGGAAGATTGTTCTCGAAGCAGTTTCACAAGATAGCTTATCCAAATATCCGCTTCTTGAGGAAAAACCTCATATGCTACTACCGCATCCAGTAATGCGTCTTGATACTTACCTAATAATGCATATGCTTGAGCTCTATACAATAGTGCGCAAGCTTTTATTTTAGTTGAACGAGGAATTGCAATAAATTGAGTTATTTCTTCAACTACTGTTGCATATTGTTTAGCAGGGAAATACGTCTCAGCAATTTTAGAGAGAATAAGTGTTTCATTATATACATCTTGACCAAGCTTTTGATGGACAAATGAAATCTCAGGAACTATAATTCCTGAACTACTTACATATTTTTTATAAACAAAAGAGATATTTTTTTGCGCAGTTTCGGAAAATACAAATGATTCAATTCTCTGTGAAGGAAGAAAAATATTTGCAGATTGTAAAATGGGCAGTGGAGCATATCGCGGGGTATTGAGTGAAATAGTATTTTGTGCGGAAAAGGGTAGTGCAACCGCAACATTTGAAGTATTTTTGCCATTAATAAACGTAATATTCATAGAGCTAATTTCAGATTCTGTAACTAAACACCAATAGTATTGAATACCCGGAAATGGATTGTCTTCTATTCTAAGCTCATATGACGATTTTGATGCATTGATATCAAATGCTTTTATTTGCACAGCTTCAAGAATACTTAAAGTGTTTACAAAAGGTTTTTGCGAACGGTACAGATACACTTTACCTGCATAGTTCGATATAGAGCATTGAATGCTGACAACTTTTTCCATACTGGATACTCTAAAATTTTTAACTATCTCACCAGAAGAAATTGTTGTTTGAACTTGCGCTGTTTGAACTGCAGTATCAAGTTTAACAGGTACTAAGGTATAGTTTTGCAAGGGAATAAAAATCTCAATGATTTGTTTTTGTGCTGTTACTGGCAATATAAAATAGTAATACAAATTATTATCAGTTACTCTATAAGAAAATTTTTGAACTCCGCTAGAAACAGTTCCCAGTAATTCAGCTTGTTTATAATTTGAGATACCTGGTAATTGTAATGAACGATAGATATTATAGCTGCCAAAATGATCTGGACTGTCCTGCCAGGTGATAATAATTGTCGATTCCTGAAAACCAACACGTATATTTGTTGGGTATGGAGCATATACTATTTCGTTTTCATTATTAGCAGAAGTTTGAGCAAGCAAAAAAACACTTACTACAAGAAATCCTGCAAATAGACCAATACGCTGATGTGTCATAGTTATATTTTCGGTACTATCGTGTAGCAAATAAACAGGTTTTGTTCAAAGATGTACTATCTTTACATATTTATTCCTTTATTATAGTATTTAATTGTGTTTGTTTCGATAGTATGTGATTTTGGTAATGAAGATTCTCGCGATCAAGTATATGCACTGCTCATGCAATATGGTTTTGAAAAAGTTCAGCGTGCATGTTTTGAATCTGCAAATGTATCTGAAAAAATGCTTCAACAATTAAAACGTGATATAGATAAGGTTACGGATTATTACGATACAATTAGATTGTACCAATTTCCTGTTGAAAACAAACTTGCAATATCAATTTTAAAAGAAAATAAATGGAAACGTATTATCATACGTCCGCCCGCACAATAAATTCTTAATTCAAGTTTTAATTTGCACGATTACAGTAATTGTCAGGAGGTTCTATTCGATGCTTGAAGATTTAGTTAATCCTATAAAAGACCTAAAAAATGAAATCGAAACAATTTGGGGGCATCTTTGACCTCGCCAGTATTACTGAGAGAATAGCTCAAAAAGAACAACAAACCCTTGAACCTGGATTCTGGCAAAATCAAAAGGTTTCACAAGCGGTAATGACAGAAATTAAAATGCTAAAAAACCGTGTTGAAACATGGTCATCACTTATAAAACAAATTCAGAATCTTGACGAAATTCTTTCGTTGGCAATTGAAGAAAATGAAGCTTCACTTGAAGGCGAGATTGCATCAACATATAATTCAATTAAAGATTCATTTGAAAAAGCACTAACGCTAGAATTATTAACTGGAGAAGCAGATAAATCCAGTGCATATGTCAGTATTCATGCCGGTTCGGGTGGAACCGAAGCTTGTGACTGGGCCAGTATGCTGTTTCGCATGTATTCACGATGGGCAGAACGCAAAGGATTCTCTGTTGAAATCATCGACATGCTTGAAGCTGAAGGCGGTATAAAAAGTGTCACAATGCAGATTGATGGCATATATGCATATGGCTATCTTAAATCTGAATCGGGAGTTCACAGATTAGTGCGGATTAGCCCATTTGATGCTAATGCTCGACGGCACACCAGTTTCGCAAGCGTATCCGTGCTACCTGTTCTTGATGATACCATCGAAGTGATTATCAAACCAGAAGATATTCGTATTGATACCTATCGGGCTGGTGGCGCGGGTGGACAGAAAGTTAATAAAACGGATAGTGCTGTGCGAATCACACATTTACCGACAAATATCGTGGTAACATGCCAGAATGAACGAAGCCAGTATAAAAATAAAGATGTCGCTATGTCTGTATTAAAAAGCCGTTTGTATGAACTCTATCAAAAAGAAAAAGAAAAAGAAAACGCAAAATATGTTGGAGAAAAGAAGGAAAATACATGGGGTTCTCAAATTCGTTCCTATGTGTTTCAACCATACACATTAGTTAAAGACCATCGTACAAAGTATTCATCTGGAAATATACAGGCCGTAATGGATGGTGATATAGATGGTTTTATAGAAGCATACCTTCATTTCATGTGGAAAGGCGGTACTGCTTCTATCAGTGAAAGTGATGATGATATTCCTGACGAAAATTAAATCTGCACCCGTGCAGACTTACATCAGTATTTTCTTCATCGTATTATTTTCTCAGCTTAACGCTCAGGAAAATCAAAGTATCAATCTTCAGTTAGGGGTCGTAGCGTTACAGTCAGATTCGATTACTAATGAAAATCCAGCAGCTTTTATTTCTACTAAGCTGCTCGAAAATCTTGCTTCCTGTTTAATTTTTTCAATTGATAATCCAGAAATAATTAAAAACGTTATGACGCGTGAAATGAATAACAAAATTACAAATCTTCAAAAAGAACTCGGAGCATTAAAAGAAAAATTAGATATGACATCATTTATTATAGATAAAAATAGAAAACAAAAAGCCTATCGAGATGCTCTGAAAGCATTACAACAGAAACAACAGGAGTATGAAAAATTACAAATCCAGAATGTGGTACCTACAACAAAGCAGCTAAAAATAAGTGTTGTACAAAAATTATATAATAATTCTATCAATAACCCTCTTATTTTTTGTGAGCAAAATAAACTTGATTTTCTTGTTTTTGGCACGATACGAGTAATTGATACTCTGTTTTTGGTTTCAATAAAATTATATTCAGCAATTTCACAGGAAATTATTTATTCGACTACCATTGTGGGTAATAATACTACAATAGCACAAAATGTATTCGACACAGCTCGTTCAATCGCAGAAACAGTTTTAGAAAAAAAATTATGTGTTATTAAATTTAATGGTAATCCTTCAACTGCATCGATTTATGTGAATGATGTAAAACTTGATTCAATGACCTATGTATGTTTGGATGCAGAGAAGCTTTCTATACAAATTACTGCTAGAGGCTATACAAAGCATGTTGATGAACTCTCACTTGTACAAGGAACAAGCTATTCATATTCTTTTGAACTTAAGCCAATTCCACTAAAAACCATTTCCATAATAACAGTTCCTGATAATGCTGATGTGTATGTAAATGCTATTCCTGCTGGCCAATCTCCTTTGCAATTGGAAGTAAATACTGATCAAGATATTGTTACTGTTGATAAAGATGACTATACCCAGGTACAAGTTACATTAAATACTATCACTGATGAACTGGTTATTAATTTAGAAAAGAATAATGGAATGACATTTGAAGACACCTTTGAACAAGCAAAAAGCCGTTTTTATAAATCGTTAGGCTGGTTTGTGCTTTCGCTTCCGCTTTCTACATTGAGTTATGGATCATTTATGTCCATATACCAAACAGAACTTGAATTACAACAAAAGGTTCTTACTGGTCAAATCAGTGTAAGTGAAGCAATCTATGCTGAACAACAGCTTAATACACGATTCTGGCTATATCAGAGTGCATTTTGGGTTTCGCTTGCACTTAGTTCTGGACTAGGAATAAATACTATTATTAACTTAATTAGATATATTAGTACAATGTAGGTATAAAGATATGATGAAATTAGGAATTGCGTTAAAGAAACTATTTGGTTTGCAGCTTATTGATGAATCTTTCTGGGAAACACTGGAAGATACCCTGCTAGAAGGTGATGTAGGACCAAAAACAGCAGCTGAGCTTGTACAAACCACTAAAAAAATTTGTCAAAGTAAGGGCATTGCTGATGGTAATAGAGCAAAAGAAGTATTCAGAAATGAATTATTACAGATTTTTTCATCAGTACAGCCAGTTTACTGTAACGATCAAGCAGATCTTTCTGTAATACTCTTGCTTGGTGTTAATGGAGTTGGGAAAACAACAACTGCGGCTAAATTAGCATATTGGTACAACAAAATGTTCCCCGATCGATCAGTACTGTTTGCAGCAGGTGATACCTTTCGTGCAGCAGCAATAGAACAGCTCGCAATACATGGTGATCGATTAGGTTTAAGAATCATCGCTCAACAACATGGTTCTGATCCTGGTGCAGTGATTTTTGATGCGCTTCAAGCTGCTAAAGCATCAGGAACTCCACTTGTCATTGCGGATACAGCAGGTCGTATGCATACAAAACAGAATCTCATAAAAGAACTAGAGAAAATTGAAAAAATAATAAGAAACGCAACTGATACTACAATTAAATATCTCGTACTGGATGCAACGACAGGAACTAATGCACTTCATCAAGCAGAGACATTTCATGAAGCAGTCAAGATTGATAGTATAATTCTTACAAAATTTGATTCAAGCGCGAAAGGTGGAATTCTTATTACCATAGCAAAGGAATTAAAATTAGCTCCTGCTTTCATTGGTATCGGAGAAAGATACGAAGACTTGCAAAAGTTTTCTGCTCAAGACTATATCAGGAAATTGCTTGATGAATAAAAAAAAACTGATTTTAGTGTATTTCCTATGGTTATCAACGATTTTTATCAGTGCACAGACAATTGTATATTATAGTTCTGATGAAAATTATAGCATTCTTGAGACAATATCAGAAACAGAAATACAAAACTATGATTATTATATCAAACTGATAAGCAATGCAGAGCGACAAGAATATATTTATTTTAATAAAGGTGAGATTCAAAAAAGAATAGTAGTTACCCAAACAGATGATGGTAAACAAGAGGAAGAATGGCAGGATGATCTCATGACAGCCCTCCGTATTTACAGGGGCCAGCAGCTTGTCAGTGAAAAGATATACAATACAACTGAAGCAGAATATATAACACATGATTATTTTTATAAAAATAATATCCTTGAGAAAATAGTTGTTACGCCACAGAACAAAAAATCTTATGAAATTATTTACATTTACGATGCATCAAATAAAATTCGTGCACTGCTTATTCATGATAAAGTTATCAGCCTTTCACAATTTTCTGGAGCATCAATTTTTTCTAAATGGAATCAAACAATTTTCTCAATAGAAGTATATACAGTGCAAATGCTCTTGCAATTTAGATTTGACTATGATGCAACAGGCAAATGTATTTTTGAAGAAGAACGATTGTATCAAAACAGTGTGCTAACTACTATTAAACAAAATAATTATAGCAATAATAATTACCGAACGGTTACCTATAGTAATTCACTCATACAGGAAGAGCAAACTTTTTCTCTTAACAAAAAAGAGTTACTGGAAACAATACAGTATGTGTACGATGAGCAGAACTTGCTTATCAAAAAAATCATTCTTTCAAAAAAAGAAACAACCGTATTTGAATATACATATGACAATAAAAAAGTCATCGGAGAAAAAAAATATAGCAACGGTATTTTAAAGCAAATTACTCGATGGATTTCAGATTCAATGTCTGTTGTGGAACTATATGAGAATGATGGAGTTATTATTAAAATTACCTATAACAATGGTAAAAAAGTTAAAGAGGAAGCCTGGCTCAATTCTAATAAAATATATGAAAAGGATTATGAATGAAAAAAGCTAATCTTTACTCATTCATATTATCACATTGGTTTAGTAGAAAAAAATCCTACTCGGGAAAAACATTGCAGACTGCATTTTGGAGCATAGTAATAGGAACCATGGCGCTTACAGTCATCTTATCAGTAATGAATGGGTTTCAGCTTACATTTATCAACGCTATTTTACACTATGATAGTTACCATATACAAATAAAAGGTTTTAATAATGAAATATTTACCTTTTTTAAAACAAACAAATATGTACAGCATGTTTTTGCTTTTTCTGAACAAAGTACTCTCATTATGATAAAAAATGCTCCTCCTGTACCAGTAAAATTGAAATACATTACAAAAGATACTGCTTATGAACTTGGGCTCTATAAAAACGGTCAGGAAGATACTTCTCAAATAGAAAATGGAAGTGTCATTATTGGCAGTGAATTAGCTCGAAAATTAAATCGTTCTACTTCGCAGAATATTCTTGTGTTGGAATTTATAATTTCAGAAGAAGATGGTATTGTCCCAGACATAAAAACATTCACTATCGCAGGAAGCTTTACTACAGGACACCTTGATATTGATGAATCATTTGTTTTTGTACTAGTGAATCAGGAAACTTTACAAAACAGGAAAGATTTGCAAACAGGAATTATATTAAAAAACAAATACGATTTTACCACTGTCATTAATGCTATTCCCAAAAACCTCATACAACCACATGATATTGCAACCTGGAAAGATTACAATCGCTCATTTTTTAATGCATTACAACTTGAAAAGAATATGATGATTCTTCTTGTTAGTATTGTGTACTTAGTTGTTGCTATAAATATTTATTATGGTTTACGAAGAATTATAGTAGAAAAATACAATGATATTGCTCTTCTCAAGGCGGTTGGACTAACAGGATATGATATACAAAACATTGTGACTGTGATTGGGGCATTTTTGGGAGTTGTTGGGAGTATTCTTGGCATAAGTATTGGTGTTATTATCAGTAATAATATTAATAGCATTATTCATATAATCAATGTGTTTATTGATAGTATTAGCCCCAAATCAGCTTCTGAGTCTTTGAAGATACTCTCTCAAAATTCATTTTATCTTGTATCAATTCCACATGCAATTCTGTTTTCAGACTTATTGATTATAACTTTTATTGCCAGCTTTTTTGCTACAATCAGTGCATGGTATGCTTCACGACGAATTGCATACCTGAGGCCTCAGGAGGTACTTCGTTATGAATGACACCCCGGTCATTACCTGCAGTCATGTTACAAAGACATTTGTTACAGAAGCAGAACAATTAACCATACTACACGATATATCGTTTGAAGTGCCTTGTGGTAGGACCGTTTCAATAACAGGTCCAAGTGGCTGTGGAAAAAGTACATTACTCTCGCTACTTGGAGGTCTTGATAGACCTACTCATGGCACCATTTTTATAGATGGCTTTTCTGTGCATGATACTTCTGAAACAGAACTTGCACGATTTCGTTCCGAAAAACTCGGGTTTATTTTTCAATTTCATTTTCTGTTAAAAGATTTTTCTGCACTTGAAAATGTTATGATGCCTCATTTGATTCTCTACGGTAATAGACAACAAGCACGAAACGTAGCCAGAGAGCTACTTGGTATTGTTGGTCTCGAAAATAGAATGCATCATTATCCCGATCAGCTCTCTGGTGGCGAACGACAACGAGTGGCAATTGCACGAGCGCTTATTAATAAACCTAAAGTTGTTCTCGCAGATGAACCGACTGGCAATCTTGATGAAAACAATGCTGGAATTATTGAAACAATATTGCTTGAAACAATCCGTCAATTTGATACAACACTTCTATTAGTTACACATGATAGTGATTTTGCTAAAAAGACTGATATACAATTTCGTATTCATGAAGGAAATCTTTTTACACTATGAAATATACATCGCTAGCATTTATGACATGGCGTCTCATTTTAGGAAAAATTGGCCAAAAACATGACCTTGCTAAAAAAGCCGTTCGAGGTGCCATTATGAGTGTAGCGATAAGCATGATTCCACTTGTCGTCGTATTTCATATAGCAAATGGAATGATGTATGGCATTATACAACGGTTCATAGAACTTGATTCATATCATATCCAGCTACAGCCAGTTGGCAACCACAAATTTTCTCAGGAAGAGATTGAAAAACTTGTAACGCTCGATCATATCGTATATGCACAGCCCGAAATCCGTTCATTTGGAATGCTTTTTGCAAATTCTCGCTATGAAGGAGTTGCCATTCGCGCTGTTACAAATGATTTTTTTTCTGAACATACAATACAACAATTCTTACAAACAAAGGCAAATCGTCTTCAGTTTGACTCTTCAAAAGATATCATAGTTGGAGAAGCTCTTGCCAACAAGCTCTCGTTAAAAATCGGTGATACTGTAACACTCATTACAACAACGCAAAGTACCTATGATAACTTTTTCCCAAAGTTTTCGCTTTTTGTTGTAAAAGACATTGTTTCCTCAGGATATCAACCACTCGATGGTCAATGGGTTTTTATCAATGAATTAGCAGCGCAAAAAATTGTCTCTCATAACAACCGACAGGTTCTGATAGGCATAAAAACTGATATTCCATCGAACGATCTTGAATCAATTGAAACAGCAATTGCAGAAACAATTCCTGGGACATATCGAATATATGATTGGAAACAGCTCAATAAAACTATGAATGACAGTTTACAGAGTACCAGAACGCTGCTCGTTATTATTATGTCAATTACCGTTCTCGTTGCTGCAATAAACATACTCAGTTCATTACGCATGATGATTCTAGAAAAGAGTATGGAGTTTGCTATTTTACAGTGTATTGGGATCAAGCCCTACGAGTTTGCTGGATTTTTGTTTTTTGCGGGTTGTATCATTGGTTTAATTGGCTCAGTAATTGGAATAATTCCAGGAATATTGATAAGTAGTTTTATTAATGAAATTTTTAAGGGTATCGGCATACTTATCAATGTAGCAAAAATGTTGTTTGGATATAGTGCTCAAACTGCAGCGCTATTAGATCCCACCTATTACCTGGATTATATTCCCATTACCATTCTCTGGAAAGAAATACTCATGATAGTAGCTATTACTGCATTACTTTCCGGTATCGTTTCAATTACGTCTGTTCATGAAATAGTACGCAAAAAGCCAATTGAGACTATTCGACAGCGATAACCGTTACAATTGCATAAATCTCAATAGTTGTATATCATAAACTACATGCATGCAAGTTGTAGTAACTGTGTGTATAGTAGTTACAGATGCTGTAATATACCTTTCTATAACAGGCATTTAGACAACTTGATTGTAAGGAGATCCGCTTATGGCAAAAAATGATGCACTCAATTCTGCAAGCTCGATGGAAGATAAGTTAAAAGCACTTGAAGCGGCAAAGCTGCAAATAGAAAAACAGTATGGCCAGGGTGCTATCATGAAACTGGGAGCTAACCAGCAAGCTCTTTCTATTGAATCAATTCCTTCTGGATCTGTATTGCTCGATGAAGCGCTGGGAGTAGGCGGTTATCCTCGCGGTAGAATTATTGAAATCTATGGCCCTGAATCTTCTGGTAAAACAACACTAGCCCTGCATGCAATTGCTGAATGCCAAAAACGAGGTGGTATAGCCGTTTTTATTGATGCAGAACATGCGCTCGACCCAGTATATGCAAAAAATCTCGGTGTAAATATTGATGATCTCTTAATTTCACAACCTGATAACGGAGAGCAAGCACTAGAAATTGCTGACTCACTCATTCGTTCAGGAGCTGTAGATATTATTGTAATTGATTCAGTGGCAGCCTTAACTCCACAGGCGGAAATTGAAGGTGATATGGGCGATTCGCATGTTGGACTTCAGGCACGTCTCATGAGCCAGGCACTTCGTAAATTAACTGGTTCTATAAATAAATCGAAAACAATACTAATTTTCATCAATCAAATTCGAATGAAAATTGGTGTGATGTTTGGTAATCCCGAAACAACCACCGGTGGCAACGCCTTAAAATTTTATTCATCATTACGGCTTGAAGTACGGCGAATCGAAACTATCGAAAAAGGTGATGAAGAAGCTGTTGGAAATAAAGTGAGAGTTAAAGTTGTAAAGAATAAAGTTGCTCCTCCCTTCAGAAGAGCTGAGCTAGAAATCATGTTTGGAAAAGGAATTTCAGCAAGTGGCAGCCTTATCGATGCAGCTGTTCGGTGTGGTATTATTGACAAAAAAGGTGCATGGTATACATATGGAGAAGAAAAGCTAGGTCAGGGTAGAGATAATGTTAAAGAACTGCTAGAAAAGAACCAGGATTTATTTAACGAAATTGATAATAAAGTAAGAACAATTTTATTTCCTGGAAAAACACAACTAGCACAAACTACTACGCTCAATGAAAAAGCGGCTCAAGAAGCAAGAAAAATTGTCAAAGAAACAAAGCCTCAGACTAAAACAAATAGTGAAGAAGAACGAGGAGCATTATTCTGATTCAAGTTTATCTCGGTTTTGGTTCGAATTGTGGGGACAGTTATACTATTTTTCGCAATGCAATCCATGATTTACGAGAACACATTCATGATATACGAGTATCAGCATTATATTCCAGCAAGCCATTGTATGTTACCAACCAGCCGGATTTTTTAAATTTTGTACTGCGTGGAACTACAGCATTATTGCCTCCAGAACTGTTAGCATTTACTCAATCAATTGAAAAAAAATATGGCAGGAATCGTTCTTTTGAAATAACAAAAGGACCGCGGACACTCGATATCGATATTTTGCTATATGGCAATGAACAGATTACTACACCAGAACTTATTATTCCTCATCCGGGTATTAAGGAACGTGCATTCGTACTGCTACCGCTTTTAGATATCGATCCAGAGCTAAAACTTCCAGGTGAAAACGAAGCGCTCGCTGAATATTTGAAAAAAAATTGTGAAAAACAAGGCATTTACCAGATATCGCCATCTATTATATAATCAAGCAATCTACTATGGCTAATAATTACTCAATTGATCAGACTGTATTTGACTCAGAGAAACCTCGTTTTGTCTTAAAAGATTTTGAAGGACCGCTCGATTTATTACTCTATTTAATAAAAAAAAATGAAGTAAATATCTATGATATTCCTATAGCACTGATAACCGACCAGTTTCTCGAATGTCTTGCCAGTAGTGATTCTATCGATCTTGACGATTTGACCGAATTCTATGCGCTTGCAGCTACATTGATTTATATAAAAAGCAAAATGCTCTTGCCTATAGAAACAGATTTAGATGCTGAAATTGAAGATCCACGTTCCATTATTGTAGATAAGCTCATTGAATACCAAAAATATAAGAAACTTTCAGAGCTAATAGAAAAAAAAGAGTTAGAAACAGAGTTTTACTTAGAAAAGAAAAATGCTCAACGCATGTTGCCATTTCAAGATGAAAATCTCTGGGAATCAATCGATGTATGGGACCTTTTGCAGACATTCACCAGATTCACAAAATCTATGTCACGTGAACGAATTATCGATCTTTTTGAAGAAGTATCAATCAATGAAAAATCAGCGTTAATCTATGAATTGCTCGAAAAAAAGGATAGTTTTGAATTTGAAGAACTAATTGTTCGCCCTAATTCACTAATGGACATTATTTGTGCATTTTTAGCATTGCTTGAAGCTGTAAAATATAAAATTATATCAATTGCACAGCATAAGCTGTTTGGAACAATTTTAATACGAAAAGCGGAAACAAAAATTATAAAAGAGGGTAATGATGGAACTTGAATTTGAAATGGAAACGGCACTGCTTGAAGCTGTTTTATATATGGAAACTGAACCTATAACCATAGAACAGCTTTCAAAAATATGTAAACTTGATACAACAATTATCGAAACGGCACTTGAGAAATTAGGTATGCAGCTTCATAACGAAAATCGTGGACTGGAGCTTTTGCATCTCAATGATGGATGGATGCTCTTTCCCAAAAAACAGTATTGGGAACAAATTCGTGATCGATATGCAAAACACAAAGAACAAAAGTTATCTAAAGCAGCACTAGAAACACTATCAATCATTGCATACTCGCAGCCAATTACTCGAGCTGAAATTGAAGCAATTAGAGGAGTCTCTGCAGATACGATGATACGGTTTCTTTTAGAAAAAAAACTTATTAAAGAAGTAGGAAGAAAAGAAGTGGCTGGGCGGCCTATACAATATGGAACAACACAAGATTTTCTTGATTTTTTTGGATTATCAAGCATTGCAGACTTGCCAAAACTTGATGAAACAGAACAGGAACGTTTTGATGTTGAATTGGATTGAGTAATGGAAAATGGTAGTAACTCTGGTATTCGATTACAAAAATATCTCGCACACTGTGGCGTTGCATCACGGAGGACTGCAGAAACATTTATCACACAAGGTTTAGTTGCAGTAAACAATATTGTTGTAAAGGAGCTAGGTACAAAAGTATACCCTGGCGATATCGTAAGCCTTAATGGAAAACCAGTTTTTCCAGTAGAAAACTTTGTATACATTGTACTCAATAAACCACCAGGCTATGTGAGTACACTGCATGATGAACACAATAGACCAAAAGCAGTCGATTTACTCAAAGAAGTAACCAAAACCACTCGCATTTACAATATTGGAAGATTAGACTATCATTCATCAGGATTATTGCTCTTTACTAACGATGGAACATTTGCTGCAAAAGTCATGCATCCATCTTCAGAAATTAAAAAGACATATTTTGTGCAAACAGATAAAAAAATCCCATTTGAATTTATTGATGCTTTTGTTCATGGCATAAATGATAATGGTGAAATACTCAAAGCGCTCTCGGTCCACTATGTTACTACCAATTCAGTAGAAATTACACTTCATGAAGGTAAAAATAGAGAAATTAGACGAGCGCTTGCTCAATTTGGTTTACATGCTCGAATATTACAACGTATCGCACTGGGTCCTATTACTATTAAAGATCTCCCTGAAGGTTCCTGGCGCAAACTTACACAAGATGAAATTTCTATACTTCAAAAAGGTGGTCATTAACTATGATAGTCGCAATTGATGGTCCTGCTGGAACAGGAAAAAGTACAATAGCTCATTTAGTTGCAGAGCGTCTGGGATTTTTACATGTCAACTCGGGCAATTATTATCGAACTATAGCTGTATGGGCACTGGAACATGCTATTGATTATCACGATACTGCAAAATTGGTTGCATCACTCAAAGCTATAACCATAACCTATTCAGAACAAAAGGTCTTGCTCAATGGTACCGATATTACACACAAGCTCCACACTGATGCAGTTGATGCAATTGTTGCCCAAATATCTGCTATAAAAGAAATCAGGCTTTATGTAAATGAACAATTGCGCATGCTAGCAGTTGATCATGATATTGTAATGGAAGGCAGAGACATTACCACAGTAGTGTTTCCGAATGCAGAAGTCAAAATCTATCTTGATGCCAGCCCTGATGCTCGAGCACTACGAAGATACAACCAGGGTACGAGCACCATGTCATTAGATGAAATAAAAAATGCAATTATTGCCCGGGATACCATAGATAAAAACAAGGAATTTGGAAGTCTCACCGTAGCTCCTGATGCATACTATATTGATACATCATACTTGACCATAGATGAAGTTTATGAGAAAGTATACAACAAAATTCAATTACAAGGGAAACATATGGATAAGGAAGTGGTAATGAATGACTCTAATCCTTCTGAAGAGACCATTCAAACACAGTTACAGGAAGCGTATTTGCGAAACCTGGACACAGTTACAGAAGGTACTCTCGTTGAGGGTAAAGTGGTACAGGTAACCAGCGATTCAGTATTCGTTGACGTTGGCACAAAAAGTGAAGGTCGAATTGACATAAAAGAATTCACTACACTGCCCAAAGTTGGTGATACAGTTACTGTTTTGCTGCTAAAAAAAGAATCACGAAATGGTGAAAGCATTATTTCCAAGCAAAAAGCCGATGAAAAGCTGTATTGGAAGGCATTCACCGATGCGTACAAAAACCATAAAACAGTAGAAGGCACTATAACAACAGAAATAAAAGGCGGATATGATGTTGACCTTGGATTCGGTCTAAAAGGATTCCTGCCTGTTTCTAAAGCATATTGTTCAAAAGAGGAATTAGAAAATCTTATCGGATGTAAGTCACACTTTTATATTGAACGACTCTATTCAGACCGACGGGTCAATATCGTTCTCAATCGAAAACGCTGGCTCGAAGAGCAAAATGAAAAAAATAAAGCAGAATTTTTTGCCACAGTCAAAGAGGGAGATGTTGTAAAAGGTGTGGTAAAAAGCTATACCAGTTTTGGTGCTTTTATCGATCTTGGAGGTTTTGATGGCCTCTTGCATATCAATGATATGAGTTGGGGACATGTAACACGACCGAAAGATTTTGTAAAAAAAGGCCAAACAATTGAAGTAAAAGTAATCAAATTAGATCCAGCAGAAGGACGAATCAATCTTTCATTGAAACATTTCACTCAAGACCCCTGGGAAAATTTTGAAAACAAATACCACCTGCATGATATCGTCAAAGGTAAAGTTACAAAATTTACCGATTACGGTGCATTTATTGAACTTGAAGAAGGTATTGAAGGTCTTGCTCATATTTCAGAATTTTCATGGGTGAAACGCATTAAAAAGCCTCAGGAAATGTTAAAACTTGGCGATATTGTATCCTGTAAAATTCTTGGTTATGACCTTGACCAGCAAAAAGTTTCTTTAAGTCTTAAAGAGGTTCAGGAAAATCCATGGGAAACTATTGAACAGCGCTACCCTGAAGGTAAGGTTGTGACTGGGAAGGTAGTCAAATTAACGAACGCTGGAGCTTTTGTAAACCTTGAAGAAGGTATTGATGGATTCCTACCATTTGAAGAACTCTCCTGGACTGCAAAAGGTAAGGCATCATCAAATAGTTTACAGGTAGACCAGGAAATACAGGCAATTGTTACTGAATCAAGTGCAGCACAACAGAATATTCGTCTCTCCGTTAAAAAAATGTCAGAAAATCCGTGGGAAAGCCTTGCAAAAGCTTACAAAGTAGGCTCCATTATTGAAGGAACAGTTTCTTCTATTACTGATTTTGGTGCATTTGTAAAGGTACAAGGCGACATTGAAGGATTGCTCCATAAATCAAATCTCGTGCTCCAGGACAATGAATCAACTGATGATGCTCTCAAAAAACTTACGCCTGGCACAAAAATTACTGCTGCAATTATTGAACTATATCCACAAAAGCAGAAATTAGCACTTTCATTGAAAGATCTCGCTAAGCAACAGCAGCAGGCTGAATTTTCTAAGTTTATGGAAGATGCTGGAACTAACTCAGACAGCTACACACTGGGAGATCTCTTAAAGGGTAAAGGCGGTAAATAAGCATTTTTATGCTTACAAAAATAGATCCAGTAAAGTTTGAAACATTACTCGAAATTAATACACTGATTAATTCAAACTATGGAGATGCTACTAAGTTGCTGACTCAGATTTTAGAGTCAGCAACTCGCCTTACCGAAGGAGAGGCATCTTCACTTGTTCTAAAAAATCAGGATGATGGTAAACTATACTTTGAAATTGCACTGGGTCCAAAGGGTCGTGATGTAAAAAAATTTTGTTTAAATCCTGGTGAAGGCATTGCAGGCTGGGTTGCAGAACGTGGCCAATCACTCATTGTCAATGATGTAGAAACAGATTCTCGATTTTACAGTGAGATCTCAAAATCAATCGATTTCCCAACATACAGTATTTTAGCTGTTCCTATGCTTATCAGGGACAAATGTGTTGGTGTTATTGAAATACTTAATAAAAAAAATAATAAATATTTTACGCAGGATGATCTTGAATGGCTTGAGATTTTTGCAGTTCAAGCAGCAATTGCAATTGAAAATGCACATTATTTTGAAAAAGCAAAAGAAGAAATAGGTTTTTTACGAAATCAAATTTCTGAAGATAAAGGGTATCATGTACTCATAGCTAAAAGCCCTGAAATACTTTCCAAGCTCGAGCTCATCAGCAGAATTGCTCAAACTGATTCATCGGTACTCATACTTGGTGAAAGTGGAGTAGGTAAAGAGCTCTTTGCTGAACAAATTCATTTGCAAAGTTTACGAAAAAATGGACCGTTTATTCGCGTAAACTGTGCTGCTCTTCCTGAGGGTTTATTGGAAAGTGAACTATTTGGCCATGTTAAGGGTGCTTTTACCGATGCAATTCAGAATAGAAAAGGCCGCTTTGAACTTGCAGATGGCGGAACTATCTTCCTTGATGAAATTGGAGATTTACCACTAAAGCTTCAGGCAAAATTACTGAGAGTTCTTCAACAAAAAACTTTTGAAAAAGTAGGTTCGAGTGAAACAATTTCAGTTGATGTACGAATTGTAGCTGCCACAAACAAAAACATAGAAGAATTGGTAAAAAAAGGCGAATTCCGGAGCGATCTCTATTATCGGCTCAATGTATTACCAATACATATTCCTCCCTTGCGTTCACGAAAAGAAGATATTATAGAACTTGCAAATCATTTTTTAAAAAAGTTTTCACGAGAAACTAAAAAGCAAATAAACGGATTTACTAAAGATGCTATTGATGCAATGCTTTCCTATTCATGGCCAGGTAATGTTCGTGAACTTGAAAATGCAATTGAACGAGCCATTGTCATTACAAAAGAAAAATTGATTTCATCACATGATTTACTAATTGGTACAAAAAATGATGATATTGCTGTGTATAAGGGAATGAACCTAAAAGATGCACTCAATATCTTTAAAAAACATTTCATTCAAGCAGCACTCGAATCTCACAACTGGAATCAAACAGAGACTGCTCGTGAATTAGATATTCAACGCACATATCTTTCACGTTTAATAAAAGAACTAAACATCACCGTGCAAAAGGAGTAACACAACTATGACACATGAATCACCTAAAAAATCTTTTTCTGAAAAATTGACTCAATTTTTTACTAGTTCTCGAAAATTATTATTAACAATTGCTGGAATATTAATTGGTTTCTTGATTATGTTTGGCATTATATCCCTAATTCATACAACACAAGAAAAAAATGCAGTTTCTCTTTTTGATAAAATAGAAAGTGCGTTTACTGATATTCAAACAAAACAGTATGAATCCTCTCAACTAACCAAAGAACAGGCTGTTGCTGCTGTTTTTACTGATATTGACACTCTGGTAAAAAGGTACCCCAAAAGTGTTTCTTCATTGCAGGCACTGTTGCTCAAGGCTGATTACTATATTCAGGAAAAGGATTATGCAAAAGCTCTTGATACCTATTTACAGATAATAAAAATAAACAGCAAACACTACATTACTGACATTGCAAAACAAAATGCAGCTGCTATGTATGAAGAAACAGGCAACATTGATAAGGCTATTGAAATGCTTGAAAAACTTGATGCCAGTTTACCAAAAGATTCATTCTTATCAAAAAATCATATTCTTTTTACACTAGGACGACTGTATGAACAAAAGCAGGATTTTCAAAAAGCTGCGCAAATGTATACTCGATTAATTGCAACAGGAGCTAATGACGATTGGACAAAGCTTTCACAAAGTAGAATTATTGCTTTAAAAGCTGATAAAAAAATACCATAAAAAATCATAGTAAAGTTTATACAATAAACGATATAAACCAGGTCAACTATGCATAATGCAAATGTTTACCTGGTTTTATATTGTTGCATTTTTTCATTTATCCTGTATACTACAATAAAGGAGTACAGGAGGTACTGTATGGCCAAAAAACGTCCAGCTATTTTAGAATCAAAACGTTTTTCATTTATTATCGCAGCCGTAATTCTATTAATTTCCATATATCTACTGCTTGAAACACGAATTTTCGATAACTCTGAATTGAAAACACTCGATCTGCATTTCCAAATAAAAGAATTAAATGAAAAAAAATATACTGCAGAAGGTGTTACTAAAGCAGATGTTAATCCAAACATTTCCTCTGATATTATTATTTTATCAATAGATCAAAAATCATTAAATGAATTTGGACAGTGGCCTTTTTCGCGTTCCATACACGCCAATCTTATTAATGCATTTGCACGAATTAAAGATCAAACAGAGCGTGAAAACGCATTGCTGATCGATATTTTTTTTAATGAACCAGGAAAAAATCCTGAAGCAGATGCTGCTCTTTTTAAGGCAATCGAAGAATCTCAACGCGTATTCATCGAAACTATTCTTACCGATGGCGAGGAAATTACCATCGATTCTCCTCGATTTCAGCGCCAACAAGAGTTTTATACTAAACACGGAACTATAACTAATATTCAGGGTAATTGGCAAAAAATTGCTGATTTTGTATCGCTTGATCCCCCTTTGCCTGAAATCGCCAGAGCTTCTGCTGGATATGGACATGCAAGTTTTTTACCTGATTTTGACAAAGTGTTTCGTCAACAGCCCATGATTTTACGCTCACGTGTTTTACTTAAAACCATACAATTTGAAGATATAACACCTGGTTATACTGTCGATACATCAAAATTTGAATATCTAGCATGGATCGACACCAATGGAAGAATACATCCAATACAAACACCTATTACTTCAAAAGTACTCAATCAATTAAAGCATGATCTTGCTCTCTATGCACCTAAAAAGTTGAATGAAGCAGGTGATGGTTATTATATCATCCGGCATTATCGAGATTATTTTGTGCCAGCAATAACATTATCACTCGCACTTAATTATTTTCATAAATCATTTAATGATATTAAGGTTGTGGTTGGCAAATACATAGAAATTCCCAATCCAATGATTTTAGATCCTGAGACTAACGAATTGATTCCATATTTTGTACAAAGAACTTTTGATGAATATAATTCTGAAACTGGAGAGTTAGTCAAACCAGGTAAACGAGAAGTAGTTAATACAATACGAATTCCAATCAATGATTCTGGACAAATGTTAATTAACTATATGGGGCCACGCTCAAATGCTGAAGGTGGATATCAAACGTTTACATTGCGTTCATATGCATCATATGCAAAACGTGATCCAGGTGACAATGCTGAAAAATGGCTTCGAACTCTCGCTGTCAAAAACAAAATACTGCTTACTGGTGCATTTAGCCATGGTATTGCAGAAGATGAAAAGCAGACACCATATGGACTGATGTATGGAATCGAAATTCACGCTAATGCATTAAATACAATATTAACAAATAATTATATAAAACAGTTGCCAAAACAAGTAACATTACTCATTCTCCTTGTAAGTGTTCTGCTTATTTCATTGATAACTTCCAGAACATCTACAGTTTGGAGTTTTCTAACTGTCTTAGGTTTTTTAATTATTTATTTCTTTACTGTTGATATTATTTTTGAAAAAAGCGGTCTGCTGTTACCATATCCCACCATTGCATTCCCTGTTTTTATCACCTTTCTTTCAATAGTTGTCTATCGCGCATTTACCGATGAAAAAGATAAAAAGGCAATTCGTGAGACCTTTGGAAAATACTTAAGTCCGAAAGTAGTTGACCAACTAGTGCAAAATCCTCCTGAATTGGGTGGAGTAGATAAAGAGCTTACTGTATTTTTCTCTGATATCCGTGGGTTTACAACACTATCAGAAAATATGACACCTCAAGAACTTGTCAATCATTTAAATATTTATCTTACCGCTATGACTGATATTATACTTGAGTATGGCGGAACGATTGATAAATATATGGGTGATGCAATAATGGCTTTCTGGGGAGCACCATTACCACAGCCTAATCATGCAGAACTAGCTTGCAAGTGCGCATTGAAACAGCTACAGGTACTATCAGAACTAAATGCACAGTGGCCTGAAAGCAAACGTATCAATATTGGTATTGGACTAAACTCTGATATTATGACAGTTGGAAACATGGGTTCAAAATTGCGAATGAATTATACCCTTATGGGCGATCCTGTAAACTTAGGATCTCGACTCGAATCAACTAACAAAGAATATGGTACAAAAATCATTATATCAGAATTTACTTATGCACATATTAAAGACAAGTTTATTGTACGAGAACTTGATAATATACGAGTAAAAGGGAAAAATAAGCCTGTTTTAATATACGAGCTTGTTGATTGTCTTGAAGATATTACACCTCCCGTAGAAACAAAGGCAAAAAATAGGTGAGTGTTCACAAAAGTAAACATATAACAACAGTTTTTGCGGTATTAATATTTCTCATAAGTTCTTGCGGAATCGAAGATGCACAGCAGTATTTATTCTATCAACCGAGGACTAATTCTGAATCTCCAACATCAATCAATTTTTATCCGCCAGAGCAGTATGAGACACAATTTACTGGTATAGATATTTACTATAAGATTTATGCATCAAAAACCGATGCTGATGCAGATGCTTCAAGTTTTTCTGTTCGACAGGATGCTGATATCATCCCTGGATCATCTATTGTAGCATATTTACTTTCTCCAAATGCTTTAAACTATCACAGATTATACAATTATACACAACAATCACGATTTGTAATTACTAAGAGTCTTATTCCATCCACAAACAATTTGGTGACTTTTGAATTAACAGTCATCAATGAATTACTGTTTAAAATTGACAATATTGAAGTTGCAAAACTATATCGAAATACAGCTACTGATACTATTCCTTTTTCTATGCAGCCAAATCAATCTGATAGCGACTTTAAATACTCATCAAACGATCAGGATCCACAATTTTATATTCAGTTATATGCTGTTTCATATGGGTATACAAATCTGTTAAAACCTATATTCAGTAAAGCAGTTAAAATAGGGGTTCTTTCAATTGTCTACAATTAAACCTAAACACTTTATAAGCATAAAAATAAATATTCGATGCGACATCATTTTTGAATCTCTTATTGTTAATACACATTACTTCACATAATGTATATTCTGTCTACTTGATATTAGCTCATAGTATTAGTCTTTTCGAAGTGATTATGCTTTTCTTAATTAATAATAATCTAAAAATTACATTCACTTTTTTTAAAAAATCGTTTATAATTTTACGTAAGAGAAAATCTTAAGAATATATTTCACTTTCAAAGTACGGAGGTTCTGCTATGGCAAAGGTTCTTTCGATAGTACTAGGTGGCGGAAAAGGAACACGATTATACCCGCTGACAAAAAATCGGGCTAAACCAGCAGTACCGTTTGGTGGAAAATATCGAATTGTTGACATACCAATTTCAAATTGTATTAATTCTGGTTTTAAACAGATTTACATTCTTACGCAATTTAATTCCGCTTCTTTGCACCTGCATATAGAACGAACATATATGTTTGATTCTTTTTCTAACGGTTTTGCTGAAATTTTAGCTGCAGAACAAACACTTACACATTCTGGATGGTATGAAGGTACTGCGGATGCAGTAAGAAAAAATCTTGATCATTTTCGCCCGCATAAGCCTACACACTACTTAATTCTTTCTGGTGATCAATTATACCGAATGGACCTTGCTGATATGCTTAAAAAGCATCTTGAATCAAAATGCCCTTTAACGATTGCATGTACTACAGTTGCACGTGAACCAGCAAGTGCATTTGGTATTGCAAAAATTGATTCTCATAGAAGAATCCTTGAATTTCTTGAAAAACCAGGCCCCACACGCAATATTGATGATTACAAAATTCAACCAGAATTTAAGCGCAACAAAAATGATGGGAAAGACTACTTAGCATCAATGGGAATTTACATATTTGATGCTGAGCTACTTGAAAAAAGTCTTGACTCCGATACAAATGATTTTGGAAAAGAAATTATTCCTGCTATTCTCAGCTCCGGTAACCCAGTAAATTCATATATTTTTGAAGGATACTGGGAAGACATCGGAACAATTAAAAGCTTTTACGAAGCAAATCTTGATTTAACATCGATCACACCAGAATTTAATTTTTATGATGAAGAAATGCCCATCTATACACATAAGCGCAATTTGCCTGCTTCTAAGTTAAATTATTGTACAATAAATCAATCACTCACAGCTGAAGGCTGTATCATAACTAACTCATCGATTTCCTCTTCCATTATTGGTATTCGAACGATTATTGATTCTGGCGCTAGTCTGGATGGTGTTGTCTGCATGGGTTCTGACTATTATGAGACAGCAGAACAACAAGAGTATAATAAAAAGCATGGAATTCCTAACATTGGTATTGGAGGAAGTACCATTATTAAAAAAGCTATTATAGATAAAAATGCTCGTATAGGCAGTAACTGCCGAATTGGCATAGATTCTTTTGAACGAATTGATGGCGAATATGATAACTACTTTATTGTTGATGGTATTATTGTAATTCCAAAAGGTTCGATTATTCCTTCAGGAACAATTATTTAAACAAAAAGGCTGTCGCTATATATGCAGACAGCCTTTTTCCTAAAGAATATCCTAATTTAGTTTTCAATCACTTTTTTAAGAAGTGCTTGCACTTCAGGATCTGCATAGTTTTTTTCTATTTCTTCACGAGTTAATCCAACTAATT
Source organism: Spirochaetota bacterium (assembly GCA_029547205.1). Classification (GTDB taxonomy): domain Bacteria; phylum Spirochaetota; class Spirochaetia; order Treponematales; family UBA12059; genus JAKPPT01. The sequence goes on from JAKPPT010000072.1 coordinate 265,537, forward strand.
CATGGCTCATATAATGAATCCAGATTTCTTCTGCTTCGGAATGAATTACATGTTTTCTACAAAAATAATCTGGAATTATTTCAGGTTTTTCCGGTTTGTATAAAATTTCTTTATAATCATGGACAGCAATTTTTAAATCATCACGTGGCACTCCCCTATCAAGAATTATTTCTGCTAAAAAATTGATTGTCCTTCCAGAATCAAAAATGTCATCAACAAGGAGAACTTTATCTCCGTGCCTTAAATGATCTGGTGAATATGTCCATCCGTCAACCCTCACCTTACCGTGTTGCCTAATATCCGTGTATGATCGTGCAACGACAGCAGCATAAAAAACAGGACGCTCATGTTTGCGAATAAGTTTAAAATATTCAGAAATAACATTTCCAATATATGCGCCGCCCCGTAATGAAGCATAGATAACATCGGGTATAAAACCATCTGTAGCAATTTTATGTGCAAGTTTTAATGCATTGTTTCGTACAATGTCATAAGAAATAAAATCTTTTTTCATTGCTATAATCTCCTAAAAATAATTGACAGCTATACTACACTGCAGAGCGGTTTAAGTCAATTAAAATTTCCGAACAAATGATAGTGTTGTCAGCTCCTGTTTATTTCTGAGAATAGTAAAGTGTATTTTTTTTGCGTCTGGGCTATTGAGTATTGAATAAAAATCAGCAAGCGAGGCAACTTGTTTGTCATTTATCTTAATAATCACATCACCTTCTTTAAGTTGTAAAATCTCAGCGGGACTGTCTTTTTGAATTGATGCAATAACAACTCCAGTTTGATTTTTTGAAAGGTTGAGTGTATCTCGAATTTTATCATTAATAGCAACGACTGAGAAACCTGGCCAGAGATTCGCATAATCATCAGATTTAAGCTCTTTTCGTTCTGCAATTTGAGCAGAAAATGACAATCGTTTATTTTGACGTAACACAGTAAAGGTATACCTTTTACCTGCCTCCATCTCTCCTACAATTCTCATTACCTGATCTGCAGATGTTACGGGTTTGCTATCAATTTCAACTATAAAATCTCCAGGTAAGAGGCCAGCTTTTTGTGCCGGGCTTCCTACAAATATATTTCCAATAAATGCACCTTTTTGTGTTAGCAATCCCATGGCTGTAGCAAGTTCTTTATCTGCGTCCTGTATTGTAACGCCGAGCCATCCATATTTTACGACACCATTAGCTATCAATGTTTCAATAACACGTTTAGTGTTATTGATGGGTATTGAAAATCCAAGCCCAATATTGCCACCATTAGGTGAAGCAATCCAAGTATTGATACCTATTACTTCACCACGAATATTAACAAGTGCTCCTCCAGAATTACCACGATTTATTGCAGCATCTGTTTGGATAAAATCATTGATATTGTCATCAGGACCACCATTTCGATTAACAGCACTCACTATACCCACAGTAACCGATTGTGAAAGTCCAAGCGGACTTCCAATTGCAATAGCCCAATCGCCAACTTTAATTTCATCGGAATTCCCTAACGTAGCTACACTTACTGGATTCTGTGACTCAAACTGCACTACTGCGAGATCTCTCCGCTTATCAACCCCAAGAATTTTTCCAGTATATTCCGAATCATCCCATAGTTTTACCAATACTGTTTTCGCTCCATCTACAACATGATTGTTAGTAAGGACATATACACTCTTACCATCCTGTCTGACAATAATTCCAGACCCCAATCCTTCTACTTCTTCTGGCGCACTTTTGGGAATATTTTCAAAAAAAGGAAATGGCAAGGTTGGAATTTGTGTTTGTGCTTCTGCAGTAATGCGTAGTTCAACAATTGAAGGGATTACGTGTTGTGCAACTTCATTGAAGGCATTTTGCAAACTTTCTGCATATGATAAAGATCTTGTATCTTGTTCGGTGAACGGCACCGTTTTTGTCACGGAATTAGATTGTGGAAATGATTGTGCTGTTGTTTTAGCTTTTAAAGTACCAGCACCAAAAATAAAAAAGCCGGATAATAATCCAATTAGTATGCCTAATATCACTACATTAATAATAAAAAATTTGCGAGAATACAATACTTTTTGTAGAGACATCGCGAACCTCCTGTTAACACTAAGTTTTCTTATCTATTTCTATATATAAGCGTTGGAGCATATAATTGTTACAGTTCAATAAAATATATTAAAATTTTCTTGTATACGCTACCAGCGTGTTAAAACAAGAGGACCCTCCGCGGTTACTGCAACTGTATGCTCAAAGTGAGCAGAAGGTTTTTTATCAGCAGTAACAACAGTCCAACCATCATCTAGTTCATACACTGCATCTGTCCCTAAATTAATCATTGGTTCAATTGCTAATACCATTCCTGGTTTAAGACGAGGATTAGGACCAGAACTAACATAATTAGGAATTTGTGGATCTTCATGTTGTGAAAATCCTACTCCATGACCACAATACTCTCGAACAACGCCAAACCCATATGCTTTTGCATGATTAAATACTGCCCTCGAAATATCATGTATACGAGCATCTATTCGTATTGCTTGTATTGCTCGCTCTAAACACTCCTTTGTGACTTGTAGAAGTTTACTCACTTCAGAAGTAACGGGTTCTATTGGAATAGTTAGCGCAGCATCACTGAAATAACCGTTATAATTTATTCCACAATCAAGACTGACGATATCACCTTCTTTAATAACACGTTTCCCTGGAATTCCATGAATAACTTCTTCGTTTACTGATACACATAAGGCTGCTGGATAATTCATATAGCCAAGAAATGCTGGCTCCGCTTTATTGTCATAAATAAATGTTTGTGTAACTTCATCAAGATATTTTGTAGTTATTCCTGCTCTGATTTCTTTTTTGAGTATATCAAATAATTGTGATAATAATGCGCAGGAATTCGCTATTCCTTTAATATCTTCATTTGTCTTTAATCGTAGCATATATATTCCTTAAAAAATTGACAATTATTAAAATGACTGTAACTCCAATACTTAATACAATAGCTTATTTTGCTCCAGTTGCAGGTAAAATATTAGATTTAATTGCATCATGTTTCTGAGTATAGAGTTGCAATTTGCTCTCATTATGCAATTTTTTCTCAACCTCAATCAATAGGTCATAAATATATATTTGCATATATTTCGATGTATCCGTTTTTAAGGTAGTCTCCAGAATAGTTTCTGCTTCTTTGAGCTTGTCTTGTAGTAAATAAAATTTTGATTTATTTAAAGATACTAAAATATTTTCTGGCATCATGTAAAACATCGTAATATACGTATCTACTGGTAATTGCGTTTCAGATGTAATTAAATAATACACAAAATCAAGAAATTTGTTATTAATTGTACCCGAATTTGTTTTTACTTGTTTGTAGAGAACAGCAAAATCCTCCCACCATTTATGATGTATGAGCGCTAGAAATGCCTGTTCAATAAGCTGTATTTTCTGAGATGTAGTAATTACCTTAATAAGATATGCTTTAAGTGAATTAGATTTTTTAAATTGGATCGCATGCAAATACTTAAGATATTCGTATTGGTCAGTATCAGGAAGACTGTTGATAAATTGTGAATATGCTTCAAAATTACCTCTCTGAAATAGTATAACAGCATAAGACGCTGCATTAAAAAATGATTCAGCATTTTCCTGTAAAAGCATACATGCTTTTTGTAAATAATCATTCTCTTCCTGGTATGTATTAGTCCACGGCATATTTTGATTTTTTTGTGCAAACTCTTGTGATTTTTTATAGAAAAAATATGAACGTACATTTTTTACTTTTTTGGTAACAGTACCGCTACTTTCAATTTTTTCAAGGCTCGATTCTATAATATTAAGATGACCGGTCTGATATGCAGCATCAAGTACATAGAGAAGCGTTTTGTCATCGTTGGATGCGCTATAGTGTTCTATGATTGCTTCATATAATCCAGCATGCCATAACAAAACAGGATGTACTTGAATCCCATTAGAAAGAGCCTGAACGATTGATAACCGGGCATATTGCATGTTTTTTTGTAAAAAGCTGTGCACAGCAGCAAGAATATACAGTTCAGCACTATTAATTGTTGCTGCAAGAAAAGCATAGTCTTCTGGAGTAATTTTAGAATTATCGAAAGTTTTTTCAGGATAGGATAAAAACAGTTCTGCACAAAATTCTGGATGTAACCTAATATCCTGTTCATCCAAATAATGGAATAGTTCATCAACATAAGCATTATCGAGCAAAAGCGATAGTGCACAGTATCTTACTGTTTCGTTCTGCTTACTTTGTAATAATCTAGTGAGAATTAGCTGTTTTTGTTGTGGCAACAACACAGATAGCTCATTGTTTTTATCCTGTACGAGACAAAGCCGAAGTAAAGTCATTTTTTGCTCTATAGTTTCAGCCTTATCAATTAAAGCATTCAGTAATTTTTCTGAAACAGTTCCTGGTTGTTGTTCGATTCTTGCAAGTAATAACGAAAAATCAGCTTTACGTTTTGAACAAGCAGCAAGGGATATAGTACATAGCAATGCAAGAGCAATAATGATTTTTTTTATAGGAAATCTTATCCTCATGCAATCAATTGTGTTCACGTATTCTGCAAAGATTTTCTTATAGAATCCAACACTCCGTTTACAAAACGATATGACTCATCAGTCCCAAACTCTTTTGCAATTTCAACAGCTTCATCTATGACAATCTGAAACGGGATATCTTTTTGAAACATGAGCGTATATGTTGAAATTCTCAACAGTGCCAGATCAATTTTTTGAATGCGATCTATTGACCAATGCTTGAGATGTTCTTGAATTTTTTTATCAATTATATCGATGTTTTCTATAGTTCCTTTAACTAGAAAGGCTGCAAAAAGACGAGCATCAGCATCGAGCTTTTCCAGTTTCTCCTGTTCTACCCATGAGAAGGTTAGCAGTTCCTCTGTTGAAATATGAGAGGTATTCCAGGCATAGAGTGCCTGGAATGCCAATATTCTCGCTTTTCTACGTGATGACATGAATTACGGTTTACCGATTATTTTTATTTCTGCCTGCTTTCTAAGCTTTTCAAAGAGCTCAGAAAGTACTTTTTGCATAAACTCAGTCTGCCGTTGCTGAAGCAAGAGCTGTCCAAGATAATCCTGGACTGTACCTGTTTGTCCTATTTTCATATTATCAGTCAGTTCAAGCTGTTTTTGTGGATAAAATTCGTAACGCATGATAATCCAGAGTCCTGTCTCTGTCTCGATAATACCTGACATTTCTTTTTCTTTTAATGAAAAAACAGTATCGTATACTTGTTTTCCAAACTGTTGCATGAACAGATCAGATTTCTCAAAATAAACACTATCCTTATTGGCTAAATAACCATCTTCCTGAGATTTGAGGCGTAGTGAATCAAAAGTTTCCTGATTTTTTTGCAATTTTGTTAAAAGTCCACGCATTAGCTCATATGCTTTTTTCTTTTCTGCATCAGTTTTTTCCTTAAATGGATAATATAAAAAGCTTATACGGACAGTATCGGGGCGTACTAGCTTATACCGATACATTTCATAGGCTTTTAAAATTTCATCAGCAGAAATAGGAGGAATAGCCTTGAGTTCATTAGCTTTTGCTGTGGTAACCCATTTTTGCAAGAGCAACTGGTTTTTATATGCTTTTTTTAAGGCATCGAGAGTAATTCCTTGTGCATTCAAATATTTTTCAAACTGCTCATTAGAAATATTACCCAATTGCATTTTCATTTGATTGATATATGCATCCAATTCACTGTCAGCAATACGGATACCATCTCGTTCACACATTTGTAAGAAAAGAATTTCGTTGATTTTATCATCTAACAATTTTTTCCGTTCGTCTTCAGTCAATGATCGACCCATTGCTGCTTCAAGCTTTTGAACATCCTGTTTGAAAGCCTGTTCGGTTATTATCTCAGTTCTAATTAACTTTACGGTGGCAAGCGGCGTTCCAAGTGAAGATGATTGCCCCCAAATAGTTCCTAAAAACATAACTGTCACGATAACTGCAAGTAGACGCTTAGGTTTCATGCTAATTCTCCAATCATTCATTAAACTTATGTACTGATTAAACAATCCATACTGCAATAGGTTAAAGAAAATCGATTTTTTTTTCAAGGGATCATGATAGTGGTATGTTGGGTTTTATATAATTTTGTTGTTTTTTACTGTTCAGTATACCTAACTCATAGTGAACTGCAGCAAGTTCTTTTATTTGCTTATTTTTCTTATATATTCCTGCTTTTACCTTAAGTTGCCACTTTTGAAAATCATAATCAGGCAATAATGTACTAAAAAAATCTAATTCGTTAATAATTTCTTCTGGGCGCAAATATTTTTTTAATTCTTTTTCAAGTAAATACTTAAGTGCGCTGATAATTACATCAAAGAAGTAACCAAAGGTTGGCTTTTGTAATTCTTTGACAACCAACTGTTTGATAATCAGAAAAGCTTCATGATAGCGTTGTCTCTTTATGTATTCTTCCGCAATACAAAATTCTGCATCCATGGCTTCGGCGCGCTCAAAAAATCTTTCAAAACGTGCATCAGGATTATTTTTAATAGTTTCGTAGAGCTCAAGCGCTTCATCTTCCATATCATGGAGTAAATCATAAAATATGAGTTTCACTATGTATTCCGGTTTATCAAGGCGTTCACGCAACCATTCACGATAATCGAATTGTTTAGGTTCATTTTGTAGCTTTTGCTTTTTTAATAAGTGATCATAAGCAAATCGCTTTGAGGGATCTGAGAGAATTTTATACGCTTCGATAATAATCCGCATTGATTCATCTGAACCAGTGCCTGAATCAGGGTGCTTTTCTTTTGCTATTTTACGAAAAGCTTTTTTTATTGTTTTTTCATCAGCATTCTGGCTTATTCCGAGAAGTTCATAGTAATTTTTTAATGTTTGTTTTGATGCCATCCGGTATAAAAAAACAAAACAGGGCTGTCCTCATAGAACAGGACAGCCCCTTTAGTGATGCTTAAAAGTTATTCGTTTGTTTTTGTTGTTTCAGATGCAGAACCGGATAAAGTTTCTGTTCCAGGAAGCACTGTTGATTCAGTAGCAGAAGGTGCCTGTTCCGACTGCCATTCTTGAATAATTTCCTGTTCCTGCTTAGGTACGACTGGTGCAATTTCTGGTTTTGGACCTTTATTAATAATTGCAAGCGTAAAGGCAATAATAAAAAATAGTGCACCAAGCACATAAGTAAATTTTATCACAACATTAGTTGATCGAGCACCAAATGCTGCATTGCCAGCGTTTGCAAATACTCCACCAAGCCCCTCACCTTCCTGGTCCTGTATAACAACCATGAAAATAAGGAGAATACAGACAATAACAAACACAACTAAAAGAATAATTCCAATAACACCCATACTATTTGTATCTCCATTACAACTGAATTACAAAACACATGTTATGTACCGTGTACCATACTAAAAATATATAAAACTTTCAAGGTCATATAACTATTAAACAACAACAGTTGCAATTGGTACAAATTGATCTTCTTTTAAAGAAGCACCACCAACAAGCGCACCATTAATATTAGGCATACTCATTAGTGCCTGTATATTTTCTGGTTTTACAGAACCGCCATATTGTATAATAGTATTTTTCGCAACTTCATCACTATACATTTTGGCGAGCACGTTTCTTATAAAAACATGAACAGCTTCTGCATCATCTGGAGTTGCATTTTTCCCGGTACCTATAGCCCAAACCGGTTCATATGCAATTACAATACTACGCATCGCTTCTTTTGAAACACCAGCAAGTCCTTTTTCTAGCTGTTCATGAATAACTTGTTCAAGCTTACCCGATTCACGTTCTGCGAGGGTTTCTCCAATGCAGAGAATTACCTCAAAATTATGTTTTAAAGCTAAAAGAACTTTTTTGTTTATGAGTTCATTTGATTCTAGATATGTATGCCTGCGTTCAGAATGCCCTAAAATAACTGTCGATACACCAATTTCTTTAAGCATGAGAGGAGATATTTCTCCTGTATGAGCTCCGCTCTCCTCCTGTCCCATGTTTTGAGCGCCAAGCCTGATATTTGATCCCTTAAGTACTTGCGCAACAGATGCAAGTGCTGTAAACGGTGGTGCAACCATCAATGTATGTGAAGTAGCAGAGAGGCGTTCGCGAAGTATTTTAGCAAACGATACAGCTTCTTCGATTGTTTTATGCATTTTCCAGTTACCAGCAATGTATAAATGTTTCATAGACTATCCTTGTATTTATCAATTTTCCGCAAATTAGCAATGTTTCTGTAAACCGCTCATCATTATGTTCTGCACACTTCAATACCTGGAAGTTTCTTTCCTTCGAGTAATTCAAGCGATGCACCTCCGCCAGTTGATACATGGGTCATTGAATCCGCCAGACCAAACTTATTAACTGCTGCAACAGAATCTCCACCGCCTACGACTGTCATTGCACCGTGCTTTGTTGCTTCGGCAACAAGTTTTGCAACAGCTTCAGTTCCTTTTGCAAAAGCATCGAATTCAAAGACCCCAACCGGACCATTCCACATAATACTCTTGGACGCGAGTATTGCAGTTTTATATGAATCAAGGGTTTTTGGTCCCACATCCATTCCCATGAGGTTATCTGGAATAGTAATGGTATCAACAGACACTGGTGCAGCTGAAGCATCAAAACGATCAGCACACACATGATCGATGGGAAGCAATATGGTAACACCATTTTTTTGTGCAGAAGCAAGAATCTGCTTTGCTGTATCAAGAAAATCATCCTCTACTAGTGATTGGCCAACAGAATATCCTTGTGCCTTTAAAAAGGTATATGCCATGCCACCACCAATAATCAGTGTTGAAGCATTTTTTAAAAGACTTTCAAGAACAGCAATTTTTGAGCTTACTTTTGCTCCACCAATAATAGCAGTCATTGGTTTGGGGGGATTTGTAATCATGGGTTCAAGGTGAGCTACCTCTTTTTCCATGAGCATACCAGCAACAGATGTTGCAACAAATTTTGCTATTGATGCAGTCGAAGCATGATCTCGATGTGCTGTGCCAAAGGCATCATTAACAAAAATGGTTCCATATGTAGCAAGCTCTTTCGCTAGCTTATCGCGTTCCTCTGCATTTTCACTGGTTTCTTCCGGATGGAACCGTGTGTTTTCAAGCATTACGATTGAACCATCAGGCTGACTTTCAATGAATTGTTTCTTTCCGTAACATCCATCTTCACCTGCAAATACTACCGGTTTTCCTAAAAGTTTTGAAAGATATTCCGCTACAGGACGCATTCTGTGTTTGCCATTCATATATGCCTGTTCATCCCAGGGTTTTCCTTCTTTATCTGCTTTTTCTTTTGCTTTTTTTGCATCTTTTTTTGGATCTCCAAGATGACTCATGAGCACTAATGATTTTGCACCATGATCGAGTATGTACTGAATTGTCGGGAGCGCAGCACGAATACGTGTATCATCCTGAACCTTTCCATCTTTCATGGGTACATTAAAATCTACACGCATGACTACACGCTGATCTTTTATAGCAACATCGCGAATTGTTTTAAGCATAGAAAAACTCCTTATTTCTCTAATTGTATATGTTCAGTCTATAAATCTTTATATGAAACAAACGGATACTTCGAAGTGAAGTATCCGTTTTCATACAACAAGCTTATTTACTCATCATGTATTTAAGCAAATCAACGACCCTATTTGAATATCCCCATTCATTGTCATACCAGGAAACAATTTTGAAAAAGCGTTTTTCACCGGGAAGATTATTCTGCAGTGTTGCTAGACTGTCATAAATTGATGAACGAGCATCATGAATAAAATCAGTGGAAACAACTTCTTCATCTGCAAAACCCAAAATTCCTTTAAGGTAGGTTTCGCTTGCTTTTTTAAGCAGATCATTTATTTCTTCGATACTGGTATCACGAGTTGAACGGAATGTTAAATCGACAACTGAAACATCGGGGGTTGGTACGCGGAAGCTCATACCAGTTAGCTTGCCTTTAGTTTCAGGAAGCACTTCGCCAACAGCTTTTGCAGCTCCTGTGGTAGAAGGAATGATATTAATGGCAGCTGCTCGACCTCCACGCCAATCTTTTTTTGAAACACCATCGACAGTTTTTTGGGTTGCTGTGTAGCTATGAATAGTTGTCATAAGACCGGTTTCTATTCCAATACCCTCTTTAAGCAACACATATACAATGGGAGCAAGACAGTTTGTAGTACAGGATGCATTTGAAACTACATGGTGAGTATCGGGTTTATATTCATGCTCATTTACACCCATAACAAAAGTTTTAATCTTTTTGGATTCATCCTTGCTTTTTGCAGGAGCTGTAATGAGAACTTTTTTTGCACCTGCTTCTAAATGCTGGTAAGCTTTTTCATCGGTAAAAAGACCTGTTGCTTCGATAACATATTCAACGCCAAGCTTGCTCCATGGAAGATTTTTTACTTCTTTTTCAGCCATAACACACTGAATTTCATGGCCATTTACCACGAGCACATCGTTCTCTGCTAACGAAGGATTGCTCTTTTTAGTGGTAATATTGGCTTTCATTTTACCATGAACAGAGTCATATCGGAGCTGATATGAAAAATAATCAGCATCAGTTGTTACATCTACTACTGCTACGATATTAATTTTATCTTTAGCAAGTAAGCCCTGTTCTACAATTGATTGAAACACTAGACGACCAATTCGTCCAAAACCATTAATTGCAACTTTCATAGGTCCTCCTCTACATGCATATCAATATACTAATTTTCTGTAATTATAGAATGACTAAAATCAAAAAAAATGTCAATTATTGAAACATTAAAGCTTGGAAAATTATTTCCGATACTAAATATGTCAGAGTTGTCATAGTTCCCCTCCCAGTTTTCTATGCTTTTCTGACACCCTGCAGGGAAAGTGGCTGTTCGTTCTGAACAGCCACTTTTTTAGTAACAATAACTAGTTGCTATAGTTGATATTGACTAGAATCCTCATCTTATAGTGTAATGGTCATTACAATGAAAAGGCAGGAATATTTTTAGTATGGCAAAACGTACAATCCTTAAAGTACTTCTTTATATATGTATAAGCCTAGTAGTCATTTTTGCACTCACTATTGGAATTTCAGTTGGTGCTGCTATTGCAGAGGTAAAAAATACGATTGCAAATGAAAACTTTATGGAATTTGATCCTGCTTTACCCTCTAAAGTTGTCGATATCAATGGTAGAGTGATAACTCAATTTTATTCAGATGAAAAACGAGAAATTGTATCGATAAAAGAGCTACCTCAACATCTTATTGATGCAGTAATAACACGCGAAGATCAATCATTCTGGAAACATCATGGATTTACTTTACGAGGCTATTTCAGAGCATTACTCGGTATTTTGTTGAGAAAGAATATGGGTGGTGGCTCAACAATAACATTGCAGCTTGCTGGAACTCTGTATGCAAACCGCCGTGAAATCAGCTTAAAACGCAAACTGGTTGAGTTATGGTGGGCGCTCCAACTTGAACGCCGCTATACAAAAGAAGAAATTCTAGAGATGTATCTTAACCGTATGATTATGGGGCCAGGTGTATATGGGGTCGAAGCTGCATCACAATATTACTTTGGGCATTCAGCTCGCGATATCAATATTGCAGAATCGGCTATACTTGTTATTCAGTTATCCAGCCCCACGACATATAATCCTTATAGGAATCCTGGTATAGCCAAAGCCCGTTCAAAAGAAGTACTCGACCAGATGGTTAAACTTGGTTATGTTGACAGAGAAAAAGCAGAGGATGAGTTTCTTACCTTCTGGGATAACTATGATTATACGCGTGCTCCTACAGCTGCTTTTTATAATAAAGATGACAGGGCTCCATGGTTTAGTGAATATGTTCGGCGTGAACTTGAAAATATCCTGTATGGATCTATCGATATATACAAAGATGGGTTAACGATTTATACAACGCTCAATCTTGATTATCAGCAGTTTGCTGATGCTGTCATGACTCAAAAATTAAAAGAAGCAAATGATGAGTTTAAAAATTCATCAGGAAGCAGAAACCGCACAGTTGAAGCACAGTATCTTCCTATCGTAGAGATGCTAGGACTTGTATGCAATCTTGAAGGACTTTTTCAAAGTTCAACAAAAATTCGTGGCAAATCTTTTAATTATTACTATTCAAATATCAATCCTACACTTGATGCAGTTAGTCTTCTATTTAATATTGAACCATTAAAAACAGTTGCAGCGCAGGGATATGCAAAATCAAAACTGGACCTAGCGAAATCAACGGTTGAAGGTGCTTTAATTTCTATTGATAATGAGACTGGTTATATTGTTGCAATGGTAGGAGGCTCGCAATTTAACGAAGCCAACCAGCTCATTCGAGCAACTCAAGCACAAATTCAGCCAGGTTCTGCATTTAAGCCGCTTATGTACTCTGCAGCAATTGATTCAAAATTATTCACTGAAGGTACTGTCCTCTATGATGCACCCAAAATATTTGTTCATGATGATGGTACTGAATACACACCCTCAAACTATAGCGGCACATGGTTAGGACCTGTACTACTTTATTCAGCACTTGCTCGCTCTCTTAATATTCCTGCTATAGAAACACTACAGCGAATTGGTTTTGATGCCACAATTAACCGTGCTGCGATGCTCCTTGGAATTACCGATCCAAATGAGATTAATAAAAAATTTCCAAGACGCTATGCGCTTGCCCTAGGAATTATTTCAGTTTCTCCATTGCAGATGGCTCGTGCATTTGCAGTATTTGCAAACCAGGGAAAAGAAGTCATACCTATTGCCATTCGCAGTGTTGAAGATCGATATGGGAAAATACTTGCAGAACCAGAAAAAAATGTTCGCCTGGCTCAAAAGAAAAAAGGTACTTCGATACAGCTCATATCACCGCAAAATGCATTTATCATGATGGATATGCTTAAACGCGTTACTACTGCTGGTACGCTTATGGGGGCAACTCAAAATGGCCAGCGATTTACCTATACAGATCCTAAAACAGGCAACAAATACACCTTCCCTGTCGCAGGTAAAACAGGTACAACACAAAACTGGGCTGATGCATGGGTGGTTGGTCTAACGCCGTACCATACAACGGCTATCTGGTTTGGATTTGATGAACCTGGCAATTCACTCGGAAGCAGGCAGACAGGTGCTGCAATCGCTGGATTTGCGTGGGCTGATTATTCCTATCAGGTCTTAAAATTATTGCCATACAAAAATTTTAGTCCAATGCCTCAAGGTATCGTTCAAGCGACAGTATGCCGTAAATCAGGCTTACTTCCTACAGAGTATTGCAAAGATGAGGTTGTTAGTCTGTACTTTCTTGCTGGCACACAACCAACGCAGTATTGTGACTACCATACAGCTATAAGCAGTCAGCAGGAAACAATTTTGAACAACCTCAAAAGTAACCTGGAGACAATTACTGGACCAGCGGTTAATTCTAATTTAGAATTAGATCCTGAGATTCAAAAACTTCTAAACTCATTACAAAATACTACACCTTCTAGCACTGATGAAAGTTCTTCCTCATCATCCGTTTTAGATTGATTTTTATTGCTGTCTGTATCATTATTATTATTGGATGATGCAGACAGGAAAAAACATATGAAAGTTCCGATTTCTTCAATTAAAATAAAAAAACGGATTCGGAAAGATAATGGTGATATTGCAACACTTGCTGCAAGTATGCACCGATATGGACAATTACATCCTCTTATCATAACGAAAAGATTTGTACTTGTATCTGGATATAGAAGACTGCTAGCTGCTCAATCATTGGGATGGGAAACAATAGAAGCAGTAATTATCGATAAAACAAGTAAACTTGAATTGTATGAACTGGAACTTGATGAAAATTTATATCGAAAAGCATTGACTGAAGATGAACTTACCGATGCATTTGTACACCTAGATAAATTGCGTAATCCAAGTTGGTTAAAAAAATTATGGAATAAAATTGTTTCCTTTTTTTCCAATTTATTTAAAAAACGTTGAAACTAAGGAGGTTCTCATGAAACGTGCTGTATATTTCTTATTGACCATAACTCTTTTACTGTTTTCATCTGCATATACACAACAGCAGCAGTTTGTTATTAAAATTGCAAAATTCACCAGTGATATACTGAGCAATGAAGAGCTTACTACGTTAGAAAAAATTGTTGCTTCCTACGTAGCAGAACTTGGTCAATTTAGAATTATTGATTCACGTGGTCAGGAAATTGCTCTAACAGAAATTGAAAATTCTTTAGCCATGGGAAATTCTGTCCAACCACAGATTTTATCAGCACACTATGTAATTACTATGCATATTGGAAAAATAAATCAGTCATATGCAATAACGATAGATATTGTTAAAACAGCTACTGGAGAAAAAAGAACTAAAACTGAAATTGTTTCTTCACTCAATGAGATACTTTTAACAATTCGACCTATGCTGTACTCGCTTATGGGTATACAAGCAGTATCAACCACACAATCTGTGCCAACAGAAGCTGCTGAATATAATTTTAAATCAACTATTGCAGTATCAGATATTGTTGGAATATGGAAAGGAGATCGTGGAATTGAAACCGTACGATTGTATGGAGACAAAACAGGCATTGTTGTACTGACATCAGGTAAAACTTTTAAGGTAAAATATCAAATCATAAACGACACGTTGATAGTTGAACAGAATCAAAAGAATTTTCCAGAAATGTATGTTACCCAGACTATTACATTAGCCACTGCAAAAATCATTGCTCAAAAAGCAAGGCCACAGAAATGGATATTTAAACTATCAGAATCAGGACAGATGTTAATTGGTATCAAAGAAAGCATCTATGTGACTGGTTCTGGGAATTCCATTACTGTTGATAATACCTATGTCCGAGAAGCTGTATGGAGCAAGTTAAAATGAACGGTGGTTTTTTCGTGTTAGCAGCATAGCACAAAAGCCTACGATAAAGGTAAGCAGTCCACAAACCATTGATTTTTGTAGAAAATTGATATTTGCAATAGTGTTTTTTTGAAAGCTTTCGAATTGTACCGGTTGCATTAAAACAGGAGTCTTTACAACTGGAAACAAAGCAACCTCATTTTGCTCAAGATATCCTAGTTCATGAACAAGATTTCCTGCAAGCGTGTTTTTCCAGAATTCAAGTTTTGCATCATTTTCAAAGGCAATCAGTTTAAGGTTATTTATGTTTTGTTCAATTTTTTTGTAACTTTCATATGCTTTTTGATACTGCAGCAAACCTGTATTTCCATAGATAAAGAGCAATATCGAATACATAAAGCATATAACCCACATGGATGCAAAAATGATTTTGCGCATATTATTTATTCGGTAATTTTTCACATTTCTTGAGTTGACAACTTCCTTTACTATTATTAGAGTTATACTAGAGCAGTTTAATGTTTGTTATTTTCTGCCGATGTTATTCATATACAGCTATCCCGGGGAGCTTAGGGAAATGATTGATAAGTCAAATAAAAATAGTTCTTCACAAGAACTTGAGCAATATGGTATCTGGGTAAAATCAGAACCTCAAGATATTGAAGAGCCAGAAGAAATGGCTATCAGTGCAGAAACAGATCAAGAGCTTACATTTGAAACAGTAGAAGAACTTGAGTCTCCACTCGTAATTGAGACACTTGATGATTTTACTGCTGCACCAGAAACATCGGAATTTGAAAACGAATTCAATGAAAAAACAAGTATGCTTACAGAAGATGACTCAATTATAGATATACCACTTGAAACACTCATTGAGCAATCTAGCCCTATTCCTCCCAAAAAACAAACTGAAACTGTCCCTGAAATAAAAGAAAAATCTCCTTCACTTACTGTAGATGAAGTATCTTTAGATGATTTTTTAGATACAACAACTGAAGAATCCTCTTCAGAAAACACAACTGTCAATATTGATGATTTTTTACAACAGGACGAGAATCAGAATCTCGAATCTGAAGAAGAACCCGAAGAAATTGAATCTATTGATATTGATTTACAATTTGATGATACCATCGAAACACCGCTCGATACTTTGGAAGATGATTTTGCTTCAGTCGATTTAGATTCTTTTGATACTTTAGCCAATGCTGAAATTTCAGAATTTGAAACAACTCTCCAGCCTCCTTCAATGAGTTCTGAAACTCAAAACGATGAAGAGATAGATGTTAGCTCAATGTTTATGGATAATGAACCAAAAGCAAGCACCCGTTCGCAATCATCAAAACCTCCAGTTCAGGAACAAGCTGACAAAGAGCGAAAAACTAATCTTGATGCTTTTATTGATAATGAAGCAAGTTTGCCAATAACAGAATTATCAATGGAAGAAATCGCAGAAGAACCTATTCCAGGTGATGAAAAAAGTACTGCTTCCTCAGATATTTCTATAACAATATTAAATCAAATAGCACAGGAACTTGCATCGATTAAAAGCGAACTAGCAAGCTTGAAATCTCAGATACAGACCACTCAATCCTACAGTAAAAACGAGGCACAAAAACCAAATCAACAAAGTGAATCAAAAGGCTTTTTTGAAGAAGAAGATGATGAAACAATTGCTCTAACGGGTGATGAACTAGATAATATTTTAAATACAGCATCATTTACTGTTGAAGCGAGAGATCTAGAAAATGCTGAAACTCAGAGCTCTATTTCTGATGCATCACTTGAAGAATCTGTAGAAACATTACTACCAGAAGATGGAAATTATTCCAATGAAAAGGGAATTGAGATAATTGATGGTGAACAGGAAATTGAAACACTTTCTGATGAAAGTGAAAAGATTGACTTTAATGCCAATGAAATAGTTGATACATTAACTCCCTTTACTGAATTACAGGAAGATGAAATACAACTTTCAGAACAACCTGATTTAGAAGTATTAGAAGAGATACCATTAGAAGAACCAGATTTATCACAAATTGATCTGCCAAAAACAAATGAAGAATTATTATCAACACTTGAAGCAAATGAAGAAGAGCCATCGATTAATTTTTCTCACCCCGATGAAAATGTGCTTGATAGAATCGTTTTATCACTTGATGGTAATGAGCAAGTAACTGAAACAGTTAACGAAGTACAATCTATTCCAGAAATTGAAGAAACTCCTATTAATCAAGAACCCATCGAATTGCTTGAAGAAATGCCTTTACAAACAATAGAGGATGAATCGATTAGTATTAAGCATCCTGATGAATTAAAAACTCAGCTTGATGATTCTTTATTTATTGACACAAAAGATACCGAGGCGAAAGAATCATTTAAGCCAGCTACTCAACAATCTGAACAGCCGAGCATTTCTGAAGCACCAAATGTTGATGTTTCAGTTAAATTAAAAAAAGATATAAAGACTGTTCTGTTATATCTCGATCAATTGCTTACTGCATTGCCAGAAGACAAAATTGAAGAATTTGCGAATTCTGAATATTATGATACATATAAAAAACTCTTTGAAGAATTGGGGATAATTTAATGGGATTACTTGAAAAGGCTGATATAACAAAAAAAATGAAATTGACTGAAAATTCTGTTGTAGAGCCAACAGGATTATTAAAAAGAGCTGAAAAAAAAAACTAGATGCACCACGTGCATCTCAGACTGTTTTCCCTGAACCAAACAGTAATGAACAAACTATTAAAGAAATCTTATCAACACAGCCATATTGGATACTTCCTTATACGGTAATGAGTCAAATTGAAGCACATGCTACACCAGCATTGTTACTTTTAATTTATAAAAATAACCTTAAACGTATTCATAGTGCACACAACATGGAATTATCTGAAACAAATCAAAATAAAATTTTACAATTAGTACCAACATTACAGAATTCATTGAATATATGTACTGCACTTACTGATGATACTATGGTGTATGCTTTCCCCTGTACAAATATAATTATTGTATATAAGTTAACAACTTATACTGAAAATTTTTTTTCGATATTAATAAAACATATTGCAACATGTTCTCTTCCAAAAGTTTTTGCCTGTGGCAATTATAGTGAATGTTCCGATGATAATTGTGCTTCCGAAATTACAGCACTTGGAAATTCTATAACAATGCCGTGTTATACACTAATTAGTATAAATATTCAGCCAATTTCTGCATATTTCAATAAGGTAAATCTTTTTCAGTTTTCTGGTGATGAAATTTGTGACCATCTTGCATTGATGCTTGCAAATCTTAATCCAGCACTTTCATTAACTATTAAAAAAAATAATACAACTATTTTTTATGTAATTTTTCACAAACAACATCATAACAGTAATCTTATTGTGCAACCATTTATTAGACTACTTGATTCATTACTACAGCTTCCCCAAACTTTTATAAAGATACTTGAAACACGCACAATAAAACACTCTATAACCGAAAACCAGTAAATATTAGACTAAATATAGGATTGCATCATGAACGGTTCAAGCTCAGTTCACTTCCACTCACAGTATAATCCTAAAAAAGAAGCAGAACGGTTTGTTGCAAACTCATTAAAAGATAAAAAGCCAGGTGTAATCATTGTAATTGGTCCTGGTGAGAATTATATTAAAGATGTCCTTGATACTTCATTTTCATATGCAAAAAAATACTATATTCAACCATGTAGCCTTTTTGACACAATCTCAATTAATCAAGCATTTTATTGGAGTCCGGCAAGCTCCATACCCCTCAAGGATTTTTTACATCAAATAGTGTATGATGAATTTTCAGCTGCAGGTATTGCTGTTCTTGAGTGGGAACCAGTGACTCGCTATTTTGCACAAGAAAGCAATGTAATTCGTAATGAACTTGCAAAGGTACTGGCTGCTACAGCATCTGAAAAAGCTACAATTGCATATTGGTCTAAACGGTGGCTTATTAACAGTATCAAATTTAGTAGTGGCGCACGTAATGTTTTATCACTTAATTCTCTTGATAAACCGATAGCGATTCTTGCAGCAGGACCAGGTCTGAGCGACTATATTAATTTTATTAAAGCAAACAAAAATAAGCTATTTATTATTTGTATTGCATCTGCATTGCCTGCTATACTCGAACATGACATATACCCTGATGCTGTATTTTTATCTGATCCTGGTTACTGGAATACATTTCATACGCGTTTAATAAAACGTGCTCAGATTCCAATCATTATGCCTCCATCAGCACGTATTCCTACAGATTTATTTTCACAGGAATTTTTTGTTGTAAACACTAATCTTATATTTGAACGATTTGCAATACAAGCGATCGGTTGCCCAAGTTACTATGCTAAAGCTTTTGGAACATCTGTTGGAACTGCACTTGATTTTGCTCTTCATATTACAAACAATCGAGTGCTAATTTTTGGTTTTGACCTTGCTTCATACGATATTGTATCACATGTTATACCATATTCTTTTCTAACTTTATCATTGCAAAATAGTTCACGACTCACTCCATTTTATGCAAGACAATTTAGTGAGGTTACAGAACAGTTCCCGGAAACAATCAACGCATGGCGCTTTTCTCGATCATTTAATACATATGCCCAGGAACTTCCTGTTTCAGATGAATCATGTACAAGAATTATTCGCTTTTCAAAAAGCCCAATGATTAAACAGTATGAGAATCTTGCAGTTATTACAAAGGATTTTGACACCTATGACTTTTCATTTCTTAATTATGTTTCAAATGAAGTGTATATTACTAAAAATGTCTATCAAAATTCGATTTCAATAAAAACGCTTTTACAAAAATTTTTTGCTGAAGCAATACAAAAATTACAGAATAATACTTCCTTTGGATTGACATACGATGAAATTCTATTTTTTAAAGCACTCTCTATAAAAAAATTTAATGAAACCTTTGCTCTTGCAATACGAAATGAATTAAAACAAGAAACGATAAACCATTTTATTGAAGCAAGCAGTGAAGCATTATCTGCAATTCTATCGAGATATTGTTCTGATTAGGAAAATCAATGGACTTTGTCAATAAAAATCTAAAAGCATTAGAAAATCGATTCTTTACTGAAACATTATATAAAAACACGACTGATGTTTTTGTTGAAATAAAAACATCCAGAAGTGGATATCCTATTCCTGTATTATCAAATCATAATCATTCAGTTACCCTCCACTCAGTGTATGATCCAGTACTTGAAGCGCAGAGGTTAACTAACGAATATACCAATAGTGCACGCGGTTTATATGTTTTCTTAGGATTGGGTGGTGGTTACCATATTCAAGAAATAATAAAAAAAAATCCAGAATCAAAAATAATAATTATAGAAACTAATCTAAATCTTTTTTTTAATCTTATTAAATTAATTGATTATTCAGAGATTTTTTCACATGAAAACCTTTTTGTGTATGTTGATTATAATCCAGAAGCTTTTGAGGAAATAATCAAACAAATTTTTAATTATTTTTTTGACACACATTGTTATACTATTCCTTTGCGTAGCAGAATAAATTTTGACAACTATGAATATTTTTCTGCTTGCAGTACAATTATTGACTCAACGATACAAAACATTGCTTCAGATATTGCTATACAGGCACAATTTGGATATCAGTGGCTAAAAAACATTATAAAAAATTTTAATCTGCTAAAACATAATAAAATATTTAAGCTTCCAAAAGCTCATGTAATAATAACTGGTGCTGGACCTTCACTTGAATCTTATAAGACTATCAATGCTATTAAAAATCAATTACATACACATTGGCTCTTAGCTACCGATACGAGTGTTGGATTTTTACTTGCACATAATATTGTTCCTGATGCGATAATAAGCATCGACTGCCAGATATATAGCACATTTCATTTTAAGCATCGTATACAAGATACTACTACACTATTTCTCGATATTGCATCTCCTTCTAGCCTTGCAAGAAAATACTCCAATATATTCTTTTTTGGTTCTTATCATCCACTCTGTGTATATCTTTCACAAAAGACTAATGCGTTTCCGTTATTAGATTGCTCGGGTGGAAATGTAGTCTCTGCAGCTTGTGAATTAGTCTCAATGCTCGGAGCACAAACAGTTACTGTTTATGGTGCAGATTTTTCATATCCAGGTGGATCCCTTTATGCGAGAGGAACATATCTGTACGATTTATTTCAATCACAAGAAACAAGAATAATGCCTCTTACAACGTTATTTATGAAAATTCTTTTTCGAACTGCTATTAGACGAATAAATCTGGGAACTACTTTTAGATATGAAAATGAACTATTAACGTCATATCATGATATGCTTCAGAAAAAAATACAAAATCACAGGTGCAAATATCAATTTATTTCTGAATATGGATTGCCTATAATTATAAACCATAAAGACACTACAACAAATGAACAAGAGATTTTTATTCAAAAAGGAATTGATGTAAATTTGCTATTAAGCGAATATATAGATAAGCTGAAACAATTACAGGATAATATTGGGCAAAAAAAATATAAAGAAAGTAATTTACAATTTGATCCTGTTTTTAATACACTACTTCCTCTTCTTGCATTCTTAAAGAAACATTCACGAGATCGAGATTTCTTTAGTTTGTTGCAAAATGCTATTGAACTTACAATACAAAAAATTGAAACCCAGCTATACAATACTAACCAGTACATGTAGTGTCATTTTCTACAAATGGCTGAAGAATAATTTCTTTTGCTAGAAGCTGAGCAAGTTGATAGCGCTTTTCCTGAGTTAATTTTGT
This sequence comes from Spirochaetota bacterium, assembly GCA_029547205.1. Classification (GTDB taxonomy): domain Bacteria; phylum Spirochaetota; class Spirochaetia; order Treponematales; family UBA12059; genus JAKPPT01. The sequence goes on from JAKPPT010000072.1 coordinate 287,222, forward strand.
TGCATCGAGTATATCGTTCCAGTAGCGTGAAAAGTTTTCTGGCACTATTGAGAGTTTACACAAATAATCATTGAGTTTCCGGTAATATGGAAACCATTCATGATTTCTGGCAAACAGAGCAGATGCACAGGAAGTCATAAAACCTGAAAGTGAAACAAGAAAGAAAAAATCATCTTGTTTAAGGACTGCTGATCCCAAATCAGTGAGAAAATGTTCAATTTTATATATATTATATTTAAATAACTGCCCCCAAAATACTTCTGTGAGTTTTGAAAACTTATTTTGTATGTCAAATATCCAAGAGTCCCGATTGTAAATAATATCTGCATTAAATATCCTAAATATAGAATATGTCGTTCCTTCTTGAAAGAGCTTTTTGTAGTTGCTCAAGTACTCTTCAACAACATTTTGCTTTTTATACATAATGTGAACAGGAAGCTCATCAATGAAAAATCGATCCTTGTCCTGTTTGGGAGATGTTTCAAATGCTCCAGGATAATCGAACAGGATATTTCGTTTGTCGGAATCAGGTATGGTATCTTTATAGTAAACATCAAGTGTAATTACAAAATACGGATCAAGAATATCTTCTTTGAGCGCTTTGCCTGCAAGAATACAGTTTACATCCTCCCATGATGCAATTAATTTTTGCAATGTGTCCATAATCTTTTTTACACGGTTAATCATTGTAGCACTCCTAACCCTTGAAACTATTACAAAAATGATTATACAATGAATTTGTTGATTTGAGAACATGATAAATTATCAAAAGACGATTATTTTTATCGAACCTCCTGGAAATATTCAAAAAGATCTCCATGCCTTGCGGCTTTCCTGCGCAAAAGTAACACGCACAACTTCCATTATATCGTTCCCTGAACTAATACCGCTCATGTCCTTTGAAAACGAAACCATAGAACTTTCATCTATTGAAACACTGATACGAGGGAAGATACACATTTGTTTGACGCCAGAAAGTCACTCTGGTTGGCTATTTTTACCAGCAACTATTGCACACGATAAACTTCCCTATCAACAAGAACTATCCATTCCATCATGGCGGTGTGGATACGTTACACTAGGACCACAGACAATAGATGATAGAATTATCGACTTGCTTGGACAGCAAAACACACTATCGTTTGCTGCTGGGCGCATACTCCTGACTGATGTTACGTTTTTAAATGAGGAAGGTACTTCTTATGTAATAGCTATTCGGGACTCTCTGTTTCGAAAAAAACAGTAAGTTCGTAACCAATTACTATGTAAATTATTTTTATTGACATAGATTGCATAAGTGCAACAAGCTATGATACAGTGCTACTATATTACAACGGGGGAAGCATGCGACGTTTTTTTGTTCTATTAGTAATACTGAGTATTGTTTGTGGTTCTGTTTTGCTAGCACAGGAACAAGCTCCTGAGCAAGGTACTGCGCAAAGTGATGCTACAGCATCTATTCCTGTTTTTTCACAATTTGAAAAAGGTGACATACTCTTTTCACTTTCTGCAGGAACTGCTTTTGGACTCGGTTTTTTTAATCCCACCACTGGCAGTTTTGATCCAGCGAACTTAAAGCCATCATTTACTATTCTCTTATCACTTCAGCGTTTTATGACACCAAACATTGTTCTCGGTGGTGAGATCGCAGGATACTTTTTTTCTACTATAAATGACCGTCAATTCTTTCTAGCACCACTTGGCGCACGTATTGGGTATGCATTTGATCTTAATCCTTTTTTCATTATTCCTACCGTTTCACTTGGTGCCGCAATTATGCGTTTGAGCGATATGGGACATATTGACCCGTATATAAAAACTGGCGCAGTGTTTGGCTGGAGTCCATCACAAGAAATCTGCTATACAATCCATGCTGATCTCATGACGATTCCACAGTTTTATAGTGACAGTTCACAAAATAGAACGGGATTATTTTTAGATTTAATAATTTCCGCAACATACCATTTCTAACCATAGGAGCATACCATGAAACGTTTTATTCCAGCACTGCTGATACTGATAGTTTTTGCAGTTTCCTGTGATAACGGACCTGTAGGGATTTTTGCAAGCATTGGAAGCGAATCACCGATTGAGTACAAAGGCACTGAAGTATTCAAAAAATCAACGCCTGCTGCTGTAGTCTCACGAAATGGAACTCTCTATGCTGTTATTACAACGCTCTGGAAAAAGAACGGCAATACTTGGGAAAAAGCTACAAATCTGCCTTCCCAAGCTATGTATGCAACTTCTGCAGCTGTTACAGGAACAACGCTCTATGTCGCTTTTCTTGACAGCAATGCACATTCGCTCGGTGTTTTTTCCACCACCGATGATAGCAACTGGACTCCTGTTGATATCACTTTCCCAGCAAATGATGAACAGGTACAGCAACTCTTAGCTGTAAATAACAAGGTTTTTGCTGTCACCACAAAAGCTGTCGATGGCAAAACGCAGTATAACCTGTATCATCTATCGAGCGGCAGCTTTGTTTCACTTATTAGAACTGGAACTAATTTGTTTTCTCTTGCCTATGTCGGCTCAACCTACTACGTTGCTTCAGGCACAACCATTTGGATCAGCACAGACCTTGCGAATTTTCAAGAATCACTAACACTTGCCGATGATTTTTTTACGAGCATTACCAGCATTGGAGGGAAACCTACAGCCGTTACCGCTTTTGGAAAAGTATATTGGCATGAAGGAGGCTGGTATAATACAAATGCGCTCACAAAAAGCTCAAAGAACCTGTACCTGCATGCTCCTGTAGAATACAATGATACCCTTTTTGTAGCTACGAATACAGTTGTACGAAAAACAAGTTCTGTCACAGAAGTTAGCCCTATCGCAGGTTATATTGAACTTGCCTTTCCGCTTTCAACAACTAAAACCCAGCGTGATGATAACTCACTTGTTACTGCAACCAACACAGTGTTTAGCGCCACCATTGGCGGTACTGCACTATCGATGCTGACGCTCATAACCGAAAACGGAAAACCAACACTCTATGCCGGTTCAGTCGGAAACGGACTCTGGTCAAACCGAAATGAAAATGGCTCATGGTTAGGCTGGCAACGCGAAACTGACTAATATCTTGCTGTGAAGCAATCACTCTTTCATACATCGGATATAAAACCGCTCGCAGAGCGCATGCGTCCAAGTACATTTGATGATGTGCTTGGACAAACTCATCTTACCGCACCAGGGAGCCTCTTTCGAACAAGCGTAGAAAATGATCACGTTTCCAGCATCATATTGTTTGGACCACCGGGAACAGGAAAAACAACACTTGCCCGACTCGTTGCACGGTATACACAGGCACAGTTTCAGGAACTCAATGCGGTATTTTCTACCGTACAGCACTTGCGGGATGTTATTAAAACTGCGCAGGAACAGCAGGAATACTATAATCGAAATACCATTATTTTTATCGATGAAATACATCGATGGAATAAAGCACAGCAAGAGGCATTGCTCCCCTGGATTGAAAATGGCACCATTACATTAATCGGAGCCACAACACAAAATCCTTTTTTTGAACTCACGCAGGCACTGCTCTCACGCTTACAGATATTTGAGCTCTACCCTTTAGAAAAGGAACATTTATTCACGGCACTCAATCGGGCACTCCTGGATGAAGAACATGGTTTTGGAACGCGCAATCTTACTATAGAACCGGAAGCAGCGCAGTTTCTTGTAAATCATGCAGGATGCGATGTTCGTGTTGTGTACAATGCACTCGAATGGATTGTTGAAACATATGCACTTACCAATACAGTGATAACCAGTCAAATGGTTCGAACTGCCCTCCAGAAAAAGGCTATACTCTATGATCGCGATGGAGATTACCATTACGATACTGCAAGTGCGTTTATTAAAAGCATTCGCGGGTCTGATCCTGACGCGGCACTGTTTTGGGCTAGTGCCATGCTTGAAGGCGGCGAGGACCCAAAATTTATTTTGAGACGTATGCTCATAGCCGCAGCAGAAGATATAGGACTTGCTGATCCAACTGCGATTCAGATTGTTTCCGCCTGTGCTGAGGCTTTTGATCGGGTTGGAATGCCGGAAGGCTGGTACTTCATTGCAGAGGCTGCACTCTACTTAGCAACTGCACCAAAATCTAACTCCTGTGGTGCAATATTCAGGGCACGAGAACTTGTTAAAACCAGCACCTACACGGTGCCGATGGAGCTTCGCGATGCTTCCCGTGATGGCACACAATTAAAGCATGGTGTCGGTTATCAGTATCCTCATGATTACAGGGAGCACTGGATACCACATTCGTACATGCCACGGGAACTTGTTAATACTTTTTTGTATCAACCAGCACGAATTGGCTTTGAAAAAACTAGATTTATTGATACAATGCTCCGCCACACTGATATTCTCATTAGTGAAGATTTAAAGCTTAGCATGATGGATGCGCACGGTGTTACGAGTGCTTATGCTGAGCTTATAAACCAGGTTACACGAATAGCACCAGAAGCTGACACGCTTTGTATTACTGCAAACCAGGGACTTCTCTTTGCACGACTGAGCTGTATTTTTAATGAACGAGCAGTACACCATATCATACTGCCAGAAAGCTCATGCGAATATTGTGCTACTATTTATTTTCGCGATTTTGAAAAAGCCCTGGAGCCAGTCTATGTAGCAGTGCCCGATAACCTATTCCATCTCTTGTATGCTGAACACAGACAAAATCATCACATTGATGTAATGGATACAGGTCAGGCGCTATTTCTTACTAAATTGCAGACCAGCCTTGGAGCAAAAAAAACACCTGTTGTTATGTATGGAATACCGCGACATAAGACGCATGAGCAGGGACTTGAACTAGTTATTAAGCTTCTCACACAGGTTGCTGATCATATTATCTATATAGAACCACTGCCATTTCAAAGAGGACTTATACCTGCACTTATGATTGATGCACTTGAACAAAAACAGGCTGAAGCTCTTAAAGCATACGACCATGCTTTTTTTGCGGCAAAAGAAACAGGTACTGCCTGTAAACCTATAGAACACTTTACCTGTACCTATCACCCAATACTTGAAGCATATGCAGAACGCACAGTGAACGATGCTCTGATAAACCAGCTCTTTGATCGAGAGCATGAATACATGCGAACACTACCGTTTGAGCTTACGCATGAACAAATTACCTCTGCACTCAGTAAAAAACAGAAGCAAACGGTACAGTGGCGCTATGCCTGGCAACTCTGCGAATGGAAACGAATCGATGAATTATAAAAAAAACATGCACCAATTTGTGCTTGTCTATTCGCTCAAAACTAGTGATCCTGCATACCTGTATTCGTTTTATGCTTCTCGCCGTTTCTTTGAAGAAGCGCAACAAGTAGCCATCAATTTTTCCATGTGCCTTGCACATGAGTTTGTGCCAGAAAACTATGTTCCAGAACATACTGTGCTTATAATGCGCGGTGATTTTTCTGGAATGTACCTCACGGAACTCTCAGAAAAAGGTTTTACGATCATTAATGCGCCTGAGGCTCATGAGCTTTGCCTCGATAAGTATAAAACTGCAGCATGGTTTTTGAGAAATGCATGGCCACATCCAAAAACAGAAATCTATAGTGCTGATAATTTATTTTTTCCCTGCATATTAAAGCCTCGATATGGAAAAATGGGTGCAGGTATTTTTCTTTTAGAAAATCCAGAATCTATTACTCCTCTCATAGAAAAGGCGCTCACAAATAAAGAGTATCTTATTCAGGAGTACGTTACAGCAAGCTTTGGAAGAGATATTCGTTTCTTTTTTGCAAATTTTACGGAGCCGTATGCTATTCACTATTCTGATACTGTATCCGCAGTATGCGTTATGAGAAAAGGTACTGGGTTGCTTTCTAACACACACCAGGGAGGTACCATGTCTCTCTGGAACCCTCCTCAAAGTCTTGCAGAACTTGCAGGAAAGATTTTTACCGCCTCCGGTCTCACCTACGGTACAGTTGATTTTCTCTTTGTAGATGAGGCACGCGATCAATTTTCTGTATGCGAATTAAACAGTATGCCTGGCTTTGAGGCTCTGGAACAGCTATGTGGCTGTAATGCTGCGCGCGCGATACTTTCATCGTGCATGCAATTAGTATAGCAGCATGTTCGTACATGGCTTTGGATTGTTTGGTCATACAACAAGCTGGCAAAAGTTATCCGTTTTATGGTATAAATGACTGATGTTTCAGTCAGCAGCTGATGTTTACACGTATCTATCCTCGTTTATAAACCTTGAACGCAAGCTTGAGCCGATTGAGTACCGCCTTGACAGAATGCACTACCTCAGAAAACTCTTTGGCTATCCCGATGAAGCAGTGCGTACGATTCACGTTACAGGCAGTAAAGGAAAAGGATCGACAGCAACACTGCTCGCATCGATACTAACAGCAAGCGGCTATAAAACAGGTCTCTTCACTTCTCCGCATGTATTAAACTTTACAGAACGCATTGCAATTAACAAGCTTCCTGTTACTAACGATATACTGCTTCCCTGTGCAGAAGAAATCTATCATCGTATTCCTCCTGGGAAACCTTTACCTGTCCCTGAATTTGAATATCCAACATTTTTTGAGCTGCTTACTATTCTGGCATTTCTCTGTTATAAACGAGCCGGATGCCAGTATGCTGTGATTGAAGTAGGTCTTGGCGGAAGACTCGATACGACTAATGTAATCTGTCCAGAGCTTGCAATTATCACATCGATAGAGTTAGAGCATACAGAAATACTCGGATCGACCGTTGACAAAATTGCCTATGAAAAAGCCGGAATTATTAAAAGCCTCATTCCGGTAATATCAGCTGTTTCTGATCCCGTAGCCCGTTCTGTGATATATACAAAAGCATACAATTCTGTAAGTCCATTCTACAATCTTGACAGCATTGTTTCAGAATACCATACATCCGAGACACCCGAAGGAATTAGTGTGACCTGGCGTGACAGCGTTGGTAACCATACAGCGCAATCGAGCCTCCATGGAATTGTACAGAGCAGAAATATTATGACTGCATGGTATGCGGGAAATCTATTACAAATTTCACCGGATGCTATTTTACAAGGTATTCGTTCGACGACAATGCGCGCGCGTTTTGAAATTATTCCAGGAGAGCCAACCATCATACTCGACGGCGCTCACACTGAAGTTTCAATACTGAATACTGTTGAGACGTACCAAAAACTGTTTCCGGAACCCTGTGTGCTGCTTTTTGGAACAGCACAAGATAAACACAGTTTTGCAATGCTTAAAACGCTCTACCCTATTACAGAATTGGCGGTTATCACCAGACCGGGAACCTTCAAACAATCTGAGCCAGAGAGGATTCTCGAAGAAGCGCACGCACTCAACATGCAAGCAGAGCTTATTGCTGATACAGAAGCTGCAGTTATACATGCACACGCACTCGCAAAAGCTCGTAAGCTTCCACTTTTGATTTGCGGTTCTTTTTATCTCTGTGCCGATGCTCTTAAAACACTAGCGTAATATCTGAAGTAGTAATGCTTGAAATAAGCCTATGAGAGCGCCGAGCACACCACCGAGCAGCGTAATAGCGCGTAGTTCTTTATTCATAATCTTGATTGTCAAATTTTCCAGCATTGCCATATCAAGATTATCGAGTTTAGTGCGTATCAATTCCTTAATATCAACGAGCTTGAGTATCACAGGAACCTGTTCAACTAAAACACTAACGAGAAATCGCCCTATAGTTTCGGATAGCCTCATAATTGTTTCTGGTTCGGGTCGTAAAGCCATCCTGAGTGTCTTTTCCTGGTCTGAATTGAGAATAATGGTAAAAAACTGCGTTAGTGATAGTTTTAGCGCTTCATATAAAACAGTAAACAATTTGCTATTAGGATTAAGGAGCATAGCAATTACTTTATATTCAGTATTTGTGGAAGTACCTTCTGCAGTACTTAATCCTAATAGTTCTTTGATAGATTTATTGTGTGCGTATTCATACCATGCAGAAGCAAATTTTGTAAAGGAAACACTTTCGAGTATTGAATCAAATACTTCAATATACATGGTATTATCCTGCCCCGATTGTAATGGAAGCGAAGCAGGATTGAGGATTTTTTTTGTCAGTTCTTCTGCTATTCGTGCATGAATATCATTATTAATAAATATATTTCCAATTGCTACAATTGCATCATCTACAGTATCTGGAATTGAATCATATAAAGCAGCATCAAATCGACCAATATTTATTATGAAACGCTGGAGAACATTCATTTTTTGTATGTAGTTTTGAATGATTGTTACTGCCAGAGTTTCGAGTTGTTTGTGAATTTCTGGTTTCTTGCAATAGAGAACAAATTCTTTTTGTATACCAGGGCCTAATTCTTTAAAAAGCTTTTGCAGAGCCGATGCTAACTTTTCGCGATCGATGTGCTGTTTTAATCCTGGTACCTGTTCTCCCTGCGAATTAGTGCCACCTAAAAGTTTTTGCAGGAATGCAATTCGTTTTTCATGATTGTCCAATGTTTCAAATAGAGCAACTACTTGATTTTCATCAAATATATCCTTGAGTGGTTTTTCTAAAAGACTATCAAGACCAGATGAGAGTGAACGCACCAGTATCTCGGTAAGCCCCGGTGCATGCAATAGCTCCTGTGCTACTTGCTCAAAAAAAGGAAATATTGAAACAGAAGTATCGGCGTTTACAGTAAACTTTTTCAGCGGAGTATCTAATAGTGATTCTAATGTGCCATGGATAAAACCTATAATTTCTTTTATAAATTTATTGCTTTCAAAATACGCTTTGAAATCGGCTGGAGTTAAAAGATCTGAGGTAATTACTGAACCAATAGATTCTGAAAGTCTATATCGTTCTTTTGGAATAACACCAGGTGTAAACGGCAGACGCCAGCCGAATATTTTTATTGGCTTGTACGGTCTGAATAGCATTTTTATAGCAAGCCAGTTTGTAATGTATCCAATTACACCACCGACAACAACCGTAACTAGTAAAATATACCACATTTATATATCCCTAGCGCTCACTGCATGGTTTTTAATACCGTAAGCGCTTGTTCTTTTGTTTCTACAATGAGCACGTCACGTGCTTCTACCCAACCTGATACTATTGCACCGTCAAGTTCATATTTTAATTCACACCAAATACGCTCTGTTTCAGGCACATAGATACGCCTCTGAAGCTCTGCCATATCCTTATACCGTAAAAACGCAATATCCCGGGCTTGTTCTTGAGGATGTTCTTTTAATCGTACCCACTTTGCAGTAACAATAATCCAGCCTGGGCTTTTTGTAAGCACTGGAGTTTCTGGAAGTTCTGGGCGTTTTGCACTACAGGATACTAATAGTACAATCGCTGCACAAAAGATAAGTATGCTTTTATGTACCTGCATAGCATTTTCCTTGATTTATTTACTCTTCTGCGTCATAGTATACTCAAGATATGAAGAAACTGCTAGTGTTGTGTTTGCTTACTGTGATGATTTGTGTACCAGTCTCTGTAAGCAGTCAGGAATTCTTGTATGAACCCGGGATAGTGTCACTTAGCATTGCTGGTTCTGCACTCCCGCTTGTATCGTTTGAAACTGAATATGCGCTCTTATCACAGTTTATGGTTGAGGGAGAGCTCGGAATTCATATAGGAAATAATATAGGAAGATCTATCGCAGCCCATGCTGGATTGGCTCTGCCATCACTCCCCGCACGGGAATTGTACCGCTATAAAGGTTTTGAATACTATGGCGCTGGAATTGGTGTATTTTTAAGACAGTACCCACTCTCTGCATGGTACTTTGAATACAGCCTACAGGCGTTTGCTGATTTTTCCTGGCAACCAGAAACGCTCATGATGTATTTTTTCATATCGCTTGTTCCTGAAATCATTTGTACTCCCAAAATGTTAAACTGGGAAACGCTCTCTTTCCAGGGGGCACTACGGTTTCCAATACATTTTCATGAAAACTTTTATTCATTTGGCATCGGGTTTACTGTTCGACTTCTCATTACACCATTTGCAAAGGTAAAACTGCTATGAAACACTTGCTCGCAATTACCTCATTGTGTTTATGCCTCGCATGTGCCTGTTCTATGCCGGAAATCAAAGGAACGGCAATAGTGTTAGGAGTATCATTATATAATATTACTGATGTTACCAATTTAACATACTGTGATGACGATGCTCGCGATATTGCAAAGCTTTTTGATGAACAAGGCTACAGAGTTTATTCATATATTGATTCAAATGCAACGAGAGCAAACCTTGAACACGCACTCGAATTGGCAGACAAGACGAGACCAGTTGTTGTTTATTATTCCGGGCACGGGTTAAAACTTGATTTCTCAACTGATGGTGTTGATCCCGGTTTTTATATGCTGCCCTATGGGTTTGCAGTAAATCCTGGTACTGGTCTAGTATTGCACCGCGAAAACATGCTAGCAATTAGCGATATCGAAAAAAAGGCTCGGGAACTTAGCATTAAACACTGTATTGTTATTGCCGATTGCTGCTACTCTGGAGGCTTCGTTGACAACATGCAAGGGGTTAGTGCAATACCTAGAGACTATGATCCTGTGCTTGGTAAAGATTTAATCACCTATGCTGAACTCATGGGTACAGCACCGGGACGATTTTTTACATATTCAGGCAACAGTTTGCTCATCGTACTTGCTGCATCAGGATCAGAAGAAATGAGTTTTGAATCGGGTACATATGAAAATGGCGTTTTTACTGAATATTTTTTAAGCGGAGCCAGTACCAATGCTGATAGCGATCGGGATGGTTACATCACAACGAGCGAGATCTATTTATATGTCGCTCAGTGCATGAATAAATATTGGAACAGTACAACCCAATCGCAGAGTAATACTAAACAAATATATCTTCCGCATATTTCTGACAATGCACGGGAGTATATACTCTTTAAGGCAAAACCGTAAGCGATTATTTTTCTGAATAAACTTCAAAGGTTACTGTAAGAGAATTACCCTGCTCATCAACAACAGTTAATTCATGAAATCCTTTTCCTGGTCGAGCTTCAAGCTTATGCTCGTCTGTTGTTTCACCAAGAAACTCACCGTCAAGGTGCCAGAATACTCTGCAATTTGCTGTGCGGTGTACGAGTGAAAAAACAATTTTTCCCGGCGTACCGTCGAGCTCAATGGGAATATAAACCTTTGCATATTCCTCAGGAACGATAAACTGCATGGGGTTTTCATTTTGAACATGTATCGATGGAAGGAGTGGTGGTAATGGCTTGTATGTAGGATTAAGTTTGGCATAGTAGTACTCCATGACCGGTGGAAGTACAAACCACTGTTCGTAGTGGATTTCATCGAGTTTTGAAACAGAAAGATTTGTCCGCCATTTCCCATCTTTTGTGAGACAAACAGTACGACAGTACGGACACACAGTATCAATCTGTGCTGATTTTGGGACATATTCCATGACAGTATGCTTGCAATTGGGAGATGCTGGATATCCAGACTCGGCACAGACGGTTAGCGCTTGTAAATCGTTATAGGGTTCGTCGAACCATGTTGATTCAGGAAGCAGTGCAAAAAGCTCAAACAGTATCGGTGCTGCTGTTCTGGTACTAACAAGTTCCGGTCTTCCTTCTCCTGTCGCATTGCCAACCCATACACCTACAACATAATCTTTTGTGACACCTATGGACCATGCATCACGATTACCGTAGCTTGTACCTGTTTTCCATGCAATATTTCGTTTTGAGACAAATTCTTCCCAGAGCGCTTCTTCCTGTGGCCGTTTAACTTTTATGAGTGCCTGAAGTGTGAGCCATGCAGCACCCTGTGAAAACTCATGGTGATTATTCTCCAGAGCACTCTGAGCCAGTTCTGCATACGCTTGCACTGCATCAACCAGGGTTACCTCTGCACCACCAACAATGAGCGGAAGACCATAGTCATCAAGTGCTCGTGTGAGTGTAGTAAATCCAAGACGTTTAAGGAGTAATCCAAAACGCTCAACACCATAGCTTCTCAGCAATCGTACAAAAGGGATATTGAGGGAGTTAGCAAGTGCCCTGTCCGCACGTATTGCACCTGTGTATGTTTTGAACATATTTTCCGGGCTGTATGAACCAACATGTGTAGGAATATCGGGGATAAGTTTTCCCGGAGTTAGTTCTCCGGAAGTAAGCATTGCTGCATACAAAAAAGGCTTTAAAATGCTTCCTGAACTTCGCGGTGCGCGAGCGCAGTCTACGTAACCAGCAGGAACCGGCGTTTTACCAGTGGCATTGCCAATATATGCAACAAATGACTTGTCATGTATATTTATTATTACAGCTGCGATGTTATTAATGCCATAGAGCTCAAATTGCCTGGCATAACGATTAACAACTGCAACTGCCTGTTCCTGAATACGTGCATTGAGCGAAGTTGCAATAGCACCGCCGCCGTACTGTTTTCTCATGGCTTCGGTATAATGATAGGCTAATGACGGCATTTGCTGTGCTTTTTCTGGTAATGTTTCAAGCAGTGACAGTTCATAGGTTTCTCTATCAATAATTTTATTTTTATACAATTTTTCGAGTAACGCATTACGCTTACTTAGCAAAACATCTCGATAGGTTTCCAGCGATATATTCCCAGGATTATTTGGTAAAAGTGCGAGTACAGCTGCTTCTGCCCAGGTAGCATCTTCTAAATCTCTCCCATACCAACGAAACATCGCAGTCTCAAGCCCTACAACATTACCCCCAAACGGTGCAATGTTAGCATAGCATGCTATAACGCCGGTCTTGCCATGTAAGAGCTCGAGCTTTATAGCAAGCAGTGCTTCCTTGAATTTTTGCACTATTGTCCGCGGTTGATTGTTATACAGGAGCCGACTTGTTTGCATGGTCAACGTTGAAGCTCCTGAAGCAATACGTTTTGTGAGAAAATTATCTTTTATTGCCCGCACTATTGCCCAAGAATCAATTCCAAGGTGTCCCCAGAATTTTTTATCTTCTAGCATTGTTAACGCAATTATGTATTTTTCATAACCAGGAACTGCCATATTTGTTGCAGCTCTTAGTTTGCCTTTACTATTTACAGCATCCACAAGCTTTAAAAGTTTATGGTGAGGTAACTCGAGGCGCCAGAGTCCTTGCGAATCAGTAAGCGCTCCGAGCAATACTCCTTCTTTACTATACACAGCGGTTGCATATTCTTTTGTAGTAATTCCAGATTTTTGCGTTGTTACCGTGTACTGTTTAGGAGAAAACTTATACTCTTGAATTGGATAGAGAAAAAAAACAATGCATGAAAGTATGCCCAGGAAAACCCAATTGAGTTCTCTGTTGCAATCATGAAAGATGCTGGCACAACATGCCAGCATCCTTCGTATCCAGTATCGATATTCCATTCCTCTTGACTACTACGGAGACGGCTGCAATGCAGTTATAAGCGGAAGTTTCGCTCCTGGGAGAACTGCAGTAATCTCGGGTTTGTACATAGCTTCTGCTGTAATCGCAGGAAGATAGAACTGACCTCCATATGTTCTATTAACAAAGACCGTAAATGTTTGTTCCTCATATTTATCTAAATTGGTATAGAACATTACTCTATCGTCTCGTATGTCTTTGTAAAAATATCCTTCTGATTTATTGCTCTCGGTATCAGCAATACGTTGATTAATAATTTCCCAGCCTGATGGTATTCGATAGGTGACTGCGACATTGTTGAGTTTTTGATACAATTTATTTTTAATACTAATTTTAACAATCATGTCCTGCCCGCGATACCCTTGTTCTGGTTTTATTATATTATAGTTTGTATCATAATAGGTAACATCAAGTTCAAGGCCATTTTCCAGTTTGGGTTCACTACCTGGCATTGCTCTTCCTGTTGCAATAATTCGAGCATATACCTGCATAGCATTTGTGTTATCAATAGTTAACTTTATTGTCTTACCAGTAATGGTAAGCGGAATACGTACCAGTGTCTTTGTAATTTCAATAGTCTCAGTTTTTCCATTTGAATCCTGATATTCAAGCCTTGCGGTATCTTTTTTGAGATTTTGAACGTAAGGCTGAATTGCAATTAGACTAAAAGCAATGTCCTGGGTACTATAGTAGCGTCCAGTTGCGAGTCTATCTGCTATTTCTTTGTATATAGAAGGCGCTACAGCACTGTCTCCTAAAACATTGAGGCAATCTAATACCATAGCCATTTCACGTAGTGTACTACCGTATGTGTATTCAAAATATGAGCCGGGATAGTTATTATATTTTGTTTTTGTAAGCAATTCTTGCGCTTTGTTTTTTACTCCAGCGTAAGCATATGCAGCAGCAAGTTGTAATCTAATTGTTGTAGCTTGAGGATCGAGTGCAGCAAGTCTGTTTAATCCGCCAATATCAGCTTTACCTGCAAGAGCAAGCACATAGAGAATATAAGCTTGTTCTGAAAGTAAACCATAGTAATACCCTTCATCATTTTTTCCAGAACCGATATTCGACTGTTTAACTTTATTGCTTAAAAATTTGAGCGCATTTTCTAACATACCAGATGGCAACACATACCCCATTTTTTGTGCCATAAAGAGGAAATGGGTTACATATGCGGTAAGCCATGTTGACTCATCATATTGTCCTTGCCAGAATACAAAGCCTCCTGTACTCTTCTGGAACAATTGGAGATCCTTTATACCACTTGTTATATTATTTTGAATTGTATCAAGCTCCTGTTTTGAAAGGTTGACTGTGTTGGGTAGAAACAGCTGTGGAAACATTTTACTCGTTCGCTGTTCACCGCATCCATGTGGATATCCAATGAGATATTGAAGATGTGCAGATAGATTGATTGGCGGCAGTAATGATACTTCAAGCCATGCAGCGTTTGAACCAGGGATTCCCGGAAGCGTATGTTCCAGAGTTACTCTTGATTTACCAGCAATAAGCTTCTGCGCCACAGTAGTAACAGGAACTGAAGGCGACTGCACAGGGATAGTTATGGTTTGGACAGCACTCTTTCCGCTTGTGGATACTGCTACTGCTTCTATAGTTAGCGATCCTTCCTGATCCTGAAGCTGAACATCAAAATTGGCAAGCAAATCGCCATCCTGCTGGAACACCAGAGTTTGTTTATTTGATCCAACTATGGTTCCAGGTCCTTTCACAGTGAGCGAAACATTTACCTGAGCATTTTTTCCTAAATAGCTGAAAACTGTTACTGGAATACTAATTCGTTCAGTTGGTCCAACAAACCGGGGTGCGGTAACAAAAGCCATGAGACTGCTCTTAACCTGCACCTCTTTTTCGTATTTTCCATATGCGCCTTCCTGAGTGCCTGCTACAATCATATAGCGCACTGCACCAATATATTCACCTAGTTCAAGTTCATGAACATTTTTTTGTCCGCGATCGAGTGTAAACGGGCCATAAAATTTCACAACTGGAGGAAAGCGATTTGGTTTTTTAAGCGCATTTTCTCCTTCACTATCACCACCACCAATTGTTAAAAATGACTGTAAACTTCCAGAATAGGCATTAGCGACATCACGGTAGATATCATACGAAACCAGGAGTGAGGCTTCTTTTTTATAAAATGCATTCCATGGATCCGGAACAGAAAATTTTGTTATACCAAGAAGCCCCTCATCAACAACAGCAACAGTATAGGTCATTGCTCTTCCTGATGCTTCATACACCGTAAATTGAGATTTTTTGAGCGGTTCGAGGGTATCAGGTGTAGTGATGCGCGGTTCCAGCCTCGTCAGTGGATTTTCAACCATAATGGGTGCAATCCCGTAGAGTCTGATCGGAAGATCATTTTTTGTCTGTAAATGCGGTTGCAGATAGGTAATGTGAACATACACATTGGGTACCATATCTGCTGTAACAGTAAATGTATATACTGTATAACCTTCGTTTGTCTGAATTATTTCTTCTTTGAGAACCTTACCGTTTTTCTCGAGTGTCACATATGCACTACTGTCTTTATTTGATGGAAACTGAATTTGAACTTTTTCACCGACCTTATATAAGTCTTTATCAGCGGTAAATGAAAGCATCATCGTAGAGTCGCCGGTATTATCTCTTCCTTTTCCAGCCCAACCAGGCCAATCAATATAAAATTCTTTACCTGCCTCATGTCCATCCGCAATGTCACGAACACGTATAATAAATCTTCCCCATTCAGGATAATTGATTCTCAGTTTATATGTTCCTTTGCCATTTTTTATTTGAACCTGGTCTGATGTAACCAGTTGTTTTATTTCAGATGATGCAACTTCAGTTTCTTCACTATTTGATTTTTCAAACCACCAGCGCCAGGAAAGCTTAAATATCTCAACCTGCACTGTACCAGACGAAACAGGCTTACCGTTAGTATCAAGGAGTAAAAGCTCAACTTGATGATCCTTATCTGTTAGGAGCATATTACGGGCTTTATCACCCTGAGGGAGTTTTATGCCGACATATTGCTTAAATGGATGAAAGGGAACCGTCAAAACTTCTGAAGAAAAGATACCGCTTTCCTCAAAAACCCGCGTGAAAAAGAATGCTTTGCATGGACCTGAAATTGATTTATATTCTGAGAAGTCCACTGAAAATGTTTTTTTACCATTGCTGTCAAGATAACCATTCCAGAGTTCATTTTTATCGCTTGCAGATAAAAACAGTGGACTATAAAAGGTATAATCAGGATATGAGCTTGCAAAATATTTTTTATCTAGTTCTAGCAGCATCGAAACATCGGCTTTCATGTCTGATGCTGGAGCACCATGGAGCCACGTAGCCTGCAATGTTAGTGATGAGAGCTTTGTATCAATGAATGGCGCATTTCCATATGAGATGTTGGTTTTTAATCGATTAGGAATAATTGCTTCAACTTTTATTGGTTTAGTAAATACAGCGTTTCCGACTTTGATTTTAGCCAGATAGTTTCCTGTTGGCGCATCCGAAGCTGTACTAGTTTTAAAATAATAAAAACCATTTACCGATTGAGTAAGCACTATCGATTGAATATTCTGTCCACGGGGATTTATGAGATTGAGTTCAACTGGATGGTTTGGAGGAATTTTTTTACCCAGATCCTGTAAAATAAAGACAATATGAATGTCATCACCAGGTCTCCAGATACCGCGTTCCGTATAGATAAAGCCTTTAATACCTTGTGCTGATTTTTCGCCACCAACTTCAAAATGACTTATGGCAAGCGGTCTTGTTAACTTTAGATAACCATTTTGTGTATTGCCCGATGATCCTCGAGTAATTACAAACATCGGCTCAAGCGTTGATTGCGGCTTTATAAGAGCAAATCCGTTTTTATCGAGAGTACCAGAAGCGATTAATTTTGCAGAATAGCTATACACACTAACCGATAAACCGGATAACGGTTTTGTAGTCTTTAAATCGCTTGCAAAAACATGGAGGGCTCCATCGGTATCAACTTTAACATTGAGACCAACATCAGAAACAAGCACATTCTTTCGAGCTATAATATCCTGTTTATGTCGATAGTAATATGCCGGATGGATGGGATCGTTAGAATACTTCCAGTATTCATCATAGTTAAATCCTGAATCATCATCATAGCCATACCCATCATAATAATCCCAGTAACTCTGTTCTTCATCAGCATCAATAACAATTGGAGGAAATTTCCAATTGCCAAAATCGGTGTATGTATTTGGGCTTTCGTATTTAATACATTCATAGTTATATGTTGCACGAATCTGATACATTCCTCCCGGGTTGCTTGCAAGTATCGGTCCAAGATCTATTACGTGTGTCTGCTCTTTGTTTTTCATGGAATCATCCCAGGGGAGATCGATCGTTTTTCTCCATATAACGTCGCCTACCCGTTTAAGTTCCTCAGAGCCATTGAGTTCATTAACCTGTAAAAATTGAATCATATTGCTACCGTAAATATGCAATACTTCGATATAGACTTTAGCCAGGTTTTTTGTATTGAGTAGAACTTTTGTACCCTGTGTTGTTGGAATAATTACACCAGAATCTTCAAACCATACTGCAGGTATGTCCCATTGTGATGAAACTGTTGCAGAAACCTTAGTTGCGATATAGTTATTTGAGATGCTCTCTACGCCAGGATGTACTGTTACTTCTGTGTTCTGTGGTAATGGTATATCAGAATACACACGCACAAGGTTATCATCAATTTCATAACGCAAGGTGGTAATGCCTTTAATATCGATAAGTCCTCGCAAATCCTGATTCTTTTTGAGCGGTTCAGAAAATGAAAGTGTTACAGCATTTCCCGAACTCGATGATGTCTGTTTAACTCCTAACAATGCAAAACTGCCAGCTTCAGGAATTACAAATTCGAAATTCCTGTATATTTTCCCCTGTAACTTCCGTGTATCAATTGAAAGATTTAGCTTCTGTGCTTTGCTCGTTCTCGGTACTGCTTTTATTGTAAACACATGCAAGTTTTCTCCCGGGTGACTCCAGGATAGTGCAAGTGACTTTGTTCCCAGCTTAGCGCTCACGAGTGATTCAATATCTGCTGATGATTCAATTGCATACGCAGTAAACGAACCGGTTATCATTACAGTTTTTTCATCAATGGCTTTCAGTTCAGGTTCCGCAGTAAATTGAATCTCAGGGAGTGCAACTCCAAATGTGAAATTAAAAAAACCCTTATCCGCTAATCCTAATTTCCTAAAATCGAATGTTGCTATATATTTTTTACCAGGTTTGAGCGGTGCTTTTGGCTTGAAATCAACACGTGTTCCATCTTCACTCCAGACAACACTACCTTCCAGTGCAGGTTCAAACATAAAAGGATTTAAACCAATTCCTGTTTGCGGAGCATGTGCAAGCACAACCGAAATTACGCTATCGCGTTTTACTATTCCATCGGTATGTGCGATAATATCGACAGGATTAGGTCGAACAAGTGTTTTGTGTTGCGAACAACTCGTAAAAAGTGCACATAAAATGATTGCAACATAGACAATTTTATACTGTTTACGTTTCATAAATATTCCTCCATTCATCTATCCAAATTAAAGAGATTACATACAATGACGCAATTTAATTGCTATTTAATGAGCTTTTTAAAACGCTCCCAGACCACTTCTACAGATCCCTCGCCATCAAGTGCTTTTAAAAGTCCTAGCTTAGAATAAAAAGCAATGAGCGGTTCGGTTTTTTCTCGATACGTTTTAAGCCGCTGCTGAATTGATTCTGGATTATCATCGCTACGAGTATAGAGTGAACCACCACAGATGTCACAGATTCCTTCTTGTTTTGGCGGCATGTTTTTAATATGGTACACCTTACCGCACTGAGAACAAACTCTTCTTCCGGTAAGACGATCGATTATGATCCCATCGCGCACACGAAAGTCGATTACCATATCGAGTGTTTCAAAAGTTTGCAGAGCTTCTGCTTGCGGTATTGTGCGGGGAAATCCATCTAGAATAAACCCTGCTTTTGTATCAGATTCTTTTAGCCGTTCTTGAACCAATGCTATCGTGAGCTCATCAGGAACAAGCTCGCCCCTATCGAGTATCGATTTTACCTGTTTCCCGAGTTCAGTTTCATTTGCTATGGCAGCTCGGAAGAGATCTCCAGTAGAAATTTGTGGAATGCCATATTCTTGCTTAAGTTTATCTGCAATAGTACCCTTTCCTGCACCAGGCGGACCTAACAGTATTATTTTCATACAAACTCTCCTCATCGTTACTCTTAAAGGTAGTATAGCGTACTTTTGATAATAGTACAGTATCTAATGCAAAAACCTGCCTATTGTCAGAAAAAATATATGGGATCTGAAGGGAGATGGCCACCCAAGGGTGCTGTTTAAGCGCTGTATCGAGCAGGCAATTCCCAGCAACAATGCGTAGAATATAGACTGGCAAGCATGTTTTGGTTGCTGTCAGCGCGCTTCGCTACATGAAGGATCAATAAAATAATAGGTTTTTCCAGAGGACCCTGAATTCCGCACATGTTTCTGACAAAGACATAGGCGCAGATTATGGTTGTCCTAATATTGGAATAACCGAGGCATCGATGGGGAGTATATGCATATATAGCGTCATAATCGCATTGAGCGCAAATTCCTGCGTTGCAGCACTCACCTGCTGTCTGATTGCCTGGATTGCTCCCCGTCTCGTGAGCAAGGCGAGTTCATTTCTTCCATTTGGGCATGCAATTTGTGGTATAATTGATACCCCTGCTGAACTATAGTTTATTGTAGCAGGTGGCGTCTTTGGAATTGAATTTCTAAATAAAGCATTAAAAATTAATATGGATCGATTAGATGTTCATCTTGGGAAATGTGCAATATTAATTCGTTCTGAAAATTATAGCTTAGCTAAAGATAGTATTATAGTATTATTAAAAACATCAATTGCTAATAAAAATAAATGGTTTTGGACTGATAATAAACCAATAGAATCAATAGGGCAAAATGGAATGCAAGTGGTATTAGAAAGCGTTAATGATTATCTCAATAGAATGTTTCAAAATTATAAATCAAATAAATATTTTATTAAAGAAATATCTGAGATATTCATATCATTATATCCGAATGTGACTTATGGATATAATTATTTAGCAAGATATCATATGGAGAATAAAGATTATAATAATGCATTAGATATGTTATTAAAAGCTTATGTTTATAATCCAGATGACTATGTTATAGTTGGTAATATTGCATATATATATAAATCTATTGGTGATAAAGACAATGCATTGAAGTACTATACGATCCTGTCTAAAATGAAAAACAATGAAGCTAGAAAGATTGGATTTGATGGAATAGAAAGATTAAAATAGTAATATATGGCTAACAACTGCTTCAAATGGATAAAGCTATGTCACGGTTTTTGCAGTCGCTTTGCTCGGCACAAACCGCGCCAATGACGCCTCGCAGGTTATCATCGAGTCTTTCCTGGTACTCTTCAGCGGTTTGCCCATCAACAGGACCAACAAGCCCTTTAGCAAATGGACGGAAATAATGTCAGACGAATCAATAGCCACAGCAACTCTGGATCGTCTCTTTCACCACACCCATGGTATCTCGCTCAAGGGAGATTTATACCGTATGAAGGATAGGAAGCAACATTGGGTAATGTAGCATGAAACTTTATTTTATTTTTTATTCCGTAATGATTCAATAATCGTAAGTTTTCTTGAATTTAGTACCGTCACGTAAACCGTATAATTGGCATTTTATCTGTTTTTTACATCAAGGCGGCTTGTCATAATTCTTTATTTTATAATACTTTAGCTTGTTAGCGACCGATGGGAGTCGAACCCACGTCTCCAGCTTGGAAGGCTGGGGTAATAGCCGTTATACGACGGTCGCACGATGTTACTGCGTCGCTTTGCGACGTATGCTGTAGTTCGTCGTCGTGCAGCTCGCTCTGTTCCTTTGGGCTCACTATACGACGGTCGCACGATGTTACTGCGTCGCTTTGCGACGTATGCTGTAGTTCGTCGTCGTGCAGCTCGCTCTGCTCCTTTGGGCTCACTGTACGACGGTCGCACGATGTTACTGCGTCGCCTTGCGACGTACGCTGTAGTCCGTCGTCGTGCAGCTCGCTCTGTTCCTTTGGGCTCACTGTACGACGGTCGCACGGTATGCTAATCGCGCAATTTGTGTAAAAAAACTATCATATTTCTTATTACAAAGTCAAGTACATCAAGACTCGATTACGAACTAGGTACCCATGCCGCCTAGATCCAAATAGTGATACTAGTTTTTATAATAATCAATTCTTCTCTGCAAGAGTTATTGCTTAAATTCCTCAGGAAACCACTTGGCACGTATTTTATCATAGGTTCCATCCTGTACAATTTTCTGAAATGCACGTACCCATGCTTCGTATATGTTTTTATTCGTTTTCTGCGTAGAGACTGTAGCGCACATCCATGAGCGGACCAACCCACAGGAAGAGGTCTTCTCGTTCAGGTGTCCTGTTCATAGGGAAAAGAATGACATTGCAATTTTGCAAACAATCTTCATACGCTCTTGCCCAGGGAACTATTTTGATTTCAGTTTCATCACCGATTTGTTTCTGAATTTCAATAACGATTTCTCCATATAAACCATAGGGATTTTGCTTGTCATATATGCCATAAGACACGCCCGAAATTTCGGTATAAATCGTTAGTGCTTCACCGTTCTCAAGAGGTGTGTCAGGCGCTTCTCCTGCCGTCATCGGAGCTTCCTTTTTACATGTCCAAAGCAGTGTTATATAAAAAAGAAAGCATAAAAATTTCCGCTTCATATATACCTTCCATACAGATTGCATAAGACAATCTGCCTGCTTCTCGTTAGAATTGTATTCTACTTTCAAGCAACTTTCCAATTTATAGTGAAGGAAATCGCTCCGTTACAAGTCCACTCCGATTTACAGATAAATCCTTACATTGCCAATACGTTTTGTAAAATATTGTAATTTCCCACTGCTTTTTTGACACTTTATCCATATTAATTTATTCTATGATATAACAGTGTTTTAGATTAAGGAGGATGTTTGGCCGCTGTTAAAAAAAGATGGTGGTGGGTACGCAGTGCTATTCAAGTCTTCTTCTTTGTGCTCGTCGCACTCACTGCTCTAAATGAGACACTCAACAATTATGGTATAAATATACCATTCATCCAGAAGGCTTCGCTGCATGCGCTCTGTCCTTTCGGAGGTGTTGTTAGTTTTTATCAGTTTATTAGTAATGGCACACTGGTAAAGAAGGTACATGAATCTTCAATGGTTTTGTTCGGAATTACTCTTGTTTTATTAGTACTTGTAGGGCCTGTTATCTGTGGATGGATATGCCCGCTTGGCAGCATCCAGGAATGGATTGGAAAGATTGGCAAAAAGATTTTCAAAAAACGATATAACACATTTGTACCTTCTAAGCTTGATAAGGTGCTCCGTTACCTTCGATATGTAGTATTGATATGGGTGACTTATATGACAATAGTTTCTGGTAAGCTCATCTTCCAAGATTATGATCCTTATTTTACATTATTTAATTTTTGGACAAGTGAAGTTTCCTTAGCAGGAATTATTATATTAACTCTAACACTGGTACTCTCATTGTTTGTTGAGCGTCCATTTTGCAAGTATGCCTGTCCTTTTGGCGCATTCCAGGGGTTATATAACCTTATAAGAATTTTCCCCATCAAACGAAATGTTGCTACATGCATTAACTGCAAAGCATGTGATAGAGCCTGTCCAATGAATATCGAAGTCTCAAAAGCACAGTCGGTGCGAGATCATCAGTGTATTTCCTGCCTTGAATGCACGAGTGAGGTTGCATGTCCTGTTACAAATACCGTGCTGCTTGCTCAGGGTAAATTTTCCGATACGAGAGCAAAAGGAGATGTGTCATGATAACTATTAAACGTCCGATTCTAGCACTAATTATCGTTTTAGGTATATTTGGCGGCATACTGCTATCGAATGCTCTAGGTTATTGGAAAACTGAAAGCACAAAAACACCAGCCACCATAAAAACTGGAACATTTGCTGGCATGGCTGATCCGGGAGACATTCGAGGTTCCTATACATTTCTTGATATCGAAAAAGCATTTGCTATTGATGCAACGATTTTATGCTCTTCCTTTTCTACAGCTACCATTATTGTAAAACCAGAGGATAAAGTAAACACGCTCGAAACCTTGTATGCTGGCAAGACTGGTACAAAAGAAATTGGTACTGACTCGGTACGATTATTTGTGGCACTTAGCAAGGGCATACCATACAATCCTGGTGAAGGAACCGGCCTTCCACCCAATGCTGTACGCTACCTCATGCAAAATAAGCTCTTAACAGCTGAACTGGCTACCTTGTATCGAGTTACAGAATTAGAAAGCAGTGTACCATCCCAAACTCCACCCGTAAGCAGTGAACAGGCAACAACTTCGCAAACAAATCAAAGCACTGGTGGTACTGCATCACAAACTACCAGTGAACACACCAGCCTGCCAAAAACCGTCACAGGTAGTACAACATTTGCTGATGTGTTATCGTGGGGATTAACAGAAAAAGAAATAGAAACAATTATTGGATTTCCTCTTCCACAAAAGACTGCTGTAATAAAAGATGCAGTAACAAGCCAAGGAAAATCGTTTGGAACAATTAAGACTGCACTACAAGAATTAATTAATAAGAAGAACCAGTAATATGATCTATGCTCAGTCTGATGTATGCCTTGTACATACCCTGGACTGAGCATGGTTTATTACTAGCTTACACTGTCCATCGTACAAGCCAGCGTGTCTCCTTACCGTCAATAATTTTTAAATGCCGTGCGTGCTGTAATGCCATGACAGCAGCAAAATCCTCACGATCACAAAAAGAAGAAATATCAAAGCCCTTATAGTATCGCTCAAAATGATTTTTTAGCTGTGCATAGAGATTTTCTGTTTCTTGTTTATTAGAAATTCTATTACCATACGGAGGATCGGTTATTACAAATCCATGATCGCTCATTGGTTTTGTTGTTCTAAAATCAGATACAGTAAAAAATATGCCTGGTTTATGAGGACTATCTGATAGAGGAACTTCGGCATAGCGTGCATTTTGCTTTGCCTGTTGTATCATTGCTGGATCTATATCCGAAGCCGTAATATAAAATTTCGATTGTGTTCGTACATTTTCTTGTGCTTTACGTTTCGCTTCCTGTACCGATTTCCCATCATAGCAGGCATAGTGTTCCCATGCAAAATTTCTGTTGAGACCGGGAGCTCGATGCAGCGCATACAGTGCTGCATCAATTGCAATCGATCCCGTTCCGCAAAACATATCAGTGAGTTGATTTGATGCTTTCCATCCAGCATTGAAAAGGCTTGCAGCTGCAAGAGTTTCTTTGAGCGGGGCAAGTCCGGGATATTTTCGGTATCCTCGTTTCGAAAGCGGCATTCCACATAGATCAAGTTCAACGGTACAATTAGATTTGTATATATGAATTCGAGCCTTGATTGTGGCACCTGTTTCCGGCATACGCTGAATATGGTAGTAATTACAGAGTCTTGTATATGCAGCTTTTTGCACCATTGCCTGAATTGTGCTCTGTGATTGCAACGAAGAATCCTGAATGCGTACTTTTTCAATAATTAATTTATCGGTTTGCTTAAGTATTGATTCCCATGGTAGCTCATAGACTGAATCAAAAAGCTCATCAAAATTGGTAACTGGAAATTCACCAAAAATTGCAAAGAGATTATCAGCGGTTCGTACATTAACCAAAAGCTCCGCTATGTGTGTATCATCAACGACACAATCAATTCTGCCAGGCTTACGCTGCTGCTCTGTAATTCCATAGTATTTAAGCTCACGAGATAAAATTGGTTCAATTCCCGGTGAGCATGATGCAGAAATTTTCATGATTATTCCTTTTGAGTTTTATTTGGTTCAAGGTGAATGGTAGGTTCAATTGCCATTGTCTCTCGTATATCATTTTCTATAGAAGAAATCAGTGTATGAGCATTATTCATATTCATGTTTCCATCTACACGAGCATGAACCGTTAGTTCTATATGCTCTCCATATTTATGGACATGGAAATGGTGCAAATCAGATACCTCAGGATACTTTTCATGAACCAGTGCCTGTACCTGATTCTGAATCTCATCAGAAGCTTCTTCTCCCATAAGTGGATTCGCTGCAGCTTTAATTATAGTATATGCTGCATATAAAATGAGCACTGCAACTACCATAGCGAGGATTGAATCTATCCACCAGAAAAATTTATTTACGCCCATACCGATTAGCACAATGATAGACGAAATCGCATCGCTCCGATGATGCCAGGCATCGGCTATAAGCGTTTGTATATGATGTTTTTTACCAAGATAAAATGAATACTGTGCAAGCAATTCCTTTACAATAATACCAAAAACAGTAATAATAATTGCGAATGCTGAATATTTTACGGATACGTGGTTTCTTAAATTGTTTATTGCATCTTGAAAGAAATTAAAGCTGACAAAGCCAAGCATGGTTCCCATAATGATTGATGCAATGAGCTCTGCTCTTCCATGACCAAATGGATGCATTTTATCCTTAGGTTTACCAGAAATCCATGCACCAACAATTACAATTATCGAAGTAAATGTATCAGATAATGTATGCCAGGCATCGGCTATAAGTGCTATTGACCCTGTAGTTATTCCTGCAATGAGTTTTACAACAAACAGTAAACTGTTTACCACTGTGGAAACAATGCCCTCTGCGTACGAACTCGCTTGCCGTTTTTGTTTTGTTGCTGCACTCATACCACTAATCTGCTCCTTCTTACTGCAATTTTGAATAATAACCTTTAGTGTAAAAAAAAACCTGTGAGAACGTTTGGTCCCACAGGTTTTCCTGCTGCACAATGCCCGGCAATGCATAGCAATGCATGCCTGATCCGTTACTGTTTTGTCTCAGTATCCTCAATTAGCCCCTAGGGGAATCGAACCCCTCTTTAAAGATTGAGAATCTTTTGTCCTAACCGATAGACGAAGGGGCCAGGATAAAAAAAATTCCCCAGGGAGGATTCGAACCCCCACAAGCAGATCCAGAGTCTGCCGTGCTACCATTACACAACCGGGGAAGGTGTTCATAAAATACCGCATAACAATTATTTTGTCAATAATTCTTCAAGCGCTACAAGCAGCAAAAAGATCCAGAAACTGTTGCTTTTTAAATAATTGTGCATAGGTACGAGCGCTCATGCCTAGCTTATCAGCAATGTCAGGATTTGCATGGTAGCGCACCAATAGCTCTACACAATCAAAATCATCTGCCCCTACTGCAATAATGAGTGCAGTCTGTCCGTCCTTGCTCGCAAGATTTGGATTTGCCCCATTAGACAACAGCAAATGAACAATAGTTTTATCTTTAACCTGAACCGCATCCATGAGCGGAGAATACCCGCGATCTTCACTCTGTATATCAATTGATGCACCATGTGCTAAAAGCAGTTTTACAATTTCAGCATGTTTTTTTCGTACAGCAATACAGAGTGCTGGTACTCCATGTTTATCCCGAACATCGGGGTGGTACCCGGATTCAATAAATAAATTTACTGCTTCCGCATCATTCTCTTCGATACAGCGAATAAAAGAATCGGTATGCCAGGAAATTCCCTTCTCCAGTAATGTCATACGAGCTCGAGTTCTCTGCTCCTGAATATACCACTCATCTTTTTCGACTTCGAAATACAATGATAGTTCACCTTCGGTATCAAAAACAGTAAAACCATCAAGCCAGGGTGGCATTGTACAGTATTCACACAAACGATAGAGCGCTACATGTTTACCTTTTCCTTTAATATACCCAACAAAAAATGGCAGCCATGATGCATGAATGAGCGTATCTTCCGTTACAACAAAAATGCAATGGGTAATATCTTTGAACAGGGATTCAATAAACTGAGAGGATTCCTGTTTCCATGCTTCGGTGATTTTTATGACAAGTGAAGGTATTGATTGAAATAAAAGCGAAGCTTTAATGCTCTTGCCTGCCTCAATTGATTCTCCGCTTACCAGTATAGCTACCTTCATAGTTCCAACAACAGTTCCTTACTACATTATTCGGCACAAATTGTACTTACAGTATGAATGTATTTTGCTATTCATACAAGCACTTTTTTAGGCGGCTCAGTACCTTGATATCATGAATGATAACTGACCATGCACCGCGATCATATGAAACAGTACCGCACACCAGAAAAGCAGTATAGAGCCCTAAAATTTCACGGTATTGCGTATATGTATCGGGGAAAATCACGGTTTCATAGATGCCTTTTCTATCAAAAAATGAATAAAAACTCATGATATCACCCGTTGATGCAGTAACTTCTTTAGCAGTCACTTTAATTCCCAGAAGACAGACTTCTACACCATCATACTGCTTGAGTCTATCTGATTCGATAAAGGGCAGCATGCTATGTGTGTTGCTATAGCGTTGTGCTCTGCTGTAAAAAAGATCGGCATAAGAGGTGCTCATGAGTACACCAAGCATGGAAAGTTCATCGGTAAGTTTTACCTGATTCGTATAATCAGCAAATCCATATGTAAGGAGCGAGGGCAAAGCGGTTAATACTGCTGAGCTATCGCCATGATGACGCTTCCACTGATAGTACACCCACAGCATAAGCGGACGGTTGAGCCGATACTGTTCTGGCTGCTCAAAGAGGGTTTGCTGTTTCTTTTGAATATAGGCAATATCATCACATGCACCGGAACGCACAAGTATACGACATGTTTCATAGGATGGTGCAGTCCTTGCAAGCAAATCAAAAAAATCTTCAAATAACCCAGCACGGTTTCGTTCTGCAACAATGTCAAGAAGCACAGTGCTTGCAATGCAGCCTATCTGCATGAGCCCTGCCCTTATTGTTGTTCCGGATACCGTATAGTGCATTTCACTGTGCTGTACTGATGGCTGCGCTATGGAAAATCCCAGCCGTTTTGCTTCCTCGATATAAGTTTGCACGGCATAAAATCCTCCGCCATTATTGATTACCGCAGTGATAAAAACTCCCGGGTAATATGCCTTCATCCATGCGAGCTGGTATGAAACAAGCGCATAGGATGCTGAGTGCGCCTTACAGAATGAATACCCGCGAAATGATTCAATCATAGCCCAGAGGGCAGCAGCATCGGCTTCTCTTATGCCATTACGATGGCATCCTTCAAAAAACTGCGCGCGATACTGCTCAAGCATTCCTTTCTTTTTTGAAAGCACTTTTCTGAGCCTGTCTGCATCTGCAGGGGAAAAACCTGCTGCAGCAATGGCTACCCGCGAAACATCTTCCTGATACACCATGATTCCATATGATGCACTCAGTACGGTTTCTACCATAGCAGGTAGTTTTTTCCAGTGTTTGCCGTGAAGTCGATCGACAAACTCATTGATATAGGAATTTGCGGCAGGTCGTATGATTGAACTTGCAATCACAAGATGTTCAAAATCTCCTCGCTGCATTTTTTGAAGCAGATGGCGGGTTGCAGGCGATTCAATATAAAATATCCCTATGGTATGTCCGCTCCGTATGAGTTCCTCTGCATGAGAATCATTAAGCACCGAATTATCATTCCAGGCAATGGCTGGCCCGGCGTTACTCTTGTGAATCTCATCAATGCAATCTCGAAGTACAGCAAGCGAGCGATTGCCTAAAATATCGATTTTAACGAATCCCGCCTGTTCCGTACCGTCTTTCTCCCATGCAAGCACAGGAAAACCAAGTGGTGACATCTGGAGGTGGGTATAGTAGGTTATTGGAAGCGGAGTTATTACAATGCCACCTGGATGTGTTCCAATATAGTGCGGAACATCAAGTAATAGTGACGATGCATACCGTATATCTTCAGGCAGCGTATTCCTATACCAATACTGTTCAGTGAATCTCCCAGCTTGTTCCGCTGTATAGCCAAGCGCCAGGGCAGCTTCACGCACTGCACTCCGCACAGAAAAGGTACAGTGATCTGCAACCATACCGGCATGATCTTTGTACTGTTCAAAAATTTTTACAAGCACTGCATGGCGCTCATCCCAGGGAAAATCAATATCGATATCGGGAGGATCTGTTCGGGCTTCATTGAGAAAGCGTTCAAAAAATAAATCATGTGCAAGCGGATCGATATGCGTTATGCCAAGTAAATACGATACAATGCTCGACGCTCCACTACCCCGCCCACACGTCCGCGGACAGAGCTTGACAATATCCTGCACCACAAGAAAGTATGCAGAAAATCTTTTTTCTTGGATAATTCGCAGTTCATATGCAAGCCGCTCATGCACAGCTTGCGATGGCTGCTTGTATCGATGTGGGATTGCGGCATAGCAACGGTGCGCAAGTTCCTGTGCAGATTCAGCATCACTGTATGTACAGTACGCAGGAAACACCGGAACCGGAGAAAAACATTCTTGGGCATGCATGGCTGTAGTAGCAAGCTGTTCTGCAGCATGAACTGCCTCTGGAAAAGCAGAAAATTCTGAGTGCGCCTCATCTGCCGTAATCAATTGAGGCATGTGCGTATCCCAATCTTTTTCAAGATCCCGGACACGGCAACGACGATCGATAGCGTCAAGCAGCCTGAGTCGATCAAGGTCCTTAACATCATGCCAGCATCCCCTGACAACTGCCAGACAGGGTATCCCTGCCTGCTGTGCCGCTTGTGCATGAGCAAACAGAGGAGTGCCCGATTCAAGTGCATAGTATATGTGTTCACTGCATTCCTCACGCAGACGAGTCAAAAGATCTGTGTTGGTTCCTGCAAGAATAAGACCATGAAGGTTATGGCTGAGCAGTGACACAGCAAGGCTGCTCCCTGTACACAGTCTTTCGGTTATCACTGCACAGAGTGTTCCAAATCCGTCTCTGTCGAGCGGCCATGCATACAGCCGGGAATTTTTGGTTTCCTTAAAGCATACCCCTGGAATGAGCGTCATATCATACTGCGCTGCTGCCGTGACAAGCTCCGGGAGACCATACAAATTGCTTTCATCGGTAACAGAACAGACTCTGTAGCCTGCCCGAACAGTTAGGCACATTAGCTTCTCGGGTGCAAGTGCACCATGCATGAGACTATACCAGGATGTCAGACCAAGTGCCGGTATCATTATACTATACATTTGTATAGTATTTTTATGCAAAAATCAACCTGCACAGAGGATTTTTTTATGATACAGTGAGCTTGCCTGTTTTTTATGGTATAATCTACCCCAAAAGGAGCATACAGAATGATTTCGGACAATATTCTTGCAATACATCCTGTAGTGCTTGCATTACTTGCGACACTCTTTACATGGGGTCTCACCGCACTGGGTGCAAGCATGGTTTTCTTCTTTAAATCGATTAACAAAAAAATACTCAATGCTATGCTGGGTTTTGCTGCGGGTGTCATGATAGCTGCAAGTTTCTGGTCACTCCTCGCACCGGCTATTGCGATGGCAGGACGTACAGGACAGACACCATGGATTCCAGCACTAACTGGTTTTCTTGCAGGCGGATTGTTTTTATTTCTTGTTGATAAAATTTTACCACACCTCCATATGGGATTGGAAACTGCAAATGCAGAGGGCATCAAAACATCGTGGCAACGAAGCGTACTCCTTGTCCTGGCTATTACTCTCCATAATATTCCAGAAGGACTTGCAGTTGGTGTGGCTTTTGGCTCGCTTGCAGGACAGCATACATCAAGTACACTTGCCGGGGCTATTGCACTAGCGATTGGAATTGGCATTCAAAATTTTCCAGAAGGTGCAGCAGTTTCTATTCCATTGCGACGGGAAGGTTTTTCGCGTTTTAAGGCATTTATGTACGGTCAGTTTTCCGGACTTGTTGAGCCAGTCGCTGGTGTACTCGGGGCATACCTTGTACTATTACTTACACCAATACTTCCATACGCACTTTCATTTGCAGCAGGAGCAATGATCTATGTTGTTGTTGAAGAACTTATTCCAGAAGCTCAAACCGGACATGAAACCGATCTTTCCACCATCGGTGTTCTTGCAGGTTTTGCAGTGATGATGCTGCTCGATGTTGCACTGGGTTGAACCTTTATACATGTTATACAGTAGGAGCAAACTATGAAATGGTACAATGAAGCTTTTATCAAAAAAATTCCCAAAACCGACTTGCATGTACATCTTGATGGATCACTGAGAATTTCAACACTTATTGAGCTTGCACATGAATTTAATATAACATTGCCTTCATATACAGAAAGCGGGCTTAAAGAACTTGTCTTTAAGCCCTCATATCAGAATCTTGATGAATATCTCGCTGGATTTTCCTATACATGTGCAGTTATGCGTAACCGTGAGGCAATAGAGCGCATTGCATTTGAACTTGCAATGGATAGTTTTGAAGAGGGAGTGCGATACATTGAAGTACGCTTTGCGCCACAACTACTTATGACTGCTGATCTTGATTTCGATGAAATTGTGAAAGCTGCTGATAGAGGTCTTCGGAGAGCTCGAACCGACATAAATGCTCATCTTGATCCTGATGAACCAGAATTCGATTATGGAATTATTATCTGTGCAATGCGCTATTGTAATGAAAATTTTTCGCCGTTTTATAAACATTTTTTTTCAGTACACAAATTTTCTAGTCAACGTGAAATCATTAAACTTGCATCACTCGAAGCAGCAAAAGCCACCGTCCATTTACGTAAAGAAACGGATGTTCAGGTTGTTGGGTTTGACATTGCAGGCAGCGAATATGGTAACCCTGCGGATCATCATACCGAAAGCTATCAATTTATCCATGAGCATTTTTTACATAAAACTGTTCATGCCGGCGAAGCATTTGGCCCTGAATCAATATTTCTTGCAATTACAGCACTCCATGCCGATAGAATTGGTCATGGACTTTTTATGTTTGATGAATCGATGATTACTAATCCTGCGATTGTTGATAAACAACGTTACATTGAAGATCTGGTTAATTACATCGCGGACAGGCGTATTACGATTGAAGTCTGTCTATCAAGTAATCTTCAAACAGTACCTTCGTTAAAAAACATCAGTGACCACTCACTCAAATCCATGCTTGAAAATAAACTATCAGTTACTTTTTGTACTGATAACAGACTTGTATCATCAACGTCAGTATCACGTGAACTACAATTAGCACTCGACAATTTTCCTATAACCAATCGTCAACTAAAAGACATTCTCATTTATGGTTTTAAACGAAGCTTTTACTATGGGAGCTATGCAAAAAAACGAGAATACGTAAGAAAAATCATTAACTATTATGAAAAATTAGAACGAGAATTATTAGACAGGCACTCATAGAGAAGTTGAAATTCCAGTACTGTATACCATAGATTAGTAATTTAACATTGTAAAATACTGTAAAAATATTGTAATGCATCTTGATATTGTTAAAACCAATCATATAAAGTATTATTCTATATATGAAATATAAAAAAATCCGTTTATGGATCTTTTTGTTGATTTTATTTTTGCTCTTTGTGCTTGTTATTATTTTTCAAATTAAAACATTTTTGATGCTGCAAAAACAGGAACATGAAGACATTCTTCAAAGGGTAGGATTTGACTTAGAGCAATTACGTTCTGGACTACGAGATGAATTACTCTCTCTGATTTTCTATTTTCCTATTGATGCTACGGCATCGGCTGAACAAATTCTAAGCAATTTTTATAATGGTTATCTTTTATATAAAAGTAATTTCCCCTATCCAGATCTTATTGAAAATATTTATCATATTGTCCTTGATAAAAATGGTCAGCCAGCGATAACTCTATTAGATTTTCAAAACGGAACATTTATCCCTATTATTGCTCCATTTATTCCTCTTATCAATTCACGTTTTATTGATTTTTTGTCACGAGAAATTAATATAACCATTCTCATGGTTGATCCTGAAACAATTTTAATTATCTGGCCCTATACAGCAGGAAGATTTTTTATTTTTTCGATTCCTCTCAAACAAATAGAAAAAAATGTTCTCCAACAATTAGCTCGTGAAAATCTTAAATCATTGCGATTATTTGACTATGCAATTATAAATCGATCTGGATCAATTATTTTTTCGACAGGAGATCAATCACTAAATGCTAAAATTTATACAACAGTAGATTTAAATCTTTTTGGTCCCGTTTTGCCAGATGAACCAATTCCGCCAGGAGCTATTCAGATTCAGCCATGGTCAAAACAAGGTCCTTTAGCGTTACCAAATTATTTTAGAGAAATGCGACGCCAGCGTAACGTACCAGCTGCAAGAATTCCGCAAGCATTTATGCTCAATGATACTGGATGGAAAGTTCAACTGTTGCATAAATATGCACCCTGGTTTTCTAAGGTACTTACACCTTCTGCAATAAATCTGTTTTTGACAATTTTAATTTTAATGCTGCTTAGCACTGCTTTTTTATACACTGTTTCAAGCAATAAAAAATTTGAAGAATTGCAAAACCAGCAAAAACTGTTTATCAATTCTGTAACACATGAACTCAAAACACCACTTGCATCATTTCTTGGCGCTGCTGATAATCTTATTTCAGGCATAGTGCATAAAAAAGATGAAATAGTCACTTATGGAACATTAATACAGGAAGAAGCAAAACGATTACAATTACTTATTGACTCGCTTTTAATGTTTTCGGGTTTGAGTACAAAGAGTTTTACTATTGAAAAAGAAACATTGATAGCCAATGAACTAATAAATACTGCATTCTTTCGCTATAAAGATAATTTTGTAAATAATGGTTTTTTTATTGAAACAGTCATGGAATCATCTAATGTACTGATTTCTGGTAACAAAGGTCTTTTACTGACTTTGTTTGATAATTTATTTAAAAATGTTCTCACACATGCGGTTGATGGAAAATTTATTGGTTACGGGATATATACCACTACAATAAAATCTATTCCCTACTGTGCTTTCTGGATACGTGATAAGGGGCCAGGTATTTCGAAGCTGGAACAAAAAAAAATATTTTCACCATTTTATAGAGGTGTCAGAGCAACTGCAAAACAACTGCAGGGTATGGGAATTGGTTTATATATAGCTAATAAAATCGCAGAGATTCACAATGGTTTTATAGAATGTAGTTCAGCACGAAATTCTGGCACAACATTTACTATTTTTATTCCACAATACATTGATAAACAGGAATCGACCGTATGAGTACCGTAAAAATATTGTTAATTGAAGATGATAAAAGTTTATCATTTTTAATAGCTGATCGATTAAAAAAAATTGGCTATGGAGTGGAAACAGAAGCAAACGGTGCAATTGCATTACAAAAAGCATTAGAAAACCAGTATGATCTTTTAATTATCGATATTATGCTACCTGATAAAAATGGAATGGTAATAACACAAGAATTACGTAAACATGCCATCATAACTCCGATACTCATGTTGACAGCATTATCGGAAGTATCTGATAAGGTAGCAGGATTAACAGCAGGGGCAGATGATTATCTACCAAAGCCTTTCGAAATGTCCGAATTAACTGCTTGTGTTAATGCTCTCATTAGAAGAACAAAGGAATATGAAAATTCTTTAACTAAAGATATAGGAAACAATTCCTGGATCACCGCAGTACCGGAAATTCTTCAACTTCCCAATTGCACTATTAACCTCAATAGCTTACTGATTACAAGAAACAACGCTAATTTTGTACTTCATTCAAAAGAAGCAGAATTATTAGCTTGCTTAATATTTCATTATAAAAAAATAATTAGCAGAGAACAGTTGTTTGAAGATATTTGGGGATATGCATCAGATATTGAATCACGAACAGTAGACATGCATATTAGCCATCTTCGGCAAAAACTTGATGATACGGTACAACCTTACAAGTATATACGAACGATACGCGGTAAGGGTTATATGTGGATATATCCTATTACTTCGTTGCAGTAATATTCCAGGAATGAATTGCATTCAGTAAAATCTGTTCATCCAGTGCATAGTTTAGCGCATTGCAATATGTTATGAATCTTTCTGGAATCGGAGCAATAAATTCAGATACTGTTTCAGTAATTGGAAGTTTTATTTTTATATAATATGCATGCAGCATGAGCGTTACCGAATTATTACTGCTTGCTCGTGTTCTGTAAACTGTATCGCCAATTATTGGACAGCCAAGATATTTGCAGTGAACTCGTATTTGATGTGTTCTTCCTGTTTTAATCTTAACAAGGAGTAGTGAAACGATTGTTTCATTTGTTGTAAATGTTTTAATCAGTTTATACTCACTCAAAGCATGTTTTCCAATTTCTGGTTTAGACACGGTAAATCGCTGACGATGCATCGTATCACGAGCAATCCATGTATCAATAGTACCAGAATTATGGGGTGGCTTTCCAAAAACAAGCGCAATATAAAATTTTTCTGTTGTTCTTTGACGAAATTGCATCGATAAAAATTCTTGAGCATAGAGATTCTTTGCTGCAATTATGACACCAGATGTTTCCTTATCCAACCTATGTACTATTCCAGCTCGATGAGGCATATCGTTTTTAGTATCAAATCTTCCCAGAAGCGCATTAGCCAGTGTCCCTGTCCAATTTCCATGCGCTGGGTGTGTAACCATTCCTTGTGGTTTATTGATTACCCATAGATCATTATTTTCAAAAATAATTTCGAGAGGTATAGATTCAGGAACAATTTCTGTTGACTCTTCATCGTTTAACACAATATCGTAGGTATCGCCTGCTTTTACTTTAGATGATAGTTTTGCAGGTTTACCATTAATGATAAGCTCTTTAAGTCTTGTTTTTAGCTGGCTCCTTGTCAAAGATATATTTTTTTCACTTTCATCAACAAAATACACATCAAAACGTTTTGGCTCATTAGAATTGACTCTTCCAGATAGTCTTACCATATTATTTCCTTTTTTTTAATGAGAAGATAACAATAAAAATTGTTATTGCAAGATATGGAACAGCCATTAAAAATTCAGCCATCAGCATGGAATACTTTTGAAATCCCATAGTGAGTGTTTGAAATAAACAGAATAGTAAACATGAACCAAGAATACCGACAATTGATTTTTGTCCCAGATAAACCAGTACAAGTGCTATCCAACCTTTTCCAGAAGACATGTTTGGCACCCACGCACCTAATGAACCAATCATTGCCACTCCAGAACATGATGCTAAAAATGCTGTCGCAATTGTAGCTGTAAGTCGTGTATGCGTAATACTTATGCCTGCAATTTCAAGGGCGCGACTGTTCGTCCCCATTACTGATATATACATGCCACGTGGCACTTTTGTTAAGAATATGAGACCTGCAATCCCGGCTACCATTGCAACAATATCGGTAATGCGCACTCCTCCGTAAACAGTGCTATTACTCATAAACTGAACAACATAGCGAGAGATTGATTCTCCTCTAAATATTGGGCCTTTTGTACCAAATGCCTGCTCAGATAGAATTGGTATGAGTCCCGAAACCAGCAAATTTATTGCTAATCCTACAATGAAATGATCAACGGAAAAAATTATTGAATAGCTATCAAAAACAAGTGCAAAAACTATTAACAAACATGCAGAAAAAATAAATGCATAAAAAGGAGACATAGCTGTTTGCAACAAAAAATATAGAAATGCTCCCAAATTAAGATATCCTTCCAATCCAATAGAGAGATATCCGCTTTTTTCTGAAATAAGAGCACCTACTGTTAATGGGAATAGTATTGCGAAACTTGATAGTACAGCAGCAATAACTATATTCATACTGAGGGTATCCTTTTTTTTATGTGAAACTCGGGTGTTTTACTCGTTATAAACAACAAAATGAGTGCTTTGATTACTATTGTATTAGTAAAAGATATATAACCAAGTGCACTTGTATACTGTGTCATTGTATCAAGCCAGGTAAATAACAATGCTGCTAGAGGAATAAATGCTGGTTTATTTGCTGCAATCAGAGCAATCCCAATTGCATTCCAGCCAATGCCACCACTCATTCCCCGTATTACTCTTCCATATGAAGCTGTAACAATCAAACTGCCCGCAAGTCCATGAAGGAGTCCGCCTATAATAACTGGTATCCATGAAAAAATCCAAACAGGATATCCTTGCAAACGAGCATAAACTGCATTTCTACCATATAGCGTGAGCATAATACCAGAGGGTGTATGCTCAAAGAAAAACCATTGCACAAGTGTAGCAACAATAGCAATGAGTGGAGCTATACTTAGTGGAAATGAAGATGAAATAATTGGTAATCTTGCAGCAAATGATGCTGTTGCAACTAAATTATTTGAAAGATCACGCAAAGGACCCGCTATTAAACCATCTACAATGAATACTATCGCTTGAGAAAGCATAAAACTAATGAGCAATACATTATCGCGTTTATAACTGCCAACAATAGCAATTGGGATGCTCATTACACCAGCAAGTATTGTTCCTCCGATAATAGAAAACACAAGCTCAATTCCTGCAGAAAAGTTTTGTATTTCTAAATATCGAGCAAGAACAGCAGTGCCAAGCATTGCGCTATATACCTGACCCTCACCAGCCAGTGAATAATTCCCTGATCGAAACATTACAATTACACCGAGACCACAGAGTATGAGAGGTGCGGTATTTTCAATAATAGTTCGTAAAATGCGCATATTAGTAAATGGTTTTATTATAAATAAAGCATAAACTTGAAATGGCTGCTTTGAAAAAATAACACTGACAACAAGCAATAAGACCGCAAGTGAAAATGATGCAATAATAATTCGTTTTGCTGCCTTATGCATGAAGCACTCCCGTCATGAGCATTTCCATACTTAATGAATTACTTGAACCAGTATATGGATAGAGCATTCCTCTATAGAGAACAAACAATTTACTCCAGGGAATTTCATACAAATCATCGATATCATTAGTAAGCAAAATTATAGTTTTTCTATGAATGTATGACTCTACTAATTTTTTACAAAAAAGATTTCTGCTTGAATTATCCAGACCTTGAAATGGATTAGCAAAAAGCAGTATACGACAATTTTCTGTTAAAACTCTACCTAAAAGCAATCGCTGTCTATTACCACCCGAAAGTGTTTCTATTGGTGCTTGCAGAGTACCAGAGATTAAAAAATCATTCATTAGTTTTGCTGCATATTGTCTACATTTTTTGCTACATTGCTTATAATCGAGGGTATTAAGTTTTTTACCAAGACAATTATATAGCACCGATTCATGAAAACATAATCCTCTGGTTTCACGATCAGAAACAACATATCCAAGTATGTTTCCATATAATTCTTTAATAGTATATGATGAAATAGATTTCCCATAATATGTTACTAAACCACTTTTTGGTTTTTCAAAACCAGTAAGTATATTTTCTAGTGATTCAAGCCCATTACCATCTGCTCCAACAATTGCGATGCATTCATTCTCTTTTACTTCAAAAGTAATATCATACAAAGATCCTGCACCACCTTCTTTTGTTATTACATGTGAAACATTTATTACTGAATTAGCATTAGCATTGCAACTGGCAAATTGTAATTTCTCTTCTTTAATATTTCCAGCTACAATTTTTGAAAGTTCAATTTTTGCTATATTATGAGCTTCAACATTTCTTAGCATTTTACCATTTCTAAGTATTGTAATTGTATCAGCAAGTTCTAAAATTTCTGAAACTCTATGAGAAATATAGACAATAATTTTTCCCGAATCTCGTAAATTTTTGATTATTTGAAACAGCTTTGCACATTCATGCTTTTCGAGCACTGTAGTTGGTTCATCAAGAATAAGCATATTGATATTGTTTGACAGGGCTTGTAAAATTTCAATTTCTCTTATTTCAGAAGCAGAACAATCAGCAATTTTTTTTAACGGATCAACTGAAAAACCATATGTACTAATTAACTCATGCGATTTTCTAATACACTCTTTTCTGTTAGTAAATATAAACCGTGTTGGTTCATGACCTAAGTATAACTGTTCAAAAACAAATAAATTTTTTGCAACAGCCGGGTACTGTGGGACAAAACCTATACCAGCTTTTTCTGCCTGCCTTTTATTGTGAAAGATAAATTCTTTATTATCGATAAGTATGTTGCCTGAATCAGGTTTTTCTACACCAGCAAGAATTCTTGCCAGTGTAGATTTACCAGCACCGTTTTCTCCAACAAGTGCATGAATTGATCCAGCATAAAAAGAACATGAAACATCAATGAGTGCTTTTGTTTTTGTAGAATGAAATTCTTTGCAAATACTCCGAAGCTTCAGTTCTTTCATGTATGTATCATACTATTAAAAACTTGTTATGGTAAAGTCAGGAGTACCTTCTTTTAAAGCATTGAGCATCCCTTCCATCGATTTTTTTAGTGTTCCAGGAAGCTGCTCATAAGTTGATCCCGCACCATCAAAATCTATGTATCCGTCACGAACACCAACAATATCAGCACGTCCGTATACGGAACTATTGCCATTAAGTATTGCACGGACACGTTCATAAACAACAATATCCTGCTTGAGGACGGCGCATCCAATTACCGATTGAGGAGCAAGTTTAAAACCGGCATTATCAAACCAAACAATTCGCTTATCCTGGTTTGCGAGTTCTTCAGCAACTGAGATAACACCCTGACCAGCACCTCCGGCTATTGGAAGAATAACTGCAATACCTGATGCATAAAGCTCACGTGCAAGCGATGCAGCTGCATTTGCGTCATACCAGTTACCAATTTCACGGTACTCAATGGTAAACTCAGGATCTACTGCTTTTGCTCCTGCTTCAAACCCGGGTAGTATCAATTCAGTTAAGGTTGGATATTTCTGTGCAGCGATGAATCCTATTTTTTTTATATCAGCATTATTGGTTTTACTGTATAAACCAGCGAGGAATCCGGCAATGTACCCCTGTTCCTTTTGATTATAGAGAACTGTATAGATTGAAGGATTGCCTTTGAGATATGCATCTGCAATGAAAAATTTCTGATTAGGAAACTCTTTTGCAATCTGAGCACAAAGTTCCGGCATTGATGGGTTTGATGTCACAATGAGTTCATACTCTTCTGTCGCAGCAACAGCTCGCAACCGATCAAGCCATTCTGCCTGATTGTACCCAGCCTCGATTACTTTTATTGTAGCATTTGGTGTTTCCTGTACGGCTTTTTCTGCTCCTTGAACAAGAAGCTCATAAATAGGACTTCCAGATACTATACCAGGAACGAACACTGCTACATCGAGCTCTCCTTTGGCTTTTGGTGCTTTTGTGCATGCCCCACTCACTGCTACTACAAGAGCAATCAGTACATACCATACACGCTTCATAGTTAGTTTCTCCTTTACGATATTTTAATAGTTCACCTTACTGTGTAAAATATGTATACTCAAACAACAATTGTTTATAAAGTAGTGTAATATGTCGTATACTAAATTGCACGTTAAAGGTTAATTATGAAGCAGCAAAAATTCTACAAAATTGGGGAACTTGCGAACATGTTTGGTATTACCCCGAGAACGATCCGCTATTATGAAGAGCTGGGTTTACTCGAATCGATACATAGAGCAGAAGGTGATCATAGAAAATATACTCATCGGGCAGTAATACGTCTTAAACGCATTTTCCAACTTAAAGACTATGGCCTTGCGTTATCGGAAATTCAGGAATTGTTTGAAACATCACGAAAAGATTCAACTGGTACATCGGTAAAGTCTCAGCTCATTGCAATTTATAAAAATAAACTGGCAGAAGCTATTGAAAAAAAGGCAAAGATTGAATCCTACATTAATGATCTCTCCTGGCACATCGAACAGCTTGAACAGGTAGATAATTTTTATGCCTGTCCTGGTCCTGCATGCAAAACCTGCCAGTGGGCTCAACGTTGTGATTTTTTTGAGGAAGAAGAAGCATGATGCATTTTCTCTGCATTGATATCGGAACTTCATATCTTAAAACTGCAATCGTTTCAGGAAATGGTTCAATTATAGAAAAACAGCGACACCCCTTACATCTTTCTTATTCAAATGGATATCTGACGATGTACCCCGAAGCATGGTACCCTGCACTTTCAAAAATGCTTGCAAGTTTCAGATACTGTAACAAAATAGATGCTGTCAGCATTACTGGGAATGGACCATCACTCATAGCTCTCTCACATAAACAAACTATTTTGCAGCCAGCATTAAGCTGGATGGATCGATCCTGCACAGAGGAAGCACAAATCATTGCACATCTTTCAGGTTCGAGTTATGATGCATCCTTCTATCTTGCAAAAGCACTGCGATTGATTGCCATTCATGGAATGGATACCATCTGGAAGTTTTTTTCCGGACCAGAATATCTTGCGTATTGCATTGGATCTGAACCGGTAAGCTACCTGCCATCTTCTGGTTATGAACCTTATATCTGGAATAACACTATTCATGAACAGCTGGGGCTACGAGCAAATCTTTTTCCACCATATGCAGAAC
This sequence comes from Spirochaetota bacterium, assembly GCA_029547205.1. GTDB lineage: Bacteria > Spirochaetota > Spirochaetia > Treponematales > UBA12059 > JAKPPT01. Next base: position 329,048 of record JAKPPT010000072.1, read on the forward strand.
CTGGCACTATCATTGGTTATACAAAACCAAATGGACTCAAGCTGCCTGAAAATATTCCAATTATTGCTGCATATCCTGATTTTCTTGCAGCAATTGCAGGAACAGAATGCATCGAACCAGGATATATATGCGACCGAACGGGCTCTAGTGAAACACTCAATGCTTGCAGTGAATGCTATGATGATGCGTTACCCTTGCTGCGCTTGCCACATCTCATTCCTAATTTATGGAATCTCTCAGGAGGCGTCAGTACAAGCGGAAAAGCATTGGAATGGTTCTGTAAGCTCCATGGTCCTGATTATTTATTTGAATCCTGCATCGAAGATGCTCATAGTGCTCCTTTTGATCCATCACTCATGTTTCTCCCGTTTCTTAATGGTGAAAGAGCTCCAATATGGAACAATACCATCAGGGGGCAATTTCTCAATATTGGATTAAACCATACCAGACAGGATCTTGCTCGTGCTGTTATTGAAGGTATTGTTTTTGGATTGCGGTTTACCTATGATAAATTGGTTCAATTAATAAAAAAAACCTGCATTATTCGACCATCAGGTTTTCTTGCTGATTTTCCATTTATCAATCAGCTTAAAGCTGATATTTTTGCTACAACAATAGAGACAGGGCTCCATCCTGAAGGAGAACTTTTAGGATGTGCTGCCATTGCGTTGAAAGGTATAACCAAAAACCTCTCAATTTCAGAAGCATGTAAAAATATTTTTACTTTATACTCATCGTATACACCATCACAAGATTATATTAACTACGAAGAAAAATATCATAAATTTATAAATGCTCTTACAAATACACTTAATACTTTTGAGGACAAACTATGACAACTGCACTCATACAAAGCTTTGTGCTTTTTGCATTAATGTTTATTGGTTACATACTTGGCAAGTTGAAAGTTATTACTAATTTTAAGGAACTTTCTCGACTCGTAGTCGATTTAACACTACCGGCACTGATACTTGTATCAATGCAAAAAGAATATTCGCATGATACTGCCTCGCGTGCATTTTCAATGCTTGCTATATCCGGAGCAGTGTATGCTGGCGCACTCCTGTTATCATATTTTTTGCCGCTACTCTATAAGAAGGTTACAGAACAAGAACGTGGTGTTCATAGGTTTGCAATGAGTTTTTCAAATGTAGGTTTTATGGGGTTTCCAATTGCTGCCGCATTTCTTGGGAGCGAAAGCCTGTTTGATGTTTCTATGTACAATATTCCCTTTCAAATTTTAGCATTTTCGATAGGTGTATTATTTATTGCACCACATAAAAGTAAAAAAAGTATACTTTCCAAAAAGCTGCTTGTAAATCCTGCTATCATGAGCGCTCTTGTAGGTTTTATATTATTTTTATTACAGATAAAAATTCCTTCTCCTCTGTTCACAGTATGTTCAATGCTTGGAGAAACAACAACACCGCTTGCTATGCTCATAATTGGAGGAATCCTATCACAGAGCAATATAAAACAAGCGCTGTCTAATCCGCATATCTGGCTGACAACACTGTATCGTCTCGCATTGTTCCCTCTCATGCTCTATGGTATATGTATCCTTCTGGGAATTAAAGCATATGCAGTACCTGTCCTCATTGCTGCCATGCCAGTAGCTGCGAATACGAGTATGCTCGCTGAAGTTTATGGAGGCGATAGTGCTGTTGCCAGTGGTCTTGTAATGCTTTCTACTCTTTTATCAACAGTAACAATTCCATTAATAGCAATACTGCTTACAGCATGACTATGGCTGAATTACAATCGCAAAAATCATAAATGGTATTGCACTCATAAACAGAATATCAGCTGCTACATTAAGCGGAGCAGCTTGTTCTGGTAATCCTGTAGCATTAAAGTACCAGCTTATACCCTTTAGACTTAAACCCGCAGCACTCAATACGATTGATCCAAGAATTCCAGCATCTTTTAATCTGCTTGTTGCAAGAATACGATTTTTAAAAACTTCATCATTCACAACAAGTACATTTACGTCTTCCTGATCTGTCTGCTGGTTTTCAGTCTCTGGGGAAAATGTCAATCGTGGCAGATACTCTTCTGATTTTTCTTGATCAGTACTTGGAGAAGATGATTGAAGCGTGCTTACAAATTCCTGAGTAGTCCAAAACTCAGTTAATCCATATTCCAATTTTTGCAGCGTTGCAACAGATCGTGCATCCTTACGTTCTACAACAACCATCTCGTTATTTTTAACGGTAAATTCTTTTGGGACCGTTTCAAGATTTTCTGAACTACCAGAGGATACATCAATGTAGGCTATTACAAATACTTCACCTTCAAAACAGTATATTTTTGTAACAGGCATAGGATTTAAAGCCACGCGTGGTGTCAATACTTCAAAACCAAAATCAGTACCGCGAACACCAGCTACAGCTTGAGCGCTGGTTATAGAAAATGATTCATTACCAGCAAGCTTGCTCATTTTAGTTCTAACTCTTCCATATATAAGTCTTATATTGATTGTGGAATTTGTTTTAAGCCGTTCAATAACGATTGTTGTGTTTTCAGTCATTCTTAAAATACCAGCAGGTTTTGAAAACTGAATTTCTAGAGAAACACCTCTTCCTGTCTGTACCTGATCTCCTGCATACAGAACAAGACCAATAGGATCATCGAAAACAACTTTTTTATTATTGCGTATTACAAGTACATCTTGTGCTGATGCATATGATAGTATAGCGAGCGGTGTTTCTTGCGCAACGAGTAACCATGAGCTGAGCACTACTATAAAAAAAACGACTACTTTTATACGGTGCATAGTACCCCCTTACCGTACAGTGTATCATTTTTTTTATACAAAATCAAAATACATTATATTAATTGATAAGTTTACTTCCTTGTATTATACTTTTATTAATTTATGGAACAAATTCTCAATGAAATAAAAGTTGTTTTTACTGATAGTACAATCAATGAGCTTCTCAAATCCATCAAACAACAAAGTTCAATTTCATACACCATGCATTTTAGTCAAAATGAAGACTTTTTTATTCAAATACCATCAGAAATTTTTGTTCCTCAATTACCTATACATCATGATATTCGCAGCAATACTCCTGCAAACAGCTACCTTAAACTCATTGCACAAGTTGTTGAACAAATTTGCATTTTATTGCCAGAACTTCTCGAAGGATTAATATATTTTTTTGATCCTGCTGAAATTTTAAAACCATGTTTCTATAAATTATATAAAGTTGAAGAATCCATATATCTTTACATAATAAGGATTGATCTCAATCCAAGGCTCCTGGAAGTATCGGTTAAACAGAGCGGTAGCAATGACATCACTGCTTCGTACTATACCAAAAGACTCTATCTGGAATCAGAATTGATTCCTTTAGAAAAAATAATAACAGATAATCCCAGCTTGCCACGATTCATCATTGACCAAATAATTTCCCAAACTTGGATTGGAGAAACAGGCAGAGGTTACATGGTACATGGTATTTGGATGGATACCGATCTTTCAAAGTTCTTTTCAAAAGCCTTTATTCCTCAAGGGAAAAAGATTTATCCCTACTATCCGTTATTCTGTAAATATAAAACACTGTGTGGATTTGTTCCGATGATTGGTAATCAGGGCAGAAAACTTTTACTGCCCCTATTTCATAAAGCAAAAATTTTTTTTAAACCACATATTCCTAAAATTCAGGAAGTTCTTCGAAATCAAAAATTTTCTGAAAACTTAAATGAATTCAAAGAAATAGCCAATGCAGTTCCTGATGAATGGAAAAAATTACTGCAGAATTTTTATGTCATTTCTTATCTGAATCAGTATGAACAAAAGGAGTATCAAATTACCTATGAAAATCCAGTTTAATGAGTTTGCAAACCAGCGTATCACAGTTATGGGTTTGGGATTAAATGGCGGCGGGCTTGCATCTGCACGCTTTTTTGCGCAATGCGGTGCTCATGTTACCGTAACCGATATGAAAACCGAAGAACAATTAAAACCATCAATAGAAGCACTCAAGGAATACCCCATACGCTATGTGCTTGGAAAACATGATGAAGCTGATTTCCAGAATGCTGATATTGTAATTAAAAATCCTGCAGTACGTCCGGATAATCCTTATCTTAAACTTGCGCGACGTATAGAAACTGATATGTCAATTTTTCTTTCAGTGCTGCCCTGCCCGCTCATTGCAGTTACTGGTTCTAAAGGAAAATCAACAACGGCATCTGCAGTCTATCACATACTTAAAACGGCTCAGAAAAAAGTATTTTTAGGAGGAAACATTACTGTTTCTCCACTTGACTTTATTGACGCTGTTGATGCATCAAGCATTGTAGTTCTAGAACTTTCCAGCTGGCAATTAGGAGATTTACGAGGAAATACCGCGTTGCACCCTAAAATCGCAATTATTACACACATTGTTCCCGATCACCTTGACCGGTATGGGACGATGGATGCATACATTGCTGATAAACGCGTCATTTATGCAAATCAAACGAGTGATGATTATACAATCTGTGAGCATGACAGCTGGGGAGTAAGTTTTTCACAAGAGACAAAGGCTAAATGTTTCTTGTATGGATCGACATATCAGGGAAACGTTCCAAATGCGTATTTCAATGATAAAAACGAGGGAATTTTTTTATATAATAATCAAGAACACTGTCTTGTCCCAGGGAGCATCTTCCTTGCTGGCGACCATAACCGTCGTAATTTGCTTGCAGCAGGCATAGCTGCAAAATTGATGGGTATCGATGATGGTACAATACAAAATGCTACCCAGAGCTTTACAGGTGTTGAACACCGCATGGAACGATTTTTAACGATTAACCAGATTGAATGGTATAATGATTCTGCAGCAACTGTTCCACATGCTGTCGCTGCTGCAATCAATGCTCTGAATGATAAACCGCTTGTACTCATTACTGGAGGCACTGATAAAGCGCTAGACTTTGAACCTGTTATACAGGAATATGCAAAACCACTCCATCTTATTTTGCTAACCGGAAGCGGCACTGATAAATTGATAGTATCACTTCAAAAACATGGCATTGCTTACAAAGGTCCTTATAGCGACTTGCAAACAGCAGTAGCAACAGCTTATGAGCTTGCCCCTACCGGATCCCGTGTCATTCTTTCGCCTGGCTGCACTTCCTTTGGCATGTTCAAAAATGAATTTGATAGAGGATTACAGTTCAAGCAAACGGTAAAAGCTATGCTTGGAATAAATGCTTAAGCTATTTTTAGCTTGAAAAAGCAATACTTGCATAACCGACAAATGAGCTATCGTAATGCTTCGCAAGACTGGTCTCATATGCAAGCAATTCTGCATGAGACGCTTTTAACGCTTTAGCATAGCTTGCTGCACAGGCAGCGCCACCAGATGAACACGCTGCCTGTAAATCTCTCCCCGCATGCAAAATAGCCTGAGCATCCAGAGCAAGACAGGCATCAATAAACTGTTTATCATTATTGGCTGCCCAGATTTCTGCCTGCTTTCCTGTACCTGCTGGCATAAAACCATAATTAGGACCGTAATGTGTCAAATCGGTAGAACCTAATACAAAAAGCTGTACTGCATACATGGTACTCCAATCAGCAAGCAGCTTTCCGAGAGCAATAGCCTGTTCATCTTCTGGCACTCGAATGCCTACAACTGGTATGCTGTATCCAAAACGGAATGCACAAAACGGGAACTGTATTTCAACGGTATTATCGGCACTGTGATCCGGCCTAACTGTACAATGCATGCGTATTGCATCCACAAGGTCACGGCAGACCGGAAGAGCCCCGCCTGGTACCGCATATTCGGTATCATCATATAGTAAAATTGGATTTCCAGCGCCAAGATGTCCTCCAGCAACAACAACACAGTCTGCATTAAACGCACTAAGCCACGATTGCCATGCAAGTTTGCCAGAAAAGTACCAGCCTGCATGCGGAGCAATTGCAGCGCAAGCTGTTTGTGGATGAGATTTACTATCTTGTTTCCATTCATCGAGTGTCTCTTGAACTTCACTTGCTGTTGATGGATACCATCCAGAGGGGAGCAATCGTTTTCGCATCGTAAGCCTCCCTTTTTCAGATTTTCTTTTTCTTATTGAGCATTATAGTGTATACTGATAACTATGGACAAGAAAATTGTATCAGCAATTTTTATACTACTCTGCATAATCATACCTATGCTTTGGTTCACTATCACCTATGCACAAGCAGTATCAAATGGCACAAGCACTGCTCAGAATGGCCATAAACGGCTCACAACGCTAGCCCAAGCTATTTTAGCTTCTTCAAACCCACAAGCTCAGCAAAATCAATTTGAGCTATTCCTTAAACAAGAACCGCAGATTCGCGCTTTTGCTATACATAAAAACAGTGAACCACCGGTCATACTATATCCTGCAACAAGCTCTCTTGCTTCATTACTGGCAGAATCACAAAAATTCAACACAATCCTGAATCGTACTGAAATTTCGAATGGGTATATCGTGGAATCGATTTCTGAACTAGTCCCGATAGAGCGTATCAGGAAACAGGGATTTCAAGCACTTGGGTTATTTTTAAGCATGTTTTTTATTTTTTTAATTGGTATTGCTATTTTCCCTGCTAAAAAGAACCAGAACCAAGCCGATACCATTGCAATTCAAGTGCCTGATATTACAGCAGAGCCTGCAGCAACTCAGGACATGAGTACTGGATGCTCGGAAAACCCTCAAGCGGAGAAACCAAAAAAGCAAATACGAACAACACTGTTTGATCCGGTAACAGGCTTATGCTGGGCAGAAGACCTCATTCCTCGTCTCGATGAAGAAATAAAGCGTGCAGCTTCATTTGAAAACGAACTCGTATTTATTATTGCAAGTCTGGATATGAAACTGTATGAGCCGGAAGATTTTACAACGTTTTGTGAAACAGTACAAAAATTTTTTAGCTTCCGAGATATGATTTTTCAGTATAACGATGATAGCATTGGGATAATTTTGCAAAATATGGATATTGAACATGCCCTCCGCATGTGTGATGAACTTATAAAAAAAGTAACATCTCTTATCCAACAAAATAAAAAAGAAATGCATTATGTTGAAGCATTTTTTGGCATGAGTTCACGAGGCGGGAGAATTCTTGATAGCCAGCGTTTAATTCATGAAGCAGAAGCTGCTCTCTTAAAAGCAAAAGAAGAACATGATACTCATATAGTTGCTTTTAAGCCAGACCTTGAAAAGTACAAACAGTATATATCAAGCAGACTTGATGCATAGCATTCGTAGAGCTGCTGCAGTATCAAGTCTGCTTGATTAGCACAATCATACAGTTATACTATTTTAACTCATCAAGCGTTTTAAGAAGATTTTCAACCTGGTATTGAGAACACTGCATGGGATACAATCTATCCGAGGAGTATACAATAAAGTCTTTTGAGTTCTCAATTGTGTAAAACCGCATGTGTTTTGTTGTTCCATTACCCAGCTCTAATGTAATTAAAACTGATTCTTTCTGGTTAGAAAGTGTTAGCGTTTCCATATAGTTTTGAGCGCTGAACGACACTATGCTATAGAGCCAGCCTTCTACACGCGATACAGTAACATCAGGCATGTTTTCATACTTCCATCCTTCTGCATTACGAACAAAAGCACCCTGAATAGTTTCCTTATCGAGTTTTCCCTGTATTGAAAAACGTTGAACATCTTTTACACTAATATTAGTTAATACTTTTAAATCTAACCAATCAGTATCCGAACCCATAAGGTATGAAGCTGCTGATGTTTCTGCTTTATAAACAGTAGTATTGCCAATAAACATAATATAACATACACCAGCATCCATAATTGGTGAAAGATAAAAACTCTGCATTTTCGATGCATTTGATAATTCTACAAGTATTCTGTCTTCTTCGGTTAGCTTATACGTTTTTATTGCATCCTGGGTTCTACCGACTGGTACAAGTTTAGCTGGTTTTGTAATATTTTTTATAAAAGCATCTACTCTGCCTGCATTAACAGGAAGTGCTCTTCCATTCCGCTCGTAAATCCAGTCTGCACCTTGTTTTTTTATATTGAGCAGCATTCCACCCGAATATTTGATCTCCTGTATAGAATCAAGCGTAATGAGCGTTTTTTGATATCCCTGACGCGATCTATTTCCTGGCGAAAATATTAAGCCAAGTATTACAATACCAAGCAATATACCATCCACTATCAGTGCATATTTTATTTTTTTATCAATAGTTAATTTATTATTCATAAATACCTCCTCATGCTAAACGAGCTAATTGCTCTTTTTTCTTTCGTTTATTAAACAGGAGTAAACCAGTTATAACAAATCCAAGAGGTATTATACCGATAGTAAGTATATACACCAATATAATTACTGTTGTTCTGACATCAGCATCTTTAATTTTATCGAGCCGTTCTGGCTTATAGCTTCTTGTGCGAATCGATAACAAATCGTCACTCTGGACAAGCCAGTCCGCTATGGAAACTGCAAAATTTAAATTAACATCAGATTGCATCATTTCTACAAGATCAGAAAAACTATCAGAACCTGTAATTACAACAAGCCGTGTTTTTGATTCTTTTATCTCCGACACAACAGGTTCTTCTTGACCAGATTCTGGTTGTGGAAGATTACCCGGATCAGCAAATGCTGTTTTAAGTATACCTTCTCCTGCTACACCGAGCACATATGAACCCTCTGTATCAGTTCGTTCCAATGTATAGCTCCTGCTATCATTCGGAGAAGTATAAAATGCTTTTGTCTGTTTCCATGCTTTTGGTGTAGTTTTAATTAATGATTGTATGACAAATGCTTTGTTGTCGTTATATTCAATTGGTGATGGCCAGTATAAATCCATACCATTAAATCTCGCTGTTAATATATGGTTGGAATTTACATATTTTTTATCAATAACTATCCAATGCGGATATGGTACATATTGAATGGTGAACATACCCGAATATGTGGGCTGTTGAAAAGGCACAGTAAGATTCGATACATCGAGAACTAATTCACGTTTTATAAAAATTCCATATGATGCTAAAAGATCAATAATACCACTTTCCATTACTGGCTGAGCAATAAGGTTGTAATTTGGATTGATATTTACGCCCTTTACGGCAAAAAACACTCTACCACCATGCATAATGTACTGATCAATAAAATAAGCATCATAACGTGTTAAAGCACTATTACCAATAACAAACAGTACAGCAACATTTGTCTCAATGCGCTTTCCTCTTTCAATCTCCTGTACTGTATAACCTCCTTTTTCCAGGTATGACTTCAGGTACCGATAATCTTGATCAAAAATTTTATCACCATCACCAATAAGAATACCAGCAATATTTTCTTTTTGATTCACCAGTGCCCTGATGCCCTTAAGAAGTTCATACTCGAGCGTATCGGTTGTAATTACCACAGGCAGTGCAAAACTTCTGTCCAGATACTCAACTGCAATACCAGAATACACGAGAGCAATCCGTTGTTCCGATTTTTCAACAACCTGCATCTGTTGTGGTTTTATTCCAAGTGATTCTGCTCTATACGTATCTTTTTCCGGATTGCTAATTGAAACTATAATTTTTCCACGCGACACAGCCTGAAGCTCAAGTAAAAAATCTTCTATCATCTGAGGACCAGGATGCTTTGCTTTGAGCGATGGACTTATAAAATAAGTTATTCGCACTGTATCGGGTAGCTCTTTATAAAAATCCCGTGCTACTTTTGATAAGGTATTACTATGCGATACGGTAAAATCAATTCTAAAAAAATACAAATTTGATAGAAGAGCAAGAAGAAATAATCCGCCAAATATTAAAAACATTAATTGTTTTTCTTTAATGAGCCTATCCATGAATTACCTCCACCTACCTAAATACAGCTTTTGCATAGTTGCATAGAGGAACCCTGTAGTTATGATGAGAAAATACAATGCGTCTCTGCTGTCAAGAACTCCTTTTGCAAACGAATTATAATGGTAGTTGACAGAGAGCCAATTAATCACATCTGCGATTTTACCCGTCATATTAAACCATAATGGTATTTGACTAAATATATTAAGTATAATTAACAATATCATTGTTACAACAAAAGCTGATATCTGGCTTTTTGTATTTGCTGACACATATTGGCCAATAGCTGAACAGGCAGCAGCAAAAAGAAAAATCCCAATATATTGGGCAAATATCTGGCCAGGATCAAAATAACCAAAAAGAAACATTGTTATTGGAATAAAAACTGTTGATGCTATTGCAATAAGCAATAAAACAAATGCTGCTAAGAATTTACCTATGACTAAATCAAATTCGCTAAAAGGCATTGTCATAAGCATTTCATAAGTTCCCTGTTTTTTTTCTTCTGCCCACATTTTCATGGTTAATGCAGGAACAAGAATGGTAAAAAACAATGGCAGCAATGAAAAATAGGGCCTGAGATCTGCACGATCGAGAGCAAAAAACTGCTGTACAAAAAAGAAAAATATAGATATTGCTAGATTAAAAATAACAATAAAAAGCCATGCTATCGGAACGTTAAAATAGCTTTTGAGTTCTCTTCGAAAAACGATTGAGGCTTTATGCATGATTTCCCCCTTCTCTTGTTAATTTAACAAATATATCTTCGAGAGAAAGTGTATCGCGCCGCATTTCAAGCAGTATACTATCATGCTCAACTATCCATTTAAAAATTGATTCCGCTGCTGCATCACCGCTTTGTGCAGGAACCACTAATTCACTTTGAAATAAATTTTCAACAAGTTTCTTTGGAGAATACTTTAAATAGTTAGCAAAATCAACTTTAAATTTATCAATGCTGGAAGTTTTAATTTTACAAATAATATTTTCTTCACCTTTCATTGCATCAGCAATTTCTTCTGGACTGCCATCTGCTACTATTTCACCTTCGTTAATAATGATTATTTTTGAACAGAGCGCTTCTACTTCTTGAAGTATATGTGTTGATAAAATTACTGTCTTGTCCTTACCAAGATCGCGAATTAAATCCCGAATTTCAAGAATCTGATTTGGATCTAAGCCTGTAGTCGGTTCATCGAGTATGAGTATGGCGGGGTTATGTAAAATCGCCTGTGCTAAACCTACCCGCTGTTTATACCCTTTTGAAAGATGATCAATGAGAACATCACCAAAACCTATTAGTCCACACTTTCTCATCGTGTTTTCTATTGTTTCTTTTTTATGTTCAATAACACCACGCGCCTCCGCTATAAATTCGAGATACTCATAGACTGTCATTTCGGAATAGAGTGGCACACCTTCAGGTAAATATCCTGTCATGGACTTAATTGCGATAGGATCTTCTTCAACATTTTTTCCATCAATGAGAATTGTTCCTGCAGTTGGCTTGTGATATCCTGTGAGAGCTTTCATAATAGTTGTTTTACCAGCACCATTTGGTCCAAGGAGCCCCACAATGACTCCTGAGGGAACTTCAAATGATACATTTTTTACTGCAGGAAACGTACCGTAACTTTTATACAACGATTCTACCTGTATCATATCTATACTCCTTTACATAGTGGTACACTGATACATCGAGCTCAATGAGACAAATATGTAATAAAATGCCATATTAAAACAATAGGGTAGCGTATCCGTTACATACTTAATCCACATATTCGATGGGAATATGCAACCGATCCTTTGAAAGTTCTGTATTCGGAAAAACCGATCGCGCTTCATCAAGCAATACAGAAAGATTTTTATCTGCATAGCGTGGACTGTAGTGAATCAATAAAAGTTTTTTTATGCCACCAGCAGCCTGCGCTATCATCGCAGCCTGCAATGCTGTCATATGTTTTTTTTCCACAGCAGTATCAAGCAGTGCATGCTCAAACATACCTTCACATACAAACAGATCTGAATTAGCAACTTCTGGTGCTATTTCTGGCATATAGAGTGTATCCGTTACAAACGAAAATTTTCTACCACTGCGCTCTGGTCCTAATACTTGGTCTGGATACACTGTTGTTCCATCACTCGCAGTTACAGCATTACCGCTTTGCAATGCCGACCAGAGCGGACCACGAGGTACTTTTAATGCCAGTGCTTTCTCTGGATTGAATTCACCAGGACGCTTTTTTTCCTCAAGCACATATCCTACACAGGGTTTAGTATGGTGTACATAAAATGCACGAATAGAAAAATCTTCTTCTTCATAACAGATACCCTGCTCCCGTATTTCTTTAACTATGATTTCATAATTGATATACATATCGAGAACACGTCTGTTTTCTTCAACATACTCTGCTATTTTCGGAGGGCCATAAATATAGAGCGGTTCATCACGATCAACCTGACTCGATAACATAAGCAATCCGGGAAGCCCGGTAACATGATCAGCATGCGTATGCGAAATAAAAATTGCATTGATTTTTTTCCAGCGAAGATTGAGCCTTCGCAAAGACACCTGGGTTCCCTCACCAGCATCAAACAGAAACAGTGAACCTTCACGCCGTAAGAGTACACTGGTGAGATGCCTATAGGGAAGCGGCATCATGCCGCCACAACCTAAAATATATGCTTCAAGATTCATATGCTATTCTATCCTTGTAAACAGTACTATGTTTTAGAGCATGTTACAGCATACTCATGGTTCATACCGTGCCATACTCGTTTCAGTCTCAAAAACCTCAACAGCCTGCCATGGAATTGTAGCATTTCTCTGAACAAGTGCATGATAAATGAACTGTGCAATGCGTTCTGCACTTGGAGAATTTTGAAATTCAGGTATATCGTTTAAGTTTTTGTGATCCAACAATTCGAGAACATTTTTAAGCTGATGTTTTGCAATACCAAAATCAACGAGCATACCTGCTTTATCGAGTGTTTGCCCGGTCACATAGACTCGCACTGTATAGTTATGCCCATGTAAATTTTCGCATTTACCATGAAAGTTAGTAAGATAATGTGCAGCAGAAAAACTTTGCTCAATACGTATCGTATACATGCATTTCCCCTCAAGCATATTGCATAAGCACAATATAACAGTATAGGATATGTGTCAAATGGAACAGCATATTACCCGTATTCTTGATGCACTGCCAGAAAAAGTCATCAGAAACTATAGAGATTGCACGATTACCGGGTTATCGTACGATTCCCGGCATATTAGTACAGGTTATGCATATTTTGCTCTTCCTGGACTCCATACCGATGGACATGCATTTATTGATGATGCAATACAGCGAGGAGCGGCCTGCATTATTCATGAACATGAATTGCTGCAGTACCATGAACAAGTTATGTATGTGCAAGTTCCCAATTCCAGAACAGCAATGTCTCCTGCTGCAGCTGCATTTTGGGGACATCCATCGCGTACGCTCATTACCATTGGCGTAACCGGAACTGAGGGCAAAAGTACGGTAACTGCTCTCATTGCAGAACTCCTCAACCTCGCAGGTTACAAAGCTGGTTTTATATCGACTGTTGCCTATAAAATTGGAACAGAAACACTTCCCAATCCCGAGCATCAAACAACACCAGAAGCAACCACGATTCATGAAAAACTGCATGCAATGCTGGAAAATAATATGGAGTATGCAGTGCTCGAATCGTCAAGTCATGGACTTTCTAAAATTATGAACAGGCTCGGAGATGTTGATTTTGATGCTGGGCTCCTCACCAATATCAGGCATGAGCATCTCGAATTTCATAAAACATGGGAAAATTATAGGAACGACAAGGCAAATTTGTTTCGAGCACTCACTGCATCGGCAAAATCAAAGGGCACTGGAAACAAGACTCGTACCATTACCCCATTTGGCGTTGTCTGTAAAGATGATCCAAGCAGCACCTACGTTGCCCAGTGTACATCCAGCCCCGTCTATACATATTCAGTTAAAACTACTGCTGATTGCTATGCAACAAACTGCAAAACTGACAGTGCGGGATCAACATTTGTGATTACGCTTGACGGTACATCCTATCCTGCGCGCATACATCTTCCTGGTGCATTTAATATTGAAAATGCTCTTGGAGCATTGCTCCTCGTACAGCGGCTTACTGGCGACGATCCGGAAAGACTCATCAGCCTTCTCCCGCAGCTTACACCAATTACAGGACGCATGACCCGAATTGATATGGGACAGCCTTTTGAAGTTATTGTAGACTATGCTCATACACCGTCGAGTTTTGAAGCGATTTTTCCTTCGCTCAGGGAACAAACAAAAACCAGGTTAATCTGTGTGTTTGGATCAGGTGGAGAGAGAGACACGCTCAAGCGACCGGAGCAAGGTGCAATTGCTGCAAAATATTGCGATTATGTAATCCTTTCCGACGAAGATCCTCGTGGCGAGGATCCTATGACACTGCTTATGGATATAGCAAAAGGATGCACCGGTAAAACGAAAGACAAAGATCTCTTTTTAATTCCCGACAGGGCTCAGGGTATACGGAAAGCACTGGAACTTGCAGTGCCGGGTTCTACCGTTGCTCTTCTTGGAAAAGGACATGAAAATACTATAATTTATAACGACAGGGTAATTCCCTGGAATGAAATTGAAGAAGCAAAGCAAGCATTGATTGAATTAGGTTATACGAAAGGTAGAACATGAAAATAGCAATACTCTATGGCGGAAAATCTGCTGAACACGATGTTTCTCGAATATCAGCTTTTTATGTTGCACATGAGTTACTCAAAAAGCATAAGCTCTACTTAATTGGCATTACTACTGAAGGTCTGTGGTACCTTCAACCGGATTCTGTTAATCAATCATTACTAGAAAATGATCCCCCGCTTGAACTGAGAACTGATGCTCCCCGTGTATTGGTAGAACCAGGGAAAGGTCTCATAGCTATAAGCAACAATAATGGAGTAATTCCACTTTCTGTCGATGTTGTTTTTCCGGTACTGCATGGAACTTTTGGTGAAGATGGTACAATTCAAGGGTTGCTTGCGTGTGCAGATATTCCGTATGTAGGCTGTGATGTATATGGTTCAGCTATTGGTATGGATAAAACATATGCAAAAAAAATATGGATGCATTCCGGTCTTCCAGTAGTACCATTTCTCGAAATTCACACATATGAGCTCTCACAAGAAACCATTAAAACACTTACTGCCACTATCGAAGATTCTTTTCAGTTCCCTGTAATAGTAAAACCAGCTCGTGCTGGTTCAAGTGTTGGTATTCAAAAAGCTACTAACTCCCATGAACTTTCACAGGCGCTCATGTTTGCCGGCAAGTTTGACACCAAACTGCTTGTAGAACCTTTTTTACCTGTTAGGGAAATTGAATGCTCAGTAGTAGGAAACACTGTTCTGAAAAGTTTTCCACCGGGAGAGATTAAAGCGACACATGAATTTTATGACTATGAAGCTAAATACATTGACCCGCATGGCGCTGATCTTTTGATTCCAGCGCCACTTGCGGATGAACAGGCATCCTACATTCAGGATTTAGCACTGCAAGCATACAAAGCCGCAGGACTTAAAGGGCTTGCACGAGTTGATTTCTTTATTGATACAAAGACAGGTAAAATCATGCTAAACGAAGTGAATACGATGCCTGGATTTACCAGTATTTCCATGTTCCCAAAGATGTGTGAATATGGTGGCTTATCGTATGAAAATTTGCTTGATTCCCTGCTTAAGCTGGCACTAGAAAACCATGAACAGCAAAACAGTATGCATTATACACGTACATAATCTATTGCATAAATATTCACGCTACCAGTATATCGCATGATTTTTATGCATGTCATGCTCAAACCTACTGTTCCATATAGCCAAGCATGATAAGTGAGAGTATAATCTTCCTAAATAGTAATGCTTCTACACAAATGAAGTTTACGTATGGAGGTTTATATGAAATCAGAGGATTTTATCAAGCTCGATGAAACATATGGTGCACACAACTACCACCCGCTTCCTGTTGTCATTTCACGTGCAGAGGGAGTAAAAGTATGGGATCCCGAAGGCCGCGAATATTTTGATTTCCTTTCTGCCTATAGTGCAGTCAATCAGGGACACCGGCATCCTAAAATAATTAAAGCAGTTATGGATCAATGTCAAAAAGTTACTCTAACAAGCCGTGCTTTTCACAATGACAAGATGGGCTTGTTCCTTAAAAAACTCTGCGAATTTACAGGTTTTGAAGCAGCTCTTCCTATGAATACTGGCGCTGAGGCTGTTGAAACAGCACTCAAAGCAGCACGCCGCTGGGGTGCAGAAAAAAAAGGTGTTCCTAACGGCAAACAAGAAATCATCTGTGTTGAAGATAACTTCCATGGCCGAACGATTGCTGTTATTACCATGTCAAATGACCCTGACTCCCTTGTAAACTATGGACCTTATGTGCCCGGCTTTGTTCGCGTTGCGTATGGCGATACTGATGCTATTGAAAAAGCCATTACCCCCAACACTGTTGCTGTTATACTCGAACCAATTCAGGGTGAAGCAGGCGTTCGTGTTCCTCCTGAGGGATACCTCACAAAAATTCGTTCAATCTGTACAAAACACAATGTACTCATGATACTCGATGAAGTGCAAACTGGTTTCTGTCGAACCGGTAAGCGTTTTGCATGGCAGCACGAAAATGCACGCCCCGATATCATGTGTCTTGGTAAAGCCCTTGGAGGTGGTGTAATGCCAGTATCTGCTATTGTCGCAGATCATAAAGTTATGGATGTTTTTACACCCGGTACCCATGGTTCTACATTTGGCGGGAATCCGCTTGCGAGCGCTGTTGCAATAGCTGCACTTGAAGTACTCGAAGAAGAAAAGCTCGATGAAAACGCTGAACGGCTTGGAAAGATCTTCCGAGAAGAAGTTTCTAAGATCCCCTGTAAAAAAGTTGTAGAGGTTCGTGGTAAAGGTCTTCTCAATGCTGTGGTCTTTGAAAAAGGCTTTGAAGCATGGAATGTGTGTGTAGCATTGAAAGATGCTGGACTCCTTGCCAAGCAGACTCATGGCAACATCATTCGATTTGCTCCTCCGCTCGTTATCACTGAAAAAGAACTCAGAGAAGCAATCGCTATTATTGCAAAAGTATTCAGCACAATAAAATAAGTTTTACTTGCTATTTATTTACCAAAGCCTCCCGGTTTGCTACAATACAAATAGTAAACTGGGAGTTTTGATTTAGGATACGTACATGAAAAGTCAAAAAGAAGCTAGCCTTGATGAAAAAATACTTGCAATTACACATGGAAAAGCACACACCTGTGCTGAATTGCTAATTTATGATGCAGAAATTCAAGCATTTCAAGAATATGCAAACACTGTTTCCATCCGAAGACTCACCTATAATGATCACGGCCCTGTGCATATGCGTAAAGTAACCATCAACGCTTGCATCATGCTTAAGCTGCTCCACAGTGCTGGTATACAGACGAGTCTCGAAAAAGAAGAATTAGGAACCTTTGAAGACAGCCTTATAGGAGTAATGCTTGCTGCATTTCTTCACGATATCGGTATGTGTTCCGGCAGACAGAATCATGAACATACCAGTGCTATCTTTTCCTATCCCATACTTGCACGGCTTTTAGGGACACTCTATCCCGATGATCTCAACAAACAGATAGCTCTGCGAGCCCTAGCTGTTGAAGGCATACAGGGACACATGGCTACTCAAAAAATTCATTCGCTTGAAGCAGGCATAATACTAGTTGCAGATGGCTGTGATATGGAAAAAGGAAGAGCCAGAATTCCTATGATGATTTCTCGTGAACCGCGTGTTGGTGATATTCACCAGTACTCTGCA
Source organism: Spirochaetota bacterium (assembly GCA_029547205.1). Taxonomy (GTDB): domain Bacteria; phylum Spirochaetota; class Spirochaetia; order Treponematales; family UBA12059; genus JAKPPT01. The sequence continues at coordinate 346,738 of JAKPPT010000072.1, forward strand.
TCTGCCATTGACAGGGTGCTCATAGAATCAGGAGAAAAAAGACCCATAGGAATTAAAATTTACATGAAAGAATCTGTTGGTTTTTTTCAGATAGAGGAAGTCCTGCTTCAAAAAATAGCAATGAGCCCTGTTAAAGACTACATTGAGCTTGATGCGTATGCACCAGATCAAGCGGTAAAACGATATCTTGGCTAATACAATTTCTATTCTTGTTTATACTCAATAATCCATGCTATGCTTACTACATGAATAAAAATGAATTTGAGAAGCGTTTTAGAGAAGCCGTCGAAGCCGGTAAATCCCGTAATTACAATAAAGCCATAGAAATATTGCTTTCATTGAGTGCTCTTTCTGATGCACCAGAAATTCAACTATTTCTTGGAAGAGCGTTTCATGCTTCAGGTGAATTCGGTAAAGCTGTCGTTGCTCTCCGTTCATACATTGAACTTGAACCTGATGATGTCCGCGGATGGTTTTTTCTTGGCAGAGCCTACATGGCTGTTAATCATTATAAACAAGCATACATCTGTTTTAAAAAATGCTGTGAACATGACCAAAACAACCCGCTTTTCCTCTCACATCTTGGTTTTGCAGAACTAAAACTCAAGCACATTACCAATGCAGTAGCACATTTAGAACAAGCACACATTGCGGACCCTGATAATGAATACATTTTTAGAGGATATCGCAACTCGCTCTATGTGCAGGCACTGCGTTTAATTAACAGTGGTGAATATGAACTGGCTAACCAGATGCTCAGTTTTGTCATTAGTAATGGCGGCACTGCAGTATCTTCATATCTCTATCGAGCTTTTACCTGGAAAAATCTTGGAGATATAACTAACGCACTTTCTGATATAGAAACCGCTCTCACCTATGCACCGGATGACCCTGATATTCTTTTCCAGAAGGCCATGCTGCTCATGCAGCATCAACGCATCGATGAGGCTTTTGCATTACTGGACAAACTAAAAATTACCATGCCGGAATTTAAGGGTGTTGAGCTGACTGATACCATACTTACAATCTGGCAAGCATCACAGAGTCTTTTACAGGGAAATCCTAAAACCGCACTCCAGCTCATCTTACCGCTCATTCGACGCGGTGAACACCATGCATTGCTTCATACACTGGCTGCACAGGCAAATCTTGAACTCAAACGGTACGAAAAAGCTATCAATCACTTTCATCGTGCTATTGAACTCGATCCAGATGCTATTGATCTTCGTATTAGCCTTGCAATGACATATTTAGAAATTGAAGACTATGAAAATGCAAAGCACATTGTTCAGGGAGCAAAGGCCCGCGGTGCCAAACCGGAAGACACTGAGTTTATCGATGTTCTCTGTATAACACAGGGACCGTATGATCCAGTTCTGATGCTTCCCGTCGTTCAACGATTGCTCCATCAAAAGCCCGATAATATACACCTCATGTTTGTCTATGGCGAATGTCTCTATAAAACCGAACGTCCAGAAATGGCTGGCCCCTGGTTTGAAAAAATTATCAGTATTAAACCACACCATGAAAAAGCATATTTGTACCGCATTGCAGTTGCAGAATCACTGAGCGATAAAAAAGGCATTGAAACATGGTATGAATCATATTTATCTGTCTATCCAGATAACTTTAAACTTCGCAAGGAATTTGCCCAACATCTTGCACGTAATGAGAAATGGAAAATTGCAGCAAAAACACTTGAAGATGGTTTTACCTATACCAATCCATCAGAAGGCACCATTGCATTTCTTGCATTTTGCTTACGTAAAGCAAAGCTGTACAAAGATGCTGCAATCTATTATAGAAATTTGCTTATCAGCCAGCCTGATAATGAAGATTTTCTCTGTTCATTGGCGTACTGTCTTGAAAAAATGCGCGCATCAAAGCTTGCAATCGAACTCCTTGAAAAAGGAGCACGCTATCTTAAGAATAGACCTCGACCATATCTAATGATGGGTAAACTGTACCTTATGAACAATGCGTTAGAAAAAGCTTCGGATGCATTTTATAAGGCACATGCGCTCGATAGCAAGAATCCTGAACCGCTCCTCGCTCTTGCAAAACTTCATAAAAAAAGCGGTAGCACCGAACTTGCAGCACAGTTTCTTGAAAAAGCACGATTACTCAAACATACATAGTGCAATACGATGATAACAGTACTTGCTTTTTTTTGAAACTGTTTTATAGTAGAAGAGAAGTAGAGGTACTATCTGTTTTCTATAACAAGGGGGAATTATGCAAGTAAAAGCAATGGATCTTTTTGAAGCATATAGCAAAAATCAATTACCGCAAGAACATGGATACATTGTGTCAGCTTTTTTCTCAGAAGCATCATCGTATACACGTTATGAAGTTATTTCTTACAATAACGTTAAAGCAATTTATCCAACAGAAGAAGGTCTCACCTTTCAATCTGATGGGAAAAAATTATTTATTCTGATTGAACCTCCTAATTATCCTCATAAGAGCGAAGAACCATTTGTAAGAAAATCTTCAGAACAGATTCCTCATCGTTTTAATGAACTCGAAAAATATGAATGCAAGAATCAGGTTCGTGTGTATTTTGGTAAAAATGCAGTATTTAGCCATACGAACTTTACCATTCTCAAACCTACAGGTGTCAATTTTTCATTTCTCTTTTTTGATCTTCCCGATCTTCCACAAACACTAGAAATGTTTTTTTCTAAAACGCTAGCAAATGAAGCAGCTGTTCCAACTTTTGATGCTAAACGCGTTTCAAAATTGATCGCAGAAAAAGTAAAAACTTCGCTTTCGTGGGAATGGGCAACGGGTTAATGTCCTACTCTAACTATACAATGCACACGCATTACATCTAAACAAACAAGGGCTGTCCTACTTACCGGACAGCCCTCTCACTAATATAACAAACTTCTATCTATTCAGTTTACAGCTATGTACGCTCCATTTCGATTTGAGCGATAGAAAGGCATGCAATTGGCACTGAATAGGGAGAACATGATACATAGTTCAAACCTGCGTCCATACAGAACCTAATATTTACTGGATTAGCTCCATGCTCACCACATAATCCACACACGAGAGTTGGACGAATCATTTTACCACGCTTAACAGAAATTTCTATCAATTCCTTAACTGGCTGTGCGAGTTGCGAGAAAGGATTACCTTCCAGCAGATCATACAACGAATAATCTGGCATGAAACGGTTAAAGTCATCACGGCTTATACCCAGGGTAGTTTGAGAGAGATCATTTGTACCAAAACTAAAGAATTCAGCATATTTTGCAATTTCATCAGACGTGATTGCTGCAGCTGGCAACTCAATCATTGTACCAACTTTATAATTGAGCGGTGAAGCTTTAAGCTCTTTTCTAAGTTCCTCTTCTATGTCGATAAGACCTTTGTATACTTTTCCTTCTATTTTTTTACCAAACACGATAAGTTTAAGCTCAGAAGCATTCATTATTATGGGAATCATTATTTCGGGATACACATCGATTTTTTCTTTTTGCAGCTGGTATGCTGCTTTGAATATTGCACGAACCTGCATCTGATAAATTTCAGGATAGCTCACTGCAATACGGCACCCGCGATGACCTAACATGGGGTTAATTTCTGCTAATGCATTAATGCGAGCTACGAGCTCTGCTTTACTGATTGTTTTTGAAGACTTTTTGCCCGAACCTCCTGTTAGATGATTCAGGAAACTCATGAGCTCTGCATCATTGTGCGGAAGGAATTCATGGAGCGGAGCATCGAGCAACCGTATTGTAACTTCTTTTCCAGCCATAATTTTGAAGATGTTGTAAAAATCTTCTTTTTGCATGACTTCAAGTTTGTCGAGCGCTTTTTGCCGTGAAGCAGTATCTTCTGCAAGAATCATTTCTCGAAACACATTGATACGTTTTTCATTAAAAAACATATGTTCAGTTCGGCACAATCCAATACCATCTGCACCAAACTGGAGCGCAAGTGTTGCATCGCGCGGATTATCAGCATTAACACGAACATGGAAATTTTTCATATGTTTTTTAACAAGTGTAATAAGCTCCAACAGTCCTGATTCTGTTGGGTCTGGCTCTATTAGTTCTGCTTTTCCAAGCCAGATCTGGCAATCACCATAGTATGGTACATTGATTGTAATATAATCACCTTCATTAATGACAAGCGAACCTATTGTAGCCTTTTTCCCGCGAATTTTCATATCGGGTTTAACGAGCGATACTTTGCCGTACTGCCTGGCTACTACTGATGCGTGTGCAGAATAACCACCTTCACAGGAAAGAACACCTGTTGCAAGTTCTATAGCTTTAACATCTTCGGCATAAGTTGCAGGCATACAGAGAATGAACCGTTTATCTTCATTTTTTTGCTGTGCATTTCGGTATGCATCAATGAGCGCTTCTGTAGAAAAAAACACTCTGCCAATTGCAGCACCAGGAGCACCAGCTATACCGCCAGATTCACCTTTTAATTTTTTAACAGAAGCAAGATTAACAACTGGGTGCAAAATTTCATTTAATTGGCCAGGTTGAAGCGAACGAATAACAAATTCATCATCAACAACTTTTCGTTTATTGAGATCAAGCAAGAGCTGGAGATCGGCTTGAACACTCTTCGCCATCACCTGTCGCTGTTCAAGCAGCCAGAGCTTATCTTTTTCTATGGTAAAGCGAATAAGCCGAATTTCTTTCTGATGATCTTCCAGTGTTTGTGCAAGTTTTTGGAGCTGTCGCAAGTGCTGCGGATTGATTTTATTAATATCAGTTCCTTCTGCACCTACTTCATCAAAATGCTCAACAAAAAACTCTCCTTGAAGTTGTTTTTCTCCTGTTACAATGTTTCTGGTATAGAAATAACCGGAACATGACTTTTTATCATAGTTGCCATATACCATTGGCTGGACAATAAGCGCAGTTTCCGGATCATCTTGCTCATCAAGATATAAAAGATAGGAAATCCGCTTGAGCGCTATTTCAATTTGCTTCCATGCATCAGTGAAAAATCCCTTTGGGAGGATCGGCGCATATGTATCCATTAGTTTTTTGGGTTTAGTTTCAATAGTCTCATTATCAAGCATTTCTGAAAGCTCATGAATAATTTCTTTGAATTTCTGCTGCTCTTTGGTTTTTCCTTCCATTTCAGCTATTTTTTCTTCAATCTTTAAATACCCTCGCAGCATAAATGCAATTTCATGTGCACAGAAATGTTCACCAACAAATTCCGAAAAGCCATCAACTGTATTGTAGGTTAACCCAAAATTATGCAAAGCAGGATAGTTTGATATTGCAAGGTTCGGAGAAATTACAATTTTAAACAGCATTGGCTCTTTGCTGTCATTAAATCGCTTATCTACATATTTTTCGATTTTTTTTATAAATGGCGTTATTACTTCTATGACTGCTTCTTTTTCAAGCTTGCTTGCAATACTCGAGTCAATGATAAATCCAGGTAATATTGGAAATTGAAGTTCTGCAAATTCATTGGTTTGTTTACCGCGCATACCCAAAAGATTTCTATCAACAGCATCTTTAATTACATCATTCTGACTAAAAAAATGAACACACTTATTCATAACAACTCCTTATTGGCTAACTTAAAACAAATTTAGAACAGAATTTACAGAACCTTTGAGAAATGCTTCAAACCCAGGGCTGGCACCCTGTGCTAAGTACCGCTGAAGTTTTGCAACATCTCGAATGTTTTCACCAGAAACAGCAAATTGAATTACACTCCCGTGTTTTACCTTGCCCCATTTGAATAACGAATTAAGGTTTGCAATCCTTTCGCCGTCATAATATACTAAAACATCAAGATCTGGGTGTGATGCTTTATAGCTCTCAATTATACGTTTCCATGCTTCAACATTTCCATTATGAAATAACTCATTGGTCACTGGAACTGCATACATAGGTGTCATTCTTCTGTTTTTTGAAACTGTTTCCTTAACTGGAGCAGGTGCTGCAGCTTTACTCTGACTTGATTTTTTTGCTGCTGCAGCAGGTTTGGCTTTTTGATTTGATGTCTTTTTATCTACTTTTGGTTTTGCTGCTGCTTTTGGTTTTGGTGGCTGATATTTGCAGGAACCCGTTAAAAGACCACTTTCATTTTTAGCCTGCCCTGTTTCAAACAAGCTTACTAAAGCTTTAATTGCTTTTTGCGCAGTTTCTTCAGATATTACCTTTGTAAATGTTCCGGCATACACAGTAACCATTTCAAATCGGTTCAAACGGTCTATCTGGGCTATGCTTTCAGGATTTTTCGGATTTATAATGACAATTCCAAGATCCGGATGATGATATACAGCAACAAGATCCACAGCATTCCACTTTATAGCTGATGCAGCTATTTTGGAAAGGGAATCTGTTACAGTAGAAAGGTTCTTTGCACCGCATATATACTTATACTTATTAACCAGCAACAGGTTGATTATTGATAGTGCAGCATCTGGAGTTAAGAGCTTTTCATCAATATATTCTTTGAGAATATCTGCAAGATTCTCCTGCTTTTCAAAACGTTCTACAATTGCTGTTACAGTTGTGATATGTTTTACTGCCGCATTAAAACTGGTTTTCTGAATCAATGCTTCATGAATTCTTACTGCATTCATAGATACCTCTTTTCTTAAAAACATTCTCTTTTAATTGTAACATAAAGCTTAAAAATGTAAATAGCATAATAAAAAAAGGGTTATCCGTATGATGGATAACCCGTTATAATAACAATATACAATTAGCCCTGTATAATAGCTTCTGTTGGGCAAACAGCTACACATGCACCACAATCAGTGCACTTTGCTGGATCTATCCAACGAGCACCATTTTTCTCACTGATTGCCTGTACTGGACATTCAGGTTCACATGCACCACAGTTTACGCATGCATCAGTAACTTTATGTGCCATTGTTATCTCCTTTTCCAAGTTTATTTGTTCATAGGCTAGCACATTTATATCAAATGCACAATAGGTATTTTAGATAATTGTACTTACTATAAAGTCTGCTACTTCCTCTGCCCCTGGTTTCATTTGAAGTTCTAAAAGATTTTTTGTACATTGTTCAAGCTTATTCTTTGCAACAATGTCATTTATAGTTTGTAAAAATGAAAAATATGTAGGACAATAAAATCCAATGTTGTAATCCAATACAAAATCAATAATATACCTATCGTTGTATGCTGCCCATTCGGTAAAAATCATCGGCTTTTGTAGAAAAATTGCTTCCATTGCAGTAGACGCACCAGCTTTGCTCAAAATAACATCGGCAACGCTCATAAGTTCATGCATATTTGTTACATATCCAAGTGAAATAAATGGAAACGATGCACGTGATGCTGCTACGTCCATTCGCTTCTTAGTCTGTTTGTTTTTACCAGCAACAGTAATTAAGTTTATTTTTTTTCTGAATTTGCTAATAACTCTATATATTGAAAAACTTTTCCTATGCCCTGAGCTCCTGCAACTGTAAGAATAGTAGGATAGTTCATTGCAAGCCCAAGTGATGCTTTTAAAGCATCAGCCTTCTCTTGATCAATCTTCTGAAACGACTGTTTTAATGGAAACCCTTTTATAATAATTTTTGATTCATTTATTCCATGTTCTATTAAACGTTTCTTTGAATATTCTGAAGCCACAAGCAAGGCATCAGCGTCTTCGTTAGCCCACCAGGCATATCCATCAAATGGATCAACAACATACGCAATAATTGGACACGTTAATTGCAGTTCTTTTTTTGCTTGAACAGCTATATATAAACAAAGTGGATGTGTTGCAAAAATACAGTCAGGTTTATATTTGTCAATATACGCTATACCTTTTTCGACAAAATCTTTAAAAAAAGCATCAATGTACGCTAGGTTATTTCCAGCCAATTCAACTAAAAGATAGCCAATCCTCGCTGAAATTGGGAAGGCTAACGCTATGTCCCAGGATTTTTTTAATTGTTCATCAGTTTTATGCGCACCACTTGCATGGGCAAAATCAACTACATCATTGATAACTCTATCGCTATATTTTTGTACCAATTGTTCCTGTACCGCTAGCGCAGGAGATTTATGCCCAAAGCCAACTTCGAGCATTACTGAAAGAACTCTTTTTTTATACATACGTATATAGCTCCATAGTCTATCGCTTTAATGCAGAATCCTCCGATGTCATGGTTCCAGTTTCAAGAATTTCAAGAATTTTATATGTTCCATATTTTCTGGCTTTAAGAAACCCCGACCAGGCAGCTTCTGCAAAACGTCCATCATTAATATACTCAAAAAGCCATTCATGCGTAAAGGCTGGATCATGCTGTTTGATAATGGCTTGCACATCTTGCAGCCAGCGAAGATTAAATTCTTCCTGTGCACCTACACAGGGTGCAGCTATTATAGGAATACCCAAGCCAACATAAAACGAAAGTTCGCTCGGTTTGGTCCAGAGTATGTCAGTTGTATGCAGACAGGTATTGAAACGAGAAAAATATTCAGCATCAGTAGCACCCCAAATTATTGATACGGCATGACAATCGGGAAGCAGCTCGGATTTTGCTCGCGCAAAATAATCAGCAACTTCTTTACGTATTCCACATGCAAGATTGAGACGACATAAACCCTCCTGCAATTTGCGTTTTAGGCTTTTCAATATAGCTATCCCGATTTCTTTTTGTGCTCCTGCACCGCCGACCGCAAACGTAATCGTTAACGGTCGATTAGTATCGGGCAGAGCCTGTTCCAGAAAGTGCTCAACATTCCTGCCATGAAGCGGCATAAAACGATTGCATGGGTCAAGTATTTTGAGTCGCTCTGCTAAATCATGCCGCAATATATCGAGTGATGCATCACCGAGCAGATCTAATGGAAGAGGAAAGCCTGTTAAAAATATTCTTTCATCAGGAACGCCATACTGCCTTAATCTTCGCAATGTCATACCGCAGGGAACACAATATACTACCTTTGATTCATGAGGACGCTGTGCAACCCAGACACGGTTGATATCAGCATCGCAAATAATGCAATAGTTGCGGGAAATTCCTGCTTCATCCAATGCAATGGTAGTTAAGAAAAAACTGGAAAGCACTGGAAGCGGTTTAGATTGTACTGTTTCAACGAGCTTTTTTCCCATTCCTTTTTTAATAAACTTAGCTACCAATTTTGTTTGAAATGTTGGAAAGGATAAGTCAATACGCGGATATGCAGGGCGAATCGCCTGCAGCCTGTCCATGACACCAAAGAGAAAATTACCAATTACAGGGACACTTTTAACTCTTGAAAGGCTCTCATATATTTTCTTTTGTTTACTCCAGATTTTCAATTCATCAGGTGGAGCAAACGATTCAGAATTTGCAATAATAATTCCATTGTAAGCTATAGATGCAAATGGATACACTGCTCGTTTATGTCCGAGTCCCATATCAGCTGCAACAACCCAGGCTTGCAAAGTTTTATCGAACGATGATTTCATATATTTGTTCCTCTATTTTTATTGTAGTAAAGCTTACATACAATTTCAAACAGCTTTCTCACATGCTCTGTATCTATCTCATTTTTTATGATATAATGATTAAAACTATTGTTTATTACGATTGAGGAGTCTCTGATGCCAGAACAACTAATTGTTAAAAATCTTCCATTTATAAAGATTTTACCTCGATGGGCACAAGAGCTTTCGTATAAATACTGTTCAAAAACTGCAAATCTGTATATTTTACATGGCAATATCCGTGATTTCCTTCCTCACAAAATGGATGAAGATGAATTTATCTTCGTAAAGCTTCAAAATTATATTTCCGAAGTACTTTTTGGAAATCGTGACATTATAATTTTCTGGGATCGATCAAGTGGCATTTCTTTTTGTACATCAGAAATGCATCGTGAGTATGTAAAACTTATGAAAGAAAAATACCCTGATTCCTCAGAATCAGACTTATTTTCATCTGATCCAGCTGTTGCATTTAAGCTTTTAGAAAAGTATTTTTTATTACATATTCCACATAAAAAAAGAATTGTTCTTATAATTGATTATGCAGAAACTGTTATTCCCAGAGATGAAATAGCGAGACTCGATGAAACGGACCGTTACTGTTTTGTAACATTAAACCGGTGGTCTCATGATCCGCTTTTTACTCAAGGTGATGTTTCGATAATTCTTTTTTCGGAAAATCTTTCCGAATTAAACTCTCGAATTGTGGGAAGTCCATCAACAGTCAAAATAGAAATTCCAATGCCAGATGAAATGGTACGAACAAGTTTTTTTAAGTTTCTTGAAAGAAAAAATACGCTGCTCGTTGAAAAAGGTATTACAAATGAAGCACTAGGTGCAATTACAAGTGGTCTTAATCTCTTGAATTTAAATAGGCTTGCAGCAGAAAGCTTTCAAGAAAACCGGGAAATTTCAATGGAATACCTTAAAGCAAAAAAACGGGAAATTATTGAAAGTGAAGCAAATGGACTTCTTGAGTTTATTGATACCGATCATGATCTCTCATATATTTCCGGACACGATTTTGTTCGCCGCCGACTAAAGAATGCAGCACGAGCATTAAAACAAGGACGTCTTGATGTCCTTCCAATGGGTTATCTCATTGCAGGCCCTGTTGGAACCGGTAAAAGTTTTATGGTTTCCGCATTTGCAGGCGAAATTGGTATACCGATGGTGCGATTCAAAAATTTTCGCTCTAAATGGCAAGGGGTAACAGAGTCAAATCTGGAACGTGTTCTTTCCATTCTTAAAGCAATGGCCCCTGTTGCCGTTATGATTGACGAAGCAGATGCATTTTTAGGCGATCGCAATCAAGAAGGAGATTCTGGAACATCTAACCGCATTTTTGCTCAGCTCGCATCTTTTATGGGTAATACCGAATACCGGGGAAAGATAATCTGGTTTTTGATAACCTGCCGTCCAGACCTACTTCCTATCGATATGAAGCGACAGGGAAGAGCTGAAGAACACCTTGCGCTTTTTTATCCAGAAACTGAAGAAGAAAAACTCGATTTGTTTGCTGTCCTCGTTAAAAAACTGGATCTTCAAATACGAAAATTTCCCGTACATGAAATATTAAAAAAATTTAAACATGAGTTTTCAGGAGCAGATCTGGAATCTGTTTTGATTCGTGCCAAATTTAAAGCGACAATGGATAATAGAAGTTTCGTTACAAAAGAAGATATTGAAGAAACACTCAAAGATTTTGTTCCGCCTGCTTATCCGCATGAAATTGAGCTACAGAATCTTGTTGCAGTTCTGGAATGTACAAGTAAAGAAATGGTTCCCAAACGTTTCCAGAATCTTGACAGAACAAAACTGGTTCAGGATATTCAGGAGCTTAAGAGTCTGCTTGGAGAGCGCAGCTAAACTGTTTATAAATCTACTAACGAATTAAGTATAAAATTCCAGAGCCGCTCACAATCGCTCTGTGTCGTATGGTATCCTGTTCCTGATGTTTGCTGGCGAATGACAATAATGCCATAACTACCTTCTCTTTTATTTTCGATTATAAAATTCCCGCGTTTCAATCTCGCAAGCAGTTTATCGTATGTCGCTCCAGTTCCTTTTGTCATAGCAACTGCATACAAATATGGAACATCACCGTTTGGTCCCTTATTGATTGCAATTTGAAACTGTACACCAATAAAATCATCCGGAGCATTTCTTTTTTCAAGCATAAACCGAATATCTTCTGGTATATCATTTTTTTGCTTATCTTGATCAAAGCGAATATAAGGTGTCAAAATATAACCTATAGGCTTTTTGCTATTAAGAAGCGTTATAGCCGTAGAAAATTTTTTATCCAGTTCAGGCGGAATAAAAAAATTAGCAGTTGCAGCAAACAATGCTGGAATAAAAAACAATAACCCATCAGCAAGCACAAGTGCAAATCGAGGATTACTATCTCCTAATGAAAAGATTATTATAAAAATTGTTAACACAATAAGAGCAATTGAACAGCCTATGGTATTTGAATATTTTTTGCCTTGCTTCCTAATTTGTTGTATCGATTTAAATATTTTATCAACAGTATTGATTTCTACCGGACGCCAGTCTTCTAATCCCTGATCATCAGGTTTATTTGTTATTGGCTTCTGCCCTAACAGCACCCATGCGCCTACTGTAAACGGAAGTCCTATAAAAAAATTTTGTGTTAGGAATTGAATGGCAATAGCAATACAATACAGTGCTGTAGAGAAAATAACGCGTGTATAAAATGGCAACGTAAACCAGGAAAATTTGATTTCGTTTAATTTCATGGCAGATGCGTTGCTTTTTACTGTATTGCTATTCATGGATTCCTCCTACAGTTAATGATCTCGTTAAGGCTATTATATTTCCAATACAACGGACAGGCAGCCTGACAGGCAGTGAACGCACTGCATGTTTTACAAAACTCTGGAGCGTATTCTTTTTGTTTAAACCATTGAGCTTTTGAGGAAAACCAGAGATGTTTGAAATCATCGGTGAGTATATTTCCTATTGGCTCGTCATACGAAGAACATGGTAATATGCTTCCATCAGGTGCAATGGATATTAAGCCATCGCATGCAGCACAATTTTTATTTCCAAGCCCATGCGCAACTGGGTTATACAGACAAAGCGGAAGTGGAGAGTACCAGAAAAACTGCACACCTGCACTGTATGCTGCTTTTTGTAATGTGGGTAATAACTCAGCACATGCTGTATATGAAACAGCAAGCTCATCACGATAATTCTCTGTGCCTGCAGGAATATATAAATTCATTGACATTCGGTTTATACCGAGGCTTTTTACGAACTGAGGAATTTCTCTTACTATCTCTTTATTGCATGCAGTTACTGTTGTGTTTGTTTGAACTGAAATTCCAGCTGAGAGTAAATGCTCAATACCCTGAATAGTTTTTTCAAACGAACCAGGAGTACCAGTTAAGTAATCATGCGTTTTTGCATCAATTGACTCTAAACTAATCTGAGCTGTTCTCAATCCTGCTCTATATAAAGCATGAGCTCGGTTTTTGGTAATAAGTGTTCCATTTGAAATAAGATTGACGCGCAAACCTATTGATATAGCAAAGGAAATGAGCTCTTCTAAATCATCTCTTAGTAGTGGCTCCCCTCCAGTAAATGAAAAAAAAGGTATTTTGCATTGTTCTTTAAATATGTTGATAACATGCTTACTGTGTTCTGTATCAAGTTCAGGATATTTTTCTGCTATTGAGTTTTGTAATCCAGTACAGCCAGCATAGCAAAACTTGCATGCATTGGTACATCGATAGGTTACTGCAATTTCTCCAATAACAGGCAGTTTAGTGAACGAAAAATCATAGCGCTGTGTTTGCAATGCTACTGGTTTCCCGCTGTACACTGCATGTATATCTCTGAAAAATTGTTTTATATGCTCCAATTTCTGAGCATTGATACCAGGAAGATTTGATAGTTTCCTACCACTTTCAATATAACGAATAAGTTGAATTCCGGTGTTGTTTGTTTTGTATACAAGATTCGGTGGAATAATTATCACATTATCTTCTTCTCGAGCATATGCATACGGTTTTAAATTATTCCAGAAATCATAAATCCAGCTTAATTCATTTTCCACTGCCTGTTTTTGTTCAATGATCTTGATTGCATCTGACTGTGTAATATCCATACTCAATGTGCTCCGCCAGAAACACATGCACTATGGCATGCACTATGACAAGCGCTGTGACATGCACTATGGCATGCATCATGACAGGCACTGTGGCAAGCATTATGGCAGGCGCTATGACATGCATCTACGGTACCAATATTTGCTGGAGTATAACAACCACTATAGCAGGCATTGGACCGCATGAATTGAGCATATGATCCAGAAAGTTCATTTGGCATACCGAGTCCCGCATATACATCATGGTGAGTATAAACAAATGCATAACTTCGCCAGTACCAGTAATACACATCGGTACTGCTCATTGAACGAGCAGCATTATTTTCTTCTTGATAGTCAAGCATTTTTTTGCGGTAATAAGCCTTTGTAGCTTCTATATCACAATCCCAGATTTTAGCCTGCAAGTTTTTTATTATTGTTTCATAAAAATCAGCAAGCATGCCAGGCAACACTTCTCCTTTTGAATTAAATGAAGCAAGAAATTGTTCTTCATATTCATGTTGTGCTTTCCTATCACTGAGAATTGTTATCTGAAGTGGATTTTTACTTACAATTTCGATGATGCCTTGATGCTTCAAGCCCTCAAGCATAATAGCTGTTATCTGTGGCAAGGTAAATTCCAACAACAGGGCTGCTTCTACTGGATGTAAGTCTTTATTAATTTTACCAGGAACTTGAAATGTTCCACTAATAAGTTTGGGTGGCTCCCATGAATCTCCTGCCCATGCAAGATCTTTTATTGCATTGGTAATTTCTGAATATTTTTTGCTTTTTTTTATATATGCAAGCATTGAGACAAGTATCAGAGTCCCAAAAACTGCAATGAACAAGAGCGGGCGATGACGAAAATATTCAAATGCATTTTGTGATTCATCTGATATACTGGTATTAAAATTTTCTGTTTCTTCAGTATTTTGATTTGCTTTACTACTGCTTTTGTCTGAAATACTATTTTGTTTTTGCAAATATTCATACTGCATGGGGATATAGTCTTTTGGGAAATATATCTGAATATGCTGTTTTTCATATGCAGCATGATTTTTTTTATAAAACAAAATAGTTAAGTAGTAACCATCATTACCTTTGGTGCCATAATAATCGATGCTGTTTTGTTTATTCACAAATTGCTCAGTCAGCATTGGTATTGCTTTTTTTTCTTCCTCTGAGAGTTCAGCACCCGTTACCCTGACAGGAAGTATTAACCGCACAGCCTGATACTGCTGATTATATTCCCATTCAACAGGAGCCCAGTTAAAATAAAAATATTCTTCTGTATCTGCTGTAGTTAATCCAACTAAACCAGTTTTACCAAAATCTCCAGCATAATTTAAGAAATATATTGCTTTTCCAGAAAATCTTTTGCCATTTGCTAAAATAACATCATACTTGTTAGAACCGACCTTAGCTATAGAAAGCGGAATTCGTGTGTTATCTGGAAAATCCGCAAAACAGCGTTCCATATTCCAGACAGGATTAAAAGATTCTCCTTCAAAATAAAAGCCACTCATGGTTCCGCTCGTAACGTTCCATTCAAGCTGATAATAAATTTCTGCTTTACCTTGAGGAGTCAGTGAAACAGTAACTTCTGTTGACACAAGTTCTGTATCTAATGCTGACACAGTACATGCAATGAGCAGTGCAGCAATACACCAAACTAAACGATAGCTCATAAGTATTCCTTTTGCTCAACTTTTTCTGCAGGTAAAATATCATGTGCAATAGAAAGGGATGTGTGCTCTATTTTTCTGCTAATTTTTTCAAGTTCCGCAAGCACCCTATCTCTTGCAAAGGGAAACACATGCTGGTCATCAAGCTTAAATCGAGCTTCAATCGCTGTTTCGTCAAGTTCATGTAAGAGCGCATCGATGAGTTCAGGAACTTGTTCTATTTCATATGTAACAACAGGATCATGTGTCTTATTTTGTCTGCATATTGCAATATATTTTTCTGAACGAAAAGTAATTTGAGCAACTAATCTTGATAAGTGTTCATCAGTGAAACGCATAGTTTTAATTGTTCGTACATTTTGCTCAAGTTTTTCAAGCTGAGCTTCAACAGTCATCCATGTTTCAGTTTCATGTGTCGTTATAGCAGAAGTAATTCCTACTTTTGTATACAATCCAACAATCACCATTATGACTAACAAAGCAAAACCAGATACAATACCAATAAACCAGGAAACAAATAATGATACAACTAATGCAACTACAATTGAAAAGGTAATTGTAAGTGCACCAAATGGTGATTTAAAAAAAGATTTAATAAATTGAAAGATAGTCATTTGTTCCTCACTATTAGTGTAAAATCGTTATTTCAACTCTACGATTGCGCGCCCGGTTTTGCTCTGTGTCATTGGGTGCTATTGGTTTATCTGCACCCCACCCTTTATATATAAATCTTCCAGCAGGGACTCCCCGTTTTACTAATTCATCAACTATTTTCTTTGCTCGTGCCTCCGAAAGCGCATATTGTCCTTTAGGATTTCCAACATCTGCTGTGTGTCCTTCGACTAAAAACATTCTATCAGGAATAGAAAGCAATATTTTGGCAATTTCATCAAGTCGTGGCTTTTCAGATGGAAGCAGTTCATCGCTGTCTGGTAAAAATCGAAGATCAAACAGTAAGATTACCTGTCCCTTAGGAGAATCAACAATTTCATATAAATTATTTTTAACTATGGATGTATTTTGATTTTGCGACCCTGTATCTGAACTAGGATTTTGCGCAGTCGTATTCGATGATTCGGTATCTTGATTTTGACCTGTTTGTGTTACATTTGTTTCGCTGTTTTGTTGATTTTGTGTATCCTGCAAAAGACCCGTGCGTCCCAAAGCAAGTAAAACAGGTTCCGAGGAAAACGCACCGCGAATAAAATGTAACAAAAAACCTTTAAATCGAACGGTTTTCCCGCTCTGATAGTAGTATGTTTCATCAATAATTTCGCGAATAAAAATTGGGAAACCTGTATTCATAGAAACATAAATATCTGCAATTCTTCCACCTTCGGTTCGTATAAGCGAAGGTTCTCCATATTTATCTGTTCCCTTATATCGCACTGCATATTGTGCTTTAATATAATAAACCTGTTCGTTATTATATTTTGTAATCCCGGCAAATTCATACGCAACCAACACAGGCACACGTACATGCTGTTCTTGTGTATTACCCCTGATAACGACAGTTCCTGTACCCTCCCAGGTATTACCCTGAACAAGTGGCTGCTGTGGTATGAGTGGAATGCCACGCAAAAGCGGATATCCTGCATCTTTAGTTATTGCAAAAGTTCCATCTTTTTTTTCAATATAGTTTATTGGGAAAACTGTATCCATGCGCTTTGCTATTGGAATCATATCACGATAAGCTTCTTCTAGTATTAATACATCTCCAGAATACTGTAATCCATCTGGTATTTTTTTTATTACAACATCTAATCGTGCTTCCCGATACACATGACCAATATACTTTCCATTCTCATATTTTGAAAAATCTGAACGCTCAATAATAACAAGAGGTCCTTCAATACTAGATTGAACAATTGTAATTGTATCAGCATAGAGTAAAAAGAAAACACAAAAACTAATTACAGAACAAAGCACTTTCCTGTTCATTAAATTTCCTCATTTGCATATGCTATTACAGCTATCATTCTAGTAAATTGTTCTGGTCTTTCACGTCTATATGAACCAAATACTGTATTGCAACTCGTACAATCGTCAGCAACCCATAGTTCTGAGATACCAAAGCGTTCTGCTATAGCAATATTAGCTTGCATAAGATTAATATAATATAATCCATTATTATTTTTTACCGATTCATTTCCATAATGCTTTATAAATAATTCTGCACGCTCTTTATCAACTTCATAACAACACTCTCTAATATGAGGGCCTAACAGTATTTTTATATCACCTGAAGCATATCCTAATTCATTACTGAGCAATACTAGGGCAGATTCCAGTATTCCTGTACCTTTATATCCTGAGTGCAGAATTCCTATATACTCAGTTTCATGAGTAACTATAAATATCGGAACACAATCAGCTACAGTAATTGAACATGCAGAAAAATTAGAACCTTTTTTAAGTAATATTCCATCACCCTGTTTCCCATCAAATTCTTTAATGGAATTGTCTATAGTATATATCTTTTTCCCATGTTCAAGTAACAGTCCACAGCATATTTTTGGATTGATACCATGATTAACTAACCACTCATTTCTTATGATATTTCCATTTTGAGGTATATATGTCATCGATCCAGCTTCTCTGGTGCTCATAAATATTCTGATTGTTTCAAAACCGTGTATGTCTGGAACAGTAAGTGTATAAGAATCAATCTGCTTCATTGTAAAGCTATGAATAATCATGTTGTCGCATTTCCTTCAATCTTGCTTTTTGTAGTTATAAGAGCATAGAGATCATTTATCAAACAGAACCCTCTTTCTAATTTATCTCGTATTTTTTCTAAATTTATTAGAAATTCTTTATTATTTCTACCATCAATTTTAGTTAAATTAACCAGAGTATCATATACACTATTTTGCTGTCGTGTTAAAATTCCACGTAAAATAAAAACCAATTTTTCGAATGATGTTGTTACTTTTTTAATAATAGTTTCTGTTTCAAAATCAATTGAAAGCAATATTGACTCTGTTTTCTTTTTCAAAACAGATTGGCTTGCAATATCATTTTTTGAAACAAGATACTGCTTCCCGATATCTCCTTCTGGAGAAAGCATAAAATCAAATATTTTTAACATATCAGGAATCTGTAAAATGGTATTATATGCTTCAGTAAATTCTTGTTTGTTATCTTTTTTATAAAAATCTCCCTCAAGCAGAAGTATTTTTAAGTATTTATTCATTTCTGGAATAAATACATTATTATAAACTGCTTCGATAAATTTTAGCACTCGTGCATATTTGACTGGTGGTACTGTTTCTCTTCCTTTTTCATTAATAAATACTAAATTAGATTGATATGGTTCTTTAAGATAATAATTTATTTCGATTTGGAGCTGTTCCGATTTTTTTTGGAATGAATAAACTACAAAGTTTTTTTCTATTCTTTCTTTCCAAAATTTTTTATAATAAGAAAGCCAATCTTCCCCTCCTGAAACTGGTATTGGTTCGTACTCTGGATTCTGAGCAGCAAGAGCTGTTATATCGTTTAGATATACCTTTTTACGAAAATTTCGTATTATCTTAAAATTATCCAATAATAACGTTATTTCTTTTGATATTGCCGTATGATATGCATCAAGATTTCCAGTATATTTTTCTCCATGGTAAAAGAAAAATAATGTATCAAGCAAGCAAATTGATGGAAGATCGTTGATTTCATGCAATAAATTGTTTAATTTTTTTAATAATTCAAAATTTATACTTAAAGGTGATTCATATTTTCCATCAATTGACAAAAAAGATTCTAATAAATTTTTTATAGGATAATTTGCTAGTTCATTTAAAATAAATAGTAAATGAATATCAGTAGATACCATTAACCTTACAGAATCGGTAAATTGGCCAGGAATTGCATCAACTGCTTTTTGCATTGCAGATCGTATTTCATGTTCTTTCATATCAGGAAACTTTTTTTCCATTTTCCATGGATCAGTTGTTTCTAATAATGTACTATGAATATCGCCTGAATATAATGAAACCAAAAAAACATACAGCGGTGCCAAATTCTCAGAAACAATTTTTGAAAAAATAGTCCCAAAATAACTTATTGCCTTTTCTAAAATTAAGAGTTCGTCATAAAAAGATTTTAAGAGCATTTTTCCAGAAATATCAATAAGCCCATGGTATCTACTTGTTATCCTCCGAGCAATATTATGAAGTAATTTCTCTTTTATGAGTTCGGATTTTGGCTTATTTAAAAATAATGATTTAAAGAATAAAAGAATTTTATCCAATAATGTTAAATGCTCTGTATATTCTGCAATATGAATATGCGGTTCTTCTACAGCTTCATTAGCAAGCAAGTTTCCAGCATCATTAGGTGACTGATACAGCTTTAATTTCTCCAGCATTTTTGATCGCTCAGCTGGCGAAATTTCTAGTACTAAACGGTCAAATGTGGATTCTTTTGCCATATTTGTATACTACTATGAGTGATTAAAACATGCAAGTTCAATTTTAATCTATAGCGACAGCTAAAGCATAGATTGTAGAGCATCCGTGTTTTTTTAATACACGAGCACACTCGTTAATCGTAGCACCTGTAGTCACCACATCATCAAACAGTACAATTGTTCCCGGTAAACTCTTTTTAGTGGTGATTATTGAAAATTGTCCGTGAATCAATGTCGTTCGATTCATACGATCAAGTTTTTTTTGTTCAACACCCGGTTTGTTTCTATATAAAATTCTTAGTATCAAAATCCTATAATTTTTTTCTAATACATTTGCAAGTAAAGCAACCTGATCCCAACCATGGTGTTTTATTTTTCCCTTTCGAGGCGGCACTGGTACAAGCGGATACACATTCCATGCTAAAACACACAGCCTGTCATAGATGCATTTTGCAAAATAATACACAAGTGTTTGTATGCCTTTTCCTTTATAAGCAATTAATACAGAATGAATTTGAGTTCGATACTGAAAAATTGGAACAAGTCTGGTAAACTCATAACATTTTCTTCTACATTCCATGCATAGATCTTGCTCAGAGATAAGAGGTCTTCCGCACTTTTTGCATGATGGTTCTATTATAGGATATAGTTTCTGTTCGCAGTGAGAACATAGTGGATACTTAGCATACTGCATTACTTGCGTATTGCACACAACACAGGACTGAGGGAACCATAGCTCAAAGATATTTTTTAAGAAATTAATCATTGTTTTTCCTTAAACACTTTTTCATTGTGAATAAAAACTACAATTATTTTTTTGCAGCTTTAGCGTTTCTATTGATTATTCCAGAAATTATTGATTTCTGCATGCACATATTAAAAATATTATTCCAGCTCTTTTTTCAGACTAACAAGAAGTCCCAGAGCATCAAGTGGAGTCAGAGAGTTTATATCTATCGATCGAATTGTTTGAGCTGCTAGTTCTTCTCTGGAAAATAACATTCCAGTATTATTGTTGGTCTTTTTATCTGTAATAGTATCTAATGGTAATTCAGTTTCCCGAGTATCCAGAATGTGTTTTAATTCCGAAGCACGAATTAAAACAGAGCGCGGAAGACCTGCCAGTCTTGCAACATGAATGCCATATGACCCTGCAGCAGGTCCTGGAACAACTCGTTTTAAAAAAACAATTGTATCATGCGATTGCTCTACAGCCATAGAAAAATTTACTAGACCACGATGAGTTAGTTGAGTTAATTCATGAAAATGAGTTGCAAATAATGTCCTACATTGCACGGTATTAAGTAAATACTCTGCAACTGACCATGCAATAGAAAGGCCATCGAGTGTTCCTGTACCTCTACCTACTTCATCCATAATAACAAGACTGTTTGGAGTGGCATTATTTAAAATACCTGCAGTTTCATGCATTTCAAGTAAAAACGTTGATTCACCACGAGCAAGATTATCCTGTGCACCTACCCTGCAAAATATTTTATCACATATTCCTATTACAGCTTTATCAGCTGGAACATAGAGTCCAGCCTGAGCGAGAATTACAATAAGTGCATTCTGTCTAAGATAGGTAGACTTTCCTGCCATATTAGGACCAGTAATGAGGGAAAAATACGCATTTTTTGTATCGAGATGGCAATCATTAGGAACAAAATTTCCACGTGCAAGATGAACTTCTACTACAGGATGTCTTCCTGAAACTATTTCCAATTTAGGTTCATTACAAAGTTCAGGTTTACAGTATCCTCGTTGCAATGCACAGAGCGCTGAAGAAGCTGTAACATCAATATGAGCAATAGCATGCGCAAGTAATCGCAATACAGGCACAAATTGTTGCAGCCACTCTAAAAGTTCTGCAAAGAGTGTTTTTTCTCTTTCAATACTCTTTTCCGATGCTGATGCAATTTCTACTTCAAGCTGTGATAATCGTTCGGTTGTAAAACGTTCGGCATTCGTCAAGCTCTGTCTTCTGATAAAATGCTCAGGTACATCTCTGGCTGCAAGTTTTGTTGTCTCTAAAAAATACCCCATCATCCTGTTGTAACGCAATTTAAGGGTTTGTATGCCCGTTGTTCTACGCTCTTCTTCAAGATACGCTGCGAGTACATCCCGTGCTGATGAATGGAGTTTCCGTAAAGCATCTAATTCCGAACAGTATCCATCCTTAATTACGTCACCCTCTGTGCAGGAAAGGGCAGGTTCATCAAACAATGCAGCATCAAGCCTTGAAAGTATTTGTTCAGCTTGTTCAAATGTGGATTCATCCGGAAACAGTTGAAAGTTTTTTGGAATCGCTTCGTTGTGTAGCAACTTATTGCTTGCAATACAGTGACGCAGAGTTTCCCGGATGCCAACAATATCACGCGGTGTAGCTTTTTTTGTTGATAGCCGTGCAGCAAGTCTTTCAAGGTCAAGCATACTTCCTAAAATATTTCGAATATCGTTAAGCAGCTTTTGATTCTTATAAAATAGTTCAACAAAATCGAGCCGGTCGTTAATTTCCTGCACATTGATAAGAGGCTGTAAGATCCGCCTTCTTAGTTCCCTGCTCCCCATTGCAGTTTTTGTAAAATTGACAACTTCAAACAATGAATAGTTAACCGTATTGTCATGAAGATTTTTAACGAGCTCAAGATTTTTTTGCGCAGCTTCATCAATTGACAGAAAAGAATATGATTTAAAATTTTTTACAATTTCGATATGGGAGACATCATTTTTAATTGCATCTTTAAGATACTGCAATACTATGCCGGCAGCAGCAATAGCTGGATCAGTATCATTGAAACCAAAACCAATTAGCGATAATGTCTTAAAGTGTTTTGTAAGCACTTCAAACCCAGGGCTTATATCAAATATCCAGTCAGGATAGCGATTAAGTACCATTTGTGGCTTATCGAGCAAATATTCTGCCACTACTGCATGTTCAAGACTTGACTCTCGCACAATAAGCTCTTTTGGCGCAATTCGTTCAAGTTCTTGAAACAAAATATGTTTTTGTGTTACAGGCAATGTACCTGCATAAAATTCACCAGAAGCAGGGGCTATCCAGGATAGTGCAAACACCTGTTCTTGATGTAGTGTAAATATGCCTAAAGCTGCAATATAGGTATCTGTCGATGCATCGAGGTATTCATCCTCCAGTACTGTTCCTGGTGATAGCACTTCAACGACACCACGTTCGATAATTCCTTTCCCTTTACCCGGCTCAGTTAATTGCTCACAGATGGCTATTTTTTTTCCGAGTTTTAAGAGTCGTGCAATATATGCCCGGCTGGCATGCCACGGTATACCGCACATGGGAGCAGATTGACGTTTTGTTAATGTTAGATTGAGTAATTGACTTACAACAATTGCATCATCATAAAACATTTCATAAAAATCTCCCAGACGAAAAAATAAAATTGCATTTTTATATTCTGATTTGATTCTTTCATACTGGGCGAGTAATGGTGTCTGAGCTGTTTCTTGCATAACAGTTGCATTATACGCAAATATGAGGTAGGATACAATGAGAGGTTATGTTTAATCTTGCGAAAGTTTAACTATTTATATTACGGAGTACTGTGATCCATGGATGAGATGATTTTTTATAAAAAAGAAGCCAATACGATATATATTAGAGCAACTGGACATATCACAGCAAATTCCTGTTCCCAATTAAAAGACAGAGTTTTTGAAGATTTTGATAGTGACAATTCACCCCAAAGCATTCTCATCGATCTTTCACAGTGTGAATACATGGATTCTACTTTTATGGGTTTAATAGCAGGCTTTAATAAGAGACTTTTGCGTTCAGGTAAAGGGCCTCTTACGCTTTTTAAGGTTACTGCAACATGCCAGAAACTGCTTAAAACAATGGGAATTGCAAACCTTGTCACTCTAAGCGATGATCTACCACAATTTCCAGCTATGATGGAACCGATGAATACTTCTGAAAATGCTACCCCAGAATTTATTCTCGATTCCCACAATAATCTTATCGAATTATCAGAAGAAAATGAAAAACGTTTTGCAACGCTGCGAACAATTCTGCAAAACACAATCAATGAACAAGACAAGGATGATAAAAAATAAAGGCTGTCCTTACGAACAGCCCTATAGGATAATCTGCCTTTTTTAATTCTTGAGCATTACCTGAAGAACCTTATCGGTTATATCAATGAGCGGTGTAAACCAGATTATATTCGAAGTCACTTGATTTATGCCCCTGATATCAAGCACAATTGAATACCCCTCACTTTCAGCAACTTGCTGTACTGTTTTATAGAGTCTGTTCATAAAATCATCGGTATTCATCAATTTTTGCGCTTTTTCATCAAGCTCTGCCTTTTTAATACGAATAAAATCTGAAAGGTACTGTGCCTTTTTTGCTATTTCTACATCAAGTGCCGCTGCTTCCGACAATTTACCATCGGTCTGAAGCTGTAGTTTTTTCTTTTGCAGATCCATAATTTCATCACTTAATTTTTTAATCTGTTCCTGGATTTTTTGCTTTTCTGCTTCAAAATTACGCACAGCACTGGAGTCACTGTAGTACGTTAAGTATATTTTCTGCATATCAACTACAGCAATCCGTGTTATTTGCTGCGTTTGAGTAAAAGCTAAGCTAGAAAAACTAACAACGAGAGCCAGTAATAACACCAGGCGATTTGCTTTCATACATTTCTCCTTAATTAAGAGGCTGGGAAATACTGAGCACAAAATCCAATCCCTCTTTAACATTTTTTAATGCTGATCCATCATGGTAATATCGCTGTACAAAATACAGTTTAAATGGAAACTGCTGTAAAGTAAAGCGGATACCAAAACCTAAACCGTATGTAAAGTTGCTGAGTGATGGTGTAAAAATTGTTCGATCTGCATCATAAATTGAGGTGGCACCGGTTTTTAATGCTGCGATATTGAGAAGACCAGAATTCGTCTGCAGAGCAACCATTTCCCAGAATGTATCAAATGAGAAAATACCCGGAATAATGGGCATTCGCAACTCTACCCAGTTTTCCCATAATGCTGTACCTGTTATAGCAGCAACGTTATTGGTGCTGTCGCTTGCCCAACCTCTTCCTATAAAACTTCCATCAATTCTCAGCATATTTGCAGTAGAAATAACAGGAGCGGTACAGCCAGGTTTGGCAAATATAGTATTTATACCACTATGTGCACCAACTACAAGCTTAAAAACCCAATTAGGAATGAATGACTCTTCACTAAATTTATATGAAAACAGGGTGAAATAACCTTCGAGTTTGAAATCATTACGCATGTAGTGTTCAAGTTCACTATTGAAAATTCCATACAAGGTTAAACGATCGCTTGCAAAGTATCCTTTTGAAGGATCATACCAGATATCAAGACCGTTGAGATATCCACGGATGAATATACTATTACCAAAAAGCCATTTCCCTAAATTTTGAGCAATAAGCGGGTCATATGGTCGATAGAGCTCACTGTCATACGATTTGCTGTTGAGAGAGCTTATGAAACCCGTACCAAGTCCAATGTCACCTATACCAGTTTTGAATAGATACCCAGTTGCTAAACTAAGACCAATAGACCAGTTTTCATAAGGCATTTTCCATGATGACGGGACAAGCCCATTTGCATTAGTATACTCTTCAATCGTTGTAAAGGGGTCAGGAACTCGTAATGGATCATCATATGCAAAAATTGGACCAATTGAGTCCTGTAATGTCGTCAGTGATTCATGTTTAAACATCAATTGTATAGTTCCGGACCAGCGGCGGTTAAACAACCAGCTTTCTGTAAAACCAAAACTCAGATCCTGTGAATCTTTAGAAATATCCGCATTGATACTTAACGTTTGTCCATTGCCAAGGAAATTTTTGTCATTCCACTTGATAACTCCTGTTGGGAGGCTCCCAGAACCAATATTTTCCAGCGTTACACCAAACTGAATTTCTGCTGTACTCTGTTCCTCAACAGTAAACACAAGATCCATTAAAAGATCTTCGCTGCCTGGTTTAAGTTCGGGTGTTACCGAAGCAAAATACTGGAGGTTATACAGGTTTCTAAGACCATCGATAACTTTAGTTTTTGAAAATACATCGCCAGGTTCAAGGGGGATTTCGCGATAAATAACATGATCTTTTGTTTTATAGTTTCCTTGAATAATGATATGCTCAATATGTGCTCGCTCACGTTCTACAATAACAACTTCATAGGAAACTATACCCTGTTCATCATCCCAGGTATCTCGAAGCTCAATCTGATTAAAAATATAACCATTTTCATAATATAAATCATCAATTCGTGCTTTCGATTCCATGAGTTTGCGGTAATTGAGTACATCGCCCGGTTTTAATGACACTAAAGCTTCAAGCTGAGCTGTTGGGAACACATTGTTTCCTCTAAAGGTAATACCGCCAAACGTATAGCGATTGCCTTCACTAATCGTAAACGTAACAGTCAGATATTGAATATTTTTTTTCTCATCAAAGCGTACTTGTTTATCAATCGAGTCTACTTTTGCTTTCATGTAACCACGGCTCTTATAGAAAAATTCTATAGCCAACTTATCCTGCTGAAGTTTTTGCTCATTAAAAACACCACTCTGGAAAAGATTTTTTTCTTTTAATGAAAGTTGTCCCTTTAGTACAGATGAAGATAGGACTGAATTACCTGTAAAGTTAATCTTTTCAAGTATCATCTGAGCAGTTTCAGTAATTTCGAACTGTATTGTTACCTTGTTGTTTTTTGTAGTTATAGAATATGAAACAGAAACTGATGGATATCCCTTATCAAGATAAAATTTTTCGATAAGTGCGATATCATTAACAACTTTGCTTTCCTTATATATAGCACCAACTTTTGAATTTAATACATCTAATAATTCATTGCTGCGAATTTTTTCATTGCCAGAAAATACAATTGCATCAACTGAAGGTTTCTCTGTTACCTTAATGATAATTACTACGGAATCTTTTTTAGCAGATGCAGCTACAGCAGTCGGTTCTATGGTTTCAAAATAGTCGAGGTCATACAATTTTGACAGTAATTCAAGCCAAACATCATCAGTAAACTTTTTCCCTTTAAAATTATCAATAATAAACTGAACGTCTTTAAGTTTAATGACCTGCAAACCTTCAAACCTGATATCTGCAATAGGCAAATTGTAATACCATTCCTGGGCTATTACAGCAGAACCAAATATACATACATACATAATAACTAAGAGAACAATTATCTTTCTCTTAAACATTTGCTGAGATACGTGCATTAAGAACTCCTTGTTGTAGGTAACAGTATAACAAACATTAAAATTAAATAGTACTATACTGGTTACACAATATACAATTTTATTGTATTAATTCAATATGTGTATTACTTTATTTCAATACGCCACATTATCCCCATTGATTGGTCGGTAATAAAGAGTGTATCTGGATTTTGAGGCTGAATCTGCCACCAGATGGTAAAGTAAGGGTTTACCCATTCCAAACTAAACGTGGTTACCAGTGTTAAATTCGCAATATTTGAAAAAGGATCCTGTACTACCTGAAGTGTACCCTGAACATACAGCTGATCGGTAAGGTATTTCCCGCCTACAATAGCAGTATTATCAAGATATTCCCCTAATGTACCAGACGTTGCTGAAAGCCCACTGATATCTGCAATTACTTTTTGTAAAAGCTGTGACTGAAAATAAAACACATCCAGGCCTGTTATCGCAACAACTTGTGCCTCAATTTTTCCAGTTAGATCTAGTTGAGGTATTAAATCGCTATTTTCTACAAGCATCTGTCCTACAGAAAGAGAACCATTTTGAATTTGAAAAAGATCCTGTCCGAGAGCTTTAGCAATTTCCAATTCAGAAAGTGGTGGAATTGACTCCAGCTTAAACAATAAATTATCAAGAGGAGAATTATTTGTAGAAAGTTTAACAAGAATTGTATCCTGATTGTAAACAGTACGTGACTCAGCTTCAAGTGTTACCAATGGACTAAATTTTCTATTGCTCTCATTAAATGTTATTGAAGCCTTTTTTAAATAGAAATTTCTTTTAATGTAAAGAACATTACCATTTCTTACATTGATTAGTCCCTTTATTGAATAATCTTCGGTAAAACCATCATATGCTATTTGTAATGCACTCTGTGGCGCTATCTGTCCCTGTATTATAGGAAATTGTTTATATGGGAAATAGACAGATACTCTCGTTCCAAATACAAACTGTAGCTGAACTATCAGTGAATTACTCGATGATGATGATGACGAACCCGAGGAAAAAACATCAGGTGTAATAATCACATCACCTTCAGTATAAGTAATCTGTCCGTTTATGAGCGTCTCAGTTTCATTAATCTGTACTGATAATGTTGGAATGACAAAACCCTGTATTTGCAAACCAGAAAACACAGTTTTCACAGATATAGGTTTATTAGAAATACCTGCAATTGCAATAGTAAATGAATTGGGAATCCATGATTCTATATTTCCAGTTAATCTCAATACAATATCCCCGGTCCCTACATTAACAGCTGTTTGGTATAGCTCCATAGATTTTTCATTGACATATAAAGGCTCAACAATTGGACCAATTAGCTCTTCAGAGTAATCCGGAAGCAAAATTTTAAAATCGTTTGGAATCAGTATGCCACTAATATCGGGATCTGCAATTGGTCCTGAAAATGAAAGATTTCCTGACGCTGTGCCAGATTCTACTTTTATTACTGGTAATGCAAGAAAATCAAACAAATATGGTAAATCAATCTGTATATCATTCGCAAATGCATGCAACTGATTATCAGCAATTGTACCTTCGAGAGAAAAGGAAACAGGAATATTGCGAGATAATTTGAGAATTATTTTATTTTTATTGAGAATAGCAAAGTATGCTTCTTCATTTTTTCCTATGCTGACTATAAAATCATCATTATTTATTGTAATAGCAAAAGGCCAGTTACTAAAATTGCCTTCGTTTATTGCAATTGTATCAAACATACCTTGAACTGCATACGATACTCCTGTGCTTTCTGGTTTACTGCCTGGCACATCACTTTTTTTTAAAACACTTTCGCCTGTTGCATTAAAATGTAGAGTAGCAACTGAATTTTTTTCGGTGCCTTCAAGCAAAAAAGATATTATACCTTTTGCCTGTGCCTGCATTGTTTTGATATTTAACGTAAGATCCGTATCGCTCATGCTGAGAGGACCTGTAAAGAATTGGATATCAGTGCAAGTAATATTTCCATTACTATAGGTGCATGATGCAGTTAAAAATGGTAATGTTTTTATTGTTTCTTTTTGATTTATTACAATAGCAGCATTTACGATAGGTGCATTGACAGTACCTTGAACATGTATATTTGATGATAGTCGTCCTAAATTTTCTGATAAACCGAGTCTTTCAAGCGATAGTTTTTCAATCCGTATTGTGCCATCTAAAAATTTTTCATTATTGTGTAAATCCACTACAATATTTTCATTTCTATCGCTTGAAAAATTTGCTATAACTGAAAATGTATTTACTAAATTTTCAAGATTCCATTTACATCGAATAGTTCCCCATAATGGACTATCCGATTGCATAACTTGAACGTTGGGGAGTATGCAGCCATCAGCTGCTATTTCTCCTGCAGTCGATACTTTTAACAGATTACTGTTTATATCAAGAAAATCGAATTGCATTTTCCAATTCTCAATGTCATTAAAAAATGCGCTCCCTTTACTGGAAATATAATACATTTCTTTTTTTATATTCACAGGAAAATCTTTTAACTCATATGAACAAAAAATATAACTTCCATCCTGAACAAATTTTATTTTAAAATTATTATTAACAGTAATGAAAATAGCCTGATTGTATATATCTCCTTCTAATGCATAGGAAACTGAATTTAAAGTAATATTTGAAAAAACTGAAATATCATGCAAACTATTTATTTCCGCATCAATTCTACCTGTTAGAAATATATCCTTTGAATTAAAAACAATATTATTGACAGTCAAACCATTATTCTGATATAAAAAATTAAATACTAAAAATTCCTGGGATTTATTCTGCCAGGTAAGAATTGTGTTATATGATTGAGCGGATATTGTGTCCTTAGATTTTTGAAATGTTATTTTAGTAGTTAAAGCTATATTTGAACTAAAAGAAGATATTGAAGTGCCAAATAGTCTATCTACAATAACTGCTAATGGTGCAATAGAAAAATTGTAAGTATCCAGTGTTATATATAATGATTCAAAAGACCATGCCTGAGCTGTTCCCTGCAGATTGAGTGTATTATCTTTAGAGTTAGTTGTTCCACAGTTAATATAAAAATCTATTGTGTTGCCTGGTGAGTTAAAAACATCTATAGTTATATTATTGAGTATTCCACTATCTGTTTTTATTTCAGGAACATAAACAAAAAGTTTTGCAGCATCACCTGAAACGTACAATGATATATCTATATCATTTTTTGCCTGATCAGAAAGTAATGTATATATAGTTCCTTCATACTGCAATGTAATAAAATCAATCGTACCAGTAAAAGCAGCTTTAATAAGTGAATTATAGAACTCTGCATGTGAAATATCAAAATGCTCAAAGTTTCCAGATCCTTGTAGTATGAAATTTGTTGTTGATGATTTCCATCCAAAAGGCAAACTACCCCTTAGATTAATCATTCCATGTGTTCCAACTTTTGTAAAATCAGAAATAAATTCCAAAGAACCGCTTACACTTGTTGGAAGATAATGCTTTAATTCTTTTGGTACCGTTAAAATTGATAGTACCTTAAAATTATTTAAATTTATTTTCCCAGAAACACTTGCAGTATTAAAATCATATTGTAAATTACATTGTGAAACACCAGGAAGACCATTTATTGTGGCAACAAATTTTTCTAAATTATAAATAAATGTTATATCTATTTTACTTAAAGAAAATTTTCCACCATTGACCGATAAACTTAATGATCCAGATAAGCTGTCACTTTGAGCAGAAATGGTAAGTTTCACAGGAAAAGTAATTGTTTGAAATTTAGATTTGTCTGGACCATTTTGCATAACATAATTTGCTACAGCAAAAATTTCAGTCTGTAAATTTGAATCATTATTAAACAATCGTAATACCGGAATAAAAATATGAGAATTATGTTTGCTTGCTAATATAATTTTTAAATTGGTTACCGTAAATTCAAAATTCGGAAGCAGATTAATAAAATCAAGTTTAACAGGATCAATTTTAAATCCTTGTGGCTCTATTGGTTTTTGACTAATAAGTTCTAATAATACATCCCCATCAATTTCAATGGAATCAGCATGTAAAGCAAAAAATAAATTTTGAAAATTGCCTGCCAGTAATTTTCGAATGGAATATTGAATACTGATTACCTCTGCATTGCCAATTTTCTGACCGTTTATTGTAAATGATATATTATTAATAGTAAGCTGTCCTAACGGGAATACATGTATCTTTCCAATTTCAAGTCTATAATTGTATAAGCCGATATTTCTAAAGATATTATCAAGTTCTTCAACAAAAATATTTTTAACAATTCCATAAGACCAGGATGTTAAAGAAGTCATCAGTACCAGAATTGCTACAAAGAGAATAATTATTGAAATGAGAGCTGCTATTTGTTTTTTTTTCATTACTATTAGTACTATACCATAAGAAGTCTTATTTCTCCAGTATCTGTAATATGCCACAAAACTGTTCAAACCGGTAACCTTTATTGAATAAACTCATTATTTTTTATAAAGTCTGCATATGATGCAGGAAGTTTTAAGAAATTTTATTGTATTTGAAGGCATTGATGGAACTGGCACAACAACACAGTTAAACCGGCTCGAACAACATTGCAAACTAAAGCAAATACCTGCACAGTTTACCTGTGAACCTACAGGATCGGAAATTGGGAAAATCATACGATCAGTACTTAAAGGAACACTGCCATATCACGCAGAAACGTTAGCATACTTATTTGCTGCAGATAGAGCAGAACACCTTTTGGGTAAAGATGGTATTATTTCTACCTGTCAATCAGGAATACCGGTCGTTTCTGACCGCTACTTTTTTTCTTCGCTTGCCTATCAGGGCATAACATGCGGCGATGCTCTACCGCAAAGCCTCAACAATCGTTTTCCACTACCAGAACTGCTTATTTATTTTTCGCTTGAACCTACAACAGCTGATAAACGGATTGCAAACCGGGCATCACGAGAAATCTTCGAAACTCTATCTTTTCAAACCCAGGTTAAATCTAAATTTGAAACTATACTTTGCGACTATGAGAAATCCGATATGAAAATTGTTACTATCGACGCAACAAAATCACCAGACAGCATAGAACAGGAAATCTGGGAAGCCTGTATCGATATTTTCAATCGATGTATGCAAAACTATTGATTTTTTTATTCCGCATTCCGAAGATAAAACGAGAAACATGAAACGATTCACTATAGTGCTCGTATTTTTATCATTAACACTTCTCATCTGCGATGCATTTCCAGTTTACTACAAAGAACAGTACTATAAACTCTTTCATATCCACTATATCCAATATCCAGATGATACTATAGAAAATATCTACTGGTTAGAAAAAGCTCGCAATGCTGATTTCTGTAACCCACTCTATGCACTTGCAAAAATACCCGATGAAAAACATTGGGAAAAATATCGGTATCTCTTTAATATGCACATTGAGCTTAAGCTCATAGAACAGCACATGTATCTTGGTTCAAAATACGATAAACAGGTTGCATATTTTTACAATGCTCCATGGAAAAAAGAAAACCTAGAATCCCTGCAGATTGCTGAAACAGCCTACAGGGCAGCACTTGCTTACTGGAAAACAGCAGTTGAATGGTCGCAAAAAGCAGAAAAACTACGTTTTATTCATCTTCCAGAAATCCAGTACTGGGAGGATGAAAGCTATAGAATCAGTCAGGGTGAACTCAATTATGCCCGAATCATTGAACGTGAACTTGAACGGCTTCAAAAAGTACGTGCTGCTTTTATGGCAATGGACGAAAACTCCTACTAACAGACTCATAGAAATTGCGTAAAGTATCTTATGTTCTCCTGCATGCAAATATCATCCTATACAGGTAAAAAATAGCAGGAGGTTTTTATGAAATTAAAAGTTACACATAATCTAGCAGTATTTCTTATTGTATGCAGTATCTCAGTTAGCGTAATTTCCTGTATACCTTCTGTCATTCCACCACCATTTAAGCCGGAAGATATTACACCGCCGGTAGTTGTTTCATGGGCTATGAGTGATGAAACAACAATCACCATACAATTTAATGAACTGGTCTCCATTCAGGATCATGCAATAACTATTAAACAGGAATTACAACCATCACAAAATCAGTCGGGAACAGTAATACTATGTGGCGATACCATACTGGATAATAATGGCACCACATTACATATTCAGTTACCCGCACCGCTTGAAGCTGGGAAACAGTACAACGTTTCGGGAACAGTCAAAGATGCATCTGGCAATTCTAGCTTATTTGTACTCCCGTTCTGGGGATACAATCCCGATATTCCTAAACTGCTTATTAGTGAACTAGTAACGCAGGGGTCATCAACTCATCCCGATGCGATTGAACTTTTCGCAGTTACTGGAGGAAACTTAGCAGGCATTACTGTATATATTGGAACTCCCTCGCAGTATTCTTATAAATATAGTTTTCCTGCTTGTAAAATTACTCAGGGTGAATATGTCGTTTTGCACTTAAAACCTCAGGGCATCCCGGAAGAAATCGATGAGATTAGCAATGTTACTATTAGCGGAGGACTCGATGCTTCAGCAACTGGTAGAGATTTCTGGAGTAAAAATACTGACGGATCATTGCCTGGAACAAACGGGACAGTCACAATTTTTTCCAATCCGCTTGGATACTGTATCGATGCAGTGATTTATAGCGATCGAACCAGTGCATCAGATAGTAACTACAGAGGGTTTGGAACAGCAAACATGCTCATTCAGGTACAGGATATAGTTACCAATAATTGGTGGTCTATGCCTGACGGTATTAAGCCAGAAGCAGCAGCATGTTCGGCAGGCACAACCAGCACACGAACACTGTGCAGATGGTCAAACCAATCTGATACCAACACTAACCAGGATTGGCATATTGTGCCAACCAAAGGAATTAGTCTCGGAGGACCCAATAGCGATGAGACATATGTGCCGTTATCAGTAACAAAAAAGAAATAGAAACCGATGAAAAAACCAGCAGACTGTATGAAATACGTCTGCTGGTCGACTTATCGATTAGCTATTTTGCAAGTATGTTAAATGAGATCTTTAAACATTTCTTCGATTTGATGTTTTGGTTGTGCACCTATTTTTTGCTTATGCATTTTGCCTTTTGAAAAAACCATCAGTGTCGGAATAGAAATAATACTATATCTGTTGGAAAGATCGGGTTCATTATCCACATTTACTTTGCAAAACTTTACACGCCCTGCATATTGCAGAGCAAGTTCATCGATTAGTGGAGCAATGCTTCTACATGGCATACACCACTCAGCCCAGAAATCGACCAATACTGGAATATCAGACTTCTCAACTTCCTGTTCAAAATTAGCTTTGGTAAGCTGTATTACATTTGCATTCATAAAAACTCCTGTTTCAAGCTGGAAAGTACAAAAAAAATTATAGTTCCAATTATGTTAGTTGAAAAATAATACATCCAGGCACAGATGTCAATTATATTATATTGCAGAAATGATAAAATCAGTTTATCATTAAGCAAATGTTGAAACAATTTTTTCAGATATTTGTAACATTACTGATTGTTATTGATCCAATTGGTATTGTTCCCCTCTTTATTTCTGCAACAGGGCAGTTACCATTAGAAAAGCGAAATAAAATCATCAAGCAGGCAATACAAATCGCAGCAGCTGTCATGATTGTTTTTATTGTCGCAGGCAGATTTTTGCTTTCACTCATGGGAATTACGGTAGGTGCTTTTTACCTTGCTGGCGGTGCAATGTTTTTTCTTATTGCTATAGACATGCTTTTTGGCCAGCCAAAACGTGCAAAAACATCAAATGAAGAAATGCTTGAAGACTATGCATCCATTGCTGTTTTTCCATTAGCAATACCGATGATTTCGGGTCCGGGAACTATCACAACGCTCATGATGTTCTCTGCAAATATTACTTCCTATCCGCTCTCCATCATTATGCTCGTTGGGGCAATTATCCCGATATTAGTGCTTGCTTATGTAGCTATGAAGAGTAGTGGTTTGATATTGAAAGTACTTGGCAAAACTGGTGTTTCGGTAATTGAACGAATAATGGGGTTGATACTCTCAGGGCTAGCAGTTCAATTTATACTGGAAGGTTTACACAAAACAGGAATTCTCATTTCACCTTAAATTGTACAATCGGGAGAGCAACATGAAAGTTAAATACAATGCACCTGTAGTGCTTACCTTTACCCTGACCTGTCTTATAATTGTGATACTATCGTTTTTTATCCCTGGTATTCAGGTACTATTCTCATGCCCAGGAAGAACTACGTTCGATAGTAGCAGTATTCTCGATTATCTCCGGCTATTTTTACATATATTTGGCCATGCAGATCTCAATCATTTTTTAAGTAATTTTGCATTCATTCTCCTTTTAGGCCCCATTCTTGAAGCATCATACGGAAAAGGTTTGCTGATGCTCATGGGAATGACAACTGCTCTCGTAACGGGCATTCTCAATGTACTCCTTTTTAACACAGGCCTAATGGGGGCTAGCGGCATTGTCTTTATGATGATACTCCTAATATCGTTTACCAATATTTCCAAAGGAGAAATTCCTCTTACCTTTATTCTCATTGTGGTAATATATCTGGGAAGAGAAATTGTGAATGCATTTCAAACCAATAGTGTGAGCGAATTTGCACACATTATTGGAGGTATTTGTGGCAGTATTTTTGGGTATCTCCGTCCAGCAAAATCATAACCTGAGGAGTTACATGTTATGTCAGATCATCAAGACCAGGTAAAAGTTTTTATTATTGACACCAATGTTCTCATCCACTACCCCGAAGCAATTCTTTCGTTTAAAGATAATGAAATCGTTATTCCGCTCCAGGTACTGGAAGAACTTGATAATCTAAAAACTTACTCTGATCAACGTGGAAAAAGTGCACGAGATGCAATACGATTTCTCGATTCTGTCGCAAAAAAAGGCAGTCTGCACGATGGCATTAAATTGGATAATAACTCCATATTAAAGGTAAGCCTCATTCAGCCGGATAATCCACCAAATGGTTTTGATGCAAATCAACCTGATAACAAAATACTATTCTGTGCATATGAACTGCAGCGTCAGGGCAAAAGAGTTTTTTTCGTCTCCAAAGATATCAATGCACGTGTTAAAGCTCAAGCTCTCGGACTTAAAGCTGTCGATTATGAAAAACAAAAAGTAGATGTTGCTACACTCTATCAAGGTGTTATTGAACTCGATGCAACCAGCGAACAGGTCGCCTCACTGAAAGCAATGCCAGAAATACCATGGAATGATCAACTTAAACCCAACCAATTTGTTATTTTTACCGATAAAAAAAATTCTGAAGAGTATTTAACTCGTTTTACTGATCACGGAAGTCTTTATGTAGTTCCTCCGATAGAACAACCAATCTGTGGAATAGTTCCGCTCAATACAAGACAGCAAATTGCACTTGAACTCTTATTGGACGATTCAATAAAACTTGTAACGCTAGTAGGAAAAGCAGGAACCGGCAAAACGCTGGTAGCTATAGCAGCTGGCTTAAAAAAAATTCTTGAAGATAAAAAGTACTCGCGTATGCTCGTAACCCGTCCTGTCGTTTCTGTTGGTAAAGAAATCGGTTACTTACCCGGGGAAAAACAGGCAAAAATGTCTGCCTGGATGCAGCCAATTTTTGACAATCTTGACTTTATCCTGGGAGTATACAAACGGGATAAAATTAAGAACGTCGATCAGCTTGTTAAGGAAAAGGTTATAGAAATTGAAGCGCTCTCATTTATTCGGGGCCGATCGCTCCCAAATCAGTATATCATTATCGATGAAGCGCAAAATCTCACACCACATGAAATCAAAACTATTGTGTCACGTGCTGGTGAAAATACAAAAGTAGTCTTAACCGGTGATCCGTATCAAATTGATAACATGTACCTCGATGCAAACTCAAATGGACTTTCTTACCTTGTCGAACACTTTAAGGGACAAAAGATTTACGGTCATATTACTTTAAGCAAAACAGAGCGGAGCGAGCTAGCTGAACTTGCGTCTTCTCTGCTCTAAACACAATAACTTGCTGAATCCCCAGTACTCATGATACAGTGAGCATATTCGGAAGCTCTACTGTAAGCAGGAGCGTTACAAAACTATAAGGACTGCATGGTCCAAAAAGGAGTGCGTTTCATGATTATTCTAACATTAAACTGTGGTAGTTCATCAGTTAAATATCAAGTATATGATTGGGATAAGAAAGATGTACTTGCAACTGGCATTGTAGAACGTGTTACCCAGGGTGGCTCAATTATCAACCACAAAGCACCTGGCGTTGGTGAGTTTACCATCGACCATGAGTGTCCTACCCATACAGTTGCCATTGAACTTATCTTAAAAACATTAATTGACAGTAAAATGGGCGTTTTAAAATCCATTAGCGACATCAACGTTGTAGGACATCGCATGGTTCATGGCGGTTCAAAATTTGCCCGTTCTGTACTTATTACAGAAGAATCGCTCGCTACATTTAAGGATCTTATTGACCTTGCACCGCTCCATAATCCTGCTAATATTACCGGCGTAGAAGCTGCAAAATCAGTACTTCCGAACGTGCCACACTGTGCAATTATGGATACAGCATGGCATCAGACTATGCCAGCATCGAGCTATCTCTATGCACTTCCCTATAGCTGGTATGAAAATAATATGGTGAGGCGGTATGGATTCCATGGAACAAGCTTTTTATATACCGCAAAACGCGCTGCAGTATTATTAGGGAAAGACCCGTTTGAAACCAATGTCATAATTGCACATATTGGGAATGGTTCATCAATTAATGCTGTCAAAAATGGCTGCTCCTATGACACATCCATGGGACTGACTCCGCTTGAAGGTCTTGTAATGGGAACTCGCTGTGGCGATATCGATCCGGGAATTATCTTCCACATGGCAAAAAAAGGCGGACTTTCCATCCAGGAAATTGAGAAAAAGCTCAACAAAGAATCGGGTGTACTCGGTATTACCCAGCACTGGGCAGACAGACGCGACATTGAAAACGCTGCTGATGAAGGAAATTCAATTGCTAAACTTGCTCAGGAAATTGAGGGATATCGTATCAAAAAATATATCGGTGCTTACTACGCTGCACTTGGAAGAGTTGATGCCTTGGTCTTTACTGCTGGCGTTGGTGAGATGGGTCCCATTACCCGGCAGCTTGCTACATCAGGGCTCGAAGAACTCGGCATTATCATTGACCAGGATAAAAATGCTAAAGCAAAATGCAGGAATGCAGAGCTAGATATTTCAGCGCCAAACAGCAAAGTAAAGATATTTGTTATTCCCACAGACGAAGAGCTTGTAATGACCGAAGATTCATATGCTCTGCTCAATGGCACCTATAAACCACATACCGAATATGTATACTCATTCCAAAAGCCTGATTATGTTAATAAGCAGCGAGCTCAAGCTTTTGAAAATGATCTCAAGAAAAAGCCCTACTTAGCTGAATTCGTAGCCCGGCCTCCTAAACGGTAATCTATACCAGTAACAGCCAGTACAGCACAAAGTGTGCTGTACTGTAATCTTGGAGAAAATTTTATGAATTGCTATGAATTTGCTGAATGGGCTGGATCGCTACTTGAAATTGCCCAGTTTACCGGTATCGATGATTCGGTCAATGGCTTACAGGTTGCGTGTTCCAGTAAACCAATTAAAACGATAGCATTTGCTGTAGATGCCTGTGCTGATTCAATTGCACGAGCGGCTGAAATGAAAGCTGATATGCTCTTCGTTCATCATGGACTCCTGTGGGGTAATCCAGCTCCTATAACAGGAACGCTCTATGAACGTATTAGCATGCTGCTCAAACATGATATAGCCCTATTTGCATGTCACCTTCCTCTCGATGCCCACAAAGAGTTTGGCAATAATGCAGTAATTGCAAAACGATTGAAACTCGAAACAATTGAGCCTTTTGGTGTGTATCATGGCAAACCAATAGGGTGGAAAGGATTGCTGCCATCTCCTCTATCTGTTCAAGAGATACTCAGTATTCTGCTTCCTCAGGGTGATGCACCTCGTGCTATTTATCCATTTGGTAAAAGCAAAAATACACGGGTTGCAATTGTATCGGGTGGTGCGCCATTCGAATCATTGCAAGCAATCAATGAGCATATTGATGTATACATTACCGGAGAACCTTCTCACTCTGTCTACCATCTTGTTAAAGAAGCAGGCATGAATATGATTGCGGGAGGTCATTACCTCACAGAAATTCATGGTGTACAGGCTGTAGCACAACATGTTACAGACACACTGGGTCTTTCGACCCATTTTATTGAACTTCCAACAGGTTTATAGACTTAAGGATATATATGAGCACTTCACAATCAAAACAGTGGAAACCACTCCTTTTTACTGCAAGCATCGTTCTCATTGACCAGATAGTAAAACTGATAATTACTTCTCTGATAAAACTCAATACTATTGCAGTGTCCTGGCTGGGTGATTTTCTCTGGATTACCCATCAGCGTAACTCTGGTGGAGCTTTTAGTTTTGCTGACTCTGCTTCTCCTATTATAAGAATTTTGATTTTTATCTTGATTCCGCTGGCTGTACTGGCACTACTTGCCTGGTCAATACTGTTTTCAAAGGAGTATAAACCGCTCGAGCGATGGATGCTTGCAGGTATAATAGGCGGAGGACTTGGTAATATCGTTGACAGAATTTTCCGACCACAGGGAGTTGTCGACTTTATCTCGATTAAATTTTATGGATTATTTGGATTTGAACGCTGGCCGACATTTAACATTGCAGATTCGTGCATTGTTGTTTGTGGAATTATTCTCTGTTGCAGCTTAATTTTTTCTAATAAAAATAACCGTGAAACAGAATAATTACAGTGGCAAACTACGTTTATTTAAAAACATTTTACTACCAATTATATTTTTTTTCGCAGGGTGCATTGGAACTGGAATAATTTATTTTTTTATAATACTTTTATGGGGACTTATAGCTGCACCCTGGATACGAATAGTCAATTCAAACATTACAAGCATGATACTGCTTTTGCTTTCTGGTTTTTTTACATGGACTGTACTCAAAAAGATTGTTGAGCATTTTCAGGGAAGAGATCAAGAAAGCCATGATCAGCATCAGTAATGATTTTTGTATTGCTTACAAGCAATGATTTAATCCATGGTTCACAAATAAATTTTGATTTATAACTATCTGGTGTAATAACCTTGAGCGGGCCTAGAGCCTCCAACTTTTTTGTAAGCACGCGTTCCTCTGGAATAATTATATTTTGACCAGGTGAACATAAAGCAAACGACCAGAGTCCTCCATACATAGCAATTGTATGAAAACAGGGAACAACATCATTAAAAACAGTGGAGAGTGTTGCATGTATGCTGGAAAAGGTCATTGGACGAAATTTAGGCGATTCTGAATGCATGATAAAAAGAGACTCAGCATTTCGGAGCTTTTCTTTTACTGCTGTAAAAAATTCTCTGGTGTAGAGCATAACGGAAGGTCCAAATGGATCTGTCATGTCCATGATTATCACATCGTATCGTTTTGTTGTACGTTCAATGTATGAGCGACCATCCCCAATGGTGAGCGAAAGTCTTGCATCTGCAAAAGAACCGCTTGCAATCTCAGGAAAATACTTTTGTGAAAATTGTATTACTTCGCCATCAAGCTCAACCATATCTATTGTTTTAACAGCTTGATATTTGCACACTTCACGCAGTATTCCACCATCGCCTCCGCCAATAATACATACATGTTCTGGATTCTGGTGCATAAGCAATGGTAAGTGTACCATTGGTTCATGGTAGTGATATTCATCTGACTCAATTACCTGTATACAGCCATCGAGAACCAGAATTTTCCCAAACTGATGCGATTCATAGAGCGCTATGGATTGATAGCGTGTCTGACCAGTATAGAGTATTTTCGCATACTCAAGAAAATATCCAGAGCCAGAACCATTCCATTCGTTATGCAACATACACATCCTCAGATGTTGTGACACTCAAAAATTTCTTGCATTTCAACTTTAAGCATTTCCCTGATTTGCTTTCTTTCTTTAGGTGTCAACGAAGTAGTATCAGACCCAAAAAGGTAGTCGTCCATTACCAGGCGCTTTTTCATCATTTTTGTATGAAAAATATTTGCAGAAAGGATATTGATATCATACACAAGATAATCATTTAAAATATCTTCATCAACATAATCCTGTATAGAAGTAATTTCATGATCGATGTAAATTTTTTTACCGCGTGTATCTCGTGTAAATCCTCGCACACGGTAATCCATGAGCACAACATCGGAATCAAAGCTCTCGATTAAATAGTTAAGTGCTCTCAGCGGAGAAATCATTCCGCAGGTTGATACATCGATATCTACACGGAACGTAGCAATGCCAGATTCTGTGTTATGCTCCGGATAGGTATGCGCAGTTATATGACTTTTATCAAGATGAGCAGTTACTGTTCCAACCTTTGGTTTTGAAGCACTGTGATCCCACTCATTTATCAAGGCTGTTACACTTGCACCACGAGGATCATAATCCTGTGTTGAAACATGTACGAGTTTTGCATTAATAATACTGGTTACTTCTTTAATGATTTCATGGAGACGCTTTGAATTGTATTCCTCATCGATATATTCCAGATACTCAATTTGACTTTCCCGAGCTTTTGCATAACAAATATCATAAATATTAAAGCTCAATGTCTTCGTGAGATTATTAAAGCCTTCCAGTTTTATTTTTTTACCATACACGCGCTGTAACAATCTGCCCTAACCTCCTTCATTTCTCAAAATTACAAGATTGTTAGTATAAGTATAGCATAATTTTCCCAAAACGCACTAACTTCTGCAAACAAATTTTCTGGTTTATTGTGTACGCTAAATATGTAAGATTGCTTTGGCTATGCTAAAGTACAAAAACAGACCCGTAATATCAACAACTGTTGTAATTGCAGGACTTGCAATGAGAGCAGGATCCAGTTTACAGGCTGCAGCAAGCAACGGTAAAATTGCACCAATAATGGTTGCTGAAATAACCTGAACTCCTAAAGCAACACTAATTGCAAATGCAATGTTTTGAAGCGATATACCTTCTGGCAGTTCCAACCCGCTCGAACTTAGCATGACACGAGCAAAAGCAAGCAGTGCTAGAACACCACCTAACAGTAAAGCAATTCTTAATTCTTTCCAAAGCACTTTACCAATGTGACCAGGTTTGATTTCTTTGAGAGCGAGGGCACGCACTACTACCGTAGCAGATTGACTTCCGGTATTGCCGCCAGTATCAGCAAGCATAGGCATATAAAATGCCAAAATGACCAGATTGACCATAGCCGATTCAAAATGCTGAAGAATTGCGCCAGAAACAAGACCCACAGCTGCTAAAATAACAAGCCAGGGAACCCTGTGCAAAAACTGCTTCCATACCGGAATTTTGAGATACGCCATATCCTCATGTTTACCGGTAATAGCCATAAAGCGTTCAAAATCTTCAGTTCGTTCCTGCTCAATTACATCGATAACATCATCATGTGTAATAATCCCAACGAGGCGATTATTTTCATCGACAACTGGCAATGTGACGAGGTCAAACTTTTTTACCATATAGACGACTTCTTCACGTGATGCAGTGGCTTTAATGGAAGTAATCTGTTCGGATTCAAGAAGATTGCTGAGTTTTTCATCAGGATCAGCAAGAATTATGTCTCCCAGTGATAGTAGCCCAACGAGATGCTTTTGATTATCAATAAGGAATATGGTATAGATTGATTCTTTTGTGGCACCTTCTTTGCGAATACGCTGAATTGCAGCTTGTGCCGTGATTGTGGATGGCACTGCAACAAACTCAGTCGTCATGATAGAACCTGCTGTACCTTCCGGATAGGCAACGAGTCTTTCAATTGTTGCCCTATCCTCCAACTGGGGCAAAACCTGCTGCGAGGTCTCTTCTGGCAATATTTTGAACAAGTCTGCCTGATCATCTGGCGAAAGGTCATTGATAATCGAAACAAGTTCCTGGTTATCAAACAGAGAAGAGAGTTCTACCTGCACACTCCCTGGTAATTCACAGAATATATCTGCTCGCTTTGATTCATCAAACTGCAGGAGAATGGTTTTTATCTGTTCAACAGGAAAATTGTTAAGAATTTCAGCAGATTCTGTAGGATGTAATTCATCCAGAAAATTTACGACTTCTTTGATATTTCCTTCTTCAATGAGTTCTTTGATATCGGGAGCGACTAACTGATCGATCATAGTTTTCCTCCGTATAAGCTGACATAAAACATCTCACACGGAGTATACTGATATGCTGTATCGATTAAGACAGGTTATAGCATGCTCAGTGACACTCCGTATGTATAAAGCGAGATCCGGCAACTATGTTCCGGAACATCTGCAGCGTCCGAGCATGTCTGTGTAGTAGTACAGTCTGCGGAATCGTGCATTTGTTACCTCCTTTATAACTACGAAGTATGCTCTTACTAACCCTGAGCAGTGAGCAGTATAAACTCATATCAAAATCATGTCAAGAAAATGATAAATAATTTTAACA
The DNA here is from genome assembly GCA_029547205.1 of Spirochaetota bacterium. Taxonomy (GTDB): domain Bacteria; phylum Spirochaetota; class Spirochaetia; order Treponematales; family UBA12059; genus JAKPPT01. The sequence goes on from JAKPPT010000072.1 coordinate 390,181, forward strand.
CAATTTTATGCTTGTAAAGCTGGTAGCTCATATGCTAGTATTATTTTATTATGAAAGAATTGATTATTGCTCCTTCTATACTGTCAGCAGATTTTTCTGATATTGCTACAGCAATTAAAGATATTGAAATAAGCGGATGTCCATGGATACATCTCGATGTAATGGATGGTCACTTTGTTCCGAACCTCACCTTTGGCAGCAAAATGATTGACGATATTCGGAAAAGAACCAAACTGTTTCTTGATGCACATCTTATGGTTTCAAATCCAGAACAGTATGTACAGGAATTTAAAGATGCAGGAGCAAATGCCTTTACTTTTCACTATGAAGCACACATTCATCATTGCAGGCTCATTGACCGCATCCATGCAGCAGGGATGCTCGCTGGTATATCGATAGTCCCATCTACGCCTGTTCATATCCTCGATGAACTCTTACCGCTGCTCGATATTATTTTGCTTATGTCGGTTAATCCTGGTTTTGGCGGTCAGCAGTTTATTCCAGCTACACTTAAAAAAGTAAAAACATTATCAGATCTAAAAAAACAAAATGGCTATCGGTATAAAATTGCTATTGATGGCGGTATCAATGCAGATACTATTCGAGCAGCCTGGGAAGCGGGGATTGATGTTGCTGTTATGGGTAGTGCTTTTTTCAATACTCCAGATAAAGCAAGCTTCATTAAAACTATCTATAGCTCTATTTCTTAGATTTACTCACTTCCCCTATACAGTTTCCATTAGATAGTATAAAAGACTCCAGAATGCATACAATAAAGCCGATTATAAAAATACATTCTTTCTCAAATAGGATTTGGATTATGAAACGTTTATGGTGCCTAACCTTATTATTAGTAGTTTCAACAGTTCTCATCAGCGGACAAGCATTTGCACAGACAGGCAATGCGCAAATTTTGCAATTGAAAAATGCGATAGAACTTTTCAGTACCGGTAGATTTTCTGAGGCTGCTCTCCTTTTAAGTGATATTTACCTTGCAGCACAGGCAGTCGATATAAAGTCTGATGCGCTATACTGGTTAGGACTTACACAGATGGCTCTTGAAAAATATGATGAGGCATTAAAATATTTTGAACTGTATCTTTCGAACTATCCAGGCATGTACCGAATTCCCGAAGTTATTTATCAAATGGGACGTTGTGCATATTTTAAAAAAGATTATGAAAAAGCTATTCAATACCTAACCATGTATCTTACCCGTTATCCAGAAGGCGAGTTTGCAGGAAATAGCATTTTCTGGTATGCAGAAACACTCTTTGATGCAGGTAAATACAAGGAAGCAGAAGCACTCTATAATGTGGTCATAACCAAGTATCCTTCCAGCACAAAAGCAGAAGCATCAAAGTATAAGCTTATCATTATCGGACTAAAATATCGAGAAGAAGAGCTCCTTAAATTGCTCAGGTGGAGCCATGAAGAAGCATTAAAAACAATCGATGAATTTCAGCGTCGTGAAAAAATGTATGAACAGGCAATTGCGGCATACCAGCGCCAGCTTACAGGTCAATTACCACAAACTTCCTCAACTTCACAAAGTGAGTTATTAGCAACTATTACTAATCTTAACAAGCAAATTGAGGATTTAACAAAACAGCTTGCTCTTAAAGACAATGAGCTCAAAACATTACAGGCACGTGCGCAGGCTCAATCGACATCGGTTACAGGTCAACCTGCTGCAACATCAGCCACGTATACAAATCTTGCAAAACTACTTGCACTTAAAGAACAGGTGTTATTGCTCATGGAATTTTATTTACAAAAAATGATAGAACTGCAAGGAGCAAAAAAATGAAAAAAGCTTTACTTTTTCTATTTTTATTAATAGTTCTTTTTTCAAGCTATGCTCTTGATATCAAATCGGGATCTATTATGCTCTCCTTAAATGAGCGTTCAGGGATTCTGAAGCTCTATCATATTTCAGATGATGAAAAAACAAAAACATCGCTACTCTATGAACAGGACACGAGAACATCGTATGTTTTAATTGCAAGCGGCAATAGATTGCTTAAACTGAATGACAACTTTTCATCAAAAGTTGAACAGACTGAAAACAGCATTAAAATTACCTATACTTCTGATATTGCTATTGTAGTTCTTGATATAACACCTGTTAGTTCAGGTGGCTTTTCTTTTTTATATACAGTATTTAATACCACAAAACAGGACACAAGTATAGGTTGTAGAATACTGCTTGATTCCTATCTTGGTGAAAAAGCAAGCAGTCATTTTTCATCAAATCTCAATGCACAAATACAAACCGAAACGCTTTTTTCTCAACCTAACCTACCACTCTGGATAGAGAGCAGCAATGAGAAAAAAATAGGCTTCAGGATTTTTCTTCCTACAACTAAAAACCTTCAGCCTGATGCAGTGCTGTTAGCCAATTGGAAGCGGATCAACGATGCCGTCTGGCAGCCAGAATTCCAGCAAAACAGAAATTTTACACTCGCTCCTTACTCAATCAATGATAGCGCCGTTGCACTTTTCTGGAATGCTCAAACGGTTAAGCCATCTGAGAAAAGAACGTTTTCGTTTACAATATCAACAATTCAGGTAACAGCAGTAGAAACACCATCTATTTCAGAACCACTTTCAAGTGTTTCTGTTTCCTCTCCCGTTACAGTGCCATCTGTTACTGCTACTCCGTCAACTCCTTCATCACAGCTACCACAACTCACACAGGAACAACTCATGGAACTCTTAAAAAAAGATTATCAAACTGCCTTGACGATTCTTCAAATGATTAATACTCTATTAGCAAATAGCCAGTCGATAACAGAAGCAGACATAGCTAAAATTCAGGCAATGATTGATGAATTAACTAAAAAGAAAGGACAATATTAGACCGTGAATGCTGATATACTTGCTGATGCTGAGCGGCTTTTTAAGAACCATAAATGGCACACTGTAATAGAAATTCTTGAACCAGTCACAGAAGTATATCATGAAAATAAGCGTTTTCAATATATTTTGGGCATTTCTTATCTATACTGCGGTGATATTGGTAGTGCATACAGTGCACTCCGCAGGGCCCAATCTTTAGATTTTCGCGATAAAGATGTACTTTTAGCACTCGCTGCTGTGTATATAAAACGAGACAACACGGAAAAAGCAATTCAGCTCTATATAGACATTCTTGATCGCTATCCTAATTGTAAAATGGCAACAAGAAGTATGGAACGTTTACGTTCGATGATTAAGAGCAATAAAAATTTTTCCAGTGATCCAAAAATAATTTTTAAATTCCTGCCAATAAAAAAAAGAATACTCCCTCGTATTGGGACTGGTTTACTTATAGCTTTTATTGTGTTTTCTACAGTTTTCTTCTTTTACAATAAATTTAAAAAACCAAACACACGACCTGATATTGATGTAATCAATCTTACTGCAGAAGATCTTGAGCAGGCAACGACTGGTTCTACTCAGGCACTTTATATTTTAACCGAGCATGAAATTAAAACATCTTTTGAAAAAGCCAAACAATTATTTGCAAACTATCGTGATGATAGAGCTATCCTTGAATTAAATAAAATATTACTTTCCAATGCATCGCCTGGTATTAAAGAAAAATGTGCGTTGCTAAAAAAACTTGCTCAACCTCCTTCGTTTTTAACAGTAAAAGACAGATTCACTTATAAAGAAATAATTAAAGAACCTCTGCTTTATGATAGCGTCTCAGTAATATGGAAAGGTGCAATAGCAAACGTACAGACCGGGAATGGTAAATGTTTTTTTAAACTACTCATTGGCTACCATGATGCTAAAATACTTGAAGGTATTATAGAAGTGCTTGTACCCTTCGAAACATTGCTTGTAGATGGCAATGGAGTTGAAGTTCTTGGTAAGATTAGATTTTCTTCACTTTCCGATCCTTCGACAATGTTTCTTGAAGCTGTTTCATTACATATTCTACCATAAATTTTAATTTTTAAATAATACTTTCACTATTAAAACAACTAAACTAAATGCAATAATGATATTGCTATACGTGTGTATATGAAAGCGAGGGTTGCTCAGGCAGCCCTCGCTTATTATGCATATGTCTCTTTATGCTTATTTTTTAGAGTTTCTAATTACAGCCTGTGCTCCAGCTAAGCGAGCGACAGGAACACGGAATGGAGAACAGGAAACGTAATTGAGTCCGATTCTGAAACAGAAATCGATGGTTGCAGGATCACCACCCTGTTCACCGCAGATACCAAGTTTAAGGTCTTTTTTGGTTTTTCTTCCGTTCTCTGCAGCATGTCGCATGAGGAAGCCCACACCTTCTTCATCAATTGATTCGGTTGGGTTAAATGGCAAAATCTCCTGTTTGAGATATGCAGGAAGGAATGAGCCTGCATCATCACGGCTAAATGCATAGGTCATCTGGGTAAGGTCATTGGTTCCAAAGCTAAAGAAATCTGCGTGTTCTGCAACTTTATCAGCGAGAATTGCTGCTCGGGGTACTTCAATCATGGTACCAATTGTAACCTTTATGTCTTTTGCTTCTGCTTTTGCAAGGTACTTATCAACAATAGCCTGTGTTGATGCGCGGAGGATAGCCAATTCCTTTGGATCACAGACTATCGGGATCATAATTTCAGGTTTAACAGGTATTTTTTTCTTTGCACATTCAACAGCAGCCTGCATAATTGCTTCTACCTGAGTTTCATAGATTTCCGGGTAAGTAATTGCAAGGCGGCACCCTCTATGTCCGAGCATTGGGTTAAACTCATGCAGACGATCAAGCTTGGGCTGGAGATCTTTGGGTTTAATACCAATGAGTTTTGCAAGCTCTTCAATCTCCTGTTTTGTTTTGGGGACGAATTCATGGAGAGGCGGGTCAAGCAAACGAATAGTCACAGGATAGCCATTCATTGCTTTGAAGATTCCAACAAAATCTTTTTTCTGCAGTGGCAGAATCTTGCTCAGTGCTGCTTTTCGTTGTTCCACTGTATCCGCAGCAATCATTGCACGGAAATGAATGAGTTTTTCCTTATCAAAGAACATATGTTCGGTGCGGCACAGACCGATACCGCGTGCTCCAAATTCAAACGTGCGTTTTGCATCTTCTGGAGTATCTGCATTGGTTCGCACATCAAACCCTTTGAGATTATTTCTAACAGAAGCATCACGTATCTCATCACACCAGGAAAGGAAAATATCCATTTCTTTTGTAAATTTTGCGTCTACAAGCGGGAGGGCACCTGCATAAACGTTACCAGTAGTACCATCGATTGTAATCCAGTCTCCCTCTTTGAGCTTTGTTTCTTTAATTGTTATTATTTTATTACCAACTAAAACTTCAGTTGCACCTGATACGCAGGGAGTTCCCATACCACGTGCTACTACTGCTGCATGACTTGTCATACCGCCAGTACTCGTTAGAATACCTTCTGAAACAACCATTCCACCAATATCTTCGGGGCTGGTATCTTTTCTGACGAGTACTACTTTCTTTCCTTCTTTTACCCACTTTTCTGCATCCTGAGCGGTAAATACGATTTGTCCGCATGCTGCACCAGGAGAAGCATTCAAACCTTTTGTGAGTACTTTTGCAGTTTTTATTGCCTTTGGATCGATCATTGGATGCAGAAGCTGATCGATATGCTCTGCCGTCACGCGCATGATAGCTTCTTCTTTGCTAATGAGTTTTTCATTAACCATATCCACTGCTATTTTTACAGCTGCCTGACCGGTTCGTTTGCCATTACGAGTCTGGAGAATATAGAGAACACCCTGCTGAACAGTAAATTCCATATCCTGCATGTCGCGGAATGATTTTTCAAGGTGATTCTTTATTTTTACGAGTTGGTCATATACTGCTTTGTTTTTCTTTGCAAGTGCGCTAATTTTTTCTGGTGTGCGGATACCTGCAACAACATCTTCACCCTGAGCGTTCATGAGGAACTCGCCATAAAATTCATTTGCACCTGATGAAGGATCGCGGCTAAAACAAACACCAGTTCCTGAATCATCTCCCCAGTTGCCAAATACCATTGACTGAACAGTCACTGCTGTTCCTTTAAGGTTCTTAATGTTATTGAGTTCACGGTATTTAATTGCACGTTCGTTCATCCATGATCCAAAAACAGCACCAATAGCGCCCCAGAGCTGATCTTTTGGATTCTGCGGGAAATCTTTTTTAGTATGTTTTTTTACAATTCCCTTATAGAGTTCAATAACTTTTTTAAGGTCATCAGCAGTTAATTCCGTATCAAGTGTAACCTTTTTAGATTTTTTAACCTGAGCTAGTGCATGCTCAAACTCATCATGGGGAACACCGAGCACAACATCGCCATACATCTGGATAAAACGGCGGTATGAGTCATATGCAAAGCGTGGATTGTTGGTCTTTTTGGCAAGACCTTCTACAGCCTTATCATTGAGACCGAGATTGAGAATTGTGTCCATCATACCAGGCATTGATACTGCTGCTCCTGAACGAACCGATACAAGGAGCGGATCTTCTGGATCACCAAGTCTTTTTTTCATTAAATCTTCAAGCCGCTTGAGTTGCTCATCTACTTCTTTTTCGAGTGATGCAGGATATTTGCGTTTGTTTTTATAAAACTCTTCACAAACATCTGTTGAAATTGTAAAGCCAGGAGGAACAGGTATACCCATGTTGGTCATTGCTGCAAGATTTGCACCTTTACCTCCAAGGGTAGCTTTCATAGTCTCGTCACCCTCGGCCTTCCCATTTCCAAAAAAATAAACATACTTTGCCATTGAAATACATCCTCCGTGGGAAAATTATAGAAAAAAGCTTTCTTTCTTTCAAGAAAGGAATTAACTCATTATATCATTATTGTATTTTATATCAAGTACATGAGCAGCAAGTGCGTGAGCACTGAAGGAAAATGGCCGCCGAAACTGAATGGATACTGTCGATGTACTATTCTGAGTAAGAGCTTACAGTGTCATTTTGTTTAATGCATCACGTAGTTTTACGAGTTCTTCCTGGGTGAGTGTGATGCCCTTCCCCATGCGTTTATGCTCAGGGTCCCACGGGCGGATATCATATTTTGCTTCCCTGTCGTTCCATTTAACCTTATTGAGTTCGGTTGTCCAACCGGATTTTGTCTCACTGAGCACTGCAAAATGTTCAACAATTTCAAATTTTATAGCATCTGCTTCCATTGGTACTATCCTCCGTAACATTCATCGCATATGTGCATTATACCATGGTTCATGTATTATTGCATGCAAAACTTTATCTTGATGATTATAAACAAAGAATGCTATGCTCAAACAAACAGTGAGAGGAGTACCGATTATGGAAGATATTGTAGAAATCTTAAAACAAAAAACAGTTGGAAAAACACTAACTGTATGCGGCTGGGTTCGTACTAAACGAGAAACAAAAAATGCAATTTTTATAGAGCTCAATGATGGCACATGCATGAGCAACCTGCAATGTGTGTTTAATACCAGTGATGCAGCTCAGCTTGAAGCAGCACTAACAGGTGCAGCAGTGGAAATAACCGGAACACTGGTTGAATCACCAGCACAGGGACAGCCTGTAGAATTGCATGCTACATCCTGCAAAGTGCTGGGTCCAGCACCAGCTGATTCCTATCCATTACAGAAAAAAGCTCATTCGCTCGAATTTCTGCGTAGCATAGCCCATCTTCGGGCACGGACAAACACCTTTGGTGCAGTAGCTCGTGTACGCAATGCAATGGCTTACGCAGTACATACTTTTTTTCAGGATAGAGGCTTTAAGTACATTCATACACCCATCATCACTGCAAGCGATTGCGAAGGCGCTGGAGAAATGTTTCAGGTAACAACGCTTGATCTTGATAGAATCGCAAAATCCGGCCAGCCAGTTGATTACAGCAAAGATTTTTTTGGAAAGCCGGCATACCTTACGGTATCAGGCCAGCTTAACGTTGAGACATACTGCCTTGCATTAAAAAAAGTGTATACATTTGGGCCGACGTTCCGTGCAGAAAATTCCAATACAACTCGTCACCTTGCTGAATTCTGGATGATTGAGCCTGAAATAGCATTTGCAACACTCAAAGATGACATGGAGCTTGCAGAAGATTTTATCAAGTATCTCTTGCGATGGGCACTCGAAGAATGTGCAGAAGATTTGGCATTTTTTGACAAACGCATTCAACCTGGTCTCATTGATATGTTAACATCAGTTTATAATTCAAAATTTGCACACATCTCCTATACCGATGCTGTTAAAGAACTTGAAAAAAATAAAGATGGCTTTGAGTTTAAACCTTACTGGGGCTGCGACCTTCAGACCGAACATGAACGGTATTTGACGGAAAAGGTTATCAATGGACCTGTAATTGTTACCGATTATCCAAAAGAACTCAAAGCATTTTATATGAAACTAAATGATGACAACAAAACCGTAAGCGCTATGGATGTCCTCGTACCTCGTATTGGAGAAATTATTGGTGGTTCAGAACGAGAATACCGCTACGATGTGCTGCTTGGAAGAATCCGTGAGCTAGGTCTTGATGAACAAGCTTACAGCTGGTATCTCGATCTCCGCAGGTTTGGTTCTGCTCCGCATGCTGGTTTTGGTCTTGGCTTTGAACGGCTCATGCGGTATGTTACGGGCATGGAAAACATTCGTGATGTAATTCCATTCCCTCGCGCAGTCAAGCAGGCGGATTTTTAATTACTATTTCTCAACATGGACCATATAAAATTTATTCAACGCATGTTCTACTGTCTGGCGAGTATGATTCTGTCATGCTCGCTCAGTTATGCGCAGAATCAGCAGACGGTCACGCATTCAATTCGCTCGTTTGCTCAGCTCCCTGCTCATATTGATGCAGAGTCATGGATACTGATTGATTTTCCTAATGGAGAAATCTTATATAAACACAATGAAACCAAATTGATTCCTCCTGCAAGTCTAACAAAATTAATGGTGCTGCATCTTGCATACAGAGCCCTTGAACAGGGCACAATTACCCGCGATACGCTCATAAAAATACTGCCCAGACATACAGCAAGAAATATCCCATTTGGCGCATCCCTTATGTATCTTGAACCTGGTTACTCGATAAGTTTTTTTGACCTCATGAAAGGAGCAGCTATTTCATCCGGAAATGATGCTGCGTACCTCATAGCAGAAACACTTGCTGGTTCTGTTGAAAAGTTTGTCGTGCTCATGAACAAAGAAGCTGAAAGACTTGGCCTTACACATACGCACTTTATAGAACCTACAGGTTTATCAGAAAAAAACATATCTAATGCTATTGAGCTTGCTCAATTTTCCCTTTTCTATATTAAAGAACATCCCTATGCACTTCAGGAACTCAATAATCTGCCTTTTGCAACTGCCGTGTTGTATGGGGCAAAAGATACAAAGTACTTAAACTTAAATTCTACTAATGATTTATTAACACGATACTCTGGCTGTGATGGACTTAAAACTGGTTATATCAGAGAATCGGGATATAATTTTATAACAACAGCAAAAAGAGGCGATACTCGTTTTATTCTAGTAACACTTGGAGGCAGAGAAGGAACATCTGGAAGAGCGCGTACAGCACAAACACTTCTCGATTGGGCATTTGAAAACTGGGAAACAATTATTTTCCCCAAAAAAATCTTAAATAAGGTTCGTGTCTGGTATGGCAAAAAATCATACATCGAACCAGTAATGAGCGTTTCTGAATACATCACTATACAAAAAATTTATAAACCAAAACTCACCTATAAAATTACGTATGAAGAAATCAATGCACCTATTGCTAAAGGACAACAAATTGGGAATATTTTTCTTATTGCTGACTCAAATATTATAAAAACTGTACCGCTTCTTGCTCCAGAGGATATTCCTCGGGGGAATATTCTTATACGCATTCGTGATTTTTTTCTTCAGTTGTTTTACCATCTTTTTAGCTAATATGCTAAGCTAATTCCAGTGTACTACCATTTCTCTTTATAATACCTTCTGCAACAAGACCATCAATGGCTTCTGTTACATTTTGAGGATCATAGAGCGACTCTAATGTATCATACGTAATACTTTTTGAACCACAAAGTGCTTTTACTATTGCTCCGCGCACTTCACGGACTGAACCTTTGAACGAAGACTGTTTGGTATATTTTTTTGCATATATTGAAAAATTTCCATATGTTTTTTTAATAAAAGCGCCATAGTCCATAAGCATATAGTAAAATGTGTGTATTGATTGCCCACTATTCTGTACTGCTTCTATCATTTTTTTTAATATGGATTCAAGCACTAAATCATCAATACAGTTTTCTTCTAAAACAAAATCTGGGTTTTTTTGCAACCAATAAATAAGTACCGTTCTGATGTTAGTTTCTAAAAAAACATATGGTTCATTGTATGCAAATGCACAAATTGCTCCGCTTGTATACGTACCAATACCAGGCAGCTTCTGTAATTCTTTCCGGGAACGTGGAACTATACCTTCATAACGTTCACAAATAATCCGGGCGCATTCCTGCAATCGAAGTGCCCTGCTATTGTATCCAAGTCCAGACCACAATGATAGTATTTCCTGTTTTGATGCTCGAGCACATGTATGTATGTCCGGCAAGTGCTCAAACCAGGAAAGATATTTTGATACCACGCGCTTCGTTTGTGTTTGCTGAAGCATCACTTCGGAAACTAATATTTCCCAGGGATCAGTTGTGTTTCGCCAGGGAAAATCACGATACAGACTCTTCGTATCTGAATAAATCTCCCGGAGCGCTTTATCAACATCGAAATTAGATACAGAAAACTGCTCCACAGAAAAATGTTCCAATTATCAATATTCCTCTAGCTACAATTTTTTTTGCGTTATGATTCTCCAAAGATATGGACATAGGTATGCAAGAGCTCTTCAGCTTCTTTTCTGCATTTTCCGCATACAGTTCCTATCTTAGTATGCTCCTGGAGCTTTTCCCAATCATGCGCACCCTGCTTGACCGCTTCTTCAATATCATGATCGGTGATATTAAGACAGGTACAGATAATCCGTGCTCCTAAATCTTTGTAAAGACCTTTGCGACCTGTTTTCTCAAGATAATTGTCTATTGCAACTCGCAGAGCCTTATCACCAAGGACAGAACAGTGAATTTTATTTTCCGGGAGCCCCCCTAATGCTTTGACAACATCATCTGGTTTTATTTGATATGCATCACGAATGTGCATACCCTTGATCAATTCCGATAAAGCTGATGTACTTGCAATTGCGCTGGCACATCCATAGGTTTTCCATCGAACATCTTGAATAATATCATCTTTTATTTTTAATAAAAATAACATTTCATCGCCGCATTTAACATTGCCGGTGATACCTTCACCATCAGCCTGGAAATCTTCTCCGTCTTTGAGAACATTTTTGGGATTAAGAAAATGTTCCTTAACTTTATCGGTATATATCCAGCTTGAATTGGTTTCCATTACTTTACTCCTTGTAGTGTTTGTGCGATATCTTCTGCTTTTACTGTGGACATACTGCGCAGACGTTCTATAATTGGCGGAAGTTCATTGAGCACATAGTCGACATCATCTTCGGTGTTATACATGCCAAGACTAAAACGGATAGAGCCATGAGCAAGCTCTGGACCAAGACCTGTCGCCAGGAGAACATGGCTTGGATCGAGACTTCCTGAAGCACAAGCTGATCCAGTTGAAACCTCGATTCCCGCTAAATCTAGATAGAGCAAAATTGATTCTCCTTCTGCACCAGGAAATGATACATTGAGCGTATTCGGAAGCACATCAGTTCTGTGCCCATTTATGTGAATGAGCGGTACTTTTTGCTCTATACCATCTCGCAGTTTATTGCGCAGTGCAGACATTTTACTCTGATATGTTTGTAAATTTTCTTTAGCAAGTCTTGCAGCTTCTCCAAACCCTAAAATACCCAGATTGTTATAGGTGCCAGCTCTATAACCGTATTCTTGATGGCCACCGCGGATGAGTGGTTCGATTGGTGACCCTTTTTTAATGTAAAGAGCACCAATACCTTTGGGACCATATATTTTATGGCAGGATAGCGTTGCATAATCAACACCTAAAGCTTTGACGTTAACCGGTATTTTACCAGCTGCCTGAGTTGCATCGGTATGTACGAGTGCTCCCTTTGCCTTTGCAAGCTCCACTACCCGTGCAATATCCTGAATGGTTCCAATTTCATTATTAGCTGTCATTACAGAAACAAGCAGCGTCGAATCATCTAAAACGGATTCCAATTCATTGAAATCGATTTTACCGTAAGCATCCACGCTTAAAAAATGTACCGGGAAGCCTTCTGCCTCCAGCCACTTTGCAGCGTTGAGCACACAGGGATGCTCTATCGCTGTTGTTATAATTTTATTTCTTTTATTATTTCTGCCAATATGGAACATTGTTGCAAAGACAGTATTATTTGACTCGGAACCTCCGCTTGTAAAAATAAGTGTATTTGTTGCCGAATCTTCACCAATGAGCATGCCTACTTTTGCACGAGCATCTTCAATTGCTGATCGCGCTTGACGTCCCAATTCATGCATGCTGGAGGCGTTTGCATATGTATCGAGTTCGCGAACCATAAACTCCTTGACAAGCGGATGCAATGGCGTAGTCGCGTTATAGTCCATATAAACAATTCGGTTATTCATGAGTATCCTCCAATAAATCCTGTATAGTACAGGAATCAAGATACGTTTCAATTGATTGTTTTAACCCCTGCCAGAACTTTCGTGGAATACAGGAACAGTCAAAACCACATAATTTATTTTTTGTTAGACAGGAAACTGGTTCAATTGGTCCTTCAAAGAGTTCAATTAACGTAAGCATTTTAATTTGATCTGGAGATAAAGCCAGAGAATAGCCGCCATGCTTACCACGTTCACTGTCGAGTATTCCTTTGCATTTTAGTACAGATAAAATATTTTCGAGATACTTGACTGAAATCCCTTCGGCTTGAGCTATTTCTGCCGTAGTACACAGCGTTTTACTATTTCGTGCAATATAGAGGAGTGCTCGAACCGCATACTGTGTTTTAGTAGATATCGTCAGCATCACTAATTCCTATAGGTTTAGTAGGAAAATACTATAAAATACAATTTTGGTCAATATCAAACTTGCTCTCCTCTATGCGCCATGTTATAACTAATAGTATGCAAGAACATACAAAACTATCACTCTGGAATACTAAAACTATCAGCATACAAAAAAAATCGTATCAATTTGATTTTTCTTTTGCTCAACTTATTCTATCACTTGAATCCTACGAACATGACACAGTTAAGCTTGTATCAGATTTTTACCATACACTGCCGTCATTTCTTACAGAAATTTCAGAAACAATACTTAAGTCTTTTTCAGAACAGCTTGCCAAACATCCTGAAAAGGCTCTGCATACAAAAAACATGCTTCTTGTTGATAAAATCAATTCATTGCATATTAAACCCTGCTATCCAGATAAACCACTAGTTATACTTGTACCGGAAACACTTGAAGTATGTCCAGCTACCGAAATACAAGTATTTGTTCTTTCACTGGCAGATATCGGAATGTATCGGGACACAACACTGATGCATACATGGAATACTCTGACTACTCCCAAAAAAACATTGTATGGTGATCCAACAACAGGCATCATTTCATATACCTATCGAGAAAACTTTATTACCGATGAGACTAAAGCTTATACGCTTGCAGAGCGATATCCACTCTGTATCGTGCACCCAATTCATATTATCAACCGTACCGACAAAACAATGCAAATTAAAGAAATATTAGTTAACTTTCCACAGCTTTCAATTTTTGACTACAGTGGGATACTCATGAGCGAAAGGATACGCTATGAATACAGCAGTAACCGTATTCAGATTTCAACGGAACAGCATGGAAAACAAAGTGCAGCCTCACTTGTTCAGAAACCTGTTGTTGCAGAACTAAGCTTTGTATTGCAAGGGCTGCAATTTTTTAAAAATATGGTAGGATTTTAATATGCGTTCTCTATTATTTTTTTTACTGCTTGCACTCTGTTGGCCTGTCTTTACACAAAATGTAGCAACTGCAGTGGACTCAATTCAGGAACAAGTTTCTGCAGCTCCGGCCGAAATAAAGCCTAATAATTTTTTTCATAACTTTGATAATGCGCTCATAATGAAAATTCTTTCTGTTGCTTATGTAATAATTGTCGGACTTATTCTAATACGTATTATCAATACAATTATCAAAAAAAGCTTAAAGAACAAAATGAATGAGCGAAGCAAAAATTTAATTGTGCGAATTATTCAATATTCAGGATTGGGTATAATTGTAATAAATGTTCTAAAAATTTTGAATATTGACTTAACACCGCTTCTCGGTGCTGCTGGAGTTGCAGGAATAGCGCTGGGCTTTGCTGCGCAAACATCTGTTTCTAACTTAATTAGCGGTCTTTTTTTGCTTTCAGAAAAACTCTTTGCTACTGGAGATTTAGTAACTATCAATGACATTACAGGAATTGTTTATTCAATCGACACACTTTCAATTAAGATACGCACATTTGATAATAAGCTTATCCGAATAGCAAACACTAATGTAATCAGCTCCACGGTTACCAACATCACCCGTTTCCCTGTCCGGAGAATCAATCTTATTTTTACCGTGCCTCACCAGACTGATATACAAATGGTGAAATCGTTATTACTTTCGATTGCTGCATCACAGCCAACTGTACTCGAAAACCCGCCGCCCTTTTTTATGCTTAATGGTATAACCCGGGATGGCCTCGAACTTTTTTTAGGTGTTTGGATGGATATCAATGACTGGGAACAAACCTATATGGGCATGTACTATGGGATACTTGAGCAATTTCCCAAAGCAGGTATCACATTTTCCAATTTTGAGGTTCATATTGACGGAATCACCACTAGTAAAATGCCAGGAAAAGCAGCACAGCGTAAGAAAAAGTAGCATGCCGGTTTTAAGGTATAACAGGCTTACTGTATAAATTGTCACAATAACCAATTACATCCTTACACCCTTGTAATCTGTAATTACTTGCTGATATGATAGAGAAAATAGTGATGGTACACCTTAGTACGATCGCACTCTGCTATCGAACTTGAGAAAAAAGGAGTTACTATGCCGCTCACGTTATCCAGCCTGAGCAAGGCTGTTATTGAAACAGAATATGCAGTTCGTGGACCTATTGTCGCACGGGCTCAGGAACTAGAAAAACAGGGTAAGGAAATCATTTACTGTAACATTGGTAATCCGCAAGCGCTGGAACAAAAACCGCTCACGTATCTCCGGCAGGTACTTGCGCTCTGTGAATACCCAGAACTCATGGAACAAGCTAAAAATCTATTCCCGGAAGATACTATTGCAACCGCTCAAAATATTCTCAAAGGGACAAAGCATGGTCTCGGCGCGTATTCTGAAAGTAAAGGAGTACGATACATTCGCGAAGCCGTTGCTGAATTTATTCAAAAACGAGATGGAATTCCTGCAGATCCCGATGCCATTTTCCTCACTGATGGTGCATCAAAAGGTGTACAGGCTGCACTCCGTATGCTCATTTCAGGACCACAAGACGGTATAATGGTACCAATACCGCAATATCCGCTCTACTCTGCAACAATCACACTTTATGAAGGGAAACAGGTAAACTATTATCTCGATGAACACAACAACTGGAAGCTTTCGCGCCAGATGCTCGAAGAATCAATTGCCGAAGCACGCCGATTTGGGGTAACCGTTAAAGCTATCGTTGTTATCAATCCAGGAAATCCGAGCGGTGCTGTACTCGATGAAGAAAATATCAAAATGATTGTTCAGTTTGCTAAAGAGCATGATTTAACAATTCTTGCCGATGAGGTATATCAGGAAAATGTCTATGCGCCCTCAATGAAGTTTGTATCATTTGCGCGTGTCATGGCTCAAATGAATGTTCATGATGTTGCACTCTTTAGTTTCCACTCAACGAGCAAAGGATTTTTAGGAGAATGCGGTCATAGAGGCGGCTATTTTGAAATTCGCAATATCGATCCAGAAGTTGCAGCACAGCTACTCAAACTGCAGAGCGTGAGTCTCTGCTCAAACCTTCCAGGCCAGGTTGCTGTCTACTGTATGGTTAAGCCACCGCTGCCAGGAAGTCCAAGTTATGCCCGCTACGAGCAGGAAAAACAGGCAATACTCTCAGAACTTGGGAAACGTGCCAAAATCCTTGCTGATGGTCTCAATGCTATTCCCGGCATAGTATGTAACGAAGTAACCGGCGCTATGTATGCATTTCCTCGCATAGAGTTACCGCCAGGAAAAACCGATACCGAATACTGTATGGCACTCCTTGAAGCAACAGGGATTTGTGTTGTACCGGGCTCGGGTTTTGGACAGATACCGGGTACGGCACACTTTAGAACAACAATTTTACCTCCTACAAACAAAATCGAACTTGTCATACAGCGTATTGCTGAGTTTCATAAAAACTATAAATAATAATAGAACAATGAGCATGCTGGCACTTCGATAAGCCAGCATGCGGAGGAAGGCCAATGAGTACTGTATATTTTCTTTCTTCACGATCAAGGAATCCTGGAACAAACTCACTTGCAAAACTAACAAAGCTTCTTGACACACTCATGCAGGAAAACCCGGCCCTCATTCAGCGGGGAGACCTAACAGCAATTAAGGTTCATTTCGGGGAACTCGGCAATGAGGGGTATATTTCGCCGGTTCTTGCAAAAAGCGCTGCGCTTGCCGTTCAAAAAGCAGGAGCACTTCCATTCTTTACGGACACCAATACGCTCTATAAAGGCTCTCGGTCGAATGCTGTCGATCACCTTACGACTGCAAGTGCTCATGGATACCTCATGGAAGTATGCGGTGCTCCCGTCATTATTGCGGATGGCCTTAAAAGTAAAGATTGGCGAGAAGTACCGCTTTCAGAGTCCTGTAAACATTTTAAAACGGCAAAAATTGCTTCGGGCATTCTCGATGCTGATAGCATGGTGGTGCTTTCCCATGTAAAGGGACACGAAATGGCTGGGTTCGGAGGCGCAATAAAGAATCTTGCAATGGGTTGTGCTCCGTACATAGGAAAGCGAGAACAACACTGTGTAACCTTCCATGTAAAAAGCGGAAAATGCATCAAATGCGGACGCTGCATTGGTGTCTGTCCTGTGAATGCTATTTCATTCAACTCAGAGGACAAAGCGTACATCAATCCAGACCGCTGCATCGGTTGTGGCGAATGTATATCGTTTTGCCCCGTAAAAGCAATCAGTATGAACTGGCAGGTCGGTCTCACCGAGTTCACCGAAAAAATGACCGAATATGCACTCGGTGCTCTTTCCGGGAAAACCGGGAGAGTACTCTTTATCAATATTGTACGCGCAATTGTACCTGGCTGTGATTGTCTGCCCTGGAGCGATACACCAATCGTGCCCGATATCGGGTTTCTGGCATCAACTGACCCTGTTGCAATCGATCAAGCCGCATTTGATTTAATAAAAGGAGCTGAGAGTATTCCCGGCTCTGCACTCGATGGCAAAGCACAAAAGGGTCAAGATAAATTTACCGCCCTCTACCCCGAAAGCAAACCGGAACTGCAGCTTGAACACGGCGAGCAGATTGGTTTAGGATCACGAACGTACGAGCTTGTTACTCTCTAATTACTCACTGTTTCGTGACTTTTTGCGATTTGTACAGTATACTTTAGTATGTGAGCTCTAAAGTATGGTTTTTCATAGCGAGCATTCTCATTCTCGCAGGTTGCAATTTCCCGCCAACGTTTAGTCCTGAATATAAAGACTCTACGATTAATTTTATTCAAGATCGTGCTATCGAAGTACCACCGCCTGCTACCGATGATGGATCAACTGTTTCGCTCGACAGCCCGGCGCGTTGGGACTGGGCGTGGCGGGGACGAACGAGTTCCAGCTTTGAATACATGACCCTTACAGGAAGTGCAGAACCAGGACCTGACTCAGAGAGCGCTGTCTGGCTCCTAGAAATCGTAAACCTTTCAGACAATGCGGTCTCGACAGCAACAGCTGGATGGCAGGCAGTAGGTTCTAACGCAACAATTGCATCTCTTTCTGGATCTCTACACGGCTCAGCCTTAAAGATCAACGCATCGGAGGATAGTCATATAAAAGCGCTGAATTCGCTTTATAAAGATATCGATGCTACCCCACATAGCTACAAGATGTCACTCATGCTCCTCAATAGCAACTCGTTTCGATTTTATTCAGGATCCAGCTTTAACAAACTGGAAGTTCAAAATTTCTCCTGGCAATCTGACGATACCTATAACACTATTCCACTCATAATTACAAACATTGCCACGAGCTCTTCTAATTTTGCCGCTCTCTATACGAATGGAGCAGATGTCTATATTGATGATGTTCACCTTATCAGAGCGGATATCGAACTAAACCGCTGGGCGCTCCGCCTTATTCTCAGACAAAACGATACGACACCAATACTGGTACCCGGTATGTATGAATTAACACTCTATGTGAAAAAACCTTCCGGTTACACCTTTCCATCAGAAGCAAGCTGTGGTGACAGTAATTTATATGCCAGCCAGTACATTAAACTGAGAATGGTACAGGTAACTGACAACTCAATTCTTGCAGAACATGTATTTGATCTCAGAATACTTTCTTCTGGATGGAATCAGCTAACGCTACGCTTTCCTCAAGGTAAAGCACTTAACTTTACCGAAGGTACTGATGAATCGATTCTTTCCATTGAAATCCTGCCTTTTTCAACCGCTGAACCATCTGCAGGCGCTGTTCTCATTGCAAAGCCAGAACTGCATTTTTATATCAATGGCTATACTAACTGAGCTGTGTTAATAAAATCATAACTGCTTTCTCTCAAGATGCTATATTCCGGGAAAAGCTCTATAGCCCGAGGTATGAGGCCACTACCCCATGCCAGAGTAAGTCCAAAATTAACAACGGGTATGCCAGCTTCATGCAAAGCTGCAATTTGTGCCTTAAAGAGTGTTCGGGTTACCATACAGGAACCACAGATGACTGCAATATCAAAATGTTCGTTGGGTGGTTTATCACTGAGTGAGCGAATTGCGGTTACGGATACAGGAACACCCGTTTTTGCGTGAAGCATTGCAGGTATTTTAACCGTTGCTATATCTTCATGCGTTCGATTATGTGTGCATGCTTCGACTGCAAGCAGATTTATTGTATTTAATTTGTTTAACCTATCGAGCATCGCAATTCCATCTCTGAACCAGGCAAGCTCTCCTTTTTTACGGGCAAAGAGTATCGAAAAGGAAGTCAGCGCTTGATGGAGAGGCAAAACAGATGCTGTATATGAAAATGCCTGACTATCAGTAACAACGAGTTTTGGTTTTTGTATCAGGTTGGCATATGCTGCTCCTAATTGTGCAGGTTGTACCGTTATGACCGTGCAGTTTCTATCAAGAGCGTCTCGCAGCACCTCTGTTTCGGGCAAAATGAGCCTTCCTTTTGGTGCAGCACTATCAATTGGTGTCACGAGCATTATAGAGTCACCCTCATTGACAAGTCCTTCCAGGGGGGTGATTTCTTTTTCAATTGTATCAGCAAGACTGGCAATTCCGCGTTTTAAGCTTTCAATTCCAGTGTTTTCTGTGTTTGAAACAAAGTACATGCCGCGTACTGCCCTATGCTTGTTTTGCGTATCTTGTGAGGCTGCAAGCTTTTTATATTCCTCTAACCATGTTACCTTTTCCTTGTTGCTTGGTGCTTCCGAAAAGGTAACTGCAACAATAATCGGTTTTTCACGCTGTTGCAATTTTTGCAATATAGTCTGTTCACAGTGCAGTGGTGCTCTATTTCCTGGAGTAACAAAAATAATTATATCTGCCTTTTGCAGAACATCATTGGTTCTTGCTGTACGGAGCGATCCCAAGACGCTTGCATCATCAAGCCCGGCAGTATCGACAAGCACGACAGGTCCAAGCGCACTGAATTCCATTGATTTTTCTACTGGATCGGTGGTGGTTCCAGGATGATCTGCAACTATTGATAGTGTTCTTCCGGCTATTGCATTGACAAGCGAGCTTTTTCCCGCATTACAAATACCAGTAAATACGATATGCAATCGTTCTCCTCGTGGGGTTCTCATACTCTACCTCGTGAATTACCTCTTCTATAATCTAAATTTTTATTAACAGAACGTATTCGAACGCTCAAACAGTTTATACACGAAAAACCATCCTCGCTTACACAAATTTTACCTGGATATAATTCATAGAGCTGCTTATATGCTTTAGTGCCGATATTGGGCATTACGACGTTAGCACCAGCAGAGAGCGCTAACTCTCTTCCGTTTTGCTCGATTGTTCCTGCAGCAGTTGTAGCAGGTATGTTTGCATATGGAAAGAGCAACCTGCTTATTGCTACAGCTCTCAGTGTTGGTTCAAGTCCCTGGCAGCTTGCATGCTTAAGCGGTGTTTCGGGATGTGGAATAAAAGGACCAATTCCAATCATATCGGGTTCAAGCGAAGCGAGCAGTTCGAGATTAGACGAAAGCGAATCACCAGGAAGCCCCGTCATAAAACCTGTCCCTGCTTCGTACCCAATTTCCTTAAGGTGCATAAAGGCACGTATACGTTCGGAAAGCTCTGTACCTTTTAATGCCTCGTGCAGTGTTGCATCTGCAGTTTCAAAGCGCAAGAGGTATCGATTGACACCAGCTGCGAACAACGCTCGATACGTATCATACGAAAGCACACCAAAACTGAATGTTAATGCAAAATCACTCCCAAAACTATTTCGTATATCGTCTGCTAACGCGATGAGCTTTGAACCCTGGAACTCTGGATCAACGCCACCTTGAAGCACGAAACTCTTAATACCTCGATGAAGTCCCTGTTTAATTGTTTGTAATATTTCTTCATTACTCATGCGGTACCGCAAAAGCTTTGCATTATCTCTCCTAATACCGCAATAAGCACAATTCATAGTGCAGTAATTAGTGACCTCAAGTAACCCACGAATAAAGACAGCACTGCCATATACCTTTCTGCATGCAGTATCAGCACGTTCCATCAATTCATTGAGTGGCATATTGATATAATCTTGAATTAAGGACCCTGAATTACTCATACATACACATCCCGTTCGCCTGCTTTAATTTTTTGTATGCCTCTTTCGATTACACTGCTTATGGTACCGGGATACGTTGTAATGAGCTTAGCATAGAGTGCCTGCAATTCAGTTTTTTCATCGTTTGTTAAAAAATCTTCAATATATTCGCTGCAGGTAAAAAATGCATTAGGCTCACAAAATTGCTGAATAAGACCTGGCTTGGCTAGATCCATGAAATCACTGCCTACCCTCCCTTTTCGGTAGCAACCGGTGCAGAATGATGGAACGTACCCGTCTTTTGCCAATGCCAGCACTACTTCCTTAAGACTTCTGTGATCACCGAGCTGGAATTGCTCAGCGTTCACAGCGTTGTCAGGCTTTTCCGGAACTGTATTTCCAGCACCTGGAGTAGTATGCTCACTCCTTTCGCCTGCATATGCGCCTGGATTTGTTCTCGATCCTGCTGATATCTGACTCACTCCGTAATGAAATAATTCATTCCGTAACTGTTCCTGTTCACGCGTCGAAAGAATGATCCCGGTATAAGGAAGTGCAAGCCTGAGCACAGCAACAAGTTTTTTAAAATCTCTATCACTAACCGGTTGCGGTACATGTTCAGATACTGGCGCCCCGATGGCAGGCTCAATGCGCGGAATGCTGATTGTATGACAACCTGCACCAAACCGGCGTTCCAGATGCTTGGCGTGCTCTAGGAGGGCTAATACTTCAAATCGATAATCCGCAAGTCCAAACAGTGCTCCAAGCCCAACATCCTCAATGCCTGCTTCCATTGCTCTGTCCATAACAGAAAGCCGCCAATCATAATCTGCCTTTGGACCGGCTTTATGATACTTGCTGTAGACAAGCGGATCATAGGTTTCCTGGAAGCACGCATACGTTCCTATTTTTGCCTGTTTGAGCAGTGAAAATTCTTTAACACTCATAGGTGCCACCTCGACATTGATGCGCCGAATCGATTGGAGTTTGCCAGTAACAGGAGCTGGTTCCGTAACATTGTAGATACATGCAATGGCTTGTATGAGTGCATTAACCGAGCTTTTTGCATCTTCACCCTGAAGCAACAAAATTCGTTTATGCCCTTCACGAAGTAAGGCACGAGTTTCTGCTTCGATTTCAGAAAGTGTCAAGCGCTTTCGTACGAGTTGTGTATTTGGTGCTCGAAATGCACAGTAGAGGCAATCATTTGAACAAATATTTCCAATATAGAGCGGTGCAAATAAAACTATTCGCCGTCCATAGATTTTTTGTTTGACATATCCCGCAGTTTCTAAAAGCAGTGCAAGTTCAGCGTCATCATGAATTGTGAGCAGTTGAGCCGTTTCAGAGAGCGTTAAACCCTCAAGCTTTTTTGCTCTGTTTAGTATTGGTTCAATAGGCTCCCGATGTGCTTCTGCATCGGAAAGAATTGCATACAGCCTGTCCCGATTGATATCAGGTTTTTGTGTTGTGTGAAGTATCTCCATCATCATCCTCCTTATAAGACGTGAGGACGGACTTAACCTTTACTCCGGAGATTTTTCCAAGTTTTCCTGTCAGTGCTCCTATGGTATCAGTATCACCTTCGACGACGATCGCAATGAGTGAGATATTTCGGTGACGCATGGGAAGCCCGAGTCGTGCATCAATACTGTCAGCATACTGTGACAGGACAGCATTCACTGTCTGAACAGCGTCATTATGCAGTATGAGAATTGATACGAGACCTATCCGCTTTTCCATCAGCAAGCTCCTCTGGATCAGCATGTGACATGAAAATTCTCCTTGGGAAAGATATATCCGTCCCGCAGAATACTGTGCAACAATGCTGATGCAATAATAGATAATTTTTTATCGAATTGTCAAGTGCTCAGTGCAAATTTTCATAGACTGATTGAGCCTTCTTTCTCACGGTCTCCACTGGATCAGTCTCTGACATCTTTTTTATTGTATCAAGTAAATCTTTTACCTTGTTACGTTCAAGCCATGCAAGCGCATTGAGCCTCGTGGTAAAATCCTTATCTTCAAGCAGCATTGCAATAAATGGTATAAAGTTAAGACTTGTGCTTGCAAAGATTTTTCGAGTTATTTCTGTAAAAAGCGTCCGTGTTTTATCGTTCATTGCTTTAATAAAGAATTCGAAAAATGGAGAATTTTTTTCAAGCTTGGTGCCAAAATTTTCAATATACACACTAAATATCAAAGCTCTATAGACATCGGGTATTTTTTCATCGGTTATATTCTTTTTAAGTATTTCACTGCAAGCATCAGTACCAATTTTTCCCAATGCCACAAGAGCCTGCTCTTTGACTTTTTTTTCAGGGTCCTGTTTAAATTGATATTCCAGATAGGGAATTGCATCAGCTATTTTTAATTCGCCAGCAGCCTGAACAGCGGCAAGTCTGGGAATGACATGCGAATCGCGCAGTGATTGCACAATATACTGATACACTTCCGGGCTCCCTATTTCACTAAAGGCTTTTACAGCAGATCCCCGTACATTAGGATCTTTCTGATTCAATGCTTTTGCTAAAAGCTCTATTGCTTCAGGACTTTTGAGTTTACCAAGTCCAGCACAGACATACATGCGCTCAACTTTACCAGAATCTTCTCCTCGGTTGATAATTTTTTTATATAAATCGAGCGCTTCCGCTACCTGAAGTTCTCCCAGTGCAAGTAATATTTCCTGTTTTACTTCCTGGGTTGTTTCATCCTTTTCATAGAGATTCAAGAGTGTTTTTGCAAAGTTTTGCAGTTTAGCACTTCCAATGAGCTTGAGTGCAGGAACAATGTAATCTTTTTCAGAATTGGAGAGAATAGTTTCAAGCAGTTCAGGTTTATTGAATTTTTTTAACTTTGTAAAATAGGTGAAAACAGCAAGAACCACTTCTTTTGTCTCGCTATCTCTATTAGAAAGAATCTGTTCTGCAATCAAAATAATCCGCTCATCGGGAGGGTCTTTGCTGGCAAAATATTTTATGATTGTTTCTTTAATTTTTTGATTTTTTGTTTCAAGTAATATTTTATAAATTTCTTCATCGTACTTATAATTTTTATCGCTGATAAGTTTATTGAGCGTTTCGTTAACTTTTTCATCAATTCCATACCGCAATGTACTTAAAATTAGATCATCAGCTGATTGGGCTACAACAGTAGAACCTATAAACACTATAGTAATGCTAAGAAAAAAACACAGTACCCTATGAATTTTGCTACTCATTCCATATTCTCCGCGCTGTATAAAAATAGCCTTTCCAGTATGATTCATCTAGTGATGAAATAATTACACCTGTCTTTGGTCCCTGTGATGCAGCATGAATAAAAAAATTATCACCAATATAAATTGCTACATGGAATATAACACCATGATCAGCAAATAGTAAAATATCAGCAGGGTGAAAGTCTTCCTGTATGGTTACCCCGTGCAGCATCCAATCTTTGCTGATTCGTGGTACATTTTCTAAAAATGGTTTATATACTGCATACAAAAAACCTGAGCAATCTATTCCAGCTTTAGTTGTTCCGCCATATACATATGGCGTGCCAAGATAATCCAGTGCCCCTGCAATAATTAGTATTTCAGGAAAACTCTGGACATATGACTCATCGGTATGGATTTTTGCTGTCTGCATACAGAATACACAGACTACTATGAAGAGTACAGTTTTACTCTTTATAGTTTGCAAGAAATTCTTTTTTAAAAGCTGCGAACGTACCATTACTTATAGTATATCGGATTTTTTTCATGAGTTCATGTAAAAAATAAAGATTGTGATAACTTGCCAATATTGAATAGAGGATTTCATTGCACTTGTAGAGGTGACGCAGGTAACTCCTTGAGTATTCCCGGCAAACCCTGCAGGTGCATGCTGTGTCAATTGGTGCAAAATCCTCAACATACTGAGCCTGCTTAATAGAAATTGGACCATTCCAGGTAAAAAGTAGACCATTTCTTGCCGTACGAGTCGGAAACACACAGTCAAACATATCAACACCATTTTCTACTGCAGTGAGAATATAGAGCGGTGTGCCTATGCCCATTACATACCGTGGTTTTGATTCTGGAAGACCTTCTGTGGAAAAGGCTAAAAATTCTTCGAATACCGGAAATGGCTCTCCAACGGAAAGCCCTCCAATTGCTATGCCAGGTGTATCGAGGTTGCAAATAAATTCTTTGCTTTCAGTTCGTAATGGTTTATAAAAGTTCCCCTGCATGATGGGGAATAAGTTGCCGCTCGAACGATCCTGATTTTGTTTCCAGTATGCAATAGAACGGTCCGCCCACTGCTTTGTAATATCGAGCGCTTTTTTTGCTTCTTTTTCCTTAATTCCATATGGCGTGCATACATCGAGCTGCATAAAAATATCGCTGCCTAATACCTGCTGAATATGCACAACTTTTTCTGGCGTAAGTGTATGTCTGCTCCCATCAATATGAGATTGAAATACTACGCCTTCGTCTTTTATTTTTCTTAGCTTGGTAAGTGAAAAAACCTGGAATCCACCAGAATCAGTTAAAATATTTTGATCCCAATTTATAAATTTATGGAGACCCCCTGCCTTTTCTATGACATCGAGACCGGGACGTAAATACAAATGATAGGTATTCGAAAGAATTATTCCAAAACCAATTTCTTTTAGGTTATCTTTTGTTACACCTTTTACTGTGCCATTTGTACCCACAGGCATAAACACAGGTGTTTCTACCGTTCCATGTGGCAGTTCGAGCAAGCCAGTTCTGGCACGGGTTATAGTATCATGATGTAAAATATTAAACTTAAGACTCATTATCCGTAAACTCCTCGTGATAGTTTTATATTTTTCTAAATTTAAAAACGACAGCAAATATCAGTATAAACACTACAAGTGGGAGAAATGCACCCCAGACAGGGGGTATAAGCTCATTAATTGCCATAATCGAAAGCACCATCTGAAGCACATAGTAGACTACAGCTGCAAAAATGCTGATAAGCATGGTAAACAGCATAATATTTTTTTTAATGAGCCCCGATGAAACAATGGCTATCAATACAACGATAATCGGAATAAATGTATACGCAAAGCGCCGCAAGAGCTCAGTTTTTGCCTGAGCAGTTGGTGCATGTATTCCTTCTAAGAATTTAATGTAGTTTTGTAACTCTTTGATATTCATTGAATCAGGCTTGCCCGATCGCACATAAAATGAATCTGGCTGTTCGTTTAGTTCAGGATCGTCAAGCGATGCATAAAACATATCGGAAAAACCTGTTTTAGTTTTTTTAATTACCCGTGCACTCTTGAGTATCCATCGATCAGTATTCCACTGCGCTGTCTGTGCTGTAATTTTTTCTAAAAAATTGCCTCTTGCATCAAGCTTGATTATAGTCAAATTGCTCAATGTATTTTTTGTTTTTTCAAACATTGCAGCAGACCATATGTATTCGCGATTTTTGCCTAATATCGTAATATCAAAAGAGGTTGCATCGGGTGACTGCTTTGCATATATAATTTCATTAGTGGTACTTTGTTTTTTTTCATAGGTAGGAATTACAACTGCATCTTCAAAAAAGAAAGAGCTTATCACGATCGCAAGTGTAAATATAATAATCGGAAGATTAAATTTCCAGACTGATATGCCAGATGCCATAACAACGATAAGCTCGTTATTTGCGAAGAAATTTCCCATGGTAAAAGAAACAGAATAGAGCAATGCTATAGGGAGTGAATAAATGATACACTTTGGTAAATAGAGCAGAGCAATTTGCATAATTTTGCTAAATGGAACATTGTTTTGCAGGTATTTGAATAAATTTGCAAAAATGTCAAACATCTGAATGAGCAGAATAAAAAAAATCATACTCGCAAAAAACATTTCTATAAACGATTTGAAATTATAACGGAACAATGTATAAGAATGCTTCATTTTTTTAACCTTAACACCATGAGCAGTATTCCAGCACATACTGTAAGAATATTTGCAAACCAGATGCCCCAAAACGCTGATACAATTCCGCGTACTGCAAGAGACTGTCCACCAAGCAAAAGAAACCAGTTTGCTATCACAATGGCAAGACCAATGATAAAGTTTCTGCCAATTGAACTGCGATTGCTAAAAATTCCAAGCGGAAATGCAAGAAAAATAAAAAATATAGCAGAAAATGGTATTGCCAGTTTTTTATAGAGCTCAATACGATAGATTTCTATACCGCGATCAAGTGTCTTATTTTTACTTAAGTCTCTTAAAATAGCAAGTTCCTGGTTTAACGTTAATGCTCTGTTATCCAGATTACTTATAAGAATATTTTGTGAAAAATATTTTGCAGAAAAATCAAAATAGCGTCTAAGATATTCCTGTTCACGCGATTGCATTAGTTTTTCTGTTTCCTGATTTTTCTTCTCAATTAGTTTTAATAAGTTTGCCACTCCCATTTCGGCAGCACCAATCTGAGATGAGGAAGAAGTAAACTGAGTGAGCACAATATTATATTCCATGAGTTCTGCTTCTGTATATTCAAAACGATCTGGATACTGCGGGTCGGTTTCCTGTACCATCACCTGTTCGAGTATGAGCATCAGCACATCACTGTTTTCTTCTGAGTTTACAATTCTTGCATTATGAGCAGTAATAACTCTGTTTTTTCCATCTTTAGTTCTGTCAATTACCGTAATGTCCTGGATAGTAGATTTATTCATACTGCCAGTGATTATGACACTATCCTTATATTTCTTTACCGAAAAGGGTTTTAATTCAAGAGCTGGAGTGCTCAAAATAAGATTTCTGTATACACGTTGATAGTTAAGCATACCAAGTGGTAGAAAATAGTCGTTCATGATAAATGAAACCCATGAGAATAAAAACCCAAGCACCAAAAACGGTAAAAATATTTTTCGTTTTGGAACCCCTGAAGCGCTCATGACGAGAATTTCTTTTTCCGACATTAACCGGCCCAATGCCATGAGTCCACCGACAAATGTTGCATACGGGAATGACATTGCTACAATTGAAGGGAGTGCAAATATGACAAGTTTAATAACATCAATTACAGGAGCCTTTTTGGAAAGGATATCCTGCGCCATATAAATAATCTGATTTATAAAGAATACAATAAAAAAAAACAGAAACAGTACTATAAAAAAAACCGCAAATTCACGCGCAACATACAGATACAAAGTGTAAGGAGTTTTTGAAGCATGTGATCGCATGAAAAGCCACCAGCAAATTACTGCAGGCAGTAATCAGCCTGCAGTTTGTATTATTTTTCCTGTGAATCCTGAGCATCAATGAGCGAAAGATTAAGCCGTCCCATCTTATCAATTTCTAAGAGTTTTACTTTTATTTTCTGACCTTCCTGAACTACATCGGTTACTTTGGCAACACGCGTTCTGGAAAGTTTTGATATATGAACAAGACCTTCTTTGCCGGGGAATATCTCAACAAATGCTCCAAAATCCATGATTCGCTTGACTGTGCCTTCATAGATTCTGCCAACTTCCGGATCGAGAATAATACCTAAAATTGCATCGCGAGCCTGTTCAGCCGATGCTTTATTATTGCCGTAAATAGTGGTCGTGCCATCATCATCAATGTTGATTTTTACATCAAACGTTTCACAAAGGTTTTTTATATTTTTACCGCCCTGTCCAATTACCGCTCCAATCTTATCACTGTCCAGTTTCATGGTAATGATTTTAGGTGCATATTCAGACAGTTCTCGGGATGCTTTGCTGATGGTTTCGTTCATAATACTCAGAATATGCATTCTGCCTTTTTTTGCCTGCTCAAGAGCATGCTTCATAATTTCCGTTGAAATACCGGAAATTTTGATATCCATCTGGAAGCCGGTGATACCCTTTTCGGTTCCTGCTACTTTAAAATCCATGTCACCGAGATGATCCTCATCACCTAAAATGTCAGAAAGAATTGCATATCGATTCTCTTCGGAGATAAGTCCCATAGCGATGCCTGCGACAGGCCGCTTGATAGGAACTCCTGCGGCTATAAGCGAAAGGGTTCCGCCACAAACAGTCGCCATGGAAGAAGATCCATTTGATTCAAGGATTTCAGATACGACACGAATCGTATAAGGAAATTCATCTTTGGAAGGGACCATTCGCTCGAGAGCTCTGCGAGCAAGGTGTCCATGACCAATCTCACGACGGCCAGTAGAAAGCCTGCCAACTTCTCCAACTGAGAAGGGTGGGAAATTGTAATGCAAAATAAAGTTTTCCCTGCGGTCGCCTTCAATATCGTCATATATCTGTTCATCAAAGACACTGCCAAGCGTCGTTACAACCAATGCCTGTGTCTCACCGCGGGTAAACAGGGCCGAACCATGGGTGCGGGGTAAAATATCAAGTTCGCAGGTAATTGGCCGAATTTCTTCAAGTCCGCGTCCATCGACACGCATCTTTCTGTCAAGAATACCCGACCGGAGTATCTGATACTGAAGTTCGTCCATGAGCTGGCTGAAGAGCTTTTTCTGCATATCATCAGTAAGCGCATCGGCAAATTCTTCCTGTGTTTCCTGAATTGCTCGTTTAATTGCCTCGCCGCGTTCCTGTTTGATTTTTGTATAGAGCGCTTTCTCAAGCCGTGCCCGTGCTGCTCGTTCAATCTCCTCTTTGCGATTGAGCACTACGGTAGTTTCTACAAGCGGAAGTTTTGGCTTACCTGCTTCGTTCCGGAGTGCTTCGATAGTTTCACAGATCTTTCGAATCGGTTCACGAGCTGCATCAATAGCGCCAAGCATAACTTCTTCGCTGACTTCATTTGCGCCGCCTTCTACCATCGTTATGCTGTCTCTGGTGCCTGCTACGACAATTTCGAGCTCAGATTTTTCAATCTGTTCGTAGGTAGGATTGATGATATAGGAACCATCGAGATAGCACACACGAACACCTGCAATCGGTCCGTTAAACGGAATATCGCTTATATGTACAGCTGCACTTGCAGCGTTGATGGCAAGAATATCGGGAGGATTCACCTGATCGGTTGAAAGCACTGTGGGAACAATCTGTATTTCCCTGCCAAATGCTTTTTCAAAGAGGGGTCGCATCGGCCTGTCTATGAGCCGTGAAACGAGGATTTCTCTGTCTTTAGGACGTGCTTCACGTTTAATAAATCCGCCAGGTATTTTTCCTGCAGCGTAGTATTTTTCATTGTATTCTACTGTTACAGGGACAAAGTCGAGTCCCTCCATAGCTGTACTCGAACAGCACACTGTTGCTATTACTGCTGAACCAGCGCATTTTGCAAACACAGCACCATTTGCCTGCTTTGCCATGCGTCCAGTTTCAAAAGACATTTCTTCACTGCCTATTGTAATTCTCTGGGTATGTACCATTGTTTTGTATCTCCAATTACATTAAAAAAGAATAAAAGAGCCCAGACAGTAATTGCCCGGGCTCGCTCGTTATTTCCGGATGTCAAGCTTTTGTATCAGCTCGCGATATTTTGCAAGATCGGTTCTCTGTAGATATTTAAGCAGACGTCTGCGCTGCCCAACCAATTTTAATAAACCACGGCGGGAATTTGTATCTTTTTTATTCTGCTTAAAGTGCTCGGTGAGCTGTTTGATTCTTTCTGTTAAAAGACCAATCTGTACTTCGGTGGCTCCGGTATTTTTTTCATTTCCACCCAAATCATTGATGATTGCTTGCTTTTTCTCTTTTGTTAAAGCCATTATTCCTACTCCTTCAAAGCTCTAGTATACTCTAATTACGATATTAATTCAATAAAGCGGGGCTGTTCTGGCAGAACCGCGGATCTCCACGTAATCGTTCCATGCTCAAACGTACACACATCAGCATAGCGATACGCAGTACTGGTAAGCACTGCATTAAAGGTTCCCTGTTCTGGCATGACAATTGTATTGCTCAGAGCAGTTAATCGCTGATGCTCATACGAAAAGTTGAACATGCGGACATCCAGGGCGTAGGGGTGACCCAGCATTGCAACCGCATATTGTATATTTCCTTCTCTTATCGCTTTTCTAATTTTTGTTGAACTTACAACCTCTCCGTTACTGATAACAGGTGGAATAATTTCTACATCAACAGTGAGCTCACGAGCAAGTCGTGCAACCTCTCGCGATGGTGTGTCGAGGTTATAGCCACAGGAAAAATCCCATCCAATTATTATTTTTGTAATACGGGCGGTTACCAGTGTCCGTACAAAAACTTCTCCGGGTATTGTACTAAAATTCTCTGAAAAGTCAATGATAACCGTGCTATCGATACCATGATTTTCAAAGTATGTGAGTTTTTGATCTAAGGTAGTAATGTCACCAGAAAAGGATTCCGGTCTCAGTATCTTTTTAGGGTTTTCCCTAAAAGTAATAATCATTTTCTTGCGCGCTGTTTCCTGTACAAGTGCTTTGATCAGAGCCTGATGACCGATATGAATTCCATCAAACACACCAATAGCAGCTGCATACTGTTCATCATGATGCTTGCTTTGTGCCGTAAACTCATTCCAGTCGATAACTATCATGAAACACCTGCCATAACTTTTTCATAACTCCAGCGGTTATTTTTTTTACTGATAATTGCCAGGAGTTTCTCTTCTCTGGTAAATACTGCAATTGTTCCTTCTGCTATCACAGAAGCTAACTCAGGAATTGTTGCAAGCGGTTTTCCGTTTCGTACTGCTTCTTGAGAACGAGCACCAAGAATCACCGGCATAAGTCCAAGCACCTGTACCGATTGAGGGGTTAATACCCGAATAGCAGCACCTGTTACTGTTTCCAGACTGCAGGTCTGAGTATAATCAAAAGCACCAACCGCAGTCCGCTCAAGCTCCTTCACATACGCGCAGGTACCGCAGTAACTGCCAATATCGCGAGCAAGTGATCGAATGTAGGTACCTTTTGAACAGTGGACCAGTATATCAACAAATGGGGGATCCCAGGCTTCCAGCGTAAGTGCATAAATAGTCACCGATCGAGCATCGATGGTAA
Organism: Spirochaetota bacterium; assembly: GCA_029547205.1. GTDB lineage: Bacteria > Spirochaetota > Spirochaetia > Treponematales > UBA12059 > JAKPPT01. The sequence goes on from JAKPPT010000072.1 coordinate 422,148, forward strand.
AATGTTCCTCCTGCAGCGCCCGCTCGTATGCTCGTTTACCTCCTACATGCACAGCAGAATACTGTGGAGGCACCTGTTGTATTGTTCCCGTAAACTGTTCGAGCGCTGCAAGCACCTCATGTTTTTCTGGCACAGCACCAGTTTTTGTTACAGTGCCCTCGGGATCAAGCGTATCGGTTTCTTTTCCAAATTCGATGCGCGCTCTGTAGGATTTATCCTGTGCCATAAAATAGGGAGTTAGCCCTGTATAGGAACCGCAGAGACATACGAGCACACCGCTTGCAAAAGCATCAAGCGTGCCGGCATGTCCTATTTTCCGTATCTCTGGAACAAGCTTTTGCAGCTGTTTTAAAACTTTAAATGAAGTTAATCCAGCAGGTTTATTGAGAATGAGATATCCATTACTCTGATTCATGATCCTCAGTTTCAGATTGACCAGGAGGCTGATTATCAAGCAGTTTATCAATTGTATTTATAATTTCAACACTCTTACGTATGCCTTCATCTTTAATAAATGAAAGCTTTGGTGTATTTCGAGTGTGAATGTGCTGTGCAAGCTGTGCCTGAATAAAACCCGCAGCATGCTGCAACCCCTGCACGGTCTGTGTCAGCTCAGTATCAATATATGAAGATACAAATACACGGGCATGCGAACCATCGCGTGCCAACTCTACTCGTGTAATTGAAACCGCTGTGTTAACACGAGGATCTTTAACCCGCCCTTCTAAAATCAGCCTAGCAATAATCTCTCGTATCTGTTCTTCTACTTTTTGTAACCGTATTGCATCCATAGTATACTAACTTGAAAGTTTTCGCGAAATCTCCTGGATTTCGTAGACTTCCAGCATATCTCCTTCTTTGAGATCATTCCAGTTTTCAAGGCTGAGGCCGCATTCAAAACCAGCAGCAACTTCTTTTGCATCATCCTTAAAACGCTTGAGCGATGCAAGCTTACCATCGTAGATAACGATGCCATCACGTATAAGCCGTACATTTGCAGTTCGCTTGATTATACCGGAAACCACATAACAACCACCTATAGTACCAACCTTTGGAACCTTGAAAATAGTGCGAATTTCAACCGTTCCAAGTTCAACTTCTTTCATTTCCGGAGCAAGCATACCTTCCATTGCAAGCTGGATTTCCTCAATTGCTTTATAGATTATGTTATATTTTCGTATCTCAACCTTTTCCTGATCCGCAAGTTCCTTTGCTTTAGGTGTTGGCCGAACATTAAACCCAATAATGATAGCATTGGAAGCACTTGCAAGGTTAACATCAGTTTCATTGATAGCCCCTGCAGAAGCATGAATGACATTAAGCCGTATTTCATCGGTTGATAGCTTAACAAGCGCATTTTTGAGAGCTTCTACAGAACCGTGGACATCAGCCTTAATGATTACCTTAAGCTCTTTGACATTGCCTTCGCTAATGGTATCATAGAGATTATCGAGACTGATCTTTTTAAGAGCTCGAGTTTCTTCAAAACGTTTGAGTTCTTGCCGTTTTAGAGAATATGCGCGTGCAACTTTTTCGTTCTCAACAACTTCAAAGGGATCACCGGCATTAGGTATACCTTCAAAACCTATTACCTCAACCGGCATGGAAGGTGTTGCCTCTTCTATTTTTATGCCCTTATCATTAAAAATTGCTCGAACTCGTCCAGGATAGATGCCTGCTACAAACGAATCTCCAACACGGAGTGTTCCTTTTTCGATAATGAGCGTTGCAACTATGCCTCTTCCCTGATCAATTCGCGATTCTACTACCTTTGCAACTGCCGGACATGAATAGTTTGCCTTTAACTCCATCACTTCTGCGGTGAGGAGCACGCCTTCCAGGAGTTCATCGATACCCTTTTTCTGAAGCGCAGATATCTCAAAATACATGGTCTGTCCGCCCCACTCTTCAGGAACGAGTCCATGATCAGAGAGCTGTGTTTTGATTCTGTCCGGGTTAGCTTCCGGGAGATCGATTTTGTTGATAGCAACAATGATGGGAACTTCTGCAGCTTTCGCATGGTCGAGAGCCTCGAGCGTCTGTGGCATCACACCATCATCAGCTGCAACAACCAAAATAACAATATCAGTAATCTGTGAACCGCGTGCGCGCATTTCTGCAAATGCTGCATGTCCCGGCGTGTCTAGGAAGGTTATTTTGCCACGCGGGGTTTCAACCTGGTACGCACCAATATGCTGGGTAATTCCGCCGTATTCACCTGCTACAACATTTGTTTTTCTAATAGCATCGAGGAGCTTTGTTTTACCGTGGTCTACGTGCCCCATTACCGTAACAATTGGCGGCCTGGGTTTTAAATCCTCCGGCCTATCCGCAACTTTTTCGATGAGGGTTTCTTCGTAAAGTGAAATTATATGCACATCACAACCATATTCACTTGCAAGAATTGTTGCAGTTTCTGCATCAATTTGCTGATTAATGGTTGCCATGTATCCCATGGACATGAGCTTACCAATAAGCTCATTTGGTTTAAGATTCATTTTCCGTGCAAGATCAGCAACGGTAATTGCTTCCATGATTTCGATAGACTTGGGTACAGGATTTGTTTTTTGCTCCTGTGCTTTCTTTTTAATTGCGAGAAGTTTTTCTTCTAGCTCTTCTTCTTTGCTGTAAATCTGCTTTTTAGGCTTTTGCTGGAAACGCTTGGCGAGCGGCTTCTTTTCTGGAACTGGAAGAGCCGGAGCTGGTGCAGGTTTTCGTGCACCCATTTTATCTTTATTAATAATAAAATGGCTCTTACTCTCTTTTCGCTGTCCCTGTTGAGTTCTACCCTCACCCTGAGACTGCGAAGCTGAGCCAGAACGTGAACCTTGAGGACGCTGACTTCCCTGATACCGTGACGCCTGTCCCTGCGGACGACCTGATGATTCTGAACGTTCACCGGAACTGCGCGGGTAATTTCTGTTATCGCGGTTACCCATGCGCTGCGCTGGTTTTCCTCTGCCGCCAACCTGTCCAACTACACGCGGACTTCGAGGCTGCTGCGGCTCAGCAGAAGCAGCTTCGGAAGGTTTACCCTGCTTATCCGGAGTAACAGGTTTTTCAGCTGTTTGCTGCACACCTGACTGTTCTTGAGCTTTTTCAGTTTGCTCTGTTTGCATAGCCCCAGCCATTGCCGGTGCTGCAGTTTCTTCCTCAGACTGTTTTGCTATTTCCTCTTGTTCTTTCGACTGTTCAGTATGCTTAGCAACAACTTTCTTTTTAGCTTCCGAAGCTGCACCGGCATGTGTTTTTTTCTTAACAACCACCACCCTTTTCTTTTCAGAAACAGGTTCAGTTTTATCTTCAGTCTGAACAGTTTTGCTCTGCTTTATAAGCTTTGCTTTTGCTGTATTTTCTTTCTCATCCATACGTTTCTATCACCTTTATTCTTCATCCGGAGTTTCATCGTCTTCATATTCAAAAGCCAGCTCTACTCCGCACTGAGGACAGTGTGTCATTTCAGGAGTAATCCTTGCATGACATTCAGGACATTCATACTCTTCTTCTTCGGAAACTTCTTCTTCTGAAATTTCTTCTTCTATAATTTCAACATTTTCTTCGATAATTGCACGTACAGCATCAATCTGTTCCTGTTTTAGACCGGGAATTGCAAGCAGTTCCTCTTCATCCTTTTCAAGGAACTCTTCAATAAGCTCGATGCCATGCTCAGCAAGAAGCGCAACTGTATCCATATCAACATCAGGAAGTTCAGAAAGCTTAACAATTTCTTCTTCCTGTTCCTCAAACAAGTTCGATGCCATTTTACGTGCATGAGCACCAATATCAAGTTCTTTGAACTGCTCTTCTGTCTTAACATCGATCGTCCAGTCACAGAGCCTGTTTGCAAGGCGGACATTGAGTCCCTGCTTGCCGATTGCTATAGAGAACTGCTCATCACTGACAACTGCGAGTGCCTGCCGTTTTGCTTCATCGAGCACATACACATCAAGCACAGTGGCTGGAAGTAAAGCATTTTTAATAAACTTTTCTGGGTTTGGATCGTAGCGTAAAATATCGATTTTCTCGCCTTCAAGTTCCTTAATGATATTCTGAATTCGAATACCCTTGAGTCCCACGCAGGCACCAACGGGATCGACATCCTCCCGACGTGAATAAACAGCGATTTTGGTTCGATAACCGGGCTCGCGAACAATTTTGTACACTTCAACCGTTTTATCATATACTTCTGGCACCTCGAGTTCCAGTATTTTTTGTACAAACTCTGGATGCGTTCGCGAAAGTACGATTTGCGGATTGGTCTTATTCACTTCAGCAATCAATGCTTTAATCCGGTCACCAGGCCGGTACACTTCCAGCGGTGACTGATACTTCTTGGGGAAATACCCTTCTGCTTTACCTAAATCAACGTAAATGTTGCCATTCTTCTCACGCTGATAGTATCCGATTACGATCTCACCCAGCTTTGCATGAAAATCGGCATAGAGTGCATCGCGGGTAATTTCCTTAAACGATTGCCGGGTGGTCTGCTTGGCAAGCATTACCGACTGTAAATCAAATTCTTTAAGATCGATAGGTATTTCAAGAATATCTCCAATTTCTGCCTCAGGAGCATACTCCCGTGCTTCATCAAGCTCAATTTCCAACACCGGATCTTCAGCTTCCTGCACGATTAGTTTTTTTGAAAAAACCTCAACGCCGTCATAATTATCTTTAAACCGAATGATGATATTCTCTGCTGTTCCAAAACGTTTTTTATATGCTGCGGTAAGAGAATCTTTAATTGTCTGCAGTACAAGTTCCTCTGAGATTCCCTTTTCCTGCATAATCTGGCGTATAGCCTCAGCCATTCCTGCCATATTAGTGTGTACCTCCTGCATTATGCTCACTGTAATCGGAAAAAAGGCTTGCTCTGGCAATTACCTCGAAAGGAAGTGCTAATTCCTCATTCCCAGATTGTAGAAAAACCTGTGTGGTATCAGCTCCGAGCAGTGTACCAATACTCACAAGCCCATTTTTTTGTATGACTTTTATAACCTTACCCTTGAATATACCATATTCCTCAGGTGATTTGAACACCCTGTCAAGTCCCGGTGAAGATACCTCGATAAAGAGGTGCTCATCATCACAATGAAACCAAGAAAGCAGTATTGGCTGCACAATCCAGTATACTTTTGAACAATCATCGGTACTGATGCCCGAATCTTTGTATATGGTTATATAAGCACGAACCGATGATTTCTTTTGAAGAAATTTTGCCTCAACCAGTATAAAACCAGCTGTTTCTATTGAGGCCTGTAACGTTTTGTGCAACGGTTCAAAGCCCTGCTGCATGGTATCTCCCCACAATAGTCCTTAAAAAAAGAAGAGTCGCTCCTCACGACTCTTCTTACCTATTAAAGAATCTTAATGTCTGGTTAATGTATACTATATTTAAAGCAAAACGTCAAGTATAAAGAATCAGCACTGAAGACGTCCATCAGATATACAGTTAATCAGCGATGCGAGACTGGCGTGATTCGAACCAGGAGCGTTGCGATTACGTATCAATTTTAACAAGAGGCATTGTCAGGTTAAAACGATTGCTGGCACTTTACAATTATATTGTTTCTATTCCTAGTTCTTTCGCAATGTCTTTCAGTATTTTATCCTGTGTTATTAGAATCGCACCATTCCGCCTGGCAATTGTCAGATAGAGAACATCATAGACAGAATAATCTATTCGAATACTCTCGATGAAAGATTCCTGATTATTCTCAGTAATATCAATGTATTCATCAATAAGATTAAGGCAGTACTGCAGCCTTTGGAGTGCAACATCTTTAGTTAAAAGCTTTGCTCTTACATACTTCCATAAAACATTGGCTACTTCTGCTTTATATAAATCTGATGTAATAACTCTTGACGCTTGCTCTAATAAATCTTCATATTTCTGTAAATCATCTCTTCCTAACCCTATTTCAATTCCTGCACTAGCATCGAGAACTACCATCATCTTTCACGATCCTCACGAATGAGAGCTGCTGGATCGGGAAATGCTTGTACATCTTTTATAGGATTGCTGTGAATCTCAGCGAGAATTCGTTTCCTGCGAGATTGTCTGCTTTCTTTGTAGTTTAAGGCTCTCTTTAGCAAAACTATGGTTTCTTGTGCGATGCTACGATTTTCCTGCTCTGCAATATCTGCTAAAGTCTTATATAAGTCTTCTGGCATATCTCTCACTTGAAGTAAAGGCATACGTTCCTCCTGTATGCAAATTTACTTCAATTTGCATACAAAATCAACGTATTTTCGTGACTAAAGGTGAATTGGCTCTAAATTAATTGCTATATGTTTTAGTATTCAATTATAACTTTTATTTTATCAATGAATTCGTCAATAATTTCTGATTTGAATTTTTCAATATATTCAACATTCCTAATTTTTCAATCCAGACTCTTGTTTTGGTCACATAATACGCATCCTTGTATGTTTTTCCCTATCACTTTTACTTCAAAAGGATAACCGTCACAACGGTTCTCATATTTAGTCCCTTACCGTGAGGATACAGTATGTATATCACTCATCAAGTATACAATGCATAAAAATAGTAGTATATAGTGTATTGTTGAGAAATATCCTTACCCAAAATTGTTGTGATACATTTGTGCACAAAATTCGTGACACTAGAATCACTTTATTGATTTATTTCAGGTTTCGGATTACTATAGCCACTATGTGTTATTTTTGTTCAAATGCACTGCCTGAACATATTGGGTTTAGAGATGAATGCTCCTCATGCAGACGACCCTTACACTGCTGCAAAAACTGCATGTTCTTTAAGCCAGGTGCATATCATGATTGCGCTGAGCCTCAGGCTGATTTCGTTCAGGATAAAGAAGGCATGAATTTTTGTGAATACTTTAAGCCGGGAACTACAACGGTAAAACCCAGTACCGATGATGCAAAAAAGAAGTTTAATGATTTGTTTTCATAATAACACTATCCGCGGAAGAAAATGGTAAAAGAGACACCTACTCAAAAAAGAGCACCTATTCTCTATTTTGATTCTGGTATTGGAGGCATTCCTTACGCGGTACATGCAATGAACGCTCTGCCGCAAGAAACGATTGTGTACCTTGCCGATCGTGCCGGATTCCCGTATGGAACTAAAAGCCCCGATGCTGTGAAACATGCTGTGTTTAGTGCGCTCGATCGAGCAATCGAAAAGTTTAAACCCAAAGTAATTGTGATAGCATGCAATACAGCAACCGAAATTGCAATTCATGCGGTACGGGAGCGCTATCCTGCTATACCCATCATCGGTACCGTGCCAGCAATTAAACCTGCTGCAGAACAAACACGTAAAGGACGAATCGCTGTAATTGCAACAAACCGTGCTGTCAATGAACCCTATCTCGATACGCTCGTTGCACAGCATGCTGGTGGTTGTGCACTGCTCAAGCTTGGAGCAAGCCCGCTCGTGTCATGGATTGAAACCTCACTCCTCACAGCGAGCAATGAGGAAAAGATGCTCATGCTTGAACCGTATTTCAAACAAGTTCGGAGCTTTGATGCCGACATGCTCGTGCTTGGCTGCACGCATTTTCTGCACATGTATAAAGAATTTATCAGTGCTGGGAAACCAGACATCACCATTATCGATTCTCAAAATGGCATCACAAAGAGACTTATGCATATTCTCGAAACCTACAATTTGCATAGCGAAGCACCGCATGTTTTGAGCTCTTCGAGCGCTACGAATACGTCACAGGCTGATGAACTACGCGCAGCGTCAATCGAAGTTTCCACTAATAAGCACACATTCTGGGTTACGGGCGCAGAACCTGTAGAAGACCGATACCGCCAGTTTGCGAGTATGTACGGATTTATCTATAAAGGTGTTCTTTCATGACCGGCACTGTACTCATCGGAGCTAACAACCGATTTCTTGTCAAAACCGAACAGGGCATTGTGAGCTGCACCTTCAAAGGAAAAAAACTTAAAACCGATGAACAGGCTTACAACACGCTTGCTCCGGGAGATATCGTCGAACTTGTGCCCGTGGATAGCGAAACAGGACTCATAACAAAGCTGCTACCGCGCCGCTCGCTCTTCTGGCGCTATAACGAAAAGGGAAAAGCTAAACAGGCTATAGCAGCCAATATCGATGTAGTCATCTGCGTGAGCAGCACCGGCATGCCGCCATGGCGGCCTCGATTTATCGATAGAGTTTCCGTGCTCGCAGAGATGAACGAACTCCCGCTCCTTATCATTTTAAACAAGTGCGATCTTCCTGTAGCTCCCGAAATCCTTGAGCGGCTCACGCACTATGAGTCACTGGGGTTTGCTACGATGCAGACAAGTATTTATAACGAGGACAGCATCGAAAGGCTCAGACGCTACATTCAGGGAAAAACTGCTGCATGTATTGGCCAGTCGGGGGTCGGGAAATCGTCACTCATCAATGCACTAGAGCCGGGACTGGATTTTGAGATAGGAGATATCTGCGAAAAGTATGAGCGGGGCCGCCATACGACTGTTGCGGCTGTGTGTGCCCAGCTAGCGGATAGTACAACAGCTATTATTGACACACCTGGTATTCGCCGATTAGCCCTCCGTTACATTAATCCGCTTGAACTCTCCTGGTACTTTCCAGAAATGCACAAACTCTATGGTGCCTGCAAGCTCGGAGCACGCTGTACCCATCTCCATGAAAACGGCTGCGCAGTACGCGACGCACTTGCATCTGGCAGTATTCATCCCGATCGATACCAGAGCTACACAAGCATCTGGTATGAGCTTACCGCATCAAAAGAATATGCAAAGAAAACAGGAAAGCCGCAACACTATAGTAACTACGAAGACGATGAGTAATATTATTTTCACAACAGGATAACCCATGATGCATCACCACAGTCTGGAACTACTTGATTTTTTTAGAATACGAAACCATGTTCTCAGTTATATAAGAAGCCATGAAGGCACCGTGCTCCTGAATACAAGCGTTCCCTACAATACTCACGAAGCAGTACTGGATGAGCAGGCATGCATACGCGCAATTGTTAACCAGTTTCATGCAAATAAATATCTCCCGCCAACCGAATGCCCTGATATTAGCCTGGTGCTGCCTAAGCTTTCCAAAGAAGGCACTGTTCTCGAAACCGATGAACTCCTCGCACTTGGACTCTGGGCTCGCAGCTTTCAATGGTTTCTTACTTTTTTCTCTGAGATAGAAAATAAAAATATAACAGCATGCAATGAGCGCTCACCCGATTTAGCTTCTGTTACGCATACTGTTTTTCATATTTGCAATGATGATGGCACGATTCGGGATCTTCCCGAGTTAAAACTATTCCGCATAAAAATACAACGATTACTGAACGAAATTGACAGGATAACAGCATCGATCTGTGCAGATCCTGACCTTAAAGGAATTTTACAGAACGATCTTCCTACTATGAGGGATGGCCGAACAGTACTCGCTGTAAAAAGTACCTATAAAAATAAGATTCCGGGTATCGTCCACGAAATTTCTGATACAGGGCAAACAACTTTTATTGAGCCTGAAATTCTCGTACAAAAAAATAATGAACTTGTAGAAGCAGAAGCAGAGTATGAGCGGGCACTGTTTGCAATTCTCAAAGAAGCTACAGCAGCAATACGAGCGCACTATGACGCAATTATTGCTGCACAGGCAATACTTGCACAGTATGATGTCTGGCATGCCAAGGCGCACTACTCGTTTGTAAACAAAGGTGTTTTTATTGAATATTCAGAAAATACTATTGAACTCTATAACGCACGGCATCCACTTCTGGGTGCAAAAGCAGTTCCCGTTACGATCGCTCTGCCTGAAAACAAGCGTGAACTTATCATAACTGGACCCAATACAGGTGGAAAGACAGTTACACTCAAAACCATCGGACTTTTTGCACTTATGAACCAATTTGGGCTTGCACTTCCCGTCAGCGAAGGAAGCAAGCTTCCAATTTTTGAATCGGTGCTCGTTGATTTAGGCGATGAACAATCAATTGATGCATCACTCTCAACCTTCTCTGCTCATATTAAAACCATCGCAGAAATTACAGCGCACGCATCGGAGAACAGCCTCATCCTCCTTGATGAGCTTGGCTCAGGGACAGACCCCGAAGAAGGTGGAGCGCTTGCAATGGCACTCCTCGACTATTTTCGAGAACGATCATGCACTGTGTTTGTAACAAGCCATTTGAGCATACTCAAACAGTATGCGTATGATCATGAAGAAACCATCAATGCATCGGTTGAATTTGATAAAGAAACATTAAGTCCAACATACAAACTCATTATCGGTTTTCCTGGCGAAAGCCATGCACTCACGATTGCAAGTCGATATGGCATGCCCCGTGCAATAATTGAAAAGGCACAATCCTATACCTCTAAACACACTGCTGATGTTTCCAGCTTGCTGAGAGAGCTTCACAGCAAGTATCAGGAACTGGAAACACAGCAGTATATGCTCGAAAAAACCAGGCAGGAGCTTGTTGAAAAAGAGCGCAAGCTCGATCTTGAGTCCTTAAAACTAAAACAACGAGTGTATGAATTGAAAAACAGGGAAGGAACTGAATTGAAACGATTTCTCGACGAGAGTAGAAAAACGCTGGAAAATCTTGTGCGAGCGATTCAGGAGGGAACTCTAACAAAAGAGAAGACAGTAGCGGTTAAACAATTTTTACATAATCTTGAAGAAAAAACAAATACCGTAGAACAGGAACTGGAAGCAGAAAAATTTTATAACAATGAAGAATCTATACAGGAAATTGATCAGCCCCTTGAGCCAGGTATTGCAGTAAGATTGCGCTCATCACGCAGGGAAGGCGTTTTAGTGCGCAAAACCAAACATGCATCATGGATTGTAGCGGTTGATTCACTCAAACTCACTGTACCAGAAGAAGACCTTATCCCCATAAAAAAACAAACCATGAAACCGATCACGAGCGTTGAAGCCACTATCCCTGGAAATGCACAATCGCTCCTCGAGCTTGATCTCCGCGGATACCGCCTCGCTGATGCTATTACCGCAGTCGAACAACAGATACAGAGAGCTCTGCTTGCTCACATCTCAAGCTTTTCGATTATTCATGGCACCGGTGAAGGAATCCTGCAAAAAGGTATACACGAACTCCTTAAGACACAGCCATTAGTGGCTGATTACTACTTTGCCCGACCTGAAGAAGGTGGCTCAGGAAAAACCATTGTGGTGCTAAAGGGGTGAAACTATAGTTACACTAAGCACCTTTTCTTACTGACGTTTGTTTTTATGAAGCGCTGCTCTAATTTTTTCCATAGATTCGGAATCCTTTTTAACATTTTCTATAGCCTCTAATACAAATGCCAAAAAGATTACAAAAAACAATGCAGCAAAATATGCAATAACTCCCATTTTGCCTGCAGATTTTTTTGCAATGGGTCTAGTAATAAAAGCAATATCGCTTGCTCTCAGTACATTTTCTTTATGTTCCATGAAGTATAGAGCCGAAGTATATACAGGATATTTTGAAAGTAAGTTGTTTTGAATAATAGGTGAAGACGTTCCACGCGCACTTTCTTGTAATTTTGTATACTCTTCTATTTCTTTTTGTGCGATGGGTGATAATTTCTCTAAAACCTGGTCATTAAAATACTCTACTAAATATGTTAAAAACTGCTTGCTCTGCTCTTCTGTTAAATATCGAGTTTTTATTGTTATAACGTCATTTGATACACTCACAGTGTATGGTTTTTTATCATCAGCCAAATTAGTATCTGATAAATCCTTACCATCTAAGAACAAACGCTGTACAACAAAACGCATTTCTTCTATTGTTTCCGGTACCGTGATAGTACCTATCTTCTGAACATTGCAATTTTTAAGAGCTGATACTAATAGATTTATATCTTTTGCATAGACATTTGCGATTAAATTTTGGATGTTTACTATACTATTTATTGGACCAATAAGAGGGTCAAAGTTTATTGTAATATATGATTCAATGGTAGTGTGAGCGCTGCTAGTATTGATTAGTTGATTATTGCTATACCAGAAGTACCCCATCACAACAATTGCAACCACCAATGGCACAATGAGTAAAATTTTCCAATGCTTTAGCAGTACAACCACAATATCAAGCAAAGAAATTTCATCTTCAGTGTGTTCAACGTTGTTTTCCATAAATATATACACTCCATTTTATATTGTATGAGTTACCAGTATTGCTATATGTATTAAAGAATAGCAATTTAGTTGCGTTATGTCTACCATAAGAGGTATTTTTTAGGATAGAAAATCAATTCAGACGGGTCTAATAGCGCCTGCTATACAAAGACTACAATAACCTGTCAAACTATGGGATATTTTAAGTCTCGGGAAAAGCTCGGGACGCCGTTGTACGATGTTGCGCGTAACTTATCCATGAAAATTCTGATATCAGGTTCGAAAATTCAAATTATCCTATACCATTAATAATTTTTTCTAATTCTGATACTTTTTCTTTTACAAGGCGAGGATTTGAGCGCGTTTCAAGATTTAACCGTAAAAGTGGCTCGGTATTGGACTTTCGAATATTAAATCTCCAATCAGAAAACTCCATACTGATTCCATCGATTTCATTAAAAGAAATTGCTATATCCTTATACTGTTCTTTTATTGTGTTAATAATTTTATCAGCATTCTGTACCGTATAGTTTATCTCTCCGCTGCAAGGAAAGAGTGCTACTCGCTCTGCTATGAGTTGTGACAGCGATTTTCCTGAAACCGAAACAAGCTGCAGTATTAAGAGCCAGGGTATCATTCCGGAATCACAATAGGCAAAATCTTTAAAATAATGGTGTGCTGACATCTCACCACCATACACAGCATCTTCCTGGCGCATTTTTTCTTTTATAAATGCATGCCCTGTTTTAGAAAGAACGGGAATACCTCCATGCTGTTTTACCAGTTCTATGGTATTCCACATAAGTCTTGGATCGTGAATAATTTTTGCACCCGGGAATTTTTGTAATAGTACCGATGCCAGAAGTCCAACGAGATAATACCCTTCGATAAATGCTCCTCTTTCATCATAAAAAAAACATCGATCGAAATCTCCGTCCCAGGCTACTGCAAAATCAATAGTTTGTTGTTGTATTGCCTGTACCGTAAACGATCTATTTTCAGGAAGCAAAGGATTGGGAATACCAAACGGGAAATTGCCATCAGGATTTTCGAGTACAAAAACCGGATCTATTGGCAATTGCGCCACCAGTTTTTTTAACAAAGGTCCTGCACTACCATTTCCGCAATTAAATAAAATTCGCAATGGTCTAATTTTCTCAACATCAACATACCTCAAAAGATATGCAACGTAATCATCTTTTACATTTTTTTCCTGAACAGTACCACGTTTTGTTTTGTGAAGAGAATTTTCCAGTATCTTCTTTTTTATAGCCTCTAATCCATTTTCATTGTTTACTGGAACAGAATGTGCACGTACCATTTTAAAGCCAGTATGACCAATGGGATTATGGCTTGCTGTAACCATAATGCCGCCATCGTACTGATAATAGAAAGTAGAAAAATATACTTCCTCTGTTCCACAGAGCCCTATATTGATAACATGAGCTCCACCATCCTGTAAACCATCAATTAATGAAGCATGAATTTTTGAGCTTTCAAATCGTGCGTCGTAACCAACAACTACTGTTTTTGGGTTAAATTCATTTGCATATGCAAGCCCAATTGCGTACGCCAGTGTTTCATCAATATCCTCCGGATAAAAGCCTCGAATATCGTATGCTTTAAAACATGATGCGAGTTTTTCCGCTATACTTTTACTCATAGTGACTCCCGTTTATAGTCATCATCAATACGAACAATATCATCTTCTTCTGTATATTCCCCAACCTGAACTTCGATAAGCACAACCGGTATTTTTCCTTCATTAGCAAGTCTATGGACTTCTCCCATCTTAATATATGTTGATTCGTTAGGTCGAATATATCGTACTTCATCACCTATTGTTACTGTTGCTGTTCCACTTACGACAACCCAATGTTCATTACGGTGGTAATGTTTTTGTAACGATAAGCGTTCACCGGGCTTTACAATTATTTTTTTTATCTTATACCCTGGTTCACTTTCAAAAACCGTATACGATCCCCATGGTCTATATACCGTTTGATGGATATCTTTTACAGGGAGCTTTTCATTGTTTAATTTCTCAACAACATGTTTAACTTTTTGCGATTCACCACGTTTCCCAATGAGGAGCGCATCTGCTGTATCAACTATAAAAAGATTATCAATATCTATAGTTGATATTAAACGGTTATTCCCTAATATTAAATTGTTCTTTGAATCGATGTTAATATATTCACTTGCTATAGTATTTCCCTGATTGTCTTTTTCCAATATGTCATACAAACTATCAAAACTTCCCAGGTCACTCCATGATATATCGCTATTAACAACCTTAACAATTTTTGATTTTTCCATAACTGCATAGTCAATACTGTTTCCAGGTATAGCTTCCATGGCATTTTTTTCTATCCGTGTTATTGTTTTATTAGAAATTTTTGTATCAATAGCCTGTTTTGACTTTTCATAAATTTCTGGAGCATATTTTTTTAACTCATCTAAATATGTTTTTGCCTTAAACATAAACATACCAGAGTTCCACATAAACCGTGTTGCCCCATTTTTTTTATTTATTGCTAAATACTCTTGAGCTTTTTCAGGAGCCGGTTTTTCATGAAACATTGCAACATCCATAACAAGTGTATTTTCATTTTCACCTTTTTTTGCCTGAATATACCCATAACCTGTTTCAGGATATTGTGGCTCAATTCCAAATGTTACTAAAAAGTTATCTTGAGCTAGTTTATATGCACTTTGCACAACATTTTGATATGCCTCTTCATTGAGAATCACATGGTCACTTGGTGTTACCAATACAATTGAATCTGGCTCTAAGCAAAAGCACGCAAAAGCTATAGCTGGTGCGGTATTTTTACCTACTGGCTCTAAAATAAAATCTATTGGAGTTTCTGATGCAAGTATTCCCAATTGATCCATAGCTAAAAAATATTGTTCTGTATTTGAGACAATGCAAAACCGTTCACAGAGCTTACTGTTTCTTTCTAGTGTTAATTGGAACAATGATTTTTTATTAAGCAGAGGAACAAACTGTTTAGGGAATTTGGTTCTGCTGACAGGCCACAAACGTGTTCCTGATCCACCGCACAGTACTACATTGACGATTGGTAATAGTGACATACGTATACTCCCTTAAATAAGGCTATCGCTGATTATAATTTTTTTCGAGCCAGGTGCGGTATTCGCCGGAGCGGACGTGCTGGACCCAGGCGCTGTTGGTGAGGTACCAGCGGACGGTTTTGCGGAGCCCCTCTTCGAAGCTCACAGACTGTTTCCAGCCCAGTTCTGTTTTCAGTTTTGTGCAGTCGATGGCATAGCGGCGGTCGTGTCCGGGCCGGTCCTTTACAAAGGTGATGAGGCTCTGGAGCTGTTCCGGATCCTTACCAGTTTCTTCAGCTACAATATCGATGAGCCGGTGAAGCAGGGTTATGTTTTCCCATTCGTTTTCACCGCCGATATTGTATTTTTCGCCAATCCGGCCCTTTTGCATCACGGTCCACACGGCGCTGTTATGGTCTTCTACATAGAGCCAGTCCCGGATATTTTTCCCGTCCCCATAGACCGGGAGGGGCTTTGCTTCCTGCATGTTTAATATCATAAGGGGGATAAGTTTTTCGGGGAATTGATAGGGGCCGTAATTATTGGAACAGTTAGTGAGGGTTATGGGAAGACCATAGGTGTGGTGATAGGCCATCACCAGGTGATCGCTCCCGGCCTTGCTGGCCGAATAGGGGGAACGGGGATCGTAGGGGGTGTTCTCGGTAAAGTAGCCCGAGTCGCCAAGGCTCCCGTAGACCTCATCGGTGGAGATATGATGAAAGAGCACCGGGGCAGCCGAAAGGGAGCCATAGCGCTCCTGCCAGTACAGCCGGGCCACGTCCAGGAGGGTATAGGTGCCGAGGACATTGGTGGTTACAAAAGCTTCGGGGCCCAAAATGGACCGGTCCACATGACTTTCGGCAGCAAAGTGGATAATTGCATCAACCTGGTATTCCCGAATGACCCGTTCCATGGCAGAGCGGTCCCGGATATCGGCCTTTACAAAGACATAGCGGGGAGCGGGGCCGCCGCCAAAACGTTCAGCAATATCCGAAAGGCTTTCGGGGTTCCCCGCATAGGTCAGGGCATCCACATTGATGACCCGGCCCGAAAAGCCAGACTCTTTAGAAAGAAGGTAACGGATCATATTGGAACCGATAAAGCCGGCCCCGCCGGTGATAAAAATATTTGTAAATGTGCGCATGTGGTTCTCCTATATTTATTTTCTTACTTTTAAGCCTAACACTGTTTCCATTGGATCAAAATCTTTATCACTATGTAATAAATAAAAGCCATGTTCTATACAAAATGTGGCTATCAACACATCTATTGTTTTTCGTATAGTAATGCCCTTCTTTCGCAATAAACGAAAATTGTTTGTAGCCTGTATAGCTATATCTCTGCCGACAAAATCATAATAATCAAACAATTCCATCATTTCTTTTGCTTTCTGAACATCCTTATCCTGTTTAAAACCTTGTAAAAACTCAGCAAGTATTAAATCACCAATTACGATACGTTCATGCTCTAATAACTGATCTAGCAGAAGAACCTGCGGTGTATTTACACCATTTACATAGTCAATCCAAACCGATGTATCCACAACAGTCATGAGTCGGTCCTCATAGCTTCCAGATCACCCTCCCATTGGAGTTTCCCACGCATCGAACGGATACTACTTTGCTGCTTTATTTCTATAAGAAGCTTGAGAGCCTCCTCTATGGTTGCTTTTTTTGTTTTATGCCCAGTAAGATTCTGCGCCTTCTGCATTAAATCATCTTTGATTACAATATTCGTACGCATTATATCCCTCCTCTTATTATACACCATTTTTATTAAAATATACACATTACGGAGGGATTGTCAAATAGCTTTTGTCCTTAGGCCCCGGCCAATTGGGACATAAAGCGGGCCAGGCTATCCTGCCAGTGGGGAATGGCTACGCCGAGGGATTTAATTTTTTCTTTAGAGAGGACCGAGTAGGCGGGGCGCCGGGCTTTGGTGGGGTATTGGTCGGTGGTAAGGGGGCTAATCTCGCAGTCCCGGGCAAGCAGGCCCTGTTCACGGCCAAGCCTGAATATTTCCCGGGCAAAGTCGTACCAGGTGGTTTCCCCTTCATTGGTATAATGGTAAATGCCCGAGAGGGGCTTTACTGTATTCAGGTTGATGAGCGAAAGGATGGCCTGTGAAAGGTCATAGGCCCAGGTGGGGCTGCCTCGCTGGTCCGCAACAACCCCAATTCGTTCCCGTTCTTTCATAAGGCGGAGCATGGTGAACACAAAATTATTGCCATGCTGGCCATAGAGCCAGGCGGTGCGGAGGATAATGTTATCCTGGGAGAGCGAAAGAACCCGCTCCTCCCCTTCCCGCTTGGTTTTCCCATATACACCGGTGGGGCCGGTAGGGTCATCCTCCCGATAGGGGCGCGGTACGCCCTGATCCAAAATAGGAGTTCCGGAAAAGACATAGTCGGTAGAGATATGAAGGAGCCGTGCACCTATTTCCCGGGCAAGCCGGGCCAGGTTTTCCGGGCCCTGTACATTTAAGGCAGTGCAGAGTTCTACTTCGTCCTCTGCTTTATCTACGGCGGTATAGGCGGCACAGTTAATAATCCAGGAAATGCCCTTGCCATGGGCAAAGGCACGGAGAGCGGCCATGTCCAGAATAGAAAGTTCCCGATCCGTACCGACAAAGGGAATAGCCAGGGATTCAAAAAGCCGGGCAAGCTCGGTGCCGAGCATACCCTTATTACCAACAAGCCAGATCATAGTGCATCCTTTTGCAGGTCCTTAAGATAGGGTAACTGCATATCCTTTGGTGAAATGGTGTACTGAGTACCAAGATCGGGCCATGTGATGCCAAGATCCGGGTCGTCCCAGCGGACGCCGCCGTCGCTTGGGGCGTGATATTCGGCGGTGCATTTATATTGGAGTTCTGTATTATCCGAGAGGGCAACAAAGCCATGGGCAAAGCCAGGGGGGATCCAGAACATGAGATGGTTTTCTTCAGTAAGTTCTATTCCAAACCATTTGCCATAGTTTGGGGAGCCTTTCCGCAGGTCTACGGCCACATCCCAGACAGAACCACAGGTAACCCGGACAAGTTTTCCCTGGGCATGGGGGGGACGCTGAAAATGGAGCCCCCTGAGCGTTCCCTTGCAGGAACGGGAGTGGTTATCCTGCACAAATGGGCCGGGAATTCCAGCGGCGGCAAAATCGCTTGCTTTATAGGATTCTAAAAAAAAACCCCTCTCATCGGCAAAGACACGGGGTTCAATAATGATAAGGCCCGCAAGGGGGCCGGGAGTAAAGACAAAGGGCACGGTTATTCTTCCTCCGCAACGAATTTAAGATAGGCCCCATAATCGGTTTTAATGGCAGCGGCCAGGCTCAGCAGCTCTGCCCGATTAATCCAGCCGTTACGATAGGCAATTTCTTCGATACAGGCGACATACAGGCCCTGCCGTTTCTGGATCGCCTCTACAAAGTTGCCGGCCTCTAAGAGGCCATCGTAGGTACCCGTATCGAGCCAAGCCATGCCACGGCCTAAGAGTTCTACCCGGAGTTCTCCCCGGGCAAGGTACTCGTTATTAACGGCGGTAATTTCTATTTCTCCCCGGGCGGAAGGTTTAACATTTTTAGCGATTGCTACCACCTGGTTATCGTAAAAGTAAAGGCCCGGAACTGCATAGTGGGATTTAGGTTTAGCGGGTTTTTCTTCGATGGAAAGCACCTTGCCAGAGGGATCGAATTCTACGACGCCGTAGGAAGTTGGGTCCTTGACCCAATAGCAGAATATGGTAGCCCCTGTGGTGTTGGTTACGGCCTTGCGCAGGGTTTCGGTAAAGCGCTGACCGTAAAAAATGTTGTCCCCCAGCACAAGGGCGACCCGGTCGTTTCCGATAAAGCGTTCCCCTACGATAAAGGCGTCGGCAAGCCCTCGGGGTTGTTCCTGTATGGCGTACTCAAAGCGCATACCAAGCCAATCACCAGTCCCCAAAAGTTCCTTAAACACCGGTAGGTCCCGTGGTGTCGAGATAATAAGCACCTCCCGAATACCTGCCAGCATCAAAACCGAGAGGGGATAATAAATCATAGGTTTGTCATAGACAGGGAGGATCTGCTTCGAAACAGCACGGGTTATAGGATACAGTCGGGTGCCGGACCCGCCGGCAAGAATGATTGCTTTCATTGGGGGCTCCTTATTCTGAATAAAATAATACTTCATTAGGGTCTTTTTTATTTACAAATTCAAACTGAATAGTCCTCATAAGACCATGCTTAAGGCTTACAGGAGGGGAAAAATCTGTATCCTTAAAGATACGTGTATTGAATTGAGTTGTAGCACAGAATTTCTTAACTCTTATACTCGAAATGGGAAGCTTTTTATGCAACAACCACGCTATAGCATCAAAAAACAAGCCACCGATATATCCTAACCAGTATGGCCAGTGAAACCCGGTTGTTGGTTTCCCTCCCATCGTTTCTTTTACTAAACAAACCAAATCATTCATGGTAAAATCTGGTTTATCAATATAATTATAAATTTGCATACCCTTATGGTGAGTAAGCATATATTCGATAAACGCAGCAACGTTTTCGACATAAGCCATAGATTTTATATTTTTTCCATTTCCAACCATAGGGAAAAGGCCGGATGCAATCTGCTTGAGTAAATTGTAGACATTTCCACGGTTTCTTTCACCAAAGACTACGGTTGGCCGAATAATCGTAAGGTTGCGATTATTTATATCCGCCTCATACCAAGTTTTATAAACTTGTTCCGCTTCCCATTTTGTTCTGCCATAGTCATTAAAATAATTTATTGCACCATCCTCCCCTGTATTCGGTGGTGCAAAGCCATATACAGCAACTGAGCTTGTAAAAA
>JAKPPT010000082.1 GCA_029547205.1 Spirochaetota bacterium
ATGGTTCAGGGCTTGCGGCAGGGCGCACACTGGCAGCCATTATGGAAAACTATCAAACACGCGATGGCAATATAACAATACCCGAACTGCTGAAACCCTATCTGGAAAAAAGCATATAATGCTGCAGTATCAGGCACAATCCTTTCAGGCTGTGCGGCAGGCACTAGCTCTGTCATTAGTAACACTGAAAGAATGTACCATCGCCGTTGCCCCGCAGGTTTTTACTCATCCTCACTATGGCAGGATGGTGCACTCTCTTATTAATGTATTGCAACAGCTATCGGTGACCATCGCAATAGCGGATACCACCATAACGCTCAAGCCGCATCAGCTGCAAAGTTTTACAGCAACTATCGCCCTGCATCCGTATTGTCCCATTGCCGATATTTTTCTTTGCATGGCTCCTGCCCTGATAAAAAATGAGGTGCAATCAGATATTCTTTTTCACGGTGTAACCCACTCCCAGTTTTCCCACTCTACCGGTTTTATACGCTATGGCTTAGCACCGCTGCTGCAGCAGTTTGGATGTTACCTGTATAGCGCCACAAAAAAATTTGGTTTTTATTCTGCTACTGGCACAGCAGCAACAAAGGTATATCCTGCAATACACAAACATGCCGGGGCGATAGTTACTATTAATCGAATAACCGGTGTAAAAATATATATTGCCAACATTAACCAGGAATTTGCGTTGTACCAGAAACAAAAGCTTGCCCAAAAACTATCACTCAGTGATGACACCATACACATTGTACAGATTGCCAATGTAACAAATCATGGTAATGCAGTAGATGTATTTTTTATAAGCGATACAATACCAGGCATGCTTTCGTTTACCCTGCCACTGTACGATGCAAATGGCACATTTATCTTTGAAGACTCCATGATGGACAGGTTTATTGAGCAGGTAGCAAAGGAATGTCAAAAGTACTACGACTATTTGCCATTACCAACTATAGAAGAAGCACTACCCTTTATAGTAAGCGCAGGACATGATTACACTATAGTAGAAAAAGTGAATCCTGCAGTTGCTACAACCGAAAGCTATGAATTGTGTCAATTATTTGCACCATGAAAACAGTATCACCATTCATCGATAGAGTTGGATTTGCAACCATAAATACCTTTCCTCCGTCATAGCTTGCTGTGATATGCAACACTATTGTTAATAGTAAATTGCTCTTCATCCATGGATGCAATGCTACCGTGATGACAATGAATTTTAGCCCTTAATCTATACTTCTAAAAATGCTTTCTTTTCAGCATAACAGTACTGATTTATATGTCATTATCACCAACATCACCTAATATTTTATCAAGGTCTTTTCTTTTTTCTTTATCTATAAGGAACTGTTCGTTTGGTATGATTGTAAAAAATGGTAGAGTATTGGTAAGCTTCAGTAAACCCATTACTTCATGATTGACATTCATCAAAAATAGCTGGTACCCTTTTAGGGTAACTTCTCTCATTAGTTTTACAAGCCACCCCAGAGCAGAGCTATTAATATAGGGTACACGTTCTATATTAAGAATAACATTACTAAAATTTTCGGGCAGGGTGTTTTTTATATTATCTTCGATTTCAGCAAAGTTTTCATCAGTGATATCACCTGTGATATCATAAATAATATACCCATAGTTGATACGTTGTTCTATTTTCATACTACAAATTCCATGTTATTTTATACGTTTATATCATAGTATACAAATACAGTCAATA
>JAKPPT010000122.1 GCA_029547205.1 Spirochaetota bacterium
CAGGATAGTGCTTTTAAATCAGTTTTACTCCAAAAACTAGAGAAGCTACAGCAGAGCTATTACCGATCAGTAGAGCGTATACGAAAGTGCAAATTGGATTTATCGAATGCAGAAGTGGCTTCAATCCTGGAAATACCCAAACCTACTGTTGATTCCGGTTTGTTGAGACTTAAAAAGCTGTTTGAAAAAGTAAACGTAGTTCAACTAAATTAGCAATATTTTTTAGCTTACTAGCTGCAACATACGGTATGTTACTATCAGCATAACATTTTATAACTTTGCAGTGTCGTATGTATTTAACATTCTTTTACCTATTTAATATTTCTAGAACTGTGCTTTCTGCAACACCATCTAGTTTTAATTTTTTATGCTGAGATGTCTGACCAGAAATTATACTAATATTACTCTTTGAAATGTTTAATAATTCTGAAAGAAAATCAATAAGAACAGCATTGGCTTTACCTTTTTCTGGTTGAGCCTGTATTTTAAAAACATGTTCATCACCACGTATCCCAACATACTCATTTTTGGGTGCATTGGGAATTACTTTAATGAAGAGTATCATAACTCTACCACTATTAGCACAATCAGCTACTTTTTATCATTAAAAGAAAATTATCTTCGCTAATTACCGGAATTCCTAATTTTTTAGCCTGCATATTTTTTGAAGAACCTGAATTGGGATCATTTGTCACAAGGTATGATAAATCTTTTGTTACACTAGATTTAACAGTCCCACCATACTGTCTTACAAGAGATTCTGCTTCGGCCCGTTTCATTGTTTTTAATTCGCCAGTAAAACAAAATGATAGTCCCTGTAAAGATCCTTGATTTGTTTGCTCAATACTGATGTATAACAGCAATTCATTTAGGGTCGATTCAAGTTCTTTTAGTCCCTGCACCAGGTTTTCTGCAAGAATCGTTCCAAAACCTGGAATCCGGACAAAATCCATACTTGTTGCTTGCTTTAATTTCTCGAGTGTTGTGAATCCAGCACTAATTAACTTTTCTGCCATGAGTGGCCCTATTCCATCAATATCAAGACCAGCTAATAATACAGAAATTTTTATACTTTTCTTTACATTAATATTTGCAATTATTTTCTTTGCAAGTATTTCTCCCATTCGTTCTATTTCAATTAAATCAGCAATAGTAAGTTTGTATAAATCTGCTATCGTACGTACTTTGCCGGTTTCGAATAGTCGTTTTAATACTGTCGGACCGATGTCCATTATTCCCATTGTCTGAATCCACTTTTCTAACCGATGATACAATTTCCCCGGGCAGCTTGAGTTAGGGCAATATAACCGCGTTCCTTCATCAATTAGCCTGGTGTTGCACTGGCCACAAAATTCTGGAATTGTAATTGATACAGCACCTGGCTCATCATCAATTTTTCCTTCTATTTTAGGAATAATTTCACCACGCTTTACTACAATTACACGCGATCCAATTTTTAATCCCATGCCATTGATAGCATTTGTATTTACAAGATTGGCTCTTTTTACTACCGTACCTGCTAATTGCACTGGATCGATAAGCGCTATTGGGGTATACAGTATTCCAGATTCGCTCCACTCAATACTGCGAAGCGTGCTTACAGCTTCTTCAAGTGGAAACTTAAAAGCAATTTGTTTTTCCGGTCGTGGTTGCGCCATATCATTGATATCTACAACACGGCCTTTTACAACAAGTCCGTCAATATCATACGGGATGAGCTCTCGTTCTGCTACAACTTTAGCGCGGTAATCGATAACTTCATATGCACCATTGCAGACTACAGCAGGAACTACGGAAAACCCCTGTTCTTTAAGCCACTCAAGTTTTGAAATTTCATCATTAAATGGTGATTCAGGCTGCTGTACTGCTTTTCCTTTATTAAATACACCTTCTGGTACTGCATCATAGCAAAGCACAGAAAGATGCTCAGATCCTTTTCCGTCTTTGCGTTTCATTACTCCATTTGCAGCATTACGACAGTTAGCTTTATCGGAAAAGAATTGAGAGTGAATACTTTTTAACATTATCACTTCACCTCTAACCGCACCGCTCCATGAATTTTTAAGTCGTAATACAACACCCTGCATTTTGCGGACATTCTCTGTTATGTCATCGCCAATGGTTCCATCACCGCGGGTAACTGCGTATTGCAGAACTCCATCTCGGTATTGCAGTTCCAAACTTGCACCATCTAGTTTATATTCAACAACAAACTCACGAAATTGCTGTTTTTGTGCCCATGCCAGAAACTCCTCGGGATCTGCAGCTTTATCCTGACTTCCCATAGGCATAATGTGTTCCCGTTTCAAAAAGCCATCTGCACTATCTTTACCAACTTCTGAAAATATTTTATTACCAGGATCGAGTGTCTTAAGTTCATCCCAGAGAGCATCAAACTCGGCATCGGTTATTTCTGGCATTCCATTGTAATAAGCATTTTGATGATACTTAACAAGATTTTCAAGTTCCTGTATACGCTTCTGTTTATCCATTTTTACTCTCCATGTTCATTGCAATGGTATGACAATTAAACTAAAAATTCCGATTCTTTATGGATTTTCCTTTATTACTTTGAGTAGTTTGCATTGTAATCTCCAAGATAAAAAAGCTCAATGGTATTGTCTAAAAAATTTGAGAAACAGAGATACTTTCCATTATTGCTAATATCAAGTCCGGTTGGCTGATTTCCTCCTGAAAACATTGCAACAACGCGTTTTTGTTCAACATCGATTACAACAATATACCCACTTCGCGGACTCCGTATTAGATATGAAACAGGATTATTTGGTCCCCTGCATGAAACGATAAGCAGCTTTCCATCTGGACTAATATCAATGGTATTGGGATTATGATCAACTTCATACCATTCAGTAATTGTAAATGTATCCATGGCAATTTCATATACCATATTGTTTCCCATATCACTGACATATAGGAAACGATCATTAGGACTGAGTACGGCATGGCGCATATTCGATCCTGCTTTTTGTATGTATTTTATTTCTTTCCAGGTATCGGTATCAAAAAGAGAAATTCTTCCTCCTTCAAAAGCGGTAACTACTAAATACTTCCCATCTTTTGTAAATGCAAGTCCCCGCGGAACAGCTGCTGTAGGTAATTTTTTTATAATATCGCCGCTCTCCGGATTAATTATTGATACTGTATTGCTTAACCAATTTGAAATTGCTGCTATTTTTTTTTCAGAATGCCAGGTTATATACTTTGACCATACTCCACCTGTCGGGATAGTTCGTTTGTATTCAAGAGCTGGCCATGAATATTCATAAATACTACTTGTTGTCATTTGACTTACCCAGAAAACATTTCGTTCTTTAAGAAACAATCCTTCAGGATATCCCGTCTGTTTGCTGGGATCGGGTGGCTCGATTCGCTTTATCATCCTTAATTTTGATAGCGAAAACACATCGAAACCACGCTCACCTAATAGTGGGATAAGAATATAATCATCGTCAGGACTAAAAATTACCTGTTTAGGCTGAACACCGCATGAAAAAATCCCCATAGCTTGAAATGGTGTACCTTCTTTATGGTGCTGAAAAGTATACGAACCATTCTCCCGTACATCGATTCTACAGGTTTCATCAGCGTAGTCTGTACGAGAGAGAGTTAGTACATGCATCCCGTATTCGAGTACAACATCACAGGGAGTCTGTCCCAGTAATCTATTCTGCTCATACACAGCAGAGCTCCCCACAACGGTTTCTATATGCACAGAAAATGTTTTCTTGTGTAATGTAATTACATACTGGTTTTTCCCAAATGCTTTATTAACAAACTGCTCTTCGAATGGTTGGTACCCTTCAGCTTCAGCTCTAACCAGTACTACTTTTTCACGAGTTCTAACCATTGCACCATTTTCGACAGGTAATCCGTCTACGGTAATGGTTGCCATTTTAGGCTCAACGGCAACCTGTACTGAATAAGAACACGAGAATAGCAACCAACATATCACTGATACGAGCACGCCATATTTTGTACGCATACTTATGCATTATACCATTTTATTACTTATCCTGTGTATTTGTATCTATATCCAGTTCTTTATATCCCTCTAAAAGATTTTGTTCTTTTCGTTTTCTTCCCATTTCAATAATTATAAATGCAAGTGCACCAAAGGTAACAGAAAGATCGGCTACATTTAGAATTCCAGTTCGGAGTTTACCGATACCGAAATTGAGGAAATCAACAACAATAAAATTATTAACCAGCCTATCGATTAAATTACCAAGTCCACCACCAATAATACATGCAAGAGATACAATGTGCGAATACCGTTTTTCTTTGATGAAAATATAGTATATACCATAACAACACAGTAGTAATGGAATAATGAGTAGCAGTATATATTTTATGATAGAAGGCCAACCAGCACCAGCACTTAAAAAAGCACCTGTGTTTTCAGCATAGATTAGTATAAAAAAATCTCCAATTACATTGACAATTCCCTTTCCTTTTAAGGTAAGAATAGCCCACTGTTTTGATATTCTATCTGCTGCATAATTAACAATAATAATAGTAAATCCTAGCAAGGCACGTCGTATCTGATTTTTTTCTATGTGCACAATGACCTCCGCTGCATCATCATACATAAATACCGAATCTTATACAATAATAAAAAATTTTTTGATTTCTCAATAATAGTGGCGTATACTGGTACTATGCATATAATAGAAAACAAAACTCAATGGGAAGATCTGGTTGGTCACATTTTAACATTCAAGTACCTCAACAAACAGGAACTCAGTATCATTCTTAAAGCAGGTTCTATAATAACCTATGAAACTGATGAAATTCTTGCAAAAGAAGGTGAACTTGAACCATGGTTTTTCGGTATTCTGGAAGGCACAGTCAGTGTTTCAGTTTCCGAAAAAAATAAAAAGGAAACTTATATGAATTCGCTGGGACCCGGGGATATATTTGGTGAAGCAGGTATTTTCCTCAATGTGCCTCGAACTGCTACCATTACCGCAATGGGACCATGCACTGTTTTTAGAATTCACAGAAATGATCTCTCAGCCTTTTTTAAGCAGAATCCAGTTGCTACCAATAAAATGCTACTCGTAATCATTTATGGTCTCTTGCGCAAACTTCGTGCAGCAAACCTGGAACTGGCATTTGAACGGCGGGAAGATATAGATCAATCGGATATCGATGCAATGGTTGATAGAATCCTGAATACATAATTTTTTCTATAAAATTTTTCTTGCAAAATTTTTCTTGCAATTTTTCACTTTCTCGCTCATAATTACTTATCGAGTGAAAATAATTACTCATACAAATCTCGTATTTGCATTACAGTAATGTTACGTTACTGATATGGAGGAAATCAATGGAAGGAAAAGTCTTAAAAACAAGGAATTGTGTTGCCTATGGCCTTGGTGATTTATATGGGGGTGGCGCATTCCTGCTGATTAGTACTTTTACAATGTACTATCTTGTAGCTGTAATTGGATTAAACCCTATACTTGCAGGACTCATCCCTGGACTTGGTAAGATATGGGATGCGGTATCCGATCCGCTTATGGGCTATATCTCTGATAGAACCAGAAGTAAACTGGGCAAGCGTCGTGTATGGTTTCTCATTGGAATCATCCCCATTTTCGTTTCTATGGTGCTTATCTGGCTGCCCGTAAAATTTTCTACTGATTTCGGCCTCTTTATCTATTACTTTCTGGCATATATTTTCTTCTACACTGTTTCAACAATGGTGCTAGTTCCTTATGGAGCTCTTTCTGCAGAAATGGCAGAACAATTTAAGGATAGAAATAAACTTACTGGATTTAGAATGTTTTTCTCTATGCTGGCAGCATTATTGTGTGGAACAGTACCAGAGATGATTATAAACCGTTTCCAGGATCCAAAAACAGGGCACCTCGTTATGGGAATCATTTTTGGTGTTTTTTTCATGCTCCCCTGGATATTTGTTTATTTTGGAACATGGGATAAACAGGAAGACCCTGGTAGTCAAAAGAAAACCAATTTTGTAACAAACTTTGCCAGCATATTCAAAAATAAATCATTCCGTATCCATATTGCTATGTATATTTTTGCATATGCAACGATGGATGTGCTCATGGGATGGATAAAATTTTATCTTGCTGATTACCTGCACAAGCCAGGATTTCTCACAATCGGCATGGGATCAATCCTCATCACACAGATAGCATGCCTTCCACTCTATATTGCTATCGCTAACAAAAAAGGTCATGCGACTGCATTCCGTATTGGTCTTTTAATAATGGCTATTGGACTGGCTGCAATGTACCTCCATGGACCTTCCACTCCAACCATTGTACTGATTATTAATTGTATAATAATTGGTATGGGACAATCTGCTGCTGTGTTAGTACCATTCCAGCTTCTGCCATTTGTAGCTGATGTTGATGAGCTTATGACTGGTGAAAAACGTGCAGGCACCTATGCGGGAGCTATGACACTTATCAGAAAACTCATTCAAGGCGCCGCTGTTTTGCCACTCCTTGGGCTCATACTTTCAATCATTGGTTATCTTGGTCCTCTCCCAAAATCGTTTACGATTGAGGATTTTGAAAACAATATAAAACCACAAGTAGCACTTAAAGCTCCGCAATACGAATCTGCAGTTTCTGATGCATATACAAAGGATGATTCATTATATAAACTTAACGAAAAGGCTGATACTGCTGTATTGCGACAAACACGTATTGCTTTTGATACCATAAAATATAAAGGAACAGGCGCATCATTAAAAACATTTGCCACTCCACAAACCGACAGTACCCAGGAGTCTATTCATCTTTTATTTTCATTAATTCCCATTCTTTTCCTGACTGCAGGAATCCTGGCCTCACTCAAATTTAAATTAAATCCTGAAACACACAAAGTTCTGAGGAATGAGATGGACCGGCTTAATGCAGGAGGTAACAAAGAACAGGCACCGCCAGAAGTAAAAGAGATCTGTAAAGTGCTGTCTGGTATGGATTATGAAAAAATAAGAATTTAATTTCTGGATACACGCTACTGTGTGTGCTTTTTTAGAGTACACACAGTAGATTTCTATTAGATTTGCTATAATTGTAAAAGTTGCACTGCAATTGTAAGCTTATTGTTTATCAATTTTTATTTTTTCAATTTTTTTCGACCGTTCCAGGATTGACTTCTATCTTAGCTGCCTTATACCACAGGGATTCAAGGTCATAAAAAGATCTCGTTTTGCTGCTCATGATATGAACAATAAAATTTCCATAATCAATGAGGCACCATTCATCTTCATCATCAAGCGATGGCTTCCTCATACTGGAAATGCCATGCTGTGCAGTAAATTCCTCACATGTCCGCAATAATCCTTTAAGGTGGGTAAAACTTGAAGCTGTTGTTATTATAAAATAATCAGTCCAATCAAGCATTGCTCGTACATCCAGAATGAGTGTATTCTCGCCTTTTGAGTTAGCTAATTCAAGCGCACATTGCTGAATGATTTCGAAATTGTTATTTGACACAGTACCTCCCATTAAAATCTTTTCCAATTATTATTATAAAATCGGTATTGCTGTTTGTTATTAATGCATCATCATACAAAATCATATCGCACTTAATAACTCGTGCTACATTTTCTGCTGCATTTTGATATTGAGTTTTTGCGATAATACGAGTCTTTGTTTCTTCATTTGATTCATAATTGCTTACATTCATAACTTCGTAACCAAAACTGCTATATACTTCAGATGCTTTTTTTGCAAGTCCATTTACTGGTGTACCATTTAATATTGTTATGGTAAATATTTTATCTTCCACAACAAACGATTCAGCATTAGAAAGTGCATTAAGTGTTTGCTTTACAATATCACGAACGAGCTCACCGTCATACAACGGGAAAATCATATTCTTATTATCAACAACTCTATTTATGCCTGTGAGCCTTTGATAAATAATTTTTTCTGTATCAACTTGAACAAAAGAAGTAAACATGGAAAACAGTGATCGCTCTGGCAAATTCGTTTTAATGTTTTTTAACAGTGCACGTTTAACAGAAGAATTTTTTAAATTCTCATTTAACAAACTAATATTTTTAATGAGCGCTTTTACTGTATCCTGATATCTTCCAACATATTCCCAATCAGGTCTGCTTATATCTTTATACAAAACATAATATAGCATTTTTTCACCATCAAGCGTTACGGTTCCATATGGCAAGTGTACCTGCTTTCCATCAAGATCATATGTTACTGCTTCTGGAATAAAAACACTGCAGCCTTCAAGTAAATCTATAAAATGGACAAACTGATTTTCATCCATTACAATATAGTAATCTACAGTGGTCTGTAAAATATCCTCTATCTGACTCAAGTATTTTTCTGGATGCTTGCTCTCATATAACGCATCTATTCTATCGGTTCTGTTTAGACGTTTAATAATGAGTCCGGTTTCAACCGGAATATCAAGCAAAGCAGCTCGAGCATTCTGCGGATAATATAAAAATATTTCTGTAAATACTGGCTTACTTTCTTTTTCTAATATAAACGCAATATTGATGATTGAACCATTTTTCACTGCTTCATCAAACGGTTCAACAATTGTTTTTGCAATTACCACAATGAGTGTAACTATAGTTATAATGATGATTATAACCAGGAAAATAATATTTTTATCAATTGCTTTCTTTAGTTTCATAATGTTCTCTCAATAGCTTCCTTTAAAAGTAGTAGTCGTTTATTTATTTCCTGAACTTCGTCACATTCTAGCTTTTCTGTATTATTTTTTTCAATAAGATCAAGAATGATTCTTAATGTTAAAAGCTGTAAAGCCTGATTTTTCGAATCGCTGCAATACTGTTTCCAGAGTGGTACATAATGCGCATATGCTTCACCTCGACCAGGTTCAATCTTATCTGCGCAGTATACAATCATGTCTAAAGCATTCATTTGTTCACTGCCAATTGTATGAAATGCAATTGCATGAAGTTCCATGTATGAAAACGGGTAATTACCTGCATATAAAAATCCTGCAGCAGCAAATCCATGCAATCGGTGTCTATTTTCAAACGCATAGGTAGGTACTGGGAATGGGCATGTATGTGCGTATTCTTTTTGTGTATCAAACGAAAACTCTTTTGCAATGTCATGCAAAAGCGCTGATCTAAAAGCACTTTGCTCATCAAAACCGCTATCATGCGCTAGCTCATAAGCCATAAATGCTGAACCAATACAATGTGTTAATCTTTTTTCACTCAACATCGATGCCAGGAGTGGTTTGTAACGAGAAAGCTCAATTTCTATATGAGTATTACTTACCTGTTCCATATAAGTTTTTATCCTTGATATACTCGCTGATAGATTTCGGACAAAGCCATTCCCAGCCTTTTTTCTCCTGAATTCTCTTACGTACCATTGTTGAGGATATTTCAATGAGCGGATTATGTGCTCTTTCATGCGGAAAATCTATTGAGGCTGCAATAGCACTTCTTCGTGCTACAATTATTCGAGCAAGCTCGAGAATTTTTTGTGGGTTTTTCCAGGTAAAAAATTTATCCGCCAGATCATCACCAATGATGAGGTATGGAGGCTGTGCAGTGCAATAGCCGCTATACTGAGAAGATCCATACAAATTCTCAAGTGTTGTGATAGTATACGAAATATCCTGTGCTTTTATTTCCCAATCCAGGACTTCGAGACGTGCATCATACTGTTTAAGCAATTCAGTCATTGCAAGCCTCTCATCTGCACCAGGATCAGCTTCGAGCATTTTGTGTGGAGGAATATAGCATGGAACAAGAAGCAATTTTGAAAGATTAAATTCACTGATTATTTCCTGAGCTAAAATAATGTGTCCCAGATGTGGAGGATTAAACGTGCCCCCTAAAATCCCTAACGTCATCTCACCATGCCTTCTCGGTATTAAATTGTTCTTCATACTTAACAAGCTGCTCAGCGAAATAGCGAGACAGTTCTTTGAGTCCTATTCCATTCACAACCGATATTCCTAGGACCGTTTCCTGGTTATATTTCTTTTTCAGCTCCTCCAGTCTTTCTTGTGTTGCTTCTAAATCAAGTTTAGTTCCTACAATTACTCGCGGTTTTTGAGCAAGATCAGGAGAGTAGCTCTTAAGCTCCTCAATCAATACATCAAATGCTTCTAAATAATCATCGAGCGATAAATCGATGAGAAATGCAAGGGCTGCAGTTCGCGCAATGTGTTTTAAAAATTTTAGTCCCAACCCCAATCCCTCATGAGCTCCTTCGATAATTCCAGGAATATCAGCTATAATGATATCTCTGTCACCGATGGTAAGAACACCTAGATTGGGAATTTTTGTTGTGAAGGGATAGGGTGCAATTTTAGGTCTGGCATTGGTAAACGCATTGAGCAGGCTTGATTTGCCAGCATTGGGAAACCCAACTAAACCAATATCAGCCATAAGCTGCAGTTCCACTTTGAGAACTCTTGTCTCTCCCGGTTTTCCTGGTAACGCAATACGCGGTGCCTGATTGGTACTAGTTTTAAAATGCGTATTACCCCATCCGCCATTTCCACCACGCAAAAAAACCCAGCCTTCCTGTTCAGTACCAGTAAACTCGCGAATGATCTCTCCAGTTTCAGCATCCTTAATTATTGTGCCAGGTGGTACTGGAACAATTACATCTTCACCATCTTTACCATGACAATTTTTTCCCATACCATCTTGACCATTTTTCGCAAAAAATGTCTGACGATACCGTAAATGTGCAAGTGTACGTAAATTATGTTTTACAACAAAAACAACATCCCCGCCCCTGCCACCATCTCCGCCAGCAGGGCCGCCATATGGGATGTACTTTTCTCGCCGAAAAGCTATACAACCATTCCCGCCTTTTCCAGAGCCTACGGTTATTGTTGCTTCATCTGCAAATTTGTTCATAGATATTCCAAGTATAACAAATAATAGTGATAAAAAAAAACACCCCGGCTGTATCCGCGGTGTCTTTCTCACATGCATGTGAATACAAAAAATTCAGTATCGTATCAGATAAGCTTACTGAATTGCTTCGACATGTACAAACTTTTTGCCCTTTACTTCTTTGAAAGAAACTTTACCATCAACAAGAGCAAATAAGGTATAATCTGTACCCATGCCGACATTTTTACCGGGATGAATACGGGTTCCACGCTGTCGCACGATAATCGCTCCAGCATTGATTACTTCGTTTGCATATGCCTTTATTCCCATGCTATGGGGATTAGAATCACGGCCATTAACACCTTTATGCGGCATGTCAACCTCCAGTATATTGTATAACCATCTGTACTGCCTCAGGATATTCCCGCTGCACTACTGTAAATCCTTTAATCAAAAATTCTGTAATACTTTGAAGTTTTTCTGTATATTCTGTTCTATACATACCAACTTCAAACCAGAGCTTGCCTGGTTCAGGAGCATCTCCTTGTAACGTAATGCCCCTTACATCGCGTATTGTCTCATAGGCAGTCTTTGCTAAAAGCGTTACTGCCCCGCATGCTACATTACTGCCTCGCTTTTCATTACCTGCATGACCAGTAATATTGATTGCATGCAAAACGCTCTGGCTGTCAAGCACAATCTGAACTGTTACGTGATCAGACTCCGACAATTTCCTTTACCCTGAGCGTTGTATATTGCTGCCGATGCCCATAGGTTCTTCGATAATTTTTCTTTGATTTATACTTAAAAACAATAAGCTTTTTGCCTTTAACATGGTTTTCGACAACAGCTTTTACTTTTGCACCAGCAATATACGGAGCACCTACCTTAACTTCCTGATCAGAAAAAAGCATAACCGTATCAAACTCAAGATTTGCTCCAGGTTCAGCATCAATCTTATCAACCTTGATCAGTTTATCCTGCTCTACTTTATACTGTTTGCCTTTAACATCTACAATTGCGTACATATCTATCCTCATTCAAAAAAATTACTACAAAAATCGGTTATTGTTTATACTATAAAAACAATATGTTTGTCAACCAAACTTCACCATAGCACTACTACATTCTGTCTATTACATGTATACCAAGAAGTCCCATACAGAGCTCTAATACCTGTGCAGTTCCTTTTGCTAAGGCAAGCCGTCTCTGTTTATCATGTGGAGCAGCAGTAAGCACTGGACACTTTTCATAAAAAGCATGAAATAACGAAGCAAGGTTATAGAGATACCCACACAGTCTATGCGGCTCAAGACTCCGCTCTACCTGATGCAGGTAATCACCTGCTTTAAGCAATTCCAATGCAAGCTGGCGTTCTTCGGGAACAGCAAAAGTATCAACCAATGCAGTAAAGGTTGATTCGTCGAGTCCTGCCTTCCGGAAAATACTTTTAATTCTTACATATGCATTCTGTAGGTAGGGAGCAGTGTTACCATCAAATGATAGCATACGATCCCAGTTAAATACATAATCTTTTACTCTATCATTACTCAAATCTGCATATTTTACTGCGCCAATACCAATTGCCTGAGCAATTTTTTTCTGTTCATCGAGCGGAATATCTTTTGCCTTCTCATGCACAATTGCGAAGGCACGGTTAATTGCTTCGGTTAAAACATCATAGAGTTTTACGCTCTCTCCACTCCGAGTCTTAAAAGGCTTGCCGTCTTCACCCAGGATACTGCCAAAGGCAACATGTTCTGCACGTACTGGTTCCTGTAACCAGCCAGCTTTTTTTGCTGCTGCAAAAATCATTGCAAAATGCTGTGCCTGAGGAGCACCTACCACATACAGGAGACGAGATGCATGTAAATCCAGAATACGATGCCGAATTGCTGCTAAATCTGTAGTGTCATAACCAAAACCGCCATCACTCTTCTGTACAATGAGTGGCACCGGTTCCTTGTTTTTCCCGGTTATTTCATCAATAAACACACAAACCGCACCATTACTCATGACAGCAATGCCTTTACCGAGGAGTTCCTGAACAATACCTGGCAGCATGTCATTGTAAAAACTTTCCGGATAATAATCGCTCTCTTCAAGCGTAACATCCAGCATGTGGTAAATTTCCGCAAAATGACGTTTTGATTCCTCAATTAAAGCTCTCCAGAGTTTCAGTGTTGTCTCATCGCCACTCTGCAAGAGCACTACACGTTTTCTTGCACGCTCTGCAAATGCAGGGTCTGTATCAAAGCGCTGTTTTGCTTCCTGGTATAGTGCATTTAAGTCACTTATTTGGTGATCGCTCGCAAGATCCCATGATGTATCTACAAGGTTTTCGATGAGCATACCAAACTGAGTGCCCCAGTCTCCAAGATGATTCCGTTTTAATACTGTATGCCCAAGAAATTCCAGAATCCGCACTAACGCATCTCCAATAATTGTTGAACGGAGATGACCGATATGCATTTCTTTTGCAACATTCGGTGCTGAATAGTCAATAGCTATGATATCGTGTTTTTGACTCTCAGGAATACCACAGCGTGAGTCATTGAGCATCGCGCTTATACACGTTCCAATATACGCATCAGCCAATGTAATATTGATAAAACCAGGTCCGGCTATTTCGGTCTTTACAATAATCGAATTCTGAGGAAGAGCCTGCGCAATTTTTTCTGCTATTTCTCGCGGTGCTTTCCCAAATGTCTTTGCAAGTTGCATAGCACAGTTTATTTGCACATCACCAAAACGTGAATCTGCTGCAAATCGCACAACGGGATCAAAGCTGCTATATTCAGGACCACACACCTCTATCAGCGCTTGTTGTACAAGCATACGAATATCATTGAGAACCTGTACCATACTGTTTCCTTACCATAAAAATTGAGTGGATATTGTACTCTGAAAACCCATTGCAATACAAGGTTACTGAAGTATTAACCTGCGATTTAGAAAATATACGTTGTGGGCACGATGCATGATACTGAATACTTTTATTCAAAAAGAACTGAATGCGTTTGCTATGTATTGTTATTGTAAAATTGACTCAAATGCATGTAACACGTGCGGTTTTAGATCTTCCAATGTGCTCTGTACATAAGCCCCTGCAGCATGTTTGTGTCCCCCTCCTCCAAAACTTTCAGCAATTTTTCCAACATCTACCCATGCTTTAGAGCGGAGACCTATTGTACAGTAATCCGGTTTTTCCTGCCGGATAATGACTACCACTTCACTGTTTTCTACTGTCATGAGAAGCTGATAGAGCATATCGGAATCACGCGACTCAACACCATATCGTTCTTGATCACTCAGTGTAAGCCAGGAAAATAACAGCTGATTGTTATAGTATGACTCTGTTCGGAGGAGAAGCTCACCCAGCAACTTTCGGTTTCCAAGCTGTTTGCCCCCGCTCATGGCATAAAATGCCTGTTTTGGAGAAGCTCCTGCATCTACAAGCCGTGCAACTGCGTTAAAATATTTTCCGCTACCTGTTTCCAAATGTCTAAAAAACCCTGTATCAGTTGCTACACCGAAAAAGAGAAGCTCAGCTATTTCTTTTGATAAAGCATAGTGAGCTTCTTCAAGTATTTCCTGTATCAAAAATGCTGTTGCAGGAGCTTGAATATCGACAAAACAAATCTGCCCTTCTGGTCTCCCGGAAGCATGGTGATCTATAAAAAGCATGGGAAGAATTTCAGGGAACTCCGTTGACTCAAAACCAGTTCGAGATATGTTCGAACAGTCAATAATGATGAGAGCAGTGCTGTCTGAAAATACCGGCAGCGTTTTCTCAAAATAACACTCAAAAGATTTTATCTCTGTCCGTAAAAAGGGACCAGCTGAAACTATATGAACATGTTTCCCTTGCTGGGTAAGATATCGGCCTAGAGCCAGCTGGCTTCCAATGCAATCGCCATCAGGTTCTTTATGCCCAATAATGACATACTGTTCATATTTTGACAGGAAACTCAATATTTCCGGTATGAGTTCACTAGTTTGTTGAAAACACTGCACAATTATACCTTAGGGAGTCAGTTTTATTGCATCAACCTTGAACTTATCTCCCGGATCGCCTTCCAGCGTGCCCCATGTTGGATCATTGAAGTTATCTTTTACATATAATTTTACATGGCTAAATGATCCATCGGAACGATAGTAAATGACTGCGTATGGTCCAATGGGACCCCGAACGCGTATCATGACCGCTTTTCCACCAGCCTTAAACCACGATGCCGGTACATAAAAATCAGCAAAAGTGCTTTCACTTTTCTGATAGATTACTCGATAGCCCTGTGCATGCACAAAAATTTTAACAACATTTACTGTTATAGGATATAAATCTGACGGAGACCGTATCGAATTGCTTTTATCAAGCTGGCTACTTCCTGGATTTGATTGCGCAAGTGCAAACGGCAGTACAGCAACACATACAATTACAGCTAGTACACCAAGTATCTTCTTCATTCCGACACCTCCGAAATTGGTAATTTGCCCCAAAATTTAGTATTACTGTAAGTATACTTGAGGATATTAAATATTGCAAGCAAAAGAAAAAGTATGATTAGCTTTATCTATTAGTAATTTTATGCAATACTATCATCATGCAGCTTATAATCCAGAGTAAGGCACTTGCTGATGCAATACTTGCTGTACTCCTGACACAGTGGCCGGGTGTTGGTACAGATCTACAGTATAAGAACTGTTTTGAGCTCATTATTGCTGTCATTCTTTCTGCACAATGTACCGATGAACAGGTCAACAAGGTAACACCTGCTCTCTTTGCTAACTGGCCAGATCCAGCATCGCTTGCAACGGCCCCTCTCGAAGCACTTGAAAAGGCTGTGTATTCCACAGGGTTTTATAAACATAAAGCGCAGCACATAAAAGAGACAGCGCGTATTATAGCAGAAACCTATAGTGGCAGGGTGCCAGAAACATTTGAAGCACTGCTTGAGCTACCTGGCGTGGGAAGAAAAACAGCCCACCTCGTGCAAAGTCTCTGTCATAATAAACCAGGGCTCATCATCGATACCCATGTACTCAGGATAACACAACGCACTGGACTTGCGCTCTCCAGTAATCCATATAAAACTGAAAAAATTCTCGCATCAATCATTACAGAGGAACTCCATGCCAGAGCTTCGTTTGCTCTCAACCGTCAGGCAAAACATATTTGCACTGCCCGAAAACCTCAATGCGAAATCTGTTCCATCAATGCTCTCTGCAGAACGTATAGTCCAGGAAATTTTTCTCAATAAACCCTGTCTCACTGCATGTACTAGATCTTTTTCTTGTGTATAGTAGAGTATGAACTACATCGAATCCCAAGGTAACTCAACCTGTGAAAACTCAGCAGTAAGTTCTTCCGTTAGTACCTGTAATGAAGCCGATGTTCTCAAATTGCTTGGTATAGCGTATCTATACCCATACCAGCAGCTTGTAATTGCAAATGTGCTTGATGCTGTCACAAGCAGTGATGATGAAATACCTCATGCACAGCTTGTAATTCTACCCACAGGATTTGGGAAAAGTGTTTGTTTTCAAGTACCTGCGCTCATGATTAGGGGAATTACCATTATAGTATATCCACTTAAAGGGCTGATTGCCGATCAGGCAAGACGGTTATCGAATTCTCCCAAACCTGTTTTCACAGTAACAGGAGATACTGGACAGGAAACATGGAACAAGCTCAAGCATACAGTTGCTACAAACCCAGACTGCATTATTTTAACCAATCCAGAGACATTACAATCCTCTCTATTTTTAAATGTTATTCAACAAAAACCTCTCTGCCATCTTGTACTTGATGAAGCTCACTGTATTGCAGAATGGGGAGATACATTTCGTCCTGCATATCAGCAGGTAAATGAGTTTATCAAAAACTATAAACCACTTATGATTAGTGCATTTACCGCTACAGCATCTCCCCCTGTATTGCAGCGAATTGCTCATACAATTTTTGAAGACAATGCATATAAACTGGTAATGGCAACAACTGACAGACCTAATATTTACTATAAAAATATACAAACACTTAATAAACTTAAAACCCTCAAGCACCTCGTTGCTCATTGCAAAAAACCACTATTAATATTTACTAAATCCCGTACCAGCGCTGAAATTCTTGCTCATACTCTGCGCAGGACTTTTCCTTGTGAAACTGTTTACTTCTACCATGCTGGGCTCACTCAGTCAGAAAAAAAGCAGATAGAAACATGGTTCTTCTCATCGGAACAAGGGATACTCACAGCTACGTGCGCATACGGTATGGGCATGGATAAACAAAATATTCGAACAGTTATCCACTATGAAACACCGAACTCTATGGAAGCCTATATCCAGGAAGCTGGAAGAGCTGGCCGCGATGGAGATGCTGCAACAGCGATACTGTTAACCGATTGGCAAGCACAAAATTCCTTTACCCATCCAGAACTACCTGCATCGACGTATAATCCATCTCAAGCTATTACTACACTTGACAGAAGTCGACATGCAATAATGCAGTTTTATGCAGAACAAAATGAAACGTGCAGGAGAAATCTCTTACTTATCAGCATGGGTAATGAAAACGTTCCCTGCAACAATTGTGATGTATGCTGTAATGACATCACACCATATCCTCCTGAACTGAAATTGATACTTACTGTTATCAAGAAACATCCCTATCAGTTTACTATAAAAAAATTATCGCACTTTCTAAAAGGTATCACCAATCAGCTACTATATATCTCCGGTTATGGCACATTGTGTAATTGGGAACTCACAGACATAAATCTTATTATAGAAGCATTGCTTACTAAAGGATTACTAAAAGAAGCAAAAGGATTAAGAAACGGTCTTATGTATGTTCCTCAGTCTCCTCTGGTCCACCTTCCTCCTGTTTCTGAGTCTCCTTTAGAGCTTTAGGTTGTTTGGGCGTTTTTGCAGGCATTTTTATTATAGGTTTTTTAGGTTTCTTTTTTTTGTAGAGTTCAGCAAGTTCTCTGAACGCTATAATTAAAAGAATAAAAAAAACGAGCGTTACGATGAGACGCCAATCCTGGAGTACTTCAAGCGAAAGTTTTAATCGGTCTATCCATGATAGGTTTTCAATGTTCATGGTATTAATCCTGTACCATTCTAAAGTTTAGACATCAAGGGCTTCCTCTGCTTGAGCAAGCGTTTCTACACCATATAGTATTCGTGAAAGCTCTAGTTCAAGCTCTTCGTCAATATCGATAAACTGAATACCATAATAAAAATTTGCAGAATCACTGTAACCGCGAACGATTTTCCCGGTAAGCTCTATTTTTTTTTCTGGTAGAATCATAGTTATTATTAAACAGTAACCCTTTTTGAGGAGTAAGGGATAAATTTCTTTTGATAAGGATAACAAACATCCTCCGGGAGTTATGTCGATAAGCTGTGGTTCAACATGCTCGGGTTCTGCTTTCCCGGTATGAAAATAATCAGATTTATGGAGATGATAGGAAAGCACATGGGCAAACTCCCATGCAAAGTCCAGTTCGTTTATACCCAGCGGCTGACTGAGCCTATAATCATTCATGAGATACACATACCCTACCGTATACTGAAAGTACTGAATGGGAACATACAGTTCGGAAATTATATGGTTATCTGATTTTTTGAGGTTTGATTTACCCAATGTCTCTACATCCAGGAAAATTGTTGGTCCTTCATAGGCTTCCAACATTTCACGGGAAATTAGCCTATCGTCAGCAAGCTCTGCTTGAGACGGTAGTGGCTTTTTTGTATCAGGAATTAAGAGTGCTCTCGCATAATGCACAATGAGCCGTTCTTCAATTTTTGAAGGTTCCTTTCCCGGCTGGAACATAACAATCCCATTAACAACGGACAAACCATTAGCTTTGTACTTAAACTCAGTAACGAGTGTGCGTAAATCATTCTTACCCTTCCAGTTAACAGTTTCTGGAAGATATACATCATCACTTTCTGATGATTCTGGAAAATTAATTTTAAGATTCCGGTTTTTAATTGTAACATACATTTTAAGATCATGCGGAGGCGGTAATCGTATATGCCTACGTTTTGGCGCCTTATACATGGTATCAGGAATACCTAAAAAAAATAAGTTGCCTTCGACTTTTCGGATTTTAGTTGAAAAAATAAACCGTTGACTTGCATGAAACCCATAACAGGTAATTCGTTCCCATGACTTAAATGTATCATACGTATCCTTAAGAACCTGAAGCACAAGAAATTCTTTTGTAACAGCATGTACAGAACTCATACCGTTTTTACCCGGTCCAAGCAACAGCAAGTTTCCATGCGATTTTGCAAGCTGCTGTAAAATAAAATCACGCTCAACCCTGGTAATCAGCACACCCATTAGTTTCTCCCTACAAAATTTTAAGTACCATGAAATTGCCTAACTCACTTTATACTACAATAATATATAAGAATTTGCATTAACTCAATAAAAAGTTTATTGTGAGCACTTGTTTTACGAGAATTAATTGATACTGCTCACAGCAACAACGCTACCAAAATACATTCGATGATAATCATGGTGTGGATAGTGTGTTTCTATCGATGGTTCGAGAAAGTGCATACTATCAATATCCTGAAAATATATTTTTTTACACTCAATAATAAGTGATGCTTCTTTAAAACCAGGAGCTGGTACTTCTAAAGAAGGTTCTGGTGTTAGACCTGCTTCCTGTATTTTATTGCAATCTCTTCCCGAACGTGTACCTAAAAGTGCTAATGCATCATGATAGGTCTTATCAAACAATGATAGTGTAAAACTATTATAGCGCTCCATAAATTCATAGGTATAGCGTGTTGGTCGGACAAAAACCTGAAAAAACATCATTTTCCACACCTGTCCATAACTACCCCACGATATCGTCATTGCGTTGTAATGTTGCTTTGAAAAATCTCCAGCACATAAAAGCACCCATTCATCACGAAACCGTGCAGCATCAAACGAAAAATCGTTAATAGCAATACGTTTTCGATTAGTTCTATACTCTTGCATAAAATTGCTTATCCCCTTACTATACACAGTATACAGTTGAAATTCGATACTAGACAAACAAAATATACAAGGAGCACAGCATATGCAATGGAAAGGAATTCATGAAAGCCACGAATGGCAGAATCTCATACAAAAAAAACCTGATGCTGCAATAAAAAACCTTTCTCCAAATAGAATTCAGACTAGAATCATTGATGCCGGTGGCGGTCTTTCGTATTCATACGCAGCAATGGACGCTGACGATGAAACCATTGCTATTTTACAAAAAATTGCAGATGAGCTACAGCTAATCGAACAGTATAAAACACTGCTATCTGGTGCTGTCATGAATATTGGAGAAAAGCGTATGGTGCTCCACCATGCAGTACGCGGTACGGTTATCGATCCTGTTATCGTCAATGGAAAAAATTACACAGAATTCTACGCCAAAGAAGTAAAAAGGTTCTGTACATTCGCAGAAAATATTCGGAATGGAACGATCCGTGGATCAACTGGCGCAATTTTCACCGATGTTGTGCAAATTGGAATCGGCGGTTCAGATTTAGGTCCACGAGCGCTGTATTTAGCGCTTGAAAACTGGGCACGAACAAGAGGCACACTTAAGCTTAATGCTCATTTCATCAGCAATGTCGATCCAGATGATGCGGTTCAGGTACTTGAAAACATTAATCCGGAAACAACTCTCTTTATACTTGTGTCAAAAAGCGGTACAACACAGGAAACCCTCGCTAATGAATTCCTTGTAAAAAAATACATTGGTACGACTATTGATCCTGCAAAGCATTTTGTTGCTGTTACAAGCGAAACCAGTCCTCTTGCTCACAATACTGAATATCTCGAATCATTTTATATAGACGATTACATTGGAGGAAGATACAGCGGCACCAGCGCTGTTGGTGGTGTCATTCTTACAATCAGTCTTGGCCCGGATATGTTTAAAGAATTGCTCATAGGAGCCAATGAAGCTGATAAAATGGCTCTCAATACTGATATAACAAAGAATGCTGCTCTCATGGACGCGC
Organism: Spirochaetota bacterium; assembly: GCA_029547205.1. Taxonomy (GTDB): domain Bacteria; phylum Spirochaetota; class Spirochaetia; order Treponematales; family UBA12059; genus JAKPPT01. The sequence goes on from JAKPPT010000122.1 coordinate 20,900, forward strand.
TCCTCGGTGTCTATGAACGCAGTGTCCTCAACAGACCCGTTATTGCTGTTTTACCGTATGCTCAAGCGCTCTCACGATTCCCGGCACATCTCCAGCAGCTCGATATGGAATCGAACGGAAAATCGATTGACCGAAATGGCAGACTTGTACCAATTCCTACTGGACCCATCGTTATGGGTGAGCCAGGCACTAATGGACAGCATTCCTTTTACCAACTTCTCCATCAGGGAACAACAATAGTTCCAATAGAGTTTATCGGCTTTTCTGAAAATCAGTGCAGCTTTGATCCTGAGTTTGAAGGTTCAACAGCACGGAAAAAACTCAATGCAAATCTTGTTGCACAAATAGCCGCTTTTGCACAGGGAAGTCATGCTGAAGATCCCAATAAAAACTTCCCGGGCATGCGCCCTTCTTCACTAATTTTTGGTAAGACTCTCTCACCGAAAGCGCTTGGTGCACTGCTAGCCCATTTTGAAAATAAAATAATGTTTCAGGGTTTTGCATGGAATCTTAACTCGTTTGATCAGGAAGGAGTTCAACTTGGTAAGGTACTTACAAAAGAAGTATTAAATCCTAAAGGCATAAGCAATCCAGTACTCGCAGCTTATGCAAAGCTATTAGGGCTATAATATGGCAACAATTGCATTTACAGGAGGCGGAACAGGAGGGCACATCTATCCTGGACTTGCTGTAATAGAAGCAATTCGTGCTCAAAATCCTGGAACTCAACTGTTCTGGATTGGTTCCGGAAAAGAATCTGAACGAAATGCTGTAGAACAGGCTGGCATTGAGTACTATGCTATAGCATCTGGCAAATTACGGCGCAGTTTTTCATTAAAAAATTTTTTTGATATATTTCGAATTCTTAAAGGAATTTATCAGGCAAAAAAAATATTAAAAACACTAAAAGCAGACATGTTGTTTTCTAAAGGTGGTTATGTAAGCGTTCCGCCATGCATTGCGGCTGCCCGATTAAAGATTCCTGTAATTACACATGAATCCGATGTTTCGCCAGGGCTTGCAACAAAGATAAATCTGCGTTTTGCAGATAAGCTTATAGTAAGCTGGGACGAAACACTCACGTTTTTAAAACCACATGAGCAAACAAAAACGCTTGTACTCGGAAACCCCATACGAAAAACTATTACACAGGGGAATCGACAAAGAGGCAGAGCGTTTCTAGGATTGGATATCAACATGCCACTGCTTCTTGTATTGGGAGGAAGTCAGGGTGCAGAGCAGATCAACAAACTCATTGAAGCAGTAGCACCACGCTTAACAGAACAGATGTGTATTGCACATCAGACTGGACAGGGAAAACCAACAAGTATTCCCAATAGTACACGATATCTGCAATTCCCATATCTTGTCCAGGAACTCCCGGACGTTCTTGCTGCTGCGGATATTATTGTATGCAGAGCCGGTGCTGGTACCCTCTGGGAATGCACAGCGGCTCACAAACCAATGATTCTCATACCACTCTGTGGTTCTGGAACACGCGGCGATCAGGTTGAAAACACAAAAATATTAGTAAAAAACAATGCTGCAATGGGTTTAATTGGTGAAGAAGCAAATCCAGAAAAATTACTTCAAGCAATATTACATTTACTTAATAACCATGAATTGCAACAATCCATGCCTCAGAATGCGCAAAAACTGTTACGCATCGATGCAGCAGAGCATATTGCAACATTGTGTTTGAACTACTGTAAAACAGGAAATGAACAATGAACATACTCGATATAATTTTTATTGTAATTCTTGCAATTGCAATTCTTCGATGTTTTTTTAGAGGCTTTATTGATGAAATAATGGCAGCACTTTCTATTTTTCTGCCGCTTCTCGTAGCTATTATTATGTATAAACCAGTGAGCCAGTGGTTTTCTCTGCATAAGTATTTTTCGGAAATTCTTGCCTATGCAATAGCATTTGGTGGGCTCTTCATACTTATGTTTATTGTTGTTAAATTTCTCCATTCATCTATTGAAGCTATTATTGACAATCTTGAACTTGAAACCGCAGATAAAATACTGGGCGCTATCCTTGGAATAGGAGAAGGCGTTATCATCATTGCGATCATACTCATTGTACTTCGATATCAAACGGTATTCAAAATAGAAGCTTTACTGGAGAACAGTTTTATTGCCCGACTCCTCCTTCCAATCATAGCACATCACATTCCCTTTAAGGCATAAGGCAATGTTTGAAAATGTTTTTGGACAAACTGGAGTTATTAAAGCACTCTCAACAGAACTCTCATCAAAAGCTGCACCAGGCTCCCGTCTTTTTTCAGGACCAGCCTATAGTGCCAAACTAACTACTGCCTTAGAGCTTGCACGTATTGCATCATGTCTTGGAAATGGTGACTGGACCTGCAATTGTGAAGCATGTAAAAGAAGCAAATCGCTCGTCAATCCCGATGTCGTTATTATCGGAAGAAAACTAATACCTGAAGAATTTGCATGCGGTCTTGATCTCTTTGAGAGACAACCAGGACTTGCATCTCGATATTTTCTATGCCGTTCCATACGAAAGATTCTTAAACGATTTGAACCTGAGCTCTATATGAATGAATCGGGAAAATTACAAAACATTTATCAGCTTGCAAATCCTCTCTTTGAATATTCTGAAACTATTCTTGACGAATCTGTATCAAAAGAAACAATTCTTAAAGAAGGTAAAAAACTCATTCCACTGTTTACAAAACTTGTACAGGCAATTCCTAAAGATATTCCAATCTTTCTCATCCGTGCTGTAGAAGCTATTGCGCATGAATCCCCCTGGGGGAAACATCGAACCATAATTATCGAACATGCAGACCATATGCAAGAGCCTGCAATGAATGCACTGCTTAAAATATTGGAAGAACCACCTAAAACAATTTCATTTATATTAACCACTAGGAATATAAATGCTCTGCTTCCAACCGTACGCTCACGATTGAGAACGTATACCTTTCTTTCGAGAAATACTCTGCAGCTCTCCGCAATATATCAGAAAATATTTAGACTTGATAATCACACAGAGCCACTCGATCAATTCTTTAACAGCTTTTCTCTCGAATACGATGTGAACATTGAAATCTATGCAGAACAATTTGTAAAATCAATTATTGCAAATGAAAAAAACTTTGATGTAACTGGACTAAAAGAACACATAACCGACCAGGCTTCTCTGCGGCTTTTTATCGAATATATGCTCAAACATGCAGTAAAAATTGCTTCTGATACTGACAAAAGTTCATTTAGCAAATTACAAAACCTGATAAGTATATGTAGAGAAAACATGAAAAAGCTTGAACTATTTAATATAAGCCCGGGCATCATTTTAGAAACCATGCTGTTTCAAGTGCTATAAAATATGTGTTTATTTGTACATGCCGCTTTGTAGTGTTCTATTGATTTTTTATTATCTCTCAGTATATTTAATGCAAGATACTTATGCAGAGATTTATAGAAAAGGCTCTTGAAAAAGTACATTTGCTTGATAAAGAAGCAATAAAGCAGTTACTCCTAGATATTGCAAGAGAAAATAGCAACTTGGAGGCAGTTCTAGACTCAATTCATTCCGGGATTATTGTTTGTGATACCGATAATATTCCCATATTTGCTAATAAAACTGCTGAACGCTTTTTGCTTTTTGAATATTCAGAAGTCTACTCGCAATCTGTTTGGGTTTATATTAAACATAGAGAAATTGCAAACTTTGTAAAAAAAACAATTGCAGCAGAAGAAACGATTCTCGAGCGCGATTTCCCCGTTGAAGTTAAAAATAAATACCGTATTATTTCTGTTAGTATAATGCCGCTCGTCCAGAAAGGACAAATACGAGGTACAATTATCTACTCAGAAGATATGACAGAAAAAAGAAAAAACGAATCCAAACTCAAACGGGCAGAAAACCTTGCATCGCTAACAACTCTTGCAGCTGGAGTTGCACATGAAATTAAAAACCCTCTCGGCTCAATGAGTATTCATATGCAACTATTAAAAAAAGCTCTTAAAGATACATCTAATGCAAAAATTAAAAATTATCTAGACGTGATAGATGAAGAGATAGATAGACTTAATAAAATAGTTGTTGATTTTCTTTTTGCAGTGCGTCCAATGAATATTGAACCTATCCGTGATGATCTTAATGATTTATTGCAGGAAATTATAAATTTTATTAAGCCAGAAGTTGAACAAAATGGTATTGAACTACGTGTACTATTAAATAGAAATATACCCATGATATTTATAGATAGACGTTTTATTAAACAAGCAGTTATTAACCTTATAAAAAATTCAATCGCAGCTACTCAAAAAAATGGATATATTTTAGTAACAACTGATATTTCAGAAGAAGGAGTACAACTAATTATAGCAGATTCAGGACATGGTATACCCCCAGAATATATCAATAAAATATTTGAACCATATTTCACAACAAAAGAGAATGGCACGGGACTTGGATTGACGCTCACATATAAAATAATAAAAGAACATAATGGTGATATCTCTGTTATTTCTGAACCAGGTAAGGGTACTAAATTTATTATTACCCTTCCTGTTCCTCAACATGAATTATTTTTAATTCACGGTAAATGCTGCGATGGAGAAAATGTATGAAATATACAATTTTAATTGCTGACGATGAAAAAAACATACGCAACGGCATTGCAGAATATCTTGAAGCAGAAGGTTATGAAACACTTACTGCTGAAGATGGCAAAGAAGCAATTAGTATAATTAATAAGGGTTCTGTGGATTTAGTGATAACCGATTTAAAAATGCCCAATGTGAATGGGATGGAAGTACTTAATTATGTTGTCTCTCATTTCCCTACTATGCCAGTTATTATTCTCACCGGTCATGGTACTGTAGAGGATGCGGTCCAGGCAATGAGAATAGGCGCTTTTGATTTTATTTCAAAACCACTTAATCTTGAGCATCTTGTAATGCTCATCCAACGTGCTTTAGAACGTCAGGAACTGAGCAGAAAAAACTCAGAGCTTTCACAAGAACTTGCTCGAACAAAAGTTTCTAAGCTACTAATAGGCAAAAGCGCTTCAATGCATGAAGTGTTGAATGCAGTTAATCGTGCTGCACCAACACGAGCCAATGTCCTTATAACAGGAGAAAGTGGTGTTGGGAAAGAGGTAATAGCTGACTCGATTCATGAACTATCTAACCGTAAAGATAAACCTTTTATTAAAGTTCACTGTGCAGCACTTCCTGAAGCATTGCTTGAAAGCGAGCTGTTTGGATATGAAAAAGGAGCATTTACTGGTGCAGTAAATAGAAAACGCGGTCGTTTTGAACTGGCACATGAGGGCACGCTTTTTCTTGATGAAATTGGGGAAATCAACCAAAACATTCAAATTAAACTACTTCGTGTAATTCAGGAAAAAAAGTTTGAGCGCATCGGCGGAGAACAGACAATTGAAGTTGATGTCCGAATTATAGCTGCTACAAATAAAGATCTTAAGAAAGAAGTTGAAGCCGGCAGATTTCGCGAAGACCTTTACTATAGGCTTAATGTAGTGAATATTCATGTGCCTCCGCTACGTGAACGGAAAGATGATATACCAATGCTTGCTCAAGCTTTTTTGGAAGAATTTTGCAAAGAAAATAAAAAACAGATACATGGTTTTGAACCTGCTGCACGAGCATTATTATTTTCATATTCCTGGCCAGGCAATATACGGGAACTACGAAATGTTATAGAAAGCGCTGTAGTAATGACAACACATACAATAATAACTGTCGAAGATCTGCCACCATCAATTAGAAATTCATCAGAACAACCGTTTATCCGCATACCGCTTGGGACCAGTCTTGAGGAAGCTGAAAAAATTATTATTCGAGATACACTCATGGCTAACAAATTTAATAAGAGCAAAACAGCTGAATTACTTGGAATAGGAAGAAAAACGCTATACCAGAAAATTAACGATTACAATCTGGATGATCGCGAAGCTTCTAAAGCAGAAGAAGAATAATTTATTGATATAAATCAATAACCAATTCAACTTCTGATAAAGATACTCCCAACCGATTTGCAATAAGCTCTTTGTCAAGCCCCTGTTTATATAGATTGATGACTTTTTCTTTTATTTCATTTTTTGTTACACTTTGATGACTTAATTTAATAAAAGGAATCGCTTCTTTTGCTTCTGTCTCTCTATCAGAAGCTGCATTATTACTTTCTAACTGGTCGTTATTTACTTTCAGAACATCCTGTTGAGTATTTATTGATGCTGAAGCATCATCTCGCAATTTTCCTAATCGATTATAAATTGTAGATTCAACAACTTTTCTCGATGTTTCTTGATTGAGAACACGAATTTTTCTATCTGCTTCTTCTAAAAGTTTCTTTAAAGTAGAAATTCTATCTTCTATTAAAGTTATATTTCTATCAGTAGTCTGATTTAATTCAATTAACAAGAGATTTAACTCTTCTCGTATTTTTGCTGTTTCGTTCTGAGATAACGTCTTTCTAATATGGTGTAAATAAAAATATATAAAAATAAAAATTACTACTTGTAATACTATAAAAATTGCTATACTCATAGTTACCCTAATAAATCTATATTTTTTCCAATATCAGGATCATCTGCTATATCAAGTTTGCTTTTTTCTGGTTCAGGTGTTTCCTGCTCTTTTTCTTTTTTATGTTTTTGTTCCTGTAAACCACTGTCACTCTTTGTATTTTCATCTATTTTTATGGCAGCATTGTTTTCAATATCATCATCAGGAAGATGGACCTCATTTGCTTTTTCTTCATTTTTTTTGGATACAATTTCCCGCTGTAGCTCAGCATGCACTATACCAGTACTTTTAGCAAGTGCTTCATTCTTACCAACCTGTGTTAGTTGTGTATACATTGCTTGAAGATCAATGGGTTTTATAGGCATCTGGCGGCCCCTTTTTTAATATTTCATCCTCTTCTTCTTCATACTTCTTGCGTTTAATTCTTCCGCCTTCTAGATAATATGTTACACCTTTGTCTTCATGTTTTATTTCTTCTTCTACATCTTTTATTTGAATACGAACCGATGAATAAATTTTTCCAGTACAACTGATTTTCCCTTTGAGTTTTAAACTATTTAAATAATTAACTAATTCATTGTATTCATTTCGTAATTCATGTTCTTCGGTAGCAATTTCTTCGCGCTTATATTGCATTTCTCTTAATAATGCTTCTTTGTCTTCTGATAGTTCTTTTTTTTGTCGTTTTAAATCAGTTAATGTTTTAATATTTTTATCTAAGTCTTCGAGCATCTTTTCCAATTGTTTGAGCCGTATTTCATGTTGATCAATTTTTTCTTTTGCCTGCGGGTCTATTCCTACTTGAAGAATAGTTTCAGAACCTCCGCTTGGTGCACCAATTGTTTTTGCAACAATTTCTTCACATGCAATGTATCTACCTCCCATTATTGCTGCATGTTTGCCTGCAACACAAATAATCTTTCGATTAGCTTTTATTTCTGAGTTTACAATATTCTGTGTTACAATAACAGTGTCTCCAGCTTCAACAGTTGCATTTTCAATAAATTTTGCCCAAACACTCTTTCCTGCTTTTACAGTGCCATTTCCTTTACCGATGATTCCCTGATGTACTATTACATCACCTTCTGCACTGATTAGCGCATTTCCGACATTTCCTTTGATTTCGATATTTCCTGTAGCTTCAACTTTAAAACCATCAGCCACATTACCATTAACAATAATTGTACCCAAAAAAAACTTATTACCTGTCTTGAGATCAATATCTTCGTTAATAATGGTAATGGTCTCTACATTTATTTTGCCATTAATATACGTAGCTTCACCATTTACTTCTGCAAGAATAGTAAGTCCATCATCTGCTACTCGTACATTTTTTCCTAGCGGAAGCGGAATATCTTTTCCATCTTTAGCTGCTAAATATTTTCCTGTAACTGTTCTACCAGGTACACCTTTTGTTGGAGGGTTTTTCTTCGCAAGTGGCTGACCTTCAATAACATTTTGAAGCATCTGCATTTCTTTATAATCTACTCTATTATCTTTTTCTTCAATTTTTAATTTTGTTTTATCAGTTTCAAAGAAAAATGTTATACTGGCATCAGTACCATTTTGCGGTTTTGTACCTTCTGCAACCAGCACTGGAGTTTTATAAACTGCCTCATTTTCTAGATCTTGAAGCACATCTTCTTTTATTCCATATACAATGTTATTATTTTTTAAATACGACATAATAATTTCTTTTGAAAGATCACATCCTCCTGGCTGAGGTGGATAAATAATTACATATGCTTCCATTTCATTTGGTTGCATATCGACAGACAGGTAGCTATCTGCAGCTGGATTAGTTACAAATGTACCTACCGGGACCCACTCTCCCTGTTCCTCTTTAACTACCTGTTTAACAAGATTCTCATCATATTGCCTGACTGCTCTTGCATGCAGCTTATCAAAAGCCATTTTTTCAGTGACTTGTTTTCCTTTTCCTTGCGGGGGAAGAACCTTTAGCAATGCACCTTCAGGAGCTAACCGCACAAAAACCTGGCCATCTTTGTCAACAATCTTAACTTCTTCTGCTATAGCTGCAAAATCGGTATCAGCCTCAAATTCAATTTTATTTTCATGTTCAATATGCTTTTTCGAACCTGTCTCATATGCACGAATTTTCCATAATGTTTTTCCAAAACCCGCAAAACCAGGATTCCCTTTTTGAAGTATATCGTATTCCAATCTGCTTACTACGGTATCAAGCTGAATTGCTGCGTTCTGTAGAGCTTCATCCAGCGTTGATGCCTCAATTTCAACAGATCGTTTACTGCCATCTTCTTCAAGGTAACGCCGCATGAGCTCACGTAAAACTTCAAGACCAATCCTTCCCGCCATTACAATATACCCTTTTTCAGGTGTGTTAGCTTTCCCCTGAGCCTCAGTATAGCCTTAGTATGAAGCTGGCTTACACGGGACTCGGTAACATCGAGTACTTTTCCTATTTCACGAAGTGTCAGATTTTCATAGTAATACAATACCAGAACTTTTTTTTCATTATCAGGCAGTTCCTGAATTGCATTGACAATTACTTTTTTAATCTCTTCCCGTTCCATTACAGAATCAGGATTTTGACTTTGTGGACTTTCAATACTATCAGCAATTGACATTTTTTCGTTTTCGTCTTTTGTATACCAAACATCATTTAGTGAGAGGACTGATGTATTGGAAACTTTGTAGAGTATATGAGCTAGCTCATCTTCCGATATTCCCATTGCACGAGCAATCTCAGAATCAGTTGCAGATCTTCCAAGTCTTGTTTCCAGCTGAGCAATCGCATCTTCAACTTCTCTGCTTTTTTGCCGAATTGAACGCGGTATCCAATCTAGATTCCTGAGTTCATCAAAAATTGCACCCCGTATACGAGTTACTGCATATGTTTTGAATTTGACATGCTTATCTGGATCAAATTTTTCTATTGCATCAATGAGACCAAATACACCAAAGCTTATTAAATCATCAAAATCAACAGATTGGGGCATATTGGTAGCTAACTTACCAGCTACATACTTTACAAGTGGAGCATACTGTTTTATAAAATGATCACGTAGTTTTGTATCATGAGTCTTTTTATATTCAACCCAGAGTTCATCTTCTGTTTTTTGTTGTTGTTCGCTGATAATCATTAACTATTTCCCTTCCCATCTTGTCGTAACAAAGTTTGAACAGCCCTCGCTATTATTTCCGGGCTTTCTTTATCATAAACGGGTGCGTTTACTGTGGTACTGGAATAATTTATTGGTGGATTCTCCTGATGACTGGCATCAGGTTCTGAAATATCTGCAAAAACATCGCTCATGCTGTCGATATCCGGTAATACATCTAGATCATCTTGAGTTACCAGAGGTTTTGCTATGGGACCATGATTTACCTGTACCTGTTCTGCACTTGTCTCCAGTAGCTGCTCATTTTTAACGAGTTCTATTTCTTTTTCTAAATCCTCCGAAAGCACAGAATCATCGCTTGCCGGCATTGAAACTTCCTGTGGCATAATTGATTCTTCTGGAAGTACAATATTCACAGTTTCTCCAGTCTCTTCAGGATACTGTTCAGCTTCTTGAGTTATAGTATCTTCCAGCAGTCTTGATAAAAGATACAGGATACCATACATAATACCAGTAAATACGAGTGCAAAAAATAATGCACGAAGCAATATGTTACCAAAAGCATTACCAGAAAAAATTCCAACAAAAAATGAGAGCAGAAAACCAGCACATGCAGCAAGTATTAAGAGTGTTTTTTCATTACTGTCACTTCCAACTGGTTTTTGCACTACAAACACCTCACTTCTTACAGATTATGGTATTCCTCTATGAATAGTCAAGAATAAAATCACTCATTTCCAAAAAGCTTTTTAATGAGACGCGCTATACCTGGCTCATCACTAAAATCTGTCTTTTCTATTTTGCTTACGAGATGCTGCACTGACACTGCAGCTTTAGACTTAGGATCTGCAACAATAAAGGGCTTTTGCCTGAGCACTGATGTCGAAACAGTTGCATCTTCATAAATACAACCAAGATATTCAACTTTGATATTCAGGAATTGGCCGGAAATATTGATAATTCGTTCTGCAACCTTTCTTCCGTCAGCAACTGATTTTACCCTATTTACCACTAATTTTAGACTAAAATTTATGTTTTCTACCTCTGTTGCAATAATTTTAATAATGCCGTAAGCATCAGTAATTGCTGTAGGTTCAGGTGTAGTAATAATAATGGCATCATCGGCAGCTGCAATAAAAGATAGCACATTGTTTGATACACCGGCACTGGTATCGATAATGATTATGTCAGCACTCGAAAGGGTATATAATTCATTGATAAAATTATGCCGTTCTTCGTCTGTTAAATTTGCAATTTTTGAAAAACCAGAAGCTCCAGCAAGAATTTGTATTCCATAATCGGTATCAAGAAGAATTTCCCGCATCGTTTTCTGTCTGCGGATTACATGGTAGAGGTTATGCTTTGGAATAATATTAAGCATTATGTTGACATTTGCCAGGCCAAGATCTGCATCCATTACAATTACCCGCTTGCCAAGTTTTGCATAGGCAATTGCAAGATTCACAGAAAGATTTGTTTTACCTACGCCACCTTTGCCACTTGCAACCGTAATAATTCTCGTTTTTTTAAGTGGTGAGGGACCTGAAACTGCCCTATTTCTAACTAACTCTCGTAATTGCTGTGCTTGATCTTCCATGAAATTCTCTTTTCTCCAATAGAATTATTTTACTCCTCACCAGGAGTATACACACCATATTTCTCTTCCAGTTTTTGCCGTTGAATAGTAAAGCCTTCCAGATTAAGCAAAAACTGCATTGGATGCATCATTTCAATATCTTTTGGGACTTTTTGTCCTTTTGTAATCCATGCGACTGGTTTATTAATTTCATTTAAAGCGGAAATAATGTTGCCATAATGCATGGTCTCGTCTAATTTTGTAATTATTAATGCTTGATAATTAAAAGGTTCATATTGCCGGAATATTTCTAAAAGATCCTTGGTTTTTGTTGACGCTGAAATTGTAAGAAATACCTCTGCAGTTGTACCTGCACCTTCCAGTATTTTTTTCATTTCAGCTAAATGCACCGCATTTCTTGGGCTTTTCCCAAACGTGTCTATCAAAATAATATCGGTATCATGATTCATTGCTATTGCAGTTCGAAGCTGGGAGGTAGTTGTGGTATAATCGAGCGGAACACCTAAAATATCGGCATATTTCTGAATCTGCGGCAATGCACCTACTCTGACACCATCAATTGTTATCATGCGTATATTGCATGCCTGCTGGCCTAAAAGACCCAGATTATACATCGCAGCAAGTTTTGCAATTGTAGTTGTTTTGCCAACACCAGTAGGGCCCACAAGAATTATAATTCTTGGTTTTATTGTGGTTTTTGATGTAGTATAGTGCATGATACTATCACCAATCCATTCTACTACCTGATGTTCTACTTTTTCATAATTATTAAGGTCTTCTATTGAAAAAGCAGTTCGTATACATTGGAGCATCGTTTCGATAAATGATGGTGAAAAATCATTAAGTTCTAATAACTCTTCAATTTTTTTTAATGTTGGATGTTTTTGTTCCTGTGCAGGCTGCTCTAGAACAACCGATTTTAAACTACGAATTTCTTCTAAGACTTCTTGAATTGCCTTTGTCTGATTAAGCTGCTCCAAGAGCCGCTGTTTCTCCTGCTGTATCTCGTTTTGTCTTGTACTTTTGAGCTGTTCTTCTTTTACAATGTATGTAATCTCGACACCTTGTTTTCTAAAAAGCCCAAGGAACCCGCCATACGGTATGGTCCGGTGAGATAGCACTTGATACGCATCACCATATTTAGCTTGAATTTTTTCTAAAACCTCGCGATGTGTCTCACCCTGCTCAATATAGTACTGCACAATTACTCCTCTATCCGTATTTCACCAATAGACTCTACCTGAATATCTGAAGCAATTTCAGGTACCGACATGACAACTAGATCCGGTATCTCACGTTCTGAACTCGATTTTACGAGTGCTCGAGCAGCTTCGGAACAAAGCAATACCGGGAAATAGCCTTGCTTCTGAACCGCCTGCACGGCTTGTGTAAGTGCACGTATCCATTTCCGTTGTACTCCCGGTTCTAAAGCTGCTATTGCACCCATTGGTGTATCAACACGAGCATCAATAATTTTTTGCTCAAGCGTAGGATCAATTGTTAAAACATGGAGCACCTTATCTTGATCTGCGTACTGTAAACAAATCTGTCGACCCAGTGCCTGCCTGCTTTTTTCTATGAGGAACCCAATATCCTTAGTGATTGGAGCGTAATCGGCTAATGTTTCAAATATGCTAACAAGATTTCGTATTGATACTTGTTCGCGAAGCAATCCCTGCAATACTTTTTGTATTTCACCAAGGCTTAAAACTTTTTGAACATCATCAATAACTGCAGGATAATCCTTTTTAAGCGAATCGAGCATGCTTTGAACTTCCTGTCTTCCAAGAATTGCTGATGCATGTCTCTTAATAATTTCAGTCAGATGAGTTGCAATTATACTGGGAGGATCTACTACAGTATATCCGCTCCGTTCAGCTTTATCGCGCAAATCCTCTGTAATCCAGAGAGCTGGAAGCCCAAAAGCAGGATCTTTTGTTTTTTCTCCTGAAAGCTCTTCTTGCACTGATCCTGGATTGATTGCCATATAGAGCCCGAGTCTTATTGTTCCTCGACCTACTTCCACTCCTTTAATCTTAAAACAGTATTCAGAAGGTTCGAGCCGCATATTATCAACAATTCTGATACGGGGTACAACAATACCCATATCGAGAGCACTTTCTCTTCGTATACGAGTAATGCGTTCCAGGAGTTCAGCTCCCTTTTCTTTATCAACGAGCGGAATCAGTCCATAGCCAAGCTCCAGACTGATGGGATCCAGTGGAGCAAGTCCTGGTTGTTCCGCCTGTGTCTCTGGCTTTGCTGCTGCTTTTTCCTGTTCTTTGCTGTGTGATAACGCCTGGGCTTGTGTTTCTTTTTTTGAAAGCCGAGCACCTATCCATCCAAGGAGACCTGCAAGCGGCAAAAGCACATAAAAAGGAAAACCAGGTATGAGGCTCATTCCGCCTATAACTACAGCAGCAATTATATATATTCTGCTATTCTGTGAAAATTCTGCGGACACCTGAGCACCAAATGTACCATCCGCGTTTGCACGAGTAATGATAATACCTGTTGATGTTGAAATGAGGAGTGCTGGCAGCTGCGATACAAGCCCATCGCCTATGGTAAGCGATGCATAGGTGGTCAATGCTGTAGAAAATGGCTCTCGATGAATCACCATCCCAACTATAAAACCACCAATGAGATTTATAACACTTATTAAAATACCAACTACAACATTTCCGGAAATAAATTTACTTGCACCGTCCATTTGTCCATAAAAATCGACTTCGCGCTGTAAGTCACGTTTTTTCCTTTTTGCTTCTTCTTCACTTATAAGACCGGAATTAAGTTCAGCATCGATGCTCATTTGCTTTGCAGGAAGCCCATCGAGCACAAACCGCGCTGCAACTTCTGAAATTCGGGTTGAACCTTTTGTTATCACTATCGTCTGTACAGCAATTAAGATGATAAACATGATAAAACCAACAACAATTCCATTTGCACCTTCTGCACCGACAACGAACGATGCAAATGTCTTTACAATGCGTCCATCAAATTTTGTCCCCTGTGAAAGTATAAGACGTGTGGAAGAAATATTTAACGCTAAACCGAAAATAGTACTCACAAGAAGCATTGTTGGATATACTGAAAAATCTATTGCACGTTTTAGGTATAGTGTGATTAACAGTACTAACAGTGCAAGCGTAATATTGACAGCCATGAGCAAATCAAGTAGTACCGTTGGTAGCGGAAGTATGAGCATGAAAATTACCACAACTACCGCTAGCGCTACGGCATACTCAGGAGAATTTGCAATAATATTTTTTCTCAATCGTGCTGCTGCATCAGCCATACATTATCGCTCCGTTCCTGTTCCAAGAAAACGTTCCCGAGCACGTTCGCTCGTTTTTACTATGTATGCAAGTACTGTTGCAATTGCATTCCAGTGCTGTTCTGGTATTATATCACCAACTTCAGTTTCTGCATAAAGTGCCCGCGCAAGTGGTCTGTTTTCAACTATTGGAACTTTATTCTCTTCCGCAATCCTTCGAATTTCCAGCGCAATTCTGTCAACACCTTTTGCAACAACCATAGGAGCAATCATTTTAGTTCTATCCCATTCGATAGCTACAGCGTAGTGGGTTGGGTTTGTAATAACCACATCAGCTTTGGGTACATTGGCAATCATATTGCGTGTTAAAAGTTCTCGCATGCGTTCACGTAATTTTGAACGAACGAGCGGATCTCCTTCCATCATTTTATATTCTTCTTTAATTTCTTGCTTGGTCATGCGCATTTGTTTTCTAAACTGCCTGCGTTGCACTAGATAATCTAGTAATGCTAACACGAGCAGAATAACACTCGCTTCAAGCAGCACACGTAGAGCAAGTGCAGCTATAAACTGGAAAGAAACCCAAATAGTTGCTGTTTGTAATTTGAGCAGGCGAGGAATATCTGCCTGAACATTAAGATATACTAACACAATTAGAATAATTACTTTACCTATTGATTTTGCAATATTATATAAACCATCTGTAGAAAACAATGTACGTTGAAAATATTTTATAAAATTAGGAACAATGCGTTTAAGATCGGGCCGAAGCGGTTTTGTTGTAAACAAGAAACCTACCTGCAATAAGTTTGCTCCCAACGCTGCAACAACACTGACAAGCGCAATAGGGAAAACGAGCCTTATAACATAATCCAGAAACACCATAAACACATAGTTACCGGAAGTAGTAATATCTAGCGTTATGGATTCTGTAATAAACCATCGAAACATAGATCTAATTGTTGCCAGCATCGAAGGCGCAAAAAGTGCTAATGTAATGCTTGTGAATAGTAATACTATTGAACCTGTTAAATCCTGACTTTTTGCAACCTGCCCTTCTTCACGTGCTTTTCGCAGTTTATACTCAGTCGGTTCTTCTGTTCTGCCTTCGTCTTCGGGAGCAAACCATTGAAGATGTACATGAGAAAATAAATCTTGAGAATTTTCATAAACACTCATGCGGTTTTCCCCTCTAACAGAATACCAAGCTGATAGAAACCAGCATCGATTAACTTTGAAAAGACCTCAATAAGATACGGCATTGTTAATGCCATAATGAGAAACGATACGAATATTGAAATTGGAAAACCTTCAATGAGCAAATTCATTTGAGGTGCAGCTCGCGTCATGAGACCCATTGCGAGTGAAACCATGAATAATGACCCAATGATAGGAACGGCAATTACAAATGCATTTGCAAAAAGCGATGCTAGCGCTTTAATAAAATAATCTGAAAAATTAGCATGCCGCTCCATCAGAGAACTGACCGTGATGGCTTTAAGACTCCCTTTAACACCATACAGGAAGAGATACTGGAAACCCTGAACTTGAATAAACACAAACATACCAATGAGGTTAAGAAGCTGACCAACAATAGGTATTTCCATCTGTGCGAGTGGGTCATACGTTTCTGAAATACCAAATCCCATTTGTATAGAAAAAAATTGACCGGCAGTTATAAATGATGAATATAAAACCGTTAGGAAAAATCCAGATATAATGCCAATTGCAGCTTCACCTACAATATAAGCCAGGTAAAGTACAGCACTTTCAGGCATAGCATATCCCAGTGATTGCGCATAAGGCAGAACAGCCATCGAAGTGCCGAATGCCAAACCGATTTTGGCGAATTGAGGCACCGAATCGCCAGAGAGCAGCGGAGCAGTTTCCAGCATTGCCAGAATTCTGACTGTGAGAAGAAAAAATAAATCTGCACGTGCCAGTACCTGGTTAAACATCTATTACATCTCCGAAATCAATGCAAACAATTTTTGTGTATATTGCCCTAGAGATGAAAACATCCATCCAATTAAAAGCATTAAAACCAAAAGAATACCAGCAAATTTGGGAACAAAGGTAAGTGTCTGTTCCTGGATACTCGTCGTTGCCTGTAAAATACTGATGAGCAATCCAACGAGCAACGCTGTGAGCAGAACAGGAGCAGAAAGCAAGATTATCTGCCATATTGCATTAACAAACAAAGCCGATATCGAACCGATCGTCACAGTATTGTTCCTCCCTACTTAACAAAAGATTGAACCAGCTCTGTTGTCATGAGCGACCAACCATCAACTAAAACAAAGAGAATAAGCTTAAACGGTGTCGATATCATTACAGGTGGAAGCATCATCATGCCCATTGACATGAGTACCGCGGCAACAACCATATCAATAATTATAAATGGAATGTAAATTAAAATTCCTATCTTGAATGCTATTGTCATTTCATTGAGAATAAATGCGGGAATAAGCACATGTGTTGGAACGTCAGCCAATGTACGAGGCTTTGGGAGGTTGCTCAAGCTCATGAACAACCTGATGTTCTCCGGATTTTTCTGCATCTGTGAATACATGAAAATTCTAATTGGCTTTTCTGCTTCTCGATATGCTTCTTCGATACTTGCTTTTCCATCAGAAAGCGGCTTTATGGAATTGTTATATATATCAGTAAATGTGGGCCACATAATGAATATGGTCATAAATAAAGCTATTCCTAGCAGCACCTGATTAGGTGGCACCTGTTGTAAAGAGAGAGCCCTTTTAACAAAATCGAGTACAACTGAAATACGTAGAAAGCTCGTCATTAGTATGAGAAGTCCAGGAGCAAGCGATATTACTGTCAAAAGCAGCAATAACTGGAGACTAAAAGCTACTTCTCTCCCTGATTGCGGAGAGCGAACACGCACATCTACAAATGGAATAGCGGGAACTGGATCTGGGAATCCGGTAGTGGCACGATTATTTGCAGCATTTGCATTGGGGATAGGTACATTGGTCGCAGTATCTGCCGGTTTTGCAGGAAAATCCTGCGCAAACAGAGACATAAATGGCAAAACTACAATCAACATACATACAATTTTTTTCATTTCCCCTCCCATCCACACTGCTTTAAGCTATAATTTTTTAATTCTATTGCGTTGTTCGGAAAAAATATCCAATTTTGGATTTTCCGGTTTTTTTTGTACACCAGGAAACATCTTTATAAAAATGCTTCTAAAATCTGTTGCCTGTATTTCTGGGGGTGCTTCCTGTGCCTTCACAACCATAGCATCGATGAGTTCTTTATCATCGAGTTCTGCAAGCATGGTAATTGCTGTATCACTTACACCTAAAAGCCATGCTTTTGAACCAAGTGAAAGCACATGTACTGACTTGCCAGGTGCGATTTGGGTTACTCCAAGATGCTTGATAAACGGATCTTCCTGTATAGGCCGTTTAGCTTTTCGTTTAAGGAAAACATACAAACCATACAATGAAAGCAGAACAAGCCCGAGCACTAAAAACATACGTATTATATACCACACAATGCTGGTATTTTGTGTTGCTGCAGGGGCAGTTTGAGATGGTTCCTGAAGTACTAATTTTGTCTCATCAACTGCGGTTTGTGCATACACAATTGATAAGCACATTACCACAATGATACTTGCTACGAGAAATTTATTTTTCAAATGATCCCCCAGTTTGATTTAATTATACACTATTCAAGAAATTAGTGCAAGAAAAAAATTTATTTTAACAAAATTATTTTTTAGGGTGCCAACATAATATGCAAAACCGTTAAAAATAAAAAAGCTGTCTGGCACATATAGCCTGACAGCTTATGATACATGCTATACTAGCAAATTAATTTATTTCCATCATACGTTCCATTGCTGGAAGTATTTCTGTTACTCGAACACCAAAACTTTCTTCAATAACCACTACTTCGCCCTTAGCAATAGGTTTATGATTAACGAGAATATCAACAGGTTCACCTGCAAGTTTATCAAGCTCAATTATATTACCTTCACCGAGACCGAGAATCTCTTTGACGAGCATTTTGGCGCGGCCGAGCTCGACAGTAAGTTCCATATGAACATCCATAATGAGCCCGATATTTCCGTATTCCTGCGGCGGCGTAACATTGCCAAGCTGTCCAAACTGTACTGGTTGTACATTAGGAGGAACACCTTGCATTCCCATCATGGGCTGTTGGTACATAGGCTGAAATCCCTGCTGCATCATAGCTTGACCACCCATCATAGGTTGCTGCATCTGGCCCATCATTGGTTGCCCCATCATACCCTGACCCATCATTGGCTGCTGCATCTGACCGGACATTGGCTGCTGCGTAGCCTGCATTACCGGTTGATCCTGGGCACTGGTAAACCCTGAAGCCTTTGCAATATCTCGCGCAAGTTGTTCGGGATAAACTTCCCAAAACACATGATCCTCACTATTGATTGAAGCATTCCATGTTACAAGGATGAAATTTCCCTGAGGGAATTTTACTGATGCTTTGGGAATAAAACTTCCCTCTGCCGGTTCAGATTGGATACCCTGTTTGTTTAATTTTTCTGAAAAAAGAGAAATAAATGTACCTGTAATATTTGAAACGCTCTCTGCAATAATCGATATAACCATATCATCGATATCAGAAAGCGATTCGTCTTTATTAGCGAGAGCGGCAATGCGCATTGCTGTATCTTTTGAAAAAAGAAAACCATGCCCACCGGGAAGCCCACCAGTAAAATTTTGTTTGATATAGAGAACTTCATCAGGCAGCTGGCTTAACGCACTATCTCGATTTACCAGTATGCCGGTTAATCCCGATACTGATACATCGGTACCGGTAATCATCGAAAGATTCTGACTCTGAGCAGATAGTACCGATTCCAGTATCCCGGTAAAATCTCTTGCTAATGCTCCTCCAGTATCTGAAGATTGTGCGGTACTCGAACTGCTGATTCCAGGATCTAATCCTGCTAACAATGACTCAATTTCTGACTGGGATAATGATCCATCACTCATAAGTTCGTGTCCTCCCCTTCAGGTACTAATTCCTCAAATGTTTCCTGTTCTGATTCATCAAGTCGTTTTACAATTTGCAAAGCAAGCTTTTTGCCTACGAGTCCCGGTCTACCTAGAAACTTTTTCTTATTACCCACTTTTATTACTATCGGATCAGTCACCTTGCTGTTTGAGAGTTTTATAATGTCACCTACTTTTAATCCCATTACTTCTCGAACAGTTATAGGAATACTGCCAACTTCACTGATAACCGGTACATCTATAGTTGAAAGCTTTTCTTTTAATACATTGAGGTTTTCTGTAGTAGTTCCATGCCGCACTGATGAATACCAATACTGAGTCGAAAACTTTGATACAATTGGCTGAATGGTCATGTACGGTATACAGAGGCTTATCATGCCTTCAACCTCGCCAATTTTTGTTTCCAAAGTCACTAATACAGCGGTTTCATTTGGCGGAACAATGAGCGCAAACTGAGGGTTGCTTTCTATCTGGGAAAGCCGCGGCCGAAGATCAATTACCTGTGCCCATGCTTCACGCAAATTACCGAGTATTTTTACAATCACGCCTTCGATAACCTGTCGTTCTATATCAGTAAGTTCACGATTGAGCTTAAAACCCTCGCCCGAACCACCGAACAATCGGTCAATTATGGTAAAAGTAACTGCAGGATCGAGTTCAAGAATTATCTGTCCTTTTAATGGATCCATGCTGACAATTGCTAATGTCGTTGTAGGAGGCGTTGAACGAATGAACTCTTCGTACGTCAACTGATCGGTAGAAACTACATGCACATTTGCAAGAATACGTAAAGCAGCAGAAAGGTTTGTTGTTGTGAGACGAGCAAATGTTTCATGCATCATCTGAATTGTTCTCAATGTTTCTTTAGAAAACTTATCAGGACGCCTAAAGTCGTAAATTTTTATTTTTCGATTATCAGTACGGGTTGGTACAGTCTCAAGGTTTGCATCACCGGAAGTAATTGCATTGAGTAACTGATCTATTTCATCCTGCGACAGAACTTCTGTCATTTCCGCACTCCATCCATGGTTTCATACGCTGCGTTCTTTATAACCATTTTTTCAATTTCACAAAGAGCATGCTCAATACTTGCATGCTCTGTATTTTCCCCTATTACTGTAATATATTTTTTAAAAAACTACAATGGAAAATATACCATTGCTAATACTTTACATCTGTGTTCTCCTGAAATCCTGGAAATAAATATCTTTAATAGCAGGTTTTGTCAAAAGCGCATTGAGTTGATTTCGTAACTCTTCTTTGAGTACAGGTTCTTTATCCGGCATGAGTTCTTCTATGAGCTTCTTGCTAAAAAAGTTACGGAGAAAATCCTGGATTTGGTACTTTCTATTAGTAAGCTCAGTTAGTATCGTCTTATCAGCTTCATCGTATGCTAAGTTTATTTTTACAGTTATTGCCCATGGTTCTTTATCCATGGTGGTAACGGTAACCTGATCAATTGCTGTAAACGTAGACCACATCGGTGCTGCTTTCATATAAATTTCTGAATTAGGGAGTTCGGTAAGCGGTTTTGATTGCTTATTTAATATACCAACAGTAATTATTACAATAACTACAACGAGAAATACAAACCCCAATCCAATTGCTACCCATTTTAATATACCAAGTATTGCACCAGCCGCAATACCAGCTTTTTGTGGTTTACCTTCCTCAGGCGCTTCTTCATCGATGTTATCAAATCCTTTATCATATTCATCAGCCATTGCGGTACTCCTTATCGTTATAAATGTCCTTCATCAAGAATTATTATGTCAACGCGTCTGTTAGACGCATATGCTTCTTCAGTATCTCCTGGAATGAGTGGCATAGTATCACCAAAACCTGCTACCTGGAATTTGGTTTCAGGAACTCCAAAATCTACGAGATAGTGTAGTACATTGAGTGAACGTGCAACGGAAAGCTCCCAGTTTGTAGGCCAGGGACCATTGGGATCAGTTGGAGTTTTATCAGTATGTCCCTCTATCCGTATTTTTCGATTGATAAGTTCAGGGGAACGCAATAGTTCAGCAATACGTAAGAGCATATCGCGTGTGTCCTCAATATTGATATCAGCGCTTCCCTTTCTAAAAAACGCATCTGCGGCTAATGTTATTATAAGTCCGCGTTCATCAATGGTAACTCGTATGATGTTCGATTTAATCTCTGGTTGTAAAAGCGAAACAGCCTTTTTCTTTGCTGTCGCAAGCATTTTACCTTTTTCCATCGAAGGCAGAGAATTGATTGAATTTCCTAATTCTGCCATGCGGCCTGCAGAGAGGGTCTGCCCTCCTGTTGATGCACCAGTACCGATATTATTAAAGCTTGAAATCATTTGATTGAGCTGAACAACTTCAACATCGGACATATTAAACATAGCCACAAAGAAACAGAGGAGCAGTGTTACCATGTCTCCATATGTAACGATCCATTCCCCGAGTCCTCCTAAATTTTCTTCTTTCTTCTTTCTGGCCATGGCTAATCCTTATGATGACGGATGCATTTCTTCAAATTTTTTGCGCTGTTCGGGTGTAAGATATACAGTTAATTTCTGTTGCACAATATGAGGAGTATCACCCTGTTGTATAGAAAGCACACCTTCAAGCACCATTTCCCTCATTTTTGTTTCCTGAGCATCATATTGAATGAGTTTACCCATAATTGGAGTTAAAATAAAGTTTGCCATTATAGCACCGTAGTATGTTGTAACGAGTGCTACAGCCATGTTACGTCCAATACTGCTCTTATCTTCCAGTTTTTTCATCATAGCTATGAGACCCTGAACCGTACCAAGCATTCCAAAACCTGGTGCCAGTTTAGCCCAGTTATCTATCATTTTAAACCATTTCCCATGACGTTCATTCATCTGATTGATTTCACTTTCCATAACATTACGCACAACTGTAGCATCAATAGAGTCAACAACCATGCGCAGTCCGGTTTTCATAAAATCATCATCTATGGTTTCAATTTCTTCTTCGAGCGAAAGAAGTCCTTCTTTTCGTGCCCGTTCGGCATAAGACACAAGCATTTCGATTTTTTTAAGTTCACCAAAATCGGGAATTTTAAGGATTTTACCCATAACTTTAAACAATTGGAAAAAATCTTTAACACTCGATCCAAACAGCAATGCAAAAGCAGAACCGCCAATAGTCATAAAAACAGAAGGAATATCAATGTAGTCTGCAGGTTGTCCGCCTGAAGAAATCATTGATAGGATAATCATTGCCCAGCCACCAATAAAACCTAATATGGATGCAATATCCATTGCTTACTCCTCTTGCCCGTTTACACCTAGTTTTTTTCTATAAGCAATAATGCGATCAATTACTTCCTGTACCGGTTCTTTTACAAGCACATGCTTTCCAGAAACCATGATAAGAACCGTATCAGGTGTAGCCTCTATAAACTCAATGAGATGCGGGTTTATCCAGAACACTTCGCCATTAAGTTTTGATAATTGTATCATATCTTTACTTCCTATGAAAGTGAGCCAATTTCATGATTACATGAAATTGGCTCAGCGTAAACTACCAGGCAGTACTAAAAACCTTTAGCGTTTGAGTGTCAGAAGTTCCTGCAGCATCTGATCTGATGTTTGAATTGTTTTTGAATTTGCCTGGAACCCGCGCTGTGTTACAATCATGTCCGTAAACTGCTCAGCAAGGTCTACGTTAGACATTTCAAGATTTCCTGCCAGTATTTTTCCTTTGCCTGCAATACCCGATGGTCCAATATTAGCCAACCCAGAGTTAAGCGACTGCACAAAATTAGTTTCACCTGCTTTTTCAAGACCATTTGGGTTTGTAAACGTAGCAATTGCTAACTGACCAATAGTTCGTGTTGAACCATTTGAATATACAGCGGTAATAATACCAGATTGATCAATTTTGAAATTTTCAAGATAACCCATGCTATAACCATCCTGCTGATACACTTTAGTGCTGGATGCTTCTGCAAACTGAGTAATGGTATTTTTCACGCTGCCTACCGTTCCAAGATTAAGTGCAAAGGTCTGCCGTACAGGAGCACCTTCTACTGGTGTAGCACCCTGAACATCAAACGCAATGTTGATAGCAAGATTTCCAGCTTGTGGTGATTCATTACCCTGATTATCTAAAACACGTTGCAACGTTCCTTTATTATCAAATTCCACAATAAATGTATTATCGCCAAGTGCGGCCGGATTTAATCCTACTGCTGTATTAGTTGGAGTTGCAGCCTGAGGATCAATAGATACCGTTGCACGCCACTGGTTTGTCTGACCGGGAACTTTTGCAAAATCTACTCTGAGGATATGCTCTATTCCGAATGCATCATAGATTTTTTCCTCTACCCGCCAGGTATTTGCTCTTATAGTATCTTCGGTTGCTCCTTCGGGAATCTCCTGAAGCCGTTTATCAAGGTTACACGCTAGATATACCTGTTCGGTTGCTTTAGCAGGATCTTTTGAACCCACTGGAATTACTAAATCTTCAATTGCACCTGATGTATTTAATATTTCTTTACCATTGATTACCTGTGCATTCCATCCTTGAACACGAAAACCATTTGCCGGATTTACCAGTGTACCATCGCGGTCAAGGCTGAACGCGCCTGCTCGAGTATAAAAACGCTGATCACCTTTTTGAAGTACAAAGAAACCATTCCCCTGAATTGCAACATCTGTCTGGACACCGGTTGTCTGCATTGCACCCTGTGTATGAATGGTATCAATGCTTGCTACTAGCATACCAAGGCCAACTTCTTTTGGATTGACACCACCAACTTCTTCATTTGGTCTTGCTGCACCTGAAATTTGCTGGTACAGGAGATCCTGGAAATTAACTCTATTTTTCTTAAAACCAATTGTATTGACATTCGCAATATTGTTACCAATAACATCCATACGGATCTGATGATTCTGAAGTCCAGCAACGCCAGAATATAATGAACGCATCATACCAGAGCCTCCTTATTCATTAACAGAAAGAACCTGATCAAGATCATAATATTTACCATTTACAAGAATTAACGGGAAATCACCGCGTACTACTTGGTTTACAGTACCAGTTACTAATTTATCACCATCTGCGACACTTACATTTTTTCCAATCATTGCCTGTGCTTCACTCGATTTTAACACACCAGAAAGCGCAGAAAAATTCTGAACCATATTAGTCATCTGTTCCAATGTTGAAAACTGCGCCATCTGAGCTATAAATTCTTTATCTTCCATTGGTGATGTAGGATCCTGATTTTGAAGCTGGGTTATAAGGATTTTTAAGAACTCATCCTTTCCCATTTCCTGAGTGATTTTTTTGCCATCAAACAGTTGCTTATTAAAACGATCTGCTTCAATTGCTGCTAACTGCAGTTCTTGTGCTGACATGGTAAAATTCATGTCCATTGCTCTTCTCCTTATTCCAGCATACTAAATTACCAAATTTACTTTTAGCCCCGAACTCAGTGTCCATGTTGTACCTGATGCTTCAGGAACCGTCTGTTCAATTTTTTTAATATTTTGTGCATATACTGGCTTTTTATTTTCATAGCTTTCTGCATTGCTATTACCGTTGCTTACGTTAATATCCAGTTGAGTAAGCTCAAAACCCTGGCTATTAAACGCATCGCGCAAAGCTGCATACGAATCTTTAAAAGCCGACTGAACAATATCTGATTCTACAACAATGGTGCCACTAATTTTCTTTTCGGCTAATTTGAGCTCAATCTTGACTCCGCCTAAAGTTTCAGGTTCAAGTCGCAACCTGATAATACCTGAATCATTATCTTGAAGTACAATTTGCGCTGTTTTTACAATTTCCTGACTTGCTCCCTCTAAATGTTTTGTAAGCACTTCTGCAAATGATTGGTGATCATTCCTGATAGCTCCCGATTGTCCACTTGATGATTCTTGATGGAAATTCTGATCCTGTCTGATCGCAACTAGGATTTCAGGTTCCTGTTTCAGTTTTCCCTGATCTGTATGCTTTACTGGCATATCAGCAGTATTAGCCGGGGACTGTGTTTGAGTTTTTTGTTTTCGCTGATCAAGTACGGTCCACTGAGGAATCTGTGCATCTTGCTTCTCAATTTTCTTTAATGATCGTTTTTCATCATCAACAGCTTCATTTTTTGCCTGCTCATTTGTAATAGGACGAGTAAATTGTACAGGAATTGCTGCTGCTTCGTGAGGAGATTTTTGTGATATATCTTTTACTGATTCATGCTTTGAATTTCTATGTTTTTTGCTGTCTAAAGGCTCTTCTGAAGCTGCTGCTTGAGGAGGCTCTGATTTTTTTATTGATGGTTTTTCAGTAGCTTTTGTTAGTGTGATGGTCTTCTCACTGGAAGATTTTTCAGAAGCTATTTGCTGCAGCTTTCCCATGTTTTTTGACAGGACTTGAGGAATTTTTTTACTAAAAACCGAAGAAAAATTTCCTTTTATCCGTTTGCTTTTTTTGCTGCTGGTTTCTGATATCCCACCAAAAAGAAGTGTTCCTATTTCCTGTGAAGCCTGCATGTATTACTGCTCCTTGCCAATAGAGCAGAGATACAGCATCGAAACCTATTACCTATTCGGATTCTGACTTGATAGCCATCTTTCGCTGTATTGCTGCGGAACGTTCAGCTGGCATAAGCGACATCCAGTAGGGCACTATTGAATTCTCCCCTGAACTTGCAGCCAGTGCATCAACCATCCGCAGGATGTCGATTACAAGCTCGTCATCCATTGAAAGCAAAATATTGACTGCTTCCTTTGGTGGCATACCCGTCAGATACCGCGCATTCTGCTCGATATTGGCTTTTCTATTTTCGTACGCTTTAAACTGGTTATTAAGGGAAATTTGTTGTTCCTGCAATTTTTTATCTTTATCATTAAGTTCCTGTTCGCGTGCAAGCAGCATGTTCTCTTTTTCCTTAAGAACACGCTCAGTTTCAGCAAGCTGCTGCTTTTGAAGTTCAAGTGCTTCAAATTGTTTAGCAAACCGCTCTTCATCGAGGAGTGCAGGCACAGTAACAGGAATGGATTTTCCAGTGCGAACAGGAATGTTCAGAAGTCTGAATACTGGCGACATAAAATTTTTTAAATCTATAAACCCTAAGAAATCCAGCCAGATAAATCCAAGTATTAGTACAACAATAATGAGGAGAATCATTGCAAGCACTCTTGTTCCAACCCGCTGTTTTCTATATCCTGGCATCACTGTATCCTTTTATACGATATGTTTTTCCCGTTCATGAGCTCCCGTTCCAAATTCATCAAGCATTAGTATTTCCTGTCTCGCTTTTTCTTGTTTCCACGCAGTATATTTTTTTTCTTTCATTTTTTCCAGCACTTTTTTCTTTTTATTAGCTTCTGTCCACTGTGCACGAATTTTTTCCAGCTCTACTTCTGCTACAGCAATTGCTTTTATTAATTTTTCTTTTTCTGATTCAATACGTTTGCTATAGAGTTCATATGCACGTATTTCACATAGTGAATTTGCTTTTTGAAAACGTTCAAATCCAATACGCAGTAATTCTCGCGCTTTAGATTCTAGTTCTTCATTAAGGAGCGCGAGTTTACCGCTCTGAAGTGATAGCTCTTTTTCAATTTTATCAAGCTCAAAGGTACGGTATTCTAAAAGCGGTTCAAGACTGAATTCAAATGGTTTCATATATCCATTTTACCTCTATCACGCCGCTCTAATAGCTTTGCAGTATCAAAGCTAGAAACATCCATAAATTGATCCAATTCGCTATGAGGTATATCAATTCCAGCTATGGTACCAAGTGTCCGTATTGTTTCACCAAATGGCACTTTTTCGGTAATAGATTGCTGCAACAATGCTAGTATCGTTGGCCGTTTTTCAATAGCACTATCGATTTCCGGATTAGATCCCTTAACATATGCGCCAATTGCAATCATATCTTCTGCTTCTTCATACACAGCAAGATATTTTCGTATAACACCGATTGCTTTTTGTGTCTGAGCTCCTGCTACACTGGTCACAAGCCTTGATATTGATTTGAGTACATCAATTGCTGGATATTGATATCGTTCTGCTAATTTTCGGGAAAGAACGAAATGGCCATCGAGGATTCCGCGTACGGTATCTGAAATTGGTTCATCCATATCATCACCATCGACCAGAATTGTAAAAAAACCGGTAATTGAGCCTTTTTGCGATGTACCAGCACGTTCAAGCAATTTTGGCAGTGTGTCAAATACACTTGGGGTGTACCCTCGTGTTGTAGGAGGTTCTCCGATTGATAGACCTATCTCACGCTGGGCTCTGGCAAATCGTGTAACAGAATCAAATAGCAGCATCACATCTGCTCCCTGATCCCGGAAGTATTCTGCTACCGACATTGCTACATATGCACCCCTGAGCCTTGCCAATGGCAAATTATCTGAAGTTGACACGATAATTACCGAACGCGCAAGCCCTTCTGCACCTAGATCGTTTTCTATAAACTCGCGAACTTCTCTCCCTCGTTCACCTATCAGTGCAATCACATTGATATCAGCTAAGGTATTTCGCGCGATCATTCCCAGTAATGTTGATTTACCTACACCAGATCCTGCAAAAATACCAACCCGTTGTCCTTTACCTACAGGGAGGAGTGCATCAATTGCTTTAATCCCTGTAACCATTCGCTTCGTAATGCGCTTACGTTCCAGCACGTTTGGCGCTGTGCTCTGTACCCTGTACCTAATTGATGAACTTACGTCCCCTTTACCGTCAATTGGTTTACCAAGACAGTCAAGAACCCTTCCTAATAATTTTTTGGAAACCGGGACAGTTAGGGTTTCACCACTCGCTATTACCGGGCAGCCTATTTCAAGACCATCAGTCGCTTCAAAAGTCATTAATTGAACAATCTTGTCATGAAGTCCTACAACTTCAGCAAAAATAAATTTTTCATAGCGTGGTATATAAATTTTACAGAGTTCACCTATTACCGCAACAGGTCCAAGACTCTCTATAAGTAAACCCTTTACACCAATTACTCTGCCAGTAAATTTAATTGGATCGGTGAGCTCAATAGCATCAAGATATTTTTCTATGAGTTCCATACTTACTGACTTTTCCCTTTAGATTTTATTGGTGCAATATCAAGAATCTTTTCTTCAAGTTCATTAAGCTGGCTCTGTATTCGTGCATCAATCTCACCAAAATCGGTTTCTATGATACAGCCGCCTTTATCAACTGTTGTGTCTTCAACAATACTAATATTCTTTGCATTTTCAACCATATCGGTAAATTCTTTTAGATGTTCACTTGCAAGCTGAAGATCCGCAATATTAACTCTAATAATAATATCGCTTCGTGTTTTAAGTTTGCGTAAAGCTTGAGCAATATTGGAAATAATAACACTTTTTTGATTTTCACTAATTGTTTTAACAACTTTTCGTGAAATAAGAAGAACAAGTTCTACGATTTGCGATTCTGTATTATTTAATATTTCTTCACGTTTATCAAGTGTTCGCTCTATAATAGTGTGGAGACGTTGTATAAGTCTTTCTAATTCAGCTTTTTCAGCCTTAAAACCTTCCTCTCGTCCTTGTTCAAAACCTTTTTTGTACGCTTCATTAGTTATTTCATTGATACGAGCTTGAGCCTGGCGTTCCATTTCCTTAATTTTCTGTTCAGCATCAGCTAACGCTTTTTCAGCAGCGAGCTCAGCTTCGTGTCGTATAGCCAGAGCTTGGTCATTTTTTCGTTTTACTTCCTGGAACGCTGTAGCTTCTGCTCGTTTTATAATTTCTTCTGCTTCTGCACGAGCTGCAGCAATCATTGCCTCTTTCTCTTTTTCCCATTGTGCTTTGAATGCTTCTGCTTCTCTTCGCAAATCATCAGCAGTTGGACCTGAATATGATTCAAGCGGTGTAACATCTTCAAGGTCTTCTTCTTTTTCTTCTGGTTCTGGTGGTCCTATAACAAAGCTTGTTGAAAGCGGCACAATTTCTTGCGGTTTAAATACTACCTTTTTCATTGTTATTCCTTACTTTTTATAGTCTACTGCACTAATTGATCATCCTCACCGCGAGCTATAATAATTTCACCAGTATCCTCCAGATGCCTGATGATTGCTACTATTTTCTGTTGTGCTTCTTCTACATCTTTAATACGGACAGGACCCATATATTCCATATCTTCCTTCAAGTTTTGTTGAGCACGCTTTGACATATTCTGTAAGATTTTATCAGCAACCTCCGGATCTACCCCTTTAAGCGCTTTTGTTAAATCCTGCTGATCAACTTCACGCAGCACTTTTGCAATAGATTTGTTGTCCAGCATGACAATATCTTCGAACAGGAACATTTTCTTTTTAATCTCTTCTGCTAACTCAGGATTCTCATCTTCGAGAGCTTCGAGAATACCTTTTTCTGTCGTTCTATCTGCAAGGTTAAGAATTTCTACAATTGCATCAACACCACCTGCTAGCGTGTAGTCTTCATTGGTCAAGGTAGAAAGTTTCTTTTCCAGCACCCGCTCAACTTCACGCAAAACTTCAGGAGATGTTCTATCCATTAATGCAATACGTCGTGCAACATCTCCTTGAATATCTTTGTTAAGCTTTGTAAGAATATAGCTTGCTTTGTTTGGCTCAAGATATGCTAGAATGAGCGCTATAGTCTGGGGATGCTCATTCTGAATAAAGTTGAGAAGATTTTCAGGATCAGTCCTTCTAATAAAATCAAACGGTCGTACTTGAAGCGAGCTTGTTAATCGGTTAATAATATCTATAGCCTTTTGCGAACCTAGCGATTTTTCAAGAAGTTCTCGAGCATAGTCGATACCGCCTGTTGTAATAAACTCACTCGCCATCATGAGTTCCTGAAATTCCATAAGAACTGCTTCTTTTAACTCAGGCTCAACATTATCAGTTCGTGCAATTTCAAACGTTAATGTTTCAATTTCGTCTTCTCGTAAATGCTTAAATATCTCAGCTGAAAGCTCGCTTCCTAAAGAGATGAGGAAAATAGCAGCTTTTTGACGACCTGATAAATCCTTTATCGTCTTAGGCGTCTTTTTACCCGCTGCTTGCACAGAAGCAGCTGCTTTACCTTTTGTTGGAGCAGTCTGCGGCATTTTCTACCTCCTCATGACCGTTTACTAGTCTTCTCTCAGCCAGGTACGTATAAGCTGTGCAACATCCTCAGGATGCTCTTTTGCCATATTGATTGCATGCTCCTGAAGATCGAGACGTTTTCGTTCTTCGACTGACATCGAAACTTCAAGATTCTGCTCTTCAGCTTGCCTGAGTGCATTTTCACGGAGCATCTGTTGTTCAAGAGCACGTTTTTCTTCGAGTATACGTCTTTTCCGCTCAATTTCCCTGGCTATAATCCTGTATATAATAAATGATAACAGTAAAACTGCTAAACCTGCAAGCGAAAGAAAAATTATTTTTTCACGCTGCTTTTGTGCTAAAATTTTGGCATCTTCTGCTCTAAATTCCTCTGTTCTATCAAAGGGAACATTTTTAACAACAACAAGATCACCTCGAGCTCGATCAAACGCAATTGCCCCCTGTATTAAGGCAGTTACATCATCGAGTTCCTTTTGTGTAAGCGGAATATACTCCCGCTCAATCGTTCCATCTGGCTTGGTAATGTATTCTCCCTTTTCGTTTGTTTTATATACCCACCTGCCATCAATATTAACAGAAACAGAAACTCGATCTATCTGCGGCGAACGTTCTTCAGTTATATTTCTTTTATTTAACGCCTCATTTTCAAGTGTATGCTCCTGCTTTGCTGTACCTACCATGTTCTGTAAATCCTTGTATGCAGGAGCTGTCTGACCTTCCATTCCTGCAGGCCCTTCGGGGTTAAATCCCGTTCCCTGATACTCATAGGTTGTTTTTTCAGTTGAAAGCCGTACACTTGGACGGACATCAGAATCATCATACGGGGTTAGTGGATTATCAGGTTTGAGCACAAATGGAAAATATTCTTCGGTCTGAACCGCTTTTTTACTCATATCCATCTCAATTTTGATATTAAGATCCCTGACTCTATCTTTTGTATAAGCAAGCTGCAGGGCGTTTAATATCTTTGCACGATATTCAGCTTCCAATCGCTGGATAATTTGTTGTTCCCGTTTGGTCAGTTCCAGACGATCAAAATCTGCCATACCTGCAAAATCATTAAGCACTATGCCATTGTTATCAGTAATAACAATGTTTTCATCAGTTAGACCAGAAACAGCAAACTTGATAATTTTTTGTATACCTTCAAGTTTTTTACGATTGGTTGCAATATCTGAACCCGGCTTTGGATAAATAATAACACTAGCAGTTACAGGCTTTTGATCTTCGGAAAAGAGCTTATCTTCTGGAATCTCAATAATAACATTTGCCTTATCAACATCATCAAGAGATTCAATATGGCGTGTTACCTGTGCAATGATTGCTTTTCGTAGGTTAACATTGCGTTCAAAATCGGTAACGGTAAAGCGATCGATTGAAAATACTGCCCAGGGATCAGTACCTTTTGGTATGAGATCTTCTCTGAGAAGTATTGCATTTGCTTTTGATCGAGTTTTTTCATCTTTAACGTATATTATATTATTTTCACCAACTTGAAACGGTATGCCTTCACGATCAAGCGCATTGGTAATAAGCCTTAGTTCTTCATCGCTTTTAATTGGTGTATTGATGAGCCGTACCATTGTCGGTGTTCTTGACACTGCAATAGTGATGATGATAGCAGCAATGAGTGCTACACCTATACCAATGACAGCTAATTTTTGTACTAGCTTCCATTTTCCCCATGCGGTTTTAATTTGCTCTACAATTTTTTTTAACCATTCGTTCATATTCCCCTCCCGTCACGAACGAATCAGATACCCGGCAGACTGTGCCTCCCAGAACAGTTTATCGAGTATTGATTAAATCTCTCCATGCACGAACCACTCTATCAAGAATAGTCCGTGTTATATTGAGCGACATATTAGCCTTTGCCATTGCAAGCGTTACTTCATGAGCATCAATTGAATCAGGATCAGTTAGCATTGCTTCAATTGCATCACTGCTCTCATTCTGGAGATCATTGACTCCATTGAGTGCTTGAAGCATTGCATCTTCAAACGTTGGTGTTGTCTGTGAATCTTCTTCTGCACCTAAAACTCCTGCAGAAACAAAATGCCTCGGGTCTGCTGTTTCCAATTTAATCTTATCTCCCCGTGCAAGCATACCCTGTGGCGCAAGAGCCGGCTGTTCCGGATTCTTAAAACTATTTGATGTTATATTCATATACTGGATAAGATTATCCATTGTTGAAACTGCCATTTACCCCTCCCCTATCTTCCAATCTCTAAAGCCTTAAGAAACATCGCTTTCGAACCATTTATAATAGAAGAATTAGCTTCATAGGCTCGTGAAGACGCAATCAAATCTACCATTTCGGTAACAATATTGACATTTGGCATTTCCACATAACCAGCACGAGGACCAGTTTTAATAGCATCTGGATGTGTTGGATCATACACAAGTCTTGTTTCAGTACTCATATCTTTTTGAATTTCACTGATTCGCACTCCTTTTCCAGCGCCATTATCCCATTGCTGTGGAAGAAATGGCAAGCGAAAATACGGTGTGTCAACTTTTGGTCGCAGTATAACCCTGCTTCTTCTGAATGGCCCCCCTTCAGGGGTTCTCGTTGTTGAAACATTGGCGATATTGTTTGCTATAACATCCTGCCGAATTCTTTCTACCGTAAGCCCTGTTGATGCAATATTAATTGATGAAAACAATCCCATAGTCTACTCCTACCGTAATACCAGATTAACCTGGTTAAATTCAAAGTTTGCTGCTTGAGTCATCAGAGTATACATGAGCTGATTCTGCAATGATGCCATGAGTTCTTCTTCCGGATTAACATTATTACCGTTATTTTTTTCGGTTGATAAATAGTCAAGAACTCTTCTGGGCTGCACTGAACGCCAATCAATTTTTTTATAAGAAGGAATATGCCGCGGATCCGTTGTAATAAGCTCAAGTTTTGGCCGGTAATTCTCGGAATCGAGTGCACGTTTTAGTGCAGACTCAAAATTGATCTCCGAACGCTTGAAATTGGGCACATCAGCATTGGCGATATTATTTGCAATAACATCTCGCCGTAACATGGCAACATCCATCGATCGAGAAAGTAACTCAATAGTTTTGCCAAATCGTGTATTTTCAAGCATACTAAACCTCTCTTTAACCTACTATCGGCATTCAACAGTGAGCTTATAATATAAATTTTGCCAGATCTGGCCGCTCAAA
This sequence comes from Spirochaetota bacterium, assembly GCA_029547205.1. Taxonomy (GTDB): domain Bacteria; phylum Spirochaetota; class Spirochaetia; order Treponematales; family UBA12059; genus JAKPPT01. The sequence goes on from JAKPPT010000122.1 coordinate 54,682, forward strand.
TATACCTTTGAACCGTTCAGCTACAAAAGCTTCGTCGATTGTTACTGTTTCTCCTTTCTTTTCGGATGCATAGAACGAAATGTCTTCAAGCAAATGTTCCATAATTGTATGCAGTCTCCGTGCTCCAATATTCTCGGTTTGTTTATTAGCCTGTTCACAAATAACCGCCAGTTCATGAATTGCCTGTGGTGTGAATGTAAGCTTAACCGATTCTGTTTCAAGTAATTGCGTATACTGTCGAATCAATGAGTTTTCTGGTTCTATAAGAATTTTTTCAAAATCTGCTGCATTGAGCGAATCGAGCTCTACACGAATAGGGAAACGTCCCTGCAGTTCAGGTATCAAATCGGTGGGCTTTGAGACAGTAAATGCTCCCGCAGCAATGAAAAGTATATGGGTTGTATCAACAATGCCATACTTTGTACTTACTTTTGAACCTTCCACAATTGGGAGAATATCACGTTGTACTCCTTCACGAGAAACATCAATAGACGATGTCTGTCCCGAACGCGATGCAATTTTATCAATTTCATCAACAAAAATAATTCCGTTTTGTTCTACACGTTCTCGCGCAAGCTCAGCTGCTTTATCCTTATCGATAAGTTTTTCTGATTCTTCCTGCAAGAGCACATTTCGGGCTTCTCTAATTTTCATACGCCGCTTTTTTTTACCCTTACCACCGAATAACCCTGCAATACCAGAAAAGGTACTCTCTAAATCTTCAAATGGCTGGCCTGCAAAAATTTCGAGAGCTCCTCCATTCTGTGATGTTACTTCAATTTCTATTTCTCGATCATCCAATTCACCGCGCACAAGCTGACCTTTTAACCACTCACGCGTTGGATTAGGCGTTATTACATTTTCACTCTGAATCTGTGATTGCATTCCTGGCAATAGTGCATCGAGGATACGTTCTGTAACTTTTTGCTCTGCAGTGTTCAATACCTCTTCACGAAGCTCTTCCATTACCATTCGATAACCAGCTGCCATCAAATCACGTATCATCGACTCAACGTCTCTTCCTACATAGCCTACTTCGGTGTACTTTGTTGCCTCAACTTTTACGAACGGTGCGTTACATAGTTTTGCGAGCCGGCGCGCAATTTCCGTTTTTCCAACACCGGTTGGACCAATCATAAGAATATTTTTAGGTGCTATTTCTTCACGGTCTTCAGGAGCAAGTTTCATGCGCCGTATACGATTACGGAGTGCAATCGCTACAGCTTTTTTTGCTTTCGTTTGACCAATAATAAATCTATCGAGTTCTTCAACAATTTTTCTAGGTGTTAATGTTTCAAAATCGTTCATGGAAGCTCCTCTACGAGTATTTCTCTATTAGTATAAATACATATGCCTCCAGCGATTGCAAGGCTCTTACGGGCTATCTCACCTGCACTATACTCTGAGCATTCAAGATATGCCATGGCAGCAGCATAGGCATAGGGACCGCCAGAACCAATAGCAATAGCATTATCAGAAGGTTCAATAACATCACCAGTACCAGACAGCAGTAGTATTTTTTCCACATTTGCTACTATCATCATTGCTTCCAGCTTTCTGAGCATTTTATCGGTGCGCCAATCTTTGGCAAGTTCTACTGAGGCACGCAAAATATCACCAGAAAATTCTTTCACTTTTTCTTCAAAACGCTCGAGCAGGGTAAATGCATCAGCTGTTGCTCCTGCAAAACCTGCAAGAATAGTATTGTTGTAAATTTTTCTTATTTTCCGTGCATTACTTTTTATAACGGTATTGCCAAGTGTGACCTGACCGTCTCCAGCCATTGCTATTTTACCATTCTTTTTTACAGCAAGAATTGTCGTGCTCCTAATTTCGGGATACCTATTCATGTATGTTCCTCCAAATTTTCATTTTTCCGTATCGAATGTGGGTGAGCCTCTCTATAGACACTGCGAAGCCTTTCTAAGTCTACATGGGTATAAATCTGTGTAGTAGACAGGTTCTCATGACCAAGCATTGCTTGAACCGAGCGTATATCTGCTCCATTCGACACAAGTTTAGTAGCAAAACTGTGTCTGAGCATATGTGGTGTTACATGTTTTTTTATGTTACTTTTTTGTTGCAGCATATCAAGAATATACGCTATACCTCTACGAGTTAACGGCTTTCCGAGACGGTTGACAAAAACATACTGTGTGCTGATTCCTGGTAAAGCCTGCCGGAAGGTAAGGTACTCCTTTAATGCGTTCTCAGCATGAGAAGAGAGAAAAACTTTTCTTTCTTTTGAACCTTTTCCTATAACACTAATAGTGTGTTTTTCAAATGTAATGTCTTCAAGCTTCATGTTTGCGATTTCTGAAACACGGCAACCAGTACTGAATAGTACAGCAAGCAGCGCATTATTTCTTGCACCTGTAAACGATGCTGTATTTTCGATATTTGCCTGTAACTCATTAATCTCAGTTTCAAATAAAAAATTGGGCAATTTTCTTTTACAGGATACAGATTCAATATCATTAGCTGGATTTACGGCTATTTTCCCAAATCGGAGGCAATAACGATAGAATCCTTTTATCGAAGAAAGCATTCTATTGATTGATGCACTTGAATAGTGTTTATCTGAAAGCCATGCTACATAATGGAGTATTGTTTCAGGTTGTACTTCCAGTATAGGGATATTTTCTGAGTCACAAAAAGAAACAAACAATTTTAAATCTTCCCTATATGAATCAATTGTTCGTGATGATAAATTTTTTACAGCTGCTATATACGTTATATATTCATCAATCATGATGCTCTTCCTGAGTATGAAGATAATCGCAGTCCGGATTAATACAAGCTTTATGGTAGCCATTTTTCTTATCATACCGTTCTACTAAAAACCAGCCACATTTAGGACAATAGGTATCAGATGGCTTAAAATAAGTTACAAAATCGCACTGTGGATAATTGGTACATCCATAAAACAATCGGCCTTTACCGCGTGATTTTTTCCGGGCTACAATATAACCATTGCAATCTTTTCGGGGACATCGCGCAAGCGGTACCGAGCGTGTGTTTCTGCATTCGGGAAAACCAGAACAAGCAAGGAAGAAACCGTTTCTTCCCAATTTTTTTAGCATTGGTTTACCACATTTGTCACAGACAAACTCAGTAGGTTCATCTAGCTTACCTTTTATTGACTCTAATGTTTCCATGAGTTCCTGTACTTTTTTATAAAACGGATTAAAAAAATCGCGAACAGGATTAATCCAGTCTTTATGGGCATCTTCTACTTCATCGAGCAAGTTTTCCATATTTGCGGTAAATTCAACATCAATAATATCCGGGAAATACTCGACCAGAATTGAATTAATGATTTTCCCAAGCTGAGTAGGTACAAGCTGCTTGTTTTCGCGAGTAATGTAATACCGCTCAAGCAGTGTTGATATAATTGGCGCATAAGTAGAAGGACGACCTATACCTTTTTCTTCAAGTACTTTGACTATTGAAGCATCAGTATATCGAGATGGTCCCTGTGTAAAGTGTTGTTCTGGTTTATAGCCGACAAGCGTAAGCACCTCATTAATTTGTAATTCTGGAATAACTTTTTCTCTTTCATCTCGTGAAACAGAAACCTGTAATACTTTGTAAAATCCTTTTTGAACAAGTAATGAACTTGAAGCCCGGAATACCGCATCTCCTGCTGTAATCGTATACGCTGTACTTAAAAATTTTGCTGGAAGCATTTGCGATGCAACAAACTGTTCCCATATCAGCGCATATAATCTGTACTGATCACGATTGAGATATTTTTGAATTGAATCTGGTGTGTAGTCGACAATTGTTGGACGAATTGCCTCATGCGCATCCTGTACTTTTCCTGCACTTTGATAATATACAGGCTCTTCCGGTAATTCTTCTGGATAATTATTTTTTATATAATTGCGCACTTCCTGTAAAGCAACTGGAGATATCCGTACAGAATCAGTACGCATATAGGTTATGAGACCTATACGGCTAGAACCTATCGTTATTCCTTCATAGAGTTGCTGAGCAACTTGCATGGTTTTTTTCCCGGTGAAACCAAGCCTCGACGCTGCAGCTTGTTGCAGTTTAGATGTTGTAAATGGTGGTTTAGGACGCTGCGTTTTTTCCTGATCTTTTCGATCGGTAACGATGCAGGGTTTACCGGTTATTGCATCAATAACAGCTTGAACATCGGTTTCTTTTTTTAATTCAGGCTTCTCTTGCTTGAATTGAACAAGTTCTGCAGAAAACTTATGTCTACCTTTTTTAAATTCTGCATCAAGCGACCAGTATTCTTCCGGAATAAATTCTTCTACCTCTTTTTCTCTTTCACATATGAGGCGCAGCGCTACTGACTGAACTCGACCTGCTGATAAACCATTCTTTACTTTTTTCCAGAGTAATGGTGATAGATGGTATCCTACTAACCTATCAAGAATTCGCCTCGCTTTCTGTGCTGAAACTTTATACTCATCAATTTCATGAGGTTCCTGTACAGCATCTCGTATTGCATGTGGAGTTACCTCGTTAAAAACAATTCGCTTGATCTCTTTATCGGGAACTTTTTCAGCTATGGCACGTTGTATATGATACGCTATTGCTTCACCCTCACGATCATTATCAGAAGCAAGCAGTACGAGTGATGATTTTTTTGATTCCTGCTGCAGTTCCTTTAAAAGTTTAGCTTTTCCCCGTATTGTGAGATATTCGGGTTCAAAGTTATGCTCAATATCGATACCCAGTCGTGACTTTGGAAGATCGATAAGGTGTCCCATTGATGCAAGTACTTTATAACGCGCTCCGAGATATTTTTCTATTGTTTTTGCTTTTGCTGGTGATTCCACAATTACTAATATTTTTTGTTTTAGAACTTTAGATTTCTTTGCAGATGAAGTCGATTTCTTTTTCTCTTCAGATTTTCCAGTTGCAGCTTTTTGGGGCATCAATATTTCTCCTTATAATAACAATGATGTTGCAGTATATTGTTCCAGAATTTCATCAATTGAATCAAGCAGTCTTGCGCCATCACTCTCTAATGTTCTGCATCCCGCTGAACGTACAGAGTTGATACAGCGCGCTGAAACAAATACATCACGGCCTTCACTAACTGCAAAATCAGCAGTTATAAGCGCACCAGAACGCTCTGGTGCTTCAACGACGATAGTTGCATGAGACAATCCTGCAAGTATTCTATTGCGCTCTGGAAATGTGTATTTACCAGGTTTATATCCGCAGGGATATTCAGAAACAAGTGCACCTCCTGAAGCAATAATTTTTTCAGCAAGCCCCTTGTTCCCTGCTGGATAGATATAATCAATCCCGGAACCTAATACAGCAACTGTATAACCATTACCGTATAAAGCGCCAGCATGGCTGGCTGTATCAATTCCACGTGCTAATCCTGATATAACTACTAAGTTATGTTCGCCTGCAGTCTTTCCAAGCTCACGAGCAGTTTCAAAACCCAGTCCGGTAGGGTATCGAGTGCCTACAATTGTTATACAGTGCATGTTCAATATACGATAGTTTCCACGAACAAACAACAGATATGGAGGTCGTGAAGTTTCACGTAATAACTTAGGGTAGGTTTTATCAAAAAACGAAATACAGCTTATAGCTTGTTTCTCGCATAGTGATACTAATTCTTCTGCTTTTCGTTTCCAACTTTCAGGATTCCACTGTGATGGATCAATACGTTTTTGTGCTAAGGCTTCAATATTTGATTGAGAAAGACAGGTTGGCAAAATTTCTCCATTGACTATGTCCTCAATACATATCCGGTCAAGTGCATTGAGACCTGCTACTGCATTGAGATATAAACGCTGAAACAGCTTATTTTGATCCATACAACTCGTCCAGAATAGTCTTTTGATACTGTTCAGCAAGCTGTCGTTTTTCTTTGTCGATAGTATATTTTGCAGCATTGCCATATGCATTCACTGCATCCTGCAGTCTTCCTATTGCATACAATGCTCTTCCATATAGAAAGAAAGCATCAACATCTTTTTCTTGAATTGCAAGATACTTTTCTAGATATGGCAGAGCCTGCTCAGGATTATCGAGTTCAAATACATAGAGAACCGCAATTCCATACATGCTGCGGTAATTCTTAGGATCCAATTGTAATGCAGTCTGATATGCTGATTCAGATGTTTCGAGCCATCGTTTTCTTGCTGCTTGAGGATTCGTTGTTTCGGTTATAGCTGTCTTTGCCATATTGCCAGCAGCTACTCCTAATAAATAATAAAGACCAGCATCATTTGGATTAAAAGAAAGCGCTTTTTTTGCAGCTTCAAATGCTTCACCAAACATACCTGTCTCGCTATAGCGTACCGTCAATAAACGCCAAAAAGAAGACAGGTTTTCACTCTCTGCAATAACTTTTTCTACTTTTGCCTGTGATTCTCGAATAGCATTTTGAAGTTCTTCAATACGGGAGGGGCTGACACCCTGTTTACTTCTTGATTCAAGATCAAACATGCGTTCAAGTAGACTTTTTTCCTGCTGACCACATGCTGCTAGAGCACACACTGCACTAAAAACAATCGTAATCATTATTAGTTTTTTTTGCATAGCTTTTACTCCCTATACTAATAACCTTCCATAGTTATTGAGCATACTGCATGCAGCTACTTTTCAAAATATGCTTCATGTATTTCTGCCAATTTTTCTTCATCTACATGAGTATATATTTGTGTTGTTGCAATATCAGCATGCCCCAGCAGTTCTTGCAGTGTTCGTAAATCTGCACCTCCAGCTAACAGATGTGTTGCAAATGAATGCCGCAACGAATGCACTTTCCCATCAACATGAGCAAGTTCACGCAGCTCTGAAAAACGCTTCCAGATACCTTTTCTTGAAATCCCTTTTCCATTTTTGTTTAAAAAAACAAAATCTTTTGAAAAAGGCTTCTTAAGCTTTGGGTATGATTCAGTAAGATACTTTGAAAGCCAGTATGCAGCTTCATCGCCAAATGGAACAATTCGTTCTTTCATTCGTTTTCCAGTTATACGTAAAATCTTTTCTTCTGCAAAGACGTTGCTAAAACACAGATTTGCTGCTTCCGAGATTCGAAGACCACACGAGTAGATAAGTTCAAACAGAGCTCTGTCTCTTAAACCAACTGGACATGTAATATCGATTGCATTTAAAAGCGCTTCTATTTCTTCAGGGCGAAAGACTTCAGGAAGCGTTTTTTTTTGCTTTGGAGACTCTAAAAGCTCGCATGGATCATCATTTCGAATTTTTTCAAGTCTTAAAAATTTAAAGAAAGCTCGCAGACTGGAAAGTATTCGATTTATCGTTCTTCCTGATAAATTCGCAGATTTTCTGTATACAAGATATTCGACAAGCTCCGAACTTGAAACAGTACTGACATCTATATTTTTACTATTAAGCCATAACAACAAATAATTTACTTCCCTCATATACACTTCATGAGTTAGCGGAGAGAGTCTTTTTGATGCTGATATCCAAATTCCAAAGCGGCGCGAATAATCTGTATGCAGTGTTTCTTTCATTATCAATCTCCAGTTCTGCGCAAATAAGTAGGCACTTCCAGGATTTCTTCATTATTCCTGCTTTGCAGAAAACTCGTTTTATCTTTTGATTGCAGTATTTTGTCCCATTCTTTTGTAGTAATAAAACTATTATTTGGTTTTAATGTATCGATACTGCTTGCGGTAGCTCGAACATTACTTTGTTCATCTCTACCGCCGGTAGCTACAACTGTAACATGCACTTCATCACCCAGTGATTCATCAGTTACTAATCCATAAATCAATAATGCATCAGGGGAAACTTTTCCGAAAATATACGATAGTGTTTCATTAAACTCATGCATAGTATAATTGCTGCTTGCAGTAATATTCACAAGTATTTTCTCAGCACCATCAATCGTTACATCTTCAAGTAAAGGATTTTTTACAGCACGTTCTGCAGCTTCAATTGCCCTATTATCTCCATCTGCTTTCCCTATACCCATTACTGCATACCCTTGATTTTCCATTACAGTCTTAACATCTGCAAAATCGATATTGATAATGCCGGGTTTGGTAATTAAATCAGAAATACCCTGAACTCCCTGCCTGAGGACATCATCTGCTATGCGAAAAGCATCGATTGCTGATAAATTTTTATCTGCAATTTTAAAAATATTCTGATTTGGAATTGTTATAAGCACATCAACAGCTTTTTTAAGTTTTTCAATTCCTTCCATTGCAAGACGCATTTTAATAGGACCTTCAAATAAAAATGGTTTTGTTACAACTGCTACAGTAAGTGCACCGCATTCCTTTGCAACTTCTGCAATGATAGGTGCAGAACCTGTACCTGTACCACCACCCATTCCTGCTGTTACAAAAACCATATCAGCGCCTGAAATATATTTTGCAATATCCTCTCTATTTTCAATTGCAGCTTTTTCACCTATTTCAGGTTTACCTCCAGCACCTAACCCTTTTGTAATTTTTGTTCCTAAAGGAATTTTTATTTTTGCCTTTGATTGAGACAATACCTGGAGATCGGTATTTGCTGCAATAAAATCAACATCTCTAACACCAGCTTCAATCATGCGGTTTACCGCATTAGAACCGCCTCCTCCTGCACCGATTACTTTGATTACAGTAACTTTTTTAGCAGCACCTTCAATGTGAGCTGTTTCCTCTACCGATGTTTCTTCAATTAACTTTAATTCCATATTCCCCTCCCAATATTGAATTCATTTGTATTTAAACATTAATTAAAACATTTCCTTAAACCAGTCTGATATTTTTTTAAGCACTCCATGTCTGCTTGTTGAACCTTTATCCGGTTTTTCTTTAATTGAATTACCAGCTAAATGACGTTCAGCACCCATCAATACCAGACCTACAGCAGTAGCATGTTCTGGTTTTTGGTATTCCTCCGTCAAACCTCCCAATGAAGAAGGGACACCAACACGAACAGGCATATTGAATATTTCCTGTACAAGATCAACAACACCATTCATTTTTGCACCTCCTCCTGTCAGTACGATTCCGCCTTTAAGTAGATGCATATAATTCATTGTAATAATTTTTTCACGGAGCAAGAGTATAATTTCCTCCATTCGAGGCTGCATGATCTGAGCTAAATTGATTCTCGGAATCTCTGAAGGGGCTTTTCCTGGCATTCCTGGAATAATTACTGTTTCTCCAGGATCGATATGCGGAAGATAGCAGGTACCGGATTCCTTTTTTATCCGTTCTGCGGCATCGAGAGGAATCTTAAGCACTATTGAAAGGTCATTTGTAACTTGAATTCCACCAACTCCAACGGATGCAGAAAAATATGGTGCCCCTTCAACAAAAAGCAATGCATCAGTAGTACCTCCACCTAGATCAATAATCATACTTCCCAATTCTTTTTCGTCTTCGGTAAGCAATGCTTTTGATGATGCTAGTGTTTGAAGAATTAAGCCATCAACAGAAAAACCAGCTCGATTGATACAACGTACCAAATTCTGAGTTGTCGTTAAAGAACCAGTGATAATATGTACTTCTGCTTCCAGCCTGACACCAATCATATCAAGAGGATTTTTTATTCCTTTTTGATCATCAACGATAAAGCTCTGTGGAATTACATGCAGTATTTCTCTGTCCATGGGAATAGCTATTGCTCGGGCTGCTTCAACGACGCGGTTTATATCATCCTCTGAGATTTCTCTATTCTTTCCTGATACTGCAACCACTCCACGAGAATTGATACCTTCAATATTCGCACCAGCAATTCCTGTAAAACAACTTCGAATCTCTCTTCCGGACATCAACTCTGCATCTTCAACTGCTTTTATAATAGCCTGCACTGTAGCTTCTATATTTACTACGACACCACGGCGCAAACCATTACAGGGAGCATTCCCGACACCAATGATTTCGAGAACTCCGCTGTCATTTATTTCTGCAATGACAACAGAGACTTTTGAGGTACCTATATCCAAACCTGTAATTATTCGGTCATCCAGAAGCTGCCTCCTTAAATTTAACTGTATAAATTTTCCCACGTAAATCTATTTCTTTTAATTCATTTGTATCAATTTTATCTTTTAATGCATCGAGCATCCACATTCCGACTTGCAGCACTGATTCATCAATGATAGAACCGACCCTCATAGTTGTATGAAAATTTACTGGATATATAACTACTTCAATATAACCATTTGTTTTTTCTTCAAGTTTGAATTCTGAAATTGCTTCAAATAATTTGCTATTGTTCACTTTTAGTGCAGCAATGCTATTGAGAACAGGAAGAAACTTATTATCGAGTTTGTTACCCATTTTATAATTTTTTAAAATGATGCCACTTATGACAGGAGTCCGTGATTCTCCAGGAAATTCATGTTCATACCCTATTATATAGCCATCAGTATCAATGCATATTAGATCATATTCTGTATCTGATGATCCAGCAACAATAATTCCCAGTGGTTGGCGTTCTTCTATATGTATAATAAGTTTATTGGGAAAACTATATTTAACAGTAGCACTTTTTATTTTGTAATATGCTTCAAGAGCAATTTTTGTTCTTTCAACATCGATACTCAGCACACTCTTTTTATCAGCGATGCCAGCTATTCGTACAATTTCCTGCTCTGAAAGTAAAACAGAACCAACGACAGAAATATTGACTGTACTAAACATAGTAACAATCAATATTACTATAACTAAAAACAATGAAATTAAAATAATTAAAGGCATTACTCTGTTTTGTAATATTTCCTGCTTTGGTTTTTTTATTGAGGACTGTTGTTCTTGTTGATACTGAAACATAAAATTATTTGTAATTAAAGCCCTATCACTCATCATGCTTCCTTCCTCATGAGTTTTGCAGCTACTGCAAAAGAAAAAATAACTGCAATCACTCCTGATCCACCAGATGAGAGTAATGGAAAAATTATACCTGTTGTTGGTGCAATTCCACTGACAACTGCCATATTAACGACAATCTGAGTACTTAAATAAATCCCAATTCCTGACAATGCATAATAGGTAAAATCGTCATCAGCGTTTTTTGCCTGTTTTAATATTATTCCTATCAACATTACCCATAGAATCAGATACAAAAACAAACCAAAAAAACCAAGCTCTTCAGATAATGCAGAAAGAATAAAATCTGATTGAACTTCTGGTATGCTTTTTATTTTATAGACACCCTGTCCTAATCCTTTACCCCATAAACCTCCACTCATAATTGCTCGAATTGAACTATTTATCTGATAGGTTGCTACTCCTGAATCGTTTTTTACTATAAATCCAAAAATTCGCATGAGCCTATAATCACTAATAAATATTGTCAACACACCAAGCGGTAAAAAAATTGATGCACATGCAATAAAAAATATTAACCTAATATTACTTAACCACATAATCGAAAGCGCAATTAAAATTATCATTGCTGCTGTAGAAAAATCATTTTCAAGAAATACTAATAATGCTGCAATCAACACAAGCATAAAAGGCGGTAGAATACCATATACAACGTCATCAAGTTTTTCTTTTTTTCGTGAGAGTATATAGGCCATATAAAGCACAAGTACAGGCTTGAAAATTTCCGAAGGCTGTATCTTCCAGGAATTAAAGCCTATCCATCGATGCGAACCATTTTTTGTTATTCCAATTCCTGGGATTAAACAGAGTACAAGTAATATAAGGCAAATAATTGTTAGTGACGGTATAATTTTTTTTAGAAAGTTAAGAGGAATGATCATCACCGGAACAAAGATACCTATATACGCTACTGCAAGAAATACAAGTTGCCGAACAAAAAAGTACTCTGGATTTTTATTTAGTGTAAGAGCATATCCATATGAAGCTGAAAATAGAAAAGCGGCGCCACATAGTGCAAGAAAGATTCCAAGACCAATGAAAAGGTATTGAGAATTATTGGTACCTATCTGCCTTTCTACACTAAAGCTCATGGTATACTTTTTTTCCTTATTCTTACTGAATTTTAAGTGTTGTTAGCGCTATGATGGTAAAAAGTCCGCCAAGTATCCAAAAGCGAGTTACCACTTTCGCTTCATCCCACCCGGATAATTCAAAATGATGGTGCAGCGGTGCCATCTTAAATACTCGTTTGCCTTTAGTTATTTTAAAATAAAAAACCTGAATAATAACAGAAGCTTCTTCTAAAACAAAAACACCTCCTATTATAAAAAGAAGAACTTCTTTTTTAACAATCAGTGCTAACACAGCAAGAACACCGCCAAGACTTAAAGAACCAACGTCACCCATAAAAATTTCTGCTGGATGCGCATTAAACCATAAAAATCCTATACATGCACCCATAAGTGCAAGTGTTACTACTGTTAACTCTCCTGCATTTTTTATATATGGTATATTAAGATATGATGACCAATCAGCACGACCTGTAATATACGTTAAAATAGAAAATGCAATAACAGAGAGAATCACAAGACCTATTGCAAGACCATCAAGCCCATCAGTGAGATTGACTGCATTTGACCAGGCCATTACATACACAATTGCAACAGGAACCCAAAATACACCAAGGTCAAGAACAGCATTTTTAATAAATGGAATATACAAAAGTGTTGTTTCGTTACTACGAAATACGTATAAAATGATTACTGCAATTGCTGATACAAGAAACTGTCCAATTAGCTTAGATTTTGCAGAAAGCCCATCGGACGTTTTTAATTTTATTTTTAGCCAATCATCCATAAATCCTACGAGACCAAACCCTACCATTACAAAAACAACAATCCAGACCTGCATATTTGAGAGATCTGACCACAAGAGTGTTGCTACTACTACACTGACAAGAATGAGTATTCCACCCATTGTCGGCGTGCCTTTTTTTTGCATATGAGATTCTGGTCCATCATCTCGAATTGATTGTCCAAATTTAAGAATCTTAAGCCACCTAATAACAATTGGTCCTAATAAAAAGGAACACAATAATGCAGTGACAGCTGCATATGCAGATCTAAATGTTAAGTAGCGAAAAACATTAAGCGCTGAAAAATACTTGACAAGTGGTAACAATAATTTAGGTAGCATATATACCTGCCTTTTCCTTTAATGCGAGAGCAACTTTATCGAGCATCATTGCTCTACTTCCTTTAAGATACACGCAATCATCTTTATTAACACATGAAAGAACACTACTTATAATTTCTTCATGGCTATTTGTTATAGAAATATTCATATAACCAAATTCTTTTGCTTTTTCTATGGTATAGCTAGTTTCTTCACCGTAACAAATTACTCTTTTGGGCTTGACCTGTGCAATTATTTCTCCTAATTTCTCATGAATTACCTGTGACTGTTCTCCAAGTTCTTTCATTGCACCAACAATACAGATTAAATTGTGTGAACCAGCAAGCTGTTTTCCTAAAGCTAAACCAGCACTAAAACTTTCAAGGTTAGCATTATAGGTATCATCAACAATAATAAAATTCCCCTGATAAATTGATGTCCGTGATTTAATAGCCTCAACCTGTTCTAAACCTTTTACAATATCTGCAGTATGAATACCAAGCAGTTCAGCAGTTTTAATTCCTGCAAGAGCATTGAGTAAATTATGTGAACCTGGAAGCGGGAAAGCTGCTTCAGTACCATTGTACCTGATAAGCCATCCTTGTGAACCTAAGTCTCTTGCTCCTTCAAAATTCATGCTGGAACGCGGTCCAAACGTGTATGCATTGGTGATGTTTTTTATGAGAAAATCGTGGAATTCGTCATCTTCCCATACTATGAGTTTACCGTTATTCTGTGAAAGATATTTTGCAATTTTCTTTTTTTCTTCAGCTATGTGTTGTTTAGTCCCACCCAGCAAACCAATATGTGCTGTGCCAATAAGTGTTATTATAGCAACCTCAGGCTGATACAAATCTGCAAGCAGATCCATTTCTCCCCTGTGGTTAATGCCCATTTCAAACACTGCGTATTCATGGTAGTTTCGTATAAGAAACAGTGATGCTGGCAACCCTATTTCAGAATTAAGATTACCCGGATTTTTTATCACTTTTGACGAAACCGAGAGAATTGATGCTATAATTTCTTTACAAGTTGTCTTACCCGATGACCCTGTAACACCTATTTTAACAAGCGGTTTGCCATTTCTACATTCCTGAGGTGCACTCATTAAACGGCACCAATATGCTGCTGTCTGCTGTAAAGCAAAAAGCGTATCTTCTACTACAATATAACAGGCATCGTTATGCAGATGTTCCGCATTTGAAAACCATTTCCTAGAAACTAAGAATACGCGGCATCCATTAGTATAAGCCTGATCAATATACAAATGGCCATCGGTATTGTTACCCTTGAGAGCAACAAACAGTGAACTGTTTATAGCATCACGGGAATCAGTAACCGCGCATTCAAAATGAGAATTATTTCCATAGATTTCCGCTCCAACAGCTTCTTTAAAAAGAACTGCAGAGGGAAGCATATCATCCATCGTTTTTCTTGTTCACAGAAGGGACAATTCTTATCATTCGTGATGGGTCAATAGTCGTGTATACATCAAACGTCTGGGTATGAGTATCAATACGAGCACGGGAAGATACTATGCTTTTACTTATTTCCTGCATATACAGGATTTCAATAAGTTTAGCTTGCTGCACTTCGAGTTCCTGTATTGAACTCACAAGCATATGATACTGTACTGTTTGCCAAATCACAGCAAAAAAAGCCAATGGCAGTATACATGCTACAGCAATAAGTATAATCCGCTTCACGTAGTCACTCCTAACATTAGCCAATGCGTCTTGCAGCCCTTAATTTTGCGCTTCGCGATGCAGGGTTTTGCCGTACTTCTTCCTGACAGGCACTAATTGGCTTTTTCACTAAAAGCTCAAGTGAGAGCATACTGCTATCACTGTGAACATCTACTGATGATATCGGAGTTTTTAGAACACTTTTTGAGGATTTTTGGTCAGCATATTTATTAACCGATTTTTTCTGCACATATCGCATAAATGTCTGCTTAACAATCCTATCCTCGAGTGAGTGAAAGCTAATAACTCCAATACATCCTGATGGAGCAAGTGAATACAGCGCAGGCTCCAGCGCTCTCTCTATTCTTCCAAGTTCATCATTTACAGCAATTCGTAATGCTTGAAAAGTTTTTGTGGCTGGATGTATCTTGCCATATCGCACTCGAGCAGGCACTGTTCGTTTTACCAGATCGGCTAGATCACGCGCCGTTTTGAGCTCATGAGCATCTCTCGCTCTCACGATTGCCCTGGCAATAGCTGCTGCATACTGTTCTTCCCCATACTGTTTGAGTATTCGCACCAGATCGCGCTCACTGGACATTTCAATCAAATCCAAAGCGGTCCTCCCAGTTTTGGCATTGAGTCTCATATCCAATATTTCATCTTCCATGAGCCCAAAACCCCGCCTTGCTTCTTTGAAATGCACCATTGACACACCTAAATCAAAGAGAATAATGTCTGCCTTCTGTCCTCCTTTGCTAAAATTTATAAAAAAATCATCAAAAAACTGATGCACCAGTGTGCATCGATTTTTATATGGATACAGACGCTTTTCTGCTTCCTCCAGCATCGAAGCATCCGCATCAATACCAATGAGCTGTAATCCGGGATACTTTTCTAGAAACGCTATGGAATGTCCAGCAAGCCCAAGTGTTGCATCGATCATCAAAACCGGCTCATGTGGCACAGATAATAGCGTAAGCGATTCTTGCAACAGCACAGAAGTATGCCCGTACATTACCATAAACTTCCTATAAATTCTGGATATTTAATGCTTCAGAAGCAGCCTCAAATTCGGCTTCGGTTGCTTCCAGCCAGGCTTTATACGTTTCCTGGTCCCAAATCTCAATGCGGTGAGCAATACCTAGCACAACGCATTCCTTTTCCAGTTTTGCAAATTCTCTGAGACTCTGCGGGATCGCAATCCTGCCTGCTTTATCAATTTCAACTTCCTGAGCAGGCGCAATAACGCGCCGCTGAATATTACGACCCTGTTGCTGAAACAGGCTCGTTGATTCAAAAATCTGGTCCGATAACTTTTGCCAGCTTTCCGGAGTAAAAACCCACAGACAGTTATCCATGCCCTGGGTAATAATAAGGACAGAACTCGTCAGGCTTGTTCTCAGCTTTGCAGGCAGAGAAAGACGGCCTTTTTCATCAAGCGTGTTTCGAAATTCGCCTGTTGCAAGTTCCATTCCCCTATTTCCCCTTTTATCCCACTTTCTCCCACTATTTAACCTTATTCTACCCTTTTTATCCCCAATGTCAATTGATTTCCATAATAAAAACTGATATAGACAGAAAATATTTTAGAATTTCACTATACATTTGTTTAGGTGTTGCTTAAAATGAGAATAAACACATGGTTGTATTACAAAAAAAGAGTAGTTATTACGGGAACCAGTCAGCTATTTATAAAGCAAAAGCACATAACGCACTCACAACTGCTGATGCAGTTCAGATTACTGTGCCTTTGCTCGTGTTAAATCAGTTATGTAGTTTTCAATAAAATCTTCAGGTTTTATATCCTGATTAAGAATTTTATACACACCAAAGCAAATTGGAAGATTTACTTTAAACTTCTTTGCAATCCTATACACATACTGTGCAGCTACAGCACCCTCAGGGAAATATCCCAACCTTTGAATATTTGCAAGTAAATCGTCAAGATTGGTAAATGATGTTAAAACATGTTTCTGGATAATATCTCTTCCAAATCTGCGATTTCTGCCATGGATTGATCGGCAGGTCACGTCGAGATCGCCAACACCCGCAATCGATGTAAATGTTTCAGGATGCGTCGCACCAAGAACCTGTCCCAACATTTGAATTTCATTAAGACCCGCTGCAAGGAGTAACGATTCAGTATTGTCGCCAAAGTGATCAGAAGTTTCTTTGAGTGCATCGAGCATACCAAATGCTATAGCAATAACATTTTTTACCGCACCGCACACCTGAACACCAATAACATCGAGCGAGGGATACACTAAAAGATACTTATTTGCAAGAGCTTCACGAACGCGTATTGCGTTTCTGCCATTGATGCTTGCAGCAATAAGACCAGTTACTTTTTTTCGCGAAACTTCTTCCGCATGGCTTGGTCCAGAAACATAGACAAGATTACCTCTATAAAAACCAGGTAAATAATCCTCAAGACTATCAATGATAAGTTTTATACCACGTGGAGATTCAATAAATCCTTTAGTAACTACAGCAATGAGCGTATTACCATCACGAATATCAGGAACAACAAAAAGATCTTTTACCAATGAAAGTAAAAAGGGAGATGGCACAGCAAGAAACAGCATATTACGATTTTGCGCTGCTTCTACCATGTCTGTTGTAGCGGTGAGACCCTCCGGAAGCAGTACATCTGGTAAAAAGGTACTGTTCATATGTGTTTTATTTATCGAATCAGCAACTTCTTGTTCCCGTGCCCATATAACAACATCATGACCATTTTCAGTTAAAACTTTTGCTATCGCTGTTCCCCATGCACCTGCACCAATAACTCCAATTGACAATTTTTTACGGTGAGTAGGAAATCGAAATGCTGGGAATTTCCATTTCATAAACTGTTTCTGCTTAGTCGAGTCTAAGTTGTTTCCTGTCATATTATATCCACTCATCATTATTATCTTTCCAATCTATAAAGTCATGTTCAGTAAAAAACAATGCAATTTCACGTTTCGCAGACTCAATAGAATCAGATGCATGAATTATATTTTTTCCGGTATGTTCTGCAAAATCCCCACGGATGGTTCCCGGAAGTGCATCCTCCACCCTGGTTGCTCCGCAGAGCTTACGAAGTACAGCAACAGCATCATCACCACCAATGATAAAAGCAATAACCGGTCCACTTGTTATATAAGTGACAAGATCATTAAAAAATGGTTTTCCTACATGTTCTTTATAGTGCTCTCTTGCAAGTTCCTCTGAAACCTGCATCATTTTACAGGCATGTATCTGCAACCCCTTTTTCTCAATACGCGCTATTATCTCACCAGCAAGCCGCCTCTGCAGCACACCCGGTTTGAGCATCGCAAAGGTATATTCCATTTTCATTGCTCCTAAAATACTTGATTGTATGAGATACTATCGCATCTCACAATTTCAAATAATTCTCTCGTTTCGTTTTATCATATAGTAGAAAACAGTAAAAAATTAGTCAATCTTAAATCTTCTATTATCACTCAATTGTTTTATTAATTAATATATGCTATAACCACAGTATAGTGAATAAAGAATTTCATTTTAATGCAGTATATATTCTAGCACGTGAAGCTGGCTTTACTGAAGCAGACAGCTTTACTCTTGCAGGATCTTCACAATTTGTAGATGAAGCGGTGTTCAACCTGCAATTTTCTCTACCCGATGAAGAAATGCAATTTATCATAACACAAAGCTATCAATTTTGGGATGATATTACACAGAAGAATATATATCTCCCTTTTCATTTTATACCAGGGAACATAAAAGAACCATTTACGCAATTAAAAAATAACAGTATAAATCCATATTGCGTTATAGCAAATGGAACACTAGCAAAAGAAGCGCTTATCACAAGTCTGGAACAACGTGATATTTTTCTCATCGGAATAGCACTTCATGGTTTTGCCGATACGTGGGCACACCAATATTTTAGCGGGAAACATGAACAATGGAATGCAAATTCAGAAAGCAATGTTTTTAATGCTGCAAAACAGGCAATTGGTCACATGCAATTTGGCACACAGCCTGATACCTGCGGAGCTATTTGGCAGGATAACCGCTTATACGAACCTGCATGTAACAATATTGAACGATTTCGCGAAGCTGCAAAAAAAATTTACAGATATTTAAGCATTTATAACAATAAATCGTTTGATGATGAAGACTTTATTCTTGACAAATTGTGTTCTATCTGGAAACGTCCTGATTCAAATGAACGCTATGCTGATTATATACTTGAATGGGGTGTCCCAGAATGGTCATACAAACTCTGGTTTGAACAGGCTGGACTTGAGTATATTTCCCAAAATACAGATAATGGAATTCTTGACTCAATGCTAAACTCAAAAATAAAACAAAAAATAGAATTATTTATTAATCATATAAACACAAAAACCGTTATCTGTCCTTCATCATTCAAACAGAGCAATTTATATCGTTGGACTCAATCAGCTCATCATTATAAAAATATAATGAGTAAAATTCTTGAAAGGGAGCATCTTTTATGAAAAAACTCTTATCAGCTTTAATCGCTATAGTGCTGCTAAGTGTATCTGCATGCACATCAATGCAAAAGTCAGCAGAAAATCTTGCTGTTGATCTTTTGAGAGATGACAGCATTATATACATTGCTATAAAACCTCAGGAGTTTGATCCTGCTACAACACAGAATCTGCTTAATTTTATTGTTCCGGCAATAAACAAAGAACAGCGAGATGCTATAAAACGAATCGATTTAATCATAGCAGGGATTTCTACTGCTGGAAATAACACTCTCAGTATCGATGCAATTGTAAAAGGTAATTTTCCATCTCTTAATTTATTAATAAAACTTGACAAAAGTGGAAATTGGAAAAAGATAAAAGATTCATGGTACAATGTCAGCAATCATTATTATATTTCAGAACCATCACCTGGTGTATTCCTTATTAGGAGCAATAGTTTAGCTCAAGCAGCTACAACAAAAGATAAAGCTAAATTAGCAAATTTTATCGCATTCTTAACATCAAAATCGTTATCAATAGGAATTTATTCACTTAAAGATTTTTCTAAAACTATACTTAACACAACCAACGATGAACTTGCAATTCAAACAATTTTTTCAAGCTTTACAAAAAATCAAAATACTTATGATTTTTCGCTAACACTTGGATATACTGACAAAAAAGTAGCAGAAGAAAATATGCTGCTCTCACGCACAATTGTATTTATTACCATTACTACAATGTTTCAAAGCAATGCTTCTAAAATTATTTCAAAACTGGAATGGTCAATTGACGATGAAGGTCATGCAACCTGTACTTATAAAGGTTTAACTTTAAATGAGATCTACACTATCATTAATAGCACATCTGGAGATAGTCTTCAAAACATACTGAACAATCAATAAGACATACATTTGTGATAATACTAATAAGCTGGCACTATAATCTTACATGCCAGCTTATAAATTATTGGAATAAATTTTATGATTTCAAATAATTTATTGGTTTTCTTTAATAAAATCAAGAATTCCTGTTAATAATTCAAGTGGTATTGGAAATGCAGGATCTGAAAACGCTTTATTATTATCATCCATAAAAGGTGATACCAGTTTTAGTACATGATTCATTTCAGGAATAACAATACCTTTTGCATGAGGAACTGCTTCCATTATTTTAGTATACTCATAGTATGTTACCTGCATATCACGGTCACCCTGAATTACCAAAATTGGTTTCTTTATTTTTGCCAGATCGCGCTTAAGGTCAAATGTGAATAATTCGATTAAATAATTCTGGAATGAAATTCTAAATGCTGATGCATAAAATTCTGAGTAATTTGTAACTTTTTTCCCTTTTTTAAGAGATTCTAAAATAGCTTTACCTTCTGCCTGTTTATCCTGTGGTGCATCTTCTATACTCTTAAAATAGGTTTCATATGGAGAATATGCACTTGAGCAAGCAATGATGATACCATTATATTCAGATGTTTTTTGTGCTGCAGCTGCAGCAATCAAAGCACCATCATGTATACCCATAATCCATATACTGGAAAATCTGGAATCATTTTTAAAATATTTAATTATTTCAACAAAATCATTAGTCCAAACTTTGGGACTTAATTCATTTTCACTTTTAACAAGCCAGTAAGCTTCACCAGCACCACGCTTATCATAGCGAAATGATGCAACACCGGATAATTGTAGAGCTTCTGCTAATTGTTTTATCGCATCATTTTTACCTGCTATATTATAATTGTTACCATTCCTATCGGTAACACCTAATCCAGAGTGAAAAATAACAAGCGGAACTTTATCGGGAATATCTTGAGGAACAAGCAGCGTACCAGGAAGAACAGCTCCATTTACCGGGATTCGGAGCGCTGACTCGCCTCTTCTCAAGGGTTTCTTTGAAACATTGAGCTCAAAGCTCCCCCCTGTATTACCATTAGTAAAATTGCCAGCATACTGTGTTCCCGTTATAACACCATCAAATATAAGTTTTGTATTACCAAAAGCAAAAACAATAACCAACTTATTTTTTATAAAGCTTGACGATGCACATGGAAAACCATAGAGGTTTTGTGAAGGTATATCGAGCAGCGCTCCCTGTTCTACGAGTCTCATCGCTATCGGAAGCACTCCATCTACAAATTTCATCGAGCCTTCCCAATATCCCGTTATAAAACCTTGAGCGTGAGCGATTCCAGAAAATATAACCATAGTAATTGTAATAAAGATATAAAGAATTCTATAACGCATAGTGACACTACTATATACCATTTATAAAAGGCATACAACTAATGAAAAAAATTTATTTTCAATGAAAAAATAAATAATTTACTTTACAATTAAAAAATCACATGATAATAGTTTATCTAGAATGGATAATTGTAATATTAAAGATTTTTCAAGCGAAATAGCTAAAATTGCTGAGCCAATTAACGCACAAGTTATATCAGTGCCAGAACGAGCATATTTGTTTGTCCGCAACATATTTAGTGATTTAGAGCGCGACCCAGATTTTTTTGAACATGTTTTTAAATTTCTTGATCATGCATTTATTGATGAACGAGGATACAATGCAGGAAAAGCATGGAGTATATTTCTCGGTGCATGGCTTGATCTTAAGCATGGAGAAACTGATAAAGCACTCCTTCAATTTCAGGAAGTCTTGCCTATTTTTCAGGAATATAATGATAGCTATGGCATTGCACGAACATTAAATGGAATTGGTGTCTGCTACATGTACCAGTCAAATTTCACATTGGCAATAGAACATTTTGTTCAGGCATTAGAACTAAGTCAGCAAACTGATTATCAGGAAGGATTTTCAACTGCAAGCTCAAATCTTGGTATTGTATACTACCAATTACAAAATTATGAAGAAGCAGACCGATATTTTTTACAAGCGCTTTCTTATGAAAAAATATTGCCTAACAATAGAGTAATTACTCAATCGTATAGAGCCTCAATTATGGTAGAACAAAATCGAATACAGGAAGCGTATAAATTGTTCCTTAACTGTCTTGAAGAATGCAAAGCAAATAATTTTTTTTACACAGAAATTGATATACAGAATCGTTTTGCTCTACTGTTAGAAAAACGTGACATCCAGAAAGCGGAATCACTTCTCAAAGCATCATACGCTCAAGCAAAATCAATACAGAATCAAAGGCTTATCGCAGAATGTGCATTTCTTATAGCACAATTGCTATTTAAGAAAAAGCAATACAATGAAAGTATTCACTATATTCAAGAAACAATACGCATTGCAGAAACAGAAAGTATTTCCAAACTCATTGTTGAAGGTAAAGCCCTCGAGGCGCAAATACTTGCAGAACAGGAGGAATGGAAGAAAGCATACGCAACACTTTCCGACGGCTACAATAAGCAAAAAGAAGTTTTTAGTGAAAAATTGATAGGTCAATCTTTTAATGCTCACCAAAACAGAGTAGCATTCGAAAAAAATCAGTACGAACAGGAAATAAAACGGCTTCAGCTCATATCCGAAACAGGAACACTCATTGCAAGTGCAATGGATACAAAAACAATTGGTTCTATTATCTATAGTAAACTTAAAAATCTCATGCCTATCAATGCGTTTGGTCTTGCAATTTATAATCACCAAAAAAGTGAACTTGCCTTTGAATATTTTGTAGAAAATGATATTGAGGGCGAACCGTTTACCATGCATATTGATAACAAAGATAGCCTGGCTGCATATTGCATTCGTAATAATGAGGACATTCTTATCAGTAACGTATTTAAAGAATATTCTAAATATGTTGAAAAAACACAGTACCTAGCGCTTGATAATAATGAGCCAACACATTCCTTAATGTTTTGCCCTATTCTTGTCGGTAGTTCCGTTAAAGGTGTTTTAACAGCACAGGCACGGCCAATTGGTGTTTATAAAAAACATCATCTTGAAACTCTCCACGCACTTGCTGCATATGCTGGCGTCGCAATCCAAAATGCAAAGCTGTTTCATGATGTCCAATTGCTTGCTTCTACAGATCCACTCACCGGTATCGCCAACCGAAGAAAGTTTATGGATACATTTTTTATGGAACTGGAACGTGCCTCACGGTATGGAAATAATTTGAGCTTTTTAATGTATGATATTGATTTTTTTAAACGTATCAATGATACCTACGGACACTCAATTGGAGATATTGTACTACAAAAAGCAGCTGCACTTGCAAAAGCCAATTTGCGAACTACCGACACGATTGGGCGATATGGTGGAGAGGAATTTACCATTCTTTTGCCAAACACACATCTTGAAGGTGCAAAAATTGTTGCTGAGAGGATAAGAAATTCCTTTGAAAATTCGGAGATTGAAGCATATCCTGGCAAATCGGTTGTTTTTACTGCAAGCTTTGGACTAGCAGAATATCAGGATGGAGATACAATGGATTCTCTTCTAGCCCGTGCAGATCGAGCACTTTATTATGCAAAAGAAACAGGACGCAACAAGGTATCATGGGAACGGTGAAAAAATCCATTGCAGATTGATAATCCGATATCCCTATTACAATCGTGCTGGTGCTTCAAAACTATCTTAAAATATAACAACTGAACTAAATTCTCACTGTATCATCCAGGACTGGCTATTCCAACATGCAGCCAGTCCTAAGCCGATTACTCTACCGTAACACTCTTTGCAAGGTTTCGAGGCTGATCGACATCCTTCCCAAGTTCCAGCGCACAAAAATAGGCAAAGAGCTGTAATGGAATCACCATTAAAAATGGCTGGAAGAGCGTATCACAGTGCGGTATGCCAATATACGCATCGGCAATACTTGAGACTTCCTCATCGCCAGCTTCTGCAATTGCAATGATAAGCCCACCTCGAGCCTTTATCTCTTTCATGTTGCTGATTGTCTTTTCCCGAAGATGATCGTTGGACACAAGAAAAACGCTCGGAGTTTCTGGGCTTATGAGCGCGATTGGGCCATGCTTAATTTCTCCAGCTGCATATCCTTCTGCATGAATATATGAGATTTCCTTGAGCTTTAATGCGCCTTCAAGTGCTATCGGGTACAATAAGTTTCTTCCTAAAAAGAGAAAATCTTTATAGTGACAGTATCGTTTTGCAATCCGTTGTACTGTATCCCTCAGCTTGAGTGTTTCCTGTACCAGTCCCGGAATCTGCTGCAATTTTTGACAGTATTGCTGTCCCTGATGCGCAGACATATCATGAAGCCGCGCAAAGTTTAGCGCAAGGAGATAAAATGCTGCAAGTTGACTCGTAAAAGCTTTTGTGGAAGCAACTGCAATTTCAGGACCTGAGTGCACATAGACACCACCGTCACTTTCCCGGGCTATTGTTGAACCAACAACATTGCAAATTCCCAAGACTGTGCCACCGCGACGCTGTATTTCCCGCATGGCATAAAGTGTATCAGCAGTTTCTCCTGACTGCGAAACAGCAAAATAGAGCATGCCAGGGAATACGATAGGGTTTTTATATCGAAGTTCACTTGCAAGGTGTGCTTGAGAAGGAATGCGCGCAATCTGTTCAAAAAGATACGATGCGGTCATTCCAGCATGGTAGCTCGTGCCAGCCGCTATTATTTGAATAGCATCAACACCGAGGAGCTCTTTTTTGGACAAATTGAGCCCACCGAGTTTTGCTGTACCGGTTTCAAGATCTATTCTGCCGCTCAGCGCACGGGCTATCGAATCAGGTTGTTCAAAGATTTCCTTTTCCATATAGCAGGAAAAACCTTCTTTTTCTATCGCGCTGATTTCCCAATCGATATGATTAATTTTTGGAACGATGGGTCTATCCTCTGCATCACTAATAGAAAATTCATGCGGATACAGGGATACAATTTCACCGTCATTGAGATAAACGACACGCCGAGTATGGGCAAGCATGGCTGTAACATCACTTGCTAAAAACATTTCTCCATCACCAACACCTACAACAAGTGGGCTGCCATTTCGTGCGCCAACAATTCTTCCCGGTTCGGCTTTATGCATACATGCAATTCCGTAGGTGCCTTTGAGGTAGGATACCGCTGTCTTTACCGCTGTTTCTAAATCACCCTCATACACATAGGCAATAAGATGAGCAATGACCTCACTATCGGTTTCACTTGCAAAGGTAAAACCTTCTTTGCTGAGCATTTCTTTGAGCGTTGTATAATTTTCTATAATGCCGTTATGAACAATAGCTATTCTGCCATCAGAGGAGCAATGCGGATGTGCATTGGTATCCGTAACTCCGCCATGGGTAGCCCAGCGAGTATGTCCAATGCCACATATTCCTGGTAATTCTTTTGGAACTATTTCACGCAGTTGAGCAATTTTACCTGTACGCTTATATACGGTAAAGGGTGTATCGTTGTTTTCTAAATCTTCATTAACTGCAATACCTGCAGAATCATAACCGCGGTATTCAAGACGCTTGAGACCTTCAAGCAGAATACGAGCTGCACGTTTTGGCCCTGTATAGCCAATAATGCCACACATAACGTTCTCCTTTCGGCTGGTATATGCCTCTGCACAGCCAGCGCCAATACAACACTTTCCATATGAAAGCTGAGTATTAATAAAAGTATAGCATGCTACAAATTAATTTACAATTACAATGAGTTGAATATTTATTATATTAGCATTACCGCTGGCAATACTAAAAGATTTTTACAATGCCAGTATAATTTCATTATAAAATTTCTCAAATACTACTTACTGCTCCTTTTTGGTATTTTTCTTTTTTGGGTTTGTTTTTGGAGTTTCTTTCTTAGATGTTTTCTTATTTTCTTGTTTCTTACTTGATGATGATATTTTTTTTACCGTTGTACTACCTTTCTCCTTTTTTTCTTTATTTTGCTGTTTTGACTTTGATGATTTAGCTTCATTTTTTTTCTCTGTTGCTTTTGCGAGCAGTCCCGTTTTTGATGGTTTTTCTGATACTCTTTCTTCTTCGATATAGCTAGTTACCAGTTTGCCTTGAGGAATTTCCTGTAAATACTCTCCCGTTTGAGCTTCTCGAGGGGCAAGACGTAGTCCCTTTGCCTTCAATGCACGAACAGGATATTGAGTTATTTCAAAATATTCATCTGTTATTTTTATTCTTGGTTTTGGCGTGTACGTTATGTGTATATAACCATTTTGCTCTGTTGTAAACAGCAATATTTCTGCATTCTCTGGAACAATCTCATAATGTTTATTCATAATCCAGCCAGAAATTGTAAAACGCTTTATATAAGGATACCCTTCCCTGTCTCTGTACACACAGGTAAAAACAATCTGCGTAATAAGTTCCTTTTCTGCAATAGAACAAAAGAGCATATTTTTATCAACAAAAGTTTTTTCTGGAACGGGTATCACAGAAACAATACCATTATTTCTGATTATTAACACTTTATCAAATGGCGATACTGTTTCGATCTGCTCACCAGATGAAATAGCTGTTCCAAGATATCCTGTTTGTGTATCATAACGGAGTGCTACATTACGCCGTGCTGCTTCACGAACTGCAATTTTTTCAAAACTTACTATCTTAGTTTTTCTCTTGAATGACTCATCAAGCATGGATTCCATATTTTCCAACACAGTAATTGCATAATCTGTAATATGCTTGAGATTATATTTTATTTCCTTTATCTTTTTTATTATTGTTTCCATTTCATGGCGTGCTTTTTCAATATCATATAAAGAAATTTTTCGTATTGGCGTCTTTAATAAAAATTCAATATCTTCTTCTGTCACAGGTTTACCAATCTCATCTTTAAACTTCATTAAGCCAGTATATACAGCTTTAAGTACAGTCTCCTGTGTTTTCTTGTTCTCAATTTCTTTATAAATTCTCTCTTCGATAAATATTCGTTCAAGTGTTCTTCTAAAATATTCTTTTTCTAATTCTTCTAATTCGTAGGTAAGTTCTGCTTTTAATATTTGTACCAGCTTCTTTGCATGATACTGTATAATTTCAGACACTTTCATTATTTGCGGCGAACCATCTTTTATTACGAGAAGGTTGCAATTGATGGTTTCCTCGCATTCTGTGAATGCATACAATGCGTCAATTACTTCCTTGCTGGTTTGCTCGCCTCTTGCCAGCTTAATTTCAATTTCAACTTTCTCAGTTGTAAAATCATTGATGCTTGCTATTTTTATTCTTCCTTTTTTGCCAGCATTTTCAATGCTTTCAATTAACGATTCTGTAGTTACTCCAAAAGGTAATTCTTTTATAACAATACGTTTTGGATCACTATCATCAATAACTGCTCGAACTCTGACTTTTCCCAATCCGTCATTATATTCGCTAACATCAATGAGACCACCCCCTGGAAAATCAGGATACAAGGTAAAAGGTTTTCCTTTAAGTGCTGCTATTTCTGCTTGTATTACTTCTAACGGATTATGCGGAAGTATTTTGGTACTCATGCCAACCGCTATACCCTCAGCACCAATCATTAAAACAACAGGTAGTTTAGCAGGAAAAACCAGCGGTTCTTTATTTCTTCCATCGTAGCTGTCAATATATGTTGTGATATGTGGATTATAAAATACGCTCTTGGCAAACTGATTTATCCGGCATTCAATATAGCGTGCCGCTGAAGCTTCATCACCCGTAAGCAGATTACCAAAATTCCCCTGTTTATCTATAAACAAATCTTTGTTTGCAAGTACCACTAAAGCAGAATATATAGAAGCATCTCCGTGTGGGTGATACTTCATCACCTGCCCAACAACATTAGCAACTTTGTGATATTTTCCATCATCAAGTTCAAAAAGCGTATGCAATATGCGACGCTGCACAGGTTTAAGACCATCATCAAGTTCTGGAATTGCCCGATCGGTAATTACGTAACTTGCATAATAAAGAAAATTTTCATCATAAATTTTATGTACATATGCCATTGCTGTTTCCTGTTATAATTCCCTTATAAGATGTTTCATAATATACTCTCGTCTTTCTGGTGTATTTTTACCCATATAAAACTCAAGTATCGATGGAATATTTTTGAGTGTTTGAACATCAACTGAAATCAAGCGCATATCCGGACCAATGAATTTTCCAAACTCTCCCGGGCTTATTTCTCCAAGTCCTTTGAACCGCGTTACCTCTGCATGACTACCCAATTCAGTTATAGCGGTATCACGTTCTTTTATATTATAACAATATTTTGTTACCTGTTTATTTCTTACTCGAAAAAGCGGTGTTTCGAGAATAAAAACGCGATTATGCACAATAAGTTCTTCAAAAAAATTAAGGAAAAATGTTAACAAAAGATTCCTTATATGAAAACCATCGTAATCTGCATCAGTTGCTATTACAATTCGTGCATAACGCAGCCCATCAAGTGAATTTTCAATACCAAGAGCCATCATAAGATTGTAAAGTTCTTCGTTTTTATAAATGTTTGTTTTTTTAAGCCCATACATGTTTTCAGGCTTGCCACGCAGGCTGAAAATTGCCTGTGTGTGTACATCTCGAGCACTAACCATTGAGCCGGTTGCGGATTGTCCCTCAGTTATAAATATGGTGGTTTGTTCGCTCAACTTATGAGCATCACCAAGATGGATTTTGCAGTCTTTAAGATTGGGTATT
This sequence comes from Spirochaetota bacterium, assembly GCA_029547205.1. GTDB lineage: Bacteria > Spirochaetota > Spirochaetia > Treponematales > UBA12059 > JAKPPT01. The sequence goes on from JAKPPT010000122.1 coordinate 83,401, forward strand.
TTAAGTTCTATTTTTTTTGCAGCTTCTCGTGCTTCCTTTTTTACAGTATTAAGCTCAGTCCGTAACTTTTCATTAGCAATAATTTTTTGCTGAAGCATTGCTGCAGATTCTGGATTTCTCCGTAAAAACTCATCAATACCTCGCTTAGTCTCCTGTAAAATCCACGGTCGTATATCTGTGTTTCCCAGCTTGTTTTTTGTCTGACTTTCAAAAACCGGATTTGCAATTTTGATTGCAATTGCTGCAGCTATGCCTTCTCGTATATCTTCACTTTTATAGTTTTGTCCAAAAAACTCATTCACTGCTTTTGAAAATCCTTCCTTAAAAGCTGAAAGATGTGTACCACCATCAGATGTATATTGACCGTTTACGAATGAAAAATATTCTTCACCATAGCTATTTGTATGGGTAAAAGAAAATTCAATGCGATCTCCTCGCCAGTATGCAGGTTCATAAAGAGAATCTGAGCCCAGTTCATCTTTTAATAAATCAAGGAGCCCCTTATCACTTGTATATGAAACACCATTAAAAATGAGTTCAAGTCCTGCATTCAAATATACATAATGCTTAATTCGTTTTTCAATGAAATCGGTATTAAATTCATAATCACCAAAGATTTCTTCATCGGGTGTAAATTCAACGTAAGTACCATCGGGTTCATTTTTAGCTTTTGCATAACCAGAATCAATGAGTTTACCGCGCTTAAACTGTGCATAAAAACACTCTCGGTTGCGGTATGAGATTACCTTAAAATTAACAGAAAGTGCATTAACAGCTTTGGTGCCTACACCATTCAGTCCTACAGAAAACTGAAATACTTCATCATTATATTTTGCACCAGTATTGATTGTAGAAACACAGTCAATAACTTTACCAAGCGGTATCCCGCGTCCATAATCGCGTACACTGACTGTATGACCAGTAATAGTTACTACAATCTTTGAACCAAACCCCATGATATATTCATCAATTGCATTATCGATAACTTCTTTAAGCAGTATATAAATACCGTCATCGGGGTTAGAACCATTACCAAGTCTTCCTATGTACATTCCGGTACGTAATCGTATATGCTCGAGTGAAGATAATGTTTTTATTTTTGATTCATCATACACTGGTTTCATGTATGCTACTATACCACAAAGGATTAAAACATGAAAAGCGCTGATACAGCTGACAATATGATTGATATAGCAGTTTTTCATATTGCTGAAACTACAAGCACTATGGTGGCAGCCCGAGAATTGGCGAACAAAACTCCTTATGGTGTTGTGTATGCTGATAGACAGACTGCAGGTAAAGGACGCCTTCCTGGACGCATCTGGGAATGTCCAAAAGGAGAAGGACTTCTTGCCACTTTCTGGTTCCCAACATTTTTTTTTAAAAATTATCCTCCTGCTCTTGTTACCGGAGCCGTGGTTTTTCAGGCTTTGCTACAACTCATACCTCCTCCTGTTAGAGCTGCTCACCCGCTCACAATAAAATGGCCCAATGATATTCTTGCAGAAGAGAAAAAACTCGTGGGAATACTCTGTGAAAATACCGGGACAACAATTTTGGCGGGTATTGGAATCAATCTCGCACAAAAAGAATTTCCTGGACAATACCGCACAGTGCCAACATCGCTTTTATTGAGCTACAATGTATTGGTAAGTCAGGAAACTATGCTTCAAACAATCATTGATCAATTTATAGCATTCCAGAAACAGCCAGAATCATGGTTTACTGTTGTTAACAACAATTGTGCCTACAAGAATGAGCATGTAATATTCAGACGCGGAACTGATACCGGTACTATTATTTCAGGAATTTTTAAGGGAATTGACAGAAACGGTTTTCTTATACTGGAAACAGAACATGGAATTCTTACCGAAGCATCTGGAGAAATACATGCAACTATTGACCCAGAAACAATCATAGAGTAATGTTATAGATATGGCTTCTAAAGAAACATCACAGGGAAAAAACTCTGACTCAAAACAGGCAAGCAGTACAGGTTTTTTACAGCACATTCTGGATTTTTTTACCGGATTAAATAGTCCAGAAGCAGAAAAAAGACGCCAACTCAAAACAATTGCTCGGGAAATACATCAATCTCCCTATAGCAAATTCTATCGTCCAAAAACATTTGAAGCGCTTCCGACACTCGCACGATTTTTTTATGACACATATAGGATAATAGCTCCAGCACAGCTTCAGCTTGAAAATGCATCAAAATCGGGTGTACTTAAATCTTTTGTAATCGATAGTTTTTTGACCTCTAACCAAAAATCAGTACTTGATGCACTTGCAGAATCAAAAATTATCGAGCTATCAAGTTCTATGAACTTAAAACAACTTCAGGAATATGTTAAGACTAATATACAAACCCTTGATAGCATTTTTGATGCAGAAAAAACTAATCAAATTAATAAAGCATACAACACACTGCTTACGTTTATTCAATTTGTTAATTACGATTATTATTTTTTACTCAAGAAATTCGATTCGAGAATTATTGAACGCAGTTTTAGCTATACTCCAAAATTTGAAACTATTTCCTGTGAATACATTGCAGATGATATGGCCGAATTTGTAGACAGGCTCTTAGTGCTTAATCTTGATGCTGATTGGAAACGAATTTTTGAGGCTCTTAAAGCATACAGGAATATCGAGCTGATTCAGATTGATAGCTGGCTCAAACACGCTCAAATACTCAAAGCAATACGGCAAAACGGGATTCTTGAAAACATTATTAGACACTGCAAGCAGGATCCTAACTTTAAGTTTATTCTCAAAGTTCCTAATGAACAGATCGTTGATCCATATATCGAAAAAATAAAAAATCAGGCAAACGCGCTCTTACAAAAGATTGCAACAGAACGAAAGACTTCAAAAATTGAAGAACTATCACAGTTTATTTTTGGCACTGTCGTAGTACTTCGTATGAAAAATTATACGGAAAAAGCCAATGCTAATTTTAATAAACGTAATATTGCTGGTTATACCCATACAGAACCACTTAATTATGTAAAAGCATTTTTAATAGATTACCTCAAAAAAGATATACGCGAAATCATCGATCTTTTGATAGTTAGGGGACAGTGGATTACTAATGTACAATCTCAGGAAGTTGCAGATGCTTTCCATAATCTTCTGGAAATCTCCGATATGATTACAGCATTCGATGATGATATTGGCGATGATGGCAGTACAGGAAGCAGATTACGGAGCCTTCTTGCAAGAAGCGATCGCGACCGTGATCAGCTCAGACTCTTAAAACAGCTTATAAAAGTTATAAATGATAAAGCCATGGAGCTTATTAAGAAGACCGCTCTTAACCTCATTGCTCTGGGTAAATACATACATGCTCTCATTAACGATCAGGCAGCACCTACACATTCTATAATTACAAACTGGAAAGAGCTTGATAATTTTACCGAATCCCGTAAGCCAGTCAAAGAATTATTAATTCATAACTATAAAAAGCTATATGCCATGGTTCAGCTGCTTAATTTCTATGTTAACGATGCTGCTGTATAACGTATATAAACATATTTGAATTTTTATTTAATTCTCAAATTTGAATTAATTAGTTCCTAATAATATTTCGTTTTTAAATTTTTAATCAACACTTATTTTATTGTTATGTTTTTAAAAAAATCTAATAAGGTTTCAATACCTGCACCAGTTCGTGCTGAAACAAAAAAATCTGCGTGTGTATGATTATTCTGTAAATCGATTTTATTCATTACTATACGAGCAGGTATTCCAGCACAACCAATTTCTGCCAGTACATTCCGTGTTGTTGCTATCTGTTCTTCGCATTCAGGATCTGAAGCATCCGCTACTATAAGCAACAGGTCAGAATAAACTGCTTCTTCCAATGTTGCTTTGAAAGCAGCAATTAGTCCATGCGGCAAATTTCTTATAAAGCCTACAGTGTCAGTAATAACAAGTTCACGTTCGTTAAGGCATATTCTTCGAGTTGTTGTATCGAGTGTTGCAAAAAGCTTATCTTCGGCATACACACTTGCTTTAGTAAGCCTATTAAACAATGTCGATTTTCCTGCATTAGTATAGCCAACAAGCGAAATATGCAAAATTCCTGACTTTTCTCTGCGTTTTCTTTGTGTTTCACGCACTTTTCGTACTTCAACAAGCTCTTTTTTTATGTGTACAATTCGTTTTTCAATATAGCGTCTGTCAAGCTCAAGCTGTTTTTCCCCCGCATCTTTTGTACCATAGCGGCCACCTTTTTGCCTATGAAGATCATCATGAGCATGCAAAAGTCGTGGAAGAAAATATTCAAGCCGGGCAAGTTCAACCTGAAGCTGTGCTTCTTTAGTATGAGCACGTTGAGCAAATATTTTTATAATGAGCTCAGAACGATCAAACACCTGAACATTCCATGCAGCTTCAAGATTACGCTGCTGCAATGGTGAAAGACTCGTATCAAAAATAACCGTATCTGCATTATGTTCGCGTATCAGTATTAGTAATTCTTCTATTTTGCCGCTTCCAAGTAACGTTGAAGGAATTTTTTCTCTTATACGAATAAGTTCACTATGCACAACTGGAATATGAGCAGTATCTGCAAGCATCGATAATTCTTTTAATAGTGACTCTGCAGTTTGTTTTTCCTGTTTTTCTGTCCAAACACCTATAGTAAGAGCTCGCTGAACCTGTTTTTGTTTTATTTCATGTAAAACCATGTAGTTCCTGATTTATTTGCTGACCATCATAACTTGAATAATTTGCAGGAGAGGGAAAACAATGCAAACAATAATAAAAACTATTTCCAGCCAGAGCATAGTTCGTTCACTTTTTTCAGATTTAACGATGTCATATACATCCTGCAAAGCAGTAATACGTCTCTCAATTGAACGCGTCCACTCATTAGTATTAAAAATATAACATAAATGCTGATATATTTCGCCAAGAAAATAATCACCAATTATTTTTGATGAATTCTCCAGATTCTCAAGAATAAAAAGTGCATCAAGTCTCATTGATTGAATAAATGCTATTTTCTTTTTTAATATACCACTCTTCATTTTTTTAGGCTTTGTATAGGAATAAAATATTCCTACATCATCTTCTGCTTCATCAAGCCAGGCATCAAGCATCCGATCAAGTGTACGAAGCTCCAAAAGCTGATAATTTGCTAATTCGCAAATGAGGAGTAAATCCTCATAATCCTTTGAAGGATCAATAATAATGCAATTATCTAAACCGAACACAGCCCAGTCGCATGCAGAATATGAAAAGCTATTTGCAAGCGCTTTTGCAATCTGAGATTCATGCAGATTTGTTGTCGAAGCGTCGCCATTGATAAGATTGGCAAATTCTTTTCTGTTTTTTTCTACAAACTGATTACAGGATCCTATTGCACCTGAAAAACAAAAAGCTGTATACATCTCATAATCGAAATTTTCACTAATGGTATTACTACTCCGTATTGCAGGTTTGAGAATTCTTGAAAGTTCAATAAATTGATCCTCTAAAAAAAGTGACAATGTTGTAAATCTGCTGCCTATTTGAAAATTTTCAACGTCTAATAAATCATTGAGTGTCGCAGTAACTTTGAGCCTGAGCATAAAAGAGATAACGCCTTCTTCATAGACACGCGCAGACAATGTAAGCGATTTTATTCGAGAATCAAGAATGGCAGCTTGAGGTCCCACTCTGAGATCGATACTGAGCGGTTTAGGTAGCTGAATAGAACCAGGCGTATTCCTTCGTTTATCAAGCTTCATTCCAGGAGTACCCGGAACAATTGTCAAAACTCTAGATAAATCAATGGATCGCCCCACATCATAAAGAGCAAAACGAACTACTTCGGTCTCAAATAATTCCTTCTGCTTCGTGCGTATGCTCATATTAGTTTTTTATTTCCTTACGCAATATTACTCTATCGAGCACGGATAATACAAGCACAGTATTCTCAGGTAAAAAATACGGGAGTGAAAATTCTTTTCCTGGATGTTTAGTCTCAAGCAATGTCTGTTTCTGTCCGCTCGGAAGTTCTGCTACAAGCTTTAGAGACAGTGGATATGGATACTCAGGCAACTCAGTTGTGAACAAACCTCCAATCATACCAGAAGTAGTTTGTGTATTAGTACAAACTATTTGTACTTGTTCGGTCGGATCAATCAGTGTTCCTGGCTGTGGATTCTGTGATACAATATACCCCTGTTTTTCTTTTCCTTCAGCTGACCGCATAACAACTTTAAAATTAATGCCTGATTCAGCCAGTACTCGATAGAGTCCGGAAATATCAAGCCCTATGAGGTTTGGGGTTTTAATTTTTTCTTGTTCGGGTCCTTTTGAAACAACAAGTTGTAATTCAGTTAAACCGGTAACTGGTGTACCAGGAGCTGGTGTTTGAGCAAGGATAGTACCTGATGGACTTTTGCTATAGTCATAAACAAGTGGGTCTTTAATAACAATGAGCTGTCTGCTCGCACCAAATTGTGACTGCAAAAGTATCTTTACTTCATCAACTGTTTTTCCTACATAATTATCAACCTTATCAACAACAGCACCTTTATTAACAACTAATGCAATTCTTCTTCCTGCTTTTACTACCGTGCCTGGCCGCGGATTCTGTTCAAGTATTTGACCTTTAGTTTCTATTTTATCCGAAGTCCGCAAAGTAATTCGAGGATACAATTCTTTTTCCTGAAGTTTTAACAGCGCCTGTGTTAGTTCCATTCCTTCAACATTTGGTACAAGAACCTGCTCTTCACCGCGTAACGTAAGTGAAAACACAGCTATACCGGTTATAACCATAATTACTATAGCAGTAATTAGCAGTAAAATAATTGTTCTAAGCTGATGTGGTTCTAAGTTAACTAATTCTTTGCCTGATATTTTTTTAAAAAAATCTTTAATCTTTTCAGTATTCATTCTACAAACTCCTGTAAGCAATATTACACAAAATACGAACCAGATGTAAACCGTGCTCCGTTAATGAAATCTTTGATGGGAAGCAAGCTTTTACCCGACCACTGCACACTCGTTAAACAAAGTACACCAGTACCTGTTTGTACCATTATTCCCCTGTTTTTGTCTATGGAAACAATAGTTCCTGGAGATGCACCATGGTGTGCTTCATCGAGTACTGCATTATGAATATAGAGCACTTTACCATCTATAGTTGTTCGGGCAAGCGGCCAGGGATTATATGCTCGTATGATCGCATGAATGGTTTCAGCAGGTTGATTCCAATCGACTATACCATCCTGCTTAGTGATCAATCGGGAATAGGTAGCATTGCGTTCATCTTGAGGTTGAGCATGCGCATTTCCTGATGAAAGCTTAGCAAGCACATCGCTGAGGAGCTGACTTCCTTCTACCGCTGCTCGTTCTGTAAGCTCTGCAGTGGTTTCATTGAATTGCATGTTCCAGACCACCTGGGCAAAAATATCACCGCTGTCTACTTGCTGGGCAATACGCTGAATGCTGATGCCTGTTTGAGCATCGCGGTTCAATATCGAAAAAGGTATTGGTGCAGGTCCACGCCAGCGTGGCAGTAGTGATGGGTGCACATTGATACACTCCGAAAACAACGATAAAAATTTTGGACCAAATATTTTGCCATATGCATAGACAACAAGCACATCGGGCTTATATGCCCGTATTTGTTCACGGACTTCCTGGTTTAGTCGTTGAGGCTTTAATACCGGTACATGCGGGCAGTATGATGCTGCTGTAAGCGCTACAGGACTAGGTGTTAGAACAAGCCCGCGTCCCTGCGGAGCATCGGGACTGGTGAGAATAGCAACGAGCTCATACGTATCCGCAATCATTTTGAGTGAAGGAATAGCAATTTCGGCAGTTCCGGCAAACAGTATGCGCATGCTTTATGCCCGCATCCTTTTTTCATACTGTTCAATAAGCTTTTTGCGCACACTGGGAATCAGCTTATCGATAAAAAGCACACCATCAAGATGATCATTTTCATGGAAAATTACCCTAGCAAGCAATCCCGAAGCTTCCAGCGTAAACCGCTTTCCTTTTTCATTGAGTGCCTGTACAACCAGTGCAGAAGAGCGTTCTATTTCTGCATATACCCCAGGTATCGAAAGACAACCCTCTTCATACAAAATTTTTTCAGAACTTGTTGATATAATCTCAGGGTTAATAAAATAGAGCGGTTTTTCGTTTTCAAGCTGTACAACAAAAAATCGCTGGCTTATACCAACCTGCGGAGCTGCAAGACCAATACCCCGAGCCCGATGCATGGTAACAACCATAGACTCAAGCGTTTCAACAAGCTTGCTATCAAATTTAAGCACAGGTTCTGCTTTGTTCCGTAATACCTGCTCACCTAACGTATATATATCCAGCATGAATTCTGCTCCTTGTTCTCTTAAATCTTTGTAAGCACATCGGATAAATCAACTTTATCCCCTGGTTTAATAGTATGTTTTGCAAACCAGCCCTGTGACACCTCAAGTGCATAGCGAACGGAACGAGAGCTGGGAACAGGAGCCAGTGAATATGGCTGCATATCAACAATATCGACAATTGTCCCATCTGAAGCTATGAAGGCGATTGAAAGCGGAACTTTTGTATTTTTCATCCAGAACGTAAGTGGCCTATCCTCATAGTATACAAAAAGCATTCCAGTACCATCTGGAACACTATTGCGAAACATGAGCCCTTTTTCTTTTTGCGCTTCAGTAACTGCTAATTCAACCGTGAGTTTTATACCATTGATTGAAACTATAGCTGTTGGTAATTTTTTTTGTGGAGCATTATCTTGTGAGGTACACCCTGCCCCGGCAGCAATTATGAGCATTATTAGTACTGTATGGCGCAGTATTTTTTTCATGGATTCTCCTTGTTTTCTATATTACTCAAATTCACATAATAAGACAATGCAGACAGGTAAAGACCCTCTTGACCTATACTACAATTGATTGTATAGATAAAAGCGACAGACACTATATGTAGTATTATATGACGATGAAGGAGCCACTATGAAAATTAAACGCTACTATACCACCGAAACATCAGGACCATATTTTGATATACAGTGGGAAAAACGTGTATCAGAAATACGAAACAAAGATGGTTCACAGGTTTTTTACATGAATGGTGTTGTTGCTCCTTCATCATGGAGTCAAATTGCAACCGACATACTTGCACAGAAATACTTCCGTAAAGCAGGTGTACCGGGAGATAAGGCAAGAAGCTGGGAAGCATTTGTTCCTGAACAGCAGCGCGCACTAGCAGGACCATCACCTGTCCCTGGATCAGAACACGATGCCCGCCAGGTATTTCATCGGCTTGCATATACCTGGATGCTCTGGGGCAAAGAAGGGGGATATTTTGATACAGACGAAGATGCACGGGCATTCTATGATGAACTCTGCTATATGCTCGCTCACCAGATAGCTGCACCAAACAGCCCGCAATGGTTCAATACTGGTCTCTATGCAGTCTATGGCATCGAAGGACCCTCGCAGGGCCACTTTTATGTAGATCCTGAAACAAATGAAGTGGTACCCTCAGACAGTGCATATAAGCGTCCCCAACCCCACGCATGCTTTATCCTAACCATTAAAGATGATCTGGTAAATGAAGGCGGAATAATGGACCTTATAGAGCGCGAAGCCAGGCTTTTTAAGTATGGCTCTGGAACCGGATCCAATTTTTCTACGATTCGAGGCTCTGGAGAACCTCTTTCTGGCGGAGGAGTATCGAGCGGTCTGCTTTCATTTTTAAAAATTGGGGATCGTTCTGCAAATGCGATAAAATCGGGTGGTACTACCCGTCGTGCTGCTAAAATGGTTATTCTCGATGCCGATCATCCTGATATCGAAGAATTTATTCAATGGAAACCGCATGAAGAATACAAAGTAGCATCGCTCGCAGCAGGTAGCCATCAGATATATCAATTTTTTGAAGAACTTGCACATGCAATACATACCGGAGATTTTGAACCCAGGAAACGATTGCTTGTCAGTGAAAACCCGAATCTTCAGCATGCATGCAAAAAAGCCATCGCTGCTGGCATTCCGCTTTCATTTATCTATCAGACAATGAAAAAGCTAGAACAGCAGGATACCGAACTCATGGCTCTGCTATTTGATACGAACTGGGAAGGCGAAGCCTACAATACAGTAAGCGGTCAGGCGTCAAATAATACGGTGAGGGTAACGAATGAGTTTATGGAAGCAGTGGTTACTAACAAAGATTGGAAACTCATTGCACGAACAAACCGTAAAACCACAAAAACAATTAAAGCTGGATATCTCTGGGATTTAATTGTAAAGGCAGCCTGGCAATGTGCAGATCCAGGACTGCAATTCCATACTACCATTAACGAATGGCATACCTGCCTTGCCGATGGCGAGATCCGTGCATCAAATCCGTGTTCGGAATATATGTTTCTTGATGATACCGCATGTAATCTTGCGTCTCTCAATCTTACCACTTTCTACGACGAACAAACTGCCAGCTTTAATATTGAAGCGTACCGACATGCAATCAGGCTCTGGACCGATGTACTTGAAATATCGGTGCATATGGCACAATTCCCATCAAAGGAAATTGCCCGCAAAAGCTATGATTACCGTACCCTCGGATTGGGTTATGCTAATTTAGGTACGCTGCTCATGATCTCTGGTCTGGCCTATGATAGCGAAGAAGGGAGAGCATTTGCAGCAGCGCTATCAGCAATTCTTACAGGAGAATCCTATTCAGAGTCTGCACGCCTCGCACAGGCACTGGGACCATTTCCCCGTTTTTCTGCGAACAGAAATGATATGCTCCGTGTAATAAGAAACCACAGACGTGCTGCATACAATGCGCCGCCAAAGGAATATGAGAAGCTTTCAACTATTCCGCACAGCATTGATAGTAAAAAAGTTCATCCTGCCCTCGTAAAAGCCGCACAGCAGTGCTGGGATGAAGCACTGGCATTGGGCGAGCAATTTGGCTTCAGAAATGCACAAACTACTGCTATTGCACCGACAGGAACAATAGGTCTTCTCATGGACTGTGATACTACCGGTATAGAACCGGATTTTGCTCTTGTTAAGTTTAAAAAACTTGCTGGCGGAGGTTATTTTAAAATAGCTAATAAATCTGTAGTACCAGCTCTGCGCAAACTTGGATATACCAGTACACAAATAGACGATATTGTTACCTATCTTATCGGAAGAGGTACCCTTAAAGATGCACCAGGTATTTCGCTAGAAACATTGAAAACACGCGGATTTTCAGATCAAGCACTCAAAACAATAGAACAGGCATTGGCTGGAGCAATGACACTTGATAGTGCCATTGCTGTCTGGAATCTCGACGAAGCTACAAAAGCAGCCATTGGCCTCACTGACGCAAAGCTTGCGAAAAAAGGATTTAATCTGCTTGAATACCTCAATTTTTCAACAGAAGAAATACAGGCAGCCGAACTCTGGGCTTGCGGATATATGGGCATAGAAGGAGCACCACACCTTAAACCTGAACATTATGCAGTATTTGACACTGCAACGCCATCAGGCCGCACGGCAAAACGTTCGATTCCATGGCAAGCACATATTGCAATGATGGCAGCAACACAGCCTTTTATTTCAGGAGCTATTTCAAAAACCATCAATATGCCAGCAGCTGCAACGTATGCTGACGTCAAAGGCGCTTTTATGTCGGCCTGGCAATCATGCTTAAAATCAATCACAATTTATCGTGATGGATCAAAGTTATCACAACCCTTATCATCCGTTTTAAATACCGATCAGGATCCTATTGCAAAAACGCTTCTTGAACTTTCCAAAAAATCTCACATTCCTCAGACACAGGAAGCAAAAAAAGATTCACACCGATACGGCATTCGGAATCCGCTTCCTAACAAACGTTCTGGTTACACACAAAAAGCGAAAATAGGCGGCCATTCAATTTTTATACGAACTGGTGAATACGATGATGGCAGGCTTGGTGAAATATTTTTGGATATGCACAAGGAAGGAGCCGCATTCCGAAGCCTCCTTAATTCTTTTGCAATATCGGTCTCGATAGGTCTCCAGTATGGTGTTCCGCTCGATGAATACATTGATGCGTTCACATTTACACGGTTTGAGCCCAATGGCATGGTGCAGGGTCATGAATACATTAAAATGGCTACCAGTGTTTTAGACTATGTGTTCCGCGATCTAGCGATTAACTATCGCGAACGCTATGATCTGGGACAGATTAAACCAGATGATCTCAATGCGACAGCAACTAACTCCAAAACAGAGTATAAAAAGCTGCACAATCATGAAAACACTACTGTAGAAGTATCGTCCAATGAAAACGATTATCAGGAGGAACTTGCTATAGCTCGTATGAAAGGTTATGAAGGAGACCCCTGTCCTGTATGCGGTCATCTCACGCTTGTTAGAAATGGAACCTGTCTTAAATGTGAGACTTGCGGCAGCACCACAGGATGCAGTTAACACGTATCAGTATTGGTTTAATGCCTGGACAAACAGTAAATCTTGAATACGGAGCACAAAATACCGTTTACCATTGATAATTCCCCAGCCTTCCTGGGGAACAGTTTGTCCAAAATCGAAATATTTTATTCCAATCCAATATATACGCGAGTTAGTATCATTGATCAGAGGGAGTTCCTCTCCCTTAAAAAGCACCCGAATAGGAACATTATTTTTTATATAGACAATGAGCGGGAATGTACCCGACATATCGATTGCAGCATCATACTTGAGTACACCGTTTGTTTCTTCGGTTACGATAATATCCTGTATTCCATCCTGGTTAGTATCCCATATTTTAGTCAAAGCAGGAGAATAGCGTTCTATATATTCATACACGCCATTGCTATCACTGTCGATCCTCGTTTCAGCTAGTACGGGAACACCTTGCGCATTTCTAATATACATTCGTACCCCATCGAACTTACCATCAGCATTAATATCGATACGTTCCAAAACAGGGAAACCATCGTGATACATGGTAAATATTTTATATCCTGCATCATTTTGCATGCTCTGCAGGGGTACTCCACTAGCAATTTTTACTGTAGCAAAAGTATTGTTACCATTGCGATCAACTTTTATACAATTTTTTACAAGAGCATCCTCTGTAGGAATTGCAATGCGAGCAGGAAAATCATACCAGATTGCTACCGTTTTATCGATTGTGCCTAAAAATTTCTGCTCTACAAGTGGCAATGAAAAAGCTCCAGGACCAAAATAATATGTACGTGTTCCAGAACTGTTTGAAACTGTTATTTCACGTACATGTGGCCATCGGAAATAGGTTACAGAAATCATTGTGCTTCCAGCAGAAAATTGGCAAGATTCCGGGATACCATCAGCAAACTGCACAGAAGCTTCATAGATTCCATTTTGATCAGCATCTCGATACGCATAGACAGAAAGTCCATTATTAATTTCTAAAACCATCTCTGGAATTGCATCATAATTTCTGTCAATGATAATAAAACCTTTCCATGCTGCTAATTTCCTTCTAAGCACAGAAAGCGCATCCGGTGTGGGTATACGTTGTGCTACTGTTTCGTAAATCTCATAGGGAACCACACTATTTTGAACAAACAATTCATCCAGCATTGTATCCCAGGAAATAAGGCCAAATTCATACGCATAGTATGTGGCATATGCATTGTTTCTGTTATAGGCTCTGTATTCCCTGAGATAAATTTTTGCAGTTTCTGTGTCTCCGGCAAACGGCACGAGTGCAGGTAAAATATCCGGATGGTCAAACCGTATATAGTTCAGCAAAACTGTTTTAATGTATTCGATAAATGATGCAGCTTGTGCAGAGTAAGCGTTTTTTCGCATCTGCATGAGCCAGGGTATTATGCATTCTATCGAATCAGGATTAATGCTAATATACGATTTATAGTATTCGAGCGCTGTTTCGTAATTACCTAATGCTAACTGTGCACGAGCCATGATGTACCAGCGTTCTGGTTCAGAAACAATTGCTTCTGAAGCCTTCAGTGCTTCATATATTCTCTGAATCGATATGAGCTCGTGGCAGTACCGTACAAGAATATCTTCTTTATAAAAATTTTTAAAAGTATCAGCTTGTAAAGCTGCTTCTAATAGCTCAATGCAAACTTCTAGAGGTTTTTTGCGAGATTTTAGTATAAAATATTTAACTACAAGCGCATCTGCTGAGGCAGGATAAAAACTCAATGCTGCGTCTGCTATCTCGAGTGCAGTATCATAGTTTCCCTGCCATAAAAACACAAAAGCAGAATCAGCATACACTTCTGCAATTTGCTGATTCCGCTTTAATAGACTATCAGTTTCTTCTGTTTCTGCAAAGCTTAGCTCTGCAACTACTACCAATACAACAACAACATTAAGTAGTTTGAACGCGTTTTTCAAAACCAAACAGAGCCCTGATTTCTTCATCTAGTAAAGTCTCCTTACGGATAAGTTCTTCGGTAAGGGCTACGAGTTGGTCTTTGTGTTCAGTAAGTATGGATAGTGCCCGATTTCTGGCTTCACTGAGAATTCGTGTGACAGCACGATCAATTCTCATTGCAGTATCTTCTGAATAATCCTTGTGCCGGGCAAGTTCCTTCCCAAGGAAAATAGGTTCATCTTCCTGACCATACGCTACTGGTCCTATTTCTTCAGCCATACCCCATTCACAGACCATTTTTCGCGCAAGCGCAGTTGCCTGCTTGATATCATTTGCAGTACCGGTGGTAGTTTGTGAATAAATGATTTCCTCTGCAGCATAACCACCATACAGTATCACCATCTGATCGAGTATTTGCTCCTTATTCCGGGAAAAGGTATCTTTTTCCGGAAGTGAGAACGCAACACCAAGCGCTCTGCCGCGTGGAATAATCGTAACCTTATGTAAAGGATCGGCATGTTGAACGTAATAATGAAGTAAAGCATGCCCGGATTCATGGTAAGCAGTTGCACGCTTATCTTCTTCTGAAATAGCCATTGATGTACGTGCTACACCCATGAGCACTTTATCTCGAGCTTCTTCCATGTCCTGCATTTCAACTTTATTCTTACCACGCCTGATGGCAAACAATGCTGCTTCATTTACCATGTTTGCTAGATCAGCACCGCTCATACCGGGAGTTGCCCGGGCAAGTTTCTCAACATCAATATCAGGACCCATGGGCACCTTTGCCATGTGTATTTTAAGAATATCTTCCCGTTCTTTAATATCAGGCATTGCAACGACAACCTGACGATCAAAACGACCGGGTCTCAGTAATGCAGGGTCAAGCACATCGGGTCTATTTGTTGCGGCGAGAATGATAATTCCGTCTTTCGTGCCAAAACCATCCATTTCTACGAGCATCTGGTTAAGTGTCTGCTCACGTTCATCATGACCACCACCAAGACCTGCACCTCGTGTTCGTCCTACAGCATCAAGCTCATCAATAAAAATGATACAGGGTGCATTTTTCCTTCCTTGCTCAAAGAGATCTCGGACACGGCTTGCACCGACACCAACAAACATTTCAACAAAATCAGAACCGGACATATGGAAAAATGGTACACCTGCTTCTCCCGCTACCGCTTTAGCGAGAAGCGTTTTACCGGTACCAGGCATACCGACAAGGAGTACACCTTTGGGAATCCTTGCACCCATTTTTACAAATTTTTGTGGATTTTTAAGGTAATCTACTACTTCTGTCAGTTCATATTTTGCTTCTTTCTGGCCAGCAACATCATTAAAGGTTATTTTATTACCATCATCCATGTAGAGCTTTGCTCTGCTCTTTCCAAAGGTAAATGCTTTGTTATTACCCTGGTACTGTTTGTAAAACATCCATATTATGAATAAGAGAAATACCCATGGCACGAGATCAAAAAGAATTTGCCATGGACTTGTGCCAGAAATAGCGCCTTCTACTTTAACGTTGTGCTCCTGCAATTTATCTAACAGGTTTAAATCAACATACGGAATAGTTGTTTTAAATTCCTGAGTTTCTCCTTCTAGAGCATTTACCTTAAAAACAATAGTAATCTGATCCACTATCTTTACTGAGGTAACTTTTTCTTCCTGTACTAATGTCATAAAAGATGAATATGGCACTATTGTTTTTGCTTTGCTGGCATCTGAAAGTACAAACCATGCCGTTACACCAAGTAATGCGAGGAAAAAAAACAGAGAAATTTTACCGCGAGGACCTGGTGTAATTTTCTGCGGTGAATTTCCATTGTTATCATCATCAAGCTGCATTATTCGTTATCAACCCCTTTCATTGTAATTGTAATATAATCATTTGTGTCTGAATTTGCCAAATTTGGATTATGCCTGAAAACCACAGTTTTGGCTATATGCGCTCCCCAGACAGCAATTATTCCATCGCTATCTTCGACGATAAGAACCAGCTGTTCCTGTTCCCTGGAGAGATTCCAGGAAGCAACAATTGCATCTACTGCCTTGTGTCCTTCTTTCATCAAAATAGCATCACCATTTCTCCGGCTGCGTACAATAAAGGGCATGGTACAGGCATCAATTCTTATACCAGATGTATCATGTGTAAACTGAATTTCAAGTACATATTTGTTCGTAAGCTGAAAACAACCTGGCTTATCTACAACACAGGAAAACATATACTCAGTTTGATCTTTTTGTTGCTCTGTATCGTTCTGAACAATTCTTATGCACGAATCAGTGCTAATAAACTGATAGCCTCCAATTGATGCCTGGCCTTTTTGTACTATGGTTTCAGCCAGTATTTTCATAGTTTCCCATGGAATACGTTTTTTATGCTGACGCACAAGCAGGTATAGTGCACGAATTTGCACTGCCAGCGGGCTTTTTTTAAAACCTTCCGCATCGATTACCGTAACCCCCTCTCGTGCGAGCAAGAGATGTTCTGCATACGCAGTGAGTGCGACTGCATCACACTGAGCTTTTTTTTGCACTGTTGTAAGCGATGCATTCACTGAAGGGAAAATTTCTCTAATAACAGGCACCAGCATATGCCGTACTTTGTTTCGCAGATACACGGTTTCTTGATTGGTTGAATCATGTGATACTGGTATATTCCATCTGCTGATATACTCAAGTATGTCGCTCCGTGTTACCGTAAGTAACGGACGAACAATACATCCCTGCTCCTCTGGTATTCCGCACAATCCATCAATACCGGAACCGGTAAAAAATCTCATGATGAGTGTTTCAATCACATCAGATTGAGTATGTGCAGTAGCAATTACCTCACAATGCTCCCGTTCTGCTACTTCATGAAGTTTTTTATACCGAAATGCACGCGCTGCGGCCTCTATGCCGCCTGACACACCCAGATCGCGCTGATACGCTTCGATTTCACCGGTCTTTGCTGTTACAATAGTAAGCGGAATACCGAGACTATGAATGAAACGCTCAACGAGGCGTTGTTCTTCCACCATTTCTTGGGCTGGCCGCAGTGCATGATTGATCCAACATGCTTTCAGTGTACAGAACCGATTTGCATTATTGAGACGCCAGAGTGCATGGACGAGTACTGCAGAATCTGGACCACCGGAATATGCAACCAATAATGAATGTACAGCCCGACGGGAAAAAAATAATTGTACTATTTCATCTATGGTTTGTTTCATGAATCTTTTCCAATAGTGAAACAAAAAACAAAGGCTGTCCAGTACGGGACAGCCTTATAGTCTAAAGACATATTCCTGGTTATTTCTTTTCTTCTGTTGAAGCAGATTCTGCAGCTGGGGCTGCCTCTGCAGCTGTTGTTTCGTGTTTAGCATATTTTACAGTTGCTACTACCATATCAGGAGCACTCAACAGCTTAATTTTGTTATTTACTTTTATATCCCTAACATGAATTGATTCGTTTACATTAAGATTAGATACATCTACCTCAATGTGCTGAGGAATATCGCCCGGAAGAGCACTTACTTCAACTTCATGCATTGGGCTTTCAAAGATTCCACCTAATTTAATTCCAGGAGCTGTACCCACAAAGTGGAGCGGAACGCGTACATGCACCAAAGCATTCTTCTCAACTTCAAAGAAGTCAATATGAATGAGATTCCCGGTAAGCAGATCAAGCTGACGATCTTTTACAAAGCAGCTATGCTCCTTACCATCGATGAGAAGAGTAACAATTGAGCTCTCTGAAATTTCGCGAGATATTTTAGAAAATTCCCGCAGATTTACAGAAATTGATTCTGATTTTCCATGCTGATTATACATAATAGCAGGTACTTTGCCTTCCCTGCGCATTGTATTCAAAGCACCCTTAGTTGACACATTCCGTTTTGATGCTTGCAATGTAATTTGTTCCATATTAGTAAACCTCTCTCACACCTCATAACGCTCTAATCGTTCTCATACTGGGAACTGTTTGTATGCAAAAACTATTGATTTGGGACGGCAGGATTCGAACCTGCGAATCGCGGAACCAAAACCCGCTGACTTACCACTTGTCGACGTCCCAAGAAGCAAGCGCTGCTTGCATGATTGCGGATGCACTATACACTATTATTAAAACTTTGTCATCAGGTATTGAATAATTTGTATAGTTTTTTCACCGTCTTAAAACAGAAAAAACTCAATCTTCATCTTCATCAGTTGCTGCTGCTGTGTCAGCAGAGCTATATGCTTTTAAGATTTCGTTTTGCAGTTTTTCCCTAAAGTCCGGACAAATGGGATGTGCTATGTCTTTATACTCGCCATTTTTTGTTTTGCGGCTTGGCATAGCAATGAAAAGATTTGATTTACCTTCAATAACTTTTACATTGTGAATGACAAAGCAATTGTCAAATGTTACTGTTACGTAAGCCTTTAGCTTACCCTCTGTTGTAACCCGTCGAATACGAATATCAGTAATATCCATGGAGCAAATCTCCTTGACACGTTGTAAATTTGCCAGTATACATCGATACTGGTACTGGTTAAGCCCCATACGCTTACTAGTATTCTTTATTATATATAGTGAGTTGTCAAGCAATTTTTATTCATTATTTGTACCAATGCTTGACTATACGGTTGCTATCGGTTACACCTCATAGTAGAACACGTGATGCAAGAGACGGATCTGAATGTTGGTAAACAAAATTGGTGGTAAAACTAGAAAAAAATCAAAAAAAATGAAAATTCTAGTTGACATAATTGCAATTCGTCTTTTAGATTTCCATTATACAGCGATGGATGCAAACAATCATTCCATAACATTCATAGGGGGAAATTATGAATACTAATCTTAATGAATTGGAATTGGAGTTACAGACATATACACAACTGGAACCTGAGGAAAAACTCCCATTGTATATGTTTGGTGACTTTGATGATGATTTCGATGATGATTATGACGAAGACTTTGATGACGAAGATCTCGATGAAGATGATGATTTTGATGACTTTGATGAAGACGACGAAGACTTCGAAGATGATGAAGATTTCGATGATGAAGATGATGATTTTGACTATGACGATGATGAAGATTTAGATTTTGACGATGACTATGATGAATAAGTAACGTTTTTTACAAAAGAGGCTGTCAATAAATGTTTTGACAGCCTCTTATTGTATATCCCATGCACAAACTAAAACTATCTGAGCGCTCGTTCAAGCTCAGCAGTGTTAAAACCAATAATAATTTTTCCATTGATATCCGTTACCGGAACACCCATCTGACCTGATTTCCGAACCATTTCTTCTGCCTTTCTTGGATCACTTGCGACATTGTACTCTTCAAACCGTACATTCCGTGCTTTGAGCCAATCTTTAACCATGCGACAGTAACTGCATGTTGGTGTTGTGTATACCGAAACTGCCATTTGAAACTCCTTATATATTGTTTTATATATATATAATATTTTTTACATAAAACGTCAAGCGATTTCAATCACTGCATGCATTTTGGCTGTTTTAGTGGAAAGATACAGCATGAAACGTTATAGCATAATTTTAATTATACTGTTACTTGCTCTAGTATGGTACCATGCTGAAGAACAGGAAGTTCCGGAACTTTTATGGAAAGCAAAAACTCGGTGCAGCTATGACAATGTATTCACACTACATAGCGAAATAACAGTAAAAGATCAATTATTTTCAACATACTGTTCCATTACTAATGACGAGAACGGCTTATTTTCTGGTACCTTGAGTTTTAGCATGCCAGGTATTCGTGCTGGAGTACTTTCGTATACCTCTATTGCATACCTCATGTTTAACCCTACAACCAATACTGCAATACAGTACAATAGTCCTCTTTCGGCTTTTTCAGCTACTGTCGATGGCGCTCTATACGGATACGCATTAGGTCAAAATGCTGGTTTCTATTCACTCTATAAATCTCAAGATACATTGATTACACCACTGTCTTCTGGATTTTGGATACAAAAACAGTGCACGAGTTCTGTCATCTTTCGTTTTATCACAGGATACGGAGAATTTTCCAGTACTGGTGCTGTTTCATGGATAAATACCAGTACTATGCCATCAATATGGTCAGTACTCGGACTCATTTCACAGGGTAGTGCAATGAACGGTGCACTTGTATATGGTTTGCGAAGAGGTATAGATAATAGCTTTGGCTGGTTTATACGAGCTCAAAGCACTCTCAATTTTACAATTGCCACAATAACAGCTGATACAGCAGTGTCAAATGGAATGTACCATACACCCACAATGAACAATATTGCAATTATGTCAGTATCAGCTAAAACAACCCTTTTCCCGCAATCAATGTGTTCATTTGCGTTCGGGGTAAACCACATTCAAAAAACACTTCTCGATGAGCCAAAACAAGCTTATAGTGGATCTTTTTATATTAATGGTCTCATACTCAAAGGGAAACTATCAGCAGAATTAGTTACCTCACAAACAAATCAGGAATTAAATCTCTTTTCATCTATCGAATATAAACCAATACCCTTCCAGGTACAGTCACAACCATTAAATCATTCTCGACAACCACTAATAATTTCTCTGGCAACGAGGTGGAAAACAATTAATACACAGGCAGAAATTTTCTCAATTACCGGTCTCATTGAATATGAGCACTTCATGACCATGAGCATTGCAATAAAAACTATATGGGATACTCAGGGCAGCAGACTGTATTTTGATCCCAAAATTTCAATACCATTTTTTACTGGCAGTATAACGGGAGTTTTTCATTTTTTATTTAATCCTGAAACATACATGCCAGAATTGCAAAAACTAGAATTTGTGTTTTTCTGCAAAAATAAAGAATACTAACTCTTGTTTTATACAATTTATGTTTTATACTAAAAAAGGTGAATGTTCATTACCTTTGCAGATAAGAAATTCAATAGTATGAAAGCTGCATAAAAAACAAAAGGACACTTCACTGTAATATGATTGCAAGGAGGTTACGATGCGCAATCGCAAAATATTGTTCGTATTATTAATTTTTATCATTGCTCTCAGTATGCTTGCTGCACAATCGGCAACAGGCGATCCTCGAGTCAAGAAAACTCTTGAACGATTAGGATTAAACTATCAGATCTCTAAATCGGGTAATTTTACTGTGACGTATAATATTGAAAATTCAGATCGGACACATATGGTCACAATAAAATCCCAAACTGAAATGTATCGAGGCATCGAGATTCGTGAAATTTTTGCAATTGCAGCTGCGCTTGACGACTATCCACCCGACGAACTTGTTTATCGAATGATGGAGGAAAACTCTACACTTAAGCTCGGTGCCTGGGCTATGGAAGCCGACAGCAGTGGTGTTTACATTTACTTTACTACCAAAATTCCTGCTGACGTTCGTGACAATGACCTTAAATACTATTCATACTTTGTTGCAGAAATTGCAGACGAGATGGAAGAAGAGCTTTTGGGAACTGACGATTTTTAATCAATCAGAGTAAATAGTATCAGAATACTATTTACATAGTTGTAATAAAAAACGCAGTATGCCATGCTTATGCGACTATAGTTACACAAGCACATCATACTGCGTTTTCTTTTATGGAGGTGGGGGGAGTCGAACCCCCGTCCTAATATGCGAAGCATGAGCTTCTACAGGTTTAGATAATCTTTTTTAGTCTCAAGCCTGGCTTAGCGGATTATCACGCGGCACAGGCTCCAGCTTGTTATGTTGTCCTGTATGAATCACAAGCACATCACACAGTAAGTCCCGTAAGGTTACAGACACATGCAATGCCCGGGACAAAACAAAGCACAGTCCGTCGTTCAACGCTTATGCAGCGAGAGCGAGAGTACCATTATTGTTGGCACTTATAGGTTTTCCCAAGAGTAAGAGCTGGGAACTCTACCTGCCACCCATGTTCCGAATCATACCAGTCGAATCCGGGGCACCCCCATACATATGTATAGTATATTGCAATCATAAGAAAAGGTCAAATGGCGCTATTTTATTTACTTTATTTATTCTATATTTTGCTATATACTAGTGCCTGGCATCATGCAGGCTCAATGCTTGTGTGCTACAGTCAAAAATTATTATGATTAAGGATAGGATGACATGTTTACAGTAGGAAATCTCGTCACGTTGTTTATATCAATCATTGTAATCCTTGTTTTTCGATATCTTGATAAAGATAATAGGTCACTTGAAAAGATTAAACGCTTTACCGACAAGCTCATGGCAGAAATTGATGAATATGCAGCTAAACGTGAAAAAGACGTTAAAACCTATGCTGCAGAGCTTGATGCTTACAAAATGTCAGCAAAAGAAGTGCTCCGGCAGGTAACAGAAACACAAAAAAACCTTGAAGATAAAACGAATGCAATGGGACTTATAGCTCAACGCATCAGTGAATATGATGAGGCTCTTGCTGAGCTTAAAGCGATGAGCGCACGAGTAGATGAAAATTTGCAAATTATCCACAATGAAAGCAGTTTTGTTGACAAAATTGCAAATACATTAAAAAGCACAAAGCAAGATTTAGAAGCACTTAAAGCAGCAATTCCCGAAATTCGCGCACAAGCCGAACAAACTGTTCGAATCGAAGCTGAAAACTACATTAGTGAGTTCAGAAACCTACTTGACGAGTATCAGCAAAAAGCATCACAAGAGCTTTCAACATATATGGAAACACTCAAAGAGACTAAAGCGCTTCAAACTGAACAGTATGAAACCTATAAAGCACAGTTTGACAGTGCTTTTGAAAAAGCTCAGAAAACTGCCCGTACACTGGAACATGAATCATTCGAACAATTAAAAACTTTTATAGTTGATCGTGGTAAATTGCTCCATGATGAATTTGAAAAAACAACACGTGAACTTGAAAACCAGCTTACTGAGCGCACTGATAAACTGGAGGATGCATTAATACAACGTTCCAGTAAGCTAGAAGAAATGATTGATGAAAAAACTGGAACGATAAAAGAACAACTCAAGGATAAATTACAGGATGTGCAAAATTCGCTAAAAACGATTCGTACGGAATGGACAAAAGAAGCAGAAAACCTTATGAACGGTCTTCGTAGTTCAGTAGCAACTATGCATAATGAATTGCTCACAGCTTACACACAGGCTAACACTCGCGCAAAAAAATCAGAAGAAGCTCTTATCGAAAAAATACAAAAACTCGATGCAAAATCATCAGAAATGCTTCAGACACTGCAAACAAAAATTAAAGAACAACTCAAAACGTACCAGGAAGAGCTTATCGGGAAGCAGCAGGAATACAAAGACACCATTAAAAAAGTGCTTGCAGAATTAAAATTGGAAACTGAACAGGCACAGGGACAGCTCAGTGATACTGAAAAAAGCATACTCACTACTATTAATTCACTTGAATCTAAACTCAACACGCAGTTTGAAAAACGTATCGAAACGGCGCGAACTAATCTCGAACAGGCATTTGCTGTCATTGAAGCATCAAAACTTGATATTAAAACAATGGATCGTAGTCTTAAAGAAGCCATGCAAGCTATACAAAAACAAGTGCTCGATGAATTTTCTCAATTTGCTACTTCCATTAGAGAACAAAAAGAAACATTTGCTCATTCAGTTGAAGATGAGATTATTAAGTTGCAATCTACAATGACTACGCTCGATGAAGAGCTTAGCAAGCTCAAAGCGCATGCATATGAAAACGTATCAGCACAGATGAAAGTCTTTGAAGATGATTTCTTTGCTGATCTCAAGCAACGGAGCAGCGAAATTGAAAAGAGGCTCACAGAGTGGAGACTTACACTCGAACAGAGACTTGAGACTGAACTTACAAAATCAGGAGAATTCCGCACTGCAATAGAACAAAAATGGCTCACAGAGGCTAATGAACGCGCAAAAATGATTCAAAACAGAATTCAGGAAGTGTTTGAAAAAATCTCTGCAAATGTAGAAAAATATAAAGCAATGCTTGCACAGGAAACCCAGAACACGCAAGAACAGATTAAAAACCTGCACAGCTCCATTACAAAAGAAATAGCTGCAGTAAAAAAAGATACTGAAGCTCAAACAAGTACAATACAGGGAGAAATTAAGAGTTTATCACATTCAATTAATCTACTGGAGCAGGACCTCAAACAGCGCAGCACACAAGCGCTTGCTGAATTTTCAAAGACATATGAAACACTCACACTCGATGCAGGCAAACGCACTGAAGAGATACAATCAAATCTGAACAGTGCAATCAATGCCTATAAACTGCAAGCTAAAGAATTTGAAGAAAGATTCCAGTCTACCATTCAAAAGCTAAATCAAGAACTTAGCATCCAGGAAAAACGACACGATACGCTCTTTGCAGATTTTGAAAAACAGTTTAAAAATTTTGAAAAAGAAACCAGGCTGTTTGAACGAGCGGATGAACTTAGACAAAAACTTTCAGTGGCTATTGCAAACATGAAAGAAGATCTTGCTGCTATCAACAACCGCCAGAGTGAAATCAATGAACTCGATCAGCAGTATGCACGCATCAAGAAAACCGAAGAAGAAATGAACCAAAAAATCAACCGATTCCTGGCAGAAAAGCGCCGGCTTGATGCAATGGAACAAGACTTTAACAAACTACTGAGCATTTCACAGCAAATTGATCAGAAACTATCACAGGTTACTGCAAGTAATGATCAGCTGACACAAATCCAGGTCGAAATTAAAAAGCTCATAGAAATTGCTGACGAAGCTTCAAGCAAATATGACCGTCTTGAAAAGAAAACTGCAGTTATTGAATCTACAACGGATACAGTGGATAAAAACTTTGATGCAATTAACAAACTCGAAAAGACTCTCGTACAGCTGCAAGAAGAACTCAATGCTATTCCAAACCAGATTATTGATATTAAGCGTTCATTGAGCGAAATTGAAGAACTTGAACCGCGGCTAGACAGCATACTTGAAAAGTACAATACAATTGATTCAGTATTGGAAGATTCTGAAAAACGAATTGATAACTTGCAAAAAGCCAGAGAATGGCTTGTTCGAGCTGAAACCCGATTCGAAGAGCTTAATAAAAAGGCAGGTGAAAACCTTAAACTCCTCCGTGATGTATTAAAGAAAGAACCAGTATCAGGTGATTCGAGCAGCGCACCACCTCTGAGCGTTCAGGATTCAGTCCGAAAGCTGGCTCACCAGGGTTGGAAAACTGATGAAATTGCTAAAGCATTAAAACTTTCTCGTGGCGAAGTCGAGCTCATACTTGAGCTTCCCTATGAAAAATGAAGTGCCGATAGCATAATACACCTGGGCATTTCACATATTTGACCGGTATTATTTTCTCATTATTTCTTGCCTGACTGACTGTTCTGTATCATTGTTTCAAGTTCGCTTTTTATTGCTTCTATTTCTTTAAGATCTAGGAGTTCTGAAATTGATTGCGTATCCGAATATCCAGCTTTGAGCGCTTTTTGCAAAGTTTCTTTACCTTCTTCTAGTTTTCCAACAAGAAATTGCAACCGTGCATACATAAACAGCGCTTCTGCATCACTTTGCGCATTTAGTGTATAATTTTCAAGAAGGGCAATTGCATCATCAAATTTTTTTAGCTTTTCAAATATTTTTGCTAATATTTTTACACCTACCCCATCGTTTGGCTTTTCTGATGTATACTGTTGAGCTTCGATAAGCGCTTCATCATACTTTTCAAGTTTATACAATACTTGAGCAAGCTTAAGCCGATACACATTCGGCGTAGAGCTTATTTTTATTACATCACGGTAATATTTTACTGCTTCTTCATACTGATTTGTAGCTTCCAGGAGTAAACATAGGTTTGCTATACTTACTTCATCATTGTATCGGAGCGCTACAACTTTCTGGTATACTTTTATTGCTGAATCATAATTTCCTGTTTTGTACTGTGCATATGCTAAAACTGTTAGATAAAGTGAGTTCTCTGGTTCACTGGCAACAAGTTTTTCTGCAAGGGGAATGGCGTCTTTTACTTTACCGGTTTCAATAAGAGCTCGCACATAATTGTAAGTGCCACCCAAGTTATCAGGATCCAATTCTAATGCTCGTTCATATGCAGCAGCAGCCTTATCCCATTTTTTTAACTCCATATATGAGTTGCCCAGTTCAATATATTTTTCTGCCAGCGATTTCCGTTCCTGAACAGTAATACACGATGTTGCTGAAAAAAAGACAAAAAATAACAGGGCCATCACCATGTAAAATTGACATGTACTTTTTCGATTTATTATTTTTGCCATCACTATGCTTCCTTTACAAAATGGTTAGTGAATTACCGCAGCATATCAACGCCTCAACACTGTTTCCTCAATAACCCTAATTTGTGAACGATAGAGAAGAGCAATATTTGAACCATAATCTGCTATGAGCTGAATAATGTCTCGTGGATACATGCATTCATCTTTACCATTGATCCTGTCACCTGCATCTCCGAGACCTGGCATGATATACGCAATATCATTTAGTACAGGGTCCATCCATAATGTATACAGTTTAACATTATCTAGCGCTCGTACGATACGAAGAGCACCTTTTAACGCAGAAATTATAGTAAAAAAATTAATAGATTTTGGTTTTACCCCTAAGTCATATAAATATTTTATAACTGTAACAAAACTGCCGCCCGTTGCATTCATTGGATCAGCAAATACTAAGTCCTTCCCTTCGAGCTGTTCAGGCTTAAAATAGGATCTATCAAGATCAAGAATATACTCCATCGATTTTTCATCACGCGATTCATCACGTTTTATTTTAAAAAGAGCAAATGGAGTTACATAACCGTGCGAGGAATATTCTTGTATTTCTTTTGACATAATCATTGAAGGAAGCAGTGCGCCGCGCAACATAACGCACATAACTGTGTTCTCAATTTCAGCATCGATATTTGGTATTTTATGCACTGCAAAATTCTGGAAAGGATAGGTAACAGGTGTTTTTACAATCAAATAGTTTTTGTTTACATTTTTTGTTCCGCCATAAGCAAGATTAAACAAAAGCTCATAAGCCCGCTGTGTATAATACACAAACTCATGTCTGCTTGTATTAACATCGCGAAGCTTTGCAATAAGCCTACTCGCTTCTGCATGGTTTTCCTGCGGCGTATTAAAAGAATATACATTTATTCTCTCTTCACGCTGACAAATCTGCTGCATGAGATTTCCCATCTCATTATATAGCGTTACTATATTCTCAGTTTCACGTGCATAGGTAGCAACGGATACTGAATGGCTTAATACTTTGAAATTTTCCATTGCTTTTGCATAGAGCTCATCCATCTGCAAAAGCAGTTTACTATCTTCGTCTGTCAGATAACCATCAAGATCACGTGCTTTTCGTATTACTTTATTCATTTTTCTCCGCCAATCTTTTCATTGTATTGTTAATAGTATTGTATAAAAAAACAAGCGCAATGTCATCCTCGTATTATAAAACATTTTAAATAGTAAGTAGACATGAATGATCCAATAGAACCATCCATGTCTTTCAAGCAAAATTATATTATTACAATAACCTGTTTATGAGTTTAAACTTTAAGTACTTCTCCAAATGCACCTGAAGTTATACCAAGTGCATTACCTTCATCAAAATCAAGATGGCACTCAAGTGCAAAAGCTGGATTTACTCTGCAAACAACATTCATAAGAATTGCACCGCGTTCTCCGCTTATTTTAATGTTAACAATTTCCTTATCACTTACACCAAATCGTTTTGCACTTTCAGGATCAAAATGAATATGACGCTTTGCTACAATAAGACCTTTTTGTTTTGTTACCTTTCCTTTAGGTCCTTCGATAACAAAACCTGGAGTATCATCGAGCTGTCCAGATTCTCGAACTGGCACACTGGTGAATCCTAGCTTAAAAACATCACTTGCAAGAATTTCACACTGTGTTTCTTTACGCTCTGGTCCTAATACGCGAATATTTGCAATTGAGCTTTTTGGGCCATGAATTGTGACACACTCTTCACATGCAAATTGTCCTGGCTGGAGCAGATCCTTCGTTTTTTTAAGTGAATAACCTGAGCCAAAAAGAATTTCAACATCCTCTTTCGATAAGTGAATATGACGGTTTGACAGGTTAATGAGTACGTTTGTTTCTGGCATTTAATATCCCCTTGTGTAGTATAGTTGGCGGGGCAGTTTGACATATCAACTATTTTTGTTGATATGAAATAATAAAATTTTTACCCTCATTACTCTATCAAAATTTTTCAAAGATGTCATGGGGTTTGAGAAAGTTCAGCATGCAGGATAATAAGCTGCAGCGTTTCTATTCCGTTCCAGACATTACGCTGGACCCTATAAAATACATCGATGCGTTTTCCTGGCTGCATTGTATTGTGATGCTCTTCTGCAGCACCCCACCACAGTGCAGGCCACTTGTTCTTAAGAAAATCAAGCGTGAGCTTGAGATGCAGTTTGTCAGATTTACCAACAATTTCAGTATTAAGAATCATAACATTTCTTGAAAAAAACACTGGAGCTGGATTTCCCTCTCCGCATGGCTCTATAAAATCATTTAATTTTATTAAATCAGCAGTAACATAATCGAGAGGAAGTTCTGCATCAACCTCTAAAACATTTTCGTGTTCATCGAGATCCATAGCATAAAGGTACTCACCTGCTTTTTCTTCAAACAATTTCCAGTTTTCCTGTTTAAGAGAAAAACCAGCCGCAGCTTCATGCCCACCATAATCGGTAAACAAATCCGCACAGTAATCCAGTAGACCTTTTACATTGAGCCCTCTGCTGGTCCTCACGGAACCTGTTGCAGTGCCATCAGATGAAAATGATGCTGCAACGGCTGGAACTTTGAATGTATCAGCGAGTTTACTGGCAACAATACCTGCAATACCCCTGCTTATTTTTTCACTTCCAATAATAATGAATTTTCCTTCACTCTCTTCAAATCTGCGCATTGCCTCTTCATAAAAGGCTAACCATGTATCTGAAGCAAGCTGTCTCCGTTCAGTGTTCATGCTGACAATCGTTTCAACCAGCTTTGTCCGTTCCTGAATAGTATCAGCGATAAAAAGCTCAACCGCGACTTTTGCGTTTCCCATTCTCCCTGCTGCATTGATGATGGGAGTAATCTGCCATGATATGTCCCTTGCACTAACTTGCTTATTCAATAATGACTGTCGTGTCATTAATTCCAGGAGTCCTTTTCGCGGTTTAAGAGCAATAGCCTCAAGTCCGGCTTTTACGAGCAGTCTATTCTCATCTTTAAGTGGCATGAGATCAGCAATTGTAGAGAGGGCAACGAGCTGTAACTCATCAGGATCGATTGATGCCGTGATCTTTGATGTTTTGAGCGAATATGAAATAAATAAATTAAAAAATGTATCAATTTCTGAACCCGGGCTTGATGTGTACTTATCAATTTTGGATATTTCAGTTAATCGCAAGAGACTCAAACCTGCTGTTTGTGGAAATACTCGCGCAATATCAGGCTGAATATCATAATAGCAAACTTCTACTGTCTTACCTAATGCTTTTTCTAGCAGCTTGCCTTGCATCGCCCCATCCCAGACAAGAATCTGTGAATCTTTTAAGAATGGCAACAATCTTGTTTTTTCTATTGGTATAGTTCCCGGTACAATTACTTCGCTCAAGCGAGCTTTTTCAACTAGATTTTCTATTTTGATAATATCGATGCTATATGCATCGTTGAGCGGCCGTATATTAAGCAGTGCAAAATTTTGCTTATAGAGGTTCGAATGGGCAAAGCGAAGTGCCCATAAAAACTTGAATACCACACCGCAGCCAGATAAATCGCGAAATGGATAGATTTCGTTGGCAACTTTTGGATTGATGATAGCCAATGCTGATGGAAGCGTTTCTCCTTGTGCTTCATGGTGATCGAGAATAATCACATCAATACCAAGTTCGCGCGCATGGGCAATCTCTTGAAAATTAGAAATTCCACAATCTACTGTTATGATTAATGATCCAAATTCATCAGCAAACCGATCAATGCTCTCTATAGAAAGCCCATACTTTTCTTCTTCACAGGGAACATCCCAGCTGACATCAGCCTGGAGCTTTTTGAGCGCTTCATATAACAACACCGTTGCAGAAACCCCATCGGTATCGCGATCGCCAAATATCAGTATTTTTTCCTGCTCATCAATTGCGAGCAATACCCGGTCAACTGCATCTTCCATGTCCCTGAATAAAAATGGGTTATGGAGAAACCGTAAATCCTTTTCAAGATAAAAAAGAAGTTCCTCTGGTTTCACAATGCCTCGCCGCGTTAACACTGCAGCATAGAGTAAATCCAATTTATACTTTGCTGCGATTTCTCGAATCAATGAGGCAGGAGCTTCTCTCTTATTCCATTTCATAAAGCTGTGATTTCCTTAATAATCAATGGAGCATGATCCGGCTTTTGGTCTGCAATGGTGAGCGATGCCTCAATGAGCGGCCATGCAGCATCGAGTGCTGTTTCTGAATGTGCAAATACGCTTGCAATAGTATCACCACTTGAAACAGAATCGCCCTTAACTTTATCAAAAATAAATCCTACATCCGGATGTACCGAATCGGTGGTTTTATTACGTCCAACACCAATATATACACCTGCAAGCCCTATTTTGTATGCATCAATTGATGCAATAAAGCCACTCTTTGGTGCTTTGAGTTTTTTTACGAGCGGTGCTCGATAGTTTCCATATTTTTTCATCATATCAGCGCTGTCTCCGCCCTGCAGTTCAATGTTTTTGATAAAGAGATCCCATGCTTTGCCTGATTTGATTGCTGTCTTACACTGGTCGATACCTTCTTCAACCGTTCTGGCTTTTCCTCCAAGAACAAGCATCCACCCGCCAAGCCTATAGGTGATGTCCATTACATCCTGAGGACCAGTACCTTTAAGACAGTCAATAGATTCTTCAACTTCGAAAAAATTACCTACTTTGCGACCTAATGGTTCTGTCATATCGGTAATAACACCGACAATTTTTTTACCCATGGTTTTCCCGGTTTTAACCAAGCTATTTGCAAGCCGTTCTGCATCTTCGATTGTTTTCATAAAAGCGCCAGGACCAGATTTAACATCAAATACGAGTGCGTCTGCTCCTTCTGCTACTTTTTTAGAAAGTATACTGGCAGTAATTAACGGTATTGACTCAACAGTTGCTGTAACATCACGAAGCGCATAGAGTTTTTTATCGGCTGGAACGATTTTTTCTGTTTGTCCAGTCATTGCAAAACCGCATGATTGTATTATTTTTCTGAATGTTGCTTCATCAAGTTGTGTCCTGTATCCTGTGATGCTTTCAAGCTTGTCCAGTGTGCCGCCTGTATGACCCAATGCTCTACCAGACATCATTGGTACTCGTACACCGCATGCTGCAACCATTGGTGCAAGAATTAGCGAGAGTTTATCGCCCACACCGCCCGTTGAGTGCTTATCGACAAATGGTCCTTCAATACCATCGAGATGAATTACATCGCCAGATTGCAGCATGAGTTCAGTCAGAGCTGCGGTTTCTTCAAAGCTCATGCCATTAAAAAAAATAGCCATTAACAAAGCCGATATCTGATATTCAGGTATGTCTCCTGCAACATATCCCTGTATGATATATGCTAATTCTTCCTTTGTTAAACTTGAACCATTGCGTTTTTTCATAATGATATCAACTGCTCGCATGTTCTCTTACTCCTTTCAGTAGTTTTTTATAGCAGTGCTGAGGTAAAGAGTGGTCGTTCAAGCATATGCCCAAGCATATCAAGCACACTTGCTTCAAGACTTGTGAGTGCGTCTACATCGGTGAGGCACTCGTACATTGGCTTTTCAAGAGCAGCAAACAGTAGCTTGACAGCTTCGTTCTGAACAGGTAGTGATCCTTCATCACTGCATGCTTCGCATACAAAACCCATAGTATTTTGGGAATAATACAATACCGAATTTTCTGTATTTGTACCAGTACAATGTTCACAAGCATACGTTTTTTGAAAATACCCTGTGCTGTTTAAGACTTTGACTCCAAAAAGAATCTTACAGGCTCGCATGAGCTCTGCCACAGGAGCATTAAAAGTTGGTTGTGTTACTACAGCTTCAATAGTCGTAAGCAGTTCCTGCATTACAGAAAAACCAGTACCACCAAGACCATGAGTTTTTATCATCAGTTCGCTTGCCCAGTTTGCAAGCATAATTGATTCATAGCATGATCGCACTGCTGCAAATAAGCATTCCGGATCAAAATCACAAATTTTTTTTAGGTCATGCTTACTATCCTTATACAACCATATACGGCCTGTATGCCAGGGCAGCACCAGTGAACGATATTTACTTTTGCTTCCACCAAATAGAAAGCACTCTATGAGTCCATATTCATTGGAGAGACAGGTAACAAACTTGCCACCTGATGGACTATCTTTTGTATGCAGAATGGTTACATATGCTGTTATATTTCTCTCTGCCATTAGTTAGAAACGATATTGAATACCAAGACCACCTGTACCCTGGAAACTTGTAGCGGGGAATAATTGCATACCGAGTCCAATTTCAAGATATATACCTAATGGTACGGTAGAAGGTCTCCAGGAAAGCCCAAATGGTATTCTAAATCCAATACTTACATCATCAGGACGCAAACCAACAGACAATCCTGGGCCTACAAATGGAACGAGATCAACAGTATTATTTATTACAAAAACACCAGGAAATGCTAGTTTATAGCTTGCAAAGAGCAAAAATGCATAATTTTGATTCGTTGGTCCAGTAAAATCCCATGCTGCAGTAATGTCAACCCAATTAGTAGCATTAAGATCAAACTCAAACACTATGCCGGTAGGCTGACCGAGAAATAATCCAATACCAACAGGATGAGAATTTTTTTTCGACTGAGCAAATACGGCTCCCGATGCGATTACACAGAGCAATAACACTAGTGCAACATTATGTTTTTTCATACAAACTCCTTATAACAGTATACTGATAGTTTTTAGAAACTAAAAAGACAATTGCATACTCATTTTACATGCATGGATCAGCATGGAGAGATTATAGCATTAAAATGAAGTATTTGCTAGAATTGTATAAGGCAATCAAACATGAAAACTAATTTTCACACACATTCTACCTTTTGTGATGGTACATGCAGTATTTTGACCATGGCTCAAACAGCACGTGATCATCGATTCAGCATGCTCGGATTTAGCGGGCATGCTCCGCTTCCATTTCCTACTGATTGGAATATGAAACAGGAAGATATCCCCCGCTACTACACAGCAATACAGGAAGCACGCGAGTTAATTGGACAGGATCTTACTCTTGTTACCGGATTAGAAATCGATTATATCGAAGGAATGCTTGGCCCCCAAACAGTGACGTACCCTGAAATTACATACAGCATAGGTTCTGTTCACTATATCAACCCCAAAAACAGTAAACAGCACACAGATCTTTTTGCTGTCGATGAAAAACAGGATGATTTTGATCGTCACATTCAAACGTATTGCAATGGAGATTACGAACAGGCTGTAAGTTTATATTACAAATCGTTGTATGCTATGATTAGTGCAGGTGGATTTACCATTCTGGGCCATCTTGATTTAATAAAAAAGAACAATCCAAGACAATCTCGTTTTAGTGAAACTTCTTCATTCTATAAAGATGCTGTCATGCATGTTGTAGATGCATTACAGGGCACTAATATTGTAGTTGAAATAAATACTGGAGGACTTGCTCGGGGAAAAACACAGGAAGTTTACCCTGCACACTGGATACTCAAAGAACTCCATGAAAGAAACGTTCCAATCTGCCTCAATGCCGATGCTCACGCGCCGGAACATTTATATGCTTACTATGATCATGCGCTTAGAGCTGCTCTGGAAGCAGGTTATACGAAACAGGTTGTACCCAGTATGCATGGACTCATAACTGTATCGCTCACTGATTCTCAGTAAGTAATTTCTCTTTATTTTTATAACACTCACAACCTATCGGTTTTTTCTTTCATCAACTCGCTGACAATCGATACAGAGTACAGCATACGGTAATGCTTCAAGACGTTCGTGTGGTATTTTTTTACCGCATTTTACACAAGAACCGTATCTGTTCTGCTCAATTCTTATGAGTGCATTATCAATAGCTTTGAGACGTTTCATATCCTGAATACCCAGAACATCGAGCATTCTTCGATCTGTATCATCAGAAGCTTCATCTGCTTGATCGCGTGGTTCAAGTTCTTCAAATAAGGAACGAAATTCTTCATCACTTGCTATTAATTTATCCACAATTTCCTGTTTCATTGATAAAAGTAGTTCTTTCATTTTTTGAATAAATGCTGCTTCCATTACAAGCCTCCTTTTTTCTCTCAATACTATAATACGGCTGCATACTATTTACTATTATAAGGGTTATGTCAAGTCTTTTTATAGTTGTTGACATAATTATGCATAGTGCATAGTATATATCTATAAAATATTATAAAGCAAAAGGTTACTGCCCATAGATGCGTAGAGAGGCAGTACATATGAATAATCTGGGGGTCTTGTGGCAAAAGAAGAGGCTATTGAGGTCGAAGGAACAGTAAAAGAGGCTTTGCCTAATACTATGTTCCGGGTTGAATTGCAAAACGGGCATGTTATTCTTGCTCATCTTTCAGGAAAAATGCGTAAGCACTATATACGCATAGTGCCGGGTGATGTTGTTAAAGTAGCACTTTCACCCTATGATCTTTCCCGTGGCAGGATTATCTTTCGGGAACGATAATCCCTTTCTCTTATACAGTAAAAACTTATTTATTACTGCTTAATAAATACAATTACAGCACCTGAGCCTCCCAAATGCTGTGGCGCCTGCATTGTTCTCCCGGCTTGAGGACATGATTCAAGCCAATTCTTTACAAATTTTGCTAGCACTGCACCTGTTTTAGAGTGATTTCCTTTCCCGTGAATAATGCAGACTTTACACCAATTCCGTGAAACTGCTTTTGCAAAAAATTGATCGAGCAGTAATTCTGCTTCATGTATGGTACAGCCATGTAAATCCAAACTTTCGTCAATGGGAATACGCTCCAGCTCTTTTCTGCTCATTCCTTTTTGATGCTGTACTTTATCGTTTACTTCGCTATCTTTATCAATTATCGCATGTGATTCTAACCATGTTTCCTGCATCTTTCGCGTGGAATCGTCAGTGTTTTTTGAATGCTTTCCCCGCTCCCATGCTTCGAATATTTCTTTAAAGCTCATAGTTTCTGGTTTTCTCTCCTATTTCCAAAGACTATTCGTATAAGCAACCTTGTATTATTATATACCAGCATTCAATTACTTTACCCTATACACAAGTGCTGCTGCTGGTACCCATCCTTGTTTTCCTTCAAATTCAATATAGTTCCATGCATGTGATGCGCTTAGTATTTTCACAATAGAACCCGTACTGCACATTGCTATTGTAGTTGCTGTTCTATCAGGAACCTTATATACAGGTGTAGCATCAGTAATACCATAATGAGGGATTCGTTCATAGATTGCCAGTCCTAAAAGCACAGCTAAAATTGATATGCTGCTGATTAGCACTATTGTAAAAAAAATTGATTTTCTATTTCTCTGTTTTTGAAGTTTTATAACAAGAAGAAGAGTAATACCACATATACAAAGAAGTACTAAAAAATACTGAGGAGCAGGCATTGTAAAAAAGAGTGATTGATAGATTGTTGGATATGTTACCTGTAATAGTATAGGAATACCATGTTTCTGTGCTTCCATTATTTGATACGATGCATATGCTTTATCTTGAATAACTAATGCAAAAGCAATACGTGCTGCATAACTCCTTGACCACCATCCATACTGCTCACTTTTTAAGCGAGTGAGTTCTTTAATACACTCACTGTTATCTGTGTTCATTATTTCACACAACAGGCGTTGTTCTTTTGTTAATAAGTTTTGCAGATCCGCTGATTCTTGTATATCTTCCTCTACACTAATCGCAATTTCTTTTCCACTTATTAGCTGCTGTTTGCCTGTTTTTAGATTAAATACAACAATTGGATCTGTTACTATTGTATATCTTCCGATTCCAGTAAGAATGACTGTTCCCGATCCTTCCTGCATTGACAATAGTGTATTTTGCACAATTGAATATTGTGTTCGTAAAGGGATTTCTAAATGTTCTTTGTATTCATTTGTTCCAACTATATGTATTGATTTTGTTTGTGAACTTACTGGTATTCCAGTAGCATGTATCTCTAAATCAAATACAACTGGTTCATTACTTGAATATATCGATTTCTTTGTATGCACTGTATAGTGCATTGTATTATCCTTAGTTACCCAATCAGTTCCTGGAGGTATATCTATTGTTACAATAGTGAACGGCTCTGTTTTAATTAAAAACTGTACAGCACCATTTGTATTTTCATCAGTAATTTTTAATTGAAAATCTGGCAGCATACATGATGATCGTGCAATTACTAGATATTTATTCGAGTCTATATACATGGCCTCACAGTATTTATTAATTTTATTTGCTAATTCTTTATATACATTTTCATTAAGATTTATAGGAACAGTTAACTCAAGTATAAATGGTTCATATTGATAAACTTTTTTAGGCCCATTCCAGATACCATTAATGGTAATAACACCTTCGACTATGAACGCTGCTCCAATGTCAAATGTATGAAGTATGCTGCCACTCTTAAGTACTACATTTTTTAAATAGTGTTTCCCTGCTTGAGTAGGTTTGAGTTTGACAGTAAAAAACAATCCATCTTTTTGAGGGACTATCGTATATTCACTAATTGTTATTCCATCAGTTACATTGAATGAAACCGAATCAATTGTTTTTATATTTGTCGCAAGCAGAAATGTAATTGTTACCGGTGTTTCTACTGTTATCTTTGAAGGCGAAACTGTATATACCGTTTCTGCATTAGAAATATTGTAAATACATATATAAATTAAAATTATATAATATCTAAGTCTACATTTCATAACTAATGGTCCAAAAATTCATTAGAATTGGCCTGTGTACCTGGAAATAAAATACCATAGGGTACAGGTGTAAAAATCAGAGCATCTGTTTTCACTTCAGGTTGTCCAAATACCGCAGACATCTCTGTAACAGCTGTAATCCCTAAACCCGGATCGAGTCCGGCTAAAACACATTGATACAACATCTGTACATCCTTATCATTTGTTACCATGAGTGCTTCGCGCAAGAGCTCTGCTGCCTCTGAATATTGTTTTTTTTCATATAAAATATAAGCAGCATTATAGAGTGAAGCTATACGAACTGTATCAGGATTTTTTTTAGTAATAATTTTTTTATATACGTTTAGTGCAGCCTGATACTCTCCCAGTTCTGTATACAGAACAGCACAGTTATATGCAATCATTGGATTTTCCATATCTTCATCAATCGAATGATACAATGCAATTGCTTTTTGATAATTGCCCTGTTTCCCAGCCTGTTCAGCTTGATAGAGCGTAAGATCATGACATATGCAGGATATACAAAAAAAGGGATATATAAAATAGATCAATCCTTTCCACATAAAAACTCCATGTAGTGTTTATGTAATAGCAAATAACTACTATACGATATGGCAAGTAAACAATATGATATTAGAGCGATAAATTGTTTAAGCTGTAATGGTTTTTCGCGAGTAACAGCAAGCCCCTGCGCTTTTTTTAATGATAGTATTTCTTTTAAGAGTTTATCAAAGCTATCGGAATCTTCAAAATCGCAATAGTGTGCATGACCTTTTTTTACCCAGAGCAATAATTGTTGACGATTCCTTCTTAGTTGTATTGGTTTTCCTGTGTTATCTCTTATTATATTTCCATCACTATTAGTAATAACCGATGGGCTTTCTGATCCAAAACCGACAATGTAAGTTTCTATTCCCAATGTATACAATTCAATCAACTCCCTATCTGCAGAACTGCTATTGCCATCGGTACAGATTATAAGTACTGCACTTTCAGGTTCATGGACCGCTGATTTTGCCAAAGCAAGCGCATCAGCTAAAGCAGAACCAGCTCCCGAAATTGATGCAGGTTGCACCCATGTAAGAGCATCAATAATGTATCCTGTTTCCTGCACCGCAGGAACAAGCACTACAGCTTTACCTTTGAATGCAATGAGCGAATAAAAACAATCTGTATTTTGCTTAGATTCTTGCAGCAAAAGCAAGCGAGTAATATATTCTTTTGCATCATCCAACGCTGTTGTTTTAGATCCCTTCATCGTCATGGAATTTGAGACATCCAGTACAAATACTATAGATGTATTGCGAATAACAGTCGTTTTTTTATATGCAGGAACAATCGGTTCTGTCATACCTATAACAAGCAGCACCAGACCAAGCAAACCACAGATAATCATACTCTGCAAGTATGCTCCGGTAATGCTAAATAGCCTTACTGCATTAATATTTTTTTTATACCTATTCATTATCAATATATATGGTATTACAATAATGAGCATATAGAGATTATTGGGATACATCATATCTTGCCTCCAATAATCCCGAATACCATAAACCATCCAACAAGGAGCATTCCGACAGCAAAAGGAAGTAGATTTATTTTAATTTCCATACTGGCATCAATAATTTTATGCGTTTCCGATCCTTGTGAAAGTGAAATATCTAAAAATTCAGGATTTACAAAAAATGTTATTGACGTAGATTCAAGTGCACTTTTTAATTTTTCTTCATTAAATTGAGAGCGATACAAACCTGTAGTTTCTTCTTTTGTAAATGGATCTGTATAGAGAACAGGGATATCACCACCCTTTCCTATTGCAGCAAAATACACTGCTGATTGTATCGCAAATGTATCGAATAATGCAGAAAACTGGCTTATGCTCTCATAATCTTCGCCATCTGAAAGTAGCACAATTGCACTTTCATGAATATTTGTTGTAGTGATTTGCACTAATGCACTTTTTAAGGCTGCAAGAATATTGGTGCCATCACCACATATTCCAGGTTGTATTGCGTGTAATCGTTCGAGAAAAATATCAGTCTGCGGTGTTGGTGGACAAACAAGCAGTGCATCTTTGCCAAAAGCAATAAGTGCATGGAGAGCATTGCTGCTTTTAGCAGATTGTTCTATGAGCGTTACTGCTTTAGTAAATCTGGTAGGGCTAATATCAGAAGCAGACATGCTCGGCGAAGCATCTAGAATATAGAGAATCATATTATTTGTGTTAATTTTTTTTGCATTCGATACAAATTTAACAGGATCAAGTGCCGAAATACCTATAAGCAGCCAGCCTAGTACCATTAATACACAACCGATACAGTAAATTGCGTTTATATAAATTGGTGGATTTTTAAATTTCTTACCATTGTATATTTCAAAAGAAATCCTATACCGTTTTCCATATTTTAAAAACATAGTTATTTGAACAGCCACAACAAGTAAAACTATAACACCAAACTCAGGATTATTAAAAACAATCATGATTGATCCATGCCCTTCAAAACATTTTCTGCAAAAAGTGCAGGTAATGTCTTTGCTCTATTGCAACAGGCTATATAGTTTTCGTTACTGTTTTGCCAGCGAGCATTTTCTATTATTTTTAATATATCAACAATAGCCACTTTAAGTGGTTCCGGAATTTTTTTATACATTGCTATTTCCGAAGCAGTTAAACTTTGAGCATGGATATAATCGATATAATCTTTATAAAGTTCATGACGCACTAAAGCGCAGGTAATGCTATCACAATACTGACGAATACAATAATCGAGCTCTTTCCAATTATTTTTTTTCTCCAGCACAGTTAATTTTTTTAACAGACGATATTGTTCAAGGAAAATAGCTACATACAGTTTTATTGAAGCAATTATTATTCTTCGCTTAAATATTAAAAAGCCAATTATTGCGATTATCACAAAAAGCATAATTGCATAAATAAGCAGCCGTATATAAAGACCATCATATGGAATATTTTTTTTACGTGGTGGAACATAGAGACTCTTTTTATCTATTGATGTATAAATTGTTTTCGAAGGTATCACATCATTATTTACCCGAATAGTGGGTATTGTATTAGTGCCACTAAACCAGGGAATACATTCTACCTGCCAATAAAAACCTGTATCTTTTTTAATGAGCCTTACCGCACGAATATAGCAGACCTGTGATAATTCGCTATTCTTATCAATATCAGTTTTCCAGGAAACAGATTGTGTATCTTTACTGTTTGCTGGATATTCAAAAAATGCAGCTTTACCAGGGACATATGTATCGTCTGTAAATCCCTGTATTGTGAAAAGTAGTACTACAATTATAAACACAACTCTTTTCATATTAATGTTCGTTGTTTTAAAAAATTTGCTAAACGCATATAAACATCATCATCTTCAAGAAGTTCCAATAAAAATAAGGCATTAAAACTGGCATATAATTCTGACTCAATAAAAGACTTTTTTTCTCGGAATGCTTCTTTTGCATATTTCAAACCTGGTATAAGAAGATATGTATTCCCGGATTCAGCGTCCTTTCCCTGCAGTGCACTACAGGGCAATCTCGAATTATTATGTATAAACCTTATTCCTGCTACTGTATGAAGGGTTTTAAGCATCATAACATATTGTTTGTAACCTGCAATACAAAAATCACTTAATATAAAAACAAGTGAACCAGGATGCAGTTTTTTGTTAATATAAAAAAGAGCATCGGTAATATTGCTTTGTATGGAAAGATCTGGATCTATAGAAAAGAGCAAATTTTCTATTCTGTGGTAATGCATACTTGTTGATTCAGGTTTAATATATATTACATGAGAAGCAGCATCACCTCGTTGTTTGTAACCAAAAACTGTACAGCCAATCGGAATATGCTGCCACATTGCAGCATAGAGCAGTAAGAGAGCACATTCTTGTATTTTTTCCCACAGTATACGCGATGCTGTCACCGACGCGGATAAATCGAGAACAAGCATTATTGGGATATTACTGTCTTCTACAAAATCCTTAACATACGGTTTCCCAAATCTTGCTGTTGCATTCCAATCAATAAAACGAATATCGTCGCCAGGAACATAATCCCGAATGCTTTCAAAGTTTAAACCTCGCATTCTAAATTCACGCTGAAATTTTCCAGTTTTCATCAAACTGGAAAGGTGTATTGCATTAAAGCGAATTTTTTTTGCTTTTTCGTACAGTGACACATTCATGGCAGTGGAACTGATTTTAATGTAAGTGCAATAATATCGTCAGGTACTATACCCTGAGCTTCTGCCTCATATGAAAGTACGATGCGATGCCTCAATACTGCTGGAGCACAGCGCTTAATGTCATCAGGACTTACTGATTGACGACCATCAATGAGCGCATGAGCACGTGCAGCTCTGTGCAATGACAGTACTGCTCTCGGACCAGGACCATACTGAATCCCCCGTACAATTTCCTGTTGTACTGTAACAGGAAGGCTCTGATCTCCTTGTTTACGGAGTATACTGACAATTCGAATTATATATTCAAGCAACTCAGAACTAATTGCTACTGCATCAAGAATGGTTCTGAGCAAATTCAATTCTTGAGCTTCAATTACTTTTTTGATCTGCGAAACAGGAGTTTGCGTAACCGCACTGTACTGTTTTGCTATCTCATATTCCTCTTTCTGTGACGGATACTGCATGAGAACCTTCATCATAAACCGGTCAAGCTGCGCTTCTGGCAAACGGAATACACCTTCATGCTCAAGAGGATTTTGCGTTGCCAATACAAAAAATTGATCAGGAAGTGGATATGTTTCTCCACCAAATGTTACCTGAAGCTCTTCCATGCCTTCGAGCAGTGCTGATTGAACTTTTGCAGGCGCTCGATTAATTTCATCAGCCAGGAGCACCTGTGCAAAAATTGGTCCTTTATGTGGAATAAAGCATCCTGTACCCTGTTCAAAAATCATTGTTCCAGTAATATCACCAGGAAGCAAATCTGGCGTAAATTGAATTCTACTAAATGAAAGCCCTGTACACCCAGCAAATGTTTTTACAGCAAGTGTCTTGGCAAGTCCAGGAACTCCCTCGATGAGCACATGCCCATGTGCGAGAAATGCCATTATCACCGCATCGATAAGCGCTTCCTGGCCTATTATCACTGTTTGCATCGCATGTTTTAGTGTTTTGATTATTCTGATACCATCAGACAACTGTTCATTATCCATGCATAGTTCCTTGTAAACACTTTTAATGTATAGTACCATGTTATTATAATTATTTCTATTACGGAGTATCCTTTATGAACATACTGATTGCTAATGATCATGGTGCTGTTGCGCTCAAACAAGCTATTCAAAATGCTTTAGAACAAGAAGGTCATACGGTTACTAACCTTGGTGTTGACACAGAAGAATCTGTAGATTATCCCGACATTGCTCACAAAGCAGCAACTACATTCCTCAAAGGTGGTTATGATTTTGGTATTGTTTGCTGTGGTTCTGGCATTGGAATCTCCATCGCAGCAAACAAGCATAAGGGTATACGCTGTGCACAAGTTTTCGACCTTTACACTGCAGCAATGTGCAAAAAACATAATAATGCAAATTTTTTAGCTTTTGGCGGGAGAATTCAGTATCCTGTCCCTGTTATTGATATGATTCATGCCTACATGGAAGCACAATTTGAAGGTGGCAGACACGAACGCCGAGTAAGTAAATTAAACGATCTATGTTCTAATTCAAATTAATAAGTAGAATAATACGTAGTACAATTTCAACATACATTCATTTGCATAACTCATAGCCATGTACTATGATTGGTATAGTCCATAGTACGAGGCTTTGTATGAAACTATTTAGAATTAAAGCAGTAGGAGCAGTAGCATTTATTGCAACAGTGGCTGCTTTTTCAATGCAAATTTTTCTGGGAATCTATTTTGAACGCAATCTATTTGGCGTACTTTCTATTCTAGGACCATTTATCGGTTTTACCCTTGCAGCGGTTCTCATAGCATGTATACTTATTTACTATGCGTTAAAACCCATTGACCATGCGTATAAACTGGTGAAAAAAGGGGAAATACCCGATTCCATGCTCGTTCAAAAATCCAGAAAAGCAGGCAATAAAGTATTGCTTATCATTGTTTCAGTGGTATCACTTGGTTTTCTTTTGGGACCAATAATTACCATCCTGGTAAATTCATTGCTTGGTCTCAAACACTATACGACACTTGATACGGCTCTGCTCGTCATCTTTAACTGTGCTCTCGGTGGTATGACAGCGTTGCAATGTATTTTAGCCGTTGAAAATATAATTAGACAACCGCTTGAGCTCATTGGATTCACTACTGCACAAAAAAACGTTAAGCTAGCCAGTCTTAGCGGGCGGCTCTTACTGTCTACAATTTTTTCTGTGCTATTCACTGCTTTTGCCATGCTCCTTGCATTAAAGGGTTATTCCGATAAAGGTACAGAAGTATCTCTCATGCAACGAATTCTAGAAATGATTCCGCTTATTCTCATTTTGACAGGATGGAGCATTTACCTTGTTGGCACAATTGTAAATTCTACTATCAGTCGTATTCGTGCTATTACCAAACGCATTACAGAAATTACCGATGAAAATGGAGATCTCACACAACGAATTTCTCTTATACGTGATGATGATATTGGATTACTTGCATTTGCATTCAATACGTTTGTAGAAACGATCGAAACACTCATTGGATCTGCAAAACAGCTTACGAGTTCCGTTGCTGATTCAGCAGAAAAATTGAATAGCAGTTCCGATACAGCACAGGAATCGATGAACACAATGAAACAATCACTAAGTGTTATTTCCGAAGCATTTCAGCATCAAAATTTGATTGTTACTGATACAAAATCACGCATCGATGATCTCGTATCATCGATTCAGGAAGTAGCTGATCAAGTTTCATCTCAATCTGCTGTTGTTGATGAGAGTTCTGCTTCGATAACGGAAATGGCTGCCAATATTGCTAATGTTTCAAAGACATCAGAAAAAGCAGACGAGGTAGCTGAAGAGCTTAAAAAACAAGCTGATGAAGGTGGAGATGCTCTTAAGGCTTCCATTGAAGCAATTAAGGATCTTGAAAGCACATCGCAAAATGTTAGAGTCATTGTTGGTACAATTTCCAAAATAGCTTCACAGACAAACCTGCTTGCAATGAACGCAGCAATAGAAGCAGCGCATGCTGGCGAAGCTGGAAGCGGTTTTGCTGTTGTGGCAGATGAAGTACGAACACTTGCAGAAAGCGCAGCAAAAAGTGCAAAAGATATTATCAGCCTTATTAAAAATATGATCGATAGAATCAGTCAGGCTGTTACCCTTGCTGATAAAGCTGGCAATGCGTTTCAAGGAATCCTTGCCGGTGTTGAATCGACCTCGGAACTTGTACGCACAATCGCTGCAAGCATGGAAGAACAGCGTCTGGGAACAGAAGAAATACTTAAAAGCACTCGAGCACTCATTGATGCAACACACACCATAAAAGAAGTGACTGGAGAACAGCGTATAGAATCTGCAGATATGCTCGCTGCAATGGAGGAACTCACCAAAGCTTCT
Organism: Spirochaetota bacterium; assembly: GCA_029547205.1. GTDB lineage: Bacteria > Spirochaetota > Spirochaetia > Treponematales > UBA12059 > JAKPPT01. The sequence goes on from JAKPPT010000122.1 coordinate 128,224, forward strand.
AACAATATTATTGTTTCAGTTCAGGAAGAAATGAAAAGCATCAAGAAAGTAAATGAAGCAATTATGTTAGTGAAAGAAGAATCACATGCAAACAAAGAACGCGTAAAATCACTGGCAAATTCGCTTATGCAATTTAAAATTCGCGCTTCAGAAAACTGACTGAACCAATAGCAACAAAGCTCAAAAGATTTTTAGTGATTATTTACGATTACTGAAACTCACCTGGATAGCAAGGTATCATCATGTACATCTCGAACAGACGGTCGCCGCATAAACTTCCAGGCAAAGAAAGCGCTTGCAATCGGTCCAAACAGCCATGCAAGAAACATTCTAAATCTCCAGCGGAAACGCGGAACAGAAATAATTTTACCCTTACCCGCTTGTTTTATACAATAGAGTACTGCTTTATCAGGATCCCACCCGCCTTTTACATCTTTGCGTAAACCGCCAGAAGCTACTTCTGCAAATTCTGTTTTTACAGGTCCAGGACAAAATGCATGGACAAATATGCCCTGTTCCCTCAGTTCAGTTGCTAATCCTACAGAAAGATTGAGCATAAATGCTTTTGTTGCTGCATATAGAGCAAAACCGCCCAATGGAGCAAATGCAGCAAGACTAGCTATGTTGATTATGATTGCCCCAGATTTCATGAATGAGCTTGTTATGCTGATGAGTTCTGTTGGAACGCGGCAGTTTAAATCAAGTTCTTTAAGGAGCAGATCTCTACCTGTGCTTATAAACGTTCCGTAGGTACCAAATCCTGCATTGTTAATAAGGAGAGAAACTTGTTTTTTCGCCTCAATAATCTCATGGCGAATAGTGAGCAGTTTACCAGGTTCTGTAAGATCGTAGGCGAAACATCGGATTTGGAGCATAGGATGTACCTGTGTTAATTCATCCACTACCTTTCGAAGCCTATCCTGTCTTCGTGCAATAAGCCACAATTCATCAAAACCTGGTATACCAGGAATTGAAAGCGTTCCCGCCGATATTCTGGCTAATGCGCGAGCAAATGAAGCGCCCATACCAGAGGAAGCACCAGTTACAATTGCAATACCTGTACGCTGTTCCATCGTTCCTCCTCATATTTACTATGTTATTGTTTCAATATAGCAAATTCTTTAAATCTATGCAAAACTGAGTCTATGAAGATTAGTAATCGTTTTGCTGATGCCCGAGAAGATTATCTCTATCTTTTGAACCGCGGTTATCCTACAAAAAGTGCTCTCGATGTTGTTGGCAATCATTACCAACTCTCTAAAGATGAACGCATGCTGTTGTTTAGAGGCATACGAAATACTCATGCTGTTGTCATGATGGAACATCGTTTACTTGAACTACCCACACATGCAAATCAATCCATTGCAGTTGCAGCTACCGATACAGCTATCCTGCATCAGCCGGGCTTATGTTTAATACTCGATGGGTATAATGTTCTGGGAACCATTTTAAGCTACCTGCTCGGCAGAATGCTTTTTATTTCCAATGATGGTATGGTCAGAGATATTGGCGCATTTCATGGCAAATTTTCCAGAAACACATCTCTCCTGGAAAACGCTATAAACGCACTTGCAAAAACATGCAAGGTATTTTTTGAAGGATTATCCTACAAAGTCTATTTAGATGAGCCTGTATCAGAAAGCGCACAGCATAAATTGCTCTTTGTTACTGTTTTTCAAAAACAGGGGATCAGTATTGATGCAGAAATAATACACTCAGCAGATTACGGATTACTTAATGCAGAACAGGGAATTCTCTGTACTTCAGATTCTGCAATTATTGATGCTACCGAACAATTAATACTGGATCTTCCAAGAATTATAATAGAACATGAATTTAATGCAACCATACAACATATTAATAATTTATAACTAGAGAGGAGCAAATAAGATGTACTTACTTAAATTACTGTTACTTACAACATCGAGCTGCCTGTTAATCATACTCGCAGTAAGTGTAGGACTTGCACTCTATGTTGTTCTCCCTAAAAAACCTGGTATGGAACGAACGCTTTCTACTGACGCTCAAAAAGGATGGATAGATATAGTAAGCTGGAATCGATGGAACAAAGAAAAAGTAACTATACAATCACCTTTTGGTTATAGCATTGAAGGAACATGGCTACCTGTTCCCAATGCTCGCGGTACTGTGCTCTTTTATCATGGTCACTCATGGACACGATATGGATCCGTAAAGTACGTCCCGATTTTTAAAAAATTGGGATTCAATGCGCTTATCATTGATTTGCGCGGGCATGGTGCAACAGGAGGAATTACCTGCACATACGGCTGGAAAGAAAAAGAGGACGGTAAAGCGTGTGTTGACTGGATTATTGCAAAAACTAATGGGAATACCTGCATTGGGCTTCACGGAGAATCACTCGGTGCTGCAACTGCACTGCTCCATGCTGCTGAAGACAACCGCATTTCTTTTGTTATTGCCGATGCAGCTTTTAGCAGTCTTAAAGCATTACTCATAGCACGTTATAAAGCACTCACAAAAGCTCCACTGTTTCCAGTGTTTACACTTGTTGAATATATAATCCCGCTAATTAGCGGTGGATTTGCCATGAACAAATCAGAACCAATAGAAGCTGTTAAAAAGTTAGCAATTCCGGTTCTATTTATTCATGGCATTGCAGATGATTTTACTCCGCACGAAATGAGTATAGCAATGTATGAAACGGCAAAACAGCACGGCAAGGCCGAATTGTATTTAGTTCCCAATGCACGTCATTCCCAATCACTACCTGTTAACCCTACTGGCTATGAAGAAACTGTTACAAATTTTTTTAGAAAATATACAATAACAGAATAAATATGATTGCGATTTATACTAAAAACAGCAGATATTGCGAAATTGTAAACTAGCAACACCAAGCTTGTTTGATAAATCAAACCAGCTTGGTGTTATAAGATATTTACTGATAAATAATATAATGAATTAGGGGTTTGCCGATTGTACCTCTGCTGCTGTGTCCTGAGTGGATTCGCTTGTCTGCTGCTCAGGTTCGCTATACAAACTTTCAGACACTGCTTGAGCCACAATAGTTTTTGAATCGTTTTTTCGACTGTTATCAATGAGTGCACCATCGATCATTGCAGCTTTAGTTCCTTTTGGATAATTAAGTGTTCCTTCAAAAATTGTCGTACCGCTCTTAGTTACAATTATGTGATGCGCACCTGTGCCTTTTACATAGAGTGATTTAACGCTTCCTGCAGGAACAGTTACTGATGTCGCCTTATCCAATTTTATACTGAATGTATAAACTCCATCGCGAGCTTTATTATCAACAAAAAATAAATATCCTTTTCCAGTAATTGAAGCCCACATAAAAATAAGAATATATAACGCAACAACTATAGCTTTCGCAGCAACACCTTGAATTCTTTTCATTACTTGCCTCCTTCTGGAGCACCACGCAACGAAGCACGCGCAAGCTCAGCATTGCGTCTATTGCGCCATGCATAAAGAACTAATGAAAGCGAGATAATTCCATAATTGATAAAATCACTCATATACTGTCCAATCATGGCAGAAGCAAATATTTCTTTGCCCGCAAGCGGCATTGTGATATACAGGAGATGAACCAGGATTACACCGACAATAACATTAATGATTTTTGCATGAGTAACTGATGCTCCTCCAACCAAAATAGCTGCTGCTGCAAAAAATCCGGCCTGACGTTGACTCGTATAGGTAAACATATTGCCCATATTTTGTAAAAAGATTATCTGTCCAAGGCATGCAAGAATTGTAGAGATAATAATTGCGAGTATTCTTGTTCTATCAACATTTATACCTGCAGCATTAGCTACAACCTGATCCTGCCCTACAGCACGCATATCCTGCCCAAGTTTAGTTTTTCTGAACCAAACAACAAATAAGCCAAGCAGGGTTATTACAATAAAGGTTCCCAATGGGAGATTGAGACTGAATGTTCCAATTTTTATTGGTATATTGATAAGTTTATCGAGAGCGCCGCGAACCGGCTCCAATCCTAATGTATTGCGTACTCCATATCCTCTCACCTGTCTTACTGCTGCCGTTGAAAGCGGAATTATCCAGCCCATGAGATATAGACCAAAAAATTGGTATATACCATCCATAAAATATCCCAGAATAAAGCCAGTTACCATTTCTCTGCCTCGGGCTTTATTGAGAACAAGACCGCTAAACCATCCTAAGAGAATTGCAATTGGTATTCCAATGAGTGCAGCATAAATTAAACCTTGAATACCCATTATTCTATGATCAATTGCAAAAATTAGACCAATTTGCCCTGCTGTAGCCCCAAGCACCATAGCAAAGTTGATACCCATACCAGCAAGAATAGGAAGAATCAGTGCAAAAACCAGAAAAGCGCTTCGTGCAAAACGGTCAACAAGATTGGTGATAATATACTGAGCAGATAATTTAGAAAATGGTATTGCAATTATAGCAATAACAAGAAACACTATAGTTACAATATTATCACTTAAAAAATTTATAATTTTTTTGCCAGTCATTTCCTTTGATTTCATTTTGCCACCTTCGTCTTTCGTGTTAATGCATAAATAATCATACCGTTGGAGACAATAATACGGATGACCTCTGACATATCTGTCTGGAGCATAGAGTTAATTACTGATGGAGTCATCGTAAGCATACCCTGAAACAAAAGCGTACCTATAATTACATTAACAATACTTGCCTTATTTACCGATGCACCTCCAATGAGCAAAGCAGAAATAGCGGGGAATGCCATAAAGAGTGGAGCATCATATACCTGCACAAAACCAAAGCTTTGCTGATATACCAATATGCCTATTCCTCCGAATATTGTTGATATAATAGTTGCAGATGTGCGCATTTTATTGATAGACACACCGCTTGCTCTGGCATAATCTGGATTTGATCCAACTGCAGTCATAGCGGTGCCTGTTTTTGTTCTCATAAAAATGAACATAAAAAAGGCACAGAGCGCAACAAATAAGATAAGACCAGTAGGAAATATAACCGAACCTATTTGTATGGTTAATGCATTGTCATTAAGCACGTGACGCCAATAATTTTCCAGTGAAATAGATCTTCGAAGTCCTTCACCAGCATAGCCCATAACAAGTGTTGGTTTTGTGAACGGGAGAACGAGCCAGAGAATTGAAAACAACATTACAATTGAAAAGCCAATGTACATTGAAATTGTCATTTCCTCACCTTTGACTCGATTTAAGAGTGCTGCATAAAACCAACCGAATAAACTACCAAAAAACACCGTAAAAACTATTGAGACGACAAACCCAGTGAATCCTGTTAGACCTATCTGCATGGTAATAAGCGCACCAAGAAGCCCGGCAACAATACCGACTGGCAACCCAAAATTAAGTCCACAACCAGCCTGTACCATCGGCACAAGTGCAAGTACCATAACAGCGTTCTGGCCAAAACGGTTAAACACATCAGTAAATGAGGGACCTAATTTTACTCCTACAAAAGGCGCTGCTATAAATAACGCCATGAGAAACAGTGCAATAATGATACGCGGCCAGCCAAAATCAGTAATAAAATCTTTAAGCCATTTCATGCTGCACCTCCTTCTTTAGCTGATCCTGACATGAGATATCCAAATTCTTCGATTGCGGCAGAATACGGAAGAATACCAGCTATTCTGCCTTCATCTACTATTGCAATACGGTGACATATTGCTCTGAGTTCCTCAAGCTCACTGGAAACCATCACAATAGTCATGCCATATTCTTTGTTATATCTTCGTAACGTATCGAGCACAATCGTTTTTGCTCCTACATCAATACCTCGTGTAGGTTCTGAGACAAAGAGTAGTTTAGGTTCGAGAGCAAATGCTTTTGCAAGACATACTTTTTGCTGGTTACCTCCAGAAAGTTCCTTAGCCTTCTGTTTAACACCTGTACACCTTATTTCCAAAGCCTGAATATATTCCTGAGCAAGTTTTGTCATGCCCTTGGCATCGCGTAAAGAAAAAAGATTAAGAATTGATGTTAAAAACTGATTTTTTATCTGCATTGCAGTAAATGCAATATTCCAATCAAGACTTTCATCGAGCAAAAGACCTACACCGCGTCTATCTTCACTTACAAAAGCCAAACCAGCTTCAAGCACAGCTCGTGCATTATTAAGAGGAAGCTCTTTGTCATCGAGTAAAACTTTTCCTCCTGCGGGAAACAATCCCATAATTCCATTTGGAATACCAAGCTTTCCCTGACCAGTTAGACCGCCTATTCCAAATATTTCCCCTTTGTTAACATCAAAGCTAACACTGCGTACAGTTTCGCCAGGCATATCAACCCAGAGGTTCTGGACTGAAAGATACACTCTATTCTCAACAGGAGTTCTCTCATGTGATTCAATTTTTACATCACGGCCAACCATCCATCCAGCTACATCACGGATGGTTACATTTTTCGCAGGAGTTTCTTTTACTACCTTACCATCACGCAATACAACAATTTTATCTGCAACACTCGTTACCTCAGCTAATCGATGTGAAATAAAAATAACAGAAATACCCTGTGCTGCAAGATTTCTGATAGACGCAAGGAGAATCTCAGCTTCCGATTCTGTTAATACAGCTGTTGGTTCATCGAGAACCAGCAATTTAACCTGTTTTCTGTCAATCTCTCGTGCAATCTCTGTAAATTGTTTATGTCCCACAGGCATTTCACTCACGAGTGTTTCAGGATCAATCTTAACGCCTAAACGCTCAATAGCAGCCTGTGCTCGATTATGCATTGCAGCGCGATCAAGAATACTCATACGTTCGCCAAAAATATCACACATAAAATTTCGTTTGAGAGATTCACGATTAAGTGTGATATTCTCAGTTGCGGTAAAACCAGGTATCAAGCTAAATTCTTGATGCACCATCCCGATTCCAGCATCGAGTGCATCAAATGGGCTTGTAAAAACAACAGGTGTACCCTCAAGCTCAATTGTACCACCAAATCCGCCTGTTTCTGCAATAACTGGCATACCAAAGAGGATACGCATAAGAGTGGTTTTGCCTGCACCGTTTTCACCGACTAAACCAATGATTTCTCCTTTGTTTATGGTAAAGGAAACATCTTCAAGAACTCTGTTGCCATAAAATTCTTTAGAAATGTTTTTTAGAGAAAGTAAAGGTTCTGACATAGCACCTTCCTTGATGAATAGATTAAAAGCGCTTTCATTGTACTATAGAAAAAAAATGCGGTCAAACAAAAAGATTCAATTAAAAAAAGATTGAAAAAATTAAACTAATGCACTATATTATATCAATTAATATATGTTCTGACTTCATACATATTGAGTCAACATATTTTAATACTGTCTGTACGACAGTAAATCTTAAACTCATAAGTATAAAAAGGTGGTGCTATGAAACGAATCATTGTTTCTATTATGGTTTCACTTGCAGCTGTAGTCATTTTTGCGCAAAATCAGCCATTAAACCCAGTTGCAATCGCCAGCATGAATGATTTATTTATCCAGAAACCTTTTTGGGCAATTGAGCTTTCCGGTGGGTTTGGTTACAGAATTGAAACCTATTGGGTTCCAATAGTACAAAATGGCAGCTTGACTGATGCTACGCCTTTGATTGGTGTAGATGTTACTGCCAAACCCTATTTTTACAGTATTCCCCGTATAAAAACTGGATTTTCGAATTTATATCTTTCAGCAGCGTTTTATCTCGATGTAAACAATAATAGTGCAATAATGCCTACTCTTGGAACAACTGAGCCTGGTTTTTTTAACCAAACCCCGCATGAAGCAGGAAAATTTGCAGAAATTGGCATGACATTTGTGTGTCAGAAGCCTTTACCTATAATAACAAATTCTATATAGATTTTGAGAATATTCATCATGGTGCGAATCTGTTTTTCATAGAAAACAATCTCAAACTTACCATGAACAACGTATCTGCCTATGTTGCAACACTCTCCAGCTGGGATGGCACACTAACCAATATTGCTGTTAACGATCTTATAGTTACTAATGCATGGCTTTCTCTTAAAGATATTTTTTCTTGCATAAGCATACTTGCAGGTAGTACGGATTTCTCATATCTCCGCATTAATTCACTGTTTGCGCCTTCCACATATAGAGAACGCATCCTCGAATATAACAGAAGCGCATTTTTTATCACGCCTTTTGTTACCCAGCAACCCCGTTTGGGAATGGATTTCTATTATGGAATAACAGGCTATTTTGGGTTTACCGTGATTGACGGTATGACTGATATTGTTACGCTTTCACCTACTATTCCAGTGCTTTCTACTATCGCACTCCAAAAACCATTTAAAATCCCGCTCACTATATATCTGTTTACACCACTTCCAGGAAATCCTATTACAGTAGCTGATTACTTCAATAAAAACTATGTTACAGTTGCACTTTCTTATGAGATAACTGGAGTTGGGTCAGTTGACGCAGGATGGATACCTGGAATCGGTTATACTACCCCTGGTATACAACCAATTTTTATGACATGGTATAGTCCAGTACAGTACCATGATAACAATGTTTTCTTTATCGATGCAAAACTCAATTTTGCTTCTTTCAAAGAACTCATTATTGTAACCGGTGCAGAATTTATCGAAAGTACTTTTTACAATAAGGATATTATAGGTGGTACAGGCACAGCAAATGATCCATTCGTTCGCGAAGTCTTAAATAGTTTTGAAATCAACTACGGTCTGGAAGTTTCATACAAAGCAGACGTACTTGTAAAAAATCTTACCATAGGATTAGGTTTTTATATTAACTATGGTACTGGTAAAAATTTCCAGAATATGGAAACCGGAACTGAAACATTTGACCAATATAATAGCACAAACTTTCCTGCTGCATCATGGATACTACTAAGTTCATTCACTGAAGAAAATTACATACAAAAAAACTATTACGGTAATTATCCATTATCAATCTTTTTTAAAACAGATTATAGTTTTTCAAATGTTTCTCTTTCATTGCAAAATCTCTTTATAAAACTACGAGGTTCAATTGACGGAAGCAGCATATGGTGGAATGTAGTCGCTCCCGGTGTTAAGCGCCCGCTCGGTTATTATGATTCCGATACCCTTTTAGTATCGGGCACTTACACAGAAGGTATTTTGAGTGTAACTGCTTCTGTCAGTTATACCTTTTATTTTGGACTTCCCAGCATCACTGATCTCGGCTACACTGATACAATTGCACAAAGTATCGGATATTACAATGCAGAAGCATTGTATTGGGATAAAACCCCTGATATTGTAAAATATCCCTGGAACATTACCGTAACGTATACAGTGAAATATTAATAAAACAGGCTGCCGTAAGAGGCAGCCTGTTTTATTGTGTTAGACAAGAATCAAACTATTTCTTGAATTTAATCTCGAAATATTTCGGATCGATTGTCTGCTTGGTGGTGGGGAGATAACCCTTACCGAATACATAGGTATCCATGTATACGAGCATATGGTTAGCAGCTTTTTCACCGGTTACTGGATTGATATAATTGGTTGAGTTCCAGTTTGCACCAGGGGTGAATTTTGCAAATGCAGTATTGAGTGCTGAAAGGTCACCCTTCTGAGCAGTGCCTTCAATAATCATTTTTGCATATTCGCCAAGACCTGCGGTTACGGTAAATCCATAGCTGTATGCCCAGGTACCAAAACGGCCAGCTCCGCCTTTATCAACAACTGCTTGCTCAACTTTTGCGAGAATCTTCTGGAAATCTCCAGCTTCTGCTTTAAGATCAAGATCAAGTGCTCCGGGGTATCCCATGAGCGGTGATGGAAGGTCAGCTTCTACAAAATATCCACCATATGTAAGAAGTTGCTTAAGGAGCGGCTCAGTATGAGCATCATTGGTGCAGAAGAAAGCTGTATCGGTGCCGTATTTCTTAATCCACTGGGGAACTTTTTCAAGGATATACTGTTGAGCACCTGCTACACCAACTTCGGTCGTAGGATCTGGTGCAGTTTCAAATATGAATTCAAGACCAAGATCCTTACAAGCTTGTTCCATAATGAGGCGGCGAAGACCAAGTGTTTCATAGGACATGTGGCGTGGGAATGAAATATGAACAAATTTTTTTGCTCCCATTTCTCGTGCTGCCCAGATGATGGTATAGCCACGAGCAATAAAATCTGAATTGATAGCAACATCAGCTGCTTCCTGAATTACAGGAGGATCTTCATGAGGTTCTCCAGCAAAAAGCAGAATGTCTGGGCGTTTTTCACGGACACGCTTGAAAGCCTCAGCAGTACCAGGAACTGCCTGGTTAACAACAATTGCCTTCATGAGCGGATCATCTGCAAGAGAGACAATCTGGGAAATGGTAACATCCATCTGATCCATAAAGTTGTCTGGATAGGTAAGATGTTTAATCATTCCACCATTCTTTACATCACCATAAAGCTCAATGAGCTTTTCAGCACCACGGAGATCGTCTTCGGACTGTGAAACAGAACCGGTAACGACACCAATGTGGAAAGCTGCACCTTTAGCAGCTTCTTTTTTGGGACAGCCCATGACTACTACTGCAAACGCAGCGAGTAAAACGAGGGCAAGCACAAGGCTTTTTTTCATTACTTTCCTCCTAATTTAGAAGTATGAGAAAGTTCTCTTGTAGCAATGATAAACCAGAGATATTTTAAAGTCAAGGAAATAATAGCAACCATTTTAACTTGTAAAATACTTTGCTGTAAAAAAAATTATAAAATTTAAACTTTTGGTAGATACTCACCATTAATATTCATAAGCGAATTAAGCAGTAAATGCTTTTTTTTACTTGAACCTCCAGTAAGCTGCTCAAGCAGTTTCCCGGTTTTGTCTCGTTTGCCGCCAATGTTAAAAGAACAGGTGCAAACGGTTATGCCATTATCATTGTATAAACCCAACTCTTTTGCAAAAAGCTTAATCTGATGTTCTTCAACAAGATAGAGCGGACGCACTAGTTTGATTGGATATTTTTTGTAGAGCATACGGGGAATCATTGTTGAAAGTTCACCCTTTTCCAGCATGTTCATGAGAACTGTTTCTAGCACATCATCAAGATGGTGTCCGAGTGCAATGGTATTGTAACCATGCGTTTCGGCAAATTTGATGAGTTCCGTTCTTCGTTGCATAGAACACCAATAGCAGTTAAGTGTACGATCTGCTTTTAATCGTCCCACTATTGGAACATACAATTCCGTTACTGTAATACCCCAGCTCTGAACAAGTTCTTTGAGAACAGGTGAAAGACCTCCTGTTGTTGTTTGTGAGTTTGTTTGTGACGAATTTGTTTGTTTATTACTCATTACTGATGAAAAATCATTCACAATGTGGAGCGCGTGGAGCGTTATTGGCAATCGTCCATGTTTTACCATTGCAGCGAGGAAATATGCTAACACCGTGGAATCTTTTCCGCCAGATAAGCCAATAAGCGCTCTGTCATGAGGTTCAAAAATATTCCAGGTTTTAATAGCTTTTGTTATAAGCCCATCGATTATATGTTCATGTGTATACATGATACCCTAAAGTATTTACTTATTTACGTCCCCACACCAGTTGTGGCTGAGTCTTATTTCTGAAGAGCACTTCACCAAGTTTCTCAAACTCTGCCTGATGCTCAAGCGAAAGATTCTTATAGACGTCGTTACTAATTATCAGATTCTGTTTGAATTCTCTACATAAAGAGTCCAGTCTAGCAGCTACATTTACTGCATCACCAACAACGCTGAGACGCTTTTCGCCTGAAGGATTAATTAAGTCTCCAACCGCGACAATTCCCGCATGAATACCAATGCCGATATTTTTGATTATGGGAAGTTTATTTTCAGCTAACTCATCCTGAAGATATATAAACTGGTGCAAGAAATCAAAAGCACAATCGACTGCATAATTTGCACCTTTTTCGTTCTCAAGCAGACCGAAAACAGCAATAACGGTATCACCAACAAATTGTTCAATAATGCCATGGTTTCTGCGTACCACAATATCCCACAGAGCATAGTATCGATTGAGCATTTCAAAAGCATTCTGCGGATTTTCTTTTTCAGCTATTGGAGTGAAATTCCATATATCGGCATACAGTATTACTACAGGACGTTGCTCTCCACGTATCTGTGAGCCAATTGGCATAGCATCTTGTGTTGGTGGAGTAACAGCTGCATAAATAGAATCAATCCGATATTTGAGCGATATCTGCTTAACCTTATCAGAAAGCTGAAACAAACCAAACATAAAAACGCCAAAAATAAAAAATATATGTTGGACAGGTTTTAAAAAATTTATAAAAGATGGAATAAACATTTTAATAGTAAGTGCTTGACTCAATGCAGAATAATCAAGCTCACCACTGAGATAGCTGTTAAAGAGCCGTATTCTCAGATCCATATAAAAATAAAAGAACACGAAAGAGAGAATTGTTCCAGCGGTCATAAAAATTTCTGCAATTCGTTTTGGCCACTTGCGCCGAAATACCAGTTCCAGCGCCTGAATGCTTCCCTGATAGAGCGAAATGCCCCATAAAAAATAACTCGCCATATCTGCTAACGTTCCAGGACTTACGAGTGCCTTACTTAACGTATATACAATAGGAGTAATACAGGAAAAAACGAGCCTGGCTAGTGGTCTGTGTCCAAATCGTGCCAGGAGGGCAATCTGTATAAATAGTGAAATGATAAGTACAATAACTGGTAATAGTTCTGGCCTGAGTACCGGAGGTGCTGCAAGCAATGCTATAGTATAAAACAAGACGAACTGACTGGAATATAAAAAAAACTCTTCCAGATACCGCCTGGTAAAAAATGTCATGATTCAAACTCCAGGAATCGGGATTGCAGTATCATAGCGCTGTTTGTTAGAGTTGTAAAGACTTTCACAAGCTTTGTGACACTGTTCATAAAAAACTTTTAAGCTTAGAACATAATCCAAACTAGGGCATTTACTGAAATCCGCCCAGCATTTTTTTGTTTTTTACCATTTTTTTCATCATCGAACGAGTCTTTTCAAAATCCTTAAGCAGTTTTGCAACCTCTGCAACAGAAGTGCCAGACCCGCGTGCTATTCTTGACCGACGAGTAGGTCCAATAATGAGATGATTGAGCCGCTCTTTTTTAGTCATCGATAATATGATAGCTTCATTTCGTTTGAGCTGATTCTCATCAATCTGATCTTCTGAAATCTGCCCTGCAAGACCTGGCATCATATCAAGTACCTGTTTCATGGATCCCATTTTTTTAAAGCGGCGCAATTCCTGTAAATAATCCTCCAGCGTGAACGTTTCTTTTCGAAGTTTTTGTTCCAGCTCGAGTGCTTCCTGTTCTTCAATCACAGATTGAGCTTTTTCTACCAGCGATACGATATCGCCCATACCTAAAATACGGTTTGCCATTCTATCAGGATAGAAGGGCTCAAGACCATCAGGTTTTTCCGAAATACCAACAAATTTGATTGGCTTACCGGTAATCGATTTAATTGAGAGCGCTGCACCGCCCCGAGTATCTGAATCGAATTTGGAGAGAATTACCCCAGTTAAACCAACTTTTTCATCGAACGTTGTAGCAATATCGACTGCAGTCTGCCCAGTCATGGCATCTGCAACCAGTAAAACTTCATCGGGTTTGATGGCTGTCTTCATTGCCACCAGTTCCTGCATCATCGCATCATCAATCTGAAGACGGCCTGTTGTATCGATGATTACAACATCAAAAAGTTCTTTTCGTGCTCGTTCAAGAGCTGCTTTAGCAATAGGTAATGGATTCTTTTGAGCACTGTCTGCTGGCATTGGATTGGTGTGCACAGCAATTCCAAGCCCGGTGCCAAGTGTGACAAGCTGATCAACAGCAGCCGGTCGAACGAGGTCACAGGCGGCTAAGAGTACACGCTTATTTTTGTTTTTAAAATAATTGCCTAATTTTGCTGCCGTTGTAGTTTTACCGGATCCCTGAAGACCGACAAGCATGATTACAGTAATACCGTCCTTGAGCACAATATCTTGCCTGCTGTCTCCGAGGAGCGCAGTAAGGCGGTCATGCACAATTTTAACAAACTGCTGACCAGGAGTAACAGACCGCAGAACTTTCTCACCCTTTGCTTCTTCAATGGTACCATTAACAAAACGGCGTACAACACGTACATTGACATCAGCTTCCAGCAAAGCAATTTTTATAGCTTCAACTGCGTCTTCGATGTTTTTTTCAGTAATGGAAGCTTTTCCGCTAATTTGGCGGACGATATCGCCCATTTTTTGTGTCAATCGTTCTAACATACTTGTTTCCTTGTATTTATGGGTCTGACCCTTTAGCTGCTTAAAAAAGGTGGGTCTGACCCTTTTGTCAATTTTTTCGATATTATGCAGGGTTAAACAATTCTGGTCAACAGAATATATTCAATTTTTTGTCTAATTTGAGATAATTATTTTTTTGTTTTTGGAAAATTTTTATTAGTTTCAGAATTTTTAGAATCAAATTTGACAAATTATAGTACAATTCAAATGCATTAAGGATATAGTTAGCCCAACATTTTTTTATTGAGAATTAAAATAAAAATAAAATCTACGGTCTACTGGTAGCTTATACTACTTTTTATGCTTTCGCTTATGCTTTTTCATTTTAATTTGCATTGTCACATTAAAAATTACTTTTTTTGTGATTTCTTTCTGCCTAAGGGTCTGACCCTTTTGTAATTTTGATATAGCCTTCATATGCAAATCAACTGACCAGGGGCTCATCCAGCGCGATACAAAATCAGGCGCAAATCTATAAAACGCAAGCGAACTCCATGGCCAGCTTAGTTCATTTTTAACGAGCTCTGCTTTTACTGGATTTTGATTTAGATATTCAAAACATTGTTCCACATCGTTTTGCGTTCTGAGTACACGTGAAAAATATCTATCGCCCCAGATGTGCCCAGTTCGTTTCATAGCCTTGTTATAGCGAATTGTATATGTCATCAACAGTCGCTGCATAATTTTGGGGAGTTCCATATCTAACGTGCTAATAATAAAATGTACATGATTATCCATAATCGCAAAGTGTTCGAACTTAAAACCCATCTCTGTCTGAAGTTTTTCCATAATCTCTAACATGATGCTTTTACAGAGCACTTCCTGTAGATGCAACTCTCTATTATTTATTCGTGCACTTACATGGTAAGTACCACCAGGCACGAGTTCGCGCAGTTTACGCATATATGCCTCCTTGAAAAAAGAGATTTTTTGCATTGCAATACTTGCACATACGGTTAAACTGCTTGAGACCAATTTCTGCATGCACTTTTCATTGATAAAACAGCATTTCTGTGTATACAATAAGTACATGGCAACAGATATCGATGTTCTTCAACTTTTAAAATCATACGCACAGAAAAACCGAACCTATGATATTGGTTATCGAAATTTTGCAATAACACTATCAAAGCAGTTTAGAGCTGCAGATCAAACTATTCCTCTCTATCGAGACCTTGTGCTAAACCCAGATGTCGTGCTCGTTCCAAGACTGATGAAATTGGCTCAAAAGCGAGAAGTCGCCCTTATACTCGCAGGCAATGAAATTGACACGATTCGCTTGCCAGAATCATGTATTAACCCTCTCATAGCTGAATATGCACGCATTGAAGAATTCCCGGAAGTACCGTTCCCCGATGAAGAAATGCTAAAACTCTCAATTCCTCCCGAATGGATTCTCTCAATAGGCATTGATGATGAATTTAAGAGAGTCCTTGATGCAGAAGACACCAATAACATCCCCATTTGCAGAATTTCATTTCCGGAAGGAATTAAATCGATGATAATTCCTGTGGAAACAATTAAAAACAAGCTCCTCGAATTTGCTATATTAAAAATCAGACATTATTTGCGTAAAGGCGCTAACAAAGATTATATCCAGCAGCGGCTTTTAGGTGCTTTTCCGACTAAAGATATGCTCGTTAGAGATTCCATGACCGGTATTCTCATTAAGCCATACGATCTCATTTCAGAAATTCAAAATGCGAAGAGTGATTTTACATTCCCATTTGTGGCATATCTCAACAATTCTATCCGTAAGGATATTATGAACAAAGGTGAGCAAACCCCAGATGATGTAGCGGTACTTCAGGCTACCTATATTCTTGATTTATTCACCAATTATCATAAAAGCAAAGCACAGCGCTCTTTTGACCGCGACAATGCATTTAAAACACTGGAACAGCTATTGGGAAAAGCACCATACGCATATACTATCGAAGATATCTGTGATTTCCGTGATAGCCAGGGTCGTCCACTCTTAGGAAAATATACACGCGAAGAACTAGAAGACTGGCTGAAAGAAAAAACACGAGCTAAAGATGAAAACCATCTTCCTCAAATCCTTATACTCACGATTAAAGGACAACAGCTCTTTATAAAATTAGAATTTTTTCTTCCATATATAGTCAACTTAATAAACAACATACGTCCAGGAGTACGATCAAAAATTATTCAGGAATGGCAAAGCATCATGTATCAGTTTGAAAAAATACCTGCCATGCTTTCCGATGAAGATTTTAACAAGTACCTTTCCTATAAAATTGATGAAATCAATCCAGCCCTATCGCAAGCATTGGCAAGTGGTTTTGCGCCACTAGTCTATCAAGAAATTTATGGTTCACGAGGCGAAAAAAATAATCTTTATCCTCTTTTTGGCAATCTGAAACAAGCACCACTCAATGTACTCCTCCACCTTGACCGACAGCATCTGCTTACTGATGTTAAAATTCTACTCCCTATCTGGTACACAATTCCTCTACTTTCATGGTTTTATAAGCTCATAAAAAAGATCAGTAAACGAAAACCCCAAAAAGAACAAACAAAACGACAGGAACAGCCAGTCGCAAGACCTGAAAACAATCGAGCGCTGGAATTTTCTCAGATTGCAGGAAAATTAGAAAAGGATATTGTTCCACAAAACTATACAATCGATCAGTACCTGATGCTGCTCATTGACAAGTGGAATACCCTAATCAATCCAGAAGCTAAACGGAACCTGGTTGAAGACATCAATTCGCTCGTACGTGATTATCTTAGAAAAACACTCCGATCCATGAAACCATCTTCATTAACCCTTGAAAGAGTTGATTCTATGGCTAATAATCTCCTCAGAGTTCCTGCACTCATGCAGATAAAAAATCATGGGGCTTTGCGAGAATACATTAAAACATATTTTTTAAAACTGCTTAAACGTTAAGTCTATTTGATACATCTAGTTTGCTTTTATACATCAGGATGATATCAGGGAGTAAGGTTATGAAAACAATGAAAAACCGACATGTTATTTCCATTGCAGCGCGTATTCAGATTGCAATTGCTATCTTATTGCTTGTTACCTTTACCACTATAACAGTGATTCTCCATAGCACTATTAAACGCACCGAACAGGTTATCACATCAAATCTTGTCATTTCACTCGCTAACCAGTATGCCGCAGAAATCGATAAACACATAGAAGAAAACCTCAATGTAATTCGCAGTACTGCACGCATGTTTGCTGCTGTTACCTCAATGAAGCCATCTGAACAAAAATCGATTCTGCTTGGTTTTTCTCAAGCAATGGTAAACCAGAATATCACCATCGACACCTTATATCTCAGTATCAATTCAGAATATTACAGTGGTTTCACAAGCAACGAAGCATGGGCATGCTATGAAAAAGATGGTAAGTCCATTCAGGAAAGTATTGATGAAGATACTCTCAATACTTTTCCCTGGTATACAACAATCAAGAGTCAAAATCAAGAAACTGTTTCTGACATGCACACCTCATACCAGAGCGGGAAACTGGTGATCTCGCTTGCAGTACCAATACAAAACTCCGATGCGCGTCAAATTGGAATTATTGCTGTTGATATTGATGTATTTACATTCAATGCAATCATCAGTCAAGCTCGTCCAATGGGGAAAGGCTATGCAGTGCTGTTTACAAAGAATGGTACGATTCTCACCCATGGTGATAGCAATAAAGCAATTTATCAGACAGCGATGAACGCAGAACAGACACAAGCTGCACTCAAAGCTTCTGATATAATTGTAGAACAGCGAACTATTGATTTTGAAGCCGAACGATGGAAAACTGGTTGGCAGCAGCTTAAAGAACAACTTACACTCGGACAATCATATTCTGGTAGTTTGCAATCACTTTTTAACGGAACGATGTGGAAAGCTGGTATAGCGCCATTCAGGATTGGCAACTCATATACTGTATGGGCTATTGGAATATTCCTGCCAGAAAGCCTTCTCACAAAAGATTTTAATAATTTTATAAAGGTACTTCTCATCATCGCAGGAATTGCTTTTATAGCAAGTATGATTATCATTATTTTACTATCACAATCTTTCATGAAACCACTTACACTTTTTTCCAGAGCCTTTGTTAGTATCAGTCAGGGAGATGCTGATTTAACACGAACAATCACCGTTTCAGGTAAAAGTGAAGTCACGCTGCTTGCAGAGTCATTTAATACTTTTCTGGCAAAATTGCGTGCTTTAGTATCACAAATCAAAGAAACTGCGCATACCGGCTATAAAATTGGCACAAATATCTATGAACAAAGCAATGCAACTTCACAGACACTTTTAACTGCACAAAATAATTTTGATGAAACTAAAAAGAAACTCGATGAGCTTACAGTATTGTTGCAGCAATTCTCCAGAACCGTAAGAAACATTGGAGAAAATTCTGAAGTATTAAATAAAAACCTCGTAACGCAAACCAAAGAATCTGAAGCAGCAATGGAAAAAATTGATATCACTATTAAAAGTCTGGCGCAGCTCGCTAAAGTTGCTCTCGAAAAGAAGAAAGTCTCTGATAATCTCAATGCGAATGCTTCTGTAGCTATCAAAACAGTAGAGCAACTGGTAAACGGAGTTAAAGAAATCGCTCTCGATGCAGAAAAAATAAAAAACTTTAATGAAATTATCAATGACATTGCAGAGCGTACTAATCTATTGGCAATGAATGCAGCTATCGAAGCAGCTCATGCAGGAGATAAGGGAAGAGGCTTTGCTGTAGTTGCCGATGAAATTAGAAAACTTGCAGAAGAAGCCGGGAAAAATGCTTCTCTCATTCAAAATGAAATAAGCGGAATTCTATCACGAATCGAACATGCAATAACCGATTCTGCAGATGCTAATACCTCAATACAGGAACTTGCACGAGGAACCTCAGAAATGGCAGAAGCAATGAACAGTATGATTGGCTCTGTGCGTCAGTCTGCTCAACAAACTGGAAGTATCTCGGATGTTTTTGAAAAACTAAAACATGCTGCAGGAGAAAGCATGCATGATGTCTCTGAAATTTCAGAAAACTCACAATTACTGCTTGCTGAAAATGAGAAAAATGAAACGCTGATAGCCAATATGATAACTGTTCTTGAAGATTTTATACAAACATCAGAAGCCATGCTTCAATCAATAACAGCCATTTCAAAACTTGGTAAAGAAAATATCGAGGCACTAACCTATCTTGAACAAGAAGTTTCACGATTCACGGTATAATCATGATCGATATGTATAAACTAATTGCTGTTCTGGTTTCTCTCGCTTTTTCGTTTATATTCTCCGCAGCAGAAACCGCATTTACATCACTTACCATGATTCAAATAGCTGGATTAAAAAAGCGTAAGAGAAATACTTTTTTTATCGAAAAATTAACTGAAAAACCCGATGAACTCTTATCAACAATCCTTGTTGGTAATAACATTGTCAACATTCTAGTTTCAATTTTAACGAGCGATATCATTCTTGAACGATTTGGTAATATTAATATTGCGCTGGTCACAGGAATTTTGACATTTGTAATTCTCATTATTGGAGAAGTCACACCGAAACGTATCGCTATTGCTCACAATGAGACAATCGCCCTAGCTTTCGCACCCCTTATTTACTGCATTGCAATCGTATTTAAGCCAATTGTTTTTATTATTAACAGTACCAGCAATATTATAACGCGAATCTTTGGGAAAAATACCAGAAAAGAAATCTCTCTGGAAACTTTCATCCAAATGCTTGCAATAGCAGAACACATGAATATTATCGATAAAATCAATGCTTCAATGATAAAAAACATACTCAGACTCAAAAAAACCACAGCACTTTCGGTGATGACACATCGCAAGGATGTAGTAAAGCTCGATGATTCTATAAGCTGCGAAAATGCAATACAGGAAATTATTAATAAAAACATAACATGGATACCTGTATACAGCAAAAGCGAGGAACTCATAACTGGCGTTGTTAGACTCAAAGATATTTTCAAAATGATTTTAGAGGGACAGGGACATTTTACTTTAAAAAAAATTGCTGCACAGCCTGTTTTTGTGACACAATCAAAATCTCTTGATGATATTTTTAATATCATGAAACACACTCGAGAAAAAATTGTCATTGTTATGGATGAATATGGCGGTTTTTCTGGCATTATTACCATGCAGGATATAATCGAAGAGATTGTCGGTGAATTATATGACAAGAATGCTCCTGCGGAATCCCGAATAAAACGCCTCTCTGATGGTACCTATAGCATTGCAGGTGATACACCACTTGTTGCTGTACTCGATTTTTTTTCTAAAAATCTTTCAGAAATGCCCCCTGCACATACTTTAGCTGGTTACTGTGCATGGCTCTTAAATCGAATCCCCGAAAAAAACGATAAAATTAAAACCGAATTTGGAGAAATTACTATTACTGAGGTTCGGCACAATAGAGTACTTTCAACTATTGTAAAGCCCCTCGATGAGTAAAATAGTAGTGTCATAAAGCTTGTGAATCTGTCGCAAAGCAGGCTGCAAAATGTATGCCCATTGGTGTCTGTGAAATACCTGACCGGGTGCACAAAAAGAAAAAACCAGCTGGATTACAGCTGGTTTTTTACTCCCCCGCGCGGGTTCGAACCACGGACCCAGTGGTTAACAGCCACTTGCTCTGCCGACTGAGCTACAGGGGAAGGACAATAGAAACATAGCAAAACTAAAAAATATTGTCAATATACTTGTATACAAATTTTGCAACAAAAATTTTTGCACATAGTATTTGCATACTGGTAATGTTTCATTCTGTACATTTCAATTTTTAATATACTGTTTTATTTTTTACAGTGTTTCGTTAAAACACTTTGACAGAATCGTATTTATCTGCTATGAATTTGAGGTCTGCAAGTTAAGCAGACTATCCCATGCAAACAGGTGGAAATACATGTACAAGTGGTATGCGATTAAACGCATCCTGAAAGGCATTGTTATTTACTCCTTGCTGATCTTTACGTTCTCTCTGCTCTTTAACAAAGTTGCTGATGAGACCCAACGCTCTCAGATCGAAGAACAAGTTCGTGCTGAAGCGATGAGACAGAAAGGAAAAAAAGCAGAAGAAATAAAAGCTTTTCAGGACCAGAGGCGAAAAGCCCTCATCCGTCTTTACGGTCTTGATAAACCATATTTTGAAAAGGTTATTTCGCGAACAGTGAAAACGCTAACCTTTAATTTTGGAAAATCAACCATTATAAAATCGAGCGATGGTGACCGTGATGTTCGAAAAATAATTTTTGAAACTATTCCGCGATCGTTGTTGCTCTTTACTCTAGCTGCCATTATAGAACTTATCATTGCTATAATTTTAGGTCTTAAAAAAGCTCAAAATCCTGGTAAGAGTCTTGATAAAGGAACAACATTAGTTACCATGATTCTCTATGGATTACCCACATGGTGGCTTGCAATGCTCCTTGTTATGCTTTTTGCGTATATCATTAAAATTTTCCCGTCTGGTGGAATGTACTCGTCACCTCCTCCTGAAGGAATTATGCGACTTTTTGATATGCTCTACCATATGATACTTCCGCTCGCAACGCTTGTCCTGCTCGGTTTCTGGGGCGGCTCATTTTTTATCCGAAACATCGTGCTGAGCATTTTACAGGAAGACTACATTATGAGCGCACGCGCGCGTGGTATTCCTGAAAAGAAAGTTCTTTTTGGCCATACACTGCGTTCTGCTGCACCTCCCATTGTTACGATGGTATTGTTAGGCATTATCGGCTCTTTGGGTGGCGCTATAATTTTTGAAGGTATCTTCTCCTGGCCTGGTATGGGAAACCTATACTGGATCGCATTACAGCAAAATGATATCCCGGTTTTGCTGGCTGACCTTGCAATCACAACAGGTATCTATCAATTAGGTCTCATAGCGCTTGACCTTATTTATGGATTCCTCGATCCGCGTATTAAAGTAGGAGGCAAAGCATGAGCCAGTTTATGGAATTTTGGAATGAGTTTAAGCGGGATAAATCTGGTCTTGTAGGTTTAGGAATTCTTATTCTTTGTATCCTGCTTGTTGTTTTTGAACCCTTAATCATTCCGTATAAAGAAGCAGGTACAAAGTGGCGCAGTATTGAGTACTGGCAGGATAATAGCCAGAGTGCTCCACCTGTTTGGACTAATCTTTTTACAAAAACCAAACAAGCAGCATCCGCAGATCTTCGTGATTTTAGTAAGACCGTGGATGCTGATGGAAATACAATTTATCAGTTCCACTATAATTACCAATACGATCTTGCTCCGTACGACCTTATCATCCGAGCAGTTGGAACCGGAACGATTCCTCTTACAGTTTCTGTGATGCGTCCCGACAAACAGGTTATTGAGCTCTTCTCTACCTCGCTTTATAATCTTTCTGAAAATGAGCCAATAAGAATTTCTATACTCAATAGTTCTCGTGATTCAGCACTCTCTTTTGTAAGAGAATTTGAATCAGAAGAAAATTTTGGCAACATTCAAACCATGAGTGCTGGTGTTACTGAAATTATTTTCTCAGAAGCAAAACCTGGTTTTGTTCAAAATCAGATTCCCCTCAAGGGCAACTACATTTTTGAAATAAAAGTATCGCAACCCATAGCCGAGGAAGGACAAGAAATACCAAAGGTTTACTTCGAAGAGCCTCACATTTCAGTTGTTGGAAGAGTTTCTGGACTGCTCGGTACCGATAACTCTAAGCGTGATATCTTTTCAGGTATTATTGCAGGTTTAAAGTGGGCACTCCTCATTGGTTTCTTCACCAGTATTATTTCTGTATTTGTTGGAGTAATCTACGGCATTATTACCGCATACTTTGGTGGCAAAGTTGATTCAGCTATGATGTTCTTCTGGGACTACTTTATTTCACTCCCGGTATTACCAATTCTTATTGTTGCTGCAGCAATCTTTAAACCGAGTATCTGGACTCTCGTTGGTGTACTTATCGTATTCTCATGGGCAGGATCGGTTAAAACAGTTCGATCGATAGCCCTCCAGATTAAAGAGGAAACTTTTGTTGAAGCAGCTCGCGCTCTAGGAGCAAGCCATGGAAGAATCATCTTCCGTCATATGGCTCCTATTCTCATACCGTATTCATTTGCATCAATGGCGCTTGCAGTTCCCGGTGCTATTATCTACGAATCAACAGTCAGTCTCCTTGGTCTTGGCGATACTACTGTTGTTACCTGGGGACAAATTCTCAATGATGCATATCAGGGACAGGCAATGCTTACTGGACTCTGGTGGTGGATCATTCCTCCTGGATTAGCCATAGCAATTATTGGAATGACCTTTGCTTTCCTAGGCTTTGCCCTGGATAGAATCTTACATCCTAAACTGCAAACGAGGTAAGCCATGGAAAATTTACTTGAAGTCAAGAATTTACGACTCTACTATCACACATCAAAAGGTGCTGTAAAAGCACTGGACGATGTTTCTTTTTCACTTAAAGAAGGAGAAACGCTTGGTCTTGTAGGTGAATCCGGATGTGGAAAAACCACTACTGGTGTTGCATTGCTTAAAATGCCAAGCCCTCCAGGAAGAATTGAAAAGGGTTCACAGATCATTATTGATGGAACCGATATCGTTCCTCTTTCCGATAAGGAAATTCGCAAGAATATCCGCTGGGAAAAGATCTCAATGGTGTTCCAGGGTGCTATGAACTGCCTTACGCCCGTGTATACCATTGGCAGGCAGATGCTCGAAACACTCAATGAACACCGCATGATGGAAGAAAAACAGGCAGTTGAACTCATAAAAGAATACCTCGGCCATGTTGGTCTTCCTCCTGAGGTTATGAACCGATATCCTCATGAGCTTTCCGGCGGTATGAAACAGCGTGTTGTTATTGCGTCCGCATTGTTCCTAAAGCCCCGTCTCGTTATTCTCGATGAACCAACTACTGCGTTGGACGTAATTGTACAGGCACAGATTATCAATCTGCTCAAAGAACTTAAGAAAACATTCAATCTTTCATTTATCTTCATTACGCATGACCTTGCTCTTGAAGCAGAAGTAAGTGACAGAATTTGTGTTATGTACGCTGGAAAAATTGCAGAGCTTGGCACCAATGCACAGATTTATGGCAAAGAGCCACTCCATCCGTATACGCAAAAACTGCTGCAGGCAACACCGCTCTTGCATAAAAAAGTTGATACACTAGCATTTATTCCCGGTACACCTCCCGATTTAATTAACCCGCCAACTGGATGTCGATTTAACCCACGCTGTCACTGTACCATGGAAAAATGCTTTACAGAGGAACCGCCTCTCATCGAGGTTGAACCTGGCCATCAAGTAGCCTGCTGGAGGTGTGTAAAATGAGTGAAGTATTACTCGAAGTTAAAAACTTAAAGAAGCATTTCGTTCCCCACTTAACGCTTGCTCAAACATTGGCAGGCGGGAAAAAACGCGTTATCAAAGCGGTTGATGGCGTAAGCTTTTCTATCATGAAGGGCGAAATCTTTGGCTTAATTGGTGAATCAGGTTCTGGAAAAACAACTACCGGTAAGCTCATCATGAAGCTCATTGAACCTACAAGCGGCACAATCACCTTTGATGGTGAAGATGTAACCTTTACCAATAAAGCAAAAACACAGGAATATCGTCGCAAAGTTCAGATGATATTCCAGGATCCTTATGCATCAATGAATCCGCGTTTTAAGATTCGCGATGTTTTATTGGAACCGCTTATCATCCATAAAATGCATGGAAATCGTGCAGAGCAGATTGAGCGCGTTCTCAAAGCACTCACCGAAGTAAAATTGACACCACCCGAAGAGTTCCTCGTTCGATACCCGCATATGCTCTCCGGTGGTCAGCGCCAGCGAACAGCAACTGCAAGAACACTCATTCTTAACCCTAAAATGCTTGTAGCAGATGAGCCAGTATCGATGATCGACCTTTCTACTCGCGCTGAGATTCTCCACATGATGAAAGAAGTCCAACGCGATTTAGGGCTTACATACCTCTACATAACGCATGACCTTTCTACTGCACGATACTTTACTGACCGCATTGCGGTTATGTATCTTGGCAGAATTGTTGAAATGGGTCCAGCCGATGAGATAATTGATAACCCGATTCATCCCTACACACAGGCACTCATCGCTGCAGTACCGGAGCCCCAAGCCGGAAAAGTTGATATTATTAAAAAACTTCCTATCTCCGGAGAAATTCCTTCACCAGCTAACATCCCTTCTGGATGTCGTTTCCATACTCGCTGCCCATATGCAACCGAAGCTTGTGCTAACAACCCGGAACCAGAACTCATGGATGCTGGTAATGGACATTTCCATGCATGCGCACGCTGGAAAGAAATCCCAAAAGCACAGTAATTTGCTATCAGGCGAATTGAACATTATTTTTACAATGAGCTGTCTTACGGCAGCTCATTTTTTTTAAATGTTGTACCCCTCATATTATAAATGCAGTAATCCTCATATATCGTATATTAATATTACGGAGCACGTAAGATTGTTACCCTTGCAGATATACAATTCCTGACGTATAGTTATAGTTAGATTTGAATAGCATTAAATACTTTATGACAAATACTGCAATAATGATTGAGGAGGCAAACGTATGATTAGTAAAAAATATAACAAGGCAGGAACAAAATGCTCAGTAACTTTTCTAGTACCCCCTGAACAGGCTCATGGTTTCCTTGAAGCCTACATTGTTGGTGATTTTAACAATTGGGATACGAATGCTCATCCAATGGGACGAACAAAACAGGGTGGTTTTGAAATTACTCTTGAACTTGAAAGCGGTAAAGAATACTATTTTCGATATCTCTTTGACAGCAAAACATGGGATAATGATTGGAACGCTGATAAATATGTTCCAAGCCCCTTTGCTGACTCCGAAAACAGTGTAGTTATCGTTTAAAATTTTGCTAATAAACCTTGATGATTTGATATATTTCAGTATACACTCCCCCTATGACTGAAGATACACATCTAGAGAGCGCGCTTGATGCGCTTCGCATCTATAAAGGAAAGACTATTGCGGTAGGTCTTTCCGGTGGCGTTGATTCCAGTGTAGCCCTCACTCTCCTTTCCAAAGCCGGCGCTAATGTCATAGGCATCAGCATGAAGATATACAATCCCGATGCAGGGACGGTTCCTCCTGGAATTGACGCATGCTATGGACCGGGCGAAGCTGAAGACTTTGCGTTATGTGAACGCATCTGTACAGCACTTGGTGTCCCGTACCATGTTATTGATTGTACTGAGCAATATGAAACCACCATCCTCAATTACTTTAAAGCAGAATACATGCAGGGACGAACACCTAACCCCTGCGTGCGCTGTAACGTAGAGATGAAATTTGGTTTTATGCTCCAGGAAGCGCAGCGTCAAAATATCACCTTTGATTACTTTGCAACAGGTCACTATGTCCGTATCGAACCTCGCAATGGTATTTTGCACCTCAGAAAAGGCATCGATGCAAACAAAGATCAATCATATTTTCTCTATCGGCTTGCTCCAGAAACACTTGCCGGGCTTGTATTCCCGTTGGGCATGTATACTAAACAGCACGTCAAAGCGCTCGCCCGGGAACTCGGGCTTCCAACCGCGGATAAGCCAGAGAGCCAGGATTTTGTAGGAGGAAACTACGGTATTCTCTTTGATGAAACAAAACCTGGTGATATGGTCGATGAACAGGGTAATGTACTGGGAAAGCATAAGGGGATTATTCACTACACGATTGGTCAGCGGCGCGGTGTTGGAGTGAGCTCAACCGGAGAACCATACTATGTGCTTGCGATAAAACCAGAAAAAAATCAGGTTGTGCTTTCCAATAACAGTAGACTATTTTCTGGCGGTCTTGCAGGTTCCCATGCAGTGGTACATGACCCCAAACTTGCTCACACACCATTCCGTGCATGGGTAAAGATACGACAGGCGCATAAACCAGCGCCAGCTACTGTCACGATTAGCGCCGATACTGCAACAGTGATATTCGATGAGCCCCAACGTGCTATCGCTCCCGGACAATCAGCCGTATTTTATGATGAAGCTGGCTTTTTACTGGGAGGCTGCATTATAGAACAAGGTTTGCCTCTCGCAGAAGAGAATTCATGAAAAAATCTACCGCTCTGCTCTATGGAAATTTTTGAAAGATAGGATTAATGAAACTGCACAGGTACTACTCTTAAAAAAAAGGGGTGTCCCAAAACCTTTCATGGACACCCCGTGTATCATGAGCAAAATTTGTTAGGATTATTTTATATTTAGTCCCATGAAGGGTTCGAACACATAGCTCTTCCCTGCCTCGAACTCATACATGATTTCGACCTGCATGCCGCCAGAGGTTATCTTGATGAGGTGCTTGCCTGGTGTTAGCTGGATGACGTTGCCCTTCTGCTGGACACCATCGACCCAGATAATAATCTGGCTCCAGTGGCCGCCTTTCATATCGGTGTTGATATTGGCAGCAGGAAGCTGGATGGTAAGTGTTGCCAGAGCCTGCTGGAGATTGACCGCTATGGTTTTATCAGGACCTACCGTAAAGGATTCGGTATAGGCTATATAACCGGGAGCCTGAATGGTTACCGTGTACGTGCCCGCAGTGAGCTGTGTATGAAAGGGCGTTGTTCCTGCTTGAGCGCCGTTCAAAAGCACCTGAGCACCCTTAACGTTGTTTGCATTGACGCTGAGCTTGAAGGTCTGTGCCTGGAGCGTTACGGGTAGTGTCATATCGCCGTTTACGGTTACAGTGGTGTTGTAGTCCAGGTAGCCGGGAGCGGTAACGCGGATAGAGTGGTTACCCATGGTGACAGTCGCCGTATTCCCCTTAATCGCTTGGTTGTCAACGTAGACCTGCGCATTGGGAGGATTCACTTGGAAGCTGACCTGGGCTGTAGCCTGCTGCATCGTTACGGGAACAACCATGTTGCCCGTTACATTGATGGTGGTGGTAAAATCGATGAAACCAGCAAAGCTCACGCGAACCGTATGGGTTCCAAACGGAAGTGTTGCGACCGTGCCTTTAATAGGTTGGTTGTTCACGTAAATCTGAGCTCCCGGCACATTGAGCTGGAACGTTACCGTTGCGGTTGCGGGCTGCAGCGTAATGGGTACCGTAATATTGCCCGTGACATTAATGGTGCCATTATACTCAAGGTATCCGGGAGCCGTTGCTTTAACGGTATGATTGCCTGCGGTAAGCGTGGCTACGTTTCCTTTAATTGCCTGGCCATCAACAAAAAGCTGAGCATTGGGTGGGTTAAGCTGGAAGGTAACAGTGTAGGTTGTTGTGCCTTTTTTACCGCCACCTGCTGCTGACTGAGCGAGAAGCCCCACGGCTACGAGAAGAAAAATTGACATAATCGCAAATAATTTTTTCATTATTGCTCCTTTCATAAACGACAAGAGGCTGATTATTCAGCCTCTTATATAACAGCAATCTAATTGCTATGGTTACTTATTTTCTGCCACTGCAGACAAAAACACTATCTTCTGGTATTCCAGCTATGCTCTTGATATTGGCTAAACCATCAACAAGGCGCAAATCGGGCATGAAGACGAGGTAGTAATTCGCATTGTCGGAGGTATACAGTATCTGGACACGGAATAAACTAATTGTCTTTTGTGTCATATTGGTTGGAAGGTTAAAAATGCCTTTAATTGCATTTCCCTGAGTGATGACAACACGTACTTGCTGGTTCTCGAGACTGGTATTCGTAGTGTATGCATTGAGGTAATACTCGCCAATTCCAGCCCAGTAGTAATTGCCAGCGGGAATTGCTGAACCAATAAACGGCGTCCCGGAGTTGACCGTGATCTGAGTACCGCTCGCGTTACCAGTATTTGTTCCCAGAAGCGTTATCGTTTCAGGACCCATTCCACCATTATTCGCTGTTTTATCGATGTCAAGGGACGAAAATTTAGTTGTATCCTGCTTGTTGGAATAATTGACACTCGTCCGGGAACCACTAAGATTCTGGTAGGCATCGACAGCGCTCCAGGGGTAAAGTGCTGTTACGCTGGTTTCGAGCGTGTTAGGATAGGTGAAATAAGCATCGATATCATTCGTTGTGTTCCAGGTTAAGAATATAGAAACAGCATTGGGATCTCCTCCTTTACTCGTTGCGACGCCCCATATTTTTCCTAGATCCTGGCTCCACCCTGCTACGGTGACATTAAAAGGAATAAACACATAACCTGAAAGGCTTCCCGTTACTGTATATTCGCCATATTGTACTTTGTCAGTAAACACAACAGTGCCATCTGTACCGCTTGTTCCTTTGATTGGTTCCTGTGATTTGTTTTCATCAACTTTTATAGGTGTAAGCGTAACTTCAGCATTTGCAATACCGTTGCCGGTACGTGCATCAATTACTTTTATTGTGGGTGACACTAAGAGATCACATCCTGCTGTAAGCAGTGCGAACACTGCTAATACACTAACCAGTAATACACTCCGTTTCATATACATCTCCTTTCCTAACTATAGTTTTAGGTTTACTCAGTTAAATATAACGCATTGCTCAAAAAAATCAAATGAATCATGAAACGATTATAATCCATGAGAAACATGCTCATCATTTCGGAGTTAATTTTCAGAAACAGTGTAGTGGTTATGTGCGGGAGCATCTCACGATGGAAACTAAACCATGCAATAATGCAGGTACCGATGCTGTTTATGTTACAGAATACCGTAGAAAGAACTCTCTCCATTAAATGAGGGGGTAGCGGGAGACCCCACAGGGCGAGTCGTCTGCATTGGTGCGGTACTGGTATTTACAAGCTTCCTGACACTAATTGAGGTATCAGAAGCGAGCAGAAAGCAAGCGCCCGAGGAGGCTCCCGCGAGG
The DNA here is from genome assembly GCA_029547205.1 of Spirochaetota bacterium. GTDB lineage: Bacteria > Spirochaetota > Spirochaetia > Treponematales > UBA12059 > JAKPPT01. The sequence continues at coordinate 158,306 of JAKPPT010000122.1, forward strand.
GGGAGACCTCCCCCCTTGCCATTTGAGACATCACCAGATCATTTTAATAGTTAAAACCCGCATTGTGCTTGACGATATGCAAGGCTCGGTATATAAAGGAATTACTGCCCCCCGCTACCTTTGTATAAGGCAAGCCGGGAATTTTATTCCATATACAGGAGGTCTTATGGCGTTAGGTTGTAAGTACGGAACGCATCGGGTTATTGAACCCGTGGGAGCGCTCCCACAAACTGCCCAGAAACTCAACAATGATATGAGTACAATCTGGGACAATGAGATTTTGCTCGATGTTATTGCACTTAACATCGACTCTGCAAGTTTTACGCAGATTGAAGAAGAAGCCCATGGTGATGTAGACAAGATTGCTGCAAAAATCATGGAAATTGTCAGCACCCGCGGTAAACAGCAGAATCCTGTTACCGGTTCCGGTGGTATGTTTATTGGTAAGGTTGCAAAGATTGGTTCTGCATTACAGAATCGCGACCTTAAAGTTGGCGATAAGATTGCAAGCCTTGTATCGCTTTCGCTGACTCCGCTTAAGATTAACAAAATTCTTAAGGTGATGCCGGAAGTTGACCGTGTGCTCATCGATGGTCAGGCTATTCTTTTTGAAAGTGGTATCTACGCAAAGCTCCCCGATGATATGGACGAGGGTCTTGCGCTTGCTGCACTTGATGTAGCTGGAGCTCCTGCTCAGACTGCAAAGCTCGTCAAGCCGGGTGACAGGGTACTCATTCTTGGCGCTGGTGGCAAAAGCGGTATGCTCTGCTGCTATGAAGCTATGAAGCGCGTTGGTCCTACTGGCCGTGTCATTGCCAATATCCACTCTGAACGCAGCAGAAAGGCTCTCGAAGACATGCACCTTGCTCACGATATTGTCGTTGCCGATGCAACAAAACCGCTCGATGTGCTCAATGCTACTCTCAAGGCTACTGGCGGAAAAGAAGTGGATGTTGTCATTAACTGTGTCAATATCCAGGGTACGGAAATGGCAAGTATTTTGCCTGTACGCGATGACGGTATTGTGTACTTTTTCTCTATGGCAACGAGCTTTACCCGGGCAGCGCTCGGCGCAGAGGGTATCGGTAAGGACTGCCTCATGATTATTGGTAATGGCTATACCAAAGACCATGCTGAGATCACGCTCTGGGAACTTCGGGAGAATCCACAGCTCCGCAAGTATTTTGAGGAACAGTACGTAAAGTAAGTTCTGGTTTTAGAGCCACGCCATAAGGAAGATGGCGAGCCGTGAGCGCTCTTGTAATGTTTCCTGTCATTGGAGAGCTGCAAAATCCGGCGGGGGCAGATCATCTTCCTGCTTCGTGTTACCAATGTTGTGTAATGCGAAGAAGGAGCGTGTTTCGTCGTGTTGCACGAAAGCTTAACAGAAAGCTTTCTGGTAACTACCGGGAGCTCCCCGTTCCCGGCGCGGCAGAGGTAGGGTGCATTGTTGCTACTCCCTGCCTGTTCTGCCGGGTTTTCGATGGACGAGACCATCACTTCTTAATCGCAAGGAACACAGTATGGCACGAGAATATCCTAAATTAAAACTCGATAAATCACTCGCCATGTTTGAAGAAGCTAAACGGCTTTCTCCAGGCGGCGTTATGGGAATTAGACGCCCTTATAATTTTGTAGAAGGCGAATATCCAATATTTTTGACTCATGGTTATGGCGGACACATTGTTGATGTCGATGGAAACGACTACATCGATATGCTCTGTGCCTACGGACCTATTATCCTTGGGTACAATGAGCCGGAAATCAATGAGGTTGTAAAAGCACGCATCGATAAGGGGTTCTGTTTCAGTCTTGTTCAACCTGTTCAAAATGAATTCGAACAGCGCATCATCGATATGGTGCCGTGCGCAGAAATGGTTATTCCGGTAAAAACCGGGTCTGACGCTACATCGCTTGCAGTCCGCATAGCCCGCGGATATACCGATAAGTCTGTCATTCTCCGCTGCGGCTACCATGGCTGGCATGATTGGTGTGTTGAGGTACACGGTGGTGTTCCGGAAGAGACGCTGGCTCTCACCGATGAGTTTGAATACGGCGATATTGCTTCGCTTGAAGAAAAACTCGATGCACATAAGGGTAAGGTTGCCTGTGTAATTATAACACCAGTTGGACACCCGCTTGCAAAACCAGTACAGGCTCCGCCTCCCGGTTATCTTGAAGCTGTAAAAGAACTCACGCACAAGCATGGTGCAGTACTCATTTTTGATGAAATCCGCACCGGTTTCCGGGCAAGTCTTGGCGGCGCACAGGAGCGCTATGGCGTAACTCCTGATCTTGCGACGTTTGGCAAGGCTGTTGCCAATGGCTACCCCATCTCGCTTGTTGCTGGTAAAAAGGAAATCATGAGCATCTGCGAGAAAAAGGTATTTGTTTCTTCCACATTCTTCCCAAACAGCATTGAAATGGTGGCTGCACTCAAGTGCACCGAAATTCTAAAACGAGAAGATGTCCCTAACAAAATCTGGGAACGTGGTACAAAATTTCTGGCTGAACTTGAAAAGATTGTGAATGATCTTAAGGCTCCTGTGCGCGTCTCAGGCATACCGCCTATGCCGTTCCTGACGTTTGAACAGGCACCTGGAGACCCAGACAAAACCTATAAACTCCGACGTGAATATTTTTATACCCAGACCATAAGGCGCGGACTCTTTATCCAGCCCTTCCATCACTGGTACATTGCATACCGCCACACCGATGAAGACCTTACCCGCGCTTTGACTGCAATCCGCGAAAGTATGGAGTTAATGCTGGAGAAGTATCCTGCAAAGCAGTGATACCGTTACTCGTAAACCCCAGCGCTGTAAGTTAAGGAGCATGTTATGAACAATAAAATAGTTATTACCTGTGCATGCACGGGAGCCGAAACGAGTAAGGAGCTTCAGCCTGCGCTCCCTATTACTCCAGAAGAAGTTGCTCGTACGGCAGAAGAGTGCCGCGCCGCCGGTGCTGCAATTCTCCACCTGCATGTACGCGACGAAGCTGGTAAAGCCACACAGAGTGTCGCCCGGTTTAGAGAAGCAATTGAGGCTATCCGCCGCAAGAGCGATATTATTATCGAAATTACCACCGGCGGCGCTGTTGGTGACACCGCAGAGGAGCGCCTCCGCCCCGTTATTGAGCTTGAACCGGAAATGGCTTCGCTCGATTGCGGCACGGTAAACTTTGGCGATGAGTATATCGTCAATACCTTACCAATTATGCGCACCTTTGCAGCCGAGTTTAAAAAACGTAAAGTACGTGCAACGCTCGAGTGTTTTGACCTTGGGCATGTCTATGCAAGCCAGTACCTTATTAAAGAGGGACTTCTTGAGGAACCATATCACTATGGGTTTGTGCTCAATGTTCCCGGCGCTGTTCCCTACTCTGTAGAAAACCTCAATGCGTTTATCAGAGCGCTTCCGCAAGGTGCAAACTTTACGGTTATGGGTATTGGACGCAGTTCTCTGCCTGCTCAATATGGCGCAATTGCCACAGGCGGCTGGATACGTGTTGGTTTTGAAGATAATGTGTACTATAGCAAGGGTGTACTTGCGACAAGCAATGCACAGCTTGTTGAGCGTGCTGCACGTATTGCACATGAAGCAGGATTAACGCCTGCTACACCGGACGAAGTTCGTCAGTATCTTAAACTGAGAGGTTAATCTATGCATGACTATCCATCGTATGACTATAGAAGCATTCCACTCTACAAGGATGTAACGCCGGAAGAATGGAATGATTGGCACTGGCAGATGCGGAATGACATTAAAGATGTCGAAACGCTTGCAAAAGTTATTCCGCTCTCCGACCAGGAAAAGGCTGATATCGGTGCTGTGCTCAAAACATTCCGAATGGCAATAACACCATACTATGCATCACTCATCGATAGAAACAATCCTACCTGTCCGGTTAGACTCCAGGCTATTCCCCGCATCATGGAAACACATTTTTCAGAGAGCGATCAGGCAGATCCACTGCATGAAGATGTTGACAGTCCGGTACCAGGACTCACACACCGCTACCCTGATCGTGTCCTCCTCCTCGTTACGCATATCTGCTCAATGAACTGCCGCCACTGCACAAGGCGACGCATTGTCGGAGAAGAAGACCAGCACATGCTTGAGTCTCAAATAGATGCAGCAGTCGAGTATATTAAGAAAACACCGATTATCCGCGATGTGCTCATTTCGGGCGGTGATCCGTTTGTGCTTTCCGATGAAAGGCTTGAGAGTATCATTCAAAAAATTCGTGCTATTCCGCATGTTGAGATTATCCGCATTGGAACAAGAACTCCAGTCGTTATGCCCATGCGCATAACAGACAACCTTGTTAACATGCTCAAAAAATATCATCCGATATTCATAAACACCCATTTTAATCATCCTAAAGAAATAACGGCAGAAGCCCGTGAAGCATGCAGAAAGCTTGCCGATGCTGGTATTCCGCTCGGTAATCAGACTGTGTTGCTCCGTGATGTCAATGATTGTCCGGTGATTATGAAAAAGCTCATGCAAAAATTGCTGACCATTCGTGTGCGCCCGTACTACATCTATCAGTGCGATCTCTCTATGGGTATTGAGCATTTCCGTACTCCAGTAAGTAAGGGCATTGAGATTATAGAAAATTTACGAGGACACACAACCGGTCTTGCCGTTCCGACATTTGTTATTGATGCTCCTGGCGGCGGAGGAAAAACTCCTGTTATGCCGGATTATGTTATTACCCGAAACGAAAAACGTGTTATACTCCGCAATTACGAGGGTGTTATTACTACCTATGATGAACCTGATTCGTACAGAGAAGACTGCGGTAAATGCAAACTCTGTTCCGATGAGTTACTCCTCAATGCTACTTGCGGTGTAGCTCGGCTCTTATCGGGTGATGAGAAAGTACTCGAACCTAAAAATCTTGTACGGGCCGCACGCAATCCTTCACAGCAGACTCCTCGTAAAAAGAAATAATATTCCGCGATGCTTGACATCAACGCATTTCCGGGCCGCGTAACTTGTATTACCGGTCCGGAAAAAAATTGCGGTAAAACGCAGTTTATGAATTATCTCGTACAGAAACTCGTCAGGAAGGGACATGCCCCTGCGGTAATGACTGCAGGCTATGACGGTGAAGCACGGGATCTCCTCAATGGCACAAAAAAGCCTTCGGTTTACATCAATCCAGGCACTATTGTAGTAACACCGGAGCGATTCCTCAGAACGAGCACTATTTTCCCTGAAATTCTTGAAGTTGTTCCTGGCTCTACATCACTCGGGAACTGCTGCATTGCACGGGCACAGCGTGCTGGTACTGTAATTTTGGCAAGCGGAGAAGGTAATTCAAGTATTACCTGGACACTCACGTATCTTGAGGAAAACAAATTAGCACACACAGTGCTTATTGATGGCGCTTTTAATAGAATTACACAGGTAAGTGCATGGCATAATTCACAATTAGTGTATGTCGTCCGTGTTGATACTGTCAACGTTAAGAAAACTATCGAAACGCTCACACGTTTGCTAATGTTATTATCACTCAATGAAGCATCACCGGAGCTCATCGATACAGAAACCACATTTACCATGCCGGATGTACTCTCGCTTGAGACAATTCATGCAATTCCTGAACGCATTAAAACAGTGATCCTTAAAGATTTCACACGGGTGTTTTTACCGTATCGCGAACTTAAATCGCTCCTCTCAGAAAAACAGCTCATGGTTTTGAGAAAAATTCCCTGTGCGGGTATACCGGTAATTGTTCGCGGTCTTTCATTTAAAGATTTTTATGATGCTGTGCCCGATCTCCCGCTCAAAGAACTCATTTTCTCAAATCCATATCAAGACTCATAACCACGGTGGCGCACTGCAAGGAGGTATGTATGCATGACGATGCGTGGAGCTTTTCCCAGATTGATACATTTCTACAAAAATTGACACCGCTTTCGGTATGGGCAAAAGACGAGCATGCAAAATGCATTGTTTACACAGACAGGAAAAAGCTTGAGACACTCTACGATGATATAGATGCTGTGTTTGCATCACTCGAGGCTTCGCCATCGTCTATTGCACAGGACAGGATTTCCTACCATCTCAAAAGACTCCCGCGCATTCCGCTAACGGAAAAAGACACATATGAAATCATTGAACTTTTCCAGTTTAAAAAATTTTTAACAAACTTTAGAGCAATCTGTCATGAAATCACACCCGATATTGCCGAACGGTTTGCGCTCAAACCAGTTGCACGTGAAGCTACAGCACTGCTTGAACAGGGCGGCTCTGATGCAGAAACCTTTTTCCTTGCAGACTCCTATCACCCATCACTTCCAGAAATTAGAAAACGCATAGTCATCGTTCAGGAACTTATTAGCAAAGCAAAACACACGCGCGACGAAACGATACTGGAACAGTTTGATATTGCACTCAATGAACGCGAATTTGTGATTGTTGACACATCACATGTTACTGAGAACCTTACTGCTTCACCGCTCGTTAATCTTGAGCCCTACGATGACAACCATTTTATAGTAAAACCCAGTCTCAATGCAGAGCTCATTAAGCTGGAACAGGAACTTGAAAAGCTCAGGAATCAGGAACAGCTTGTCGAACAGGAAGTTATCACAGAGCTTTCAAAGGTTATTAATACTTCCCTCACGGAAATTCATCGTGCAATCGAGGCAATCATTCGCTATGACCGCGCACGTGCATGTGCGCTGTTCATTACTTCATACAAGCTTACACGACCATGTTTAAGCAGCAACTGTTTGACTCTTCATGATGGGCGCTATATCCCCTGTGAAGAAGAATGTACTGCTTTAGGTCTTGCATATACTCCGCTCACCATTTCGCTTCAAAAAAACACCACCGTATTATTTGGCTCCAATATGGGCGGAAAAACTGTAGCGCTCAAAACGCTGCTCTTTTTCCAGCTTCTTGCACAGTGCGGTTTTTTTGTGCCAGCTCGTTCTTTTGAAACACGAGTATACAAACATATACGGTATGTGGGTGAACTCTATGGCGAGCGGCTTACAGGACTTTCTGGTTTTGGTTTTGAAATCTGGCGTTTTAACTCCGTATGGTCTCAGGTTGATGATGGTCTCATTGCATTCGACGAATTTGCTCGAACAACCGGAAGCCATGAAGCCGAAGCACTCCTCTCTGCTGTGGTCGATGCCTACCGTAAAAAACCTGCAATTACTTCGATTTTTGCAACACATTTTAGAGGCATAGAACGCTATACTGATGTATACTATATAAAGATGAAAGGCCTTAACCATGAACAGGCTGTTGCCTGTTTAGATGAACACGCTCCACTTAAGGACCGTCTCATGAGTATCAACCAGCATATGTGTTATGCTGTGTGTCCTGATACTGGCTCAGATATCCAGAGCGATGCGCTTGCAATTGCGGACATGCTTGGTGCTGACAGCACTATTATCCGGGCAGCGCAAACTATCATTCAAAAACGAAATACTCTTACCAATGAGAATGCAGGAAAACTGCCATGCGCTTCATCGTAGATGTTCACTGCCATATCATGACGCTTTCCCGTCCCAATGTCGGTACCTTTATCGATGCACTAGCGCACCGTCCGTTTGAATATCTCAAGACACAAATTTCAGCACCGAAATATTTGTTAACAAGCCTATTTAGTAATCGCGGTTCTGCCATACGCAACACAATTGCAGTTGCAGATAACGATGCATCGGCAATTATCGGGCTTATGCACGATGACCTTGCAGGAACTATAGGCCCTGCCGATACAAATCCTATTTTGCACAATGGAGCATTTCATATACTCGGTGACATATATGACAGCATGATTATCTGTCCGCTCCTGATGGATTTTTCACGTCCGGCACGAATTACACCGGACATTTACTATAACCAGCCAACAGAAAAGCATCATACATTTACGATTCTGGAAATACTTCATGGTATCCGTCAGTATCTCAAAGAACATCAAAAACCACACAGAAGGGGCTTTTTGCAACATCCTGCTCAAGGCAGGCTCATTGTTCGTCCCTTTTTAGGTGTAGATCCAAGCTGGATGACTCCTGACGAGGTGCTCATTTTCCTTAATCGCTATTTTCGATCATATAAGCGTGACCTGAATAAACAGGTAAAGGCTAGCCTTGCACTGGAGCACTGGGATGGCTCGCTCAATCGACTTCCTCCTGCACTGTTTTCCGGCATAAAATTATATCCGCCGCTTGGTTTTGATCCCTGGCCTGATAATCCGCTCGCGCGCGAAGCATGCAAAACACTCTATCAATACTGTGAACAGAAACAAATACCCATAACAACACATTGTGATGATGGCGGCTACCGGGTAATTCCATTACCAGAAGCAGAACACTACACAAATCCAGAACGATGGCTTCCTGTGCTTGAACACTATCCCGAGCTCTATCTTAATTTTGCACATTTTGGACACCGATACCAGGAGAATCGCAAAACTGCCAACAGCTGGACAGACTCTATTGTTACGCTTATGAACCGCTATCCGCACATTTACACCGATGTATCGTTCAATGGATGTGATTTTGCATACTGGACATGGCTTGAAACGTTTATCAATAGCAAAACTGATACGATTAGCGAGTTGCTCCGCAATCGAATCATGTTTGGTACAGATTTCCTCATCAATCTCCTGAAAATCGACTCATACCGTTCATACATCAAGGGGTTTCTGGAATCGGATCTCGATCATAGCTTAAAACGGGCAATGCTCACTCAAAACCCACTGTCATTTTTGTTTATCTGATCACGCTCAATGAGTGCTGTCACCAAACCGGTGATATGCGCACACAAGGTAGCGTTTCACAAGCTTGGTGACACTAAAATTTTGTCTACCTATTTATAAATCCCAGATCTCTGAAAAATCATGCTCTTTTTCACACCATTTACAGATAAATATATCTTTGCCTTCTGGTGTTCGTTTTCGTATGAAATACGGTTCGATATGTTCCTGATGTTTTGGATGTGATATGCAGTTTTCATTTTTGCAGGAAATATCACTAAAATTATAAATACGAGGTGGCATACCGAGTCTGAACTTTTTTACCACTGTGTGGTTCTGGATAATATTGAGCGTACAACCGGGTGAGATTGCACCGAGACGTTTTAAGTTTTTTTCTCCAAATGTCTGCAGGTCCGGTATAGAAATTATTCCTTTAAAAACATCAGGACCTTTGTTTGAATGATACACACCATGCGAAGAACGCAGATTCAAATTCATGAGCTTGCGGATAGCATCGATTCTGTCCCAGATTGCAGCAATAGGGAATCCCGTTGCTATATGGTCTATAACAAGGCCATTTTCTACAGGTTTTATACCTATTTTATATTCTGGCTTTTCATGCTTAACAATTGGTGCTTCCACAATAAAATCGTCGGTAAACTCAGGTTCTGCATGGTTTGTGCCAGAAAAATCGTCTCCGAGATGTCCTGCGCACAGTGCCATTTCGATAATGCGCGTATAGTATCCGTTTGCGGACTGTTCGTCCCAACCATTGAGTGGTGTCTCATCGAGGAATGATGGAATTACCGGGTTTAACCGATCACGAGGCAGCGGATGATAAAAACGCGTTCCTGGTCCCAGTTTTTCCATCATATCAGGACGGAACGTGACTGCTTTTCGCAAGAGTGGTGCTTTTTCCAATACGCTGTCTCCCATGCGCTCTAGCTGCAGTCTTGTAAAGTACCAGATTCGGGCAGTTTCACCGGAAGCCAGATACTCATCGAGTGATGAGAAAATCCGCACTGTGAAACCGTTTTCTTTCATTTTATTGATGTAGTACGCAGGCATCATGAGTTCTTGCGGTGCAATAAGATCAACCGTTACGTGCTTGAAAATTCGCAAGCCATCTGCTTTTGAATGCACCGTTCTGCCATGGTAAAGGTCTCCGATGAGCGCAACGTGAATCGATGACATATCCCACTGCAGGTGTTCAAGAAACGTAAATTCGTCGAGGAATTCTTGTGTAGGGTGTTCGTGCTTGCCATCTCCAGCATTGATAAAGGATGGCCTTGCGTGACCATGTTCTTCTGCCCAGGCACCAATATAGTAGTCCAGCCAGGTACAGGTGCCTTCCAGTTTTGACCGTATTATAAAACAGGATTCTGGCGCATAGCCAACGAGCATTTTTATTGTGTCTGTAATGCTTTCATTTTTTGCGAATGACGATGTTGCAGAATCAAACATGTTAACGCGAACCTGGTGAAATTCAGCTGCATTTTTAAACGATTCACGAGTCCGTGTCGAGTTTTCAAGAAAAATGAGATATGCTGAAAAATCTTTTCTGTTTATTCTAAAACTATCAACCGCACTGCTCTTATTGATAATTGCAGTTTTAAGCTCACGTGCTTTCTGGTACAGATACCGCTGTTCATCAAGTGAAAAATCATTCACAACACTGATTGACCGTCCTTTGAATACTCCTTGTTTCATAATGCCTCCCTTATAAAAAAAGCCGTTCAGAAATGCTGAACGGCTTAAAGATTACTTGATTTCTTTTTCCAACGACAGGTTGTCTGGCTTGAGCAAATAGAAGGAACCCTTTGGTCCTTGTATGATAATTTTTGAGTCTACTTCCATAATTGCTGACCATGGACTTACTGCTGATGACGTAGCAAGCAGTGTGAGTTTTTGCGGATCGTATTTGCCCAGCACCCATGTATCATCCTTTTTAATAATGGTATAGATAAACTGACCAATCTTCACAATACGTGCATCGGGAAACACTGCTTCCTCCGACTGTGCTAGAACTTCGAACGTTGATTTAGAAACAGCAACAAGCCGCACAACTCCACCAGCATTGGTGTTTTGACCTGCTACAGCAATAAAGTAATCGCCTGCATCAAATGCTGTATTAGCACGCATCGTATTGATTTCGCTCTTTTTTATACGATTTCCTGTAGTTAAGTCAAGGAGTATCAACCGAGCCAGTGGGCTGTTAGGATCGAGGAGTTCAAACACGACATTGCCTTTCGGTGGCTGCTCCTGTGCGGCAACCTGTGCAGCAATTTCTTTTTTTTGATCTTCTGCAATAGCCTGTCGTTCTTGAGCTACTTCCTCTTTTTGCTGCGCTAAAGCCTGTTCCTGCTGCTCCGTTTGTTTCTTTTGTTCCTCTAGCTGTGCCTGTTGCTGCTGCAAGGCTTCCTGCTGTCGTGCGAGTTCTTCTTGTTGTTTAGCTCGTTCGGCTTTTGCAGCTTCTGTTTCTTCGACAGTTGCTTGCTGCCCACCGCCTGCAAGCTGCTCCTGTTGTTCCTGGAGTTTTTTCTGTTGTTCCTGGAGCGCCTGTTCTTCTTGAGCAATGCGCGCTTTTTCTTCTGCTAAGGCTTTTTCCTGTTGCTGTATTTCCTCTTCGCGGAGATCAACCATCTGCTGGCGCTGTTCTGCTGCTGTTCCGCCTGTTTCTTCTTTCAGGCTCTGCACTACCTGCTTGTCACTGATAGGACCAGTTGCAACTCCGGAACCTGTTGGAGAACCTGGTTTTGTCGTCAGTGGAATAACGATGCGTGATTTTCCTGCCCACTCATCCCAGCGTATGGAGAGTCCTGCATTATCTGGAGTAAGTTCTTTAAGCACGAGCGGTTTATATTTGCTTTGAAAATAGGCAATGTCTTTTCGATAGACTGCATTGTAGATTGTTATAAACAATGCGAGCAAGTCTGCATCTTTTTGAGAGTAGCCATATGCTTTTTCAAGATAACCTGAAATAATGAGCCGTAAATTTTTGATGTGATCAACTCTGGCATTTGGTCCAAGAAACAGAATATCAGCATCGAATCCGCTAGGAGTGGCAGGGTCTACAAGATGAAGCACAAAATACGTTTGCCGATTGCCTGATTGTCCCGTACCTGCTCTCACTGCCTGTCCCATACCCTGTCCGATTCCTCTAATTTCAGCAACAGTATTTATAAAATCATGAGGACCGACATAATTGATAAACTCAATTGTCTTATTTGCAGTTGAAGAAAGTTCATCTTGATTGACAGTTTGAGCAGTGAGCAGTACAACGACAAACCAAAAACAAAAAACACATAATGTACACTTTTTCATACAATGCACTCCCGCTTTATAAGATTCCTACCTGGATGCATGTTGTAATTGTACCACGAAACGGTAAATTTGCAATGCAGTATGCGATAAAAGCACTCAACTCAAGCAGTAAGGTACCGATATTTGAAATGAGATATCATAGTGTGGGACATTGAGGTTTTCATGAAAAGATTTATAAGCTTTGCAGCATGTTTGCTGCTCGTTACAACGCTCCTTGCAGCACAGACCGTAAACATCAATCTGCTCTGGTCATCTCCAGTAGAAGAACAGCAAGTGCTACCGTTCATCGAAGCAATGATAGGCGGCTGCCTCATGGAGCTATTTGAGCAAGGGTTTATGGGCACCAATAGCTTGCCTAAAAAGGCAGATAAGGCAGCGTTTACAGCGGCAATTCCCACAAGTGAAGATGCTGAGGCATTTATAGACTATGAAGTCTATATTTATATTGAAATTACTGACCTAAAACTAAAACCGGCAGAAATACAGTATCGTATTGTTAAGCTTGATTCGGGAAAAGAAGTATACAAAGGAAAAATTGCAATTCCCACACTCAAAGCCGTTTCAAGACAAGAATATATGCAGTATTACCATACATTAGGAACACTCGTGATAAAAGATATTACAGCAAAAGTTTCTATGCGTTATTAGCAGGGGAGTTTATATGAAAAAAAGCAGAGTTGTTGTAATTATAGTACTCATTGTAAGCGTGCTCTGTGTTTTTGCATCTTCGTGGGATGGCAGTGCAATTGTAGGCGCATATGGAGATTTTCCTCTGCAAGGCTACTATGGCGCCTGTAACTCATTTCCACGGAATACTATTATTGATGTGACTAATCTAGCAAACAATAAAACTGTTACTATTATAATAACCCGCGAATTGGCTACAACCGGAATATTGATTGCATTATCTCCTGAAGCAGCTCAGGAATTGGGGATTATTGCAGGCACAACAGCAATAGTTCGGCTCACAAATCCCCGTATGACAGGACAAACACTCGGTTCTGTGAATTCATCCGTAAGCGGCACCGATGCAGATGATCTTAAGAAAAAAGCAGAAACAGAACTTGCTCGATTAGGGTATGCAGTTACTGCACCAGTGAGCGCGCCTCAAACCGGAGTGCCACAAACAGCTACCCAAACACAACCACCGACGCAACAGGTACAGCCAGATACATCTCAAACGCGAATCGTTCCTCAACAGAGTCAGGTAATTGGAATGCCTGTACCAGAAACCAAACCAGGAACAACTGGTCAACCTGTTCGACCACAAGCACCATCAACGCAACCGACAGCTACTCAACCTGCAACAGCTCAGCCGGCTGGGGCAAGCACACCATCTGAACAACCACAGGTCTATGATGGTAAACCTAAACCCATTAGAACAATTATCATAAGCGGTCTCCCGGTTCCTGACGCAAAACCTGGACAAGTTGCGGCTCAGCCTGTTACACCAGCTCAGCAGCTAACAGCTCCACAGCCACAAACCACTCAGATACCAGAAGCTGTTGTGCAACAACCTCAACAAATGCAAGCAGTCATGGCACAACCAGAACTCTATACGCTTATCAGTATTCCCTTAAATCAGGTAGTAAAGCAAAAAGATATTTATGCAGAACCAGTGCCTCGTTCAAAAGAAAGTGGTATTTCGTATGTACGACAGGGAGCAGCGATAAAACCGGTTGATACACCGTATATGGAACTTCCAGCTCCCGAACGAGAAAAAGCACTGGTACTTGAACGGCTCGGGTTACTGGGAACATCACTTGCGTTTAATCTTCCCGGTTATGTAGAACCGCTTGTAAACCCTGCAGAACGAGCAACAATTATTGATAAAACCTGGTTCCAGGTGACCCAGAATCAGCCAGAAGTAGCACTGCTTGAACCCGAAGTAGGACAGACTGAGAAAGGGTTGGTCTATGATACACGCTTGTTTGCTCCCCTACCCGCTTCCGTACTCGCAGATTTAGCTGATCCTGACACAACACCAGAAGAGCAGGCATTGCTGTATGCACTGGGTTTACGATCACCTTTTACATCTCAAGCTACAATGGATCTGTTAGAACCGGGACTTAAAGAATCAGAAAAAGCAGTACTCTATGCATATCGATTTCAACAAACGGTCCATGAGCCAGTTTCAGTTGATTTAAGAGATCCGCTCATGGCAGCAGAAGAAATTCCTGTAACCTATCTGGGGTATCAGCCTCTACCAGATCAGACGATACCTACAGTATCACTGGCAGAAAGTTTTGTTACAGTGGAAGATAAGAACCCGAGCGCAATATTAAGCTATCGAAAACCATATATGCAAGCTGCAGAAACTGTTATTCAGCTTGAAACAGTGCCTTTACAGGATCCAAAACAGCAGGTTGTAACTGTTGTTGCTCCTCAAAGCCTCCCACCAGGAGAAACGGTTATATCTATGGTTCCAACTACAGAGCGTCCACCACAAGCAGTTTCACCATCAACTACTTCATCGAGTGCAGAAGCTACCAAGCCTCAAGTTACCCAGCAAAAGCCAACAACACAGGCTCAAATTGCGCAGACTACAGGTTCTGCTCTGGAAAAAGGTTTCTTCTATATTCAGATAGCATCGTTTACAACCGAAGAAGCATTACAAAAAGCTGTTCAAGGATTGGGAAATCGATACGCTGTTTTTATTGAAAAAGCAGTCGTAAAGGGTAAAACAGTCTTTAGACTGTACCTTGGTCCGCTTAAAAAAGATGAAACTGGTGTTGCACTCATGTATGCTCGTTCCCTGGGGTATAAGGATGCATTCATTAAGGAAGGCAGCTAAGAGCATCCTCCTCTATTTGTGTCACGAAGATTGTGGAAATAACTATATTTTATTATAAATGAGCAAGGGCAAAATTTATTTTGCTGAACTAACCCTTTTCACAATCTTCATGATATACTACAATAATTAATAAAGGGAATATTAACATGAATAGAAAAAAAATATTATTGCTCACGCTGTTGATTTGCTTCAATTTAATTGCATATGCATCAGATTCAATACGAGCAGTTCAGGGCATTGCAGATCTTTCATCAATTCAATTTTCCAATCAAAAGACTTTTACCATAATTGGAGCATGGGAATTCTGGTGGGGAACATTTATTGAACCATCAGCATTTCAGAATGGTACTGCCCCTCATCCTGATTACTATCCAGTTATGCCATCGTATTGGACCGATAAAACCCATGGTAAGCAGTATCCTGCACAAGGCTCAGCAACATATCGTCTCATTCTCATCTTACCTGACAGTAAGGTTTATGGTATCTACCTCAGTCAGATGGTCAGTGCTTATGATCTGTATATCAATGGCGTTAAAATTGGCAGTAATGGCAGGGCATCCAGCACGCCTGAACAAACAAAAGGTGAGTACAAACCATCAGCATATTATTTTATACCTGAGAATAAAAAAGCAGAAATTATCCTGCATATTTCGAATAAGGACTACCGATTTGGTGGACAATGGAAACCTATAACAATTGGTTACGCACCGGCAATTCAAAATGAAATTAACCGCATGAGCATGCAGGAACTTTTTCTCTTTGGATCCATTTTAATCATTGGTCTCTACAATATTGCAGTGTTTCTTTTCAGGCCAAAAAATAAAAGCCCATTGTTTTTTGGACTTTTTTGTTTCTTTGTAGCAATTCGCATTATTACAACAGGCACAATCGCTGTATCAAATATTTTTGAAAATTTTCCATGGGAGCTGCAAATAAAACTCGAATTGAGCATTTTTTATCTTGGTTCTCTTTTCTTTGCTTTCTTTTTTTGGTCATTGTATCCAAAAGATGTTCCATTAATTCCTATAATAGTTATTATTAGCCCATTTTTCATTTTTACTTTGCTTGCCCTTGTGACGCCTTTACATTTTTTTAACAAGCTTGTTACACCTATGGAAATTTTAACACTCCTTGGACTTTTATTTGTACTCGTATGCATAATAATAGCAGCAATAAAAGGAAGAGAAAATGCATGGCTTGTTTTGGCAGGTTTTACAGTTTTCTTTTTGACTGCAGTAAACGATATTCTATTTTCCAAGAATATTATTCACACTGTATATATGGTACCATTCGGACTATTCAGCTTTATCTTTGTGCAGGCAGTTAATCTCGCCAAGCTTTTTTCTAATTCTTTTACACAGGTTGAAAAACTTTCAGAAGAACTTACAACAATCAATAATTCACTTACTCGGTTTGTTCCTAATGAATTTCTTGCATTTCTCAATAAGCAAAGTATTACTGATGTAAATCTAGGCGACCAAACTCTGCGTACTATCACAATTCTATTTGCTGACATTAAATCATTTACAACACTTTCGGAAACCATGTCGCCACAGGACAATTTTAACTTTCTCAATTCATATTTGAGTCGAATTGGACCAATCATTCGTGAAAATTGTGGGTTTATCGATAAGTATATTGGCGATGCCATTATGGCGCTCTTTGCAGAAGAATTTTCCGATACAGAGCAGACTCAGCTTGCATCTTCCGCAGGGCAAAACACCTCACTCACTCAACCATCTCACTGCTCTTGCGCTGCTGGTCATTCCATAAAAGCAGCATTAAGCATATACCAGAAACTTCAAAGCTATAATGAAGAGCGAAAAATTTATAACCTTGTGCCCATAGAAATAGGCATCGGTATTCATACAGGTCAGGTAATGCTTGGAATTATTGGCGAAAAACAGCGAATCGAAAGCACCGTTATTTCGGACACCGTCAATGTTACAAGCAGAATCGAACGCCTAACTCGAACCTATCTTGCTCCAATTATTGTTTCCGGTTCAGTTGTACAGTCGCTTCCGATAGACCATCCATTCCACATACGTCGTCTCGATAATGTTGTTGTAAAAGGAAAATCCCGCTCGTTTGATATTTATCAGGTGCTTGACACATTTACGGGTGAGGAATTTGAAAAATTCATGAATACAAAAAAAGACTTCGAACATGCTGTCGCACTCTATGAAGCTCATTCATATATCGAAGCACTGAATCTTTTTAAAGAGTGCTACTATAAAAACCAGTCTGATAAAACATGTCTTGTTTTTATTCAAAAAATTAAAAAGGCACTCCAGATTGAATCGGTAATAAAAGAGCTTGATGTCAAACAGTAAAACAATGCAGCTTGAGTCACACAGGTTTTGAGTAAGCTGCCGTAGGTATGCTGCAGCCTAATTTAATTTTTTTAAACAAAAAAGGCAGCTTTCTCATGACTTGGCATGTTTACAAGCTTCGTGCTACTAATCAGCACTACAAAGTTCTCTGCATGGTAAAAGTACCATTAAAAGTCATGGTATCACTGTAGATATACATTCTTCCTTTAACAAGGGTATCTGTGATTTCCGTAATTTCATATTTACCCTTGCTAAACAAATGGTTAGTGGTGCCATCAAAGTATGTAACAGTTCTTAGATCAAAAATATTGCCCAATTGGACTTCTCCAGTTTGAAAAGGACTGAGCGTAAAGATTATTCTTGTAGAAGAAATAGTGCCATAGAGAGTAGCACTCCCATCCTGTCGAATAGTACCATTGGTAAACACCCATCCTTCTGCAGTGCCACCGCTTCCGTGCAAAGGCTCAGTGCTATACGTAATCGGTTTACATGCAAAAATTGTGGCGAGCAGTAAAAAACTGAACAAACCTTTTACAATACATGAACGCTGCATTGCAATCCTCCTCAAGCAATAGATTACTAAGGATGCTGTCAGCTAGTTGTCATTACATACTATATCCCAATTTTTCTATTATTCAACATATTTTCCAACCACATATACAGGCAAGTCATGTATTTCATGTATGCAGGCAAAGTCTTAAAACTTTGAAAGGTATTCTCTGAGTACCTGCACAAAATATTCAATATGGTCTTTTTGTATCCAGTAATGCGTTACAAATCGGTACATGCCAAGCTCCGGCGGGTTAATAAGAATATTTTTTGATTGTAAAAAACCTACCAGATTAGAACTTTCTATGTATTCCGGAATGCGGCAGAAAACCATATTGATATCGAGATTATCTCTCTCAACTTCCATGTTCGGGATTTCTGAAAGAAGCTCTGCCATATAGCGGGCATTATAGTGATCGTCGTGAAGCCGTTTGGTCATAGTTTCAAGCGCAATTATTCCTGCAGCAGCGAGAATACCTGCCTGCCTCATAGCTCCGCCCATAATTTTGCGTTTTCGCCTTGCACTATCGATAAAATTCTTTGTTCCAACGAGCATAGATCCAACTGGAGCGCAGAGTCCTTTTGAAAGACAAAACATAATCGAGTCAACAGTTGCTGCAATTGCCTTCACATCGGCATTGAGCGAAGCAGCTGCATTAAAAATACGCGCACCATCAAGATGAACGGGGAGTCCATAACGCTGTGCGAGTTCGTGTACTTCCTGCATATACGCAAGCGGTACCATTTTCCCCGATGAATGTGCATTTTCCAGACAGATAAGGGAAGTAGGCGGATAATGAATATCATTGTCACGAATGTGTTTTTCAATACTTTCAAGCGGCATAATACCATCTGGTGCATAAATTGGCCTCGTTTGAACTCCTGCAATTACCGCAGCAGCACCAGCTTCATGCTGAATAATATGACACTGTTCTCCTACAATAATTTCACTACCCCGCGGGCACCAGGTAAAGAGCGCAAGCTGATTTCCAAAAGTTCCCGATGGTACAAAGAGAGCTGCCTCTTTGCCGAGCATTTGTGCTGCAAGCGTTTCCAGTTTATTGACTGTAGGATCGTCTCCATACACATCATCGCCAACAAGTGCATGAGCCATTGCTTCTCGCATTTCTTCGGTAGGCCATGTAACCGTGTCACTTCGTAAATCGATATAGTTCATCATGGTTACCAGTATATGAGCATTTGTATAAATATTCAATCGAGCACAAAGATTTTTTCTGGAGCAATAAATCGTTCCAGAATGATTTTGTGGTCATGCAAGACTCTTGCTTTGAGCTCAGCAGGATACGTTATATCGGTACCTTCCCTGCTGTATGGTGCATGATAGATATATAAATGCTCATGAAGATTTGCACAGTATCTAAACAGTTTTTGAGGCATTCTAAAAAAACCATAGCTTATATCATGAACTCTATGCGGTGGAAGTGCAGAAAACACCTTTATGAAAAATTGTTCGTACAGTAAATCCATTTCTGGTACAATAAAAATTGGATCAAAGCATACTCTAACAGTATGTCCAGCATCGATGCACGTTTTAACAGCATTGAGCCTCGAATCGAGACTGGGTGTTTTATATTCATAGGAGCTTATTATTTCATCTGGTGCAAGACTAAATGCATAAATAATATTTGTAGAAACAGGTACAGTTTTAAAAAAATCCGGAACTGCGCTTTTGGTTCGTATTTCAAATTGAATTTCTGTAAAAGCAGCAAGTTCAGGAATGATACTCTGAAGCAATTTTCTTCCTTCTTTGAAGGCAAGTAAATCTGTCTCATGGGTGAGCGGAATATAGATTTTTTTATCACGTTTGCTTTCTGCCAGTGTTTTGACTTCAGTAATAAAATCTTTATAATTGACAAATAACACACAATGACCGGTTTTATAGAGTCCCTGCAGGTAACAGTAGGAACAGTTAAGCGGACAGTTTAATGCAAGCTGTGCATAGTAAAAACAATCAGCATTGAAATGCTGACATAGTGGTGAACCTGGAAGTAGAAATGGTGAGTTTCTATATGCCAGTATAAGTGCCTGCCGTGCTTTCTCTATTTGCACATGCTGGTGAGGTGCATTGAAAATGTCTTTATAATGATTGATGATTGAAAGCTTATCAGTAATTTCAAAAAAATCTTTATTTCTAAAAACATCCCCAGCTTGTGCTTCCTGAAAATATGTATAAAAACTCATACAAAAACCTTTTCAATGGCACTCAGTTTATCCATAATATCATTAAAAATATGTTTAACGTGAGCCTTTGTTTCTGGAACAATTGTTGGATACCGTTCAAGCAGAATACATACCGTTTCAAAAGCAAAAAAAGATGCTGCGAGAGCTTTTTTTTGCAATTGTTCACTCATCTGGTATGTAAATCTCATCTGTTGTGAGAACAGATTAACAATTTTCTTAATAGTTGATAGTTCATGCAGTGAAAGTGCATGCCTGAAATTGTTTGCATGTTTAGGAGATTTATCTTGTCTAAAAACAAACTTTTGCAATACTTTGACACTACTTTTATGATAATCGATAATGTTTTTCAAATCGTTCACTATTAACGATAAATAGTTGCTGGACAGTGGATTTTGTTTTGGAATAAGCAATGGAACAATACAGGTTTCAAAAAAATAATTAGTTAAATAAAAAAACATGTCATATAACTTGTCATTGGTTTCAATATTTTTTGCATGATGCTGTAATTGAGATACTTTTGGCAACAGTTTCTGCCAGACGATTCCTGCAACTATAGGAAATTTTTCAGAATCTGTACTTCGAATTGTATCCTGAATGTGACAATACGGAGTACATTCATGTTCAAGCATAACAATACATACATTCGGTTCATAATAATACGCTGTATGTTGAGCAAAATAGTGATCACAGAAATTTTCAATATCATTCCACAATACGCATGCAATTGATTCTTGTGTTTCTATATTGGACACATATTGTTTCAGTGCATAAAGGAGATCTTCGTTATAAAGAACCAGTACAGTCATTTAGAATGACATTATAACAAATGATGTATGCGGTGAAAAGTATTTTTAAATTTGCTATACTATTTATAAAAAGTATCAATAATTATGGAACCAACTATGCAGATCTTACGACTAATAGTATGAAAGGAGATACATACTATGAAAACCAAACTATTTGCAATTCTTGTTTGCATTTGTATTGCAGCAGGTGCAGGATTTGCTCAGGGAAAGCCAGGAAATCAAGATGGACAGCCCACTCCCCCACAGAGCCAGACCGAAGTTCAAAAACCTGGTAGTCAGACTGCTCAACCTCAACAAAATGAACTACAAGTTAAAATACAAGAGCTGGCGCGAGAAGTCAAACAACTCAATCTGACTCAGGATGAAGCAAAACAAATTCAGGAAGCACTTGAAAAACAAACACAAACAATGGAGCTTGCTCGAGCAGAAATCCGAGAAATGCAGGCAAAGCTTTCACGATTGCTTCTGGAAGAAAAACCCAATCGCTCAGAAATCGAAAAAACGATTCGCCAGAGCATTGAGGCAGAGTATCGCATTAGAATGATGCAGATGGAGAGAATCCTGGCTGTTCGTGAAATTCTTGGACAAAACCGCTGGACTATATTGGTCAGAATAATGAAACAGATGGAGGGCAAAGAACTCACTAAAGAAGAAATAAAGGAGCTAGTTAAATTAGGAATAAATGCAGAAACATTACGATTGCTCTTTGGTATTATTAAATCACTGCAGTAACCTTATGCAATCGGAAGATAGAAAACTTGTACGCTTATGGTGTGCCGGTGATCCTGATGCGTTTACAGCGCTTATTCTTAAACATGAAAAATTGATGCGTAGAATAGCAGTAGTTACAGCAGGCTCACTGGCTACACAGGATGAAATGCTTGTTGATGATATTATACAGGAGGCATGTATGAGGCTGCTTGATGCTCTCAGACGGTATAGGGGCACCTGTGAACCAGCTACCTATATTGCTGGAGTAGTCCGCATATGTGCTCTCGATGCAGTGAGAAAACAGGTACGCTATGAGAATGAGACGATGCATATAGCGGACGAATTAAGTTTTCAGAAACTCTATCAGTCTGATATCGCAGATGATATTATCACCAAACTTGAAAATAAAAAGATTTTTGAGCTGCTCGCAAAAATTCCTGAACCAGAACGTTCACTTTTATACTTGCAGGAAGCAGAACAAATAGGGCTAAAAGAGTTGAGTAAAATGTTTGCTATGCCATTAGGTACAGTAAAAAGCAAATTATCAAGAGCTAAAAAAAAGTTCAGGAGTTTAATTGGTAAGGAGACGCTGACATGAAAACAGAACAGGAATTGACACCTCTTGGGAAAGCAATCAAAAGAGCTGTTGAGGAGCAAGCAGAAAAATTAAATACTATCGATAGCAATACAGTACGTAACCTTGCTGTGAACTATGTAAAGCAAGAAGAATATACTAAAACTCGAAAAACACGGTATGCATTTACTTTCTTACTGCCAGCAGCTGCTCTTATAGTAATTATTCTCGTTATTAGTGTACCATATATTCAAAAATTACAGCATGATCAGGTAACAATACATGCAGCTCAATCATATATTGAAACGATTATACCTGAACGCTCAAGCTGGATACATGAAACCTTATTTGGCACAATAGAAAAATCATATATTGATGATTATATTGATACTATTATGGAATCAGAAACGCTATACAATTTTTTCTAGCATACTACCCTATTTATCATTGATGAAGTAAAAAAAACAAAACTACTCTATTAAATTTCCTGGTTTATCTTTACCATATTTTCTTGAAATGTACAATAAAAAGGCTTATAGTATAAGAAAGTCTAAGGATCATACTACTATATAGTAATACGAGGAGGTGAGTATGAAACCTTCTATCAATTGGTTTGGTCATGATGCATTTTGCATAACAGGATCAAAAAAAATATACATTGATCCCTTTCAGCTTAAAAAAAAGGATAGAGCTGATATTATTTTGATTACACATACACATTATGATCATTTTTCACCGGATGATATTGCAATGATTATGAGTACCAATACTACTATAATTGGGCCGCATGATACTCTCGATAAAATAAACCATATAAAAACAATGCAGCCGGGTGATATAATTGAATTGCATGGCGTTACAATTGAAGCTGTGCCAGCATATAATATTGGAAAAAAATTCCATCCTAAAAGTAATAATTGGCTAGGTTATATTATTTCCATTGATAACACAAGAATTTATCATGCCGGGGATACGGATCATATCCCGGAAATGAATAAGTTATCAAATATTGATATCGCATTATTACCGGTTTCTGGCACCTATGTGATGACAGCTCATGAAGCTGCACAAGCTGCCCTGGACATTCAGCCCAAAGTTGCTATACCAATGCACTATGGCAGTATTGTGGGAACAGTACATGATGCAGAAATTTTTAAAAGAGAGCTCTCTGGAAGTATAGAGGTTCAATTATTACAGAGACAGTAATATTAGGAAAATATCTAATAGTACTCCATGAGTACAGTAAAAGGTAGTAGCATGACAGATGCAATTTGTGATGATAATTCTTGTTTAAATGAACGAAGTTTTTCTGAAGTAACATTCAGTACTATTCTTGAAACGGTAAAAGATCTTGTTACAGCACGATGTTTTGAGGATGTCATTCATCGAATTATTCAGCGTGCTCAGGCAACATTAACTCATACAGCTGCAGCTGTATACCTTGTTAGTGATGATCGAAAAACATTACATTCTGCTGGTGCTGAAGGTATATATGCTAATGAACTAAATAAAGAGATTCTCACATTCGGTAAAGGTATATTGGGGAATATTGCACAAAATGGAAAATCAGAAATTATTCAGGATACAACGAAAGATTCTCGTGCAATAGAAATTACAGGAACTCCTCAAACTGAAGAAGGAGAAAAACTCATGGGAGCTCCTTTAATTTCTGGCGGGATGGTCATTGGTGTAATGGCAGTCTGGAGAGATGCTCATGAACCATGCTTTACTCTAAAAGACCTCGAATACCTTGAACTGCTTTCGGGCATTGCAGTTATTGCTATAGAAAATGCAAGAGGGTATGAAGAAGCTCAGCAGAGAATATTCAGACTATCATTGCTCAAAGAAATTGGCAGAGCACTTTCTGTAAAACATAGTCAACAGGAACTTGTCGAAACAATATATAATGAGTTAGGTAAAATTTATGATGTCACAAATTTCTATATTGCAACCTACATCGAAGGATCTCCTACATATAGTTTTGCGATTCACATCGAAAATGGCAAACGCGTCCCTTTAACATCACGACAGTCCGATAAAGGGATGACAGGATATATAATAAAAACACGAAAACCACTTTTAATGAAAAATCCTATAGAGAATAAAGCGTTTCATGAACGAGAAGGTGTTATATCAATGGGTGTTCCTGCAGTCAGCTGGATGGGAGTACCCCTTCTTGCTGGTTCAGAACTTGTTGGTGTTATGGTCATACAGAGCTACACTACACCAAACCTATATGATGAGCATGACCTTGATTTTTTCATGCTTATTGGGACAGAGCTTGCTTTTGCAATTCAAAATGCCCGGTTATACGAAGCACAACAGAAGGCTATTGCAGTTGCAGAAGACGCCAATAAAATGAAATCATCTTTTCTTGCAAAAATGTCGCATGAACTCCGTACCCCGCTTAATGCTATTATCAATTTTGCATATTTATTAAACCAGAATACCGAAGGTGTACTCAATCCAGGGCAAGCTGAATTGATTGGACGAATCGAAGAATCAGGCAGGCATCTCCTTGGACTCATAAATGATATTCTTGATCTTGCTAAAATCGAAGCTGGCAAAATGGAACTTAATTTAGAATCTGTTGAACTGGTGAGTCTAATTGATGATGTTATAAAAACAGCACAGGCACTCTTGTCAGGAAAATCTGTTGAATTGAACTATATTTTTCCTGATAGCAATGTTATAGTTAGAGGGGATGCAAAACGTTTAAGACAGGTAATGCTTAACCTGCTTTCTAATGCTATAAAATTCACAGAAACAGGTTATATTAAAGTTACAGTAACAGTTGATATAGGTTCAGGCATGGTAACGGTATCTGTCAGTGATACAGGCAGAGGTATATCAAAAGAAAATATGAAAAAAATTTTTATGGAGTTTGTCCAGGCATCCAGTTCTGATGCCGCACGAGGATCTGGTTTAGGACTTCCTATCAGCAGACATTTTATTGAAATGCATGGAGGCACATTAAATGCCGAAAGCGAACCGGGAAAGGGTTCCACATTCTATTTTACGTTGCCAATACAAGCTATCGTTAATAAAAATTATGACGAACAAATTCAAATTAGCCATTCAGTAAGTTCTGATAAAACAAAAGTTGTTATAATCGATGACGATGAAGAATCAAGGGTACTGCTTTCCAGAAGCCTTATTGGAGGACGCTATAATGTTGTAACTTTACAGGATAGCAGAATTTCACTTCAGACAGTTAAAAGCATAAAACCAGATGTAGTTCTCCTCGACATTATGATGCCTCATGCTGATGGATGGAGTATACTTAAAGCTCTGCATGAAGATCCAGAAACAAAAAATATTCCCGTTGTAATATGCTCAATTCTTTCAAAAGAAAATAAAGCGGTTGTTATAGAAGCATCTGATTATATTTCAAAACCAATCGATCCCGCTGAACTTAAAGAGGCAATACATAAACTTGCAAGTCCTGGCAAAACCGTACTGGCAATTGATGATGATCCTAATACGCTCGAGATTATCAAGCGTATTCTTGATTCAATTCCTCTGGATATACAAACAGTACAGGATGGAAAACATGGACTCGAAACAATAACTGCGAGTCCTCCTGGAGTAGTTATTCTGGATTTAATGATGCCTGGATTAAATGGCATTCAGGTTCTCAATGAGTTAAAGAAAAAAGCAGAAACAAAAGATATTCCTGTTATTGTTGTTACTGCTAAAGAATTGAACAGTAAGGAACGTGAACAAATAATTCATAACACAGCTGCTCTACTGCAAAAAGGCATGTTTAAACCGGAAGAGTTGAGCATACTTATAGAATCAATAATAAAAAAGAATAAAAAATAGTTTACTGTTTTGAAATTTCAACTATACGCTGCTGTCCAGAATAAATAAATGGTTGCGGAGCCTCAATGCGCCCTACAAGGGTAATTCCTATCTTTTGTGCAAGTTCCAATGTTAACGTTGTTGGTATACTGCGAGAGACAAAAATAGGAATTCCCGCTCGAGACACTTTATTAAGCATATCATACGCAATCCGTCCCGAGCTAAACACAGCGCAGCGAGAAAATTCAATATGGTTTAGCAAAGCCCAGCCAATAACCTTATCGAGTGCATTGTGGCGGCCAACATCTTCGAAAACCACCGAAGCTTTTTCCTTACCAGCTTCATCATAGCTAACGAGCCTGGCGCAATGAATGCCTCCGGTTTCCTTATATTTTTTTGCATTGCGGAACATACTTTCTGCCTGCGCCTTAAGCTCTGAAAGTGGTAATATGAGCGATGTATCTCCCAGCTCTCCCGGGGATTCGGCATTACGGTACTTATTACCATAATTGGATTCAAAAGATTTATTAAAGCCTGAATGTGCAACAGTAAGACCAGGGATACTGATAGAAATTAGTTCACTGTCATCATCAATTTCACACAAAGTAGTTGTATCGTAGCCATTGATAATTCGCTGAGAAAAAAGATACCCTAGCGCTAATTCCGTAAGTGCTTCCGGTGTACAGTAGACAGTCCCAATCTCTGAACCATTCAGGACAATATGGTATCTTTTTTCCTCAACAACAGGCAACTGTATCATTATGAGTTTCCAGTAAGAATATCAAGTATATCCTTTGGATACTGAGCAGCGAGCAGCCGTTTTCTATTTTTTTCTTTTTGAAGCACTGACGATATTGAAGACAGAAACTCAAGATGAGAACCAGGATCCGATTTTGGAGCAACAGACAGTATGATAATCTGTGCTGGTTTTCCATCAAGAGAATTAAAGTCAGTACCTTCAGGAACAATACCGACAGCAGCGCAGAGCGTATCGATCGCATCTGTTTTAGCATGAGGTATTGCAATCCCATCCTGAAGACCAGTAGTCATTGAATTTTCCCGATCAAGGACTGCATGGTATACTGCTTCACGATCTTTTATCTTATTATTTTTATAGAGTAAATCTACCAATTCATAAATAATTTCCTGTTTTGGTTTTGGCTTCATATTCATTATCACGCAATGTGTATCGCATGCAGGAAACTCAGTTTCTGTATATACTTCTGGTGCTGCAGTAGTATCGGTATGGTAGATGAAGGTTTGTGGATTGAAATCTTTTTTGATTTTTTGGAGATGTTCAGTTAAGTTTGCAACTGCTTCTACTACAATGGTATTTACAAGATGTAAAATAGACTGTTTGGCTTCAAAGATAAGATTTTCATTTTTCACATAAAATGAGAATGTTATATTTTCTTTTCTTGCCTGCGCTATTTCATTATCAACATCAAAAAATCTTACAAAATAGTGGCTTTCCTCAAGCTGACGACTGATATTTTCTGCAATAAGCACTGCAACTTCTTCTGAAGGAAATGTATATACTAATTCGTTGCTGGTTGTATCTTCTGCCTCTTTTTTGAGCGATTTTTTGGGAATAGCGAGCAGTTTGTTCAGTAATGCTGGTGCAGCAATGGTGGTAATAAACGTCATCATAATTGCCATACCAAAAAGCTCATTGGAAAGAATTCCGCTCGAAGCACCAATACCTGCGATGATAAGAGCAACTTCGCCACGCGGTACCATGCCTACTCCAACCCGGAGAGCCCCCATTGGCGTAAAACCGGTAAAGAGTGAAGGCACTGAACATCCTACTATTTTCGTAAGTATAGCAACTACAGAAAAAATAAAGCCGCCAATAAGTACTTCTGGTTTTAAAAAAATGGAAACATCAAGTATCATACCCATTACAGCAAAAAATAGCGGTACAATGAACTCGTAAATGATATGAAGCCGTTCCTCAATGACATGGCTGATATCGGTATTTGAAAGAGAAAGACCAACAATATACGCACCAATAATCATTGCGAGTCCCTCTTTTTCAAAGAAACCACCCAATAACAGTGCAAGACCTAATGCGAGTATAGAAAAAATTGATATGCTCTTAAAACGTTTTAAGAGCTTTGCAAGTTTTTTTGAAAAAATAATGCCGAGCAATGTGATAATAAGCCAGATACCAAATGCTCTCAGCGCTATGAGTCCAATTTTACCCCAATCAATTCCTGCACCAGCGCTTTTTTGAGAAAGTGAAGCAATGCCTACCACAACTGCGAGGAGTATTATACCAAAAACATCATCAAATACAGCTGCAGCAAGAATTGTGACTCCTTCCGGGCTATCCATTTTCTTTTTTTCTGACAAAATACGTGCAGTTATTCCAACACTGGTTGCAGTTCCCATTATGCCAAGAAACAGATTTTGAGGATCCATAATTGATTTGCCATTCATGATCATGCCTAAGACAGCACCTCCAGCAAATGCAAAGATAATTCCTCCAAGCCCTACGATCGTTCCAGTAATGGAATACTTGAGAAACATACCAATATCAGTTTCAAGACCAGACATAAAGAGTAAGACAATTGAAGCTACAGTAGAAAAGGTATACAGTTCTGTGCTAACAGGAATTGCGGCATCAGGAATTAACGGGAACAAACCATGCGGAAAACCAGGAAGCGCGATTTTACCTAATGCATAGGGCCCAATTACCACACCTGCAAGTAGCTCCCCTAATACTGACGGAAGGTGCAATTTTTGAGCAGCAGTATTGCCAAGCCGAACCATAAAGAGTAAAACAGCAAGCTGTATAACAATATTTGCTTGTTCTTGATTAAGATCTTCATTACTAGCACATACTACAGCTGGTATGATCAGAACAAAACAGACAATGAGCAGTGAACGCACCCATGAAGATGGGAATTTCATAAAAACCTCCTATGCTTTCAAAAAAATACAAAGCAAAGGACTAAATGTCAATATATGCACCTAATGCGCAATTTTCTACTTTTGGTGATTTTCTTTTCTTGTTCGCATGCAAGCACTCAGGAGTGCATAGCCTGATAAAAGGTCCTCATTCTGAACAGTAATGTCTCCTGAAACTTTTAACCGAACTGTTGTAAAATTCCAAATCGATTTGATACCAGCTTTTTCCAGTAGTTCTGCACATGACTGTGCCGCAAAAGGTGGGACAGCAAGTACTGCAATTGCTACATCTGGATATGATTTAATAAAACTTTGTAATGTATAGATATGGAAAATTGGTATGTCATGAATGCTTTTATTGATTATTGTTTCATCAATATCAAATGCTGCAACAAAATGAAGACCATGGTTTTTAAAACCCTGATATCCCAGGAGTGCACTGCCAAGATTACCAGCACCAACAACAATTGCTTTATGTTCATTGTTCCAATTGAGAAAGTTTTCAATTGCGGTTATTAAATCTTTAACCCTATACCCTAGTTTTGGTTTACCAACAATACCAGTAATTGCTATATCTTTTCGAACTTGAATAGCATCAAGGTCTAATGCTTCTGCAAGGACAGTTGCGGATATGAGAGACACTCCTTCAGTATCAGCTTGTTGCGCAAGTGTAAGATAGAGCGGAAGTCTTCGAACCGATGGGTTAGGCAATAGTTTATATTTAGGCATAATTTTTCCTTACTTAATACACTCGTAACTTTAATTATACTATATCATAGTTTTATTATATTCTGTCAATAAAAAAGCCCCGTGGAAAAAAGGAGGTAAAACCACGGAGCCCCATGCCACCATACATGGCATTACTTCATAGTATACAATAATGTTTTTCTTTTCAAGTGAAAGTTTCTGATAAAAACTTGTGATGATGCATTTACGCGAAAAAGATTCCAGTGTCAAAAAGTGCATGCCAGCTATTTGTTAGTTTTGCAGCGTGTCATGAAGATTGTAGAGACGTTATTTCAATTATTGCAATATCAGTTTTATATACTAAGTGTAGTACCGCATGCTATAGTTAGTAACAGTGAGGAGGAACAATGAGAAAGCTCGTTGAATGTGTCCCAAATTTTAGTGAAGGAAGAAATAAATCTATAATCGATGCAATTGCCCGGGCGATAACATCAGTACAGGGCGTAACTCTGCTTGATGTCGATCCTGGTGCAGATACAAACCGAACGGTATATACATTTGTCGGTACACCTGAAGCAGTAGCTGAAGCTGCGGTACAATCAGCAAAATGTGCATATGAATTAATTGATATGCAGGTCCATACCGGAGCTCACCCTCGCATGGGAGCACTTGATGTTTGTCCTTTTATTCCTGTCTCTGGAATAACTATGGAAGAATGTGTGGAATTGTCACGTAGTGTAGGAAAAAGAATTGCTCATGAACTTGAGGTGCCTGTTTATTTATATGAATATGCTGCTACAAGTCCTTCAAGAAAAAGCCTTGCGGATATTCGTGCAGGCGAATACGAAGCACTAGCAGAAAAGCTCCAGAAGCCAGAATGGAAACCGGATTTTGGTCCAGCTCAGTTTGTACCACGTTGGGGAGGCACTGTTGTAGGCGCACGAGAATTCTTAATTGCATACAATGTGAATCTTAACACCCGTGATAAAAAGCTTGCAAATGAAGTTGCGCTTGCAATACGAGAGGGAGGCAAAGCAGCTCGTGATTCAAATGGGAATATAATCAAAGATGCCTCTGGTAACACGGTTAAAGTTCCAGGAAGACTTAAAAATGTGCGTGCAATAGGATGGTATATCGATGCATATAAATGCGCACAAGTATCTATCAATTTAACAAATTACAAAGAAACACCACTCCATACAGTCTTTGAAACCGTCAAAGAAGAGGCTGAAAAATTAGGATTGCGTGTAACAGGGAGTGAAATTGTAGGACTTGTGCCTAAAGCACCACTTGTGGATGCTGGCAAGTACTATGCAACGCTTGCAGGAAAAAGTAAAGGTGCGCCAGAACAAGAGCTTATTCAAACCGCAGTACAAACATTGGGTCTTGATTCTGTTGCACCATTCGAAAGTAATAAAAAAATAATTGAATATGCAGTAGCAGAACCTGCTCCGCTCATGAGTAAAACAGTTTTTGGCTTTGTTGATGAAGTTTCCGCTGATTCTCCAGCTCCAGGAGGAGGATCTGTTGCTGCGCTTGCAGGCTCATTGGGAGCAGCTCTTGCAGCAATGGTTGCAAACCTCACAGTAGGCAAAAAGGGTTATGAAGCTGTATCTCAAGAACTCTCTAATATGGCAGAACAAGCACAGAGTGTAAAAGATGCACTTGCACATGCTGTTGATGCAGATACAAATGCCTTCAATGCGGTAATGGAAGCAATGAAACTTCCTAAAGCTACCGAAGCAGAAAAAGCTGCTCGGGAGAAGGCACTTCAGGATGGTTATAAAGCCGCGGCACTGGTTCCCCTTGAAACAGCCTCGCTCTGTTTAGAAGCACTGAAACTGGCTGAGCTTGCACTTAAAGGAAATAAAAATTCAATAACCGATGCGGGTGTAGCCGGTCTTATGGCTCATGCAGGTGTGTTTGGTGCTTGCTATAATGTACTCATCAATCTCGGTACTATTACCGATACTGAATTTGTTTCATCAATGCGTACCAAAACAAGTGAGCTCATGCAACAGGCAAACGCAATAAAAGAACGAATTAACTCTGTAATTATGGAGTCAATTCAATAAAATGCTCGTGTCACCAAAATTGTGAATTGGTATTAAAACATATAAATACAAAAGACATGCCCCCCAGTGAGAGGGCATGTCTTTTTATTACACTGCATACATGCTATTGTGCAGTATACAGTATCATGACCGTAGCTATACAGTAATTAGCTTACATTTAGTTCTTCTTTTACGATTCTGTCTATTTCTTTTTCAGGCAGCGCACCAACAGAAACCATGGGATTTCCATCTTTGGGAATAAAAACAAGCGTTGGTATGCTTTGTACACCAAACATACCTGCTAATTCCTGTTCAACATCTGTATCTACCTTGTAGACATCGAGCTTCCCACTATATTTTGTACCAATTTTTTCAAGCACAGGTCCTACCATTCGACAGGGTCCACACCAATCAGCATAAAAGTCAATAATCGCTGGACGATCACCCTTGAATTTCCATTCCTTTTCTTGTTCATAGTCAAAAACTTTTTCTTTAAACATTGTCAGATTCATTTGTTCAGGCATACATCCCTCCATGTGTTGTTTTGTTACTGTTAATATATATACATTTTACTATATAGTCAAATTTTTAATAAAAATTTTTTTGTAACGGAAATTTTGGATGATGTGACAACACAGGAAGGTAGTATTGAGGATTTAAAAAATTGGAAAAAACAAATATCGATTTTATAAAAACGCCAGTTTGCAAACTGTTCCAAAAACCTGCACAATCGAGTGCATGTGCCAGTAACTCCGTACAATACAGTGCTGAATCATCAAAAAAATTAAAAGCATTATCGAAAGGTACTCTCCTCTCGAGCTTTTGCTGAACATATTCTAATGCTTTTGCACGCTGTGTTGTAGTTTCCCATAAGGGGCGCACAACAATAAGGCTATGAGGGCGTGCGCGTTCAATAAACGCATGTATTTCATGCATCTGCATGCCATCAATTCCGGAAAGTGTATTATTGACAGTGTGAATAACAAAAATGGTATTATTTTTATTTACAATAATGCCAACATGAGAAAGGGGAACTGTTTCAGCACATATATTCATAATAATATCTGCAGAACCAAGAATACCCTGAATAAGAATTATATCGCCATCCTGCAGCGCTTCGAGTTCTGTTTGGTTTAGTGTCTCATGGATTTGTGAGCGTGGTTTCAGTATTGCAGCATGCAAGCTCTGATAAAATAGCAATGCCATAACAGCACACGCTGCTATGGCATATACAGTGAACGTTGATTTTTCTGCTTGCAGATACTTTTTAGAAATTTTTTGAATAATTAGCTTTCCACTGTCCATCAACTTTTTTCATATTGAGTGTATTTTCATTATCCTCACCTTTGAGTTTATACACAATTGTTGCTGTATCGCCGTCTACTTTTGATGAAACAATAGTTATATCTGAACTTTTCAGATTTTTTTTACTCTGATTGATCTGTTCCTGACTCATCATACCCATAAGACCCTTGAGTGTCTGCAGAACCTGTGCGCCTTCTGTGGTACTAAGTTTCATGGCATCATCCCAATTCATTGCATTAATTGCAATAATAAACTTTTTAGCATTTGCTTCAGGTCCAGATACTGCACAGGCAGTAAACACGAGTGCTACCATGAGTAGCAGAACAGAAATTTTGATTTTCATAGTATCTCCTTCTTGTGATTTATACTGAGAGTATCCTATACTTTTACAATAAAATCAACTCAGTTTAAGCACTGCTGTGTGTATGTCGACTATACATGCAAGCAGTTTCTTGCATACGTTCCTACCACCATGCTAGAGTAGCTCTATGAATATACAAATCGCCAATATAATCGAAAACCGCAGCGTAAGTGATCAGTATTTTGAGCTAGTCTTTGATTATAGTAATTTTGATAGTGAGCCACAGCCAGGTATGTTTTTTACTGTAAAAATCGATGGTGCTTTTGGACCTGTTCTCAGACGCCCATTTGCTTTTTCCGGATGGAATCCGAAACAGGGAACAGCTTCAGCGCTCATTGAAAAACGAGGAAATGGTACACACTGGCTTGCAGGCCTTGCAAGCGGGGACACACTTGACATTTTAGGACCGCTCGGAAAAGCATTCTCTTTTCCGCAACGTGGTGTTCGTCCGCTTCTTGTAGCAGGCGGTATAGGACTCGGACCAATGCTCTTTTTCGCAAATGTATTACTTGCGCGCAGTAACCAGGGTCTCTGCGAAGCACCTCTCCTCATTGCAGGATTTCGCACGCAGAGTTTAATACCAAAATTAGATTTTCCAGCTGGTACGCTGTTCTGCACCGATGATGGTTCAACAGGTTTTAAGGGCACTGTACTGGATTGTATACTGTCACTATCTGATGCACTCCCTAAAGTTATCTATGCATGTGGACCTTCCCCCATGCTTGCGGCACTTGCACGCTATGCATCATCACTTGCGCTTCCTTACGAAGCATCAGTCGAACAATGGATGGCATGCGGTATCGGTGCTTGCATGGGTTGTGCAGTACCAATGACCGATGGCACGTACCAGCGAGCCTGCGCAGATGGTCCAGTTTTTAATGGACTCACTGTAGATTGGGAGAAACTCGTATGAACTTAACAGTTACTATTGGTTCACTCACTATGAAAAACCCGGTTGGTGCAGCAAGTGGTACATTTGGCTATGGCTCTGAATATGAAAAACTCATTGATGTTCATGAACTCGGAGCTCTCTACACAAAAGCGGTAACACCAGAACCGCGAGGAGGAAATCCAGTACCCCGTCTCGCAGAAACACCTTCGGGTATGCTCAATTCGATCGGGCTTGCAAATCCCGGACTTTCGTACTTTATCAGTAACAAGCTTCCTGAACTGCAACGGATGGGATGCAGTGTTATAGTAAATGTTGCTGGGAAAACTCAGGAAGATTACTGTAAGGTGGTTGAAACACTTGAAACACAAACCGGGATACATGGCTATGAAATCAATATTAGCTGTCCCAACGTTTCGCACGGTGGTCTCGCGTTTGGCACCGATCCCGGAATAGTCGAAAAACTTACTGCACAGCTCCGTTCAATAATCGAACAGGGTGCAGCAATGCGAAAGGATTCCTGCCGCCCGCTCATAATTAAACTGAGCCCTAATGTCACCGATATTACCGAAATAGCTCGCGCTGCAGAAGCAGGAGGTGCTCATGCTGTATCAGCAATCAACACACTTGTTGGAATGGTAATTGATGTTAAAAAACGAAAACCAGTTCTTGCAATGAAAACTGGTGGACTCTCAGGCCCTGCGATACGCCCCGTTGGTGTTGCAGCAGTCTATAAAATAAGACGGGCTATCTCAATTCCTGTCATTGGGTTAGGAGGCATAACGTGCACCGATGATGCGCTCCAGTACCTTCTTGCAGGTGCTGATGCTATTCAAATTGGTACCGTACTTTTTAGTAACCCAAATGCAGCACATGAGATTATCCAGGGAATATGGCAGTACATGGAAACATATAAAATTAACTCCGTTGCTGACATTAAAAATCTTCTTGAATAATTTAACACAATTTTAACAATTTCTGCATACTGTTTTCACAGAGTTCTCCTACTATCATCACATGATTCCGTAAAATGCGGAACAGACAGAAAACGAATCGAGCAGCAAGATTATTCAGAATGTATGCATCTTCGTGCTTACACTCAAAATAACAGAATACCTTGCGCATGAACGAATCTGTCTTAAAACTGTAAGGAGGATTCTATTATGAAGAAAAGGACAATACTTGTTCTGTTTTCCATCATTGCACTTACTTTGCTATTTGCTCAGGCAAAATTTGCGTTTATCACTGCAAAAAGTGATGACAAAGACAAAATGCTTCCCGGGATTGATCCTTCAAAAGTAACTGGCACCATAGTTACTGCTGGAAGCTCAACGGTTTACCCACTTTCAGAAGCAATTGCTTCTATGTTCAAAAAAGATGGGTTCACTGGACTAATCACAATTGACTCTATTGGCTCAGGTGCTGGGTTTGATAGATTCTGCAAAACTGGCGAAACCGATATTTCTAATGCTTCCGTTCAAATTAAACAGTCACAAATTGATGCAGCCAGAGCAATTGGCAGAAATCCCATCGAGTTCCGCGTTGGCACCGATGCACTTGCGGTTGTTGTCAGCAAAAAGAACACATTTATTGCAAATGCAACGGTACAGGAACTCGCAAAAATTTTCTCAACTGCGGAAAAATGGTCAGATGTCAATCCAAAATGGCCCGCACAGCCCATTAAGCGCTTTATTCCTGGCACTGACTCTGGCACGTTTAGTTACTTTGTGGAACATGTATTCAATAAAAAAGCAGATCCTCTCCTTGCTGCAAAAAATCTTCAGCTTTCTGAAGATGATAACGTGCTTGTCCGTGGCATTGAAAATGACCCGTATGCTATCGGTTTCTTTGGATTTGCGTACTATACAGAAAATCAAAAATCACTCAAGGCTCTTTCCATTGAAGGTGTAGCACCCGGTCAGACTACTGTTGATAATGGCACCTACCCTCTGGCACGACCACTCTTCCTCTATAGCGACGCAAAAATTATGAACGAAAAACCTCAGGTCGCTGCCTTTATCCTGTATTACCTCACCTACGTCAATGATGTAATCAAAAAAGTAGGATACTTCCCTGCTCCGGCGAGCGCACTTAAACAGGCAAAACAAAACTGGCTTGATGCAGTCAAAGGCAGATATTAACACTCACACTAAAAAATGAGTACGGAGAGCACTGCTTGAAGGCAGTGCTCATCATTACTGCTAAGGAAATATACAATGAAACAGACTAATGCTGTGGACCCTAAACTCTGTAAAAGAATACATCCTGTCAATCGGACGATTGAAACGATACTTGCAGCTACAGGAATTATAACAATCGGTGTTACCATAGCAATCGTTTTTATACTTGGCGAAGAATCTATTATTTTTTTTAAACATGTTTCGCTCAGACAATTTTTTACGACTTTTGAATGGCAACCACATATTGAAAAATTTGGAATATGGCCGCTCTTAAATGCCACTATTACCACAAGTTTGTTTGGAATGCTTGTAGCACTGCCAATAGGCTTTTTTACCGCAGTATTTCTTGCAGAATATGCTTCTAATACTATTAAAAGGAAAATAAAACCTGTGCTTGAAATTCTTGCAGGAATACCCACTGTAGTTTTTGGTTATTTTGCTTTAAATTTTATTACGCCTTTTTTGCAGCTTGTTTTTGGCAAAGCAGTATCAGTATATAATACTGCATCAGCCGGTATTGCAATTGGTATTCTCCTTGTACCACTCGTTGCTTCGCTAATAGAAGAAGCTCTCTCTGCAGTTCCACGGCACCTTCGCGAAGCTGCATATGCTGTCGGTGCAACTAAACTCGAAGTAACACTTGGTATCGTTGTTCCATCTGCGCTCTCTGGTATTATTGCCACCATACTCCTTGCACTATCACGAGCATTTGGAGAAACAATGATTGTTGCGATTGCTGCAGGGGCAGGACCGGCTTTTACACTTAACCCATTTAAGTCAGCAGAAACCATGACAGGTCACATGGCTCGCATAGCTGGCGGTGATCTCCCCTACGATTCCATTGATTACCAGAGTTTATTTGCAATCGCTCTCTTTTTATTTTTTATAACATTTTTCTTAAACCTTCTTGGAAGAAGCATATCAAAGCGATATATGGAGCACTATGAATGAGCACTATAGCAAAATTTGATCCGGCGCTTAACGTAAGGCATCAAAAATCCAAAACATGGAACGTTATATTTTTTATAGCAATTATTACCTCATTTTTGTTTCTTACAGCATTATTGTTTAATATACTCAATGATACATTTGGTTTCGTAATCATTGAATATGAAACACCTCCCCAATCGCTTACCTATGAAAACAAACACTATACCGAATTATCAACTCAAGAACTCAGACTGTTTTTAGAAGAAAATCTTCCAGGAAGGCGTTTTCGGGCACTTGAAAGAGAAAAACCATTTGAAAACCGTGATAAAAGTGAACTCATAACAATTATCGAAAGAGAAATTCTCAATCCGTCAATATATAAATCATATTCACTCGTAGCCTCTATGTTTGCTAGAAAAGCAATTCAGCAAGAATTTGATGAAGCTCCAGAAGGCTCTGTCCTCATGTTTAGATCCTGGATATCGCGCGATATGCTTCTTAATCCGCAAAGCGATAATGCACTTGAAACGGGGATACGTACTGCGCTTTTAGGCAGTGTTTTTACTGTACTCATTGCAATTATTTTTTCAATACCACTGGGCATTGCTGCATCAGTATGGATGGAAGAATATCTAAACCCTAAAAGCAAACTTAATACAATTTTAACGCTCAATATTTATAACCTGGCAGGCGTTCCATCAATTATTTATGGTATGCTCGGACTTGCAGTATTTGTTCGCTTTCTGGAACCAATTACTTCCGGCGCACTGTTTAACGCAGCAAGTGATGAAGTTAAAAATGGCAGAACAATACTCTCTGCAGGGCTTACACTTGGTATTCTCATTTTGCCTGTCATTATTGTTAATACTCGGGAAGCCATACGTGCCGTACCTGGAAGCCTCAGACATGCGAGTATTGCAGTTGGTGCCACTAAATTAGATACCATATTTCATCACGTTTTGCCTGCATGTTTTGATAGAATTTTAACAGGAGCAATATTTGCTATGGCACGTGTACTCGGCGAGACTGCACCTCTCATTATTATTGGAGCCTCCACTTTTATATCGCAGGATCCAACATCATTATTTTCCAAATTCACAACATTACCAATTCAAATTTATCAATGGACCAGCAGACCTCAAAAAGAATTTCACAATCTTGCTGCCGGTGCTATTGTTATCTTAATGATTCTTATGATTATCCTTAATGGTACAGCAATTGTTTTAAGGAACCGAATCAATGCACGAAAGGAAGCATATCGATGAATGAAACTACTGCACCTTCAGTTGTCAATCAGAATACTTCACTCATTCTTGAAATCCCTGATCCAGTATTACGTTTTAAGAACACGAGCATCTGGTATGGTGCCAACGAAGCAGTAAAATCTGTTTCGATGGGAATTAAAAACCATGCTATTACAGCAATTATTGGACCATCTGGCTGCGGGAAAAGCACATTGTTACGGTCAATTAACAGAATGAACGATCTCATTCCAGACTGCCATGTAACTGGCAATATTTACTATCATGACAATGATATTTATGATAAAAATCTTGATCCGGTGCTCCTTCGAAGACATATCGGCATGGTATTCCAGAAACCCAATCCATTCGCAAAATCGATTTACCAGAATATTGCATGGGGTGCAAAAATAAATGGCTACAAAGGAAATCTTGATCAGCTGGTAGAAGAATCATTGCGACAGGCTGCACTCTGGGATGAAGTAAAAGACAAACTTCATAAATCTGCGTTTGCGTTATCCGGCGGACAGCAGCAACGCCTCTGCATAGCACGAGCTATTGCACTTAAACCCGACATACTGCTTCTCGATGAACCGACAAGTGCCCTCGATCCAATATCCACCGCAAAAATCGAGAGTCTCCTTGAAGAATTAAAAAAATTCTTTACAATTATAATTGTAACACATAACATGCAGCAGGCTGGCCGCATTTCCGATTATACTGCGTTTATGCTTACAGGAGATTTAGTTGAATACAATGAAACAAAGAAAATATTTTTTAACCCTACTGATGAGCGTACAGAAAGCTACATATCCGGACGTTTTGGATAATCAAATGAATGAACACAAACAGTACATTCTATATAAAAGAAAGGCAGTACAATGACAAGACAACATTTAGCACAGGAACTTGATTCAATTCGGTCACAGGTACTTTCAATGTCACTATTGATAGTAGAAAACCTTAGAAAAGCACGGGAATGTGTTATCAACTCTGATCCTTCATTAATATCTGAGATAAAGAGAACCGATCTTGAGATTGATGCTCTGCAGCTTTCAATCGAAGACAGTGTGACTATGCTCATCGCAACACAACAGCCTGCTGCTAGAGATTTACGAGAAATGGTTGCACTTATTAAAATTCTTGATAACCTTGAGCGCATTGGTGACTATGCTGTACATTTTGCAAAAGCATCAAAAATATTAGCTGAGGATCCTTTTCCCCGTCCGCTCGACAGGTTGATACGCATGTCACAAA
This sequence comes from Spirochaetota bacterium, assembly GCA_029547205.1. GTDB lineage: Bacteria > Spirochaetota > Spirochaetia > Treponematales > UBA12059 > JAKPPT01. Next base: position 197,950 of record JAKPPT010000122.1, read on the forward strand.
CGTGTGAAACCATGCTAGATGAAGCTATTAAAGCATACCTTAATCAGAATGAATCGCTGGCAGTAGCTTCTGCAGAAAAAGATGACGTAATTGACAGAGATCACAAGGCATTCTTAAACGAAATTCTCAGCCTCATGGTCGATAACCCTGCACGTGCAGGACAGGCGTTTAAGCTCATACAAACCAGTACCTATCTCGAACGGCTTGGTGATCATGTAACAAACATCACTGAAGCAATAGTTTTTATTATTACAGGAGAGCATAAAGAGCTTAATGCATAATAGAAAATTTACATACACTATAGTACTATTAGATTAGTGAGGATTACATGGCACATGAACGGATCTTAATTATTGAAGACGATAACGATATTCAAGCTTTACTCAAAGAACGGCTTAATGGTGAGCAGTTCGCTGTTTTTCAAGCTTTTACTGGAGAAGATGGACTTACCATGTGTAAATTAAAAAAACCTGATCTTATATTACTCGATATCATGCTCCCCAATAAGAATGGCTTTGATATTCTCAGAACTCTCAAATCGTCATCGGAACTAAAAACTATTCCGGTAATCATGTTAACAGCACGTTCCGATGAAACGGACATAGTAACAGCATTGGAGTTAGGAGCTGATGACTATGTAACTAAACCGTTCAGCTTTAAGGTTCTTACAGCACGCATACGGCGCTTTCTCCGTCATACATTAGAACCTGAAAAACAGCCTGTAGTATTGCATTATGGTAAAATCGAAGTAGACCGTTCTAAATTCTCAGTCACAGCAGATACAGTACCAGTAACCTTTTCAGCTACAGAATTTGCAATGCTCTGCCTTTTTCTGGAACAACCAGGTAGAGTATTCACCCGCACACAAATCATTACTGCAATTAAGGGTGAGGATTATCCCGTAACCGATCGCACTATTGATGTGCATGTTACTGCAATCCGAAAAAAACTTGGTGATCTCTTTCCACTGGAAACAATACGCGGTATTGGTTACCGTCTTAAGGAAAGCAAATGAAAAAACTACGATATACAACACGAATGATGTTCGTGCTTCTCGGAATTGTTATTATCAGCATGAGCATTGCTGCCATGAGTTCTCTTCTCATGCTCCGTTCAGCTAATATGAAAATTCATACAACCGTATTGGAAAATGCTTCGAAATTCATTTCCTATATCGATATTGAAAATCTGACAAACATTCCTAAAACAGAGATTTCTGATACCGACATGCGCTTAACAATTATCAAACGCGACGGAACTGTTATTTTTGATTCACATTATGATCCAGCAAAAATGGAAAACCATGCTAGTAGACCGGAAATAGCTGCTGCACTTTCTGGGCTCGAATATAATTCTGTCCGATTTTCTGAAACTCTTCAGACGTATATGCTCTACCATGCTTTTCCTGTTAAAAATTATATAGTAAGGCTTGCTATTCCAGTAAGTGAAATTAGCAGTCTGCTTAAACCTTATATGCAACTGGGTGTTATAATTTTATGCTTATTGATTGCTGCAGTTTCAGCGGTTTTATTTTTTTATAATTCATCGGTCATACAGCCAATCAATGCGCTAATGTATGCTAGCAAAGCATGGGAGAATGGAAATCTTTCATACCGTATCCACATTAAAGCTACCGATGATTTTGCAGAATCGATACATAGCCTTAATACAATGAGTGAAAAACTTGAATCGACACTAAAAGCATTAAATAATGAAACGAAAGAGCTTGGGGCTATTCTGGAAAATATCAATGAAGCTATCTTAGTTACAGATAGCACCTTAAATATAACCCTTGCAAATCCAGCTGCATGCAGACTTTTTAATCAGCCTTTCCAGAACTATCCTCAAAACCTGATCGATTTTACTGCAAGCCTCGATATTCATAAAGCAGCACTCGATTGTTTTGAATCACAAACACCAGCAGAGCAGGAAATAACCCTATATGGAGTGATAAAACTTAAACTACTCGTGCGCTGTTCTCCGCTTAATGCTGATAATACAGGAATTATTCTTGCAATTACTGATATTACCAAAATCAGGTACCTTGAAGATATGCGAAAAGATTTTGTAGCAAATGTATCGCATGAGCTTCGAACACCAATTACGCTCATCAAAGGTTATGCAGAAGCGCTCCTTGAAGATAGTATCCTGAACAATAAAGATGTAGCAGCAAAAATTGCAATTATTCATCGCCATGCTGACAGAATGAATGCTATTATCGAAGATCTACTTATGCTATCACGACTTGATGCTTCATCACATCGTGCAATAAATATGGAAACTGTAGCAGTTTGCGCACTCATTGACGATGCGCGATCCTCTATAAGCACAGAACGAACTATTATCGTTTCATGCCCTCAAGAACTTACACTTACCTGCAACCCAGAACTTATGGAACAGGCGCTTATCAATCTTATTGATAATGCAATAAAGTACACGTCTGGCACTATAACTATTGAAGCCTATGAACAAAATTCGTTTATTATTATCAATGTTATTGATGAAGGTCCTGGCATACCTGAAGAACATGCTCAAAGAATTTTTGAACGCTTTTACCGAATTGATAAAGCGCGAAGCAGGGAAACAGGAGGAACCGGTCTGGGTCTCTCTATAGTAAAACATATTGTAACAATACACCGAGGCTCAGTATCCGTCCGCAACAATACCGGTAAGGGAGCCATATTTACCATTTGCATACCTACGCAGCCAGCTAGTTCCTGATTGATGTGCTCATTGTTGCACAAAGCATGATTCTATATGGGGATTAGTAATAAATTGTGTATCTACCTTTTATATCAACAGTAATAATAAGCAAACTGTTTTTGCTAAACCAGATGTGTTCACCTGCACTCAATGAGATTATCTCCTGTTCACCTCCATGTATTACCGGGGAAAATGGGTCTCGAGGATAAAACGTTTCAGTAAATGCAGGTAAGGAAAGTGTAAAGGTAGCATGCTTTTTTGTCACCATGTCAGAACGAAATCTGTTTTCAATAATAGCGCGAGCAAGTTCCTGTTGATTGAGATTCCAGATAGAGCTCCGAACCGTTTTGAGCAATGCATATAATCGTTTCCAATTAAAATTTCCTATATTGTACCCCTGTTTCCATAAAAGTTCAGCAAGCAGCGCACAAAATCCTCCTTCCCTGTCAAGAAGTATTCCATTTTCAGTTTTAAGCCAGGGAAGCAGTGTGCCAATTGGCAACGTTTTTCCTGTCTGGAACTGCGCGGAAAGCGTGATAGCCATATATGAACCCGGGTTTTGCAATACCGTAACATGTGTTCCAGGCAAGACAGTACGCTCACTCTTTACTGCATTATTCATACTTGTAAGATAAAATGTTTCTGCTCCAGCCCAGTATTCTGGCATACGAGAAATAGTTATTGGCTCCTCTATTGGAAACGTCATAAAGAAACATCCTTGTGTTATACATACAAGGATGCAGGTAAAAATAATGTTTAAAATTTTCATATAATAATAAACATATAATTTTGCGTGGTGCATGCAGAAAAATTGCTGGCTCATACTTGCAGTTATACTGATTCTCAAGTACAATAAACATATGCCTGACATTTCCGAAACGTTGAATATACTGGAACAGACAATAATCACAAGACTTTCAGCTATTGAAGCAAAAGAGCTTAAAGAGCTCAAAAAAAACTTTGAGGCATTGCTATCCGGATTTCAAACCTTGAGAAAACGGCTTATAGAAAAGGCAATTATTACAGAAAATCCATATAAATATGAAACTTCAATTACAAAACTTGGAAGGCCACCAGAAACAGCTTTTACCGAAACAAATAAAGCTGAAGAAATGAGCAATCGCCTATATCTCTATGAAGCGTATCTTGATTATGTATTCAATTATTTTCCATTTACTTCTGATGCACTCAATTTTAAAAATATTAATGAATTGAGGCATCTTGTATCGTATTTTGATTTTATTAAACTTAGTACCAATTCAGCAAATATAAACACAAGAGTGCTAGCTGAATACTTATCGGTACTGCTTCGATCTTCCAATACTATATTATCAGAGTTAAACAATCAGATTTTGTCTATCTTAAAGAACTCATCGGAAAAAATCCTTGCCATCCTGCAAGAAATAGAATTTGTTCAAAAAGAACGGTATAAAACATTTATTAAAAAAATTATCTACAAAAACCATAGTTCTGGACTTGAGAAACTTCAGCTTCGTAAAAATGAAATTATTAAAGAAACTAAAGCTGTTATACAAAGCCTCAATGAACCAATAATTGATGCGTATATTACTGAAGCATTTGATGAAATTGTCAATTTTAAACCTGATGATTTTGATAAACTAATTAAAAAGCTTAAAGCTGAAAATATAGAAGAAAAAAAGAAAAAAGACGTTAATTATAGAATTATTCTCAATGATGCCATTAACACTTTAGCAGGAGCAAGTTTTTCATTAGAAACTATCATTGAAATCTTGAAATACAACCATGCTATTCTTATCACGATACACAATAGCTTTTTTTCAAAACTTATAGAATCAATAAAACAGTTCCTTTCTAGAAAATCAGGCGAACATATATATGAGCTTGAATTTCTTGATCCTCTCACCAATAAAATAAAAATAGAACCTGTTAATTATGATGCTTTTATCAATGAACTGGAGACAATTTATAAAAAATTGACAGCACTTGCTGATAACAAATCGACACTTGCACGAAAAGTAAAAGCGTCTTCGGATGAACAAGTTCTCAGTTTTCTTGTAAAACTTATTGAGGCATTGCAGGTTGAGTTAAGGAAAATTCAAGCATTTGATGCTTTTTTCCTAAAAGAGTTTGAAAACAACAACATTAAACATAAATTTAAAAGTGCCCTGTCTGCACAAAATATACTTAAAGAAACACTAATCAAAGCTAATCAGCGGCGTTATGAGTATATAGCTACAAAAGAAGAAGAAGAACAACTCAAGAAGCTTGGCATAGAATAGTACATCACAAAAAATATGGAGCATAGCATCATGATTTTTTCTAATAAACATGCGGATTCTACATCAGAAAGATTCCTCATGAGTTTGGGTTTTCCTGCTCTCGAAGTACACAGTTCATTAAACCATTTTGATTTTACGAGAGCAGGTAGAAGAATTATAGTTATTGGTCCAATGGGTTCAGGCAAAACCGAATTTGCTGCACGTGTTTGGAAAGATGCTCGTGTAGCATTGCAAAAAAGTCCCCGTATTGCAGAAACAACCACAACACAGGGTGCTGATCGTCGTATTGTGCATTTTATACGATCACAACACGATACAATACGGTTTCCTGACTATCCTGAGGATGCACTTGCTTATAGAGGAGGCTATGTACGTTGTGGTGAAAATATTACCATTGCAAACAGCTCATTTGGAATTGAAAATGCTCTAGCAATGCATCCTCAATCAGGCACGTTTATTATCGATGAAGCAGCTTTTTATGATGAGCGTCTGGCTTATCTTATTAGACAGGAATCAGAACAACGAGGTATTACATTTATACTTCCAACATTAGTACTTAATTTCCGAAAAGAAATATTCAATAATACAGTACGACTCTTGCTTGAAAATGCAACTGATGTATTCCCACTCACTGCTTACTGTGAACACCCTGATTGTATACGCGATTCCCTGTACACCTATCGCTACTATAAAATTGATGGTCAGGAATGCCCCGCTCTATATTTTGATCCGCTCATTATTATTGGCGGCGATACAATCAAAGATGATCCTATGGAACCTAATTATTGCACACGCTGCGAAAAGCATCATTACCTGCCCGGTAAAGAATATACATATTTTACCTTAAAACCGCTTGGAGAAAAGGCAGCACAGGGCAATATCCAGCCTCTCCTTGCAGAATTGTCCGCACTCAATGGAAATATCGAAGACTCAAGACTCTATACAAGCATTCAACGCTGTTATATTAATGTTCCTGAACCCGTACCCGAAACAATTAATGCGCTTAAAGTCCCCTGCATTGCTGAACGAGCACTAATCTATCTTTATGCAGAACAAAACATGCTTTCACTCGATCAGGTTAGGGAAATTATTCAGTTATTAAACCTTAATCGAGATTATATTATGAAGCGGTGTGCAGACAATCAAAGACCACTAGAGTTGTAACAGTACATTTTATTTTTTTGCTATCGAAAATTCCACCATGAAGTAATAAGCGGAATGAGGCGTTCCCTGTTTTTTGTACGAATATCAAAATTTTCCTGGAGCATATAATCAAGCAGTGTGTCATATACTCCTGTCCAGCTTCCATAGTGAAGACGTGCCTGTTGCATGATATCAGGGGCAATTGCATTATTTGCTATGCTTTCAACCAATAGCGTTACTTGTTTCCAGCGAACTTTTTCTTGCAGTGAAAGAGAACTGGTTTTGTATATCTCGTAGGGAGCACTGTGCATAGCAACAATTCCATACTGTTCTTTCTTCTCAAAGATTTCAGTCCCAGGGAGCACTTTGAGAAACCCAACCTGCACGTGATCTGCACCAAGATCCATAAGTGCATCAAATGTTGCTGCTATATCGTTATTTGTTTCTCCAGGAAGACCAACAATCATATCAATATGTATCGGTATAGAAACTTTTTGTAACAATAATTTCAACATTGCCTGTTCGTTTTCCCAGACTCCCGCCCGATGTATTAGCTTTCGCGTTGAGCTATGAATAGTCTGTATACCTGCTTCGAACTGAAATAAATGCTGCGGAAGTGATTCAAGAAAGGCAACATCTTTTTCAGTTAAAAGTGATGGCATGATTTCAAAATGGAATCTAACGTTTTTGTCGTAGTATGTTTTTGCTAAATACTCCCAAATATTGTGTGCACGATCTTGATGAGCATTAAACGATCTATCAACAAATTTTATTAACATTGGATTAAATTTCATGAGATCTTCAATATCTTTTTTAACTATCGAAATTGGTTTTTCGACAAAATGTTGTTTGCTATTGCTCGATAAACAGTAAGCACAGTTAAATGGACAGCCTCTGCTCGATTCATAGTATAAGTAACGGTTGGCGAGCATGTCTTTTTCTTCAACAGTATATACACTACCTGCATTGATAAAATCAGCTGGATCCCACTCCGGGAAGAGTTCTGAATTATATTCAATGCTCTTCCATTGTGCTCCTGCCCATGTTTTTATTACCGTTTCACCGTAACCGGAAACACATGCAGCTACAAATGGAAATTTACTTCGCAACTCGATTTCTGCCCCATAAACCTCAGGGCCGCCTAAAATAATTTTTGCTTCCGTGAGCAGTGCATGAACATCAGGTAGTAGCTGTTCAATGATGTTTCTATTCCAAATATAAACAGAAAACAGAATAATATCAGGTTTTTGTAAAACTATCGAGTTTACTATGTGCAGGACAGGGTCGTTGATCTGAAATTCGATAATTTGATGCGTGTCAACTTTGTTAACCTGTTGTGCTGCATTGCATAAGCATCGTATTGAAAGTGCGGTATGTGTATATCGGGCATTGATTCCAACAAAAAGAACTTTTTTCATGATAAAAAAAATGTTTTCATCTCATTAGTAAATTGTTCACTTTGAAGAACATTGGCAAAACTAACCTGATAAAAGTCCCTGCCTCCTCCACCTTTTAATGCATGCTTTTCAAGTAATGGCTTTAGACTATCCTGTAAAATAATAGATACTGATTTTGGTATGCTAATGGCAGCACGCAATTCGCTGCTTGATACTATGCAAGACTTTATATCAAGGTCAGCAAGATTTTTTGCTAATTTCGTACAGTATGCGAAATCTTCATTGATTTCTGTAATTATAGAGCTTTTGCCGCTTGCTTTTATCTCAGCAGCAAGTCTGCTTGCTTCCTGTTCTGCGCTTTTGAATTTCCAATATAATAGCATTTTCTCCTGATTATCATATTTTTCTTTAAAAACCTTTGCAGTATCACCAATATTTTCTATATTGCAGCCTAAACTCTGAGCCGATAGTTGCGCCTGTTCATACAATCGGGAAAGCCATGCAATAGCCCTCATTCCAGCAACAAAATACACACGAGTCATGCCCTTATACTTTTCGTATTTAATAATTTTTAAGAGCTGTATCTCACGTGATTCTCTGACATGCGTGCCACAACACGGTGTAAAATCAAAGCCATCAATTTCGATTATGCGTATTTCGCTTTCACCTTCTGGAGGTTTTCTCCGCAGAGGCAGCTTTAATGCTTCATCGTATGTGCATGTAAATATTTTATAGCTATAATTATCTGCAATCATTTTATTAACGACATTTTCAACAAAAACTGCATCCTGTTTTTCGAGTACTGGTATATCAATATCAATGGTCGAATATGCTTCACCTAAATGGAAACTCCGAGTGGGTGCACCCAGAATTCTTAAGAAATTTGTAGAAAGAAGGTGCTGACCACTGTGCTGCTCTGTATGGTCACGTCGTCTATCGAAGTCTACTTTGCAGTATACTTTTTCACCTTGAACGAGTTGTGCATCGACCGGAAGCACATGCACTATTTCATTATTATGTTCAATAACATCATACACAGGATAATTTTTAATCGTTCCGGTATCTGCAGGCTGCCCTCCCCCCTCAGGATAAAATGGTGTTTTATCGAGCACAACAAATGTTACCTGCACTTGATCTCTTGTTGTATGTAAAACACTAATAACTTCTGCAGTATACTCTAGGAGTAATGGATCTGATTTATATAAAACTGTTGTCCTCATCGTAATCCTGGATAAAAACGTTCAAGATAGGTTATGCGTTCTAATGCATATTGTCTATAGGTACTTAATGGATACTCTCTAACAAGCTGCTTATAATAGGAATAAGCTTTTTGTATATCACGATAGGGCGTGTCCTGTTCATACGCAAGTGCATAGAGATAGAGCACTTCATCACTACCTCCTGGATTTAAAACAAGATAGCGGTCAAGCGCTCCCAGAACAAGTGCGATTTGTTTTTGCGCTAACTGTGTACGAGCGATCTCGAGCACTGATGCTGCATCGGTCATTGATGCAATCATATCTCGAGTTAGAGGAACAGTACTCGTTCCTGTTGTACTTCCGACTAAAGGAGCAGGTATGCTTGATACTGCACTCTGAGCTGTACCTGGCACTAAACCTGCTGCTGTACCTTGCGTGGAACTCACTGATGGAGCAGCACCTGCTACAGGCATTCCTGCACTCGACGTACCTGATGGAGCAATTGCAGAATTACCTGTAGTGCTTGCTGTACCAGCTGCTACCATTTGTGATGTTGGTGGCGCAGTCTGAGTAGTTTGAGTAGCAGCTTGTGAGGTTTGCATTCCCTGTGTTGCCACTGGTGCTGTTTGCGTTCCCTGTGTGCCAGTATTGCTGTCTGGTTTATTGCCATCTGTAATGGTGACTTTTATATATTGAGTTTCCGGGAGCTGTGTTACAGGATTATCACGCTGGAAGCGGAGCAAAAAATCACCTGTCCTGTCCCCATTCAATCTGTATACAATCTGGTTGTCAATTAGCTGGCGCGACTCATAACGGATACCCTGTCTATTGTATTCATCACCTAAATAGATCCAGCCATTACCGTCCAGTGTTACTGTAAATGGTTTGTTTTTTTCAACTACAAGTTCTCGTGCAGGGACAGGTGTGCTGGAAGGAGCAGCAGTAATTGCTGCACTACTTGAAGCGGGAGCAAAAGGAATCACCGGTTGAACGGTAGTAGCAGAAGGTTGGGCTGTGCTGCCCGCAGAATTGGTTGCTGGTGAACTACTACCGGCAGTAGCTGTTCCGGTTTTTCCAGCACTACCCGGATTTGCATTAGTCTGACCAGGTTTCTGACTGCCTGAAGCAGTGCCTGTTTGAGAATTCTGTGCTGGTGTTTGTACTTGAGCATTCTGTGTAGATTGATTTTGAGCACTTTGCGTCGATGGTGCCGTTTGTGTAGATTGTGTTTGTCCTGGCTGATTCTGTCCCTGCGGATTCTGTCCTTGTGGATTCTGTGCTGGTTGATTAGCCTGTTGGGGCTGCATCATCGGTGAACTCTGTGCCTGCTGCAATTGACCGGTTTGAGCAGGATTACCTGTTGCAGTAACAGCCTTTGCTGGTTCGGGCATAGGCGGATTGAGGAGCACCACTACAAGTTCCTTTTGTCGTGGGGAACTTCTATAGAATGCACTAAACTCAGGGGATTCTTGATTATTCATTACAGGCGCAATACTAGCATCTTGTTGTTTTTCATTATTAGCAGTCTGATTCCCTGCTTCGTTAGGAGTAGTAGCTTGCGGTGCAGCGGCTTCGGTATTAGAAGACTCTGGTACGTTAGCGTTCTGGAGAGTACTTTTAGGCTCCTGTGAGACACAGCCAGTAAATACTATACTAATGAGCAATAACGCAATAATTGTTCTTAATCGGAAAATGTTTTTATTGCATTCCCTTGCTGATAATTTCATAAACCTTTGCCTTTCGCTGTGCCTTGAGCATTTCTAAAAAATCTGATGAAGGTGCCGGCAACATGCGTAAGATTTCTTCTTTTGAATATCGGAATTCTTCAGGACATTCGTAAGGGTAAAACCATTCGGGCATAGTATCTAATGGCACAACCAGTGCATCTAAATATGTGCGGTTAGCTGTAATACCAGGAAATTCATCTTTTTTTTGTTTTGCAGGTATGGCGAAAATGATTACGAGACAAACTATAATAAAACCTACTATGCTGATAATAATCTTTATCCTGAATTCTGATATTGAGGCACGAAATTTTTGTAATATTTTATTTACTTCCACTTTCATCATTATTGCTCAGAAATAGCTGCTTCTTTTTCAGCAACTTTTGGTTCTGATGACTGTTGAGTTGTTTTTTGATTTAGCTCTGGTGCTCCTTCAGATGTAATTGCTTCATTCTGTACTGGTGGTGTTTCCAATTCACGCCCATGTTCATACTCAATATCTTCATCGAGCATAACTTCGAGTGGTTTTTGCAAGGTAATCTCTTTACCATCAGAGCGTTCGATGCGTACAGCAATGACTTTTGTTATTCCTGACTCTTCCATAGTAACACCAAGCAGGGCATCGGCACCAGTTACTGTTTTCTTATTATGAGTAATAACAATAAATTGGCTTGTTTTTCCAAATTCACGTAGCAGGTTAACAAACGCTATCACGTTTTGCTCATCGAGAGCAGCATCAATTTCATCAAGAAAACAAAATGGCGATGGTTTTACCATATATGTTGCGAAAAGGAGCGCAATTGCTGTCATACTTCGCTCACCACCAGAAAGCAGTGATATATTTTCAAGTTTTTTTCCTGGAGGCTGCGCATAAATTTCAATTCCGCTTTCGAGTACATGATCAGGATCAACAAGTTTAAGTTCTGCCCGGCCGCCGGCAAAGAGACGCCTGAAAATATTATGAAAATTCTTTTTTATCAAATTATATGTAGTAACAAATAGTTCCGCACTCTCTTCCCGGATCTGCTTTGTAATAAGTTTGAGATCGGTACATGCTTTGACTAAATCCTCGTATTGTGAATTTAAAAATTCATAACGCTCTTTTACTTCACCGAACTCTTCAGGAGCCATAAGGTTTACCTGTCCAAGCTCCTTGAGCTTTTGCTTTGCATCTGTCAGCTGTTCACGAATCTCACCAATCGAAGAACGGAGTTCCCACATTCGTTCTTCAAACTCCATTAAGTCGCGGCCATGCTGCTCCATGAACATATCTTTAATGTTTTTTATTTCTGTTTCAGTTTGAGCAAGACTCATGTGACACGTTTCAAGCTCTGTCTGGATGCCGAGGAGTTTATCTACTTTTTTTCTAGACTCTTCCTGTCTTTTACCAACATCGGAATTTCGTACTGCAATTTCCTGTTCGATGCTTTCCAGATTTTTAGTTAACTCTCGGCCTTTTTTTTCTATTGTATCTATTTCTTCCGAAAGCTCAGCAATAACAGCGTGTATCTCTTCCATTTTTGCAAGCAATACCGATTTTTCGTTTTCAAGTTCACGCAAATTTTCTCCCAGCGTTGAACGATCACGCCGCAATAGCTGCAGAGATTCCTCAGCACGCTGTGCCTGCGATTGTACTGCAAACATATTGTTTTTTAATTCATCAAGTGTTTTACGATACTCCTGAATTTTGCCTGACAATGTTTTATTTTCTTCACGTTTTTCCTTAATTACATTCCGTAATGCCTCGATAGAAGATTTAATGGAATTTATATTGGAATCTATAGCTCGCTTTTTTGTTATAACACCCTCTGTTCCTAAAAATTCGTCAACAAACGAAGGATTTAATCTTTTTAAATTTTCATACGATTTCGTAAGCTCATTAAGTATATCAGTAAACTCACCAAATGAGGTTTTGATAAACTCCACGAGCGTATCAAAATTGACCTGTGTGTGGATAAAATCATCAATTCGATTTTTTCTATTTTCAAATTTTGTTTTAAGCAGCGCGAGGTTATGCTCAAACTGTATCTCTGCTTCCGATCGTTCCTTAGAAGAATAACCGATTTCTTTGAGCCGTTCGTCGAAAAGAACAACAAGATTATCAGCAACTGTTTCCAATTCTTTTTCCACATTGATAATCTGGCTCTCCTTGCTCGCTATTTCCTCTTCGGCTCTCTGAACTGTTTCCTCATTCCTTGTTATTGCAGCTTCAGCATTATTGATACTCTGTTCAAACTCAGTAATATTTTTCTTTGTATCAGCAAGCTGTCGTGAAAAAGCAAGCAGGTTCGCTGTTTTTTCGTCTTCTTCTTCCTGTAATGATTCTATTTTATCCTGGCTCTGCTTGATTTTTAATTCAAGTTGAGCAAGCTTATCCCGAGCTTCTCTAAGCCAGTTCTCCTGCATGCTCTTTTCTTTTTCTTTACCATTTTTTTCTATTACAAGACCATAAATGGTGCGCTGCAATTCTACCAGTTTAGACTCCATTGAATTAACAGCATCAAGATTCTGTTCAAGACTTGCGTTGATACTGTCAATTTCTTTTTTTAACTCATCACGTTCTTTTGTTTTCTTTGCAATTAAATCGTCCTGTTTTGATTTTTCATTAATAAAACCGCGGAGACGAATGAGATACATATCACGTTCCAGCTCAAAAATATCATTTTTGAGCTTTCGGTACACCATAGTTTTTTCAGATTGCACTTTGAGCGTTTCATACGTTTTTTTAATTTCACCGAGAATACCTTCAACCTGACGCATGTTTTCTTCGGTAGTTTTTAGCTTGAGTTCAGCTTCTCGAGAACGTACCTTATGTTTGGTTATACCTGCAGCCTCTTCAAACAGATAACGCCTGTCTTCAGGTTTACTGGAAAGAATTTGGTCAATTCTTCCCTGTTCCATGACAGAATATGCACTTTTACCTACTCCAGTATCCCAGAATAACTCTCTGAGTTCACGGAGTTTTACCTGTTTGTTATTGATAAAATATTCATTTTCACCAGATCGATATAATCGGCGCTTTATTACTACTTCAGAAACATCTATTGGCAGTATTTGTGGTTCATTGGAAATGGTAAGCGATACCTCTGCAACATTGAGCGCTTTACGGTTTTCCGTACCATTAAAAATCACATCAGCCATTTCTTCTGCTCGTATAGAGCGGGCTGATTGCTCACCAAGCACCCACTTTATAGCATCAACAACATTTGATTTACCGCAACCATTAGGTCCAAGCAGTGCAGAAATTCCCGGAGCAAAATCTATTCTTGTCTTATCAGCAAAACTCTTAAAACCAAATATTTCAATACTTTTTAAAAACACTTTATCCACCTTGCCTGGAACAACGTAGTATGAAATTATGAGTCATGGCACTTATAGTAGCAAAAAAAGAGTGCATACGCAATCTATAGTGCCAGGGATACTGTGAAAACTCTGTACGCTACCTCAGTACTCCATAATGCTTCACTATACATTGTTTTACTACTTATGGTATGGTTACAGTATGAGTATCAGCACAACACGCGGCGATGATGGAACAACCAGTTTATGGTCCGGGGAGCGGGTAAACAAAGACGACCCACGCGTCGAAGCCTATGGCACAATTGATGAGCTCAATGCCGTACTAACCGATGCACTGTATGCAGTTGAACGGAATGATGTTAAAGAACTCATCAACGAACTCTGTATAAAACTGCATACAGCTGCAAGCATGCTTGCAAGCGGCGACAAAAAGCATCCTCATCCGTTAACCGAGCAAGACGTCACAATGCTGACAGATATAGTACACAAGTATGAGGCTGAAGTTCAGCTCAAAGGACTTGTGCTTCTCGGTAAAACGCAAGGCGCTGCCCGTCTCGACATTGCGAGAACAGTAGCACGGAGAGCAGAGCGGCGCATTGTTACGCTCGATCGGCATGAAAACGTTGATCCTGTACTCAAGCAATTTATTAACAGGCTTTCAGATGTACTCTTTATGCTTGCGCGTGCCGAGGAGCTTTCTCAGGGTGTCCTCACCTATAAACCCCGAGGCTAGTGTTAGGAAGCTTGTTTCAGGTTACGAAACCGTCATCATCTTCGAGCAAAAGTTCTCCGCGTTCAATTTTGAGTTTAAAATAATTTAAAAATTCCTGTGTCTTTTTATTGACTTCATCCTTGCGGACTGCTCCTAAAAGATCATATTCTTCCATTATAATTGTGCGCTTGCTCTGGGATACATTCGAGAGCACGAGATCCTTAATTGCATCAGATTTACCTTTTAAGAGCAGCGCAATATCCTTTTCATTCCAGTTACGGAGACATTTTTGAAGCTCACGGTGCGGTACTTTATGAAGGTCATCGAGCGTAAAGAGCTGATTCTTTATTGTTTCTGTAATATCAGGGTGCGAGAGCTCAAGTTCATTGAGAATATCGTTTTCAAGGTCTGCGCCTCCGTGTTTGAGAATGGTTGCCAGTACAGCAGCACCATCAATTTCTTCCGGGGTAGTCTGGCTTTCAAACGTTCGCAGACGTTCTTTAAGCACTTCTTCGACCTTACGGATAACTTCCTGATCGGTTTTTTGCATATTTGCAATGCGCTTAACGATATCAGCACGAAGCCTGGGATCAAGCAAGGTGAGAAACTGCGATGCCTTTTTGGGATCAAGAAACGGTAAAATGAGCGCAACTACCTGACTCGATTCATTTTTTAAGAGCAATTGTATTTGCTCTGGTGTAAAATCCTCAAGAAACGCAAAAGGCTTTACTGCTTCCGGAACTGCTTTTCGGAGCAGTTCTTTTGCTTTCGTTTCTCCAAATGCTGATGCGAGCATTTGTTCTGCAATTGTTTCTCCGCCATGTAAGAGATGCGCGTTATTTTTAGCAAGCCAGCCAAATTCGAGCAGTATCGAATTTGCCTCTTCTGTTTCTATATGATCAATTGCAGCAATTTCTTTGGTGATTGCTTCTATTTCTTTTGGTTTAAGATGTTTAATTACTTTAGCTGCTTCTTCCTGCCCAATCAACAACAAAAATTTTGCAGCTTTTTCGGTACCCTTAAGACCAGTTTTTATAAAATTTCTGGAGGTTTCGGTTGCCTTTATAAGGCCATCTTTACCGCTTATTTTTTTTTCATCGGCCTTTTTATTTTCTGTAAATTTTACTGCCTGTTGATTGCTGTCAGAAGGTTTCTGAGATTGAGGAGGCGTTTTAGCGTTTTCGGTTTGCTTTTGCGAACCATATGCCTGAGCAAGTCTGTCTTTTATTTTCATAACCTTATACTATAGTGAGTTTTCCTTGTGGTCAATAATTATTCAGGGAAAATCGTTTTAACGCTTCAAATACTGGAAGCGGATTACAAATATGCGGGCTTTTTTGTTTTCCGTTCTCATCACCTACATTGAGCGTTCCTGAAGGAAACAGGATCTGTAGCAGCTTTTGTTCGTGCTGTGCATCATTCATGTGTTGCATACACCATCGCTCAATTTCCGAAAACATGATTGTATTATAGTGTTTTACCTGCAGTAAGAGCATCTGCCATGATGCTGTAAATTCCCTGAGGGGCTCACAGGGATTGTACCAGGTTTTTTGCATCGTATTCTGCCAATCAATGTCGATTGCCGGTTGAACGGGAAACAGCATGGCTTTGCCTGCTTCATGCAGTTCTTTTTGTTTTTGTGATACTTCTAATGACGCAATTCTGGACGGGTCAGTTTTTATAAATACATGAAACGAATCGATAAATGCATTCTCAATGCGCCGTGCAGTATCAGAAAATTTCAAAAAACGATGATGATATGTTTTAGAGAATGCATGAATGAGTAGCTCAATGATTGCATTGTAATGGTTTTTGTTGGTGCTAATCAATTTATCGTATTCGCTTATCAATTTTTCAGAATAACCTGGAATAAGTAAATCGGCCTGTCTAAAACATGTAACCGGTACCTGTATATGCTCCATCCAATACAGAGAATCAAGGATGCGTTCCAGAAACGTATGTGCATACTGATACTGTTTAGTTTCTGGATGTGCTGGGTCATACCAGCCAGCATGGTAGATAATATACGGATGCGTGAGCGAATCAATCCACCCATGACTGGCAAAACCCAAAATGAAAAGCATTTCCGGAGTTTCTAGCGCAAATCCTGCTTCGCTCGCAGCAGTAATCAGTTCGACAATAAACTCATTGAACTTAGATCGATGCAGTAAGCTTCCAAAATAGATGCCATAAGGAGCTGTACGCTGACTATGATAAAAAATATCTGGCCCCTGGCATCCAAGATAAAACCAGGTCTTTTGTGAAGTATCAAGCTGTGCAGCAACAAACGGTACTGCTTCTGAAAATGCTTGCCAGCCTTCTAGTGCATGAATAATCTGTGAGGCCATAGGAGTATCGTACTATATTTGTGCCGATTGGTTAAATAGTGTGTTTTGCGAGGGCAAGCCTCCATCTGCCCGTACGAAAATAGAGAAAACCGATGAGCGCTGTCAGAAAATTAGAAACAAACATGCCAACCCAGATGCTGAGTGGTCCCAGTGTTGTTATGCTCGCAAGGAGATACGCGGTTGGTACACGGATAACCCAGAGGCGTGCAATTGCCAATACCATGATGATTTTTGTATCACCGGCACCCTGAAAAACACCTGTGAGCACCATATATAATCCAAAAAGATACAGTGATGGCGATACAAGCTTAAACATAATATCGCCAAGGCGAACGGTTTCCGGATCGTTTACAAAAAATCGGACGAGATCGCCGCCCCAGACAACCGAAGCAGCAAGTAGAGGGATTTCGAGTAACGTAAGAATGAGAACAGCCTGCCTGAGTATTACAGGAAGTTTATCATCCTGCTTTGCACCCATTGCTCTTCCCGAAAGGCTTGTGACACCCGTAGCAAGACTGTGCGTCGGAATATCAAACAAACTCATAATACGATTACCTACACCAAAAGCTGCAATAGTTCCAGCACCAAATGAATTCACCAATCCCTGAAGCACGGAAAAGCCGAGAGCGGAGAGTCCCTGCCCTATACTTGATGGCAATCCAATTTTAAAAAATAGAGACCAGGAACGAAGCTGAGGTTTCATTTCGTGAAAACTCAGTCGCAACACGCTCCGCTTTACAATAAGAATATACAGCGATACAAGTGCAGCTACACTTTGAGCGATAATGGTTGCAAGTGCGGCTCCGGTAACACCTAAAGCAGGAAATGGTTTTATTCCATATATAAGCAACGGATCAAGTATAACATTCAAAAGTACGGCACAGAGATGTACAATAAATGGTACCTTAGTTTTTCCGATTGCTGCATAGCCTGACTGCAATATAAAATAAATAAATGAAAATGGCATACCCACAAGAATAATTTGCATATACGCTCTGGCATTAGAAAAAATTGCCTGCGGTGTTTGAAGCAGTTGGAGAATATAAGGAGTTAACATAAAACCAGCACTGCCAAGAAAAACTCCAAACAGCATCACCAGTAAGGCCATCTGGTTGAGATAGTGCCGCATTTTCCTTGGATTTCCCTGACCACGGGATTGAGCAATGAGTGTTGTACCAGCTCCAGAAATTCCGATTCCGAAAATCATGAGAAAAAAAATCACATTAAACGTGATTGATGGTGCACCAACAGCATTAACACCTAACTTTCCTAAAAAATAGGTATCCGTGAGGTTATAAAAAACTTCAAGAATGCTTCCCAGCATGAGCGGGAAGGATATTTTTAATAGTTCTTTTCCCGTACAATTGATACGGATTGCAGTATTTTGTATCATAAAATCACTATATTTCAAACTAAATTACTATGCAATGCTGACTGTATTTCATCTTATAAAATTTCATTAGCTTGACAGTTTTTATTTCAAAGGCTATGTTCCTACCATGAAGATCTGGATAAAATATTTACTGACAATATGTTTAGGTATCGTACTTGGCATGTTTATGCCGATGTCCGACAGCTTTATTGCATCAATTCAATCAATTGCAATCGGCATTACCCTGATAATACTGTATCCTCTCGAGCTCTTTAGTGCAGCAATTGGTATCTATGAGCTACATGAAGAAAAAAGACTTTTAAAGGTTTTATCGCGAGCTTTTCTGTATTCACTCATTTTTATTTTTAGTGCAACAATTCTAGGTATTGTCATATCATCTTTTGCACCTGTTATTCGCATTCAACTTGGAGAAAAAATTGGTACAACACCTGGACTGATGACGATTGGTGAAATACTGCCCAAATTCTTCCCACCAACTATTATTGATATTTTTGTTAATACTAATTTTATACTACCACTATTTGCTGTAACACTGTTCATTGGGCTTTCATTTTCGAGCAATAAACATGCTGGCAAAGTCATGCTCAATGTATTTGAATCAGCTTCTGAATTATTGTGGAATATCAACAGCTTCATCATCGAAATACTGCCATTCCTTTTTATTTTTATTGCTGCAAGTGTAACACGTTCTCTCTTGGCTATTAAGGATTTTTCTAATTATGCAAAACTGTTTGAAATAATTTTGATTGAAAGTATCCTATACATTTTTGGTATTATCCCACTCGTAATTTATGTTAAGCGAAAAAAGCGTAATCCTTATAAAATTTTATACGGAATGCTGGCGACAGGACTTTCTGCATTGTTTATTCCTCATGCTTTTGGTTCAGTCACAACGGGAATAAAGCATCTTAAAGAAAGTCTCGGAGTTCGGCGGCGGATCAATGCAACCACACTGCCTCTGACAATGACATTTGGAAGAGCCGGAACAGTACTTATCAGCACGACAGCATTTATTGTGGTACTCTCTTCGTATTCCCAGATTGGATTAACTGTACAATCGATTTTCTGGATCTTGCTCTGGCTTCCTATTACTGGTCTTTTAAGCGGCGCAAGTGCAAACCTCGGTGTACTTTCTGCAATTGCTTTTGTGTGCTCCATTTATGGCAGAGGCTTTGAATCTGGTTTTGTATTACTCTTGCCAATTGCACTACCGCTCTTTCTTATCGGTAATCTCCTGGATGCACTAACGTATATGACAGTTGCTTATTGCTCCAGTACAGGCGAGGAAGATGTTGTGGAACATGAAATGAGACATTTTATCTAATTTTTCTGTAATTTCCTTGACAAATTAGCTAAGTACCGATACATTCAATTTATGAGTCTACTTTCTTTACTTGATGAATCTCACATTTTGATCGGTCTTAAAGCACAAACCAAAGAAGAGGTAATAGCAGAAATGATAGATTTTCTGTACACCTCTCATAAAATTACAGATAGAACTGCAGCGCTCGATGCAGTTCTAAAGCGAGAACAAAGCATAAGCACCGGAATGCGCGATGGCCTTGCGCTTCCTCATGGTAAAACTGATTCAGTACAGGAGCTTGTTCCCTGTATCGCAATTTCCGATCATCCTATTGATTTTAACAGCCTCGATGGCAAGCCATGTACTCTTTTTATTATGACGCTTTCGCCAACGAGTAAAGCTGGACCGCATCTGCAATTTCTTGCGGAAATTAGCAGTCTCTTTAAGAATGAGGCTAAACGCGAAGCCCTAAAGAAAGCTCAGACACCCGAAGAAGCCCTTGCTATTTTTAAGCAAAATTGATTTTTATAAAAGGTTATAACTGGTAACGTACATCTTTATACTATATTTATAAGAAAGGGGCTGCCCAACTGTGTTTGGCAGCCCCTTTTTGTGTAGAAAATCTCTTATTATTCGATAATTGCAAGGATATCTGACATCTTTAAAATGAGATGATCTTCGCCATCAAGTTTAATCTGAGTACCAGCGTATTTATCATACATTACTTTATCTTTTTCTTTTACCTTGATAGCATCCTTGTCAGTACCAACGGCAACCACAATGCCAGTCTGAGTCTTTTCTTGTGCAGTTTGTGGAATAAGAATACCACCAGCAGTTTTTGACTCACTTTCAATAATCTTGATTAAAATGCGATCACCTAATGGATTGACCTTCATTATTATTCCTCCTGATTTGTATGGTGAAAATCTAAAATTGACATGCAAAATGTAATAAAATTTGCTGCAAAGGTCAAGTTTTTTGCTTGATAAATACACAGAAAAAAGCGGCCGACGGGAATTGAACCCGCATCACAAGCTTGGGAAGCTTGGGTAATACCGTTATACGACGGCCGCGATTATACAGGTGCGCTGCTCGCGCACAAAACTCAAGGTTCGCCGTCGTGCAGCTCGCTCTCTTCCTTTGGGCTCACTGTACGACGGCCGCGATTGTAATGCGTCGCTTTGCGACGTATGCTGTGGTT
>JAKPPT010000129.1 GCA_029547205.1 Spirochaetota bacterium
CGCTTCAGTAGCTCGTTTATCATCGTCACATAATGGTCAAGCGCCTTTTTATCAAGCGTCCCGGGCTGAGGGAAAATCCGCGACCACTCTATCGACATACGATATGCATTACAGTTGAGCTTTTTTAAAAGATCAAAATCCTGTTTAAAGCGATTCCAGTGATCACAGGCAACAAGGGCGCTGTCATTATTTTTTATTGTACCTTCTTTTTCAAAAAGCCACCAGTTGTTGTTTGTAGTGCCACCTTCTATCTGATGAGCTGCAGTTGCGGTGCCCCACAAAAATCCCTTTGGGAATACAATATCTTCTTTTTGCGCCATAACACCCTCGCTTGATTAGTGTAATACAATATAAAAACATCTTTATAACAATATAGAGTTGCTATAAAAAAATCAATAAAAAAATGATTATACAGCAATCATCGCTGTGGTTACACATACCCTATGAACAATAGCAATGCAGATTACCATATATAGAATTATGGAACCAATTAATATGATTGGCGATAGTTACTGGTAAAAAAGTGATTGTAAAAAAACCTTTGAAAAGTTATTGAACAATCCATCACCATACTGATAAGCTGTAGGAATACTGACATTCTGAGCAAGGAGTCAGTTATTCTGAGCATCAGTGAAGAATCGTGTCTTTTGTGAAAGAGTAGATTCTTCACGGCCATGTCGCTCAGATAAAAAAATGTGTTGCGATACCATGGAATTATAATAGTAAATAATCATAGTAGTGAGGAAAATTATATGCCGACAACGATAAAAAATTTAGGACAATGCACCGTTGTTTCTCCTCTGGCGATAAAATATAGCCAGCGTGAAGCAGCTTTTATTAATGATGCCATTAGAGTTCGTTTTAATGCATTTATAGGTAAAAAACCTCCCCCTGGTGGTGAAACAATTGAAAGCTTTGAAGCAGCAGGGCCTCGTGAGAAGATTTTTTTTAATCCTGAAACAACACGAGTAGCCATTACCACTTGCGGAGGATTAAGCCCGGGGATTAATGATGTTATCCGTTCACTGGTGATGGAATCGTATTATGGTTATGGAATTAATGACATCATTGGCATACCCTATGGATATAATGGATTAAATCCTGAATATAATTATACCCCCATCCCCTTAAATCCTGACAATGTAAAATCAATCCATATGCAGGGAGGAAGCATTCTGGGTTCATCGCGTGGTGGCACCAGAGATATGGAAAAACTTGTTGATACACTGCAAAAACTACAAGTCAGTATCCTCTATACAATAGGTGGCGATGGTACACTGCGTGGCTCACACGACATTGCCATGATTGCTTTACAACGAGGGTTATCCATGGCAGCAGTTGGTATCCCAAAAACTATCGACAATGACATAAGCTTTATTCAGCGTTCATTTGGATTTGAGACAGCTTTTTCTATTGCTGTAGAGGCAATCTATGCCGCACATACAGAAGCAATAGGAGCACCCAACGGGATAGGACTTGTTAAACTTATGGGCAGGCACTCAGGTTTTATTGCGGCAAATGCAGCGCTGGCAAGCAATGATGTCAATTTTGTATTATTGCCCGAGGTTCCCTTTGAACT
>JAKPPT010000133.1 GCA_029547205.1 Spirochaetota bacterium
TTTTGTGGCCAGTAAAACAACCGCTTAAAAAGCACTGTGAGGGGGTGGTCAGTTTACTCCGGAAAAGCCTGGTCAGTTTGCTCCGGAATCAGGTGGTCAGGTTCGACCGAAAAGAGGTGGTCAGATTGGGCGAAATTTCCAGTGAGTCGAATAATTGAAAATTCATACCATTTGACTTTGCAAAGGTTTCTGCTTTCTCAATTACCGCTTGGTAATCGGAGCTAGATTTTAATTGTCCCTCAAAGTGAATTGTCACGCCCATGTTTGTCTGATTTTGCAGCGTCGATAAAATTACCGCCAACGGCCAGAGCTTGCTGCTGTGCTGGTATTTAATAATGTCCAGCTCGGAGCTGCTGTTGATTAAAAAACTGATGATGAAGATAACAACAAAAGCTAATAGAATTCCGTCAGCTGGATATGGGCTGATAGCGATAAGAAGCTGAAAATATATTCGTCTGCCAGCATAGCAGCAAACTCCCTGTTGTATGTTCGCCCTTCGTCTCGTCATTCAAATTTAAAGTCTGTATCCACCGAAGTAGGGTGTGTCCCGGAAGCGTTGGCACAAGGCAGGCTCTTTTGCAAGGTTGGCTTTTGTGTGTCGGCTTTGTGCGGCGTGCAAATGTGCCTGACTTGGTGTAGTGGGCTATTTAATTTAATATGGTTAATTTCTTAAATAGGTACCCTAACTATAGCTGTTGTTCCCTCGTTATCATTAGAGTCATATTGTAAATTGCCATCCAAAAGTTGCAACCTGCTTTTAAGATTGCTTATCCCTATGCCCTTCTTTTTTTCGTCTGTCATACCTTTGCCATTGTCTTCTACCAACAGCATAATATGATTATTCATTTTACGTAACTGTACAAGTACTTCTGTAGCATGACTATGCTTAATAATGTTGTGCAGCAGCTCCTGAAAAATTCGGTATAACGTAATTTCAATTTTATTAGCCATTCTCTCATCGGGTAAAGTGGAATGGACTTCATATTGAATACCCGATGGGGCAAGTATTTTCTGGCAAATATCTTCAATCGCTACTTTTAATCCATATTCTTTTAGTGTTTGCGGCATTAGTTCATGAGAGATATTTCGGATGTCCAAACTAATCCTGGTTAATTCATCAATCATCTTGGGGTCTGTATTGCTTTGCATCATTGCTAGTTTTACTCCCACAATTTCCTGAGCAATACCATCGTGCAGTTCTCTTCCTATTCTTGCTTTTTCTTTTTCTTCACCTTCTATAAAAGCATCAATGGATATTTGTTTTTGCCTTGCTTTTTCTGCGGCAATACGTTTATTGGCCCTGTAGTACAACCATAAACCAGTTAGTGCTGCCAGCATTACCAGTGCTGCAATTAAGTAATACAGGCGGTTATTCTTTTGTTGCTCCAGTTGTACCTGGTATTGCAATAGCTGGTTCCTGAATTTTGACTCCGATTCTGAATAAGCCTGTGCATTTACTTTTGCATAATAAGTAGCCAGCATTTTGTACGATGTATCCATGAATTTATAGGCCTCTTTGTAGTTTTCTGCTCCATATAAAACTTCGGCATACACATGCATAATATGATTTTTACTTTGCGATTCTACAGGGTTAACCGTACTATAATCTGCAGCTTCTTTGATTGCTGCAATAGCCTGTTCATGTTTACCTGTTTCACTAAGCGACTTTGCATAAAAACTTAATGCCCCCAGGTAAGGTGTTGCAAATTTGCCCCTCGATAATTCAATCACTTTTTTGTAATAAAAATTTGCACTATCGTACTTTTTTTGAAAATGTAAACTAGTTGCCATCAACCGCAACGTACGCAACCCATTATTGGTCACCAATGAGTCATTCCTCAATATTTCCTGGTAGGCGATAGAAAAAACGGAATCCGCAGCTTTAAAATTTGCTGTATTATTCTTTAAATATCCCTGGTCTAAATAGATGGCACCAAGGCCGGTGGCAATGCTTATCGTTCCGTTGTAATCCTTTTCCTGAAGGGCCAATTGCAATCCCTGTTTCCAGTTTTCTTCAGCTTTGGCTTTATCATCTAAAAGATATTGCGCCCGGCCTTTTAAGTACAAAGCGGTAATAAGCTGTTTGTTGTTTTTATCTTTTGTAAGCAGCTCAATACTTTTATTACAGAAGGATATACCGGATTCGTATTCCTGTAACTCTATCTTTTTCTTTGCAATAAGAGTATACAATTCCGGGTTTGCAGCATCATTAGATAATGCATTTTGTAATTTTTGTAAAGCTATGGTAGGGTCAGCGATGGTGTCATACTGCCTGTATTGCTGTGCCTGTGAAGTATAAAATAAAAGGAAGTAAAAAAGTGTTAAGAAAAATCTCATACAAAATAATTTTTAATAGCAACTGCAACCAGTTTGGAAAGTGTACTTACCCCAAACTTTTGCATAATCTTTTTCTTGTGAGTATCAACGGTAGCAGCGCTTAAAAAAAACTCTTTCGCTATTTCTTCGGTGGTTAATCCATCGCAGTATTTACTCAGAACCTCTTCTTCTCTTTTGGTAAGGGCCTCTTTCAGGTAAAATTCCCTGTTGATACTAACCTTAACGGTCGAAGTATTAATATAGTTAACTGCATCCGAAATATATTTATTGTTATTTTCTATGGCAGTAAAAGCTTTACTGATTTCCTGTGCATCGCAACTTTTATGCAAATAACCATTAGCCCCTTGCTCCATACTGGTGTCTATATATTTTTTATCTGCTGTCATAGACAGCATCAATACGGGCATTTTGTAACCTTTCTCTCTTATTTTTTTCAAGGTGGAAATGCCATCACCTTCAGGCATATAAATATCTAGAAAAATAAAAGACGGTGCTTTTGCGTTGCAGGCCTTTAACACCTCTTCTCCATTGGTAAAAATGCGAATATTCGTATAGCCTAACTGCTGTAACAGGCTGCTGATCCCCTGCGCCACGATAATGTGATCATCGGCTATATAAATTAAATC
>JAKPPT010000136.1 GCA_029547205.1 Spirochaetota bacterium
CTGGCAGATAGCTAATAGAATTCGCACCTTTGAACATTTATCAAGTTTTATAGAGCTATCGCCAGATGAAATTATGGCATTAACAGGCAGGCAATATCAGTTGCCAATGGCAATAACACCGTATTATGCAAGCCTTATCGACAGGAATAATCATGACGATCCTATACGCCGTTGTGTTATACCTACAATCAATGAACTTCACCATAGTACAGGAGAATCAGAGGACCCTCTTGCAGAAGACAATGATACTCCCGTTCAAGGATTGGTGCATCGATACCCTGATAGGGTGTTATTTTTAGCCACCGACTTTTGCTCAACGTATTGCCGCTATTGTACCCGTTCACGGATCGTTGGGCGTTCGAACTGTAATCTTTCCACTGCTCATTGGGAAGGTGCAATCAGATATATTGCAGAACATTCAGAGGTACGCGATGTTTTAATCTCAGGGGGTGACCCTTTGACAATGAACGACTCAATGATTGAATATCTTCTATCACGTCTTAGAGCCATACCCCATGTCGAAATTATTCGGATTGGCACCAAGGTTCCTGCGGTGTTGCCTCAACGTATTACCCATACACTGGCAAGTATGCTACGAAAATACCATCCCTTATGGATAAATATTCACTTTACCCATCCTGACGAAATTACACCTGAAACAATGAAAGCCTGCAACAGGCTTGCAAATGCAGGTATACCTTTAGGCAGTCAAACAGTACTTTTGAAAGGTATCAACGATACTGTTGAAACACTCAAAAAACTTTATTATCTGCTGTTGCAATGTCGTGTCCGCCCTTACTATCTGTATCAATGCGATCCAATAGTTGGATCAGCACATTTCCGTACATCGGTTGAAACGGGAATTGCTATGATTCAAGGATTACGCGGGCATACAACAGGATTGGCTGTCCCGCACTATGTTATTGATGCTCCTGGCGGCGGTGGTAAAATACCCCTTTTACCTGACTATTTTCAGGGTATCGATGGAAATACCATTGTTTTAAAAAACTATGAGCACAAATATTTCTATTATCCTGATACTCAATGACTGATAGTGGCATGCGTGTTGGGTTAACCTACGATCTTCGTGATGACTACAGAGCATCAGGATATGATGAAGAAGCTATTGCTGAATTTGATAGTATAGAAACAATCAATGCAATCGATACAACTCTTGAAAATCTGGGCTTTTTTACTGATAGAATAGGCAATGTTAAACATCTTATACAGCGATTAGCTGATGGACAGCGCTGGGATATAGTATTCAACATAGCTGAAGGGATGTTTGGCATTAGTAGAGAAGCGCAAATACCTGCTGTTCTGGATGCCTATCAGATCCCATACACCTTTTCTGATCCGCTTGTTCTATCACTTACTCTGAACAAAGCCATGACAAAACAGATCATCAGCTATAATGGTATACCAACACCAGCAGGTATGCTCATTACCAATATTAATGATTGCAACAGATGCACACTTACCTATCCGTTATTTGCAAAACCGTATGCTGAAGGGACTGGTAAAGGGATTACTGCATCGTCGGTTATTCATGATAGGGAGGAGTTAACAAATACCTGCTTTCATCTTCTAAAAAAATTCAATCAGCCTGTTCTGGTAGAAGAATTCCTTCCGGGAAGGGAATTTACCGCTGGGATATTGGGGAATGGTTTTAATGCCCGATCTGCAGGAATAATTGAAATAATTTTATTAGATAATGCCGAAAAAAATGTTTATTCGTTTGTTAACAAAGAGCAATGCGAACAACTGGTAGAATACAGATTTGCAGAAGATGATATTGCAAAAAAGGCTGTAGATGTGGCATTGCGTGCATGGCAGGTTTTAGGTTGTTTAGATGCCGGACGTGTTGATTTAAAATGCGACAGCAACGGGAACCCCCAATTTTTAGAAGTAAATCCATTAGCAGGGCTTCACCCATCACATTCTGATCTGCCCATTATATGCACAAAA
>JAKPPT010000146.1 GCA_029547205.1 Spirochaetota bacterium
AGCAGCTTTGAAGGAAGCAGTAAAAGAAGGCATCATACAAACCAATCCTGCAAACCAGGTGGAAGGCATCAGGTCAGATGATCCTGATAGAGAGTTTCTCACTTTGGAAGAATTACAGGCAGCAGCAAAAGTGGAGTGTGAAATGCCAGTGCTCAAAAGTGCTTTTATCTTTTCTGCATTGAGTGGTTTGCGTTGGTCGGATATTGAAAAGTTAGTTTGGTCAGAAGTGCAGCACTCTGAGCAGTCCGGGTATTACATCCGTTTCAGGCAGAAGAAAACAAAGGGAGCAGAAACATTGCCCATTTCAGAACAAGCCTTTTCGCTATTAGGTGAAAGAAGAAAGCAGGATGATAAAGTATTTGAAGGATTGTATTACAGTGCCTGGCACAACTTAAAACTCCGTGAGTGGGTAATGAAAGCAGGTATCACCAAACACATTACTTTTCACTGTGCAAGGCACACCTACGCCACTTTACAAATTACATTGGGAACAGATATTTACACGGTTTCAAAACTCTTAGGTCACAGGCATTTAAAAACAACCGAAATTTACGCTAAGGTAATTGACCATAAAAAACAGGAGGCCGCCAATAAAATTAAATTAGACTTATAGCGATGGAAGTAAAAGTATTAGACAGCATCATGCACGGAGTATTGAAGCCGTGGAAATTAGACACCACCAACACAAGGCGGTTCACTGAATTGGTGAAAGCTGCAAAAGCAGCTTCACCCAATACCAATGCAGAGTTGCTTTCGCAACTCACAGCATTGTTGGTTGATTACCCTTCGCTTCAAAAAATAGTGGCGGATGAAACCATCGGCAATACACCATTGCAGCAGCTTTTATACAAAACTGATTTGCCAAAGTATAAAGATGCCGTTACCCATTTTTACTATTTCATAATCACCGGAGAAACACTTCGTGTTTTCAATGCAGTATTGCAGCAAGCTGCAAACTGGACAGAGTTAGTTGATATTCGTTATCAGGTTGGCAAGACCCTTACCAATGTAAGAGTATTAGCCAAACAGGTTACCACAGAATTAAATGAGCAAGGTTTTACAACGGTTCCTGATGCACAAAGCAACGTTGTTCACTTCGCTTTGTATTACTTAAAGCATAGCCTCATTCAGCTTTATTTCAGCATACAGCAACAATTCAAGGCAAGCCTTTCACAAACAACAACACTCGAAGATTTTTATGTGTTGGATTTGGAAGAACCATTGTCCACAGTTCACCAATTGGAGTATGTAGGTCCGCCAATAGCAGATGAAAAAGGAAGCCCCGAATACAACGGCAACCAGG
>JAKPPT010000025.1 GCA_029547205.1 Spirochaetota bacterium
CAGGCGGCTAAAAAATCTATTATGTTTGGGGCAGATAGTTCCTTAAAACAGGGACTGGAGTATGAAGCATTATCATTTGCCATCCTATTTTCAACATACGATCAGAAAGAAGGGATGCATGCTTTTATGGAAAAACGAAAACCGCAATTCAAAGGAATGTAGGAGGGATTATCTATGAACAATGATGTTGTTATTGTATCAGCCTGCAGGATAGCTATTGGTAAATTTGGCGGTATGTATGCAAATACCAGCGCACTTGAATTAACCATTCCGGTAATGCAACAGCTTATTAAACGGGCAGGGATTGATCCGTCATGTATTGATGACTGTATATGGGGATGCAACTATCAAAAAACAAACGGTGAAAATAATCTGGCACGTGTTGCACTGGTTAAAGCAGGATTGCCCATTACCGTGCCCGGTATTACCATTCACCGAAACTGCACATCATCCATGTCGGCAGTTCAGTCAGGGTATTATCAGATTAAAGCGGGTGAGGCTGATTGCATACTGGCTGGCGGCACTGACAGCATGAGCATGGCTCAGTATACTATTGATGCCATGCGTTTTGGTGCGCGTATTGGTCATGCTGAGATAAGGGATTCCATGTGGGATTCCTTGACTAATCTTGGCATTGGCCCGGCTATGGGTATAACAGCCGAAAACCTTGCAGCACAATATAACATTTCGCGTCAAGAACAGGATGAACTGGCATTGCTATCCCATACACGAGCTATTAACGCTATTAATAAAGGCTATTTTAAGGAAGAGATAGTCCCCATTGAGGTTAAAGCACAAAAACAAAAAATGATTGCCGATACTGACGAGCATCCTCGAAGGGACGTTAGCATGGAAAAATTAGCAATACTAAAACCTTCGTTTAAAGAGGATGGGACGGTGACAGCAGGCAATGCAAGCGGTATCAATGACGGCTCTGCCGGGGTTATACTTATGTCTGCAAAAAGAGCAGAGGAATTAAATGTACCGGTATTAGCACGGATAGTTGCTACTGCTACTGCCGGCGTTGAGCCAGACATAATGGGCATTGGCCCTGCACCGGCAAGCCGTAAAGCGTTAGCTAAAGCGGGATTAACATTAAGCAGCATACAACTAATAGAGTTAAACGAAGCTTTTGCTGCACAGTATTTAGCATGTGAAAAAGAGCTGGGGCTTAACCGTGAAATAACAAATGTCAATGGCAGTGGTATTGCATTAGGGCATCCGGTTGGAGCAACAGGTGTACGCCTTATTGTAACATTATTGCATGAAATGAAGCGAAGAGATGTCAGGTATGGGCTGGCTACTCTGTGTGCTGGCGGAGGTATGGGTACAGCGGTAATTGTTGAACGGGTGTAATATACCATGGGGATTATTTATACAATTTATACAGTACGCTGAAATCATTTCAGTTTCAGCATGACATAGCAATAATTATTGTATGGTGGGGGTTGGTATGCGTCCAAATTTACTGGTAGATTCGCGAGATATCAGGTTTATTTTGTTTGAGATGTTTGATGTACAAAGTTTATCGCAGTATGAACCATATAAAGAATTTGATAGGGATACCTATGAAGCGGTACTTGATTTAGCCGAACAGATTGCAATGGAAGAAGTTTATCCGGCTAATACTGTGGGTGATAAAGAAGGTGTTCAGTTTAATCCTGAAAAGCATACAGTAACAGTGCCACAATCATATAAAAAAGCCATGCAGGCGTTCAGGGATGCCGGTTTTACCGGCCTTGTTCAGCCCGCTGATTGTGGCGGCATGGGCATGCCGGAGATGATGTATCGCTGTACGCTGGAGTATTTCCTTGCTGCAAGCGTAGCATTTACTATTTATATTACGCTATCAAACGGTGCCACCAACCTTGTGCGCATCTTTGGCAATGAAGAACAAAAAAGGCTGTATTTAGCCAATATGGTATCAGGCAGATGGGGTGGCACTATGTGTTTAACCGAGCCCGAAGCCGGTAGCGATGTTGGTGCCGTTAAAACAAAGGCATATAAACAAAATGATGGGACATATTTCATTAAAGGACAAAAGATTTTTATTTCTTCCGGTGAAAACGATCTGTATGAAAACATCATCCATATGGTACTGGCACGCATTGACGGTGACCCTGACGGTACAAAGGGATTGTCGCTTTTTCTTGTTCCTAAGATTTTAGTGAATGCTGATGGGTCGCCAGGTAAACGCAACGATGTTGTATGCAGCGGTGTTGAACATAAAATGGGCATTAAAGGTTCAGCAACGTGTACGCTTAATTTTGGCGATAATGATGATTGTGCTGGTTTCCTTGTTGGCAGGGAACGCGACGGCATCAGGAACATGTTCCACATGATGAACGAGGCGCGTCTTGATGTGGGATTGGAAGGGCTGGGTGTTTCCAGCGCAGCGTACATGCATGCAGTACAGTATGCTCGCACTCGTATTCAGGGTAAAACTCCATTTAACAATGAGCCTGCCATTATTGGACATCCTGACATAAAGAGGATGCTTTTATGGATGAAGTCACACGTTGAGGCAATGCGCATGCTGGTTGCCCTGACTGCGTATAACATTGATATATCGCGGGTAAGAAACGATGAAATTGGCAGGAAGGCAAATGCCCTTGTTGAATTTCTTATTCCAATATGCAAAGCAGGCAACACGGATCTGTCGTGGCTTATAACAGCAGAGGCTATTCAGGTGTATGGCGGTTATGGCTATTGTGGCGAATATCCGGTTGAGCAGTATGCCCGTGATTCAAAGGTGCTATCGCTCTATGAAGGCACCAATGGCATTCAGTCTATTGACCTTACCCTGCGTAAAATTTTATCTGATGCAGAAAGGGTACGGTATAACGCGTATAAAGAGTTTGCGCACAATATTTTTAAAGAAGCTCGGGTGATAGTTCCTGATAATGTGGTGTCAGAGCTGAAAGATGCAGTTGCCCGCATGGATGCTGTTATTGAAAAGCTTGCGGGTGGTGAAACAATTACTGCATTGAGTGTTGCAACGATGCTGCAGCAGGCATTCAGGATTTTAACCCATGCATTGTTGCATCTGCAGTCAATGACGGTTGCCACACAGAAATTAAAAGCCATTGATGTCAGCTATACCTATGGCACCATACCCCATGAAATTTTAGATAACAACGAGATTGCATTTTATTATGGCAAAATCATATCGGCACAGTTTTTTTTGCAGGTTGAGTTTAAAAAATACCATGGCATTCTACAGGGTATACTCAATGAAAATGGTATCATAGCAAAGGCACAATCGGAAATGTTTACCGGCGTTTTGGAAGCATAATATGAAGATTAATGAGTCCATTTACATCCATAATGCTGATGTAACGCCGCGCGGAAAAAAAGCATTGATTGTTGAAGGTGGCGGCATGCGCGGCGTTTTTTCTTCAGGAGTTTTATTTACAATGGGAATAAAAGGAGTAACCAATTTTAACATTTACATTGGCGTATCGGCCGGTGCATGTAATGTGGCTTCATTTCTGGGTAGGCAGTATGAACGCAATTTCTATATCATGGAAAACTGGTCAGCCTCACAGCGATTTATCAATCCGCTGCGAATTTTTTATGGTAATGTCATGGACCTTGATTGGTTATGGGACATAACTATACATAACTATCGCCTAAACCTTGATGAAATTTTTGCCAACACGGATCGTGAATTTATTGTTGTTGTTACCTCAATGGAAACAGGACGGCCTGTGTATGTAAAACCTGACAATGACACACTTGAATATATGCTCAAAGCATCAAGTGCTGTGCCAATTTTATATAAAACGAAACTGTTTATCAATGGGCAACGGGTTATTGATGGTGGTGTTGCTGACTCAATACCTGTTATGGAAGCGTATAAACGGGGTGCACGTGATATCGTTGTGATACGGTCACAGATGAAAGGCTACAGAAAAAATAATTCTAAAGGCACCGGTATCCTGAATTTATTGTTCATGAATTATCCTGAATTTGGAAAAGCATTCATGCAAAGGGCTTCAACGTATAATGCTGCAATAGATTTTATTGAAAATCCACCTGATGATTGTCGCATAGTTGAAGTTTGCCCACCGGCAACTTTTGCAACAAAGAGGACAACAACAAATAAAGAAATATTGTTAAAGGATTATCAGGTGGCAATCAACATCGGGAATGCGTTTTGCATATTTTATAAATCATTACAATAAATGATGGAGGATTTTTATGGAATGTATATGGGAAAAGAATTATGATTTCTGGTACAATCCCATCCATTTTCAGAGGATGACGATTCAGGACATGCTACATTGCAGCGCTGCAGTAACACCTGATAAAGTAGCAACAGATTTTTATGGCACCAAAATTACATATTATGGGCTACGGAAGATGTCTATTACGTTTGCGCAGTCGCTGGTAAATATTGGAATAAAAAAAGGCGATAGGGTATGTTTGCAATTGCCAAATTCACCCCAATTTGTTATTGCCTATTTTGGCACACTTATGGCTGGCGGAATTGCAACATTGATGAATCCTTTATACACACCTGATGAAGTTTCTCAATTAATAACTATCACCCAGCCATCGGCATTTATTACATTTGATATGATTTTACCAGGTCAGCGTGAAGTGCTGAAGCAGGCAGGTGTAACGGTAATTGTTACCAAAGTTACGGATTTTATTGATGGATTCCCCAAAGGCAGTGCTCAGGAATTCCAGCTGGAAAAAAATTGGCATTATTTTTCAGATTTAATTGACAACGTTGATGTTGCATCAATTCCACAGATTGATATTGAACCGGAGGATCCGGCAATTATTGTTTTTACCGGCGGTACAACCGGAGCACCTAAAGCTGCGGTGCACACTCATTACAGTATTGTTGGAGCTACATTATCCAGCATGGAGGTTGGGAAATATTTTATTGATCTCATGCCTGCCGAAACGCGCTGCAATATAGGCGTCATGCCGTTTTTCCATATCGCAGGCCATATTCAATGTTTCACATGGGCTATTTTCAGACAAACAACAATGCATCTTGTGCCTCGTTTTGATATAAATGAGTTTATTAATTTATTGAGCACCATTCCACATAAGGTAACCTATTTTTTTGCCGTACCAACATTATTAACAGCGCTTGTAAATCATCCAAAAGCAAAAGAATTAGAGCTTGATAAAAAGTTTGGGCTTGTGCTTGCTGGTGGTGCGTCGTGTCCTGTACCGTTAATCAACAAAATGAAGGATATGGGAATGTTTTTTATAGAAGCATGGGGAATGACCGAAACATGTGGTATTGGTATAGTTACGCCAATTTTTGGCATTAAGAAGCCGGGAAGTATTGGAATCCCAATGTATGAATCACAGGTCAAAATTGTGGATATTGACAATGGTACAACCGAAGTGCCGGTTGGTACGGCTGGTGAACTTGTTTTTAAAAGTCCATTTTTAATGAAAGAATACTGGAATAATAAAGAGGAAACCGATAAGGTGATTAAGGATGGCTGGCTTTATACTGGCGATGTGGTAACAATGGATAAGGATGGGTTTATTTATATTGTCGATAGAAAAAAGGATATGATCATTGCTGGTGGCTATAATGTATATCCTTCTGAAATCGATGAAGTATTGATGAAGCATCCAAAAATTGACAAAGCGGTCGCAGTTGGTATTCCTGATGCATATCGCGGTGAAACAGTGAAGGTGTATGTGGTCTTAAAAGATGGTGAGAGCGCAACCGAGTCTGAAATTATAGAATATTGCAAAAAGCACCTTGCAGCGTATAAGGTGCCAAAAGTTGTAGAGTTCAGGAAAGAGTTGCCGGTGTCAGCAGTTGGGAAGATTTTGCGCAAGGTGCTCAGGGACGAAGAGTTGCAAAAGAAGTAAAGCATTAGTATCTCAGTACGGTAATAAACGTATAGGCAGGGATGAGCACAATCAATAGCTCTGTCGATAGTTACTGAAAATAGGGTCAGAGCCTCTAATTGGAAGAACTGAAGATGATAGTTTTACTCCTGAGGAGGTACGGTTAATTCAGTTGCAGTTTGAATTCCCCTTGATATTTCAGGAATAATACCAAGTTTGATGTATATTGGCCGGACAACCTTCTTCAGTTCTGGAAGTTTTTTTACAAAGATGAGAGCACCTATAATACATGTTACACCACTTATTGCAATAGTATCAGGAGCACCTATTAAATCTGCAAGCCATCCTGCCAGGATGCTGCCAAAAGGTGCTGTGCCCATGAATGCCATTGAATAAAAGCTCATAACCCTGCCTCGTTTATCATCATCGGCAATGGTTTGTAAGATGGTATTGCTTGATGCCAGCTGTGTTATCATACCAAGTCCAATGGCTACCATTAATAGTAAAGAAAGAATAAATATGCGGGATAATGAAAAAGCAATGAGCCCAAAACCAAAAATAGCTGCGGATAAAGGAATAATCTTCCATAGCCCTAATACACTTTTTCTGGAAGCAAGGTATACTGCACCCATCAAAGCGCCAAGCCCTGAAGCCCCCATAAGAAAACCAAAAGTATGTGATCCTCCATGAAGTATTTCTTTGGCAAAAACGGGCATAAGTACCGTATAGGGTGTTCCCATAAGGCTAACCAGTGCAAGGAGGAGTATAACATATCGTAAGGGAGCAAGTCCAAACGTATATAAAAATCCTTCTTTTAGTTCTGTGAATATATGGGTATTTTGTCTGTCTTTTTTTTCTGGTGCAACATTCATCTGTAATAAGCATGCAACAACAAATATGTAGCTTAATCCA
>JAKPPT010000027.1 GCA_029547205.1 Spirochaetota bacterium
TATCACTCTGGCAATCATTGCTTTCTGCCTTTCACCGTCAGACAATTCACTAATAAACCTGTCACGAAGGTCAAGAATACCTGTTTTTTCCATGGCAAAGAATATTTTATCCTGGTCGGTTTCTGACAACCTGCCTGTCCATGAAGCATAGGGATATCTCCCCAGTTCTACAAGCTCTCCAACTTTCATACTATCGGCTCTAATCTGTTCAGTTGAAACATACGCTGTTGTTACTGCAAGTTCGTTGCGCCTGTATTCGGTGATTTTTTTCCTTTTTATAATTACATCTCCTTCAAGAGGTTTAAGTAAACCGGCTATTGTTTTCAGTAATGTGCTCTTGCCAATTCCGTTTCGGCCGATTATCGCAATAAATTCTCCACTTTGAGCAGATATGTTTACTGGCCCAACAAGCGGGTACAGAGTACCTGCTTTTCTGTAACCTGTTGTTAAAGATTTCAGTTCGATAACTGTGTCTTTTTTGTTGCAATCCATCTATCAGGCATATTTTCTGGTTTTCAGAATAACCCATATAACAACAGGTATTCCTATAAGTGAAGTGACAGCATTTACAGGAAGCACTCTTTCGGAACCAGGAAGCTGGGAAATTATGTCGCTTACAAGCATTAAAGAGGCGCCTGCAAGTATTACCGAAGGCATTAGAACCCGGTGGTCGGATGTTTTGAAAATCATCCTTACAATATGAGGTACAGCTATACCTACAAATCCAACAGGACCACAAAAGGCGGTAACAGTTCCGGCTAACATACTGGTGGAAACAAAAACCAATATTCTTGCCTTTTTGATATTTACACCGAGTGTTTCTGCATAGGTCTCACCTAATAATATGGCATTCAGCATTTTTAATGAAAATAAACTGATAATAAGTCCAGCTGCAATACATAATGCCATCACCTCTAATTGCTCCGACGAAACATTTCCAAGGCTTCCCATAGTCCAGATTACATACGATTTCAACATTGTTTCACTGCTGAAATACTGCATAATACTGACAAT
>JAKPPT010000044.1 GCA_029547205.1 Spirochaetota bacterium
TAAAAATGCCGCTTTACCAATAATTGTCGCAAGCTTGCTTGCAGAAGGTACAACAGTTCTTCACAATGTACCTAATTTAAAGGACATTCAGACAATATTACAGGTCATTGAATGTCTGGGCGCACAATATCAGTTTGACACCAATACCAATACGTTAACCATTCATGTTAACTCATTAAAAAATGCTGAAGTGCCCTATGATCTTGTGAAAACAATGCGTGCTTCAATCTATGTTATGGGTCCGCTTTTAGCACGATGTGGCGAGGCAGACGTGTCGTTGCCGGGTGGTTGCGCAATTGGCGAGCGTCCGGTGGATATTCATCTTTCTGGTTTTGAAGCGCTGGGAACTACCATAACGATTGAGCATGGCTATATTAAAGCACGTGTTAAAAAATTAAACGGCAATCGTTTTATAATGCGAAAGGTTTCCGTTGGCGCCACCGCCAACATCATGATGGCTGCTGTGCTTGCGGATGGGCAAACAATCCTTGAAAACTGCGCCATGGAACCTGATGTTGTTGATCTGGGTGATTTTTTGATAACAATGGGAGCAAAGATTGAAGGATTGGGGACAGAGCGCATCATCATCAATGGAGTAAAAAAATTAAAACCGGTGAGCTACTCTATAATACCTGACCGCATAGAAGCAGGGACTTTTTTAATTGCAGGAGCTATCACCCGTGGTAACGTGACTGTTAATAATATTATTCCAGAACATTGTAAGGCTTGTATTGAAACTCTTGCCGACATGGGCTTTGTTATTTCAGGTAACGATAGCTCCGTTACCATTGAGCCATCAAAAAAATTGCAGGGCAGCATGGTACGCACCCTTCCCTACCCTGGTTTCCCTACCGACCTTCAGGCGCCAATCATGTCGCTTATGTGTACTATCCCCGGTATAAGTGTCATTATTGAAACCATTTTTGAAAACCGTTACACCCATGTTGGTGAACTACGACGAATGGGTGCTGACATTGAAATAGAAGGCAATACTGCTATTATCAAAGGTGGAAAACAATTGCAGGCTGCTCCGGTTTTAATGTCCGATCTGCGTGCAGGCGCTTCTCTGGTGCTGGCTGCGTTAGCTGCCCAAGGAAAAACCGAAATCCGCCGTATTTACCATACCGACCGTGGATATGAAAATTTTGAGCAAAAGTTACAGGCGTTAGGTGCCGATATAGTTAGAGTAAAAGGAGGAAAACCATAATGGTAAGAGGACTCTATACAGGTGCCAGCGGTATGATTGCACAGGAAGCACGTCTTGATGCTATTGCTAATAATCTGGCAAATGTTGATAAAGCAGCATATAAAAAAGACCTTACTCTTTTTAAAGCATTTCCTGATATGATTATCCGCCGCCTTAACGAT
>JAKPPT010000055.1 GCA_029547205.1 Spirochaetota bacterium
ACAGAAGGTTTTGAAACAATTTTATTTTAAATTCGTATAAGTAGTATAAACCAATAAACATACAAGCATGGTAGATTTAACCGCACTCAAAGAGAAACGTAAAGCTTACGTGAAAGCTGAAGCTGAAAGGATTGCTCAGTATATGGTAGATAAGAATCTCACCACAGATAAAATGGCAACCTGTGATGCTCCGAATTGGGACAAAGAACTCCACAATGCCATGCCCGAAATCGTGGCAGAACTCCGCAACATGGGAATCAAAACAACCTCAAGCGTCAATTGGGGTGTAACTGATTGGGTGTTCACAATCATGTCATAATAATTTTAATTAAAATTGTTGCTGGGAATGAAACATTTCCCTGCTTTTTTCGTATAAGTAGTAGAGGCTGGGTACAACCGGGGTGCAGTAATCCGCTCCTGCCTTAAAGTATAACTTTAGATTGATTCTAAATAACTGCTGATAATGAAACATTTATCAATATTTTTCGTATAAGTATTAAACACACAAGCTATGATAAAAAGATTTATTTGCGATTGTGGAAACAAAGACCCAAAAAAAGCATATGCTTATGATGGGTGTTTAGGATATGAAGCGATTGTCTGCACCTGTTGCGGTAGATATTATGATTTTGATGAACAAGGCAAATTTCGTAAAAATCAGCCGGATGATTGGAGCAAACAATTTGTAAAAATTCCTGCAGCAACTGAAACAAATGCATAACTTTTTCGTATAAGTATCAGAAACCAATTAAAACAGATATCATGACATTTACAACAATCGGCAAGGCAAAGAAACAAACAGGTTTGAGCTACATAGGCAGCGTTAACAAATCTGCAAAGCTTGCAAAGAACGGTAAAGTAAATCACCAGTATACATATGGTATATACTTAGCTCCGGCAAATACGAGCGGTTTTAATACTTGTCCTTACAGTACTACTGAATGCCGGAAAGGTTGTCTTGCAACATCAGGTCGCACCGGAATTGAGCTTATAGCAGGTAAAACAAGAAATCAGGATTGCCGTATACGTAAAACACGTCTTTTCTATGAGCAGCCGGAATTCTTTATGGCTTGGATGATTGCTGAAATGAAAGCAGCACAAGCAAAAGCAGTTAAAGACGGTTATGGTTTTTCTGTACGTCTGAACTGTACATCAGATATCGACTGGCAGAACGTGTTAGTAGACGGTCAGAACCTGTTCGAAATGTTTCCGAATGTAACCTTTTACGATTACACAAAGAACCCGAACAAATTTGTGAACAAGCCGGATAACTATCACTTAACGTTCTCGTATACAGGCAGAAACTGGCACTTATGTGAAGTGTTACTTAACACAGGTCACAATGTTGCAATGGTGTTTGACGTGAAAAACGAAAATGAGCTTCCGGCAATGTACAAAGGTTACAAAGTTGTGAACGGTGACATTACAGACTAC
>JAKPPT010000074.1 GCA_029547205.1 Spirochaetota bacterium
GACCTGCCGCTTGAGCCTGGTGATTATATTGCTCTGTATCCTCACTACAGTGATAGGATTATTCCGGGATGGTTTGATAAACCCTTGAAGTATAGAAAGCCGTACCATGCATTGGAAAATGTGTGTATGGTTTCACCGTCACAAGAAGCTATCGCGTCGCTGAGGTATAAAAAGATACCTGACCGCAAGGATTTCTATACATTTGCGGGTGACGATAGCAGGCGATTGTTATTCTGGAATGAAACGGTTGATTTAGGACAGCAGATTGCTGAAGAGTTTATGGAACTGGTGGAAAGCGGCAGGATTAAAGACAGGGTAATTCCATTTAAACGATAGTTTGCGTGAGGGATACGCAAGGTGCTTGAAAAGCAGCCACGGGCGTTTATTTGTAGAGACGCA
This sequence comes from Spirochaetota bacterium, assembly GCA_029547205.1. Taxonomy (GTDB): domain Bacteria; phylum Spirochaetota; class Spirochaetia; order Treponematales; family UBA12059; genus JAKPPT01. The sequence continues at coordinate 400 of JAKPPT010000074.1, forward strand.
TGACCATGCGTTTCTATATTATGATATATAACGCCCGTGGCCGAAGCGATAGCGTAGCCTGCAGTAGCCCGGCCCTGCTGCAGCGGCACCATGATTATGAGCATGAGTAAGGTGATATGCAAGTGCAACGCTGATTTTGACAGTTGACAGGCAGGGGCACGCCCAAAACATAGGTAAACAATTTATAAAAAAAGTTGTTTAAAAAAATACATAACGCTGTAATTTTTTCTGTACAATACATCAGGTGCATGATATATTCAAATTTGTAACTATAATTTGAATAGAGGTGGGGTATGGTTTTATTAAATCCAAAAAAGTACAGTGCGCAGTTTTCTGACAAAGAGTCAGAAGAGATTATGCGCAAAACAATTGATTTTTTTGAAACAAAGGGGTTAAAAAAGATTCTGGATGACGATCACAACTACGTGTGGTATGATGACTTTTTACAATTTCAAAAGGATAATCAGATATTTGCAAAGCTCTTTACTCCAAAAAAATATGGTGATGATACCAGCCGATGGGATACCTACAGGATTGTTAACTATGCAGAAATTTTAGGATTTTACGGACTTTGCTACTGGTATACCTTTCAGGTTTCAGCATTGGGTCTGGGACCTATATGGATTGGCAAAAACGAAGAGGTGAAGCAAAA
>JAKPPT010000078.1 GCA_029547205.1 Spirochaetota bacterium
ATAGTCATACGGTTGCGGAGCCATAAATCCTATACGTGCAATATATTTTCCCTGGTATACACCTTCAAAGCCAACTTTAACCGCAATGTCATCATACTGTAAAAAGGAAAAATCATTAAAAAGGCTTATACTGATATCGTCACGTTTAAAAAACGGAAGGGTATATCCAGCGGTAATCTGATTACAATCAGAAAAATCATCATCACTGCCAAAAGGTAAACCAGCCTGCACAGCAAAGCCCAACAATGGATAATATAGCCCAAATCCACTGCCAATCTCAGCATTGATTGTTGTTTGATAGATACTCCCAATATTAATACCTGCAAAGTATGCACCTGACGAGGGACCATCGCCATACAAAAATGTAAACGATGCACCGGCAGATAAACGCCGTGTAAACTCTTTTGCACCACCCAGCGCAAACTGATAGCCATTCAGGGTGTCAGAGCCACTCATGGAGCGAAACATACCTCCTATGACACCATACGAAGTGGGCAACCCTACGACAACTGATGGATTATAGTAATCAAAAAGCATGCTGCCGTAGTTTACCGAGCCAGTAAAACGCTCCTCCTTCGCAAGTGCAGCCGGGTTGGTAATGAAGGTGTCAGAGCCAAAAGAAGCAACACCGGTATCCGCCCTTCCCAGCATGCTTGCGCTCCCGCTGAGCAGCATCAGGTCACTGCCATCAGTAAAGGCAAAAGCAGTGGCGACAGAGCATAACACTACTATCGATATCATAAAAATACGCAATTTCATTATTTCCTCACTTAATCTCTCTCTATAGATAGTTATCTTTATAGAGCAACTATCGAACACAAAAAATATTTTGTCAAGTGCTTATAATTTTTTAAAATCCCTATTGACATGCGATTGATTTATTAGTATTTTAGAGGATGCTTTAAAATAATAATGTTACAATGGTCACAATGAAATTGGACACTAAGGAGTGTGACATGAAACCAGATAAACTTTTAAATAAAACAGCACCTGCAATACAACTGCCCGATAAGGACAACAACATCCTAGACATCAATGACCTTAAAGGGAAATGGGTTGTGGTTTATTTTTATCCTAAAGATGATACACAGGGATGCACACTGGAGGCAATTGATTTTACAAAAAGCATAGAACAGTTTAAACAGTATAATGCGATAGTTATCGGTATAAGTCCTGATAGCCCACAGAGCCATTGCCGATTTTATGATAAACACAACCTCAATCTCATATTACTATCGGACACAGAACAAAAAGCTGCAAAAGCGTATGACGTATGGAAAAAGAAGAGCATGTATGGCAAAAGCTTTTGGGGAATAGAACGCAGTACTTTTTTAATAGATCCAGACGGTGCTGTCAGAGCAGTGTGGCGAAAGGTAAAAGTTCCCGGACATGTTGAAGAGGTTTTACAGACATTACAATCTTTTTTATAACATCAGGAGGTATGTATGAATCTTCAAGAAGCAATCAACAAAAGACGAGCATTCCGTTCACTAATACCAGCTACTATTAACAAAGAGCTGATTGACGAACTGGCATCAGCAGCCTCGTTAGCCCCATCGTGTTATAATAACCAGCCATGGCGTTTTGTGTTTGTGTATGAACCAGAGAGGCTCTCAGAGCTCAAAAAAGCATTAACGAAGGGAAATGAGTGGGCATTGAAAGGTTCAATGATAATTGCCGTTCTCAGCAAAGAAAAGGATGATTGTGTCTTAAAAAACCGCATTTATCATCAGTTTGACACGGGGATGGCAACAGCGCTGTTGTTGTTAAAAGCCACCGAACTTGGACTGGTAGCACATCCCATCGCAGGATATGAGGAACCTGCTGTTCATGAGGTTTGTAACATCCCCGACGAATATACTGTTATCACGCTTATCATCATTGGCAAAAAGGATGATCACATTCATGAAGATTTAACCGACTGGCAAAAGCAAAGTGAACCAGAACGGCCACCGCGTAAACCACTGGACGAGTTTGCATTTCATAATGTATTTGGCTAAGGGTTAGCACTACATCCTGACACTGACACAGGCACATAGCGTTTGCATGCCTCCATGATAAAGCCTGACTCCAGAAAATACTGATGCACGGTAATAAGTATGCTGGGGCGATAGTTACTGTCAAAGTACGTCCTTGAGCCGCCAGAATAGCCTTCAAAACGTGAAGCTCCCTTCCCTGCCAATACCGGATTATTGGCAAAGAAAGATAAAAAAGATTGGGGTCAGAGCATTATTCCGTTTGCATAGTATCCATATAAATCTTAACTATTAATACTTGACAAATACAAATTAATATAATTATAATACAATATATATCTATACAAATTAGGAGAGCAACTGTATGAAAAATATGAAATCACCATACCAATCAAAACCATGGTTAAAACATTATGACCCGGGTGTACCACCCACCATACAATACCATGAAACTCCACTCCACAAAATGCTGGAAA
>JAKPPT010000091.1 GCA_029547205.1 Spirochaetota bacterium
AATCCATTCTTCTTCAAGAGTGCCAATATTAATAACAAGAGCATTTGCAATACCAACCATCTCACGTACCTCATTATATGCATGTGCCATAACCGGGGAAGCACCACATGCTAAAAGTGCATTTGCAGTATAATTCATAACCACATAATTGGTAATATTATGGATGAGTGGTTTTTGTGCTCTGATTTTTTTTAAGGTTTTTCCAGCATATTCATGTAGATTCATTGTATTACTCCAAATTAAATAGTTTGGTACAGTTAGCAACCGAAGAATCTACCCTTTACCATAACGATAAGATTCTTCATTTCGTTTAGAATGACACAACCCCATATTGTCATTACGGACCTGATCCATAATCTATTTTTCACCATGAGATACTGAATCGGAGTTCAGGATGATTCAACATCTCCATCATTATGCAATAATTCACATTCATTGTGTATGTTAATTGCACAAAGCTTACCGCACATTGTGCATACCTTTTCATTATAATCTTCACTGTTACTGCGTCGCTGTTTTGCCATATCCGGGTCAATTGCCCTGCTTATCATCCCTTCCCAGTTTAAGGATTTTCTGAATTGTGACATTTCAAAATCCTGCTGCAGTGCTTTAGGTATGCCCTTTGCAATATCAGCCGAATGAGCTGCGATACGTGTTCCAATAACTCCCAGCCGTACATCATCAATAGTTGGTAAGCATAGATGCTCAGCAGGAGTAACATAACACAAAAAATCAGCGCCAGCATAGGCAGCGATAGCTCCTCCAATTGCTCCCACAATATGATCATATCCTGGGGCAATATCGGTTGTCAGTGGTCCAAGCACATAGAATGGAGCATTATCACAGATTCTTTTTTGTAACACAATGTTTGCCGCTATCTGATCCATTGGAACATGCCCCGGTCCCTCAACTATCACCTGCACTCCTGCATCATGGGCTCTTTGTACAAGGTCACCCAATAAAATAAGTTCCTCTATCTGAGCAGCATCGGTTGCATCGGCTGTTGCACCCGGGCGAAGTCCATCACCTAAACTAAGCGTGACATCATACTTATGAGCTATCGCGCATAATTTTTCATAGTCCTCATAAAGTGGATTTTCCCTGTTATGATGCTTCATCCAGGCTGAAAGCAATGAACCGCCACGGCTAACAATACCCATAACCCTTCTTTGTCGGGATGCCAATTCCATACTCTTTTGCGTAACACCACAATGGACGGTCATATAATCAATGCCATCCTGGCATTGCTTTTCAATAGCTTCAAAAAGCTGATTGTTCGACATGTGGAGTATTGACCTATTGTTAGCGGTAAGCTCAGCAGCAACCCGGTAAATAGGTACTGCACCAACCATAACATTTGAATTTTGCAGTATCATTGTCCGTATTGCTGCCAGATTGCCGCCTGTTGAAAGATCCATAACGCTATCAGCACCATAATACACCGCTGTTTCCAATTTTTTGCGTTCTTCATCAATATCACTATGGTCGGTTGATGTTCCAATGTTGGCATTAACCTTGGTAAGAAACCCCTTCCCTATTGCACGTACATTGAAATTCCGCTTTATGTTTTTTGGAATAACAGCCCACCCCTTTGCCATTAATTGCAAAAGTTCTTCGGGTTTCATACCTTCAAATGCTGCTGCCTGTTTCATGGCTTCAGTTATGATACCCTGTTTTGCGTAGTCTAATTGTGTCATAAAGTTACCCCCACAACAAAAAAACCGCTCAGCGATTGAGCGGTTTTTTTACATTAATACTAGTATAAAAGCATTGTACAAACTGCTCCCTCCGCTGGCATTACCCAGTTCAGGTTCAACGGGTATACTCTCAGGCTTGTGCATCCGCACAAACCACCCCTAGTTTAAAGAACATCATAGTATCATCATACTATATAGTAAAATACTATGACCACATAAAAAATCAAGAGAAATATTACAACAATTAAATAAATTTTTAATATTGGCGACGCTCAGGAATGCTTTCGGGGTAACCGCCATTTTTTATAAATTGCGGATCATTATATAAGCCACAGTAACAGCTACCGTATTCCTGTATATCTGGCGCGCAGTATTCACAGGGACATATGATATCCTTATCTTTTTCTCGTATGCCGTCAGCGTCCCTGCAAGGGCACGAATAATAGCCGTAACGATTATAATTTGTTGTTAAGCCTTCAACCAGAATATCCAGAAATTCTTTATCAGGATGCAATACCCAGCCATGCTTGGCAGCTACCATCTGTGCAAATTGCAGGGTGTTTTGTAATGTTTTTGTTTTCATCATTGTTTGCTACTCCATTTTTAATAATCGCCGCCATTCTTCTTCAATAAATCCTGTAAAAAATGTGCTGTCATCAATAACTAAAAAAGGAAATGCAACATACATGTTTGATTTTTTTGCCAGATAGTCCTTTATATTGTTCTTTTCCTCTGATGACAGTAAATCAACATAAACAAATTTGTACTTTACGGAATTGTCATCAAGAAACTTTAATGC
>JAKPPT010000149.1 GCA_029547205.1 Spirochaetota bacterium
TATAAGTTGCAGATCGAACATTTTCTTTTTCCTCTCAAAAAAACAAAAAACTTTTTCGGGACGTCGAGGACGCCGTCCCCTACTTTTCTTGCGTGTTCAATGGAACAATCGTAACTGCAAATCCATCGTCTGGCGCTGTATCCGCAGAGCGGAATCAGCATCTACTGAACAGTATTGCTATGATTGTATGACCAATGAACTGACTGTTTAGGATATCACCGTATAGACTATCAATCATGTATTTGGGAACAAAGAACCATTTCTAAAACCCTAAAGGAAAATATTATTGCCGCTGTAATAAAATCTGATACTATCTCACGGAGGGCCTTGACGAGCGCTTGATGGAAATCCAGCAAGAATTTATAAAGAAAATCAACAATAAAAAAAGCTACAATATCTTGGCAGATAAGATCCTAAGGCTGCAGCAAATAAAAAATGTTCGAGAAAGCCAGCCACCTGTGAGATGAAATTATGAACCGCATCAAAGTGCTTCAGGACTTCATTACTATCCAATCAACTGATCTCACTGAATATGGCTAAGCATTTGTAAGATAGCTAATCCAGAAAACCCCCGTTTTTCCGATCACTTTACTGTGGAGTTCAAGTTTGACAACAGCATCGATATAAACCAATTAGAGCAAGCTGTCCTTGGGTATTTGCCTATAGGGAAGTTTGCTCTATTCGTCTTCCAAACAGGAATTCAAGCTTCTCTGTCGTTTTTCAGCAATTGAATTCCTATGCAAACCATGCCTATTCCAAGCAAAGGAAGTCCGTCTTTGGCATCAATTTGTTTCAGTACGGACAGTACAACCACTACTATACCCATCGCCAGCGGAACAGCTGAGAGGATTATATCTAATATATAACCGATATTATCATTATTTTTCGGCATACTATCCATTTTTGTCTGCATCAGTTCATCAACTGACACATCAAGAACTTCAGCAAGCTTTGGAATAGAGCCTACGTCTGGAAATGAAAGATCTCTTTCCCATTTTGATACAGCTTTGTCGGTTACACCCATTTTATTTGCAAGGTCGAGCTGTGTCATGCCTGCCTCTTTTCTCTTT
>JAKPPT010000101.1 GCA_029547205.1 Spirochaetota bacterium
TGTTGCTGTTATTGTGGGACTTATTATGGCATTCTGGAGACGTTACAAGGTAAAGCCAAGCAGGCTGGATACCAAACCAATTGATACCTTTGCGCTGGTATTAATAGCTTTTATCATCCTTACCGGATTTTTAAACGAATCACTCAGAATAGCCATTACAGGATTCCCAAAATTTGAGGTGTGGTCACCGGTTGGTTATTCATTAGCACATCTTTTTGGATGGATAAGCATTCCAACCCTTGAGGTAACCCATTACATCAACTGGTGGGTACATATGATTGGTGCATTCAGCTTCATAGGGCTCATTGCTACTGACAAATTGGGACACATCCTTACCACCATGCTCAATGTCTATTTCCAGAATCTGGACAATGAAAGTTCAAAAACAAAATTTGCAATGCCTGTAATAAGCCCAAAAGAGTTTGAAACAGCCGAAACATTTGGTGTAGGTATGGTTGAACACTTTACCTGGAAGCAGCTTATGGATGGTGATGCATGTACACGATGTGGGCGTTGCCAGGATAATTGTCCTGCTTACCTGACTGAAAAACCACTATCTCCTAAAAAAATTATCAATGATGTGAAAGATGCAATGGATGATCGCATACCAAAACTTATGGCCGCAGATGATCCATCAACCGTTGAGTCAAAAGCTTTGATTGGTGAATATGTTTTGGAAGATGAGATATGGTCATGTACCAACTGCGCTGCGTGTATGGAAAACTGCCCTGTTCAGATTGAACATGTCCCAAAAATTAATGACATGCGTCGTTACCAGGTACTCATGGAAGGGAAGATGGCAACTGAATTGCAAACTTCTTTTGGTAACATGGAAAATAATTCTAACCCTTATGGATTTGCATTTGCTGCACGTGCTGATTGGATCCCTGAGGATTTAGGAGTTAAAACATTAGCTGAAGACCCCAATGTTGATTTTGTATATTTTGTTGGCTGTGCAGCATCATACGATAAACGCAATCAAAAAGTAGCTATCGCCCTATGTAAGATTTTACAGGCAGCCGGATATAAAGTAGGTATATTAGGTCCCGAAGAAGCATGTTGCGGCGATTCTGCGATGCGCGCTGGTAATGAATATCTGTTCCATGCACTGGCAACACAAAACCTGGAAACATTCAAAAATTATGGTATAAAAAAGATTATCACCACATGCCCGCATGGATATAATACCATTAAAAAAGAATATCCAAAATTTGCAAAAGTTGGCGTAGATTCCAGCGGCAATCCTCTAGAAGCAAACTATGAGGTTTATCATCACACTGAAGTTATCATGAACCTTATTAAATCAGGTAAAATTAGATTAACAAAACCTCTGAACGAAACTATCACCTATCACGATTCATGCTTCCTTGGACGATACAATACAATCTATGATCAGCCAAGAAACATCATCAAGGCAATACCCGGAACTAACTATGTTGAAATGAGCAGAAATCATGAGCGTAGTTTCTGCTGCGGCGCTGGTGGTGCACGCATGTGGATTGAAGAGCATCTGGGAACACGTATCAATCAATTCAGAACAAAAGATGCACAGGCTACAGGAGCAACAAAGATAGGTACTGCATGCCCATTCTGTTTAACCATGCTTTCAGATGGTGTAAACGAACTTGATATTCAGAATTTGCAGACATTTGACCTTGCAGAATATGTCTGGGAAGCAATGGAAAAATAATGTAAAAAAAGTATTAATACATTGCAATTATGAAAAAGCATCGCCTGTTTGACGATGCTTTTTTATTTTAATCAATTTAATCAATTTTACGAAAAGATTGTGGATATTGGTACGTTAAATCAACATACACCTGTTTCCCAGCATCCCATATATCTTTATGTTTTTGCTGCACATCGCCAATCTCTTTGGCAGGAACACCACCATATATTTTATAGGCAGGTATTTTTTGTTTATTGACAACCAGCGCATGCTCGGCAACTATCGCCC
>JAKPPT010000104.1 GCA_029547205.1 Spirochaetota bacterium
GTAATTGCTGGTGTTTGATCATTGTTGCAACCTGTTCCATGTTTGGCATGGTAGTGGTCAGCAGTGAGCTTAAACAAACAATATCCGGTTTATGGTCAATAATTGAGGCAATGACAGCTTCATTGGGAACATCTTTTCCCAGATCGATGATATCAAATCCATGATTTTCCAGCATCATCGCTACAATATTTTTGCCAATGTCATGAATGTCTCCCCTGACAGTGCATATTAGTATCTTTCCTAACAGGGATTCTTTATGTTGTTGCATCAGAGGTTTCAGTACATTAAAACCTCTTTTCATTGCATCAGCAGAGGCTATCATTTGCGGTAAAAAATATTCACCGCTACTGTACAATTGCCCAACTTTTTCCAGCGCAGCAATGAGGGCATTGCTCATTATGGTTTCCGGCTCATATATGGTTAGTGCCTGATGTATTGCATTTTCAATATCATCAATGTTGCCCTCAACAACCAGTGAAAATATTCTATCCAGTATATGAATGGATTTTTCTTTTATTGGGGATTGTATTTTGGATTGCTGCTGTGATGTTCCAAAATGTGCAATATAGTGCACGGCATTTTTGTCTCTGCCTTCAAGAAAATCAAGTGCCATTGTTTCTTCAGCAGTAAATGGTTTTGCAGTATTGCTGTCAATAGTAGAAGGATTGACAATTGCTGCTGTAAGCCCTTTTTGAATTGCTAACTTTAAAAACGCATTGTTTATGTACTTTCGCTGTGGAAGTCCAAACGAAATATTGCTAAGTCCTATGCTTGTTTTAATGCCGTGTTTTGAAAAATATTCTATTACTTTCAATGTTTCTATTGCAGCGCCGCTTTCAGCGCTTTCGGCAAGTATAAGCGGATCAATAAATATGCGTGATAGTTCTATGCCATTATCCTGTAACATTGTAATAAGCCTTTGCCCGATGGCAATTCGTATGGCTGATTCTTTGTGAATGCCGCTTTCATCAAGACACATTGCAATGACAAAAGCGCCAAATTGTTGCAATAAAGGAAGCATACTATTAAAACTTTCCTCTTTTGCACTGATAGAATTTAGAATTGGGATACCCGGATATTGCCATAACGCAGCTTGAATGACAGCATGATTGTCCGAATCGATCATCAATGGTATGGTAACTGTTTTAGATAGGATATTAACAGCCTTCGTCATCATGATGCTTTCGTCGATGCCGGGCACACCTACATTGATGTCCAGAATATGAGCTCCTTCATCCTGTTGTTTTTTTGATTCCTCACGCAAAAAGCTAAATTTGTTTTCTTTTAATTCCTGTGCAAACTGTTTGCGCGCTGTAGGATTTAACCTTTCGCCAATGATAATTAAACCCTGATGTTGCTGAACATCAATATATCCATAGCGCGATGTGATATAATAATATGTTTTTGATTGTGGAATATCAATTTTTATTTTTTTAACAGCATTTGCTAAAGCGTTGATGTGAGCAGGAGTGGTTCCGCAGCAACCCCCAATAATGGAAAACCCCATGTTTGCAAATTGAGCTGACAGCATTGCAAATTGTTGTGGTGATAGTGAATAGATGGCCTTCCCATTGACAAGCGTGGGCAGCCCTGCATTTGCCCACACTGACAGCGGTACGCCAAGTTGTTTAAGCTGGGCGATAGCTCCTGTAAAAAGTTGCACCAGACCATCAGGCCCCATACTGCAATTGGCACCAACCACATCGGCACCCATCTGTGAAAGAGTGGCAAAAGCTGTAACAATATCCGTTCCAGTAACTGTTTTGCCGTTATCTTCAAATGTTATGCTGCATATAATTGGAATGTTTGTGACAGCTTTTGCAGCAAGCAGAGCCAGCCGTGCTTCCTGTAAGTCGGTCATTGTTTCTATGGCAATACAATCCACTCCGCCATCTACCAATCCTTTTATCTGCTTCTTAAATGCATTATAGACGGCTTCAACAGGGGTAGTACCCATTGGTTCCACCAGGGTGCCGGTAGGCCCAACCGAGCCGGCAATAAACACTTTGCCTTTAGATACTTCTTTTGCTATCTGTGCAGCAATTTTGTTTATTTCTGCGCAACGATTTTCCAATCCAGCTTCGGCCAATTTTAGTGCATTGCCACCAAATGTGTTGGTTTCTATTATATCGGCACCAGAATTAATATATTGTCTGTGTATAGAAAGTATCACATCGGGATGTTCAATGTTAAGGAGCTCTAAATTGCCTTTATAGTTGGGAAGAGCATTAAAGATCATGGTCCCCATTGCTCCGTCCAGAATAAGGGGGTAAGGTTTTTGTAGTCGGTTTCTTAAATTCAACGTACGATGACCATCCTTTAAAAAATTGTATCATACCACTGGGCATCACTACAGAGGTTAATCATGTTTTTAGTATGCCATACAAACCAATATCAGGAACTATCGCCCAAGAAAAACAAGAAAAAATAGAATAAAAAAATATACAATAAAAATTTTTTATAACTGAAGCACAATCATTGCAGATATGTATGCAATGTTATGATGCTAACTTGCTCTGAATAACATCCCTGACCCTTTGCATCAGAGCCTCCTTGTTTTGCTGGGTATACACCGTAACCTCAATGGGGGGATGTATATACAGATGGATGGTGCCGGGGCGTATTGCTAAACTCCCTTTTGGCAGTATAGGACGCGAACCAATACCGGTTATGGGCAAGACGGGCACCTTTGATTCAACAGCTATAACAAAACCACCCTTTTTAAAGGGCAACATGTTCCCGTCAATGCTGCGAGTGCCTTCAGGAAAAAAAACTACTGAAGCGCCGTTACGAATTTTTTCAACTGCAACCTTAAGGCTTTCATGTGCCTGTTGTGAATCACCACGATCAATGTAGATATGCCCCATACGCTCGCAGCCCAGACCAAAGATAGGAACCTTGCGTAATTCCATCTTCATGACCCAGCGCAGCTGTAAAGGGATGTAGCCAATTACAGCCCAGACATCATAATAACTTTGATGATTCATCATAACGATGTACGGCTGATTCTTCTTTATGTTTTCTTTTCCATGAACCTTCACTCCAACTCCTGAAAGAAATAGGTTTAACCGTGACCAGAATACGCCTATGTAATGAACGGTGTTGCCAGTAGGATCAAAAAAAGAAAGTGCAATGGTCAAAATACCAAGGAGAGATGTATCAACCACCACCAGTACATAGAATACCGGCCTGTATATAAAATAGAGTACTTCAATCAATGCTTTATATAATTTTTTCATGGATACCTCCACCCTGCAAACGTTTTTTATGCTAACCATGCAAGTAGAAAATTTAATTTTTACTATAAAAGTATCTGATATACCGTTAAGACGATAATAGTATCACTTATGGTATACCTTTGAATTAACAACGTTATAAGATAATTATATACTTGTTATATAATCAACGATGGATGTTTATTAAACCATGGTTTTGCCTTTTCCAGTTGGGCTGCAAGCTGCAATAGCAATCCTTCCTTACCAAATGAAGCAATAAACTGAACACCATAGGGTAAACCATCACTGCCCCAGTGCAGGGGAACGGACATTGCAGGAACACCGGTAAGATTAGATAGCTGGGTAAACGGCACCTGTGATAAACTTTCTACGGCTAATTTGTCAACAATCCCTGAGGCTTTCAGCAACTTCCCCAAACCCAATGTGTTCATGATCTTGGATGCAAAAAGCTCAACAGGTTTTGGTTTCAGTGAACCTAT
>JAKPPT010000107.1 GCA_029547205.1 Spirochaetota bacterium
AGTATCGATTGATTTAAGCAAATGCAGTGATGGTAGTAAAGCTAAAACTTTCAGAAAAAAATATGGAATTAAATATAAAACTCAAAGCGGGCTTTTTGTAATTTTTGGTTGTCCAAAATTAAAATTTAAACAAGGAATAAAGTAGCTTTGCTACACGTTACAGCAATACCGAAAACTTTTACACGGGTGTTTTCCAGATATTAATAGTAGGATTTTCATTGTACTGTTTACAAAACGCCTTTGTATCACCATGTCCGCATCCATAACATCATATGTCAAATAAGCGGCATTTTCTATATAAGGCTTTCCCGCATCCGTCACAGCGGACGACCGCCTCATGTTCACGACATACTTCACACAGTATTCCGGATACTATCTCCATAATGTCATCCTTATCAAAAACCAACATGATATCCACAGGATGTACATTTCTGTATTCACTTCCATCTCGGGGTTGTTTATCCTGCAAAGGGAAGGTAACTGTAAACCAGCCTTTAAAAAATATTACCTTTTTTCAGGATAACCGGTTATTTCTCTAATTTCCTCATATAATGGGCGTAATCTTGTATACAATTTTTGATAAACATTTTTATAGAGCTTATTATACATTGCCACGTCTTTTGGATTGGGGTAGAACACCTTGCCAACACGAGTCATTGCAGCTACAGCTGTTTTAAAATCGGGATATAGTTTAAGCCCAACTGCTGCATCAATAGCAGCCCCTAACGCCGAGGTTTCAAAGGTATGAGGCCGTTCCGCCGGAAGATTAAATATATCAGCAGTCATTTGCATAGCCACATCACTTTGTGCACCACCACCAGACACACGAACCTTTTCAATGGGTACTTTGTTACGCTTCTGTGTACGCTCTGCACCCTCACGCAGTGCATATGCTAATCCTTCAAGGATAGCCCGGTAAATATGTACTCGTGTATGTACATCTCCAAACCCTATAATGGCACCTTTTGCTTCTGGTCCTGGTATCTTAATACCTGGTGACCAGTATGGTTGTAATGTAAGCCCCATTGAACCAGGAGGAATTTCTTTAACCAGTCTATCAAACAGAGCCTCAGGCTTTATACCCATCTTCTTTGCCTGCATCTCCTCACGAGCACCAAACTCTTTAACAAACCAGCTCAACATCCAGTAACCCCGGTATATCATAACTTCAGTATTATAAGCGCCTGGAACAGCACTTGGATATGGCGGGAAAAATGGTATGATTTCAACATATCGGGTATTGGTAGTTTCGATAGTAGCGGTAGTGCCATAACTTAAACACGCAATATTTGGTGTTAAACATCCCGAACCCAATACTTCACAGGCTTTGTCGGCAGCACTTGCAATTAATGGCAACCCCTGTGGAATGCCTGTTTCATTAGCAGCTTTTTTACTGATATAACCCAGCACTTCAGATGGTTTTACTAACCGCACCAGATTATCCTTATCCATAGGGAACAGTCGCCACTTAAAATCAGACGGTGGAGCCCAGCTCTGCTTTTTATAGTCAAACGGTACAAATCCAACCTGACATCCTGTTGAATCAACATAGTCATCGGTTAACCTGTAAGTAAAAAATCCTGAAAGAAAAACAAATTTATATGTTTTTTCCCATATCTCTGGTTGGTACTGTCTAATCCAGTTCGCTTCAGATTCAGTAATAAAATATTCAACCGCATCAAGCATATTGACCAAACGCAAACCTGCTTTTATATAGAATGGCAATTTCACAACAGATTTATCTGCACGCCTCTGGTCAAGCCAAACAATTGCAGGACGCAAAGGTTTTCCTTTTTTATCCAGATTTATCATGGTATCACGTTGTGTAGTAAGCGTTACCCCGCGTAGTGCATCTTTTTTAATTTTTCTTTTT
>JAKPPT010000128.1 GCA_029547205.1 Spirochaetota bacterium
TGCCGGTTATGTTGCACTTACCGGCACACCACTTATTGTTAACAATCCTTACAACGATGAACGCTTCTACGAAGAGATTGATAGTAAAAGCAACTTCCACACAAGAAATATCATATGCTCACCAATGATACTCATTGACAGGCTGGTTGGAGTTATAGAGGTTGTCAACAGTACCGAAAGAGAATGTTTCACCGATGACGATCTTAAAGTGTTAATGTATATTGCAGATTCTGCAGCCATTGCAATAACTCATCGGCAGCTTTACCATGACCTGGCAACACGATTAAAAGAACTTGAAATCATGTACGAAATCTCACAGGCTATTGCGCATTCCAGCCCTTCCGAAAATATTTTTTCAAAGATTATGCAACCGTTAGCATCGTCTGTTGGTGTTAAGCGCGCATCAATACTCCTGTATAATACAAATACCGATGAGTTTTCCATTACAGCCTCGCATAATCTTCCGGAAGCTATAAACCGGTATGTAAACAAGGATAATGCTCCCATTGCATGCCGCGTTTACACCAGCGGCGATCCGCTACTTGTCAGCAATATCATGTCTGATCCTTCACTGGCAAGTTTTGCCAGAACTCATGAATATATAACCCCTTCATTTATATCAATACCACTGCGATATAAAAATACCATTATTCGTGTATTAAACCTTGCGGATAAACTGGACAAATCAAGCTTTGATGCACATGACCTGAGAGTTGCAACAACTATCGCTAATCAAATAGTAGAAGCATACCAGAATTCCATCTATTTACAGCAAACTGAGGAACAGCGAAGGCTTGCTCAGGAAATTGATATTGCCGCTGAAATTCAGCAGCGAATATTGCCAAAAATCCCTCACGCTATTAATTCACACAGGCTTGCGGCTTTTAATAAATCAGCAAAAGAGGTTGGTGGAGATTTTTATGACATTTTTCAGTTTGACAATGACAAGTTTGGTTTATTAATAGCCGACATCTCCGGGAAAGGTATTCCTGCAGCGCTTTTTATGGGGACA
>JAKPPT010000138.1 GCA_029547205.1 Spirochaetota bacterium
TGTCCATCTTCATTGGTAATAAACGTCAAATCGCTACTCATATAGTACTCCCCTTCCTCATTAAGGTGACTTTATAAAGAGATTTTTCTATTCCTTTAAAAGTAATTAAACGATTATTTTCACAAAACTTTGGATTGCGGAAGGTATCGCCAATTTCTATCTGCCCCTCCATATCATGGATAATCATATTCATGTTTGCCATTGCCCAGGTCTGAGGAATGTATTCCTGACCGTAAAGCTTAAGGGGCTGAAATTTTTTAATTCCATTTGCTTTCATTTTCTCGTTCAATACAAGCTCGCATTTGATAAGAAGGCCTGCCGAGCCACAGCAAGGGTCATATATCCGCATACCAGGTTCAGGGTCCATGATTTTTGCCATGATTATGCCAACTTCTTTGGGAGTATAGAATTCTCCGGCACTCTGGCCGCCGCCTTCGGCAAATTTACGAATCAGGTATTCATAGCTACGACCAATGATGTCTGGTTCAACATCATTTAGCCCAAGCCGCTTTTGACTTATTTTTTCAATTAGATTGGACAGGCAGTTATCATCAATATCCCGCACTCCGTGTGTGGTGGCGTTAAAATCTATGCGGTCGATAATACCTGATAGTTTGGGATTTTCTTTGGCTATGTCGCGCAAATAATTGGTGAGTTTTTCTCCGATCTTGTCGGTAAGTTTGCGAATTACTGACCAAACGGGTTCTTCGGGGTTTTCGGGTCTGAATGGGATATAAAAACGAACCAGTTTTTTATCACGCTCTACCAGTTTAAAAGCTTTTGCCCGCGAACCAACTTCATGAGCAATTCTATTGATTTCATCGTCAAAGACATCACAAAGCCGTTTGACAAAAATTAAGGGTAAAATAAAATCTTTATACTTGGGGGCTTCCTGAGCACCGCGAATGCTGCAGGCAGCGTCCCATATCCACGCTTCCATCGATTTGTTTTCAGCTTCTTTTGCCATTGTATGCTCCTGGTTGGGATTGTATCATTTTTTTATTTTGTCAGGCTATTCTGTGATGTTAACAGAGTACACTGTAATTTCAGTCTCTTACACTGTCAATGAGCAATTTTAACGATCAAGTTACAATTCGCAATGTGCGCAATGCATCATGATACATTCGTGCCGTAACCGTACTGAATGTATCATACAAAAATCTTACCAAAGCGTTGCGGGTCTGTCACTGTCCTTTGCTGTCACTGTCCTTTGCTTTCACTGTCCTTTACGGAGTTTCGTTTATTCTAAGGCATTTTGCACTGTTTGTAGGTTTTATGGACGCTTGCTCGAATTCTGGTTTTGTTGATGAATTCGAATCCGTTGTCGTTGTCTACGCTAGGCAGCTCATACGGCAGTGATTGTGTAAGGCTTTCCGCTCCCTCCTTGACCCAGCGATGAGCACTGTTTCGCAGTACTAGTAGCACGCTCAACCCAAGACAAACATCGGTCATGGTCAACGTCCTGCAAAACTCGCCGTTTACGGTTCCGCCATCATGAAAAATAGTGTCAAATTCAAAGGAGCCTTATGGTCGCTCTTCGAAACCAAATGAAAGCTTGAATAGCAGATTGTGTCAATTGAAGTATCCATATTCATCATTCCTGTTTCATACATTCGTGATAAGCCTCAGACAGTACTAAAAGATCATGAGCTTTATTGAGCAGTTTGTCAAAATATATCGATACTGTAAAGTTCTTTCCGTAAGCAGTGTGACTGGTTGTGGCTATATTCATGGAAACATCAGAACAATACCTTTCAATCTGCACCCACGAAATTAATTACGAGGCAATGTGCTTTCTTGACGGTTTTACGGTTACAGAGTAAGATTTTACAAGTTTTTTCTATAATATTGTACAGCATGCGTTTTTCAATTTTTCAACAAAAGGAGTGCTCGAGGAAATGCGTAAGGCAACTTTCAAGGGAGGAATTCATCCACCCGAAAATAAAGAGCTCAGTGCTCATATTCCTATCGAACAAGTCAATTCGATAAAAAAAGTAGTTATTCCACTCAATCAGCACTTTGGTGCACCGATCAAACCGCTTGTAGCCGTTGGCGATACTGTAAAACGCGGACAAAAAATTGCGGATTCTCAGGATCGAATGACCGTTCCGCTCCATGCTTCAATCAGCGGCACGGTAAAAAAAATAGAAGCTCATCTCCTTGTAAATAACATGGAGGGACCGGCTATTTTCATTGAAAGTAACGATTCAAACGAAGAAGAGTTCCTTCCGATTCTGGATCCATTTGCCTGTTCAAAGGATGAAGCGATTGCGCGCATACGTGAAGCTGGTATCATCGGTATAGGCGGTGCAGGTTTCCCTGCTTATGTTAAGCTGGCTCCTCCGCCCGATAAGCCAATAGAATATGTGATTGCAAACGCTGCTGAATGTGAGCCATACCTCACTATCGATGAACGCACCATGGAAGAATCTCCTGATGATGTTGTTGATGGCCTCACAATTGCAATGCATATTGTAAAAGCAAAGCATGGTATTATCGGTTTGGAAGATAATAAGCAGCACCTCGTTCCTATACTCGAAAAAGCAATTGAGCGAAAAAACACGAGTCTTGGCTTTGATATTAAAATTGTATTACTCAAAACAAAATACCCCCAGGGTGGCGAAAAAATGCTCATCACAGCCGTCACCGGAAGAGAAGTTCCTTCTGGTAAGCTTCCTATGGATGTCGCCTGTGTTGTGAGCAATGTTGGTACACTCAAAGCTATTTCCGAGGCATTCCGAAAGGGGCGCACGGTTGTCGATACCGCACTTACGGTGAGCGGCCGTGCCTGTAGTACACCCAAAAACCTGTTTGTACCAGTAGGCACCGTTGTGCAGGATCTCATCGGTTCTGTGATTGAGGTTAAAGAAAATGAGGTATGCCGTATAGTAATGGGTGGTCCTATGATGGGACCTGCGGTTCCATCCGCAGTAGTGCCGCTCCAGAAAAATACGTCTGGTGTGCTCTTTCTCAATGCCGATGAAGCACAGCACTATGCGGAAGGTTCCTGTATCCGCTGCGGTCGTTGCATGCGTGCATGTTCCTGCAGGCTTTCACCTGCACTCCTCAACCGGGCACTCTCTATAAACGATCTCGATGAGGCTGTCGCTATTGGCGTTCTTGACTGTATTGAATGCGGATCGTGTAGTTTTGTCTGCCCAGCGCATATTCAGCTTGTACAACGATTTAGAATTGGTAAACAGCGCGTACGGATAAAAATGCAAAAGGAGGCTCAACGTGCTACAAAATAATCTTCTTCTCTCTTCCAGCCCCCATGTGTACAGTAAAATTGATACTCGCAAAATAATGCTTGCAGTAATAATTGCATTGCTCCCTGTTACTGTGTATGGTGTGGTTTTATTTGGGGCTCATGCCTTGCTTGTTATTCTCGTTTCTGTCGCTTCCGCCGTAATCTTTGAGTATGTATTCAGACTTATTACCAAACAGGATATACGTATTGGCGATTTTTCAGCTGTTGTTACAGGATTACTCCTTGCGCTCATTTTACCTCCATCAACCCCAATCTGGGCAGCCATAATGGGAAGCTTTGCTGCCATAGTGTTTGCTAAGGAGTTTTTTGGCGGTCTTGGAGCAAATCCCTTTAACCCGGCGCTTATTGGTCGCGCTATTCTCCTCATGAGTTTTCCTCAACGCATCGGCGGAAGCTGGCATATTCCATTCAAGGCCATTTCTGATGCAACAACGACTGCTACCCCACTCACCATTCTCAAACTTGGTGGCTCTATTGCTGATGTGGGGAAAAGTTTTGTCGAACAAGGTGTAGCAGCTAATGCTGATTACGCATCAATTCTCAATGTGCTGTTTTTAGGAAACCGCGCTGGCTGTATTGGTGAAAGCTCAATACTACTCATTTTAATCGGTTTTGCATTTTTGCTCCTTGTTCATGTTATCGATTGGATCGTTCCTGTCTGCATGGTTGGTTCTGCATTTGTGCTCTCCTTCATTCTTGGAGCAGATCCTCTATTTGCAATCCTTTCTGGCGGCCTTGTATTTGGTGCAGTCTTTATGGCAACTGATTACTCTTCAAGCGCGCTTACTGTAAAAGGAAAGGTACTGTTTGGAATTGGCGCTGGTGCAATGACCATAATCATTAGACAATTTGGTGGTTATCCCGAAGGTGTAACCTATGGCATTCTTCTCATGAATGCAATTACTCCCTTCCTCGACAAGCTCCGCACAAAGAAATACGGTTTTGTCAAACCAGTAAAATCAGGAGGAGCACGCTCATGAAAAAAACCATTATTCGGCTTGCAACAGCACTCACGCTCTTTTCTGCATTTGCATGCGTTGCGCTCGCACTTGTTAACTTTATAACTGAACCTGCTATTAATGCAAACAATGCAATTAAACTTAAAGAATCTCAATCACAGATATTTCCGGAAGCTGAAGATTTTAAGCTTATCGAAAATGGAATCACCTCGAGCGATAGTACGGTGAGCATTGAAAATGCGTGGCACGCAGTTAAAGGCGATGCCTCACTCGGAATCATCATCAAAGCTAAAGGTAAGAGCTACGGCGGCGACGCTGTACTACTCATCGGTGTTGGAACTGATCGTCGTATTACTGGTGTGAGAGTTCTATCATTAAATGATACACCAGGCCTTGGCGCTAATGCGACAAAGCCCACCTACTTTGTTGACCGCTCATCGAGAACAACATTCCCGGGTCAGTTTGTAGGAAAATCAATCAACGATCCATTTACAGTAAAAGAGGATGTTATTCCAATCACAGCCAGTACCATCACCAGCAAGGCGTTAACCAATATTATCAAGATTTCTGCACAGGCTGGTTCCGCCTGGCTTGAAGCACATACAGCAGGAGGCAACTAATGAATAGCTTATGGAATACCTTTAAGAAAGGTCTCATTATAGAAAATCCGCTCCTCATGCTCATGATCGGTCTCTGCTCATCAGTCGCAGTTACCACTGCTGTAGCGAATGGTATCGGCATGGGGCTTGCTATGACCTTTGTGCTTGTCTGTGCGGAACTGGTTATTTCTATTTTTAGAAAACTCATTCCCAATGATGCACGCATACCGATATTCATTATCGTTATTGCTGCCTTTACCACAATTGTTGATCTTGTAATGCAGGCATATTTCCCTGAACTTTCCAAAGCCATGGGTGTTTTCATCCCTCTCATCGTTGTTAACTGTATTATCATGGGGCGAGTCGAAGCTTTTGCAAGTAAAGAAAAGCCGCTCACCGCTGTTGTAGATGCTCTCGGCATGGGTCTAGGATATACATGGGTGTTAATTGGCATTTCTACATTCAGAGAGATTCTCGGCAACGGAACATTTCTTGACAAACAACTGTTCCCGGACTCATTTGAACCAATACTTTTCTTTACACTTCCCCCAGGCGGCTTTATGGTTTTTGCTCTGTTTATTGCGCTTAACCTCTGGCTTAAGAAAATTACCGGAAGAACTGCCGGCAACGCCATTGTATCGGAGAAACTATGAACCTCATAAAAATATTTTTAAGTGCATTTTTAATTGATAACATTGTGCTCATGAAATTCCTGGCACTCTGTCCGTTTGTTGGAATGTCTACCGATGTCAACAAAAGTATCGGTATGGGATTAGCAGTAACCTTTGTTACCGTGCTTGCAACGTCTGTAACGTACCCGCTTTACTACCTAGTGCTCGTTCCATTTAATCTTAAATTTTTACAGATTCTCGTCTTCATTCTGGTAATTGCAAGCCTCGTGCAGCTTGTTGAATTTTTCTTAAAAAAGAATGTTCCTGGACTCTATGCATCAATGGGTATTTACCTTACGCTGATTACAACAAACTGTGCGATCCTTGGCGTAACATTCAATAATATTTCTTATAAATTCAACTTTATTGAAGCAATTGTATACGCAACAGGTACCGCATTAGGTTTTATGCTGGCACTCGTGCTCATGGCTGGTATTCGGGAACGCTTGCGCTCTTCACCTGTTCCAAAGTTTTTGCAAGGTACGCCTATTATTTTTGCAGCAACCAGCCTGCTCGCAGTGGCATTCATGGGTTTTGCCAATCTCATTAAATAGCAGACCGAGGAGTAATATATGCTTTCAATAATTATCACACTGATTTTTTCAGTAATTCTTGCTTCAGTCCTCGGTATTGCACTTGGGTACTTCAAGGTCAAGTTCAATGTAGAAAAAGATCCCAGAGTTGCTGAACTCGAGGGTATTTTACCTGGAGTAAACTGCGGAGGTTGCGGTTATCCTGGCTGTTCTGGTTATGCAGAAGCGCTTGCTAAGGGTATTGCCCCTGTTAACCTTTGTTCACCTGGAGGAAAATCTGTTTCTGATGCTATAGCAGCTACGCTTGGCGTTAATGCAGTGAGCACTGAACCGGTTGTGGCTATGCTCCTGTGTCAGGGAACGAAAGATGTCGCTAAAGATCGCGGTACATACGTTGGCATCAAAACCTGTCGCGGTGCTAAAATATCAGCAGGCGGCACAAAGACTTGTGCCTATGGCTGTGCTGGTTTTGGAGACTGCGTTGCAGTATGTCAGTTTGATGCTCTCACCATGGGTTCTGATGGTCTTCCTCATGTCGATTACCTTAAGTGCACAGGGTGTGGCATGTGTGTTCAGGAATGTCCTCAGCAGCTTTTTGTTTTGGTTCCAAAATCACGAAAAGGCTCACTTGTACTCTGCAGTAACCGTACTACCGCTAAAGCAAGTGTTATCAAAGCTTGCAAAACTGGCTGCATCAAGTGCGAAGCCTGTGTCAGAGCGTGCCCTGAGCACTGCATCAGTATGGTTAATGGCATTCCCGTTACCGATTACAGTAAGTGTACTTCCTGTGGAATCTGTGTAGAAAAGTGCCCAACTAAATGTTATCAGCTCATTCAAAAAACAATTCCACAGATTTGATTGTTGGCTTCATGCTATGCAATTTCGGTTCTGATTGCTTATCGCTCTCGTAACAATGAGCAGCTCATACAACCGTAATTAGTTATTAAAACCTGCTGTGCAGTTGCACGGCGGGTTTTTTGTTAGTATAACTATACCACACACTGTGAAAAAGGAGATTTCATGGACAGAGCTTTTTATGAAAAATACGCTGATGTGCTTTTATCAGCTGTAAACCTTCAGGAAGGTCAAAACCTTCTCATCAGAGCAGAGCCGTATCACCTTGAGTTCGCCGCTATCCTTGCAGCTCAAGCATACAACCGAGGTGCCCGATATGTACGCTTTGACAACAACGAGATGGAAAACCCTCTGCTCTATAAATCACGCATTGAATATTCAAAAGAAAAATATTTAGACTATGTACCAGAGCTTCGTATCAATGCGACAAAAATTATGATAGAAGAAGATTGGGCTCTCATAGCCATCCGAGCTCCCGAAGATCCTGACTTGCTAGCACAGCTTGATCCAGCACGTAATGCAAAAGCTAGCAAAGCCATCGCCATGGCTATGAAACCATACACAAGCCGCATCAGCAATAATGAAATTGCTTGGCTTGTTGCTTTTAACCCAACACCAAAACTTGCTGGTAAGATTATGAATATGAATCCGTCACAGGAAGCTGTTGAAGCGCTGTGGCAGATACTCATACCAATTCTCCGCCTCGATAATCCAGATCCAGCTCACTTCTGGGTGGAACACGGTATGACACTGAGCGAACGTGCTCACAAGCTTAATAACCTCCATCTCGACAGGCTCCATTTCGAAGGGCCTGGCACCGATCTTACTATCGGACTTATGGAGGGTTCAATCTGGCATGGCGGTCCGGACAACACACAATCGGGTCGCCGCTTCAGCCCCAACATCCCAACAGAAGAAGTCTTCACAAGCCCAGACTTCAGACGAACAGACGGTAAGGTTCAGTTTACCTGCCCAGTTTTTGTCCCATCTGTAGGCAAAACCATAACAGGCGGTTGGCTTTTATTTAAGGATGGCAAAGTGATTGACTATGGAGCACAGGAAGGCAAGGATGTGCTCGATACCTATTTCAGCCTTGACGATAATGCTCGATTCCTCGGAGAGGTAGCTCTTGTCGACACGTCATCACCGATTTTTAAATCGGGAAAAACTTTTTATAACATTCTGTTTGATGAAAACGCTGCCTGTCATATAGCGCTAGGCTCTGCATACCCCGGCTGTCTTAAAAATGGATCTACTATGTCTGACGAAGAACTCACCAAAGCTGGAGCCAATGTCTGCTCCGTCCATACGGATTTCATGATAGGCTCACCCGATGTTGCAGTAACCGGTATTACGGCAGACGGGAAGCGTATTCCCATCATCGCGGATGGAGTATTCAAGCTGTAAAGCATACATACATCGCTCGCAAAAAGCGTAATAGCTCCTGTCACTAGCTCTACCACCGTGCAGAATATGACAGGAGCATTACAAGGAGCAAAAACAATATGAAATATGAAACGTGGGCTTACTATCCAGAAAGCGAAACGTGGAAACAAATAGATTTTTCTGAAAGTCCTGAATTTTCTGATTTTATAGAAACACCACTCGGTTCGATAGCAATCATTGCAGGTAAAGCGTATATCCATCAAATTTCCTTTGTTTCTGATCATAGCGACCATTCCCGTTCGGAAAAAACTCACGCTACGCAGATTAAAAATTTATCCAATCAAGTTTGTACGCTTGCTCATCATCAGCTTAGAGAATATTTTTCAGGTACGCGCACCCGGTTTTCGCTCCCGCTCTATATTCACGGTACACCGTTTCAATGTTTGGTATGGCGTACGCTCGCAACTGTTCCCTATGGAACCACACGATCGTATAAAGAACTTGCACAATTGAGCGGTAATCCTCGAGCAGCACGAGCAATAGGGACAGTCATGCACAACAACCCATTAGGAATCGTGCTCCCCTGCCATCGCATTATTGGTGCTAACGGTGAACTTGTCGGATACTATGGAGGACTTCATTTTAAAGCCTGGTTGCTTGAACACGAATCCAGGCATTGCGCTCGATCAGTTTAAAATGCCATAACAAGGTTTAATTCTATGAAAACCAAAGAACATGAAAACCCACATACCCTTACAAGGTGCCCCTGGTGCGGGACAGACCCCCTCTATGTTGCATATCACGATACCGAATGGGGTATCCCCTGCTATGACGACAGGAAGCTCTTTGAGTTTATCATTCTTGAAACCTTCCAGGCAGGGCTTTCCTGGATGACAATTCTTAAAAAGCGAGAAAATTTTCGTAAAGCTTTTGCTGATTTTGATCCCGTAAAAGTAGCGTGCATTACCGACACTCAACAGGCAGTGCTCATGAACGAATCTGGAATTATCCGCAATAGGCTCAAAATTGCTTCCGCTATTACTAACGCTCGAGCTTTTCTGCACTGTCAGGAAGAGTTCGGCTCTTTCAGCACATACTTCTGGCAGTGGGTCGATAACAAACCAATTGTCAATAACTGGCGCTCACTACAGGAAGTTCCAGCAAAAACTGAACTTTCTATAACCATCGCACGAGATATGAAAAAACGTGGCTTTGTTTTTATGGGTCCTACAGTTGTATATGCCCACATGCAGGCTATGGGACTCGTAAACGATCACCTCGTGCAATGCTTCAGGCATAAAGCATGTCAATCATTCGAACAGTATTGAGTACAGCTGTTAATCACTAATTACGCTTCACCACTGGAACAATATTGCTTTTCCCGGAAACGATATTTCCAAATACAGCAAGAAGTGCAGCCCCACCAATTAATGCAAGCGGAATAAAAGTTATTTCAAACAACCTTTATTGAAAAAAGAGGCTGATAGAGTTTCCTCTTTTCAGCCCCTTAAAAACACCAGTATACTACTGCCTATTTCAAAATATGTTTGAGAACAAATAAAATTCCAACAATCCACGTTACCACAGAGATGTCTTTAAACTTACCTGATAAAGCTTTGATAAGAATATAGGCAAGAATACCAAATACAAGACCTTCTGCAATGCTGTACGTAAGAGGCATAAACAATAATGTAACAAAGGCTGGTATCGCTTCGGTATAGTCTTCCAGATTGACCTCTTTAATTGGAGCAAGCATAAAGAGACCGACCAAAACTAGCGCTGGAGCAGTGGCGGCACCTGGTACCAGGAGGAAAATTGGTGACAGGAACAGTGCCAAACCAAAAAGAATAGCTGTAGTTAAACTTGTTAATCCGGTGCGTCCGCCTTCTGCAACGCCTGATGCACTTTCAATGTACGAAGTAACTGTTGATGTTCCAACACACGCACCAGTAACTGTACCGATAGCATCAGCGAGCAATGCTTGCTTCACACGAGGGATTTCACCATCTTTACCAATTAGCCCTGCTTGTGTTGTAACACCGACCAAAGTACCAATGGTATCAAAAATATCAACAAATAAGAAAGTAAAAAATACCACAAAGAAATCCAGCGTGAATATTTTATCAAACTGGAATGCAAACCAAATAGGGGCATCTGGCATTTTTACTGGAACCCACCCCTTACCTACAGTCGTAACACCAAATGGTATGCCAATTATGGTAGTAAGAATAATACCAATAAGCAGTGCACCTTTAACCTTATACGCAAGCAAAACACCCATAATTACTAAACCAATTAAGGCAACAAGCACCTGCGGAGAACCCAAGTTACCAAGCTGTACGAGGGTTGCATCATTTTTCACAATGATACCTGCATTCTGTAATCCAATAAAAGCAATAAAGAGACCTATACCGACAGAAACAGCCTTTTTAATATTGGTTGGTATAGCCTTTACAATTGCTTCCCGTACATTAAAGAGAGAAAGAATTATAAATAGTATACCTTCTAGAAATACTGCTGTTAATGCTAGCTGCCAGGTATATCCCATACCTAATACTACGGTAAATGCAAAAAAAGCATTCAAACCCATACCTGGAGCAAGTGCTATAGGTAGATTAGCCAATAGGGCCATTGCCAATGTTGCAATAAGCGATGCAAGCGCAGTGGCAGTAAAAACACCTCCTGGTGGCATACCAGTAGCACTTAAAATACCTGGATTTACAGCTAGAATGTACGCCATAGTCATAAAGGTTGTAATACCAGCAATGATTTCGGTTTTCACGGTGGTATTGTGCGCCTTTAGCTTAAACAAATTCTCCATGTATAGCCTCCTACTCGATTTAGTTATAAAAATTATAAACCCATAAATGTATATTGCAAATTTTTATTTCAAAATATTTATTTTCCGTATATAATTATTGCTACATACATTCTTAATACTATTTCCGATTGTTTATAGCAGGGAGCAATCAATGGAACAAACTAATTATTTTATCAAGCTATTTGTTGGATCTATAGCCTTATTACTTCTAATAGCTGCATCTTCATGTACACTCTCTTCCAGTGATAAAATAAACCTCTCTGGCACATGGGAATATACATATTCTCAAAAAGGTTATGAATCAATTCAAACCGTACTGGCTAAAGACTTTTACCCACTACCACCTACATCTTTAAATTCACTGTCCATATTTCTGCCTGAAAAAACAGGTTTCCTCTGGCTTAAATATACTGTTCCTATTGAACGATCCTTTATTATTCAGAATCCTCAGCTTGCTCTCTACCTGGGCCGCATCACTATGGCTGATGAAACGTATTTTAACGGAGTGCTCATTGGTTCCGAAGGCAGATTCCCACCAAATGTGTTCAGCGCTTGGAATAAGTTCCGGATGTACCGGATTCCACAAGAAATAATAAAATATAACGAGTTCAATACTATCCTTATTAAAATCTACATAGACAAAGAGGGATCGCTTACCGGGAAACCTTTTATTGCATCAATTTCGACAGCGCAGCAACAATATGCAATTGATACATTTATTAACTCCACAGTCAATCTTATCGCATCCGGTATCATGTTAATTGCTGGCATCTATCACATCATTATCTGGCTTAAAAGGAAAAAAGAAACTGAAAGCCTCTACTTTGCCTTATTGAATATTCTCGGTGCAATATATCTTTCCAATTTTTATTTATATGACACGTTTCTCTTTAATGCTTTTACCATTGACTGGCTCTGGTTTCAAAAAATTATTGCAAACATGCTAATCTATATCATCGGATATATAATATGCAATTTCATTATTTCACTCTTAAAGTTAAGAGAATATCGTATTTTCCAAATTCTGCGCTTATTGCTATTGATTGTTCCGATTGTATGGATTCTTATTATTCCCGATTATTCCGAGCTCTATAATAAACGTCTCTACCTGCAATTATTTATAATTCCTGTTATTTTTTATATTTTAGGGCTTGTTGTTTTGTCAGTAATTAAGAAAAATCCTGCTGGACGGATAGTAATTTTTGGCATGATTCCACTTTTTACAACGTCGCTATTCGATATTATAATTCATTCTGTGTTTAAAATGTACGATTTTCCCTACCTTGCAGGTTTTGGTTTTCCACTAGTCATATTAAGCATTTTCTTCCTGCTTGCTAGCAGGTTTGCGTCTTCACTCACAGAAGTAGAAGAGCTTAACCTGCACCTCGAAGATAAGGTAAAACAACGCACAGCGGAATTACAGAATGCAAACCAACAGTTAAGTGAAACCTTATCTCAATTGCGGGAAGCACAATACATTGCAGAGCGTGACCTAAAAATGGCAACGTATGTTCAAACAAGTTTTTATCCAAAAGCAGCACCGCAAACAAAGTATTGGACTACTGGATATTTTTTTAAACCCGCAGCAGCTGTAGCAGGTGACTTGTATGACTTTTATGTAAAAAACAATGAACTTCATGGTGTTGGTATTTTCGATGTATCCGGTCATGGTATTGCAAGCGGCCTCGTGACGATGCTTGCTAAAACAATTATCTTTCATAACTTCTCAGAACATATATCAAAAAAACTTCACGAAGTTCTTGCAATTATTAACAACCAGATTATCAAAAACAAAGGTGATATTGAGAACTATCTTACCGGCATTCTATTACGCATTAATGAATATATTGTAGAGTATGTTAATGCAGGGCATGTTGATTTATTGTTTTGTAATGGTGCAACGGGTACGGTAATACCTGTTGTAGATGAAAAAAACCAAGCTAAAGGTATGTTTTTGGGTATTCCGGACTTGCCATGCGAAGCGCATACACTGCGTTTTAAAGTGAAGCCTGGTGATATCCTCTGTCTCTATACCGACGGTATAACGGAAGCAAAAAATCCGAAGGGCGAAATGTTTGGTGAAAACAGACTCTATAGCTTAATTGAACGCAATAAAATGCTTGGAGCAGAAGATATTGCGGAAACTATTCAAAAAGCATTTATTGCATTCAAACAAGATGCTCCTCTAACCGATGATGCTACACTTATCATTTTAAAAGCAAAGTAGAGGTCACTATGAAAGAGATACTATTTTATCTTAGCACATCAGAAATAACCTTTATGAGTGCCCTTTTGAGGCTAACCTTTAGCTTTATTGCATGTGGTTTTATTGGACTTGAAAGGGAAATTCACAAGCAAACTGCAGGATGGCGCACACACATTATTATTGGCCTTGGTGCAACACTTCTCATGCTCTTATCAGCATGGCTCCCTCAAAGTTTTGGACTTGATACGAGTGACCCTGCCCGAATTGCCGCACAGGTTGTATCGGGCATAGGTTTTTTAGGAGCTGGCGCTTTTCTCAAAATTGGTAATAATGTAAAAGGACTAACAACAGCATCCACTATCTGGTTTTCTGCAGGCCTTGGACTTACTATTGGTGCTGGAATGTGGGAAATCTCACTAATTGCACTTTCGCTTGCACTCATTACACTGGTAATTCTTGAATTTCTTGAACGTAAATGGTTTCCACAGGAACGGCTTAAAGTACTACAGGTATGGTGCAAAGGTGATCTGCCCGATATTCAGCACCTTCAGAAAATTTTTAATAAATACCGAATCACTATACAAACCGTTGACGCATCAAAAAGCCGATCAGAAACAAGCAATGCCAAAATGAAGCTGCTTATCAAA
Source organism: Spirochaetota bacterium (assembly GCA_029547205.1). Taxonomy (GTDB): domain Bacteria; phylum Spirochaetota; class Spirochaetia; order Treponematales; family UBA12059; genus JAKPPT01. The sequence goes on from JAKPPT010000138.1 coordinate 13,949, forward strand.
ATATCAGTCAATGTAAACATTAAACAGCTGTTTAATGATTTATATAAGGACAGTAATATTATCAAAATACGGCTTCAAGAGAATATATAAACGGCAATCATAAAAATTATTTGACAAGCAGCAGAATCCAATATACCATTGTCGTCATATGAAAGGATGTAAATTTAAAAAAATACATTCTTTATATAAATAAAACTACTATCATACAAAGGGAGCTTATATGAAAAAATTGTTCTACTGTATTGTCATTTTCATTATCGTATCTGCATCGTTTTCTTGTGTAACAACATCAAATGCAGCAACCAGCCAATCATCCAAAAATCGTCCATTATTGTTTAGCTTTTTACCTATAGAAGTTAAAACGGCCGTTGTTCCATCAAAAGAAAAACTTATAACCAGCACACCACAGAGCACAGCTTTCACTGATATAAAGCAAATTCCACAAGAAAAAATAGTTAAACTTATTAATACTGTTGGAATCAATACACAAAAAACCTTTAAACCAGGAGAAACCCTCTATTCGTTCATTAATGGACAGGTAATTGAAGTCGATACCACAGGATCAACAGCATGGGGGAAATACATACTCATTGAGGGTTCTTATAAATATTTTCTATCAGATGGTGAAAAGAATACCAAATACAGAATACTTATTTGTTATCTTGCTGACATTGCACCTGATATAAAGCCAATGATAACTATTAAACCTAATATGATTCTTGGCACCATAAATATTGATAGCGCAGGAAAAAGCACAAACATTCTGCTATTTACGCCTGATACTCAGGATGTGTTCTTAAATTTTTCAACCCCGACCTACCCGGTTGATTTTAGGAATAATCGTTGGTTTCATATTTCTACACTGCTCAATCAAAATTCAGAATACTTTTTTAAATATCCAGAATGGAGCCCTTATGAGGCTGCCTACACATTCTGTCATTGGCACGACCCCGAAACAGGAGAAGAGCGCAGGGATCCACCACCACCAAATTTTTCAGAAGTAACCTTTATTCAAAGTGGATGTCGTTTTTCACTGCAATTAGAAAAAAGACCTTACTTACTCACAGCAGAAGAACAGCAACATATTGAAAACAAACTAAACATTTTTAGAAGCGTAGTAGCCTTTGGTGATTTTGTTTCTGTAACAACATGGAAAGATAAGGACTATACCTACTATCTTTTCTGGGGACCTAGAATGAATGGCTATATACAAGAAGAATGGGAACCCCAAAAGCTAGTTACAATATCAGCCGCAATTATTACTGCTGATGTTGTAACAAACAGCCTTGTTTTATATGTAAGTGAGTTCTCCTATAAGCCAATTAGTCAGAAATTAGATTTGGTTAAAAACACAGTTCTAAAATTTGAAGATTAAATCGTACAAAACAACACACCTGCAAAAACTATTGCTGGTTTCTAGAGCACATACACTATACCAGCAATAGTTTTTATTCTTTTAAAGCTTTATATGCATCGAGTTCTTGCTTGATACGCAAATACTCTGTGTTAAGCTTGGACATTCGCAAATTGAGCCGTGTGATGCGCTGAGCAAGCAGCCGTGCCAGGAAGATACCATAGTGCGGATTATCGCGTATGAGGTTTACAAAATCCTGTTTAGAAATCTTAATTAGAACACTTTTTCCTTTAGAAACTACTGTTGCAGAACGATGATTGGAGAGCAGAAAACTCATTTCCCCTAAAAACATATCATCCGGTGTGAGTGCTGAAACAAGTTTTCCTTTAGTGTACACATACAGTGTTCCGGAAACTATGTAGTAAAGATAATCAGAAGGTTCTCCCTCCAGGCATACATACTGTCCATCTTGAAAAACCATCTCATGCGAGGAATCGAAAATGCCAGGTATTACGTTTGATTCATTTTTTTGATGTTGAATTTCAAATGTTACTTCATTTCCCTTATCATTGTATTGTAGCCGCTGCACATAAATGTTTGCCATCTTTATGCCCATGCCATGGAGCCCTGGTTCATCTTTTTTTTCGGCTAATCGCGATTTCCAGTCAAAACCGTCACCTTCATCACGTATAACAAAACGGCTCCAGTCCTGTGTCATGGTATACGAAAAATAAACTTTTTTTTCCTTAATTTCCGGAAGTTTATTCTTTTCCCGAATCAAATCCATAATATCTTTGTTTTGTTCAAGCCATGCAGTTTTTTCATCATAGCTGATTTTACAATTGCCATGCTCAATTGCATTGATTAACAATTCCATTAAAGCAATATGCAGTTTTTCTTTTGTCTCACGATTAATGAGATTCGCATTATACAAGTAGTTTGTAATAAGGTTAGAATAGGTTGTTATATCCAGAGGATCATTATCAATGATAAAAGAACCAGAAATATTTTTTAACAGTTTCTGCTGGATACCACGTTGAAATAAAATCTGTTTATTCTGTTTGATTATTTTAAGCAGTCGAATAAAATTACTCTGCAGTTCATTTCGCTTAAGTATTGCAATAACATTTTGTCCTTTTAATATTTCCTGAAGTTCATCCTCTAAAAGACCAGAATGTATTGCTATAATACCGCCATAGTGAAGCCATTCATCAGAACGTATTTCATCACAAATTCCTTTAATGTCTGCTGCTTTATCCGAAAGATTGAAAATTTTTACTTCTGGCAATTCATATTTAAGAAAAGAGACTGTTTCATCTTTATCGGTAAAGAAAACTAAGGAAAAATCTTTATTAAACACATCACTTTGTGCTTTTATAAATGAATTTAATGCTTGATCACTCGAAACAACCGGTATTTGTCTCATAAAAACTCCCTTATTACTCAATAATTACACATTTTTCATGAGATTGCAATCATTATGCAGTTGACTTTTTTGGCGATATCCGTATAATTACGGATACTCGGGCCCATAGCTCAGCTGGTTAGAGCAGTGGACTCATAATCCATTGGTCCCTGGTTCAAATCCAGGTGGGCCCACGAGCTTTTCTAATTTATTCTTACACACAAAATCGCAAAATCCACAGATATCTCGTGTTTTCCCTGCAAATGTGTATCCCTTTTTCTCAAGCGCTATTCGTAATGCACCTAAACCATGTTCATAGCACCAAGCGAGATAGGTGTTTTTTCTGGAATTATCGAGCACATGACTTACAGAGTCCTTGAGTGTCCCTATAATGAGCGGATCCTGCTCATTAGCAAAACCACAGCAAGCAGCAATAGTGCCATTTGCATGAACATAGAGTACATTACCAGGACCAGTACAAAAATCATCAGAAAACCATTCTGTATCATTCCAGGCTAGTGTATCAGCACTATGTGATCGCTTGATATGTGTAATTGGAATGTATAAACCTAAACCATCAATTATACTTTGAGCTTCTTGATTTAAGCGAAGAGTATCAACAATTCTAAAGGGAATAGCATCACATTCAAGAATGCCGTTTATACTTTGTGCAAGATCTTCAAGTAACATCCTGTTTTCGCATGGATCTTCCTCGTACACACAGGCTAGTTCTATGCTTTCCTTATTTTCAGCTATGCTGTGTACAGTTTCAATAAACACTGCAAGCTCGCTAATAGATTGTCGATGATACTTATCAAAGCTGATACAAATAGTACCATCAAAACCAGCATCGTATATTTTGCTTACTATAGCTTTAAGCTCATTCTCTGTTCTAAACCAAACACCGTTCGTCATTATTCTATCAAAAAAGAGATCGATTTCCCGTACATGCTGTACTAACTCTGCCAACTGATCTGGTAATAAAAATGGCTCTCCTCCAGAAAAACCAACACGTTCAATTTCAAATTCTTTACACTCATCGAGAAACCGTTTGGCTAAATCGATATCGAGAACCTCATTATTTCTTGAAACCGTACAGTGCGCACATGTTAAGTTACATGCATCGGTGAGTGCAAAAATTACTTCCTCTGGCTTAAACATACCATATGAGTATGCGCTACTTTTAGTCTAAATGCAATTCCATATTCCACAAGAATATGTTATGCTTTATGTCATCTTAATTCGCAATTTTAATGTTATCTGGAGGAACTATGACTAAAGTAATATCACTTGGTGGTTCGATTGTTGCTCCATCTACTCCCGATATTGAATTCCTCAAGCAATTCCGAACAGCAATTATCTCCTGGCTCAATACGAGTGCAGATCATAGAATAATTTTTATCGTAGGAGGGGGTGCACCTGCCAGAGCATGGCAGGAAGCATACAGAGCAGTCAGCAATGCTAATGACAGTGAAGTACAAGATTGGATAGGAATCATGGCAACACGATTGAACGCACAGCTAGTAAAATCGATTTTTTCAGACTTGTGCCCGCAAGATATAGTTACTAACCCAGAGGCTGTTACAATCTTTGCTGGAAGAATTCTTGTAGCAGCAGGATGGAAACCCGGTTTCTCTACCGATTATGATGCCGTTGTACTTGCAGGACGATTCTCAGCCGATTGTGTCATTAATCTATCCAATATCGAAAAAGTGTATACTGCAGATCCCAAAAAAGATCCTGCTGCAAAACCCATCGATGCTATTTCATGGAAAGAATACCGTGCCATGGTAGGAGACACATGGGAGCCTGGAAAAAATACACCATTTGATCCTATTGCTGCAAAAAGTGCTGAATCAATGCGTCTTAAAGTTATCTGTGCTGGAGGCAGGAATATTGAAAACCTGCTCAACATTCTTGATGACAAACCCTTTATTGGCTCAGTAATTGGGCCGAACTAATTATTTGCATATCTCAATAATTTAATTAAGGCAGCTTACTGAGCATTTCTGTATACCGCTTAACATCATCAAGCCGGCCAAGCTTTTCCGAAAGCTGTATTAATTCAGTAATACAGCGTTTTGCTGCTCCAACATCATTAAGGAGCAATGCGACATAGAAAGCTCTTCTATAAAAATCAAAAGATTTTTCGTATGCGCCTGCTTTCTGTGCAAGCTTTCCAAGCGCTTCAAGATCTAAGAGTATACCACGAGAATTTTCTGCCTTTTTATCGCCATCAAGAGCCTTTTGCATCCATTGTTCTGCTATCGTATTATTATTTGTTTTATTTGCAATAATTCCTAATGTATAGCAATTTGCTGCATACTCGCTCCACTTTTTTTCTTTTATATTAATATTACTTGCGGATTCCAGAAGGGGTTTCGCTTCATCATACCGTGCCTGTTTTACATACACAACTGCTGTATTATGTAAAATCACAGCGAGTAAACGATTGTTATTTTTTGACAACAAACTTTTTGCTTCCTGCAGCACAGACAGGGCTTGTTCCAAATTGTTTTTAGCATAGTAATATTCACCCAAGTTACATAAACATAGTGCTATAAGATCGTTATCTCCATAAAACTGTGCATCTTCATACGCATGCTGTAACTCTTTATAAGCATCTTCATATTGCTGGATAAGCAAATACACTCTGCCTAGAGAGCTGCGAGCTTTAATTGCTCCTTCTTGATTGTCTACTATCAAGTTTGTTTCAAGTGCCTGGTTATAGTATTGCAATGCTGATGCATACTGTCCCTTACTAGTAAATTCATCAGCAAGTTTAAGATAGCCTGCAGCTTCGTTTTTTTGTTCATAAATTATATTTTCAGATTTTCCAAGCGTAGAACATGAATACATTACTAAAACAATTAGCACACCCGTGCATAATCTTCTCATTCTATATTTCCCTCCCTCATACTTTGATATAATGATTGCTGTTCCTGACGCTCTGGTATACCACCTTTTATGAGAGGATTATTCTTTATACCTTCTAGTACATCTTGTGCTTTTTGTATCGCAATTCTTGTTTCATTAAGTACTGTAGCAATTTTAGGAACTTCTGCATTGAGACTGGAAATAATATATTGAAGGTTTTTAACACTCTTTTCAATTTCAGCTGTTATACTGTTAATTCTTGTTAATAATGTATTATTTTTATCACCAAGCAGCTTTGGTATGAGCCCAGTCGGATCACGCAAAGCTTCGCTCGTTGCTTCAAAATTTCCAGTTATTACATTGAGTGATGCAACCAGTGTGTTTACTTGATCGATAAGCTGGCTTGTTCTTGATTGAACATCAGCTATAACACCATTGACATTGTCCATCATTTCAGGAAACTGATGAGTTGTATTCTGAATATCATTTACAATATTTCCAAGCGGTCCTGTACTTTGTCCGGCAAGCGCTCTATTTATCTCGGTAAGTGTTCTATTTACGGTTATAACTGTTTTATTTACATTTTCAAGTAAAGGATTTATATTTGAGAGTAGCCTTGTTATTGTATCATCTTTAATAGGCACATCCACTAAACCCTGTTCAATGTAAGCCTGACCTTCGGGCGTATCCGAAAGATAAATAAACGAACCTTCTTCAAGCAGTTTATCACCTTTTCCTGGGAGAAACAAAAGTTGTGTTCCAAGGCCAATTGGAGATACAGATAATTCTAAAAGTGAATACTCCTTAACCTTTTCATAGTAAGTATCATATATATAAAAATCTACATCAACAGTGTTTGTTTCATTGAGCCGTATTTTGCTAATTTTTCCAACCTGAAAACCTTTCATGAGAATTGGTGTTCCTTCTGCAATATTGCCAGCAGAAGTAAAAACAGTTTTAAAATAGTAATTTTTTGCAAACCAGCGTTGATTTACACCTAGCAAAATTACAATAACACCAAGAAATACTAAAGAGAGAATTATAAACAAACCCACTATTTGGTCAGCAAATTTAATCTTAAATTTCATACATCACTCCGGTTTGACATTTCAGAACCATCGCCTATTATTTCTTCTTCACAGACACGCCTTCCTCGGCGCTTTAAGCGTTGCAGTGTACCTTTCATAGATACTGCAGTATTTTCTATTACGTCTTCATAACAACCAAATATTTCAAGTTTCCCAAGTTTCATAACTCCTATATAATCAGCAAAACGGTAGAGTAATTCCTCATTATTTGTTGCAATAAGCAATGTGACGCCACGTTTTCTCAATTTTGTTATTTTATTATAAACATGCTCTATACTATCATCGTCAAGATTTGCTGTCGGATCATCCATAAAAACAATTTCTGGATCGGTAATTAGAGCACGAGCTATAGCAATGAGCTTCTGTTCGCCCACAGAAAGCTCTGCAGGCCGAACCGTAAGTGTCTCATAATAGCCGAGCTCTTCTACCAATGCTCTGACCCTTTTTTGTACCTCGTTTTGAGGCAGTTCTGGAAAATGTACCTGTAGTGGCAGAGCAACATTGTTAAATACACTCGTGTTTTGCCATAGCGCTCCATTTTGAAATACAAATCCCGTTACTTTTCTTAGTGCTTCTTCCTGTTTTTCTGAAAACCAAAAAATGTTCTTTCCGTGTATAAGTACAGCTCCGCTCTCTGGAACAATTAATCCTCCTGCTATTTTAAGCACTGTTGATTTACCGCACCCTGTTCCCCCAATAATGCATGTACAGGCGCCAACTGGTTGTTTAAATGAAACATCTGAAAGAATTTGATTATCATCAATTGAAAAGGAAACTCTTTCGAGAGTGACTGCTGGTATTGTAAGTGTTGCTGTGTTATCCGACATACTGTATTACCGTTACAAATACATCTGCTATTACAATTAGAACAATGCAAGAGCCAACAGCTTTTATCCCAGCTACAGGAATTTCTGTGCTAGCCCTGTTAACCGAAAAACCCTGAAACATCGACATAACAGCAATAATCATTCCGAATATCAACGCTTTAAGCATACCAAGAAAAATATCTTTAAGTTGCAAAACTTGCATGAGATTGCTTAAGTATTCCCTGATAGGAATTGCTTTAAAGAGCTGTACAACGGTAAAAGAACCAAGAAGTCCAAATATATTGAAATAAATTGTTAAAACAAGCATTGAAACTGTAACACCAATTAAGCGGGGTACAGCAAGATATGAAATGGGATTAATACCAGAAGCTATATAGGCTTCTATTTCATTATTTACAACCATAGTGCCAAGTTCTGTTGCAATAGCTGTACCAGAACGCGCAGTTACTACAAATGCTGTTAAGAGGGGTCCAAGTTCACGGGTAATTATCAAAATGAGAATCTGGTACATGAGTTTAGTCTGTCCGAATTGCGGCAAAAACCCGGTTCCAATAATTATTACGGCAGCACCAATTGCAATTGCCATCACCACATTGATTATTAAAGCTTCAAAACCGGTAAAGAGGATCTGCATAACGAGTACTTTATAGCCTACTTGACGCTTTTTAAAAAAACCGCCTATAGCTTTGAGTACATTATAGAAGAAACCCAAAGCATAGAGCAGAGAATATATAGACGTACGTACTTTTTTCCCTGTGAGTTCTAGAATATTCACATAACAAGTATTATGTATATTGTATAAATTTTCAATAAACAAAATCAATAACCTACTATTTCATTTTTTTTCAATACAAATGCGTTATAATAGAAATTAATTATACCCTCACATGAAAGGAATTGTACATGAAAAGGAATTTTTTTATAGTTTTTTTTATTCTTTTTGTAACCACAATATTTGCACAGCAACCCAAATCCCCCATTTTTGGTACCATAGATTTTGTAGAAGGTACAATATCGGTTACCAGGGCAAACAAAGTGATAACCAATATAAATCCCGGTGATACTATCTTTATCGATGATTTTATTAAAACTGGGAATGATGGAACGGTTATTATTCAGCTTGATAAAAAAACCGGTATGCGGGGCACTATTACCATTAAACCTAAAACATCAGCCTACTTACGCATTAAGCAGGATGCTAACGCCCCTAAAACAATCATTGAAGTACTGGCTGGACAAATCCAATCAAAGCTTGCAAAAATTTCTGGTAATCCGAGTTTTTCCATCGCTACTGACACCGCTGTCATGGGCGTTCGTGGTACGGAATTTGGTGTTGTTTCCTCACCAACGGGAGGTATCCTCGTTTATTGTACCGAAGGAGCCGTCGAATGTTCGGAAGATGGCGAGAGTACAGTAATTAGTAAAGGCCAATCAGTAGAAAAAAAGTTCGGTGAACGCTTCAAAAAGGTTGCTGTAGCAGTGTCTAACTATGAGACATTCGCTGCAAAATGGTGGACAGATGATATCGAAGCTTTTCGAGCCAACCCTGCTAAAGCATTAAAATTCTATAAAGATAAATACGACGAACTCTCGAAACGTTTTAACAATGCATTCGAACTACTTCAGAAAAGTCCAATACTCACTAAATGGATTAAAGAAGATGCTGAACGTGCTACAATAAATCCAAACAGTCCTGAAACTTTACGCGATAAAAAAGAAATAATCGGGCACTTATTAGAAATTCGAAAAACACTGGTTATCTTTGAACGTATTTATTACCGCATGCTGCTCCTCGAGGATTATATAAAAAATACCAGTGCAGAAAAAGCTTTGTTAGCTCCAGGATTGACTGTCGGTGATTTTATACGACGTATAACAAGTGAAGCAGCTGCTTTTGAAAAAAAAGTAGCTCTGTTCCGCTATGCTGAACTTTTATATAATCTGAGAAACGGTGGCACAGGTATGTTTGACAATGATAATGATTTTTTTGGTTCAAGCATGGATAGCTAGTATCGCTTAACTGCTGTAATACAAAACTCAAACTATTTTTAATAATCTTAAAACAGGAGTAAAAAGCTCCTGTTTTATTTTTATTAAAATATAATTATACTTGCTATAAACAGCATGCCATATCGCATAGAGGAGAATATATGAATCCATTTAGCTTTTACTGCCCGACAAAAGTAGTGTTTGGTCCCGGTATGATCAATGAGCTTGATAAACAACTCTCAAACTATAAGTTTAAATCTTTTCTTGTTGTAACCGGAAGCAGTGCAACTAAAAGCTCAGCTGGTTTTTTAAAACTGCTCGATATTTTAAACCGGAATGGCTATTCTTACTCGGTATTCAGTAATGTTAAACCAGATCCTACTGCTGACATGGTACGTGAAGCAGCAGCGCAAATTTTAAAAAACAAGCATGATGCTGTAATTGCATATGGCGGTGGTAGTCCTATTGATTGCGCTAAAAGTGCTGCACTTATGGCGAGTAATAATACCGATATCATGGAATATGTTTTAGTAAAACAAACTCCTCAAAAACCAGCATTGCCAGTAATTACAATTCCTACTACAGCCGGTACCGGCTCAGAGATGAGTGCAGCTGCAGTTACCACAGACCCAGTAAGTAAAAGAAAAATAGGTCTCTCTCACCCCTCTTATTTTCCCCACCTCAGTATTATTGATCCTGAATTGCATATCAGCATGCCCGCTCCTATAACAGCTGCGACTGGCCTCGATGCATTAACGCACGTTCTTGAATCATGGTTTTCACTCGGTGCTAACCCTGTTTCAGACAGTATCAATGCTGTCAATATAAATCTTATTGGAACAAATCTTCTTAAAGCCTATTGTGAACCAGACAATATACAAGCTCGTTCTGCTATGGCTTATGCGAGTTCGACAGCAGGTATGGCATTTGCAAACACAGGTCTCGGTATGGTCCATGGTTTTGCACATCCGCTTGGAGCACTGTTTGGTATTGCCCATGGTGTTGCAAATGCAATAATGCTTCCGTATGTATTTGCTGCGATGAAACATCAACTTACAGATAAATTAGCTGGCTTGAACGCCTGTTCTATTATTGCAGATAAAACCTATCAGTATGAAAGTCCTGAAAAGCTCATTGAAGGCATACTGGCACTTCGCTCTGCCTTACAAATTCCTATGAGCCTCAAAGAACTGGCTCTTTCAGAAAAAGATTTACAGGCAGTACATGCGGATGCGTGTACCTACCGAATGCGTCCCAAAAGTCCGCGCGCTTTTACCGATCAAGAATTATACAAAGTTCTCTATGCTGCCTGGACTGGTGATCTCGATATGGCTTATGCAATTTAAAAGTATATTTTATACTCACTTTACGCTGGGAACTATATTTAGTATAATATAGGATATACTATATATAAGGATATGTATATGAAACGTATTAACGCTCTTGTGCTTATAATAGCAGGGACACTCCTGCTCATTACCTGTAACAAAGCTAAACCTGCAGATGCTGCTGAGAATACCACTGCCCCCGCATTGCAGAACTCCTCTGCACAAAGTTCAGATTGGTACTTTGCAGAATTTGAACGCTTAGGCTTCTCTGTGTTTAGAAACTACACTACCTTTCCTAAAATTGCTTTTTATGACTTTGCTAATAAGCAATACACTATCGATGATTTTGCAGGAAAAATAGTTCTCTTGAACATTTGGGCAACCTGGTGTCCACCCTGTAGAATGGAAATGCCCACAATACAAAAGCTTCATGATGCAAAACTCTCTGAAAATTTTATCATTTTGGCTGTAAGTACTGGTGAAAATTCTTCTACGGTTAGCTCTTTTATTAAAGAAAACAACTATAGTTTTCCTGTATTTCTTGATCCTTCCACTAACCTGGGTGCACAGCTCGCATCTCGCGGTATACCTACAACCTACATTATTGATAAGAAGGGACGAGTTCTTGCAGGTACAATTGGTTCTCGTGCATACGACGGAAAAGAGTTTATGAAACTCATAGAACGTTTGAGCAAAGAGTAAACTAATGAATTTATTAACTAGTATCAGTGCTTTTTTTGCTGGTCTTCTCAGCTTCCTTTCGCCGTGCATTTTGCCACTCATTCCTGCCTATATTGCACTCATTGGCGGTATTACCTGGGATGAACTGAAATCAGATTCAACTACACACCGGAAAAAACTGATACTTCGCACATTTTATTTTATTACCGGATTTAGTGTGGTATTTACAGTGTTAGGCATACTTTTTTCTGGTTCAGGAATGCTCACAACTGGTTCAACCTTTATGATTCTTAGCACTATTGCAGGAATTGTAGTAATACTGTTTGGCATTAATATTGCTTTTAACTTCATCCCATTTTTAAACTACGAAGCACGCATTCATATAACTAAGCCCGCCTCATCTCCATTTAGCGCTCTGCTCATTGGAATGGCATTTGGAGCAGGCTGGACACCCTGCGTTGGACCAATGCTCGCTTCTATCTTACTTTTAGTTTCAAGAAATCAATCAATCGTGGTTGGAACCATTGCTCTCCTGTTATATTCTCTTGGGCTTGCTGTTCCATTTTTACTAACTGCTTTCTTTTTTGAAAAGATAAATCATCTCTTTAAGTTTTTATTAAAAAACATGAAACTCATAAAACTATTATCTGCTGTATTTTTAATTGTTCTGGGCATTCTCATGCTTTCTGGTAGTCTTCAAAAACTCACCGTTCTAGTTATGCAGTTATCATTCTCACTAAACTCATTCCTTTACACATATCCTGTTGCTTCAAAGCTTATTGACAGCGCACTGTTGCTTATTCCAGTAATCATTGTTGTAATCAAATTGCTTACTGCAAAAACAAAGCCAACAATTGCTCAATGGGTTATTCTTGGATTTTTTTCTGTATTAGTAATACTTGAACTTATCAACGTATTCAGTTTAAGCAAACTAATTGCAACATGGCTGCGTTTTCAAGGAATATAATGCTGGATAGTATGCCTGGATTAATGAATTCCTGCTTTAAACATATTTTTTACATATACACGCCGTAATCGTTCCAGCCATACAACAATCATAGCTAATATAATTCGTGGTATAACCAACCAAAATAATGGTACACCGATGACTAAGAATAAAAAGGTATCTTCCAACAAACTGTGCATCATCCCCGCATGGTGATTAAACAAATCTGCATCAGTGCGGGTCATGGTACCTTCTTCTACACTCTTAATAATAATTCCTGCCCCATATGCGTACCCCACTGTGTTAACCAGTATCCAGAGGATTGAAGTTTCTTTGCTCAATCCAAACATACGCATAAGTGGAGCAAAGAGTCGCGAGAGTTTTTCGGCTATAGCAAACTCTTTGAGTATTTCCTGGAGTATCATTATGCTAAAAACAAGCAACACAATTTTCTTTATCAATTGCAGTAATGACATCGCCCACGATTGCAATGCCTGTATAAAACTCACAGATCCAGTTGCTGCTGTTTCTGTCACGGTTCGTATTGCAGAAAATTGAGGTGGCAGTACAAGGTTTAGAATAAATGCTGTGAGCAATGCCATGCCGATGCGTAAAAAAACCATTTTCAGTGCAGAAGAACCTGTTTTTTTCATTACAATAGTCTCTACAATCATGTTGTGTGCAGTTAGACACATCAGTGCTAGTATGATGATATCATGCAATGATAGAGACAATGTTTTCATTACAGCAATTGCACTGTAGATATTTAACAAAATAGAACTGATAAACACCAGTGCTGCTTCACCAGGAAGACCAAATAGCTTCATAAATGGTTCTAAAATAACAGCAATGACAGGTATAACCTTAAACCAGTTTAATAAAAATACAGCTAAACTAACTGGAATCATTACTTTAAAAAGAAAAAGCACCGTACTAAAACCGCTATAAATGCCCCTTTTGATCGCAGACCAAAAACGATTAGCCACTATTGTACTCCCTTGATCCAAACTATCTATGGCTCAAGGTAGTATAGCTTTCCTTCCCGTGCCATTTCAAGATGAAGTGTTGTTTTAGCATTTATTTTTGTGGAATAAAATAGTTCAAGTTCTTGCAGTTCAGTATCCGTCCTCTGTGGATCATGGTGAAACAGAACAAGGTTTTTTACTTTAGCTTTATATGCTGCATTGATTGCATATTCATACGAACTATGCCCCCACCCGATTTTGCTTGAAACATACTCTTTTGCCGTGTACTGACTATCGTGTATGCAGATATCAGCATTATTCATAAATGCAAGTATTTTTGCATTTTCTTCTTTTGCAGTTTCTTCACCCTCTCTTGCAATTTCCGGATCATAGTCGGGTTGAGATGGATCTGTAGGAAATACATTTCTGTAAGGCTCATGGTCATAAATGGTAACAAGTGCCTTTCCCTTATACTCAATTCGATACCCAAGACACAATACGGGATGGTTTAAGTATTTTGTAATAACAGTAATGCCATCATCCAGATCTAATTTAGTTTCCTGAAGGCTTTTATATTTTATAGAGGATGATAACTCATCATGACGTACAGGCCAGTACCGATATGAAAGCTGTGTTCCAATGACTTTTTCCAACGGTTCATCTTCAAAGCTCACGGGTCCATGAATTGTCAAAACTGTCCCTGGTATATAAATTGGAGTAAACATGGGAAATCCCATGATATGATCCCAATGAGTATGCGTTAGAAAAATATCCGCCCTAATCGGTCCATTTTTTAATTCATTTTTTACTAAAGAATCACCAAGAGGCCGTATACCTGAACCAGCATCAATAATTATGATTCGCTTATCACATCGAACTTCAAGACACGAAGTATTGCCACCAAATAGCACAGTATCCTGACCAGGGACAGGCATGGAACCTCTGTCTCCCCATATCTTCACTGAAAACATGTATTATTCCTTGATTTTTAAGAAGATAGAAGCCTTTTCGATTTCCGAATTAACTATATCATCGATCTGATGCAGCCACTCTTTAGGTATTGCTAATGCATTCCAATATTCTGACGGAACTTTTTCAGGATACAAGCAACCTGAAAAACCTATACCGTTTTTATTTGCATAATTATCTGCAACAATAACGGTCATAATAATATCTTTATATTCACCTTCGTATAATTCCAAACTATGGTGATACCGAATTGTATCAGCTATTGCACCACTTAAACGCCATGCTTCGATTATGAGTCCGCCAACATCCGTGTGATCCATATCAAATGTGCGCTTTTCAGCTAGGTACAAGGGAATTTTTTCACTATCAGCTATAGCCATCGCTTTAATAAAATCATCACTCACAATGTTATTGAGAGGAATTTTTCCAATATCGTGCAAGAGTCCTGCAGCAAAATATTCATCGAGCTGTTTGTTATCAATTTTTCTCTCTTTAGCAATCAGTTTAGCTACCACACCTGTACATAAGGAATGCCGCCAAAACCCTTCCATATTGAGTGCTTTAAAAGAGCTCTTATCAGAAAGTTTATCGAGTACTGCGGTACTTAACGCAAGATTTTTAACAGTATTGAGCCCCAGCATGATGATTGCACGTACTAAATTAGTAATTTTATTTTGTACGCCATAATATGCAGAATTAATGAGCTTAATTACTCTACCCATTAAGACAGGATCCAATGAGATTACTTTATCAAGGTCTACCGGACTTGTTTTTGGATTATTGCAGACTTCTATTACTTTGGTTACACTTGTCGGTAGGCTTGGCATTTGCATAATGTAATTTTTTATTTTATTCTGGTAAAAATCACTTGCCACTATTTTTTTCCTCCCTCATCCGATCAATCAATTTTGCTAGCCGATTAGATACTTCAACGCCCTCAATAACTGTTTTTTCTTGAGTGTTTACCTTTTTGTATATATCGATATTTTGAATGAGGGTATCTAACTTTTGAGCTACCCCGCTCTCTTGTAACACATGCCTCTTTTCTTCCGGGAGACATTCTGTTAATGATTTTAAATAAACAAAAAGGCGCTCTACTTCATCACTGATAATACTAAAAGAAGCTTTTTGAGCTTGTCTGGTATTTTTCGGCTCTGGCACGTTTGATTCTGGCATTTTTTCTTGTGCATCACCCGCATTGGAGAACGTTGGTGAAACAGATGATTCTTCTGTAGTTGGTTCTTGCAACGTTTGCAGTTCTTGTGATTCTTCTGCTTCCTGCAAAAAATCTTCCGGCACTTCTTCGATACTAACTTCATCACTTCCGGGGATTTCTCGATCAACTGAAGGTTGTTCAAACTCATCTGGTCCAAGCTCTACCTCAAAATCAGGTTCGGTTTCAACAGGTTCCTGTTCTTCGATATACTCTGGAAAATCTTCCGATGTTTCAAGCAGCTGTTCTCCATCTGTTAATGCTTCTTTGTCTTCCAGAAGCGGTTCCTCCACATCAGGTTCGACTACATCAGGCATTTCGAGCGCTTCTTGCAGTGAGTCCGGAATTGTTTCCAAATCTTCATCAAGTTCAGATTGTAGCAAGTTATCTTCTGTGTATTCTGGAACATCCTCAATTGCTTCTGCTTCATCAAGTAAGTTACTTTCATCGAGTGGTACATCCATAAGGTCTTCTGGAATTAATTCAAGATCTGCATCATCTTCCAGCAGTGGTTCTGGTTGCGGTTGAGATAAATCGATTGGTTCTGGTGGATAAGGTTCATGATGCAATCCCTGCTCCAAAGATTCACTGCTAGCACCTTTTTCATTTCCACCACTGCTATCAGGCTGATACGGTTTTTCCTGAGCTGCTGTACTACCAGGAATAGGTGATTGTGCATTCATTTGCGGTTGAGGGGCAGAAATAATAATCGGTGCCTGCTGCGGATATTGTGGATACTGTGGAAATTGCGGATACTGCGGGTACAGAGGAGGCTGTGGTTGTGCCATACTTGGTTGAGCTTGTTGCGGGAAAGGCTGCTGATTTTGATTCTCCATCCCTCGCTGATTGTATGGTTCCTGATAGGGCTGTTTAGTATCCAGTGTTTCATCTGGCTTGCGTTGATCTTTATTCATGCCTGTTTCAGAAGAATTACTTTCCGCTCCTGTACCTCTTGAACCAGCAGGATACTCTGGTTCACGCTCCATTCCATTGAGCAATTGCCCCTCAAAACTCTGTATTTCCTCTTCCTCTTCTTCTGTTTGAATAATTGGCTCATCGGTCTCAAATACTTCTTCATGCTCATCAAGCACCAGCAGTTCATCAGATTCATCAACAGGAATATATTCCGATCGGAGCAATGCCATGAGCTCTTCATATTCTTTAGTTGCTTTTGCTGATGCATCTTCTACCGGAGCATTGAGATGCTCTTTAAGTTTGTTGATGTTCTTTTCCCATTGCTCCTTCATACTTTCAGAAAATGATGAAACAGCGTTTTCATACATTGACAGCGATTTGTTAAGTCGATCTATTATTTCTCTATTCTCAAGTGTATCAACCAGGCTCATAACTTTTTCTGCAGCCTGAACTGCGTCATCAATTTGTCCCAGCTTCTGATATGCAACAGAAAGTTCGTACCATGCTTCAGCAAATTTTTCATCTCTTGCTAACAGTGCTAATAATATCTTTTTAGCATCATCATATTTCCCCTGTACATTATACGCACGAGCTAAGTTGAGTAATAACTGTTTATTCAATGGAAATCTTTCTAAGCCATGTTTTATTGTTTCTTCAGCATGGCTTGCTTCATTATTTTTTATGCAAATATCTGCATACTGGATAAACCACTCAGGATTTTCTGAATCAAGATTGATTAAGTTCTTTAATACCGATTTTAACTGCTTGTAATCCTTAAGCTCTAGCAAAATAACCACATATTCCTGTAGTACCGAGACGTTCTTCCCATCTTTTTTCATTAGCTTCTTTATTTCTTCGAAAGCTTCATCTATTTTACCTTTAAAACGAAGTGATTTTACATAAAAAAGATGTAAAGGAACGTTAGTAGGAATAAGTTCTACCAGTGCTTTTATTTCATCAAGCGCTTCAATTGGCTTACCGCTTTGCTCAAGCAAATATTCGATATTAGCAGCTGATTTTATATACGAAGGATCGACTTCCAGTGCTTTTCTGTACCAGCGTAATGATTCATCCAGTTTGCCTAGCTTTGCATAAACTTGACCAATATTATTACGAGCTGCAGCATTTAATGGTTCTATAGTTAAAATTTGATTAAACACCTCTAATGCTTTTTTATTTTCCCCCAACTGTATATAACAAGTACCATAATGCTGCATTGCCTCAATCCAGCCCGGCCTTGCTTTGACTGCCAGTTCAAATTCCCGTAAAGCATTTTTATAATCCTCTGCTTTTTCATAAATCATTCCCAGATTTAAATGGAATGATGGATAGTTTGGATCTATCGAAAGACCTTTTTTAAATATTTGTATTGCCTTTTGCGTATCATCCATAAGCATATATGTTGTGCCTAAATTATTGTAAGCCATAACATGGTGAGGATTCAGTTCTAGTGCTTTTGAATAAGCCATTTCTGCTTTTTTATAATCTTTCAATGCTTTGTGTACATTACCCATGCCAAACAGCAATTCTGCATCTGTAGGTGCATATTCTATTGCTTGTTCAAATGCTGAAAATGCATCAGAAACTTTATTGAGTCTAAGATATACCGTACCAATACCTTCAAGTGCACGTACATTTTTTGAATCTAATTCTAATATTTTACTAAATGTTGCAAGAGCTTCTTTGAGCTGATTATTTCTAAAATATGCTGTACCTAACAACAAACGAGGTTCAATATTTGTTGGATCCTCAACAATTAATTTGCGTAAAACTTGTTCAGCTATTTCAAAATCTCTGAACTGGATTGCATTCTGGGCTTTTTTTATTAATGTTTCATAGTTTGCCGTTTTTCTGCTCATGGCGCTATCCTCATGGGTCTTGCAGTGACTTCTTGCGAAAATTCCCCTATCTGTACAGCTGTTTCATCATCAAACGCTGCAATGCAAATAAAATACAAGCTTCCATTAGTTAAATTAGTTAATGCAAAACTTGAAATATTTGCTCCTTTAATAATTATAGGACTTTTTCCCTCTTTTGCATCGGTACCAAAATACTTTCCGGATTCTTTTCCATAGTAGATTACGTAACCTTTCACATCTGGTTCATTCGAAGGTGTCCAATACAGCTTTATTGTACCATTACCAGCAACAGCTGTTAAATTTTTTGGCGGCAATGGCAGTCGATTTTGTTCATAAACAATTTCTGTCTGTTTAATAATTGGACTGGTCATACCTGCTGGATCAGGAAAAAGCTCATACTTAAGCTGAAGGTACCTGCCAGTATCATTTTTATAATTGTCTCGAGTGAGCATTTTCCAATCTGCATCGGTCCAGGCTTGTGCACTATTTGCTAAGCGATAGCTTATTACAACTTGTTGTTTTGAATCACCAACAATGGTTGGCTTTATTGTTGCGACACGGCTATCCTTTGATCCTAAATCAATTATTGGTGAAATAGCTATACCACCATCAAGAGGATATCGCTTTTCTGAAACCTGTTCCAATACACCTTCAGTTATTCGAAAATTATCGATAAAACCTGTAAAATTTGGGGCAAGATCAAAATTAATTGTAGTACCCATCAATCCAGTGAAAAGCTTCCCGTTCTCTTTGCCGTTTGCTGTTAAATATACAATCGCTTCTGGTTTGCCATCTTTTATGAGCTGAAGTAATCCATTTTCAGAATTGTACGATACTAAATAGTGCGCCCATACATCAGGGGTAATTGGAGTTAGTGCTGCAAGATTGATAACTTGTTCTTTGCTCTCATTAAAAAAAATATTAATAAAATTGATTCTCAGC
Organism: Spirochaetota bacterium; assembly: GCA_029547205.1. Taxonomy (GTDB): domain Bacteria; phylum Spirochaetota; class Spirochaetia; order Treponematales; family UBA12059; genus JAKPPT01. The sequence goes on from JAKPPT010000138.1 coordinate 33,307, forward strand.
TTATTTTGCAACACTATTCCAGAAATCTGTTGGGTGTACCAATTTTTACCAAACTGTCGTGAACCTTTCCAAAAAAATATGATTTCCCCATTTGCAGCAAGTTGAGGTTTTATCCAAAAATCTAAAGAAAAACTTTCTAAAACTGTATTAGGTGAAAATATTGTGCTAGCAAGTGGATTCAGTGTAATTTTTCCGTTTGGTGCTTTTACATAGAGGCTTCGGTTGCCAAACTTTTTTTCCTGTGGTGATAATTGCAACAGTCCTTCTCTTGTAACCCTCCACTTTTTTACCGTATCAGATAAAGGTTCTTCTTCAAAATCCAATAAAAGATCGGTTGTATATACATGACTTGTATCTTTTGATTCTAATAGTAAATCGCCATTGGATAAGGCTTGCGTGTTAATAAAAGTCCATCCAACAGGAGAAGATGGAATTACTGTTGCGGCATTGAGGACTAAAAGTGTATCTTGTGCAAATAAGAATGAAAAAATAAGAAAAAAAGATACCGCAACTATAATAATTTTTCTCATCAGTGGTTAGTACTCCCTCTATACCCTATAATCTTTAGGATAGTTTACACCATTTTCTTATCTTTTTAAATCTTGTATCTATAGTATGTTTTTTTATTATTATAGTATATGGTATGTATCGGCAAAAACAGCGTAGTGCTGTACAGATAAGTTTAAGCTATGGATTCAATTGAAACATTAAAACGCATTGCATTATCAGCTCCACAAAGTCCTGGTGTATACCTCTGGAAGGATAATGAGGGGACTATTCTCTATATTGGCAAAGCTGTATCACTTAAAAATAGACTATTGTCATATTTTTCATCGAAAAGCCCTTATAAAGTTCGTTTCATACTAAAACATGCCACAACTATTGAATGGATTCAAACAGAAAATGAATATGATGCCCTTTTATTGGAAAATAATCTAATAAAGCAGTATGCACCTCGCTATAATGTTAATCTCAAAGATGGTAAAACATATCCTTCAATCAAAATAACCAATGAGCCCTATCCTCGTATTTTTAGAACCAGAACTATTATTAAAGATGGGGGACAGTACTATGGACCCTTTCCGAGCGCTGATATTATTGACCGCTATATCAGCATTATCAAGAAACTGTTTCCTCTACGATACTGTAAAGTAATGCGAAAACGTGAAACTCCCTGTCTGTATTACCATATCGGGAAATGCTCGGCTCCCTGTGCTAGAAAAATTACACAGGAAGCATACATGCACTTTATTGAACAGGCAAAACTCTTATTAGAAGGTAAAACAGAAACACTTATTAAAAACCTAACACAAACGATGCATGAGCTATCGCAAGCCATGCAGTATGAAAAAGCAGCACAGTATCGCGATATTATTATTTCTTTAGAAACGTTTAAATCTGAAAATCCAGTGATGGATTTCTCAGAAGACAACCATGATGTTATTGCATGGAAAAAAGATCATGCACTGCTTACAATTATTGTATTTCAATTCAGAAATGGAAAAATGATTAATAGAGACTTATTTAGAGAAACGTACGCTGGACCAGAAGAAGAAGCAATTCAGGAATTTATTATTTCCTATTACAATGCATCAAAAACCATACCTGCTTTCATAATCATGAAGTCTATCACCGGTCAAGAACTTCTCGAACAATACTTCATGCAGCAGCATAAAATTTCGGTAAGCATCAAAGCACCCAAAACATCTCGAGAAGAATCCAGCAGAGCTCTTGCTGAGTTCAATGCTGCGGAAGATATCAGGCATAGAAGAAAAGAAACGGGCTTTTTTGAAGGCATGAATGCATTGCTTGCCAGTTTATCACTTCCTAAACTTCCAGAAACTATTATCTGTATGGATATAGCTCAACTTGGTGGTACTCATACTGTTGCATCAGTTGTACAATTTGTAAACGGTGTTCCCGATAAAAAATCATATAGACTGTACACCATTCGATCGCTCAATGGTGCTATTGATGACTATGAAGCTATCCGTGAAGCAACAGCACGACATTTTATGAAACTCATCAATCAAGAAGAAGGTATATTTCCCGATTTAATTGTCATAGATGGAGGCATTGGTCAGGTCCATGCAGCACAGGAAATTCTATCATCACTAAACCTACATATACCGCTTATTGGACTTGCGAAAGAAAAAGAAACAATTATTATGCAGGATAGCTCTGAGTTACAGCTTGAGCTCACCAATCCAGGCTTACAATTGCTCGTTGCTCTTCGCGATGAAGCACATAGGTTTGCAACAAAAACAAACCAAATTAAACGAAAACAAGCGGTACTGAATTCAATTTTTTCAGAAGTTCAGGGCATTGGACCCAAAAAAACCGCATACCTACTTAAGGAATTAAAAACTCTTGAACATGTCGCAGAAGCAGATAGTACCTATCTGGAAAAGCTGCTCCATATTAACAGAGAACAGGCAGAAGCAATAAAAGAACTAGCACAGAAACACGTGCAAAAGCAAACCCATACCAGTAACAACAATGAAAACCAATAATCTTTATTCTCATTTTACATTTATCAGTAACCACTGGCTCTCACGTTTTCCTTTTTCAGCTCTAGCGCACGCAGTGCTCTCACTGCAGCGCGGGCTCACTGGAGAACGCACGCTCATTACAAAAACGTATATGGATGACCCACACTATGTATCGGCATACCTCGCATACTACTGGCCAGTATCGTATACCCAGATAGAGCACTGTCTCAAAGAAGCTCATGATGCAAAATGTGATATTGTTTCACCGAAAGCTCACACTCTCACAATTCTGGATTTTGGTTCTGGACCGGCACCAATGACTACAGCACTTTTAGATTATTTATCACAACACCATCCTGCAGTAAAACATATTACTATTTACCTCGCTGATATATCTCGTAACGCAATGGACATAGGAGAAATAATACTTACTAATGCTGCTTACCCATTTACTCTTTCCATTCATAAAGTATCTACGAGTTCGATTGCAGCAATACTCGATCTACAGGTGTACTTTGATTGTATTATTTTTGGACATAGTCTGAATGAATTGATAGTAAAACAAGCTTCATCTTTTGACGAAATTAATAATCTCGTTATCAAAGCTCTGAACAGTTCTGGCGTTGCTCTCTTGATTGAACCAGCACTGCTTGCCACCAGCAGAAACCTTATTGCACTGAGAAACTTTTTGCTTGAAAAAAAGACAATTTCCTATTCTCTGCCCTGCCCCAATAAAGCACTATGCAGTGCTATAGAAGCAGGTGCTTCACATACCTGTCACGACGAGTTTAGTTGGGAAATGCCCCCGTTGGTTGCTCGCCTGGCGCAATCGAATAAACTTGATCGTGATACTATTAAAATGACATGGTTTCTCATGTTCAAACAATCTCAATTCTATAAAAATGAAAACTATATTGTTGTATCAGAACCGCTACTAAACAAGGCTGGACGAGTACGTTACATTGTTTGCGGATCTTCTGGACGAATTGGTCTTTCAGCATCAAAAACCGATGTTCATGCAAAGGAACTTGGTTTTTTTAAACTAAAACGTGGTGATGTCATACAAATAGAAAATCCTCAAATCCGTGAAAGCGGATACGGAATTGCTGAAGAAACTACTATTGTAGTGATAAAACAGCATTAAACCGCATTTACAATACTTTACAAAGCAAACATTTCTTTACACAAAAACCTGTTACATTAATCTCCTATTTTATGTTTACTTTACAAACACGGGAAAAGATTTCCCAAATCTGCTATCTAAAGGAGACAGCTATGAAAAAGACAGCCGTATTAACTGCATTAGTACTTGCAGTGGTTGTTTCGGTATCAGCTCAGGGTTTTGGACCTGGCATGGGTGGTCAAATGTATCAGGGAACATTCCCTGCAGACACTAACCAGCAAGTAATTAAAATTGAGGGAAAACTAACACTGGTTCAGGGTCATCCTGCAGTTGTAACAAAAACTGATACCTACTTTATCCGCCTACCAGCATATCTGTATGGCTTTATCAGTGAGCTTAAAGAAGGCGCACAGGTAAAACTCGAAGGGTATACACAACCAGTTCCGTACGCTCAGAACACATGGTTCTTCTTGGCAACCAAACTGACCGTTGCTGGAAAGGATTATGATCTTACTCAGCTCTATGCCAATCGAAATGCAATGCAGAATCGCCCTATGAAAAAACCAGGCGGACGCTGGTAATACATCTAGCGCATATGACTTAAAGCAAAAAGCGGCCTCTTGCCAGGCCGCTTTTTTTTAGCACTCCTCCCTTTGATAGTAGTGGAGTTATTTGAGCTACTTATTTTTTAAGCAATGCCGCAAATGGATTATAAGTATTTCCATCATCAGTATCAGTAGTGCGCATACGATTACCTTCTGTCTGTTTTCGTTTTACTGTAACTACTTTTTTTGCACTATGAGCACTACTGTCAGTATCAGCTTTTCCCTGTTGAGCACGATCCTGTCCAGACTGTAACCGAGAAACTGATTTACAGGAAAGACTTATTCTTCTACGAATTGTATCGAGCCCGATAATTCTAAATTCCTTTACTTCTCCGACTTTAATAACATCGAGAGGATTTTTTACAAAGGTATCAGAAATTTCAGAAATATGCACCAATGCCGTTTCTTTTATACCAATATCAACAAACGCTCCAAAATCAACGACATTTTTTACTTTTCCTGTAACAATCATTCCTTCTTTAAGGTCTTCAAAAACAAGAACTCCAGTTTGTAAGAGCGGTTTGGGAAGCTCATCGCGAGGATCGCGATTTGGTTTTTTGAGTTCCAGAATGATATCTTCTATAGTTGTTTCCCCTACACCATATTTATTTTTAAGCTGATCTTTCATTGCTTTTGTAATTTCTTTTTGTTCTTTTATTAACGGATACAGTTCAGATGCGAGTGCATAGTTTTCGGGGTGTACCCATGTATTATCAAGGGGATTTTCACTTTCAGGGATCTTGAGGAATCCAGCACATTGTTCAAAAGTTTTATCCCCAAGACCTGGAATATTTTTTAGCTCTTCTCTGCTAACTATTTTTCCTTTTTCGTCTCGATACTTTACAATTTTTTTTGCAAGCAAAGAATTGATACCTGACACATACTTAAGCAGTGCATGGCTTGCTGTATTGATATTTACTCCTACATTGTTTACGACAGACTCAACAACTTCATCAAGTTTTTCTGTTAGATTTTTTTGGTTTACATCGTGCTGATAGAGACCTACACCTATTGATTTTGGATCGATTTTAACCAGCTCAGCAAGCGGATCCTGAAGGCGTCTACCAATTGAAATAGCACCTCGAATGGTTAAATCGAGTTCAGGGAACTCTTCACGGGCAATTTCACTTGCCGAGTAAACTGATGCACCATCCTCATCAACAATTGTAAACTGCACATTCAGTTGTTTTTCCTGTATTGCTTCACTGACGAGTCTACAAACGTCACTGCTTCCAGTACCATTTCCTACTGCAATAACCTGAATACCATATTCTTTTACAGCTTTAGCTACAGCTTCTTTTCCAGCTTCAAAATTATGTTCCTGGTTTATAATAAAGTATCCTAAAAATTTACCTGTCTCATCGAGTGCTGCACATTTAGTACCTGTTCTAATTCCAGGATCTATACCCAATACCCTGTTTCCTTTAATTGGCGGAGTAAGCAGCAAATGCTTTAAGTTTGTGCTGAATACGGTTATGCTATGAAGCTCTGCATGTTCAGTTGCATCAGAACGAAGCTCGCGCAGTACAGAAGGCGCAATAAGCCTTTCAAAAGAATCCTGTATTGCTTCTTTATAGTACGAATTAACTAAATTGAACTGATCATAAAACATGGTAAGTGTTGTCTCATAATCTGGTTCAAGGTTTACAGAAATCTCTCCCTCACGTTCTGCACGATTTAAAGCAAGCACATGGTGTGGTTTAACATCTTTAAGTGGAGAAGAGAAATCCCAGTACATTTGATACACACTTGTATCTTTTTTCGCATCATCAATGCCTTTTGAGTATAGTTTGCAATTGTTATAAAAATGTTGCTTAATAAAGGCACGGTACTCAGGATTTTGTGATATTTTTTCTGCGATTATATCCATTGCACCATAAATTGCTTCTTCTGCACTAGTTACACTTAATTCAGGTTTTTCTTCATTTGTACAGATAAATTGCGGTGCAACTTCATCTACAGCTTGTTTGTCTTTCGTTTGAATAATTTCAGCGAGTGGCTCAAGACCTTTTTCTATTGCGAGCATACCGCGTGTTTTCTTTTTCTTTTTGTACGGAGCATATATTTCTTCAAGCTCTACCAGGGTTGTACATTTATTAATATTCTCAAATAGATCATCCGAAAGTTTTCCTTGATTAAAGATGCTCTTTATAATTTCTATGCGCCGCTCTTCAAGATTTGTATAGGATGCCCGCTTTGAAAAAATTTCTCTAACTTGAACCTCATCAAGATTTCCAGTTTTCTCTTTTCTGTATCTGCTGATAAACGGAATGGTACAGCCTTCATCAGCAAGCTGAAAGACACTCGATACCTGACTAATGCGAACCTGTAAATCTTGAGCTATTTTTGCTTGTAAAGCGAATGTATCTACAGTAAGCCCATCGATAGTACTCTGATCAATCATAGTGTTCCCTCACCTATTTTTTTTGTTAGTTCATTGAGTAATCCTTGAGGATTAAAACCTCCTAAGTAGAGCAATTTGCCATCAAGACAAATTGCAGGCTCAAGCTGAGCCATAGACAACAACTGATGAACTGTTTCATTCTTTTTTAATGACTCTTCACTTATTTCAATAAATTCTGGAATTACTGTTTCTGATAATTGGGAAGCTTGAAGCAATTCACAAAATTTCAAATATACAGCAATAGTTTTTTCTTTTACACACTCTGTTTGAGAGCAATGAGCACAATCACATGCAGAAGCATGTATGAGTTCCTCAGCATGACCATATACTTCTAGTTTATGTATCATTTTTTTCTCCTGTATTGCATGATTTAAGCAGACTAATTGAAACATGTTCTAATAGTGTTTTAAAATTCTTATCCTCAATTTTATCCAAAATTTCGTGCAATTCCTTTGGTGGCTCTTGAACAGCTGAATGAGATTCTATCGGTTCCTCTTGTTTCTTTTTTGGAATTTCTGAATCAAGCTGATTATAAAGTCGAAATGCTACACCGGTAATTCTTAATTCCGGAAATTTTGCCTGAACTTTTTTTTGTATTGATCCAGCATGAAATTGCATCAACGAAATCCAGCCAGAATGTTCCGCTTCGATTATAAGTATACCATTTTTTATATCTGCAGGCCGCGTATGAGAATAATAACTGTCTCCTACTATATTTTTCCAGTTAGCATAAAAACGTCCTAGCTCACGGACTACTGTTTGCTGAGTTTGACTGAAAATTGGCAGTTTCGCAAGAATATCAGATGCTGTTTCTATGAAAGAATCTTCCATTACTTACCTCAACAATCATTGTTTTTTTATCAAGATAATCCCTGTATGGTTCTGTTGGTAAAAATGTAAAAAATGACTGTGAACTTGGAGGTAAATACTGTATGAATTGTATTCGTTTTTCATAGTCAAGCTCAAGCAAAACATCATCATATAGGTGAATAGGATTAGTACCATGAAATTTTGAAAATATCAATGACTGAGCTATGCGCATGCTGAGAGCAATTGCACGAAGCTGTCCCATTGAAGCCCTGAGAGAAAAATCACCAATTTCGTCTATAAACTCTATTTTATCTCGATGAGGTCCTTTAAGACTCATACCAGCTGATAATTCTCGTCCATTAATTTTTTTAATTTGCATTCTGCAGTCATCGATACTTGCTTCTGCTAATGATGGTATGTATCGGAGCGAGAGTTTACAGCTTCCATTTGTAATTTTAAAAACAGTATCAGAAAAAATTTGAGATAATTCTGTGATTATACGCCTTCTTTTTTGTACTAATTCAAAAGCATAAACAGAAAACTGTTCCGTATAAATATCTAATAAATCTAACGTATGGTTTTTTAGAGAAAAGTTTTTAAGCTTTAATAGTTTTTTAAAATTTCTTAAACATTCAATATAACTATTGTCACATAAAGAAGCAGTCTGATCTAAAAACTGTCTTCTCGATTCATTACTGCCTTTTACAAATGATAAGTCTTCATAGGAAAACAGTATGACTGGGTTTTTTTCAATTAATTCTTTTCTATCGTGAACTTTTTTTTCATTGATACTATATTGCTTTCCCGTTTCTTTATCCCATGAAACAGAAAGAGTGTCTACAAGTTTATCAGTATGCTTTATTGCAGAAATTTTCCAGCTGCTTGTTCCGTGTTGCGCATTTGCAATATCGCTTGCTTTGAAAGAAGACCCATAACAAATTGTATAAAGAACATCAAGAAAATTTGTTTTTCCGGTACCATTATTTCCTATGAGAAATATCTTTTCTGCATTACAATTAAAATCTTTTATTGTTTCAAGATTACGAAAGTTAAAAAAAGAAACAGATACAAACTGCATCAATCAATATTCATGGGCATGATGACATTAAAATAAGTATCATCAGCATTAACTGGTGATAATAGAATAGCACTATTGTTAGCATTAAACTTAATTGACACATCTTCTGTATCAAAAAACTTTAAAGGCTCTTCAATATGAGAATCTTTAACACTAATACTAATAGCTGCACCATCATATAAGCAATCTATTTCTTCACGAGCTGTACCAAGTTCCATTTCTTCTGAAACAAGTGTAAGTTTTTCAGGAGAAAACGTCATTATTGCTTTGCGTGATTTTTTTTCTATAAAAATAGAAATTCGTCGGAATGCTTCTAACATATCCTGTCTTTTTATTACTGCTTCAAATTCATGACTTGCTGGGATAACTTTTTCATAATTTGGAAATTCACCTTCAACAAGAATGCTCGTAATAAATATATTTCCAAAAGAAACAAAAATATTTTTTTCATCAGCAAAAAACTTTATTACACCTTCGTTAGGTATATATTTTAAGAAAAAAGCAAGTGTTTTTGGAGGTATGATGACTCCCTTAAAAGTTTTATTCAAATCAAATCTTACTTTACAGAGAGCAAGACGTTTACCATCAGTACCTACCATAATAAGATGACCATCTTTATATTCGAAATACACACCTGACAGGAAGTACCTTGTCTCATCGTCAGAAACAGCATACGAAGTAAGACGAATCATCTTTTTAAATTTTTCTGCAGGAATATCAATATACTTATCTGCACTAATTTCAGAAAAAGAAGGAAACTGTTCATTTGAGATGACTTTTATATTAAATTGTACTTTTTTGAAAGCTGGCTTAATTTTAATTACATTACCTGTTTCTTCAAATTCTATAACTCCATCAGGTAAAGCAGAAAGTATTTCTACAAATTTTTCACAGAATACTATACAGGAACCATTTTCATGACCGTCAACTTCAATATATGTAATGAGTCCAAGTTTTACATTTGTGCCTTTAATAGTAAGCCTGTTATCATTTAGTTCAAGATAAACATTTGATACTACAGAAATAAAATTTTTATTCGTAATTATTTCCTGAGCAATGGCAATTGCTTTATATAAAACAGACTTTTCACATGAAAATTTCATAGTATACCTCTAAAGAATTTTCATCTATGATACCATATACTAAAACACTAATGCAATAAAGTTTTTAATTAAAGTAAGTAAAGAGGATTGGAATTATTAATAACTTATTTAAAATTTAAATTTAATAGTCATAATAATAAGTAAAACTTTTGTGGAAAAGTAAACTAATTATTTATAATAAATAAAAATAAAAAAATAAAAATCTAACCGTAAAATTGAAAAATAATCCACAATATTAACAACAACAAAAAAAACATGAGCTTATTAACAGGAAGTTAATACGCTTTCCACATTTTTTACAGATATGAAAAACTAGCTATGTTTTTATATTTTGAATTATTCGCTCAATAATTGTTTTTAATGAAGGATCTAATTTAATGAGCTCATCAATTTTCTGGACTGAGTGCATGACGGTAGTGTGGTCTCTGCCACCAAATTCAATACCCAATTCAGTAGTAGAATATTCTGTGATTTCTCGAGCAATATACATGGCTATCTGACGTGGAAATACAATTTTTTTAGAGCGCTTTTTTCCTTTAATATCGTTTGTAGAAACTTTAAAGTAATCAGAAACGGCTCTTACTATATGATCAATAGATACATTAACGTGTCTGAATTGATTAAATATATCTTTGAGTACATCCTTAGCTACATCGAGAGTAATAGACTTACCGGTAATTTCAACGTAAGCAGCCAGTGTAATTAACGTAGATTCGAGGTCCCTGATATTTGTTGCAACATTGCGTGCTATACTATCAAGTACTTCTTGTGGCAAATTTAGTTTTAAAGATTCAGCTTTTGTTTTTAAAATTGCGATACGTGTTTCATAGTTTGGAGGTTGTAAATCAACCTTTAATCCACGCTCAAATCTGCTTCGTAAACGATCGGTTAGATTTTTCAATTCAGATGCTGGCCTATCACAGGTAAAGACCATTTGTTTACCAGAATCATAGAGAGCATTGAATGTATAAAACATTTCGTCTTGAAAACCTTCTTTGTTTTCAAAGAAATGAATATCATCAACGAGGAGCATATCAACGGATCTATATTTATTTTTAAAAGCAGAAAAATCTTTATTATGAATTGCATTGATATATTCGTTGGTAAACTCTTCTGCTGTAACGCAAATTATTTTTTTATTAGGAAAATTTTCGTATGCCTTATTGCCAATAGCCTGCATGAGATGAGTTTTACCGAGACCAACACCACCGTATATCAGAAATGGGTTATAAGCCGAACCAGGGTTATTAGCAATAGCGATTGCTGCATTAGCAGCAAAAGAATTATTGTCGCCAATAACATAATTGCTAAATGTATAATTCAAGCTTAATTGTGGATGCTTTTTTACTTGAGGGGTTTTTGGTGTTTGAATTGGTTGCTCTTGCAGTAGTTTTTCATTTGTTTCCATGGTTTTTTCGTTAGTAGGTTTATGAAAGCTAGTTTCAGCGGTATTTCCATTTACAATAAATTTTACCAATAGTTTTTTGCCGGATAGTTCAAAGAGTTTTTTTTCTATGAGAGAACGGTATTTTTTTTCAAGCTGGTCCTTATAAAATAATGATGGTACTTTAATAATTATAGAATCCTGTGTAGAAGAATCATAAAGAATATTAAACCACATCGAAAATTCATGTGTATTGAGTTCTTCTGACAACTGACGCATTGCTTCGTCCCAAAATACTGAATAGTCCCATGTATTCATTACATTTTCTCCATAAATCTTCAATATTTTAACAAGTTTTCCACAAGCTGTTAATATCAATGAGAGTAAAAATACTGTATTCCAAATACTGTAAATATTCAAGTAAAAATAAAAAAGAATTGAATAAATTTACTAAATATTTATATTATAAATAAATAACAAAACATTAAGCAATTATTAAGATATTCATATATTAGCAATTTTTTTAAATAGTAGAAATACAATATTTTAATGAGTTTAATAACGATTTTTCCACAACTTTTCCACAAAATGGCACGGCCATAGCTGCATTTACTTACAGTTATATTTTATGCTATAATAAAGAACAAAAAATCTTGTTTATGCACTCATAATCTGAGTAAAACAGTAATTTCTTGGAAAGACACATGGAATCAACGTATAACGCAAGTAATATTCATGTCCTTAAGGGACTGGAAGCGGTTCGTAAACGCCCGGGTATGTATATCGGGTCGACGGGCATCGATGGCTTACATCATTTAGTGTATGAGGTTGTCGACAATTCAATTGATGAAGCTTTTGCTGGCTTTTGTAACCGTATCGATGTAATTATGGAAAAAAATGATGTGATTACTGTCATTGATAATGGTCGAGGCATACCAGTCGATATTCATCCAGAAGAAAAAGTTAGTGCACTTGAATTGGTTATGACAAAATTGCATGCCGGAGGAAAATTCGATAAAAATACCTATAAAATTTCTGGCGGATTGCATGGTGTCGGTGTTTCTGTAGTCAATGCACTCTCAAGCTGGCTCGAAGTTCGTGTATATAAGAATAATACAATTTACTACCAGCGGTATGAAAAAGGTATTCCAGTATGTCCGGTACAAGAACAGGGCACCACTGATAAACAGGGAACTGAGGTACGTTTTTGTGCAGATCCTGAAATATTCGAAACAACTATTTATAGCTTTGATACCTTATCGAACCGATTGCGTGAATTAGCTTTTTTAAATAAAGGCATTACGATAACGATAACCGATGACCGATTGAGTACACCTAAACGTCATGAGTTTTATTTTGAGGGTGGACTCAAAGAATTTGTTGAATACCTCAATAAAAATAAAAATGTATTGCACCAAGCACCAATTTATTTTCAAAGCACAAGAGAAGAAATAGAAATCGAATGTGGCATACAGTACAACGACAGTTTTAGTGAAAACTTTTTTGCTTTTGTTAATGGTATCAATACAAAAGAAGGCGGAACTCATGTTAACGGATTTCGCTCAGCTTTGACGCGCATTCTAAACGAGTATCTAAAAAAATCAAAATTGGGAAAAAAATTAGATGATACGCTCACCGGTGACGACGTAAAAGAAGGATTGACAGCAGTTTTATCGGTAAAAGTGCCTAACCCCCAGTTTGAGGGACAGACCAAAACAAAACTTGGAAATTCAGAAGTTAAGGGCATTGTAGAGACAGTCTGTTACGATCAGCTCTTATTTATTTTTGAGACAAATCCTGACATTATCAATTCGATACTAGAGAAAATCGTTCTTGCAGCAAAAGCACGAATTGCAGCACGACAGGCACGAGAGCTCATACGTAGAAAAGGAGCACTCGAGAGCAGTGGGTTACCTGGCAAGCTTGCAGATTGTTCTGAAAAAGATCCAGCAAAATGTGAGCTATTTATTGTAGAGGGTGATTCTGCAGGAGGATCTGCAAAGAGCGGTCGAGATAGATCAATTCAAGCTATATTGCCACTCTGGGGCAAAATGATGAACGTTGAAAAAGCGCGAATCGATAAAGTAATTGGTAATGATAAACTGCAACCCATTATTCAATCGCTCGGCTGCAATATTGGAGAGGATTTTGATATATCAAAATTACGGTATCATAAAATCATAATTATGGCAGATGCTGATGTCGATGGTTCTCATATCAGAACATTGCTTTTAGCTTTTTTTTACCGGTATATGAACGAACTGATACAGCGGGGCCATGTATATCTAGCTATGCCGCCACTGTATAAAATTAGTTTTGAAAAAAAGACTCTGTATGCGTATGACGATGCAGAAAAAGACAGGATTCTCAAAGAGTATGAACAGTATAAAGATAAAATGTCAGTACAACGCTATAAAGGTTTGGGTGAAATGAACCCCGATCAGCTTTGGGAAACAACCATGAATCCAGCTACACGAAATTTAGTACAGATTCAGATGGAAGATGCTGTAGAAGCTGAAGAAATGCTAACTACACTGATGGGTGAACAAGTAGAACCGCGACGTAAGTTTATAGAAGAAAACGCACTAAATGTTATAAATCTGGATGTATAAACTATGGAACAAGAAACACATAAAACAGGAAAAATAATTCCAGTACCAATAGAAGATGAGATTAAGAACTCATATCTCAATTACGCAATGAGCGTCATTGTAAGTCGAGCATTGCCAGATGTCCGTGATGGACTAAAACCGGTGCATCGGCGGTTGCTCTATGCAATGGATGAATTAGGCCTAAAGCCAAATACAGCGACAAAAAAGTGTGCCCGCATTACCGGTGATGCAATGGGTAAGTATCATCCGCATGGCGACCTATCGTTGTATGATGCACTTGTTCGAATGGCTCAAGATTTTAGTTTACGCTATCCGCTCGTACAGGGACAGGGAAATTTTGGTTCTATCGATGGAGATCCACCTGCTGCAAGCCGCTATACCGAAGCAAAACTGTCACGGTATGGCAATGAGATGTTGACAGATCTTGATAAAGAAACAGTGGATTTTGGGCCAAATTATGATGAAAGCTTAAAAGAACCACTCGTGCTGCCATCGGCATTGCCCAATTTACTCGTTAATGGGGCATCAGGTATTGCAGTAGGCATGACTACTAATATGCCAACACATAACCTGAGAGAAACCGTTGCTGCAATATGTGCGTATATTGATAAGCCAGAAATCACCGTAGATGAACTGATGTATTACCTGAAAGGCCCCGATTTTCCGACAGGAGCAATTATCTATGGTCGCGAAGGAATCAAACAAGCATATAAAACCGGTAAAGGCAAGGTAATCATACGGGCAAAGTTTACAATTGAATCACTAAAAAACAGTAAAGAGCAAATTGTATTTACAGAAATACCGTATGCAGTTAACAAAGCTAACCTTGTAAAGCATATTGCAGAACTGGTACGTGATAAAGTAATAGAAGGCATAGGAGATATACGAGATGAGTCAGATAGAGAGGGACTTCGTATCGTTCTGGAACTCAAAAAAGATGTTCAGCCAAAACTCATTCTCAATAAACTTTTTACGCATACTGCATTGCAATCGACATTTGGTGTTATTAACTTAGCACTCGTTAATGGCAAACCACAGGTATTGACGCTCCATAATCTCATAGAAGAATTTGTCAAACATAGAGTTGATGTCGTAACAAGGCGTACCCGTTATGATTTACGAAAAGCCGAAGAACGTGCACATATAGTGCAGGGCCTCATCATTGCTATCAATAATATTGATGAAGTAATTCGTATTATCAAAGCATCATCGAGCATTGATGACGCAAAGGCAGCCCTCATAAGCCGCTTTAGTTTATCAGAAATGCAAGCGCAGGCAATTGTGGATATGCGTCTCGGACGCCTGACAGGACTGGAAGTAGAACGGCTTGAAAACGAACTCAAAGAGTTGCTTGCTAAAATTGCATATTATAAAGAACTTCTTGCTGATCAACGAAAGCTACTCGAAGTAATAAAAACAGAGTTACAAACGCTCGCTGAGAAATATGGGGATGATCGAAAAACTGAAATTGTAGATAGCGAAGCAGAATCTATAGATATCGATGATTTAATAAAAAAAGAAGAGATGGTAATTATCATTTCTAACAAGGGATTTATCAAACGGCTTTCGGTTGCAGCTTATAAAATCCAGAGCCGTGGTGGCAAAGGCTCAAATAGTGCAAATCTTATTGAAGATGATGCAATCAGTCAGCTGTTTATAGCAAATACACATGACTATCTTCTATGTATTACGAGCAAAGGAAAAGCCTACTATAAAAAGGTTCACGAAATACCCATAGCAAATAAGACAAGCAGAGGTGCCCATGTAAAAGGACTGCTTGCTCTCGATTCAGATGAGGAAATTACCGCAATAGTCGACATTCATGAGTTTAGAGATGATGAATATGTTCTTATGGGTACAAGAAACGGGATTGTAAAAAAAGTTGCAACGAGTGAATTCGTAAACGCTAAAACGCGAGGAATAATAGCAATCAAGCTCGATGAGGGAGATCTGCTTGTATCGGCATGCCTGACAAGTGGTAATGATGAAGTAGTCTTTATAACACGGCATGGTCAAGCACTTCGCATTCAAGAAGCTACGATTCGGGTTATGGGGCGTGCAAGTAGGGGAGTAACAGGAATCAAGCTAATAGGTAGTGATGAACTTGCATCGATGCTAAGAGTAAACAACGAAGAACAGATGCTCATAATTACTACTAACGGTTTTGGTAAGCGCATTGAGTACAGTAATTTTTCTGTTCATGGCCGCTCAACAAAAGGACAGCGAGTGTATGTTCCTGATGAAAAAACTGGAGAAATAACAGCTGCAATTTCACTCAAAGAAGAAGATGATATTGTCGTGATGACAGGACAAGGAAAGACTCTTAAAATTAGTGCTGATGCTATCAGGCTTTGCGGAAAGAGCGCTAAGGGTGTGCGAATTGTTGCTATAGAAAGTCCTGATGTCGTTGTAGGTATCGATAGAATAGTAAAAGAACAAGAAGATTTAGAGTCCTGATTGTTTCACGTGAAACAGAAACTGGGTTCTACCAAAAATAATAAAGACTGTCCCTCGGGGACAGTCTTTTTGTTTCACGTGAAACGTAGAAGAGAATTATTGACTAGTGGGTAAGTGCAAACTCTACCTGCTGTCTTGTTCCTCGGTAGAGGAGATAGTGGTCGATAGTTACCTTTGGTAATGTAGGATTAGTATCAAAGTGAGCAAACATATGATTCCATGTGTTTACATAGATAACAATACGGTTGTCCACAAATGTGAAAGAGGATGCAGGTACTTTATCTGAATAATGTTTGACATTAGTCTCAAAAAAAGTTTGCTGGCCGCTAAATACGTTTGAAAAATTTACCAGTACAGGTTGCCAAATGCCAGAAAGATTCTTTTGGAATTGTATAAAAAAGGTTTCAGTATCTGCAATTCGTTTGTATTTAAAAGATCTGTAAATATCATAGACCCAATTTACAACGGATTTGGGATGATCTTCGTCTTTAAAAATAAGTGTGTATTCAATTGAAAGCGTATTATTGTCGATTTGTGTTGGTTCGATACTCACGCTCAATAATTCGTTTTGATGTTGTATATCGACTGCGGGAATAACAAAAACGGGAAGCAGTGCTGGTTCAGCAGTAAACTCTTCGAGCGCAGGGCTTTTTGTCGAGCAGGCTGTTAACAACAAAACAACAGCAATAGTTAAAACAAATACTTTATTCATTTAGGACTCCTATTGTGTACACATAGTCTGAGCTACATGACTCAGACTATGTGCTTTGACACATGTGCTATAAGGCTCGTTTTAATGCTTCGACTTGATCAGTTTTTTCCCAGGTGAACTGAGGTCTTCCAAAGTGACCATAGACAGCTGTTTCCTGGTAGACAGGTAACCGCAGATTGAGCATATTGATTATACCTGCAGGCGAAAGATCAAATACTTTTTTTATTGCCTCAATAATTTTATGTTCTGGTTCTTTTCCGGTATCAAAGAGATCAAGCATAATAGATACAGGAAAGGGAACACCAATTGCATATGAGAGCTGCAATTCACAGCGTTCTGCAAGGCCTGCAGCAACAATGTTTTTTGCAACGTAGCGAGCCATATATGCTGCTGAACGGTCAACCTTGGTGGGATCTTTTCCTGAGAAAGCACCACCACCATGACGTCCCATGCCACCATAGGTATCAACAATGATTTTCCTGCCGGTAAGACCAGTATCTCCCATAGGACCGCCAATAACGAATCGTCCCGTAGGATTTACAAAATATTTTGTTTCTTTTGTAAGCAGTCCTGTTGGTTCGAGAACAGGTTTAATGATTTCTTCGATAACTGCTTCCTGAATTTGCTCATGGGTGATATCTGGGTCATGCTGGTGTGATACCACGACAGTATCAATCCTGGTGGGGATGTGTCCCTCATATTCAATGGTGACCTGGCTTTTAGCATCAGGACGGAGCCACGGTAGTTTTTTCGATTTTCTGAGTCCGGTTGCGTGCTGAAGAATACGATGAGCGTAGTAAATTGGTGCAGGCATATACTCTGCAGTTTCTTTGCAGGCAAAACCAAACATCATGCCCTGGTCTCCTGCACCCTGTTGTCCAGAATAGAGACCATGACCATCAACACCCTGTCCAATGTCGGGGGACTGATCATGAATTGTGTTTAATACAGCCATTGATTCCCAGTCAATACCATAATCAGGATTATCATAGCCAATTTGCTTTACAACAGAGCGAGCAATAGCTGGAATATCGACGTACGTTTTAGTGGTTATTTCTCCACCAACAAGAACCATACCTGTTGTAGTATAGCACTCACAGGCCACATGGCTCAGCGGATCATCTTTTAGACAGGCATCAAGTACCGCATCAGAAATCTGATCGCAAATCTTATCGGGATGTCCTTCTCCAACGGATTCGGAAGTAAATAGATAACGCTTATCTTTCATTGTATATCTCCTTGTTATAAAATATTAACATTGTTAGTAGCGATAGCTGTCAAGCTTAAATGGTCCATCTGGATTTACGCCAAGATATTCTGCCTGTTCCGCTGTGAGCCTTGTAAGCTTGACGCCTAGTTTTTCAAGATGCAGTCGAGCAACTTCCTCATCGAGCTTTTTAGGAAGCACACGCACTGCTGGGTTTCGATTGTGTCGGTTTGTCCAGAGTTCAATCTGAGCTAAAACCTGGTTGGTAAAGCTATTGGACATTACAAATGAAGGATGACCAGTAGCACATCCTAAGTTTACAAGACGGCCTTCTGCAAGCAGAATGATTGCGTGACCATCAGGATACACCCACTCATCGACCTGTGGCTTAACTGGTATTCGCTGTATACCGGGTGTTTTTTTCATGCCTGCCACGTCAATTTCATGATCGAAATGTCCGATATTGCACACAATAGCACGGTGCTTCATATGCGCGAGGTGTTCAGCTCTGATAACATTGATACAGCCTGTAGCGGTAACCCAGATATCTGCAATGTCAAGCATGTCTTCTACCTGTGCAACTTCATAACCTTCCATTGCTGCCTGCAATGCACAGATGGGATCAATTTCTGTAATGACGACCCGTGCGCCTTGACCGCGGAGACTCTGAGCACAGCCTTTACCTACATCGCCATAACCGCAGACGACTGCAACTTTTCCTGCAAGCATGATATCGGTTGCCCGCTTGATACCGTCGATGAGTGATTCCCGGCATCCATACAGATTATCGAATTTACTCTTTGTAACCGAGTCGTTAACGTTAATTGCGGGAAAGAGCAGTTCTCCTTTTTCTGCCATACGCAATAATCGGTGCACCCCTGTTGTGGTTTCTTCTGATACGCCGGCAATATCAGGTACAATGCTGTGCCAGAATTGTGGATGTTCTGCTAGAATACGTTTAAGCTTTGCTTTTAAATAATACTCATCGTCAGAGTGTGATGGAGTATCGAGTATCGAAGGTTGTTCTTCTGCTCGATAGCCAAGATGCGCCATGAGGGTAGCATCGCCACCATCATCGACAATGAGGGTCGGACCTTTATTAGGACCAAACAGAAACGCTTCGAATAAACAGTCCCAATATTCTTCCAGCGACTCACCTTTCCATGCAAATACAGGAACTCCGACAGGTTTATCTGGGGTTCCTGTTTTGCCAACGACGACGGCGGCAGCAGCTTCATCCTGTGTACTGAAAATATTGCACGATGACCAGCGCACTTCTGCACCAAGCGCAACCAGTGTTTCGATAAGCACTGCAGTCTGAACTGTCATATGCAGACTTCCTGTAATTCGTGAGCCGCTGAGTGGCTTTGTATCTTGATAACGCGCACGAGCCTGCATGAGACCAGGCATTTCAGTTTCTGCAAGATCGAGCTGACGCCTTCCTGCCTGGTACAGGGAAATGTCTTTTATTTTGTAATCCATGTTTCCCCCTTAGTAAAGAGTAAAGCTCAGCATGCAAAAAGGAGGAATGATAATGAAGGGAACAACAGTCAAAGGATGGCCTCCTTTTTAGCTGATTTTTTTGCCCTATGGCAAACCGCTCGCAATATGGATCAAATCAGCGGAGCTGGCTGTCTCAACGAGATACCAGCTAGCTTTACTATCGTATATTTTATGCAAAAATTCAAGCATACGGTCTGCTCAAAACAAAGTCATACTTGAGCGGATCCTCTGGTGCTATGTGTTTGAGATGATCTGTAACGGTAAGAACGGTTTTAATGGTGACAGCAGTGGTTTGAATAAATCCTAGCTTACGATATGATCGTATAGCATGAGTATCGAGGGGAACGAGTAATGCAGCGGGAGTGAGTATTGACCATCCACCCGGATCGATCGCATCTTTTCTCACCATCCATCGTAAAAATAGCATCAATCGTTTACATGCTGACCCATTTTTTGGTGAAGGAATTAAATTGGGTTTCCATGTATGCTGCGACGGGTTTGCACTTTCTAATGCGCTAACGAATTGGCTCAATGCAGTAAGCAATGAGCCTTCCGTGTTTATCAGTTTTTGTGCAAGTAAGTTTTCAAGAGATCCATACGAAGTATAAATAGATTGTAAAGTGAGGAGCAGACTAACGAGGTCAGAGAATGAAAAGAAACGGTACACAAAATTATTAAATGTATAAAAAAGATCTGCCTCATCGAGAGCAAGTAAAGCACTGAGTGGTTTTGATGCAAAATCATTGTTGGTCTTTTGCTGTGCTGTAACACAAATACCATTCAGTATAGTTTGCACTGTGTCTGAAATACAGCAAGCTCTTCCAAGTGCGAAATGAGCAGCAATAAATGCTGCAAACTCTCTTTCTCGCGAGTCTTCATATGTACGCACCACCATAAGCGGATCCGGTGCAATAAACTCTGCATGGTGGTATTTCGTATATTGGTTTTCGAGGAAAACAGCAATTTTTTTATAGTCAATGGTTTGTTTTGAAAAATTCATACTGTATGCTATAATGTACTTCTTCAAGAATGAAAAACAAAGAGACCTGTATCATATTAGCAGCTGGAGCCTCATCGCGAATGGGCTGTAACAAGATGCTCTTGCCTTGGAATAATAAAACAATATTGAGCAGTGTTATCTGTACCGTTAAAAATACAGGTTTGTTACCCCTCGTTGTTTTAGGTTATTGTGCCGATGCAATATTGCATGAAATAAGCCAATATGTAGATGATTCCAAAAGTTCAATAGTAATACATGAAAACTGGCAGCATGGTATGATCACTTCAATTCAAGCAGGGATGCTTCATGGTGGAGAAAATAGCTATTGGCTATTACATGGTGATATGCCCTGTTTAACAAGCAACATGTTGGAAACTATTATTGCTTCAATGAAAAAGATTGAGCGTGAGAAGTATGATGTAGTATTTCCGCAGTACAATAATCAGTATGGTCATCCCGTCTGGGTAAGCAGATCACTCTATAACGATATTCTTCGCTTGCCTCAGGGTGAACGGTTTAGACCATTTTTAGAGACAAAGAAAAGCATAGGAGTTGAAGTACCGTTTCAAGCAATAACAATGGACATTGATACACGTGAAACATATGATCACTATTGTAAATTATATGGATCATCATAGAGTATTCAAAATCAACACAATACATGGTGCCATGTTGGTAAAAGGAGAGCACAAATGAATAAAAAATTGCAGCTTGGAATTGCGCTGTTTCTAGTAATAGCATCAGTGTTCATGATCTGGGGAGAATCCAAACAACAGACGATCGTGTTAGGTGGTAAAGCTGTAGTAATGGTCGCTGATGTTGTATATGCGTTTCCGGAATTGAGAAATTCAGTCATTGCTATAGCGGGGACAGACCAAGGGCTGGGATCATTTCTTGAACTTGTTAGTCCGGGGTTTCTCAGCAAACCGCAGCCTGATAGAAATGCAAGTGTAGAGACGTATGCTGGGTACAAACCCGATATCTTTATTTTCAAGAGTACAATGAAGCCAACGCTCGGTAAGGGACTTGAAGATCTGGGATTCAAGGTCTTGTATCTTGATTTAGAGAGTCCAGAGGATTATTACAAAGATATTACGGCACTTGGAAAATTATTTGGATTAGAAGCGCGAGCAAATGCTTTGATTCAGTACTATAAAACAAAAGTATCATTCGTTCAGAATCTGAAAAAGCCAGACAAGCTACCTAAAGTACTGGTTGTACAGTATACAGCTGATGGACTTATGGTTCCGCCCGATTCATGGATACAGACACGAATGATTGCAATGGCTGGTGGTATTCCTATATGGAAGGGGAGCAATCCTGGTTCTGGTTGGGCAAAGGTGAGCCCTGAACAGTTACAGGCATGGAATCCTGATATCATGTTGGTTATCAACTATCGAGAAGATGCAAAGCTCGCTGCACAAAAAATAATGAAAGACAATGCATATAAAGCTATCAACGCAATTAAAACAGGAAAGGTTTTTGGTTTTGCGCAGGATTTTTATTCATGGGATCAGCCTGATACCCGATGGATTCTTGGTTTGTTGTGGGTAGCTAAAATAATAAATCCTGAAAACACCCAGACAGTACAGATTAGAGAGGAAGCATTTGAATTTTTTAATTATTTTTATGGGATTGACCGCTCTGCATTTGAGGAAAAGATAGCAATAAAATTTGGCGGTAGTATTGAATAGCACTGTAAAGACAAATAGGGTAAAACTATTTCTCATTACATGCATAGCAGGTGTCGTAATTATAGCACTCACCTTATGGGGAAGGTATCCAAAACCAGGATTGCTAACACTCAACGATATTCTACATGATGAGCTTGCTCTCCGTATGTTTATTTTGATACGTGTACCCCGAATGGTAGCAGCATTGCTTTTAGGTGCTGTGCTGGGTCTTTCCGGATGCGTATTTCAGTATGTTTTTGCAAACCCGCTTGTTGATAGCGGGTTCCTTGGTGTTTCACAAGGAGCGGGACTTGGTTCTATCATCGCAATGCTTGCAGGATTCCCATTTACGTTACAGATTGGATGTGCCTTTGCCGGTGCTCTGCTCAGTCTGGCACTCTCTATACTGCTTGCAAAATACATCCGGTTTGGAGGACTCATACTGAGACTGGTACTTGCTGGTATTGCTGTTTCATCAGTGTTATCAGCGCTGATTTCGCTGATCAAATTTACAGCAGACCCACTGCGACAGCTTCCTGAAATAACATACTGGCTTATGGGTGGATTATCGGGTGTTCGTTTACCAATGCTGGTGCTTCCGAGTATTATTGCAGGTATAAGCTGCTTGGTTTTAATAAGCTTGCGCTGGCAGATAGGTCTGCTTGCATTAGATGATAGAGCAGTAAGAAGTCTTATAAAAAATCCGTTTGTATTACGGATTGTGCTATTAGCGTTTGCTGTAGCAGGTACAGCTGCAGTAACAGCGTATGCAGGTATTGTAGCCTGGGCGGGTTTAATTGTTCCTCATATAGCAAGGATCGTATTTGGTGCAGAGACAAGGAGTACCGTGCCAGCTTCCATTGTTCTGGGAAGTATGTTTATGGCTGTATGTGATACACTTGCACGTTCCTTGTTTCCAATTGAATTGCCATTAGGAATTGTCACTGCACTAGCAGGCGCAGCAAGTTTTACTGTTTTGTTGGTATTTATTCCAATTAAGGTGGAACGCGGATAGCGAATGGAGTTAGTTTTTGATAAAGTTACATACACATATCCACATAGAAAACAGAGTGCAGTAAACAATATTTCTTTCACATGTCCAGGCGGATCGATCTGTGCACTTATTGGACCCAATGGCGGTGGAAAGTCTACCGTGTTACAGCTTGCCTGTGGAATACTAAAACCCGATACAGGAAAACTTTTATGCAGTGAAAAACCTGCTTATTTACCTCAGCAAGAACGAATTGCCTATTCCTTTAGTGTGTTGGAGTATGTGTTGTTTGGCCGGGCGCCTTCATTAAAGCTGTTTGAAACACCAGCTCCATCCGATGAAGCGCGAGCAGTGCAATGTCTCAATGAACTTGGTATTGAGCATCTGAGCTACAAGAGAATAACAGAACTATCTGGCGGAGAATTGCAGCTCGTAAGAATTGCGAGGGTCTTAGTACAGGACAGCAGCATTTTACTGCTAGATGAACCTACCGATATGCTCGATCCAGCACATATTGCAACGTTGATAACGATGTTAAAAAGAGAGAAGCAGCAAGGGTCAATAGTACTTATGGCTACTCATGATTTATTTATAGTTCAGGACTATGCTGATTATATTATAGGAATAAAGAGTGGCATCCAGTTTTTATGTAATGCAAAAGCTCAATGTTTTACAGCCAGTAATCTTGAAATGCTTTTTGATGTTTCTATGATGCCACGAGAAATATTCATACCTACTATACCATAAAAATTGTATCGCATTAAAAATTAGCGGTGAAGTAGATTAAAACGCCTTATTGATTAGCTAGTAAAGTGATAAAATCATCGAAGGGCATGGGTTTATAAAAGCAGAAACCCTGGATGTAGTCGCAGTTGA
Organism: Spirochaetota bacterium; assembly: GCA_029547205.1. GTDB lineage: Bacteria > Spirochaetota > Spirochaetia > Treponematales > UBA12059 > JAKPPT01. Next base: position 57,337 of record JAKPPT010000138.1, read on the forward strand.
TAGAGTATAAAAAAACAGCCTGTCCGGTTTGTTCTACGCCTTCAGCAACAACAGACATGCCAAGATCGTGAGCAAGACTGGTAATTGATTTGCACATATGCTGTGATTTTTTATTGTCTGGTAAATGGATAACGAATGAGCGATCAATTTTAAGAATATCAGCGGGCATTTCTAGTAAACGCGAAAGAGATGATAATCCTGTTCCAAAATCATCAATAGAGACTTTTATACCTGCAGTGCGAACCTGTTTGATAAAGGTTTCAACTTCGCTTGAGTTCCAAGAGTCCATAATAGTAGATTCTGTGATTTCTAGTTCAAGCTGTTCAGGGTTAACACTATATTTAGTAATTTTATCATGAATTGAGTTAAACAATTTTGTGTTGTTGAGCTGTTGCGGAGAAATGTTAAGTGCAATATTGACTGTCGGATTTTGTTGTGCAATGAGTGCTAGTTCTTTACAGCCTGTATCAAGTACTATGTCTCCAATTTCATAAATGAGTCCAGTTTTTTCAGCAATTTCAATAAAAGTTCCCGGATAGTACAATTTATCTTCATATATCCAGCGTACGAGACATTCAGCACTTTTTACAGTGCCATGACGGTCTACTTTTGGCTGATAATGGAGCACAAATCGGTTAGATGAAGATTTACCAGACAGTGTTTTTTTAAGCTGAGCAGTTATTATTTCGGTTGCACGTTTTCGTTCTGCAAGTTGTTCATTGTATATAACGACCTGAGGTGCATTAGTTTTTTTTGCTTCAACGAGTGATTCATCAGCGCTTTTCATGAGTTCAGATACAGTTTTTCCATGATCAGGGAAAATACTTATACCCATGCGGTATTTTAGCAAAAGGAGATGGTTTTCGTATTTCCATACATTATCAATGTTGTGGATTAGATTTTTTACCACTTTTGATTCTAGAGTATGTTTTCCATCTGTCAAAATTAAAAACTCATCGCCTTCTGTCCGGCAGATTAAATCCTGGGGTGAAAGAAATCGTTTTATTTGCTTTGCTATATGCGCAAGGCATACGTTACCAGCGTTATATCCATAGTAATCGTTAAGCTGTTTGAAGTTATTGATATCAAATAAAATGAGTGTAAAAGGTGTTTTAGAAAATGATGCAGCATCAATTTTTTTTTTCTAATTGTTCCATGCCGGCTTTTCGTTTAATAGTATCAGTGAGTTCGTCATAAATCTCAAAATATTCCATGCTGCGAATTATCTGTTTGTATCTAATGGCGTTGCTGATAACACCATAGAGAGATAAGAGAGTGATAGCAAAAACGGCTCGTGGAGACTTTCCTTGTGCAAGCGGATAATCAACGCTATCTGCAATAGTAGAGAGCATGAGAATTAAATAACAGATGACAAAAAGCCATAAAAGAATATCGGGTTTTTGGCGCTTGTCTTTTTTAAAAAGCTTAATTATGAAAAAAATTAAGGGTGTCAGTGAGAGCAATGAATAGGTTATTGCATATGGGATATACCCTTTTGCAAGGATATAGTCGCTGCCATTAAAAGTGAACGTTCCTGAAATGTAGATAAATATAATGGGTAGAGAACAGAGAGCTATATAAATTTTAGTAAATAATTTTGGCCGGAAACCTGTAGACTGTAATATATCTAGAAATATGAGAATGAGGATAAGCGGGATCATAGTTAAAAGAATGTAATTGAGTGTAATAAATATTTCTGATGATGTTTTAAAAAATGATTTGATAGCTATGAATGCTACTACATTAAATAGTGCGCAACCTAAAATCCACCAGCTGCGAAGTAACAGGGTTTTGCTTGATTTGCTAGTAATATTAAGTATTAATGAATAAACAGAAAGTACAAAAACTGATACAACGAGTATTTTACTGTGAAATATCTTATTCAAGCTAAAATCCAGTAAAGTATACAAAATTATACTCCTCATAAGCTTATGTTTTATAATGATTTTATATTTAGTTTCGTTTCTTGCTGAGCTTCTGTCAGGAACACTATACAGTAAAAAAGACTTTCTTTATACTCTTGCTATGCCATTTCTTCCTACAACACAAGCTGATTTAGCTAAAGCAGCGGTACAAAGATTAGATTTTGTAATACTCTCTGGTGATGCATATGTAGATCATCCATCGTTCGGAACTGCACTCATAGCACGATTACTGGAAAGTAGAGGCTATACGATAGGAATCATTGCACGTCCGGATCCCGATGATGTTTCAGTGTTTCGTGCTCTCGGAAAACCACGTCTCGCATTTCTTATTACGAGCGGTGCAATGGATTCGATGGTATGCAAGTATACTGCTAATAAAAAATTGCGCTCGGAAGATGAATACAGTCCGGGAGGTGATCCTTCGCTCTGTCGCAGTGCCGATGGAACGCTCCACCACTATCAAAAAAATGGCAGGAAAACATCAGCACGGCCGGATCGTACGATTATTGCGTACTGTACAAAGGCTCGGGAAGCATTTAAGGGTGTACCGATCATTGCAGGCGGGATTGAAGCATCGCTCCGCCGGCTTTCGCACTATGATTACCTTTCTGATACAGTGAGGAGACCAATCGTTTTAGATGCAAAAGCTGATTTAGTTATATATGGAATGGCAGAACGCGCAGTGTTAGAGACTGCAAGGCGATTAGCAGATAATCCACCAGAGCAGGTTGGATATGAACAAGCGATAGTGAGTTTGCGGGGTATTCGTGGAACGGTGTGGCGTTGTTCACATGTAAACGATGTTCCCAGTACTGCAATTTGGCTTCCGTCATTTGAAGAAACAGCTCAGGATAAACAGATTTTTGCGCGTTCTTTTGCATTGCAATATCAAAATACCGACCCTGGGACAGCTCATGTTTTAGTTGAACAGGCAGGAAATCAATTTGCTGTGCAGGAACCGCCTCAATATCCGCTAACCAGAAATGAACTTGATGCGCTATATGATTTACCATACATGCGGGCATGGCATCCCGTTTATGATACCTATGGAGGTGTCCCTGCGTTTCATGAGGTACAGTTTTCGATAACCTCAAACCGTGGATGTTTTGGAGCATGTGCGTTTTGTTCGCTGGCGTTTCATCAAGGAAGAATTATAACGAGTCGTTCTCATGAATCGATACTCAAAGAGGCTCGTGTATTAACCAGGCAGAAAAACTTTAAGGGTTACATTCATGATGTTGGCGGTCCCACTGCTAATTTTAGAAATCCTGCTTGTGTTAAGCAGGAAAATGGCTCTGCTTGTGTTGATAAAAGATGTCTGGTACCTGTCCCTTGCAAATCACTCAAAACAAGTCATGAAGATTTTATACTGTTATTAAAAAAATTGAGAAGCCTTCCTGGTGTCAAAAAGGTTTTTATACGCTCTGGTATTCGGTTTGATTATATTTTGGCAGGCAACAATGAGGAATTTTTGCAAGAGTTAGCTTTGCATCATGTTTCTGGGCAGCTTAAAGTTGCTCCAGAGCATGTATCTGATCATGTGCTTGCATTGATGGGAAAACCGCCACACGCTGTCTATGAAAAATTTGTAGAACGATGGAAAGCAATCAATAAAACTCTGGGACTAAAACAGTTTTTAATTCCCTATTTTATTGCATCATTGCCAGGAGCTACGCTCAAGGATGCCGTAGAGCTTGCGGAGTATCTCCGTGATTCGGGCTTTATTCCTGACCAGGTCCAGGACTTTTATCCGACTCCGGGAACACTTGCGACCGCCATGTACTATACAGGAATTGATCCTTTGACCGGCAAGCCGGTGTATACGGCAAAAGGTGCGCGAGAACGGGCTATGCAGCGTGCGCTTCTCCAATACTCTCATCCTGAAAATCGCCAGCTTGTCAAAGAAGCTCTCACGTTAGCGGGTAGGGAAGACCTCATAGGGAAAGGACCCAGGTGCCTGGTTTCATAAACAGTTAGTATCGTTGTGGTACATTACATTTTTTGGAATCAAACCGCTCGCTGCACAGCTAAAAACAATCAAGTAACCTTTCTAATAGCTATGAGTTCATTTACCATAACGTTTCGGACTGCTTCTGCAAGATCACCTGCGTTTTGATATTCTGAAACAGGAACTGGCGGCAGAATATGAATGTATATAGTATGCTTTCCCGGCGCAATAAAGCCCTTTTTAGGAAGGAGCTGGTAGGGTCCATCGATAACAATGGGAAGAATATCCGTTTTAGTATTAATAGCTGCTTTAAAGGTTCCTCTTTTAAATTCATGGATTTCGCCATCTTTCGTTCTGGTGCCTTCTGGAAATAATAGTATTGATTCCCCTCGGTTAAGATGATTCTCTATTGATGCAAGTACGCCCATCTGACTCTTGAGGCTCTTTCTGTCGACAAGCAAATGACCGCTCAAGAGTAAGTTCCATCCAACAATAGGTACAAATGCAAGTGCTTTTTTACTAATCATTTTAACGGGATAAAAGAGCCGGAAAGCAATAAGGACATCGAGCAGGGATTGATGATTCATGACAACAATGTGTGTCTTTTTCTTGTCGAGATACTGCTTACCCTGGATATCCAGGTTCCAGAGGGGGCTTAATGCAAGGGCAATGGTACACCAGAGCGAAGAGTGATAGTGCATGATAATTCGTTTTTTATCAAAAGGTGCAGTAAGTAAAAATAGAACAATCTGAAAAGGAATAAAAAGAATAAAACACAGTACAATTTCAAACCATGTGAATAGAGAAAGAATAGCAAGCATACGGTAAACAATAGTAGTATTACATGAGAAAATCAAGTGCAAGGGTATCGAAAAATACATAAACAGTAAAAGAAAAGAGGTTGCCTTAATTTTACTGGGCAACCTCTTTAGCAAGGATTATGTGCTGTGTACTATATGTTGAGCATATGGCTGTAACAGCACGGAGCAAAATGTAAGGGCTACATACTATTCAATTTCCCTTTTGTGATTACGTTCGATGAGAGTTTTCAGTGTTTTCACAGGGTCCTTGCGTTTTCCGAGAAGAATCATTGCTGCGATGATGTATGGTTTGAATCCTGCTTCACGATAGGTGTCATTGCGGTAGCGATCAAAAACGCTTGCTGCAACTTCACCTGCTTTGCAGGAAACATCAGTAATATCTGCTGGTAGGCAGTGCATGTAGAGCGCCTTGCCACCTTTTGTAAGCTTCATTTTCTCTTCGGTGCATTCCCAGTCAATGAATTTTGCATTGTTAGCAAGACACTGCTTTTCAAGCTCCTTAAGTCCAGCCTGGTCGCCCGCGTGGAGGAGGGGAACACGCTTCAGCATTACATCATAGGGAGCCCAGCTTTTGGGATACACGATATCAGCATCCTTAAAAGCTTCTTCCATGCTGTGACTGTGGACGAACTTGCCGCCGCTCGCTGCAGCCTGCTTTTTAGCAAGTTCGATAACGTCTGGAATGAGGTCGTAGCCTTCCGGATGTGCGAGGTGTACTTCCATTCCAAAACGAGTTGCAAGACCGATAATGCCCTGTGGAACAGAGAGTGGTTTGCCGTAAGAGGGTGAATATGCCCACGTCATTGCTATTTTTTTCCCTTTGAGTTTATCGAGTCCACCAAAATGTTCTGCAAGGTGCAATATGTCAGCCATAGATTGTGTTGGATGATCGATATCGCTCTGTAGATTGACGATTGTTGGGCGGGATGGGAGTATTGAATCCTGTACAGCCTCATCTAATGCCTGTGCAACTTCACGCTGATACCGGTCTCCTTCACCGAGATACATATCATCGCGTATGCCAATTGCTTCAGTAAGGAAACTAATCATTACAGCAGTTTCCCGAACCGTTTCACCGTGTGCAATCTGGCTCTTGCCTTCATCGAGATCCTGTACATAGAGACCGAGCAAATCGCAAGCACTCGAGAACGAAAATCTGGTTCGTGTAGAGTTATCCCGGAAATTAGAAACTGCAATTCCGGAATGCCAGATGCGGGGGCTTATGTTTGCTTTACGCATTTCCTGGAGAATGCGTGCAACAAGAAAAGTTGCTTCTATTTCATCGCTTGTTTTTTCCCATGTTAAGAGAAAATCCTTGTTGTACATGGCAATTTTTTTTGTTGACAACCTGTCGAGTAAATCATTAATAACGCTCATCGTTCCTCCTCTGTTTCAATACGCTATATTCAAGCAGCGCTACAGTACTGCTTTGTGTGGTGTTTGTATAGTTCCGAGTTGTTTCAAAATACGTTCTGGTGTGAATGGCCACTCTCTGCACCAGATACCGAGCGCATCATGCAGTGCAATTGCAATTGCAGGAGCAGCTCCATTAACCGATATTTCTGAAACTGATTTCCCGCCAAAGGGACCTATCTCATCGTCTACAGGGACAAATTCAACGTGGAAGTCTTCTGGCACCTCGTATATTGTAGGAATTTTATAGTCGAGAAAATTGGTATTGATGAGTGCCCCCTTTGTATCAAATAGGAGCTCTTCATAAAGCGAATGTCCGATGGCTTTTAATACAGCTCCATAGACCTGTCCCATAGCAAGGTCGGGATTGATAGGTGTTCCGCAGTCTTGATAGGCATGGTAGCGGAGTATCCTCACTTCTCCCGTATCCGGATTTGCTTCTAAGTCTACAAAATGCGCTGCATAGGGGAAGGCTGCATGATCGGTCTTGAAGCTGCCAAACCCAACGAGTTCTGCGTGTCCTTCGCCTTGAACGGAAATGTGTGCGAGTTTCGCAAGTGTTATTGCACCTGTTTTACCCTGTATGGTTCCAGGATACACGAGCTTGAGTTGTGAAACCGGTTCCTGTAAGAGTATGCTTGCAGCAGCAAGACATTTATTCTTGAGATCTTCTGCTGCCTTAAGTGCAGCATTGCCAGAAAAGTAGGTGCCCGAACTAGCATAAGCGCCTTTATCAAAAGGAGTGATATCCGTATCACCAGAGACAACGCTGATGTGTTCGAGGTCGACAGCGAGGGTTTCTGCAACGAGTTTAGCGGTAACGGTATCAAGCCCTGTACCAAGATCAGCGCCTCCAGAGAGGAGGAGCAGCGAGCCATCGGATAAGAGACGAACTTCCGCATTTGCAGCATCGAGACCAGGTAAACCTGAGCCTTGTTGAATAATAACGGCACCACGACCACGTCTCCAGCCAAGCGTTGTTGCTGGGGGAGGTGGAGCGTCCCAGGCAAAGGCTTTGCGACCACGACTAATCATTTCACCTAGTCCGCATTCCCCGAGAGTTACCGGAGCACCGGGGCGCCCTTCGCCGAGACTGCGCAAAATTTCAATACGGGCTCCCGAATGCACTCTATTTTTTTCAATGAGGTCAAGCTGATTAATGCCGAGTATTTCAGCGAGTTCTGCTAGAGCGGTCTGAACTGCGAAAGAACCTTTGGGAGCACCGTATCCCTGATATGCTCCTGCGGGAGGAAGGTTTGTGTACCAGCTGTTAACTTCAAAGCGCATGTTATCACAGATAATGAGCGGCAGGCTCTTGCTTACCGCATTCATTGGTACGGTGAGGCAGTGCTGTCCATAAGCGCCAGTATCTGCATCAAGTTTCATGTATACTGCAGTGAGTGTTCCATCTTTTTTAGCTCCCAGTTTCATGGTAATTTCCATGCCATGCCGTGTACGGCTCGAACGGAACTCCTGTTTGCGTGTATAGCGGAAGAAAACGGGGAGCCCGGTTGTCCAAGCTAAGTAGCCAGCAATGTCCTCTACAACAATATCTTGTTTTGCGCCAAAGCCACCGCCTACTCGTTCTTTTATAATGCGGACTTTATGTTCTGGAAGACCGATTACGCGGGCAACAATGCGCCTCACATGCCATGGTACTTGCGTTGATGCATGGATAATGAGGCGTCCCTTCTCTGGTTTAGCGTATACAACATGCGGTTCCAGTGGCGTGCTTTGAACGCGATTGCCAATATACGTTCGTTCTATGACCACATCTGCTTCACTAAAACCTTTATCTATGTCCCCAATACCATCGCATGCGCTGGCTGCAAGATTTCTATGAGGGTCTCCGTGCAGCGTGAATTGGTACACAATGGGTTCTTCGCGAGGGTCTCCCTCTGTAGAAATACCTTCAGGTTTTGTGCCATCAGCATAGGAAACGGTACCATGATGTACGATGGGGGCACCAGGCTTTTGTGCATCACGAATCGAGAGCACGGGAGGCAGTACTTCATACTCCACAACGATGGCTGCTGCTGCAGCCTCGGCTTGTTCTCGAGTTCTGGCAAGTACTGCAGCTACTCTGTCTCCTACATAGCGAACCTTGCGGGAAAACATGAGCTGATCGTAGGGGCTTGGTTCAGGATATCCTTGTCCCGCTGTGGTGTAAGTATGCTGAGGACAGTTTTCATGGGTGAGAATCGTAACAACACCAGGCATTGCAAGCGCTTGACTGGTATCGATCTTTTTTATAAAGGCGTGAGCATGAGGGCTTTCGAGCAGGACAACATGGTACGCATCGGGATCAACAAAATCTTCCACATAGAGGCGTTGGCCAGTTGCCATCATGAGTGCATCGACTTTAGCTCGGTTTTTTCCTACATGCCGGAGTTCTGGCTTAAATTCCGGATACAATGATTCATGGTATGCCGGATCCTGTAGTCGTTTAATCGTGAGCTGTACGGCATTGTAAAATTGCTGGTAACCGGTACACCGGCAGAGTGTACCGGAAAGCGCATCGTTAATTGCTTGTTTATCAGGATTCTGGTTGCGCTGGAGTAAGTTAAAAATTGCTAAGGTGACTGCAGGAGTACAGTAACCACATTGTACACACGCACTATCGATAAGTGCTTTCTGAATAATTCGTATTGTTTCATTAGTGCGATAAAAATCTACGGTAATGAGATCTGCTCCAGCAATTTGACCGGTGAGCACCTGACATGAGTTTACCTGCCGTCCGTTAAGAATAACAGCACACAGACCACAAACACCTTCGCCATCACATCCATTGCGCACTGATACAATACCATGATTCCGCAGGGTTTCAAGAAGTGGTTTACCAGGATCGATATCCCACTCTATTGGATTTCCATTGAGTGTGAATGAAATTATCATGGCTGAACCTCCGCGCTCATGAGCGCTTCTGCTAATTTCTCAGCACCGATATATTCTTTATACTCTGCACTGCCGCGCTGGTCGGTGATAGCATGAAGGAGCGGTTGTATACGTGTTCGGATTGCCTGTTTGTCTGAAGGCACTGGTGTTCCTTCAAAGAGAGAAGCTATGTCTGGGCGGAGTTCGGCATGTTTAGAAAAACCGCCCAACACAATGCGAAGCTCTGTGCAACTCCTGGTGCTGGAAATTTTATACGCAACCGCTGCAGTTATTGAGGAGAGATCACAGGATGTGCGTCTAAAAAATGTAAAGTTCATAGCCAGTCCCCTGGGATTGTTGCAGTGTACTTCCAGAATAATTCCTTGAGGATTATGCAGCCACGTTTGCAGTGGAACAAGCGTTTTGCTCGAGGTTACTTTTAGTTTTGCATCAAGCAGGAGGAATATGGGTATGAGACTTGCACACGATTTATTTGCTCCAATGTTACCGCCGACGGTTGCTCTATTTCTAATATTGCGGTTGCTCATGGTGAGAAGTGCTTTTATAAATATGGGAGGAGCATTTGATTCAAGGAGTTCTTGAAATGTTGTACCGCTACCGATAATGATTTCTGATTCTTTCACATCGATAAACTTTGGAACAATGCGGCTGATATCGAGAACTGTTTCGAGTATGAGCGGCTCTGGGTGCGCGAGGAGAAACGTTCCTCCTGCAAGCATAGGAACCTGCGGATTATGTGCGGTATAGAGAGCTGCTTCATCCAGTGAAGCAGGCTGTATCAAGTTTTTTACGGTTACCATGGCATGTGCACTCCTGCTTTTGATAAGAGCTTGCGTGCGGCTTTGTTGGCAGCTTCTGCTAGGGCTTCTTCGTCAACATGCACAAGCTTTCCCTGTGATACGACAATGGAGCCATTAACAATAAGATAATCTACTCCATGATTATATCCGGAAAACAGCAAGGCTGCAGGGGGATCTGACAGTGCTCCTGCATATTCAAGCCTGCTGAGGTCAAACAGGGCGATGTCTGCAAGCGAGTCGATTTCCAGTGTGCCGGCTTGAGGAAAACCAAGTAAACGCGAGCCGCCTTCTGTCGCAATACCAAATATTTCGCGTGCAGTACTGCCAGTTGCGCCATAACGTACGCGCTGGAGCAAAAGTGCCTGCCGGGCTTCGCCGAGCATATCCGAACTGTCATTAGACGCTGAGCCGTCAACGGCCAGTCCTACAGGAATACCTTTATCGAGCATTTCGCGCACTCTGCAGATACCGGAGGCGAGACGCATGTTAGAGGCAGGACAGTGCGCAACACCTGTTTGATAGCGGGCTAATGTTTCAAGCTCATCGTTGGTAAAATGTATGCCATGAGCATACCACACATCCGGCCCAATAAACTCGCAGTCTTCCATTACTTTGAGCGGGCGGCGTCCGTATACTCTCATGCAGTATTCATCTTCGTCTGCAGTTTCTGCAAGATGTGTGTGAAGCCTCGCTCCATAGCGTCGCGCAAGCCGTGCAGATTCTTTCATAAGGTTTTCGGATACCGAAAACGGAGAACAGGGAGCAAGAGCAATTTTTCGCATAGCATCGGGTGCGGGATCGTGATAGTGCTGTATTGCTTCCTCCGATTGAATGAGTATGGTCTCCTCATCTTGAACCACGGTATCCGGCGGCAATCCTCCATCTTTTTTGGAACGAGACATAGAGCCTCGGGTTGGTGCAAAACGTATTCCTATTTCTGATGCAGCTTTGAACTGGAGTCCAGGTAGATCGTCTTTAAAATCAACAGGATAGAGATAGTGGTGATCGGTAGAAAGTGTACAGCCTGTTTTAGCAAGTTCAGCAAGGGCCAGTTTGCTTGAAAGGTATACAGCTTCTTCGTCAATGCCTTTCCAGATTTCATAGAGATACACGAGCCAGGTAAATAGCTTTGCATTCTGTACCGCAGGAACATTTCTCGTGAGTGTCTGGTAAAAATGGTGATGGGTGTTAACCATCCCTGGCATAACAAGATGCTTCGAGGCATCAATAATTGTTGTTCCAGCAGGAGCTGTAATCGTTGGAGCTATTTCCGCAATTCTGTTCCCTTTTATGAGTATATCTACACCATGTAAATCGTTTTCAAGCGATCCAGCACTGTTGCCACTTCCATAGTGAGGTTTCATTACCCAGAAACAGTTTTTAAGGAGTATCACCGCATAACCTCCGCATTAAATTCTTCAATAAGCTTATCAAGCTCGACGGTTTGTTTATGCAAATTGCCCCAATACGAACGATAGTCTTCCCATTGAGCTCTCAATTCATTAAGAGATTTTCCAAGCTGTTCAATCCATGTAAAATACTTGAGCTGATGTATGCGTCGTCTATCGGTATGGGTTAGATCCGCTACATAATCAACAGAGAGCCGCTGGAGCATATCAAAATCTTTATCAGCCTGGCGCTGTGTATAGGGACCGCGTTCCTCTGTAAGCTCCTGGAGCCGTGAACCATACAGCTGGAGTGAATCAGTGAATACGGTGAGCACAATATCATTTTCGCTAAGTTCATAATATTTTGCAGCTTTAATTGCAGCAACAAGATTTCCGATGCCTGAAATGCCAATAAGATCGAGGTTGTCCACAACCGTTGCAGGAATACCGTTTTCTTTGAGCACTTCCCGTCCTGCTTGTTCATTAAATAGTCTGAGAAGGCGCATGGGAATTTCATCATCGACTGCTACAGCAACATCGGTATCACGAAGATTGTGTATCCATGGAATGTGTTTGTCACCAATTCCCTCAATACGGTGGCCTCCAAAACCATTTTCAAGAATTGTTGGGCATTGCAACGCTTCGCCAACACCTACACGGGTACCTGCAAAGTGATCTTTGAGATAGCTTCCTGCACCGAGTGTGCCTGCTGAGCCTGAGCTAAAGAGGGAAAGTGCAAGGTGGTCGTTGCCACGGTTAAGCTTGTTGAATACTTCTTCGAGTGCTGGTCCTGTAACCGCATAGTGCCAGAGATGGTTGGGGAGTTGATCAAACTGATTAAAAATAACTGCATCCGGGCGGGTTTTTTCTAGCTCAACACATTTGTCAAAAATTTCTTTTACATTGGATTCACAGCCTGGGGTAGCAATGACTTCTTCCGCCATAGTCTTGAGCCATTCAAAGCGTTCTCGAGACATTTCTGCAGGGAGAATGGCAATCGATGGACAGGCAAGGAGGCGGCTTATATATGCTCCACCACGGCAATAGTTACCAGTTGATGGCCACACAGCTTTTTTGTTCGCAGGATCAAAGCGACCGGTAATGAGTTCCGGAACGAGGCAGGAATATGCTGCTCCTACTTTATGTGCACCAGTAGGAAACCATTTTCCGACTATTGCTGCAATGCGTGCTTTAGTTCCAGTTAGTGTTCGAGGAAGTTCAAAATAATTAACAGGCCCAAAACCACCACCACGCTCTTTGGGTTCATTATGCCAGGTTACCCGGAAAAGGTTTCTGCTGTGAACATCCCATAATCCAATTGATTTGAGTTCTTCGACAATTGAGGCAGGAATCAGTGAAGGGTCTTTCATTTGTGCATAGGTGGGGAGCAGAATACCTTTTTCTTTGCAGCGTTCAATGTTCTTGCGCTGCTGGCTCTCGTTAATTCGTAAATCGATCATAGTGGTCTCCTTGTGTTTTCAATTTTTCAAACAAATAAAAGTTACTACAAGCCAAGCCCTTTTGCTGCAGATGCTATATCTTTAAGGCCGCTTCCGGTGACGAGCAGAACTACTACTGCTGACCTGGGTATTTCAGCAGAAGCTTTTTTGAAGCCTGCAAGTACCGTAGCTGAACTGGGTTCAGCAAATACACCAGTTAGGCTGGCGAGTTCTTTTTGTGCTTCAAGAATCTCGCTGTCAGATACGGTTACGGTTTTACCGTTATACTTATTGAGCTGTTTGAGTGCATGGTAACCATTTCTGGGAATATCAACGGATATGGAATCTGCTAACGTAGTGCTCGGTACTACATCAAAGTATTTGCGCCAAGGGTGCTCTTCGTGCGGGGCACCAGCAAATTTGTTATTGGATTTATCATACAAGATTGCTTTCTTGTCGGATGTAAGCCTGGAATATGCTCGTGCCAGCGCGCTTGAACCTTCTGCCTGGCATGCCCACAAAGTTGGCATTTTACGAATAAATTCAAAATCATATAATTCTTCAAAACCCTTATAGAGTCCTGAAAGTATGACACCATCGCCTGCAGGTACAAAAACGTGATCGGGATGAATGAGACTGCAGATTTCTATAGCAGCAGTCTTTTTCCCTTCAATGGTGAGCGGATTGTATGCAGTATTTCTGCAGAGCACGTTGTGTTCTTTACAGTATGCAAGGCATTCATCAAAGGCTTTGTCGTAGGTACCATCAACCTCTATGAGTTTTGCGCCGTACTGCAGTACCTGTATGCGTTTAGCAATGGGTGCTGTTTTGGGTAGAAATACGGTAACATTCAACCCGGCACCTGCACCAATGCCAGCCATACTGGAAGCTGCGTTACCGGTGCTGGCTAGCGCTATTTCTTTAATGCCATGCTGGATTGCAAAGCCCGCAACTAAATATGATGCTCGATCTTTGTATGAAGCAGTAGGTTCGCAAGTATCATCTTTAATGTACAGTCTATCAAAACCATATTTCTTTTGAAGACGGAATGGACTGTGCATCGGTGTATAACCAACTTGAACGTTCGGCTGGAAATCGTATGGTACTGGGTCTGGAAGATCCTCTTCCAATTGAAGAATCCTTTTTCGTTCTTTAGGGTTTACTTCGATTGTACATTCCAGAATACCACGCAGAGGCTCATCATGTTTCTGGTATGCGCTGCATTCGTCACAGACATAGACGCCTGGTTCTAGCGGGAACTCTTTTCCACACTCACTGCATCTGTACTTCCATTTCATTTGGCTACTCCTCGATAAAATAAGGTAGAGCGGCATAAAATGCTGCAGCTCTCCATAGATCATCTATCCTAGTAACCTCGTTTGGTGCATGCGCTTGTGCTTCATCTCCTGGTCCAAAACCGATACAGGGTATACCGTGGCGGCCTGCAACCGCTACACAGTTTGTGGAAAACGTCCACTTGTCCACTACTGGCTTGCTGCCAAAAACTGCTTCATGAGCTTTAATGCCGCTCTGGATGAGTGGATGTGTCTCGGGGAATTTCCATGTTGGGAAATAGAGTTCCTGCGAATAGTGTTTGCCTGTCCAGCTGGGAATATTGTAATCGGGAATAATAACTTCAGCATCGGTGACGCCAGCTTTTGCAAGGGCATCCTGCACCTGCTTAACAGCGATTTCTTTAGTTTCGCCCCAGGTCAGTCTTCGATCGAGGTAGAGCATTGCCTGGTCTGGCACTGCACATTGAGAGGGTCCATGAACATCAATTTTAGAAACAACAACGGTGCCTTTCCCGAGAAACTTATCGTCATCGGGCTGGAGTTCTTCATTGAGTTTTTCTATAGCCAGAGCTGCCCGAGCAGCTTTATAAGCAGCAGAAATACCACGCTCTGGCGCAGAGCCATGACAGGATAGTCCCTTAATATGAATTTCCATTTCCATTCTGCCGCGGTGTCCGCGATAGAGCCTGAGTGAGGTGGGTTCCGTGGAAACAAAATAATCTGGCTTAAACTGCTCTTCCTCGATTAAGTATTTCCAGCACAAACCATCGCAGTCTTCTTCAATTATAGTAAATGCAAACCAGACACTATATGCACCATTGTAAGCAAGTTCCTTAAGAATTTTTCCTGCTGCAAGCATAGCAGCAGCACCACCGGTTTGATCGCTCGTTCCGCGGCCGTGTACTAAACCATTTTCGATATCACCAGAGAAAGGATCTTTCTTCCACTGAGCGGGATCGCCAACACCGACTGTATCAATATGCGCATCGATGACGAGTTTTTTAGGACCATTTCCCACTCGGGCTAAGAGATTCCCAAGACCATCGATTCTGATTTCATCGAAGCCAATTTCTTCACAAATAGTTTTGAGCAGCATAATGCGTTCTTTTTCTTTGTTGCTCATTGCAGGCACTTTGATGATTCGTGAAAGTGTCTGAGCTGTCCAATCTTTGTAGCTTTCTGCGAGTGTTCGGATAGTTTCTGCTCTTGTATTCATATTGCCTCCATTGCTTTCCAGAGCCTTCGTGCCTGGTTTTGTGTTTCTTTTAAGAGAGTTGCTGTATCAAATTGAATTGTTCTGTTTTTCATAACGAGCTTACCGGCTATCATGGTGCCTGAGATGTATGCAGGGGATAGCCCAAATGCCATGTGTCCCATAAGGTTTTCAGGAATGAGGGGAGTAGGTGGTTCATAGTCCCAGAAGGTAATATCTGCAGCATATCCTGGAGCAATGTAGCCAAACTTATTTTCAGGGAAGTACCGATTGAGGAGTTCATTGCCATTCCAGAGCATACCGAGGAAAGTATCCATGTATAGTGGTCCGCCTGCATCTCGATGTTTATAGAAAGCGCATATAGTTTCAGTTACCATATCACTGCCGATGCCATCGGTACCAAGCGCAACATTTTTATAAAGATGCAACGCTTCGTTATACCCAACGTGGTTGTTCATATTGGAGCGGGCATTGTGAACGAGAAATGCGTCATGACGATTAAGTGTTTCAATTTCAGAAGCTGTTAGGTAAAGTCCATGTGCGATAATTGTTTTAGGAGAGAGAATTTCTGCCCGTTCAAGTCTGTCAACAATGTCGAGACCATACTGATACCGCGAGTGTACCGCATCGAATTTGTCTTCTGCTGCATGGATGTGGAGTCCTGCTCCTGTTTCTCGGACTGCTTCAGTGAGCAGAGCAAGTACGGTATTATTTACGGTAAACGGAGCATGTGCGCCAATGGCGCCTCTGAGGAGAGGGTTGTGAGCAGTTTTTTTGCTAAAACGAATGTTTTCAGCTACTCCGGCTTCTGCACCCTGGTTGCCATAACGGTCAGTTGTTTCATAGCAGAGAACGCCCCGCAGACCGGAAAGCTCAAACCCTGCTGCTAAATGATCGAGAGATCCTTCAATGCAGTTCGGGCTTGCATGGTGATCGATAACAGCAGTAACACCATGCCGTATAGCATGGAGTGCTCCTGCAATTCCGCTTGCACGTATCATATCAGCATCGAGCGCTCTATCAAGGCGCCACCAGAGGTTGTTGAGCTGTTGTACGAAGTCTTTTGAAGGAGGAACAGGCGCCATGAGTCCACGTGCCAATGCTGAATAAAAGTGATTGTGCGAGCATACAAGTCCCGGACTGATATACGGACTACTTATTTTTTCTGCTTGAGGGTAGCGTGCTGCAAGCCCGGTTCCAATTTCTTTAATATGAGCACCATCGATGATTACATCGAGAGGCTCTGATACGGATAGTGGGCTAAAGCCGATTATTCGTGTGTTTTCTATGAGTATCATCGGTGTTGCTCCTTGTTGTACAGCTCGGTTCGAGCAAGCAGGTACCGGTGTTTTGTAAAAAGCTCGCGTGCAGCAAGCAGGAGGGGTGCGGCTTGTGCATCACTCGTTGTAGTCCATGTTTCATACGAAAGTACAAGAGGTTTTGCCTTCTGTTCGGTTCGCAGAATCAAAGTTGGTTCAGTCGCGTTTCCTGTAAATGCAAAACCCGCATTGGAACCTGTCTCCAGTTCCTGCTGGCTATCAAAGAGCGTGATTTTGTCTTTGCACGGTTCACCGTTATAGGGACAGAAAAAGGAACAGTTGCCGCATTCATTACAGAGCGCATCGATGTGGAGAATTTGCAATGGTTGCTTAAATGGTCCTCCTGGCATAACAGGTATTGGCATGGCAACGTTAGCTCTGTTGGGACACGTTTCCACACATCTCAAACACGCAACGTCACAGGAAAGACAGCGCTGTGCTTCATTTGTTATAAAATTTCTATTACGAGGCCCGATTTTGGATTGATAGGTGCCACGTTTCATGCGGATCGTGTCAAGTTTAGGGTTGTTTTGTGGCGTATCTGTCAAGCTATCAACAGGCTCTATACCTGCAGTGCGCAATATTGCAAATGCTGCCTTTTTGCCATCGGCTTCTGCAGCTATAATGCTGGAAGGACCACGCCGTAAATCTCCGATTACAAAAACCTCTGTATTGGAAAGGCTCATCATCGTTTCTGGATTACAGAGCGGGTATCCCCTTTCATGGGTAACATTAAATTGATCGAGCAGACTTGTGTCCGCTGTTTCTCCGATTGCAGAAATGATAAGGTCGCATGGTTTTAATTCGGTAATATCCGAAGGATAGGGAACACGCCTTCCATCATCACCAGGTTTTCCAAGTAGCATTTTTCTGATTACAATATATGGTCGTTCTTTTTGGATAACCGCTTCGGGGAGAGAGAGTTCAAGCAGCTTAACACCGTCAGCAAAAGCAGCTTCAAGCTCTTCTTTATCTGCGGGCATTTCTTCTTTTGTCCTTCGGTACGCTATGTATACATCAGGACGCCAGGGAAGGCGGGACGCAATGCGCGCTGCATCCATAGCAGTATTCCCGCCCCCAATAACAATGATGGTATTCGCATGCTGATATTGCTCCATAAAGCTGCGAGTTTTCTCGCGCTCTAAGTGCAATGTTTTTAACAGGTCCAGGGCTGTGATAATCGGAATGGTGCAATTTTTAATATCGATTGGCTTTGAGATAGCCGTACCGCTTGCAAGCACAATTGAAGTAAAACCCTGTTGTTTAAGTTCATTGTATGTTGTGTTTGCATTACTAATAAAAATAACACCCAGTGCTTGAATTCGTTCGATGTCTTTTTGTAAGTACTCTTTCGTAATACGAAATTTAGGAATTACAGAAGCGGGTATGCCGCCGATGCAGGAAGTCTGTTCAAACACTGTAACAGGATACCCATTGAGTGCAAGGTAATGTGCACATGCAAGACCGGCAGGACCAGAACCCAGTATAGCGGTTTTGCCTTTGTTGAGTACAGGCACTTTTGTTTTTGGCTTGCTGTGAGCCGTCAGCGCACAACGCAATTTGATTTCTCGAATTTCAATTGGACCTTCGTAGTCATTGCGCGAACAAGCATACATGCACTGATGATCACAGAGAATGCCCGTGATGTTTGGCAAGGGATTATCTTTAAAAATAATTTCAAGACCGAGGTCAGGCTTTTGATCTGCGAGTGCTCGGATATAGGGAGGAGCTTTCTGCATAGCAGGGCAAGCTTCGATGCAGGGAGCAGCAAAACAATCTGTTAGCGGCAGTTGTTTATTGATGTGTACTGTACCGCTTTTGTAAGAACGCTGATAGTATGGTTTGTTAAAAACACTGTCTGCCAGTAAGTGGAGGCGTTCGGAATCAGGTCTTGACGCATGTTCCTCCTCAAGTCCTGCTACTGCTTGTTCTGCAATTGTGAGGATCCGTTGGTACCCTCCTGGTTTGAGAATATCGGTCACAGCAGTGAGCGGTCCAAGTCCTGCTTCGATACAGTGTTTTGCATTGTAGGCCGCAACTCCTCCACAGAATGAAAGTGCACTCAGTGTGGGAATTTCATCAACAAGTTCAGATGCAAGCCGTATAGTAATAGGGAACAATGCACGCCCGGACATATAGCGTTCAGCCCCGGGAAGCCTATTGGTACTGTTGATGTTCGCAAGCGTATTAGACAACTTTACACCAAACCAGGTACCTTCATTATCTGCAAGCTGTGATAGGTTTCCGATAAGCATTAATGCATCTTCAAACTGGAGATCATGCTCAAATGTTTCCCGTTTTAATTCGATGTTAGTCCATCCCAGTTTGTTGAGGATGCTTCGTACTTTGAGATAACCGAGCAATGTAGGATTAAGCTTGATGTACGTAGGGATCTTTTTTTCTTTAATGAGATAGGCTCCAATCTGTTCTATCTCATGCGAAGGACAACCGTGCATTGTAGAGAGTGTGATCGAATGTACTGGAGAGTCCGAAAGGTTTGTGATGTATGCCTGTGCTTGTTCCCTGATGTGTTCGCCAAATAGTGCCTTACAGGCAGGAGAGTTGAGAGCTTCAACTGTTTCGGTAATTATCGTTTGCATTACCGGAAGCTTCCAGGGATTACGCATGCCTTCAATGAAAGCATCTATTTTTTTTGATTTAATGCCTTCGAGTGTATAACCAGCTGAAATATTAAATATAAAATCATCTGCAGGGAGATCCATCAGAATAGCAAGTGTTTTAATAGCTATCCAGCCACGAAGATACTCTTCCATGGCTTCTTCAACGAGGAGTTCGGTTGACCACTCAACATTGTGGCCTTCATCGAGTGCGTCAATACACGGTTTTTCGATTTCAAGTCGATCCTGTACTTGTACGGTTTTAAGCTCAAATACCCGTGCTCCGCAGAGCCAGCCTGCAATAAGATTAGGCGCAATCTGAGTATGAGGACCTGCTGCAAGTCCCACAGGGATAGAAATGTTTGTGTTATGAACAGCAAATCTGGGAGATTTCTGCACCAGCACTTTCATTGCATCAATGCAAAACGCTGGTATTTCAAATATCGTTTTTTTTGCTAGATACTCACCAAACATATGCTCAAAGAGAGCTTTAACAGGTGTTGTTTTCATGATTTTGCTCATGCGTACCCCCACTGCAGATATTTTCCGTAACCCGGTTTGACGGTAATGCACTGTTGAGGATGTTCTGAATGAGACCGGGCATCCCAAACAATTGTACCACGCACCATGGTTAATTCTATGAAACCATCGAAGGTCTTTCCCTCAAATGGTGTTAGCGTTCCTTTACTGAGCAAATTTTCGCCCCGAACGGTGTATTTTTTTTGCGGATGAATAAACACGAGGTCAGCATCCTTTCCTGGTTCAATAGAACCTTTACCGCTATCAAGTCCGTAACGACGGGCTGCATTTCCTGAAGTAAGCGCAGTGAATTGTTTTAGACTGATCCTGCCGGATTGGTATCCTTCTGAATACAAGTAGGGAAAGAGTGTACCTGTACCTGGTATTCCGCCATAATCGGTCCAGATCGAGCCTGTATGCTTTTCTTCGAGCGGAGCAGGGGCATGGTCACTTGCAATAAAGGCAAGCACATCGTGGCTCACTAAACGCCAGAGCTTTTCGGTTTGTCCTAATGCCTTGACGGGAGGAGCTGTTTTGAGTGCTGCGCCGTGCGCTGCAAAATCCTCGCGTGAAAATGCGAGGTAGTGTGGACAGGTTTCTGCTGTTGCGCCAGCATTGGCTGCGATCTCTGCAGCTTCAGCTGTACCAACATGCACAATGTGGAGTGCATGTGTATAACCCCAGGCGAGCGCGCAAGCCGATGCAATAGCAGAGAGCTCTGCAAGCTCGCAGCGTGCATTCACATAATCATCCCACTGAGCCGGACGGTTTTCTGCTTGGGCACGAGCTTTCCAGTACTGTGTTGCTGGTACAATAAAGAGCGAATCTTCGGCATGGAGGAGCAGTGGACGCTTGAGCTCTGCTGCTTTTACAACTGCCTTGCGAAAGCGAGCATGATCGACGGCGGTAAAGGTTTCCATGCCAGAAATGAAGTAGCATTTAAAACCGACAACGTACGCTGCCAGGGCTTCCATTGCTTCCAGCATGCTATCGTCATGGTGAGCAGTAGTAACTGAATTGAGCGAGCAAGGAAATGAAGCCAGGATGGATTCTGGTAACACACCTGAAACGCCGCCAAAGAGTGCAAAATCAATAACGCTCTGTGATTGTATATGAGAGAGCTTATACAACAGAGCTTCTTTTGAAATTACTGGCGGTATGCTCGTACAGGGCATATCGATTACGGTTGTTATTCCACCGCGTGCTGCAGCCATCGAACCGTGATAAAAATCTTCGCGGTGAGTAAAACCTGGTTCATCAAAATGCACATGTGGATCAATGCCTCCAGGGAAAACTTCATAACCTGATGCGTCTAAAACTGGTTCATCACTCACATCAATGGAATCTGCAATGCTTTTTATTTTTCCATTAGTAATGTGAATATCTTTTTTTTGAAGCTGTTCTTGGTTGGGCAGTGCAACGTGGCAGTTTTTAATAATCATTGATTTTCCTCTATATTATTATGTGTTTTAAGCGTAGCAGGGCTCTCAACTAGATTGTCCAGATACCGCAGCGCTTTTTCGGGTGTCATGGGAAGATCAAAGAAGAGTGTCCCTGTAGGGTTTGCAGCATGGAGTGCATCGAGTACAGCAAAGTAACCGGCTATGCCATACATAAATGGCGGTTCTCCAATTGCTTTAGAATTAGCAACTGCATGTGGATTTGGGGTATCGAGGATTTCCACAATCATTTCCGGCATAAAGTGGGCATCGGGAACTTTGTACGTTGAGAGTGTATTTGATAGAAGGCGGCCATCTGAACTAAAGCATAGCTCTTCGAGCGTTGACCAGCCGAGACCCTGTGCAAAAGCGCCTTCAATCTGTCCGCTATCGATATCGGGCGCAATAGAGTTCGCAAGATCGTGAACGATCCATGCAGTATCAAAACGGTATGTGCCTTTGAGTGTATCAACGGTTGCTGTAACGATTGCGCAGCCATACACATGGTACGCAAATGGTTTACCGTGTTCTTTTTCCATGTTATAGAATAAATCAGGTGTGGCATAAAAAGCGTGTGCACTTAAATCAATTCTGCTTTCATATGCTTTTTTTACAATATCGTCAAATGAATATCCTGTATCCTGACCGGCTTTGTCTGATGGTTTAACGTAAACCAGTCTGCCATTAGAAAAATCGAGCTCTGTTTTAATTGTGTGGAGCATTTCTGCTGCAAAGAGAAGGAGACGTTCTTTTATTTGCTCTGCTGCTATACATGCTGCTGCGCCATTTATATCGGTGCCTGTGCTTGCGGCAGTAGGCTGTGTATTAGCAACGGTAGTGGTTCTCGTTGTTTCCACTTTAACGCGAGTTTCCGGAATGCCAAAGCATCGTGCGGTGAGCAGCGTTATTTTTCGGTTAACACCTTGTCCCATTTCTACGGCGCCAGTACTAACGCTTACCGAGCCATCATGGTACACATGGACAAGTGCACCGCCCTGATTCATCATCAGTTTGGTAAAACTGATACCAAAGCAAATTGGTATACCCGCTGCACCTTTTTTATAACGATGGTTTTTACTGTTAAACTCATCAATTGACGCACGGAGCTTGTGCCAATCTGCAAGTTCCATGCAGCGCTTAACGGTTGCTTCTGCTCGTGCATCTTCGAGCCGCATGCCGTAGTGTGTTCGGTCATTCGTATGCACAAGATTTTTTAACCTGAGTTCCATGGGGTCCATGTGCAATGCGTGAGCAGCGGCTTCTATTGCACTTTCGATAACAAAAAATCCCTGCGGACCTCCAAAACCTCGGAAAGCCGTAAAAGGCACCAGGTTGGTTCTGCACATGATGCCGGTTACTTTGACATTTGGTATACGGTATGCACCGCACGCATGAAACAATGTTCGCGGGATGATTGCAGGAGAAAGATCGGTTGAAGCTCCAGAGTTCTGATAAAATACAGCTTCAAAAGCTCGTATGGTGCCGTCTTTTGAAAGCCCTATAGTAAAATCGCTTGAGTATGGATGACGCTTGCCGGTTGCCTGCATATCGTCGCGGCGGTTAAGATAGAGCTTTACGGGTCGCTTTGTGACATAAGCACCGAGTGCTGCAAGTGCAGCCCATGCGTTAGCCTGTTCTTCTTTACCACCAAAGGCACCACCGAGACGCCGTGTCTCAATTTCGATTTTGTGCATCGGAAGACCAAGAATGCGGGCTACAACCTGCTGTACGAGCGAAGGAGATTGCGTGCCTGCAATGAGCCGAATTCCGCCCGTATCTTCTGGGAATGCTATAGCACCTTGCGTTTCCAGGTATACGTGTTCCTGTCCGCCTGATTCAACCCGTCCACGAATCACAATATCGCAGTCGGTTAACGCCTGCTCTGTGTCACCACATTGCTGAACGCGGGGCTTAAGAATAATTTTTCCCTGTGCGTATGCTTCACGAGCGTCTGTTATTGCAGGAAGCTCGGTGATGTTAAGTATAGCAATTTTAGTGAGTGCTTTTCTCGCAAGGCTTTTTGTTGCTGCGAGCACAAGCGCAAGTACTTCACCTTGATAGTGCCACTTACGATCTGCAAGGAGGGGTTCATCGTCCATGACCATACCAAGCTCGTTTTTCCCCGGTACGTCACGTGCTGTCAATATTCGGACAGAAGGATGAACAGCGAGTGCTTCAGAAACCTCAAGGCCAGAGTATGTGCCGTGAGCCGTAGGAGAAAGGAGCGGGACCGCATGGAGCAGTGTCGATGCTTCGGGAAGATCATCGATATAGAGTGTAGTGCCCAATACATGTGGAATACTGTCGGTATTGTAGTTCATGGCAGTAATTCCTCCTCTCGTTCAGGCCACAACCGTATCGCATGAGCGAGCACCAATCTGTAAACGAGCCGCTTACGGTACTCTGATGTTCCTCGAACGTCGGTTATAGGGGATACAGCAGCTTGTGCGCGTTCAGCAGCCTGAAGGATACGCTCAGCGGTCGGCCTGCTACCCAGCAGCATTGCAGCTGCTTCTTCTAGTATGAGCGGTATGGGTGCAACTCCGCCAATTGCAAGTCTGGCTTGTTTTATTGTTCCATCGCGAGCTTCTTCAACAGCAAGGGCGGAGTTTACTGTAGCAATATCGAGATGCTCGCGTTTAGATACTTTTTCAAAACTGATTCTAACAGTTGTAGCGGGGATCATAATAGCATCAATGCGCTCTTCACTTTCGATTGCTAGTTTTTTATAACTGATAAAAGCATTTTGGAGTGAGAGTGAGCGGCTGGAACCATGAGCATTTTTTATAATAAGTTCAGCACCGAGAGCAAGCAGCAGAATGGTCATATCCGCAATTGGTGAGGCATTTGCAATATTGCCTGCAAGTGTAGCACGGTTGCGAATGGGTGTGCTTGCAATATACTGTTCATATTGTTCTATGCCGGGGTACATTGTTCGTATACGTTCCGATGCAAAAAAATCGCGCATGGTGACAGCTGAACCGATGATGAGTCTGTCATCTTCCAGCCTGATTTGCTGAGCGTGCGGTTCAAGATCGGTGTAGTGCGGAATCAGTTCCTGATCGGGATCCGGGTTCTGTACAAAAAAGTCAGTTCCGCCTCCCAATGTTTTTGTTGTGGAAACAATTTCCCGTATAGGTTCGGGGAGTGTGTGCATCGTGTCTGCGAGTGCTTGTGGCAGTATACCTTTCTCGGCTAGAAACGCCAGTCTCGTAGCAAAGTCTTTTGGTAATTCTGGAAAAGCTTCTATCAGCTTAGCCGTGGCTCTGCGGATACTGCCATAGCCTGTGCAGCGGCAGAGATTTCCGTCGATAGCGGTGATTGCATGGTGATAATCAATGGGACCACCTTCAATAAAGAGTGCGGTAAGCGCTACAACGAAACCGGGACTACAAAAACCGCACTGGCTTGCTCCAGTTTCTAAAAATGCCTGCATAACAGGGGTGATGCCTGCAGCTGCAATACCTTCGATCGTGATAATGTGCTTGCCATCGAGGTCAGAAAGACCTAGTGTGCAGGACGTGACGGCTCGATACACTGGTTTGCCTTCAATATTCTCCCCGAGAATAACCATGCAGGCTCCACAATCTCCCTCGCGGCAGCCTTCTTTGGTACCTTTGAGCTGAGCAGTATTCCGTATCCAGTCCAGAGCGGGTTGTTCCCTTTCCGGTGTTATTGTGTGTTCTTCTGTGTTCAACCTAAACCGTATGGTTCTCTGCATACGCTATTCCTCTACAAAAAGATCGACGAGCTTAAACGATTCAACATCAACAAGACCCTGATCGGTGAGTTTGAGTGAGGGTATTACCGGCAGAGCCATAAACGATAACAGCATGAGCGGCGATACGTTTTGAATTCCCTCTTGTTCAAAGTACAGGGAAAATTTTTCGAGCGATGCCAATACGTCCGAAATGGATCGGTCACTCATAAGTCCGGCAATTGGCAGGGGAAGTTCAGCGATGATGGTATCCCGATCGGTGATAACATAGCCACCTTTTATGGCATTTAACCGCTTAACAGCTTTGAAAATGGAGCTATCATCGGTGCCAGCAACGATAATGTTGTGAGAATCGTGGCTTACAGTTGAACCGATTGCTCCATGTTTTAATCCAAGCCCACGGATAAAGCCTTTTCCAATTGAACCGGTGCCTCCGTGTCTCTCTATGACAAAAAGCTTTAATAAATCACGCTCTGGATCCGCAACACACAAACCATTTTCGACAGAGGGTTCAAGTATTGATTTACCGGTTACAATAGAACCGGGCACCGCATCGATTACGCGGATTTTTTTACCGGTAAAGGGAATGGTAAATGCGGATTCATCAAGCCACTTAACGTTAACGGAGTCCCTGACTCGTGGGAGCGGTCCCACTGAGCTGAAGAGTTCTGTCCATGCTGATGTCTTTTTACCCTGTTCCGCAATGATAGTTCCTTCTTTTATAACTTTTTCTACCGAAAACAGTTCATTGTGATTAAAAGCAATGAGATTTGCTTTGTATCCGGGAGCGATAGAGCCTGAGCGCCTGAGCCCAAAGTAGATCGAAGGATTATGTGCTGCCATTCGAAGCGCATCGATAAGTGGAATACCATGTTCCTGGAGAATTCGAACTGCAGCATCGATGTGTCCTTCTCTGACAATATCATGCGGGTGTCTGTCATCGGTACAGAGCATCATGCGGTGAACCGTGTCATGGCTCATTGCGGGAACAAGATGTTCAAGGTCACGGGCTGATGATCCAAACCTGGCCATTATCCACATGCCTTTAGATAGTTTTTCGAGCGCTTCTTCTGGTGTAGTGGCTTCATGGTCGCTTCTAATGCCGGAGATAACATACGCAGAAAGTTCTTTACCGGAAAGACCGGGTGAGTGCCCATCAATTACCTTTCCATTTTCCCAGAAGAGTGAAAGCTTATCGCGGAGCTGGAGGTCACCAGAGAGGATTCCCGGATAGTTCATTACTTCGCCGAGACCCAGGACTCGCGGTTCTCGTGTAAACGGTGCTAAATCCGATGCATAGAGCGATGCTCCTGCTGTATCAAACGAGGTCGCAGGAACACAACTTGGAGCCATAAAGAAAACCTCGAGCGGTATACCCTCGGACGCTTTGAGCATCCAATGTATGCCATCATAGCCAAGCACATTTGCAATTTCATGAGGGTCGGCAATAGCCGTGAGTGTCCCGTGCGGTGTAACCAGGTTGCAAAACTCGCGAGGGTGTACGAGGCTGGATTCGATGTGAACATGCGCATCAACAAGACCGGGACAGACACACAAACCATCAAGGTCTATACGTTGTTTGGTAGGTAAATTTTCATTGATTCCAACAATATAGCCTTTATATATTGTAATAGAAGCCGGTCCACGAATAGAATTAGTATAAAAATCAACATAGAAACAGTTACTATAGCAAATATCCGAAGATATTTTTCCCAGAGCTGCTTCTACTATATCATACGGAAGCATAAGACCTCGATAGTTAGCATTAAGGGGTATTTTGTATTGTACCACATATTCTGTACCTGTCAAAGGAAAACGGCATAAGCGCCTGAACAGCGAAGTGAACAGCGAAGAGACACAGTCCCCCCAAGGCAGTGCTTGAACTTATTAAAATCTAGTGGGGTGGGGACTTTATGGCGCGTTGGAATGCCGGGCAGAATTCTTTTTTAAGTAAGGCAGTCGTTTAATGTACAAAAGTGTCCTGTAGCTGCCTAACGTAAGCATAAGCTGTTTCTAAATCCGCAGCTGTTTGCTAATTGTTTGAGCTGCAGCATCAACAAGCAGTTTGAGGGTTTTGAGAATCATGGTTTTTGTTTCGGCATCAAGGTTTTTGAGAGCTTCACCTACAGTTTTTGCTCGTTGAAACCAATTGGTGGACAGTTCGGAAAAATTTGAAACTCCTGTTGCTTCAAGAATTGAAAAGAGTACATCAACAAAATTTTCGCGTTCCTGTGGTGTGAGCCCGTTAAGCCAATTTTTTATTGTAGTATCGAGAAACTTGCTTGTATCGGTTATTGTATCTTTATATACAAAGTCGGTGCCAAGCACTGACCATGAATACGGATCGTGCTGGGCAATGCCGCGGTTGATACTTTCTACTACAGTATACTGCTCGGCGTGCTCGAGGAGCATACCCACTATGGATGATTGAGGGACAAATGAAAAAAGTTTCTTGCTTATTGCTTGAAACTCAGGTTTTGTTATGATGCTTTCATCGAATCCTGGTCCATCATTATTATACACTGCAAGAATGCGACGCTGAATGCTTGGTTTACAAAATGCACCGGCGTATACAGCCAGGTTGCCGCCTTTTGAGTGTCCTCCTGTCCTCAATTTTCCCCATAATTTTCTAGCTGCTGCTTCAAGGTATCGGCATGCCTGCCGCTGAGCCGGAACCGGTGTCATAAAGCTCATGTTAAAGTCTTCTTTCCAGCCGACGAGGGTAGCATCGGTACCTCGGAATGCAACAAAGTGAGTATTATCAGTACAGGTTATGGTAACTGCAGCGAATTGTGTTTCTTGATTTTTATCAAAATGATTGCAGTACCCTGATAGTCTGAAAGCAGCAAAGCGATTTGCAGAAGCAGTCTTTGTAAAAAGATCAATATGCTGTTTGATTCTTTCGGATGTGAATGTGTTTTGAATTTTTTGCAGCTGCCGTGAAGCTTCATGGAACGGTATGCCTTTAGCGGTAAATGCTTCCGGAACAATATTCTCAAATGGAATGTATGCGATAACGCTGAGAATAAGATTATCGATAGAATTAAAAGCGCTCTGTGAGAGGGTTATATCACCGCGCCAATCAAGGTAGTCAAGTATATTTGCCATACTGGTAAGTATAGCATACAATTGAACACCGGTAACAAACTGTTTACAAAGAAAATTCGATTACAGTATAATTCCTTCAATATCTGTACTGTCACAAACAAGTTGCGAGCTATAAAGTACCATGCAATGCTGTTTATTAACATAGTACAACAGAAGAGGTTTTTATGAAAAAGCTAATCATTGCGCTAGTAATTGCACAAGCAGCTATCGGGATAGTTTTCGGGCAGAGTTCCAGTCAAATACCCATTGCAATTCCCATGTTTACTATCATCGGTACTGAGGTAAAACAGAGTGAAGCACAAAATATTCATAAGTTGCTTGAAACAGCTATCACTGGCATACCACTGTTTAAGGTACTGGAACGTACCGAAGCTGATAAATTGTACCAGGAATACACTGAGCAGATATTGCTTGCCGGAACAGAAACTCCATCGTTTGATCAGATACGAACGAGTGCAAGAGCGCTGCTCATATGTTCGATTGGAACACTCTATGGCAAAGTAGTAATAACGACGAGACTGGTAGATCTTGCTAATTACCAGATTCTTTTTGCGAATAGCATCTATGTCGAAAAAGAAAAAATTGATATTGATATCCAAGCGCTCGCATATGCGATTCGTGATAAAGCACAAGAGATGACCTTGAATCCAACAGAAGATGATATTCGAAAACAGGTAAAGGCAAAAAATTATATAGAAGCAAAACGATTGCTCGATATCTATTTAAGAAAAAATTATAACCAAAAATTTGCTGAAGAAATTTATCCAGTAATTGTTTCTGGCCTTGCAGAGGAATACTATAAACAAGCACAAAGTTTTTTAAAACGAAAATTGTTTGATGATGCACGATCGCGCATAAATCAGGCGCTTGCTCTTAAAGTGCACGAAAAATATTATGCGTTCCGTGAACAGATAAACACAGCGGAAGAAGAATACCGATTAAAACAAAAGCTGGAAGAGCAGCGAAGAAAGGAACGCCTCGAGCAGCAAGCAAAAGCAGGTTATGTAGATTTTGATAAGTGGTATGAAAATTTAAATCCATTTGGGGCATACCTTGGCGGAACTATGTATGTGCCGCTTTCCCAAAGTGATTATTCGCTTGATATGTCTAATTTGTATTGGGGTGGTGAAACTTTTTTCATTATTCCCAACAGAGAAAAACCTGATCCTATGAACACGTTTAATTGGATTAGCTATGCAGGCTTTGGTTTATATTTTGAGACAGTCAGTGCTGGCTATCCTATGAGCATAGTTTTCTATGGTGCTCCTTTTTCTGCGGA
>JAKPPT010000007.1 GCA_029547205.1 Spirochaetota bacterium
CTCAATGGCATGTCATTACAAGAAGGAGTTACCATTGCCGGAGTTATGATAGCTCTTAAAAATGCCGAAAATCCAATACCAAAATTTGTAAAGCGCGAAGGAAAAATTAACTATCTGGTTGTTAATGTTAATGGCAAGGACATTGAACGAAGTCACATGTTAGAAGATATTGCAACTACCGCAGTGAAGACTCTGGAAGACGATTATGGACGAATATATGCAAAAGTTGCTGCAGGCATTGCAGTGAAAGCTGCTGCATCCGTTGCAGCAGGATATGCTGCAAAAAAATTAGCCGAACAGTCAGACAGTACAAAGAACTTTGCAGGTTTAATTGGTATGGTAGCGGGTGCTGGCGTTGGCGTAGGTTTACTATCACAGATAAAACCTGATTTGCGGTGCTGGCATACTTTGCCTGAAAATTTCCAGCTAAGCAGATTATTCCTCCCACCAGGTACCTACACTATCACCTTTAAATATGTTGATAATGCAGGTAATACCATATCAACCCAAACCGAAACAATTACTATAGAAAAAGGAAAAAAGGTTTTCCTCAATAAACGTATAGTATCCGGCAAAGGTGGACAAACATATTCAACGATTACTGAATCAGGAAAAGGCTACTTAGGTGCTAAGGTAAAACCCATTAATGAAGAGAAAGCCCAGGAACTTGGGCTTTCAAACTCTTCGGGTGCTTACGTTGATACTATTATACCTGACAGCCCTGCTGCACAATCAGGCATCCAGCCTCAAGATGTAATTATAGCAGTTGATGGACAAACTATTCAAAATCCGCAGGATTTAATTCAGGTAGTGAGAAATTCCTCAGCAGGCAAAACAATAAAGCTGACACTGATTCGTAACAAATCCAAAATGGTAGTCCCTGTAACATTAACACAAGCACCGGAAAGAGTAAATGGAGCCACTTCATCTGATGCAAACATGACTGTTAAAGATGTTACACAAGAAAGCTTTGCCCGCGAAGTGCTGCAATGGAGAGGCAAAGTAGTTGTAAATTTCTGGGCACCATGGTGCCGCCTATGTATGCGTCAGAATGCTGTTTTGAAAAACCTTTCACAATCATCGGCACAAGCAAAATTTGTTACAATAAATGCAGATGAAAATCAGCAGATTATCAAAAACTACCATATTGATGCAATTCCCACAATACTCCTCTTTGAAAATGGTAAGATTATAGAAAAGATGGCAGGCTTCCAATCCCCTGATACACTACAAGCAAAACTTTCACAGTAACACTATTTTTTTTTATATTTTTTATTGCAAAAAAATACTTATGTTTTGACATGGTTAAGCATGGTGGTACCTTGTATGAGTAGTGAAGATAGTGGTGCAACACATATAAATACTACAACTTTGCAAACAGCATCAAATATGGTGCTCCTGTTTCAATTACCTGCATGCGTTATCAGCATTTCAGGCGAAGTGATAGCATTGAATACACCCTTCTCTGATTTAATTAATATGAACCAGCTATGCCTTGATATTACCCATCCCTTTTATCCCGAATATCGCAAACAGATAGCAACATCCTATTTAAAAGCATTAAAAGGAATATCCAGGCAATGTTTTGCTGTATTTCGTAACAAAGATAATCAAAGGATATCCGCTGAATTGTACATTTTTCCCGTATTTCAGGGGAAAACT
>JAKPPT010000010.1 GCA_029547205.1 Spirochaetota bacterium
GGGCATCCAATCAATAACAATTTAGTTGAAGTCGATGGTAGAAAATACGCTGTATATGTTGGGAAACGTGTTTCACTTGCACATCAGTCACAGATTCATGGCCCGGCGTATGTTGGCGATAGTACCTTTATAGGGATGCAATCGTTAATATTCAAGGCAAAGGTGGGGAGCAATTGTGTAGTAGAGCCTAAATCACTGGTTCTGGGGGTGTCCATAGCTGATGGGAGGTATGTCCCGGCGGGTTCTGTCATCAAGACACAGGATGATGCTGATGTGTTACCTATTATTGATGACAGCTATATTTTTAAAAGCCTTAATGATGATGTAGTTCATGTGAATGTAGCATTAGCAGATGGCTATAAGGTAAAGAAGATTTAAATGGTTACATCCTCTATGCACAGAGGATGTAACCACTATATGAATTATTCTTTTTCTTCTTGCTGCATTTTTTCCAGTGATTTTTGTAATTGCTGTAGCTGTTCTAATGCTTTTTGTTGTTCTGATGAAAGCTTTTCTGTTTGTTCCATCATTTGCTGACCAACTTTCCCGGCGGCTCTGTATGCATTGAAAGAACCGTATAGTAAAAAAACATACAGGACAACCAATATCCCTATGATTATTTTTGCTACAGTTTCTTTTGCGGCGAGCGCTTTGACCAATGCAATAAATGTAAGATACAAACCATACAATGCAATTAATGCCGAAACAATGAGGCCTACATAGACACTTATACCTGTTAAAAATGACAATAGTGCCTGGATAGGACCAAGAACCATTAATGCAGCAACGACACGTACATTTGCTTCAAAAGCGGTTGAGCCACCACAGATAGCAGAGATAATTAATAAAATTATCCCACCTACAAAAAGCCCAATAATTGAAAAAATAATAGGCCCAATGAGAGCCATAAAAGCTCCACCAGCAATCATGGTAAATGCAGAGATATTGAGCAATGTAAAAATAAAGTAGATTACCCCTGCTATAAGCCCGTATACGGCCGCTTTGATAATTGGTTCAAC